>NZ_JAOZEV010000048.1 GCF_025847275.1 Flavobacterium frigoritolerans
GCCTGTTTTATACAATCTGGTGTAGCCTTTGGCTTTATCAGCTTCGGTAGCAAATGGATTCTCAATAAAACGCTCCGCTGTTAAGTCTGGACGATTTAGATACCCACGTGATAAACTTGCGCCTCCTATGTACAACTCTCCAATCACTCCAACTGGAACCGGAGCATTGTTGCTGTCTAAAACATAAGCATTTGTATTATTTATTGGTTTCCCAATTTTTGTATTTAAATCACCTTCTCTGTATTGGTGCATCGTGGTGTAAACTGTGCCTTCGGTTGGTCCATAAGCATTTATCAATTTACGACCATTACTCCATCTATTCAAACATCCAACAGAATTAACTCCTCCTCCAACATGAATCGTTTTTAATTTATTTAATGCTAAATATTCAAACGATTCTAATAAATCTGCAGGAACTGTAAGATGCGTAATTTCTTCTGAAGCAATGTGTTTCATAAGATTACCATTTTGCTTAATCTCTTCAGAAATAATATGTAGCGTACCGCCTGCAATTAATGTCGGATAAATTTCTGAAACAGCTCCATCAAAAGACGTTGAGATAATCTGAGAAGATATCGTTTGCTCATCAATATCAAAAGCTTCAATGATATTGAAAGTCAAATTGTTCAAATTACTATGTGTTAATTCAACTCCTTTAGGTTTACCTGTAGTTCCTGATGTATATATAACATACGCTAAATCATCGGACTTACTGTATTCATTAAAATTATTGTTGTTTGCATTACTGTATAGTTCTTCTTTTAAGTCTATGCAAATGATTCTATCCTGTGGTAATTGAATAGAATTGTTGTTATTTTTCCGAATAAGAATAAATTCAACTTTGGTATCTTCCAATATATAATCGATTCTATCCTGAGGGTAATTTGAATCAATAGGTACGTAAGCTCCACCAGCTTTTAGTACTGCCAACATTCCTATTATCATTTCCAAACTTCTGTCCAGACATAAGGCAATAAGTGTGTTTGGTACAAAAGTTTTCCCTACCCTTTCTTCATACTGTACTCGAATGTAATGAGCTAACTGATTGCTTTTTTCATTGAGTTCATTATAACTCAATGATTTGTTTTCAAATACTAGAGCCGTTTTATTTGGAGTCTTTGCTACTTGTTCTTCAAATAACTCTTGAATCGTTTTCTCCTTCGGATATTCTTTTTCGGTTGCATTCCAATTGTGAACAATTTCTTTGTAATCTGCTGAATCAATAATACTTATATCAGAGTAACTACTAGTAGGTTTTTCAACAAGTTTTTCAAGTAAAAAAATATAATTCTTAATAAATTTTGTTATGGTCGTTTTACAAAATAAACTAGTCGCATAACTAACTAATCCTCTTAATTCATCCTGACTATCATCTATTGTAATTGATAAATCTAGTTTTTCTGTTTGAGAATCACTTTCAATTTCATAAGGTTTGAAATATTCTTTTTGTTGTTCTGTTTTTTTGTTTTGATTATTAAAACTTCGAACCATAAACATTATCTGAAAAACAGGATGTCTTGACATATCACGTTCAACACCTAATTCATCAATTAATTTCTCAAAAGGTAAGTCCTGATGTAATTGAGTATTTATTTGTTCTTGATGTACTTGTTGCATCAATGCTTCAAAACTTTGAGAATTAGTAAGCTGTGTCCTGTTGACTTGTGTATTGACAAAAAAACCAATCAGTCCCTCTGTTTGCATGTAATGTCTATTGGCCATAACACTACCGATGACAATATCATCTTGCCCTGTATATTTACTCAAGAGAATATTCACACTACTTAACATCAAACTATTTAAAGTTATTCCGTTACGTTGAGCCAATAAACGCATTCTCTGG
>NZ_JAOZEV010000005.1 GCF_025847275.1 Flavobacterium frigoritolerans
ATAATTGCAGCCTAATTCAATGATCACATCCCCTCATTGAATTCATTAAAAAAAACAGTAACTACATAGAAAATAATAGATTAAGCTTTGACAGAAACAGTCTAAAACCAAAAAAACCTCTTCTTACGAAGAGGTTTTTGTACCCGGAGCCGGAGTCGAACCGGCACGGTTTCCCACAGGTGTTTGAGACCAGCGCGTCTACCAATTCCGCCATCCGGGCTTAGCAGACGAAAAAACAATCTTTTTTATAAAATAAAAGTGATCATTTTAACGCAATAGAATAAGTTTTTATCGTTATAATAAACCCTTGTTCCTTTAACACGGTGCAAATTTATAAAATAATTTTACATTTTCTAATAAAAATACTTAAAATTTTCCTTTCAGTGTTCAATAAATTTCATAAATTTGCACCTCGTTAAAACGACGCACACACAACTAACTACAAAACAACAAATTATAATGTCGCACCAAGAACCAGAAGCTAAAATTTTTGCGTGTTCAAAAAGTGTTTACCTTGCTGAAAAAATTGCAGCGCAATACGGAATACCGTTAGGTAAGGTTACAATGTCAACTTATAGTGATGGCGAATTTCAGCCATCGTATGAAGAGTCTATCAGAGGGCTACGTGTATTTATTGTTTGTTCAACTTTTCCAACAGCAGATAATTTGATGGAATTGTTACTTATGATTGATGCTGCAAAACGCGCATCAGCCAGACATATTACAGCTGTAGTACCTTATTTTGGTTGGGCTAGACAAGATAGAAAAGACAAACCAAGGGTACCGATTGGAGCTAAATTAGTTGCCAATCTATTAGATGCTGCAGGAGCAACAAGAATTATGACAATGGATTTGCATGCAGATCAAATTCAAGGATTCTTTGAAAAACCAGTAGATCATCTTTTTGCCTCGACAATCTTTCTGCCATATGTAGAAAGTTTAGGTTTAGAAAATTTAACAATCGCTTCTCCAGATATGGGAGGTTCAAAAAGAGCTTATGCGTATTCTAAATTTTTAGAATCAGATGTAGTGATTTGTTACAAACAAAGAAAAGTTGCCAATGTTATCGACACCATGGAATTAATTGGTGAAGTGAAAGGCAGAAACGTAATATTGGTAGACGATATGATCGATACCGGTGGTACATTAGCAAAAGCAGCCGATTTAATGATCGAAAAAGGAGCATTAAGTGTTAGAGCTATTTGTACACATGCTATTCTATCTGGCGATGCCTATGAGAAAATAGAGAATTCTAAATTAAGTGAATTGATCGTAACCGATTCAATCCCATTAAAAAAGGAATCAAAGAAAATTAGAGTGTTGAGTTGTGCACCTCTTTTTGCTGAAGTTATGCACATGGTGCACCACAACAATTCCATTAGTGGAAAATTTATAATGTAAGAGCATTATGCTTTAAGTCATAGGCTATAAGCCTTCTTACTTAGCGCAGAAAAAGCCTAGAGCGTATTGCTTAAAGCTTAAAAAACAAGAATATTTATTAATAACTATATTTTTTTTACAATGAAATCGATTACAATTAAAGGATCAGAAAGAGAAAGCGTGGGCAAAGTGTCAACTAAAGCCTTACGTAATGCTGGAGCGGTTCCTTGCGTGTTATACGGAGGAAATCAGGCAGTACACTTCTCAGCAGACGCTGCAGCGTTCAAAAACTTGGTTTACACTCCAAACGCACACACAGTTGTGATTGAGCTTGGAAAAGGAAAATCATTTAATGCAATTTTACAAGACATTCAAGTACACCCTGTATCTGACAAAATTTTACACATTGACTTCTTTCAATTATTTGATGACAAAGAAATCACTATGGAAGTTCCAGTAAAAATTACTGGAGTATCTAAAGGTGTTCTTGGTGGAGGAGTTTTACGTTTAAACACTCGTAAACTTAAAGTAAAAGCATTACCGAAAAATCTTCCTGATTTTGTTGAGGCTGACATCACTCCACTTGAAATGGGTAACAAATTATACGTTACTAAAGTTGGTGCTCCAGAATACAAAATTATGCACCCAGAAAACACTGTTGTTGCTCAAGTAAGAATCTCTCGTGCTGCTATGAAAGCTGCTCAAGAAGCTGCAAAAGCTGCAAAAGCTACTCCTGCAAAAGGAAAGAAAAAATAATTTTTTTCAAACAATTACAAAAAACATCAGTTGCAAAACTGGTGTTTTTTTTTGCTCATTTTTTATAAGGTTCAAAGTTACAAAGGTTCTGAGGTTCTGAGGTTCTGAGTAAAAATCTTGCGATTTTTTTTATATAGAGCATATCTTCTATATTTTCATTTTTCAAAACTCAATCAAATAATTCTCCTTTTTCTCTTATTATCGGGTTACTTATAGAGATTCTTCCTTTGTCGGGAAAACAAAATTATACTTATACCTGTTTTCCATAAAATCCAATAATCTAAAAAGCCCGATCCACATAATTATCAAATTATCTCATTCTCTAATTGGCATATTTTCTAATTTCCAATTGCCCGATTATCTAATTAAGTGTACTTTTGTATTTATGATAAAATGGATAACAAAACTGTTTTCATCAATAAAAACAGAGGAGAAATCAGAAGAGAAAACAGATTATATGAAGAAATTTTTAATCGTAGGATTAGGTAATATTGGAGCTGAATACGTTAACACTCGACATAATATTGGTTTTAAAATACTTGACTTTTTAGCTAGAAAAGAAAACATATCTTTTGAAACTGTAAAACTTGGCTCTCTTGCCGAATACAAATTTAAAGGAAGAACTTTTTTGCTTTTAAAACCAAACACCTATATGAACCTGAGCGGAAAGGCAGTAAAATACTGGATGGACAAAGAAAACATTCCGTTAGAGAACATCCTCGTAATTACTGATGACCTTAATCTCTCATTCGGAACCATTCGTATTAAACCTAAAGGAAGTGACGGAGGTCATAACGGACTTAAAAACATCAATTTAGTCCTAAACACTCAACAATATACCCGTTTTAGATTCGGAATCAGTGATGAGTTTAAAAAAGGCCAACAAGTTGATTATGTGTTAGGCGAATGGGATGAAACAGAAAAAGCAAAACTACCTGAACGTTTAGAAATAGCTTCTGAAATCATCAAATCTTTCGGAACTGCTGGTCTCGAAAATACAATGACCACTTATAATGGAAAGTAAGAAATCCTGAAAACATAAGTACTGGAAAATCAAATTATCAATTAATTTAATTTGATTATAGTCAAATAGTATTTTCTATTCCAAAGTTAAATGTATAAATTTGGATTAAATTTAATTATAAATCGTAAAACAATAATATTATGGCTTTCGAATTACCACAATTACCTTATGCATATGATGCATTAGAACCACATATTGATGCTCGTACAATGGAAATCCACCACACAAAACATCATAATGCATATACAACAAATCTAAATGCAGCAATTGCTGGTACAGATTTAGAAGGAAAAACAATAGAGAATATCCTAATCAATTTAGATAAAAAAAACGCTGCAGTTCGTAACAACGGTGGTGGATATTACAACCATAACTTATTCTGGACTGTAATGTCACCAAACGGAGGCGGATTACCTACAGGGGATTTATTAGCAGCTATTGAAGCTTCTTTTGGAACTTTTGAAGAATTCAAAGCTAAGTTTGCTAAAGCTGGTGCAACACAATTTGGTTCTGGATGGGCTTGGTTATGTGTACTTAAAGGAGGAAAATTAGATGTTTGCGGAACACCAAACCAAGACAATCCTTTAATGCCAGAAGTTGGTTGCGAAGGAACTCCAATCTTAGGAATGGATGTTTGGGAACATGCTTACTACTTAAACTACCAAAACAGAAGACCTGATTATATTGAAGCTTTTTTCAATGTAATTAACTGGACTGAAGTTTCAAGAAGATATGCTTTAGACAAATAGTCGAAAATAGATTATAGAATAAAGAGAAAAGACGAGTGCCAAAAGGTACTCGTCTTTTTTTATCTATGCATTTCGTCCTTATTCTATAATCTATTTCTTTTTTCTAAAAAAATAAAAATAAAAAAGGTGAAATTTCTTTCACCTTTTTTGCCCCAAATCTACCATAAACTTAACCTACTAATGTTATGGTTCTTCAAATGTATGTTGACATTGTAGCTATACCAAATATTTCTGTTGAACTACAAAAAAAAACGTTTATTAGTCTTATTTTATATCTAAGAGCCTTTTTTAAGTTATTCTCTTGACTTTATTCCAATAAAAAAGGTGGAATTACTTCCACCCTTTTTGCCCCAAATCTACCATAAACTTAACCTACTAATGTTATGGTTCTTCAAAAGTATGTTAGCAGTGCATTTCTTCCAAACAATTAAGATAAACGGTAAAAAAAACCGATGAAATGCACGTTTTAACCTTTTATTATGTTTTTTTAATACGCTCTTGCGTCTTTTCCTTCATAAAAATTCATAAAAGCACGATTCACTACTCTATTCCCTCCCGGCGTAGGGTAATCTCCTGTAAAGTACCAATCTCCAAGGTTTTTAGGACATGCAATATGCAAATCTTCTACTGTTTGGAATATGATTTTTACTTCGGCATTTATCTCTGGTGAACTTAACATTTCTGCAATTTTATCTGAGACTTCTTGTGGTTCAAATGGAGCATAAATTGCAGTAACATAATTTACAACATCACTGTCTAAAAAATTCTCCTGTGCTTTACACTTCGCGTAAACCTCATCTACTATATGATATAAATTACGTTCTTTTAGCAATTCTAGAGCTGCTCTAAAAGCTACCAATCCTTCTAATTTTGCCATATCGATTCCATAACAATCTGGGAAACGAATTTGTGGTGCCGATGATACAATTACAATTCGCTTTGGATTTAAACGATCCATCATTTTTATGATGCTCATTTTAAGTGTTGTCCCACGAACAATACTATCATCAATTATCACCAAGTTATCCGTTGGTTTTATAACACCATAAGTTACATCGTATACGTGAGCAACTAAATCATCACGACTACTATCCTCTGTAATAAAGGTTCTTAATTTAGCATCTTTAATAGCCACTTTCTCTGTACGTATTTTTACAGCAAGTAATTCTTGCAACGTATCTGCAGTTAGCGTATTTCTATTGGCAATTATATAATTGTTTTTTCTTTGATTCAAGAAATCTTGCGCCGCTTCGACCAAACCATAAAAAGAGGTTTCAGCCGTATTCGGAATATAAGAGAAAACTGTATTATCTGTATCACTATCAATTGCATTTAAAACTGCAGGCAAAATTAATCTACCTAAGTTTTTACGTTCTTGATATATTTCGGCATCACTACCTCTAGAAAAGTAGATTCTTTCAAACGAACATGCTTTTTTAACCGTTGGAGTTAAAATTTCTTCCATCGAAACTTTACCATCTTTCTTAATGATTAATGCATTTCCTGGTTCAATTTCCTGAACGCTCTCAAAAGGCACATTAAAAACAGTTTGTATAACTGGTCTTTCTGATGCTACAACTACTACTTCCTCATCTTGATAAAAATAAGCAGGACGAATTCCAGCTGGATCTCTAAAAACAAAAGCGTCACCATGACCTAACAAACCAGCCATTGCGTATCCTCCATCTAAATTTTTAGCAGAACGCATTAATATTTTTCCGATATCCAATCGATCTGCAATTACAGGAGAAGCTTCTCTTTTAGAATATCCTTCTTGTTTACAATCTTGATATAAAGACATTACTTCTTTATCAAGAAAGTGACCGATTTTTTCCATCACTGTAACCGTATCCGCCATTTCTTTAGGATGTTGTCCCAGCTCTACTAAATTTTCGAAAAGTTCTTTAACATTAGTCATGTTAAAATTACCTGCCAAAATAAGATTACGATGCATCCAGTTACTCTGACGTAAAAATGGATGTACGCTCTCGATACTATTTTTACCAAAGGTTCCGTAACGAACGTGTCCTAAAAATAACTCTCCTATATATGGAATGTTTTCTTTTTGTTTTGCAACATCATTTGCGTATTCAGGATGTAAAGTCATCTCTTCATTAATACGCTCATTTATTTGCTTAAAAACATCTTGTATTGGTTGTGCATGATTAGAACGAACTCTACTTATGTATCGTTGTCCTGGCTCAACATCTAATTTGATGCTTGCAAAACCAGCTCCATCTTGTCCACGGTTATGTTGCTTCTCCATCATAAGGTACATTTTTTGCACCCCATAAAAAGCCGTTCCGTACTTTTCTTTGTAATATTCAAGCGGTTTAAGAAGTCTAACCAAAGCTATACCACATTCGTGTTTTAAAGCGTCGCTCATTGTATTTGTGTTTGTGTGTTGTTGTTGTTGTTGTAGTTTGTACTATTCTTTGTAATAACAAAATCAAAAAAGCCCCGTGAACGAGGCTTTAATTCTTTATAGTTCTATGTCAAACTGAGTTAGCGATTTAAATTGTTTTAATCTCGCAACTACTTCATTTTTATCTAATGCTACCATTCTTTCTGTTCCAAATTTCTCTACACAGAAAGAAGCTAAATTTGATCCATAAATCACAGCATTCTTCATATTCTCATATGAGATATTTTCACTCTGTGTAATAAATCCTGCAAATCCTCCTGCAAATGTGTCTCCTGCTCCTGTTGGATCGAAAACATCTTCTAAAGGTAATGCTGGTGCAAAAAACACCTCTTTATCATGAAACAACAACGCTCCGTGCTCACCTTTCTTGATTACCACATATTTTGGTCCAAGAGTATGAATCTTTGCAGCGGCTTTAACTAATGAGTATTCACCAGAAAGCTGTCTTGCTTCTTCATCATTGATTGTAATTACATCAACACGTCTTATAACGTCTAATAATTCAGGTAAAGCACAATCCATCCAAAAGTTCATCGTATCCAAAACTACTAATTTTGGTTTTGATTCCATTTGATCTAAAACACTGCTTTGTACAAGAGGATGTAAATTACCTAACATCACAACATCAGCATCTTTGAAATTTTGAGGAACTTTAGGCTGAAAATCTGCCAATACATTAAGCTCAGTTGCTAATGTATCTCTTGAATTCAGATCGTTATGGTAAAGTCCACTCCAAAAGAAAGTTTTCCCACCTTTTACGATTTCAAGTCCAGAAATATCAATATTTCTTGACGTTAATAAATCTAAATGTTCTTGAGGAAAATCATCTCCAACTACAGAAACAATAGCCGATTGTAGGTTGAAAAACGATGCCGACAAACCAATATATGTCGCTGCACCACCTAATATTTTATCTGTTTTCCCAAAAGGAGTTTCAATCGCATCGAAAGCAACTGTTCCGACAATCAGTAATTTATTCATTTTATGAATTTCGAATTAAGGTGCAAAGATACTTTATAAGTTTCAGAGTTGCAACGGTTCTTTGTACCAAAATTTTCTTAAAAAACAAAACCGAATAAAACAATCAAAAACATTAAAAATCAAAGACTTATAATCAAAAAATAATTATTTATTTCTTACAATAGTAAGAATAAATCAATCGGTAATTCTTAAAAAAAATGGTTTTAGAATCTATATTTTTTATCATAATAATTCTTCAATATCGGTATCTGAATCAGAACCATTAAAGCAACAATTAAAACTGCATAAGAAGTGTTTTTTGAAAACTGAAACACTGGAATCAAATTATCTATTTTAGAATAATACAAAGTACTTACATTTAATTCATGATCTGTTGCTTTATTTCCTGTAAAAATTATATATCCGACAAAAGCAATTAGGCATCCGAAAATTACAATCCAAACTGATTTTGAAATTAATGGCTTATATACAATCGTTTTATTTTTCTCTGCAATTAAAATCTGGGACATGATTTTTGAAGTAAAATCAGCAGATGGCTTCTGCAAGGTACTTCCAGCCATTACTTTGTCAACTAGATTTTCGTAATATTTATCACTCTCTTCCATACGTAGTTATCATTTGTCATTTAACAGAATATGCTATTGGTATTCTTCATTTTATTTTTGAAACCTTACCAATGTCATAATAATCTAATATTTCTGGCTCTAATTGTTCTTTTAAAATAACTGCCAATTTTTTTCTGCTTCGGAATAATTTAATTTTGACATTATTAGCACTAATATCCATAATCTCACCTATTTCATTTAAATTCTGATCTTCAAAATAGAAAAGCGTTAACAAGAAACTTTCTTCGCTTGGTAATAAATTCAAACAATTCTGAATATCCTGTTTCCGTTCCTGATCTTCCAAAATACTCAAGGCATTATCAGTTGTTTTAAGTAAATGTCCATTGAGTTCATCAACAATAATGCTATGTTCTTCTTTTTT
The DNA here is from genome assembly GCF_025847275.1 of Flavobacterium frigoritolerans. Lineage (GTDB taxonomy): Bacteria > Bacteroidota > Bacteroidia > Flavobacteriales > Flavobacteriaceae > Flavobacterium > Flavobacterium frigoritolerans. The sequence goes on from NZ_JAOZEV010000005.1 coordinate 8,303, forward strand.
ATTCTTCTTCAAATAATCCAAACATGTATTGTATGCAATTTTATAGATCCAGGTAGAGAACTTAGAATCTCCTTTAAACTTATTTAAAGAATTAAAAATCTTAATGAAGGTATCCTGAGAAACTTCTTCGGCTACCTCTCTATTTTTCACCATCTTTATGGCCAAAGTAAAAATCATATCTTTATAACGATCAACCAATACTGCAAACCTATTGGTTTCTCCTAAAAGAATCTGATTGATATAATACTGATCATTTACTTTATCCATATTGCATATGACGACGACAATCTTATTAAGGTTACAACTAAGTTAAAAAAATTATTTTAGCAAAATCTGTAACCTCTATCAAACCTCTTTCGTCATATGCAATATCAATCAATTAAATTATAAAATTATGGGTCCACAAATTTTAATACCAATTAGTCTTTTCTTTATGATCTTTGGAATTGCCTATCTTATTTTGTCTACAAGAAACAGAGAACGTTTAGCTCTTATTGAAAAAGGCATAGATGCCAGTATTTTTATGAATGGCAAAAACAACAATACTCCTATATGGAAAATACTTGTTTTAAATTTGGCTTTCTTGCTAATAGGTAGTGGAATAGGAATTTTTATAGCCTTACTCATTACAACATACACCTCTCTTCAGGATGGTGTTGTATATCCTGCTACTATTTTTACAATGTCCGGAATTGGTTTGCTTATTGGATTTAATAAATCAAAAGATTTAAATAACAATTAGTCCTAAATTAATTTCAATGAAATAACGTGCCTTGGAAATCCTTTTTTCGGCACGTTATTTTTTTATGCTTCTTTGGAACCTACATTTTCATAATAAGCATCTATTGAAAGTTGCTTTTGCATCGAAGCCATAACAGCCAATTCATCACAGCGTTCGTTTTGAGGATGATTATTATGCCCTTTTATCCACTTAAAATCTACTTGGTGTTTTCTATAAATAACTAAAAAACGTTTCCATAAATCAGGATTTTTTCTACCTACAAATTTTTTCTTCTCCCAACCAAAAACCCATTTTTTTAAAACAGAATCGACCACATATTTCGAATCCGAAATAACAAGAACTTTCATATTTGGCTTTTTAAGCTTTTCAAGACCGACTATTACAGCCAATAGTTCCATTCTATTATTTGTTGTTAGACGAAATCCTTCATAATATTCCTTTTTATGTGGCGTTCCAACCAATTCCATAACGACTCCATATCCCCCATTGCCAGGATTACCCTTAGCTGCACCATCTGTATATATATGTACTTCGTGTTGATTCATTTTAGACTTCTTAGATTTTTAGACTTCTTAGACTTGCTTCGCTTTTTAGACTACTTAAGATTAGTTAGATTTTAATTTTTTGGACTGTTAGACTTCTTGAACTATAAAGTCGACTTTCTTTCTAAATACTTAGAAAGAAAAAAATTCTGTTTCTATTTACTTTTTCAAGCGAAACAAAAAACAATTTTATCTTTTTTTATTCTTTTTTCAAACCTAGAATAAAAACAACAATCTAACTAATCTTAAGTAGTCTAAATATCTAAGGCTTCTACCAGCCTATGAATAACTTCCGGAAAGTGTTTTTGTTCTAGTTCATGTATTTTAGCCGCTACATCTTCTGCTGTATCTGTATCTGTTAGAATTACTTTTTCCTGAAAGATAATTGCTCCCTCATCATAATTCTCATTTACATAATGAATGCTTATTCCTGTCTCTTTTTCCTTATTTTCCACTATCGCCCTGTGAATGTGCATCCCATACATTCCCTTACCTCCATAATTAGGCAATAGAGCTGGATGTATATTAATTATTTTATCAGGATATGCCTCGATAATGTGTTTTGGGAATTGAAGCAGGAAACCAGCCAGAATAATCAAATCGGGGTCAATTAATTTTACTTTTTGTAGTACATTGCCTTCAATTAATTCTGTTTTAGTGAAAATTTCGACCTCAACATGATAGTTTTTGGCTCTTTCAATTACTTTCGCATTTGCGTTATTAGTAAACACAGAAACCACATTTGCGATTTGTGTTTCAGCAAAATATTTTATTATGTTTTCAGCGTTACTTCCTGATCCTGAAGCAAAAACGATTATTTTTTTCATACTAGAATTAATTTATTTTTTGCAAAAAACGGAATAAAAAACCAAAATAAATAACATTCCAATCCCTTTGTTGAAATAAATTTTATAAATTAGTGTTACATTTATTAACTAAATCGTGGTTTTAAAATAAAGTTTTTTATTTTTGCCAACAAATTAAATTCTAAAATTAAAGATTATGTCAGACATTGCATCAAGAGTAAAAGCGATTATCGTAGACAAATTAGGTGTTGACGAAAACGAAGTTGTAACAGAAGCAAGCTTCACTAATGATTTAGGAGCTGACTCATTAGACACTGTTGAGCTTATTATGGAGTTCGAAAAAGAATTTGATATTCAAATTCCAGACGATCAAGCAGAAAACATTGCTACTGTTGGTCAAGCTATTTCTTACATCGAAGAAGCTAAAAAATAATAAATTTCCACCCGATTTTTTTATAAATTATAAAAAGTCGGGTGTTATTATTTTTTATAAAAATTTAAATTTTGGGTTGATTTTCAATCAAAAAAATATATTTATATTGTAATACCCATGGCTCTTTTGTAATATAATACAATCAAGGAAGCATGGGTTTTATTTGTTTAAAGCTAATAAAACACATTATTTATGGTATTAAGGCGAGTTGTTGTAACAGGATTAGGCGCACTTACTCCTATTGGAAATAACATTCAGGAGTATTGGAACGCGCTTATTAATGGAGTTAGCGGTGCTGCCCCAATAACGTATTACGATACAGAAAAACATAAAACGAAATTTGCCTGTGAAGTAAAAAACTTCAACATCGAAGATTTTATGGATCGTAAAGAATCACGTAGACTTGATAAATTTGCACAATATGCTGTTGCTGCAAGTGATGAAGCTATAAAAGATGCTGGACTTACAGATGACAATATCGACAAACAAAGAGTTGGTGTTATCTGGGGAGCTGGAATTGGTGGTTTAGAAACTTTTCAAGAAGAGGTAATGTACTATGCTAAAGGAGACGGAACACCAAAATTCAATCCGTTTTTTATTCCTAAAATGATTGCTGATATTGCCCCGGCACACATTTCTATGAGAAATGGCTATATGGGACCAAATTATACAACTGTTTCTGCTTGTGCTTCTTCTGCCAATGCACTTATTGATGCTTTCAACTACATTCGTTTAGGAATGTGCGATGTTATCATCTCTGGTGGATCTGAAGCTGCTATCACAATTGCAGGAATGGGAGGTTTTAACTCTATGCACGCTTTATCAACTAGAAACGAAAGCCCTGAGACTGCTTCAAGACCTTTTGATGCTACACGTGATGGTTTTGTTTTAGGTGAAGGAGCTGGAGCATTGGTACTTGAAGATTACGAACACGCAAAAGCACGTGGAGCAAAAATTTATTGCGAAATTGGCGGAGGCGGAATGTCATCTGATGCATACCACTTAACTGCACCACATCCAGAAGGACTTGGAGTTATTGCTGTAATGAACAATACATTACGTGATGCTCGTATGAAACCTGAAGATGTTGATCATATTAATACGCACGGTACATCTACTCCACTTGGTGATGTTGCCGAATTAAAAGCGATTAGTGCTGTTTTTGGCGATCATGCTAAAAACATCAATATCAACTCTACTAAATCCATGACTGGACACTTACTTGGTGCTGCTGGAGCTATCGAAGCAATTGCTTCTATCCTAGCAATGAAGCACGGTATTATACCTCCAACAATCAACCATACGGTTGTTGATGAGAGAATAGATCCTTCATTAAATTTAACACTAAACAAACCTCAACATAGAGAAGTTAATGTTGCTATGAGCAATACTTTCGGTTTTGGAGGTCACAATGCTTGTGTTTTATTTAAAAAATTAGTTGACTAATTTTCGTATGAGTATTTTCAAAAAAATATTTTCAAAATCCCGTTCTCAAGAAGACGGGATTTTTTTTGATTCTATTCAAAAAATACTTGGATTTCCGCCTATTTCCATACAATTTTATAAGAAAGCATTTACACATCGCTCTTCTAATAGACTGGATGAAAACGGACATCCTATTAACTACGAACGTCTAGAATTTCTGGGAGACGCAATGTTAAGTGCTGTAATTGCTGCGCATTTATTCAACAAAGCTCCTGCTGGAGATGAAGGTTACTTAACCAAAATGCGTTCGAAAATCGTAAGTAGAGAGCATTTAAACGACCTTGGAAAGGATTTAAATCTTGTTCAGTTTATCGAAAGTAAAGTACCTCTGCAACATTTTGGAGAAAACATTCATGGTAACATCTTCGAGTCGCTCATAGGAGCTATTTATTTAGACAGAGGCTATTCTTATTGTGAAAAATTCATTCAGAATAGTGTAATTAGTCCATATGTAGACATTACCCGACTTGAGGGAAAAGTAATAAGCTACAAAAGCCTAGTTATCGAATGGTGCCAAAAAGAGAAAAAAATATTCCATTACGATATTTTTGAAGATAATGGCATTGGTGGTGAACGTTTATTTGGCGTAAAATTAAGTATTGATGATAAAGTAGTCGCAAGAGCGCGAGCAACTTCCAAAAAGAAAGCTGAAGAGAAGGCATCTCAACGTGCCTATTTTGCTTTTCAAGAAAAAATGGACAAGAAATAAACTCGATTTTCTTAAAACTATATCGTTTTCGTTTATAAATTAACAAAAACATACCAATCTTAACTATTGAACCAGCAATAGAAATAGTATATTTACAACTTATTTTTTCAGGAAATGGCTATTCATAAATTAGAATTAGGCGAATTTGATGAAATTGATTATAATTTGATTGCCATACATACTTCAATGGAAGACTATAGATTGGCTTATTTTATCAATCAAAACTTCCCGGTTCTTTTGAGTAAGAGTAAAAATGAAATTCAAATTAATGTGAAAGAAGGTGAGACTCATTTTTCACGATTTGATTATTATGACGAAGAAAAAGAACTTTACTGGGATTTAATTCAGAATAAAAACGAAGTCATTCAAAATACACCAAATGACAATCAGGATTTATTTTCAGATACTTCGATGGAAGTAGCCACCAAAGTATATTTACTACCTGAGTTTAAAAAGGTTGATTATTTTTTAAAAATTGAAAAGAGTGAGGAAGCTTTCGATATATTAAAAATACAACAAATATTAAATACCATTGATACCATCTCAACGGTTTATATAGTTGATACGAATAAAATAAAATCAAAAAACAATTTAATTTTTTAATAGAAATGCTTACAAACAAAAAAACCAAAATTGTAGCCACACTTGGCCCTGCATGTGGTACTAGAGAGATCATAAAAGACATGATCGAAGCAGGTGTGAATGTATTTAGAGTTAATTTTTCGCATGCAGATTACGAAGGTGTAAAGGAGAAAATCAATATCATTAGAGGACTTAACGAAGAGTTTGGTTATACCACAGCTATACTTGGAGATTTACAAGGCCCTAAACTTCGTGTAGGAGTAATGGAAGAAGGTGTTGTAGTAAATGATGGTGATATAATCACTTTTACTACTGCTGAAGACATTATCGGTACTGCTAAAAAAGTTTTCATGAAGTACCAAAACTTTCCAAATGATGTAAATCCTGGAGAGCGCATTTTACTTGATGATGGAAAACTTATCTTTGAAATCCTTACTACTGATAAAAAAACTGAAGTTACTGCTGTAGTAATTCAAGGTGGTGAACTAAAATCTAAAAAAGGAGTTAACCTTCCTAATACTAAAATATCTTTACCTGCATTAACTGAGAAAGATATCGCTGATGCAATTTTTGCTATTGAACAAAAAGTAGATTGGATTGCTCTTTCATTTGTAAAAACACCACGTGACTTACAAGACTTACAAGAGTTAATCGCAAAACACTCTGATGTTAAAATTCCAATCGTTGCTAAAATCGAAATGCCTGAAGCATTAGAGAATATGGATAAAATCGTTGCTTATTGCGACGCTTTAATGGTTGCTCGTGGAGATTTAGGAGTTGAACTTCCTGCTCACGAAGTACCTTTAGTTCAAAAAGAATTAATCCGTAGAGCAAAAACAGCTCGTATTCCAGTAATTGTGGCAACACAAATGATGGAAACAATGATCACTAGCTTGACACCTACTCGTGCTGAAGTAAATGACGTTGCTAACTCTGTTATGGATGGTGCTGATGCTGTAATGCTTTCTGGCGAAACTGCTGCAGGAAATTACCCTGTTCAGGTTATCCAAAAAATGACACAAATTATCGAAGCTGTTGAAGACTCTCCGCTAATTCATGTTCCACAAAACACTCCACAAATAAAAACAAATCGTTTTATTACTAAAACAATTTGTCAGCAAGCAGCTATTATGGCAAATGCTATAAAAGCTAAAGCAATTTGTACACTTACAAACAGTGGATATACTGCTTTCCAAATTTCGGCTTGGAGACCATCTGCTCATATTTTAGTATTTACTTCTAACAGAAGAATCTTAACTCAGTTAAGTCTTTTATGGGGAGTTAAATCTTATTACTATGACAAAGATGTAAGTACCGATGATACTGTAACTGATGTAAATCAAATCGTAAAAGATAAGGGATATGTTGCAAAAGGTGATTACCTAATCAACTTGGCTGCAATGCCTATTAAAGATAAAGGAATGGTAAACACCATGAGAGTTTCTGAAATAGAGTAAACCGATCTCCTTTCAAAATATTAAATCCGTCTTGTATTATACTTGACGGATTTTTATTTTATATCAAATTCATTTTACTACGTTTCTCAAAAAGATGTACTAATACTTAATTAACAAATATTCTCTTTGTTAATTAAAATTATCCTTTTTAATTCTTATCTTCTATATTAATTAAATCATTAATAATTCCTGATAATTTTTTCGCTCCTATTTCATTCAAATGATCAGCATCATAAAAGTCTTTACTCACAAATGACTTATCATTAAGTAGATTATAATAAATCGTGTTTTTGCTTTTATTTGTTAACTGAGTCATCGTATAAATCGTGTTATTTATTTGTTTTGGCTCAAGATTATCTATATATGTTTTATAAGCAGGAGATGTAATAAAAATTACTTTAACGTTTCTAGATTCAGCAAACTGAACAAGTTTATTTAATGTTTCAATATTCTCTTTATAATATAAATTGTTTTCTATGTTTATAGTGTGTCTTTCAGCTGCAGTAACTCCAGTTTCCTCTAAATTCTTACTTTCGATCGATTTATAACTTGTGCCCCAACCCAATTTATTACAAGTTACACCATTTATTCCCTTGATATAATACTTCTTAATTCTAGATATATGCTCCTTTAATTTCCCATTGATAATTTCAAAATTATAATACATGTTAGTATTTAAATCTATATCATAATAAATTTTGTACTCTTTTTTTCGCCATTTTTCTACTCCAGAATCAAGCGTAGAATACAAAGAAAAATAATCAACCGGTACTATAATATATTTAAGATTACTCCATTTTTTATTATATTTTGATAGAATAGCTAAATCATAATCTAATGGCTGCGAAACATGTGCTGCATTAAAACTTTTCTTTTTGATATATTGTGGATCAATACCATAATAAGTATGTGAACTACCTAAAAAAAGAACTTCCACTTTATCTGAATTATACTCTAAATATTCATTTTTATATGAATAATCATTAGGTATTGTTCTTGATAAAAGCTCCATAAATATTGTCAATAAAATAATTGGAGCTAGAAAAATAATAACAAGTTTGATAAATTTTCTCATAATTAAAACTGGAAATAAATAAATTGTTGCTCCGAACCAGCAAAATAGAATATGGTAAATACAATTGCATAATAAAATCCCCATCTAATTGCTTTGGGTAATCTTAGTCCAAATTTAGCTATTGCAAATTGCTCTTCTCTACCAATCCATTCAATAATTAAGAATGCTATAAGTAACAATATCAAACTTGGAGTTAAACCAATACTGGAAAAATAAGGAATCGAAAATAATGATTTAGAAAATATTTTAGTAATAATAGTCATAGCATGTTCTATGCTCTCAGATCTAAAGAAAATCCAAGCAAAGACAGTTAAGCTGAAAGTTATCATCATTGAAATAAGCTCCTTACTAGTAGGGAAATATTTACCCTGAGCCACAATATCAAGGTTATTTCTATTAGTATTAAAAATTATCGAAGGCATAATATACAGGGCATTTAAAAAACCCCAAATAATGAAAGTCCAGTTCGCGCCATGCCAAAAACCACTTACAATAAATATTATAAAAGTGTTCCTAACTTTCATCCACATACCGCCTTTACTTCCTCCTAATGGAATATATAAGTAGTCTCTAAACCAAGTTGATAGTGACATATGCCATCGTCTCCAAAACTCTGCAATATCTCTTGAAAAATATGGAAATGCAAAATTTCTTAATAAATCAATACCAAAAAGCCTTGCAGTTCCTAAAGCAATATCTGAATACCCAGAAAAATCACCATAAATCTGAAATGTAAAAAGTATAGCTCCCACTAGTAATGTGCTACCCGAATAATTTGCAGAATCGTTAAAAACTGTATTCGCATAAATAGCACATAAATCAGCAATAACTACTTTTTTAAATAACCCCCATAAAATTTGTCTTAAACCATCAACAGCTTGCTCATAATTGAATACCCTTTTTTTCTTAATTTGAGGCAGTAAGTGAGAAGCCCTCTCAATTGGCCCTGCAACAAGCAGCGGAAAAAAACTAACAAAAACTGAATAATCAATAAAATTCTTCTCTGCTTTAATTCGTCCTTTATAAACATCAATTACATACGACAAACCATGAAAAGTATAAAATGAAATACCAACAGGTAAAATAACCTTTAATGTCCAAGGATTAACTTGCAATCCTAAATTCGAAACCGCTTCTGCAAATGATTCTGCAAAAAAATTATAATATTTAAAAACTCCTAGAAACCCTAGATTAATACAAATACTCAGCCAAAACCAAACTTTTTTAGCTTTCTTACTCTCTGTATCATCCATTTTTAGACCTGTATAATAGTCCAATAATGTAGAAAACATCAAAAGAAATAAAAATCTCCAGTCCCAACAAGCATAAAAAAAGTAACTTGAAGATAATAGTAAAATATTCTGAAATTTAAGCGACTTATTTGTTACAAACCAATAGAAAATGAATACTATAGGTAAAAATATTGCAAAATTGATTGAGTTAAAAAACATTTTTTAATTATATGTGGATTTAAGATATGAATTATACCATTTATTCCTTTCTACAAATATGATCGTATTTATCTTAAATGTAAATTAAAATAGATTTTTTTATGGGTATTTTTTTTGCAAAAATAACTTTTTTTATGGATTAAAATCCCTCTCTTTTTATCCTCAAAATATTATTCAAACAACCACTAACTACCTACTATCCTAAGTAAACATAAAAACCATTTCACATATACAACATCAGTACAATTAAAATGAACGGACATCCCGTATATCGCTTAAATAACTTCGCAACTTGGGTTATGCAAAACTGGGAAATTGCATGAATTGGCTATAAAACATAATTGGTTTGCTTTTTTATGTAGCTCTAATGCAAGTTGAATTTTATCTGGATTAGCAATTGTAACTTTTGGATTCAATCGAACTTCCGTAAAGCGCCCACTTCCATCAAACTCAACTTCTAGAATAGCCTCAGCGTTATCTGAATAAGCAAGCACTTCGATCCCATTTTGACTGCAAACATAGAAATACGACATCATATGACAGGAAACAAGACTGCTCAATAGCATATCTTCTGGATTATATAACTTTGGATCGCCTTTAAAAGCTTTTGCGGCAGAGACGCTTAATTTAGGTTTGCCCTCAATTATGATCTCATGATTTTTAGGATTAAGTTTCGTCTCATCTTCATTAGATTTCCATTTGACCTCTGCTTTAAATAAATGTTTAAATCCCATAATTATTTTAAATTTAAAAAACTACAATAACAAAACTTCTGATTACAATGAATTACGCATAATCAAAGAGGATTTGTTTTCGATGTTCTGTTTTTTTCCTGACAAAACCATCTTTGCCATAATTTTTCCCATTTCTTCAAAATTTGTTGAAATAGTTGTTATCCCGTTTTCTACTACTTTTTTTAATGGCGTTTCATTGTAAGAGATAATTCCAAAATCAACTCCCAGTTTTAAATCTTGGCGTTTAGATTTTTCGATAACCCGAACCAAATCCCTATCATTAGGAATTATATATACCTCTCCTACTTTAACCTCTCTTTCTCTAAACTCAGTGATGACTTCATTATCAAATGAAAAATCATTACAAAAATTCAAAAACCCAACTTTCATTCCCAAAGGTTCTCTAAATCCTGGAAAAATCATAATAAGCTTCTTATATTTATCTAGTTTAGTTTTTCCTTTTACTAACGCATCGTAAATATCTTTTGGGAAATTCTGGCAAACTGATGGATATGCTTTTAAAGCTTCACTAGTCTGATCCAAAATATAAACTTCATTTACTGGTAGGGTATTTATACAAGAGGCTGCATCTGCCAAATCGGTTGGCATTATTATATATTTAGTATATGCTCCGTTATTGTCATTTATTAGTTTCTTAAAAACCTTAGTATTGAAATAATAAAAAAAGATATCAACCTGCACTTCTTCCCCTATATTTCTCAAAAAGGAAATATAAATATCTTCTTTAAAATTATTCAATTCATCAAAAAGTAAAAAAACCCGCTCTTTAATCGTGATTTCAACACTTTTAATATAATATCCCTTTCCTGGTATGGCATAAATAATACCTCTCTTTTTTAATTCATCATAAGCCTGCAAGACAGTATCTCTTGACAAAGAAAAGGCTAAACACACTTTATTAACTGATGGTAGTCTATCGCCTTTCTTTAAGTTTTTCTTATTAATACTGCTCTCAACAGAAGCTATAATCTGCTTGTATTTAGGAATACCTAGATTATTTTGGATAGAAATTATATTCATAAAAGGTTTGGTTTTTATGCAATATACAAAAAACTGGTAGGTGCTGGTATGAATCGTGTCAATATATACATATTTTTGAATTTCATTTTTCACAAAAAAATAATGAAAATAAAACACAAATCACATTTTACTAACATAAACACAAAAGAATTATTTGGTGTGTTGCCCGACAATAATGCTATTCATTCTTATAAATTAACTAACAAAAATGGTATGCAAGCCACAATTATCGACTATGGCGCAACCGTTACTTCATTAATGATTCCTCTTGAAAATGGAGAACTTATAGATGTAGTTTTAGGCTTTGACAATTTAGATAAATATTTAAAATCGTATTCTTTATCGGGTGCTCCCTATTTTGGGGCTATTATAGGTCGTTATGCTGGCAGAATAAACAATGGGGCTTTTACTCTTAATGATAAAACATATCTTTTGAACAAAAACAATAACAATCATTCTATTCATGGTGGAATTGTTGGTTTTTCCCAAAAAAGATGGGAAGTCAAAACAATTACCGAAGGTGAAAACCCATCAATAACAATGACTCTTTTAAGTCCTGCTAATGAAGAAAATTATCCTGGAGATTTATCTGTAAGTCTAACTTATACATTATCTGAAGACAATGAGTTCCAACTAGAATACAATGCAACTACGACAGCTGATACCATTATAAATTTAACAAATCATAGTTATTTTAATCTTAACGGACATGGCTCTAGCGTTGCAGACCAAGAAATGATTGTAAACTCTGATAAAATATTAGAAACAACTCACGAAAATATCCCAACAGGAAATATATTAAATCTTCTTAATCATCCTTTCGATTTTAGAACTCCTGCAAACTGCCCTCCTATTATTGATAATTCATTTGTAATAGAGACCAAAAATGATATTGCCGCTGCACTTTATAGTCCAACAAACGGATTACGAATGACTGTTTATACCGATCAACCAAGTGTTCATGTATTTGTAGGTGGTAATTGCTCAACCGAAATAAAAGGAAAAGAAAACGTCACTTATCACTCTTTAAGCGGTATTTGTTTTGAAGCTCAGAACTATCCTGATGCTCCAAATCACAGTAACTTTCCTAATTCAATATTAAAAAAAGAAGATAAATACCATCATAAAACAATTTACAAATTTCAATCTATTTAAAAAAACCAATAACTATAACCACGAAATACCTTATATAAATTTCCTCCTTAAACACTATTAACCATGAACCAAAACCTTGCCTTCGCAGATTATGCGGTTTTTATAATCTACTTTATTGTAGTATCAACTTACGGTTACACCATATATCGAAAACGCAAAAAAGATGAAAAAGATGCCAAAGCTTATTTTCTTGCCGAAGGAAACCTGACTTGGTGGGCAATTGGCGCTTCATTAATTGCATCTAATATTTCAGCAGAACAGTTTATCGGAATGAGTGGCGAAGGTTTCTTTCTGGGGATTGCTGTCGCTGCGTACGAATGGGTTGCCGCTATAACTTTAATAATAGTTGCTGTATGGTTTATTCCTGTTTATCTTAAAAATAAGATATACACCATGCCTCAATTTTTAAAAACACGTTATAATGAATCGACTGCTTTGATTATGGCTGTCTTTTGGCTGTTTTTGTATGTTTTTGTAAACCTGACTTCTATTTTATACTTAGGAGCTGTTGCTATTAATGGATTAGCAGGAGGAGAATACCTCCATGTTATTATGGTAGGATTGGCTCTTTTTGCTTTGATAATTTCCTTAGGCGGAATGAAAGTAGTTGCTTATACTGATGTTATTCAGGTAGCCGTACTAATCATAGGTGGATTAGTAACTTCTTATATCGCTTTAACGACTGTTGGACACTATTTTGGTGTGGGGCAAAATGCAATTGCAGGTTTTAAAGTTTTGATGCAAGAAGCGCCAGAACATTTTAAAATGATAATACCGAAACCAACCGCAACTTCTTCTCAACTAGAAATAGATAAATATTTAACTTTTCCTGGTTTATTATCCTACGTTGCTGGTATTTGGATCATAAACCTTAACTATTGGGGTTGCAATCAATACATTACTCAAAGAGCACTTGGCGCCGACTTACAAACTGCTCGTACTGGTATTTTATTTGCAGGTTTCTTAAAATTATTAATGCCTGTGATTGTTATGCTACCTGGTATTGCAGCTTATGTTTTATATCAAAATGGTCATTTACCTCAACTTGTTGGAGGAAAAGATGGCGCCTACTCTGCTGTATTAACTTTTTTACCAACAGGATTAAAAGGGCTTTCAGTCGCTGCCTTGACTGCTGCAATTGTAGCCTCATTGGCAGGTAAAGTAAATAGTATTTCGACTATTTACACTTTAGATATTCATAAAAAATACATCCAAAAAGAAGCTGGTGAAAAACAACAAGTAAACATTGGTCGAATTGCTGTTTTTGCTGCAATGTTATTGGCTGTTTTATTTACTTGGAATGATATTCTAGGAATTGGTGGTGTTGGCGGATTTACATACATCCAAAAATATACTGGCTTTATAAGCCCTGGAGTTTTTGCTATGTTTATTCTTGGTATGTTTTGGAAAAGAACTACTGGAACCGCAGCTATTGTTGGTGTAATTTTAGGATTTGTATTATCGGTTTTATTTAATGAATATGCTCCAATGCTTTTTGGAAATGATACATTATTATACACTGCTTATCCAAACGGTAAAGGAGCATATGAAATTCCGTTCCATATTTGTATGGGATTGTCTTTCTTCTTTACTACACTGGCCATGGTTCTTGTAAGTTTTGCAGGTCCAAAAGTAAATCCAAAAGCTTTTGAATTAGATACCTCAATGTTTAAATTAAAACCACAAACAACAGTATTGATTGTAATTACTTTATTAATAATAGCCTCTTTATATGTTAAGTTCTGGTAAGAATTAGAGTAGTACTAAATAGATCAAAGATCAAATAAGATGCAAATAGAAAACCCTAGTAAAAACTAGGGTTTCTTTTATTTCTTGCTTTCCATATTTAAAAGGTAAGCCATGTTTTTAATTACATTATCATGTTTTTTTACAAATGGATTTTCTTCATCCCAAACATATCCCGCAAGTACAGCACAGATTTTACGTTTTACATCTGGATTCTCTGGTTGATGAAAAAATAAAGTTTGTAAATTCCCTGTATACCATTCTTTTACGTAAGTCGTAAAAACATTAATTCCACGCTTCATATAAGCGGTAAATTCTGTTTCCCAATCTACAACAATACCTTGTTGAGACTGCTTCAAATACAGTTTTGCAGCAAGCATACCCGATTCTGTTGCAAAAGCAACTCCCGATGAAAATACTGGATCCAAGAATTCAGTACTATTTCCAGTTAATGCAAATCCATCTCCATACATTTTCTTTACTGAGCGTGAATAATTTTCTAACTTTATAGGTTCGAATAAAAATTCAGTTCCGCCAAATCTTTTAATATAATAATCCGAAAGTTGAATTGCATTTTTTAAAGCTTCACCATTATTCTTGTTTTCAGAAAGTGAATTGATAAAATCTGTAGGGCCTACAACTCCCAAACTTGTGTTTCCATTAGAGAAAGGAATCACCCATAGCCAAACTTCGGTTTCAAGAACATCAAATGAAATTAATGTTCCTTCTTCGCCTTCTGGTCTGTTACTATCTTTTACGTGTGTAAAAATAGAAGAATGCGGATCTAATGCTGACGGTTTATCCAAATCTAAAAGTCTTGGCAAAACTCTACCGTACCCACTTGAATCTATAATAAACTTGGCATGAATCTCTTTTAAATTTCCATCCCTATCCTTTACAATTGTTTTTGAATTACTTCCTTCAAAAGAAACTTCAATTACCTCTGACTCAAATTCTAAATCAATTCCTTTTCGTATTAATTCCTGAGCCATTGTATTGTCAAAATCAGCCCTGGGTACTTGCCAGGTCCAATCCCAACCTTCAGAAAATTTATTAGAAAAATCAAAAACACAAATTTCATTTCCTCTAATAAATCGTGCGCCTAGCTTCTTTTCGAAATTCATAGCATTTAAACTATCAAATAACTCAGCTTCGGCAAAGTGGTCCATAACTCTTGGTATCAAACTCTCACCAACAACAATTCTAGGGAATTTTGTCTTTTCAACAACCTTTATTTTGCAATTATTCTTATGCAAATAAGCAGCCGATACACATCCAGATGGCCCCGCACCTATTACTAACACATCAACAAACTCCTTTAACATATACGAATTGCTATTAATTATTAACTTACATTTGCCATCATCAAAATAACTACATTTATTTTAATAAATAAAATTAATTTAGTATAATCAAAAAGGGTTAAATGAATACAATTGGCGAATATTTAAGTTTAAAAGAATTTGAATCCATAATCTTTGGTAATACTAAAATTAACATCAGTAAAATTGTCTTAGACCGCGTAAATGAAAGCTTTGACTTCTTGAAAGAGTTCTCAAAAAATAAAATTATTTATGGCGTAAACACTGGTTTTGGACCAATGGCACAATATCGTATTAAAGACGAAGACCAAATTCAACTACAATATAATTTAATAAGAAGTCACTCGTCTGGAACCGGTAAACCTTTAAATCCTGTTTTAGTAAAAGCAGCAATTCTGGCACGATTAAATACACTTTCTTTAGGTAATTCTGGCGTACATCCGTCGGTAATTCATTTAATGAAAGATTTTATAAATAAAGATATTACTCCGTTAATTTTTGAACACGGAGGAGTTGGAGCAAGTGGAGATTTAGTTCAGCTATCCCATTTGGCTCTAACACTAATTGGTGAAGGAGAAGTTTTTTACAAAGGCGAAAGAAAATCTACAAAAGAAGTTTTCGAAATTGAAAATCTATCACCAATTCAAGTAGAAATAAGAGAAGGTCTTGCTCTTATAAACGGAACCTCAGTAATGACCGGAATAGGCGTTGTAAATGTACATCATGCAAACAAATTACTAGATTGGTCTTTAAAATTTTCATGTACAATAAATGAACTTGTACAAGCTTATGATGATCATTTTTCAGAAGAATTAAATCAAACAAAACGTCACAAAGGGCAACGAGAAGTAGCTGCAAGAATGAGACAAAATCTTTCAGACAGCACTTTAATTCGTAAAAGAGAAGATCATTTATATACAGGTGAAAACACCCAAGAAATTTTTAAAGAAAAAGTGCAGGAGTATTACTCTTTAAGATGTGTACCGCAAATTCTAGGCCCTATCTTGGAGACCATCAACAATGTAGGTTCAATTCTTGAAGACGAATTTAACTCAGCAAATGACAATCCTATTATAGATGTAAAAAATAAACATGTATATCATGGCGGTAATTTTCATGGTGATTATATCTCACTAGAAATGGACAAACTAAAAATTGTAGTAACTAAACTTACAATGCTTGCTGAACGCCAATTGAATTATTTATTAAATTCAAAAATCAATGAGATCCTTCCTCCATTTGTTAATCTTGGAACTTTAGGGTTTAATTTTGGAATGCAAGGAGTTCAGTTTACCGCAACCTCAACAACTGCCGAAAACCAAATGCTGTCTAACCCGATGTATGTACACAGTATCCCAAACAATAACGACAATCAAGATATTGTAAGTATGGGAACAAATGCTGCCGTAATTACTGCAAAAGTTATCGAAAATTCATTTGAAGTTTTAGCTATTGAATTGATTACCATTGTTCAAGCAATTGATTACTTAGAACAAAAAGATCAAATTTCGTCTGTATCTAAAAAAATATATGACGATATTAGAGCAATTATTCCTAAATTTAAAGAAGACCAGGTTATGTATCCTTTTGTTCAAAAAGTAAAAGACTACCTGATAAATAATTAATATTTTATTTCATATTTATTAATCTTGAATCTTAAAATCATGAAAAAAACACTTATTTTTTTATTACTATGCAGTATTCAATTTGTTAATAGTCAAGAACTGGCATTAATTAGAAAAAACGGAAAATATGGATATCTTACCAAAGAAGGAACATTCCGTATTGAACCTCAATATAAAAGTGCTAAAAGTTTTTTTGATGGTTTGGCTGCTGTAGAAGAAAATGGAAAATGGGGATTTATCGATACTAAAGGTGCTTGGGCAATCCCTGCAACTTTTGATAATGTAAAAGATTTTAATAGTGGCATATGTATTGTATATAAAGACAAAAAATGGGCTTACATCAATATCAAAGGAGAAGTTCAAATCGCACCTCCTTCAGACAAGTTATTTGATTTTGAAGATGGCGTAGCTTTTATAAAACAAGGAAACAAAATCGGATTAATCAATTCGAAAATGGCAACTCTTTTGGAACCAAAATATGATGTTATCAAACCTTTTGAAAATGGTTTCGCAAGAGTACAAAACAATAAAAATTGGGGGATTATAAATACTACTGGAAAAGAAATTATAGAACCCGCTTATGCAGAAATTGGTAATTATTATAGAAATGTAGCTTGGGCCAAAAAAGACAAAGTTTTGGGGTTAGTAACTGCTGGAAAATTCATTCCTGTAGAAGGCGCTGATAAAATTTGGGATTTCGAAACTCAAGATTTAACATATGCAAGAAAAGATGGAAAAATTGGATTCATTGACTTAAAAGGAAATTGGGCAATCCTTCCTATATACGATAAAGCTAAAGCTTTTTCTAAAAATTTAGCTCCGGTTTGTATTGGATTTAAATGGGGCTATATTAACCCTAAAGCAGAATTTATTATTCCGCCAACTTACAGTGATGCAGAAGTTTTTAGTACAAACGGCTTAGCTCCTGTAAAAGAAAAAAACTGGGGGTTTATTAATGAAACAGGAAAATTAGTAATCCCAACTCAATACGGTATAACTGCAAACGCATTCGTCATTGCTTTATTTACTCAACAAGACAAAGGATTTATTGATGGCTTAGCAAGAGTAAAAAATGAAGGCAAATGGGGATTTCTTAAACCTGACGGAACTGTATTAGGTAACCAATGGTTCGAGAACGCTGAACTCTTTTCGAAAACAAAAGAAAAAAATACGATAAATGAAATCGCTACTGATAAGCCAAAAGCTGAAACAAAGTCAGAAACAAAAACAAAACCGGTTACAAAACCAGTAAATAAAAAAAAGCGATAACATTTCTCAATCAATACAAAAAATAAAATTTACCTATATGAAATGCGCATTAGTAACTGGTGGTTCGCGAGGAATTGGGAGTGCTATTTGTAAAAAATTAGCTGTAGATACAAAGTACCACATTCTGATTAATTATCATTCAAATAAAATTGCTGCTGAACAAACACTTAAAGAAGTATTAAAATTAGGCGCAACTGCCGAGATTATACAATTTGACGTTTCTAATTTTGAAGAAGTACAAAGTGTTTTAACCCAATGGCAGGATGCAAATCCTGAAGCAATTGTTGAAGCAATTGTAAACAACGCAGGAATTACAAAAGATGGTTTATTTATGTGGATGTCGCATGAAGACTGGAATGGTGTTATGAACACAAGTGTAGGTGGTTTTTTTAATGTCACACAATTTTTCATTCAAAAAATGCTCCGTAATAAATACGGACGTATTGTAAATATGGTTTCAGTTTCAGGAGTAAAAGGGACTCCAGGTCAAACCAACTATTCTGCTGCAAAAGGTGCAATTGTAGCTGCTACTAAAGCATTAGCACAAGAAGTAGCCAAAAGAAACATTACCGTAAATGCTGTCGCTCCAGGATTTATAAGAACTGACATGACAAGCCAGCTAGACGAAAAAGAATTATTAAAATTAATTCCTGTTAATCGTTTTGGCGAAGCTGAAGAAGTTGCAAATTTGGTAAGCTTTTTGATTTCTAATAAATCAAGTTATATAACGGGTGAAGTTATAAACATAAACGGTGGTATATATTCTTAAAAAATTACTATAAAAAAGAAGATGGATAGGAGAGTTGTAATTACAGGAATGGGGATTTACTCATGTATCGGAACTTCATTAAATGAAGTAAAAGAATCCCTCTATAATGGAAAATCAGGAATACAATGTGATACAGAAAGAAAAGAATTTGGTTTTCAGTCGGCCTTAACTGGTATGGTTCCGAGACCAGATTTGAAAAACTTATTAACCCGAAGACAACGTATGAGCATTGGTGAAGAAACCGAATATGCTTATATGGCTACTATTGAAGCATTAAAAAATGCTGGAATTGATGATTCTTTTTTCGACGATAACGAAGTCGGTATTATGTATGGTAATGATAGCGTTTCAAAAGCTATTATTGATGCAACCGATATTGTTAGAGAAAAAAAGGATACTGCCCTTATTGGTTCTGGAGCGATTTTTAAGTCCATGAACTCAACTGTTACAATGAACCTTTCGACAATATTTAAGTTAAGAGGGATTAATTTAACTATAAGTGCGGCTTGTGCTAGCGGTTCACACGCTATAGGCCTTGCTTATTTTTTGATAAAGAGTGGATTTCAAGATATCATAATTTGTGGTGGAGCACAAGAAATCAACAAATACGCCATGAGCAGTTTTGATGGTTTAGGTGTGTTTTCTACAGGAAATATAGACCCTACCAAAGCATCAAGACCTTTTGACTCTGGTCGAGATGGTTTAGTTCCTAGCGGTGGAGGTGCAACTCTAATTCTAGAAAGTTATGAATCAGCCATAAAACGTGGAGCAACTATAATTGCCGAAGTTGGTGGTTATGGATTTTCATCAAATGGAGGACATATTTCGACTCCAAATGTCGAAGGCCCATCCATAGCAATGCAAAGAGCACTCGATGATGCCAAATTAAATGCGTCAGACATTGACTACATAAATGCACACGCAACCTCTACTCCTGTTGGAGATGAAAATGAGGCCAAAGCTATCTTCGAAATCTTTGAAAAAAGCAATCCTTATGTGAGTTCTACAAAATCGATGACAGGACATGAATGCTGGATGGCTGGCGCTAGCGAAGTTATTTACTCTATACTAATGATGCAAAATGACTTTATAGCTCCAAACATCAATTTAGAAACTCCAGACCAAGCAGCCGCTAAATTAAATTTAGTTAAAACTACCTTAAATAAAAAAATTGATATATTTTTGTCCAATTCCTTCGGATTTGGAGGGACAAATTCTGCACTGGTAGTTAAAAAGTTTAAATTGAATAATGAATAAGCAAGAGATAATAGAAAAAATTAATGGTTTTTTGGTTGATGAATTTGAAGTTGACAATGATGATATTGAACCAAATGCTAATTTAAAAGATACTTTAGGACTAGATAGTTTAGACTATGTAGATTTAGTAGTATCTGTAGAGTCAAATTTTGGCGTAAAATTAGTTGAAGTTGATTTTGTTGGCATTGCTACTTTTCAAAACTTTTATGACCTTATCGAAACCAAACTAAAAGCTAAAACTGCTTAATGAGTGAATGGGATGGCAAATCAAAAGGAACAGTTTTAGGCTATAGAATATTCGTTTTTTTAATACAAAAAGCGGGGGTTAAATCTGCCTATTTTCTTTTATATTTTGTTGCTTCTTATTATTTTCTTTTCCTAAAAAAAAGTAATCGTGTCATCTTTTACTATTTTAACAAAAGACTAGGCTATTCTTATTTTAAATCTAAGAGAATGGTTTTCAAAAGCTACTATGTTTTTGGTCAAACCATAATTGACAAAGTCTCCATTTCTGCCGGAATGAGAGAAAAATTTACTTATGAATTTGATGGTATTGAATCACTAAAAAAACTGATTGCCGAAAAAAAAGGTGGCATCTTAATTAGTGCTCATATTGGGAATTTTGAAATTGCTGAACATTTTTTCGAAGAAATAGACATTAATTTCCGAATCAATTTGATTACTACAGACTTGGAACATTCTGACATAAAAAAATATTTAGAAAGCGTTACCCAAAAACCAACTGTCCAGCATATAATCATAAAAGACGACTTATCTCATGTTTTCGAGATCAATGCTGCTCTTGACCGAAATGAGCTCATTTGTTTTACAGGTGATCGTTACCTTGAAGGATCTAAATCATTATCTGAAAAATTACTAGGTCAAGAAACCAATTTTCCTGCTGGGCCCTTTTTAATTGCTTCTCGATTAAAAGTTCCTGTTGTTTTTGTTTATGCAATGAAAGAACCAAAACTACACTATCATTTATATGCCCGTGAAGCCATTGTAAAATATCGTGATGAAAAAGGATTGTTAAAAGCCTATATAGAAAACGTTGAATCTATGCTTGAAAAGTACCCACTTCAATGGTTTAATTATTTTGATTTTTGGAATCAATTTAAAAATAAAAAATAAAAGAGTCTGTTTTCTGAAACATTACAGAAAAGTTATTGTAAAACAAATCATTAAGAAATACGATTTTATAATCCAAAGATGAATCAACTTCTTTAAATTGGGCTTGCACAAACGAGCAAATAAAATCAAAAAATTAGTTTCATAAATCATGACAAAACCTATTCTAGATAAAGAAGCAGTAGAAAATTTGTTGCCACAGAAGTTTCCTTTTGTAATGGTAGATAAGATGTTTTCATTTGATGAAACTTCTTTAGTAGCTGGTTTAAAAATTAAAAGTGAAAATATCTTTTTAGAAAATGGAGTTTTTTTAGAAGCTGGATTAATAGAACATATGGCGCAATCTGTAGCATTACATACTGGATATGTTTTTTTTCTAAAACAAGAAAAAGCACCTATAGGTTATATTGGCTCCATCAAACAAATTAATATAAAAAAGTTGCCAAATATTAACGATGAAATTCAATCGTCGATAACCATTATACAAGAATTTGCTGGCATAACCTTAGTAGATATTGTTACTACATTAAACAATGAAGAAATTGCCAATGGTCAGATGAAGACCGTTTTGGCCAAATAACACATTAATGCTTCTCTTATCAGCTTGAGACTATTCTCAGGAAAATGATGATTTCACTAAACAACTGAAAGCAAGCAATATACCTCCTACTCTTTTAAAATAAAAAGCTATAAGAAAAGAATCTAACTAAATAGACCCTCTTATTCTTTCTAGTTATACTAGATATGTAAAAAAGCCTTTTAAACCTGTTATATTTGCAAAAATAAATGACTGGATTTTACGAAATCTATTCCCTTAGCATATGATAAGAAGAAAAGAACAATATAACGAAGCTATTGCATTAACCGTTACCGAAGAAGTCAGAATTCGCTTTAATGAAACTGATGCCTTAGGGATTGTTTGGCATGGTTATTACATAACCTATTTTGAAGATGGTCGTGAAGCTTTTGGGCGTAAACACGGAATTACATATCTTGATATTGCCAAGAGCGGATATACAACACCTATTGTAAAATCAATTTGCGAACATAAATTATCTTTACGCTATGGCGATGTTATTCGCGTAGAAACAAGCATAGTAGATACACCCGCAGCTAAAATAATTTTTAGATTTAAAATTTTTAATTCTAATAATGAAATTGTTTGCACAGGCGAAACCGTTCAGGTATTTTTAAATAAAGAAGGAAATTTAATGCTCACTAATCCTCCATTTTATGAAGAATGGAAACGAAAAGTCGGGTTGTTGAAATAAAGACAAACATAAATTGTCACGAAATAAAATAATACGTGTAAATCTGCGTGCCTCTTTCGGCAACAAGATACAAACGCCGAAAAGCTTTCTTGCAAGGTTTTTTCCAACCTTGTAGGTATGATAATAAATACGAGATACCTAACAGGTTTTAAAAACCTGTTAGGATAAAATAATAAAAATGACAAGAGCAGTATACATCACGCAAACCAATTGTATCACACCATTAGGATTTGATGTTCCCTCGAACATTGATGCTATAGTTCGTGGTGAATCAGGTATTCAGTTGCATGAAGATGTGTCTTTGATGCCAAATCCTTTTTATGCTTCAATTATAAAGGAAGAGAAACTAAATACCGCTTTCGCGAAAGTTAGTTCCAAAACCAACTATTCAAGATTAGAGAAAATGATGATTTTGGCTTTAGAGCCAATTATCAAAAATTCTAAAGTAGAATTAAATTCAAAGACAGCCTTTATACTTTCGACCACAAAAGGAAATATTACTGCATTAAAAAATGATTCGCCAGAGAGTTTTCAGAATGCCTATTTACATACTTTGGCTCAAACAATCGCCGATTTTTTTGGATTTAAAACCCAACCAATCGTAGTTTCGAATGCTTGTGTCTCTGGTATTTTAGCCATTTCGGTTGCCAAAAAACTACTACAAAGCGAACTTTACGACAATGTTTTTATCGTTGCTGGCGATGAAGTTTCTGAGTTTGTTTTATCAGGTTTTAATGCTTTTCAGGCAATGAGTAACTTACCATGCAAACCATATTCTTTAAACAGAACTGGCGTAAGTCTTGGCGAAGCGGCAGCAGCAGTTTTAGTTTCAGCAGAAGCCAAAGACGCAAAAATAAAAGTTATTGGAGATAGTTCTATAAACGATGCCAATCATATTTCAGGTCCTTCAAGAACAGGCGAAGGTTTGTTCAGAAGTATACAAAATGCCTTGAACGAAGCACAAATAAAGTCAGAGAATATCGATTATATTTCTGCCCATGGAACTGCAACTTCTTTTAATGACGAAATGGAAGCCATTGCTTTCAACCGATTAGAAATGGAAGCAGTTCCTGTAAATAGTCTGAAAGGTTTTTATGGTCATACCTTAGGCGCATCAGGCTTATTAGAAACCGTCATTGCGATTGAATCTGTACTTCAAAACAAGCTTTTTGTTTCATTAGGCTTTGATGAATTGGGCGTAAGTCAATCGATAAATGTTATTCAGAAAAATGAAAATAAAAATATCGAAACGTTCCTAAAAACAGCTTCAGGATTTGGAGGTTGTAATACGGCTGTAGTTTTTGAAAAAGTTAAACATGAATTTAACTTGTAAACAATCCTTACAAGCTCAAAACTTAAAGAAATGAATTTAGAAGAATCACTTTTTAAAGAAGCTTTAAAAATTCAAAATTTTGATTTTAAAGATAATGTAATAAAAGTAACAGATAAAACTATTGATTTTTTTGAAAGCTTAAACCTATCTCAAGATTTGATAATTTTTTTTAAAACATTTTCATTTAAAAAAGAAATTGAATTTGGAAGTATATATTTCAATTGCGTAAACAGAATTAGAACAGAAAATATTGAAGAAGAGAATAAAGAAATTTATAAAAAAGATTTATTAATTATTGGTTCAGGCGCAAACGGAGATCCAATTGTTCTAAATACAAAAACAATGAGTGTTGGATATACTTTTCATGACATTCTTTGGGAAGAAGAAAATATTGAAGATTTAAATAAAATTTATATTGATTTAAAAATGAGTATTGGAACTTTCTTCTATAAATCGATAACTGAAGAAGATTTTCCTATTGATGCTTATGATGCAGAAGATTATATAAAATAAAATGACTCAAAACAAAACATACATACAATCCTATTGCACAATCCAAAACAACGAAATTGTTTTGAATGGAACTTCTATATTCAAAATAGAACCTACGGCTTTTGCTGACTTTTCAAAACAAGCGTATCGCAATTTTGACATTAATTATCCTAAGTTTTTCAAGATGGATTCTTTAAGTAAACTTGCCTTTTTAGGCGCTGAATTACTTTTGAAATCAAAAACAGAATTGAACCTGAGCGATACTGAACTCACAAAGCAAACAGAAAACAATACTGCTATACTTTTAGCTAATAAATCATCCAGTTTAGATACCGATGTAAAATATCAGGAATCCATATCCGATAAGGAAAACTATTATCCAAGTCCTGCAGTTTTTGTTTATACGTTACCAAACATTTGCCTGGGCGAAATTAGCATTCGTCATCAACTAAAAAGTGAGAATTCTTTCTTTATATTTGATGCCTTCAATCCAGAATTTATGACCAGTTATGCCAATACGCTTTTGCATACCAATAAAGCAGAAAGGGTACTTTGTGGATGGGTCGAATTTTTTAATGAAGAATATAAATCTTTTCTTTGCCTGATTGGTAAAGAAGAAAACCAAAAATATCAAAACGAAACGATAGAAACATTATATAATAAATAACAATGGACGCATTAAAATTAGAATTAAAAAATAAAATCATTACTGTATTAAACCTTGAAGATATTACACTTGGAGACATTAATGACAATGATCCTTTATTCGGAGATGGTTTGGGTTTAGATTCTATTGATGCTTTAGAATTAATCGTTATTCTAGATAAAGATTACGGAATTAAACTAATTGACCCGAAAGAAGGAAAAGTAATTTTTCAATCAATCGAATCAATGGCAGCATATATTACAGCAAACAGAACTAAATAGACTTTCTTAGACTGGCTTAGACTGGCTTAGATTTTTAGACTACTTAGATATGAAGTATTGCCTAAAATATAAGAAATCTAAGAAAGTCTAAAAAACCAAGAAGTCTAAAAAACCAAGAAGTCTAAAAAATGGTAAAAGGAGTTGCTATAACTGGAATGGGAATAATCTCTTCAATCGGAAATTCGGTTGAGGAAAATTATATTTCATTAATAAATAACAAAGCTGCTATAACAACTATCGAGAACATTTCGACAGTTCATGCGAATAGTATTAAGGTTGGAGAAATAAAAAAAACCAATGCTGAGTTAATTGCACAATTACAACTCGACAAAGAAAGCAACTTTTCAAGAACAGCCTTACTTGGTCTTATTGCTGTCAAAGAAGCTGTTGCAAATGCAGGAATTACATCAATTAATGAATATAAAACAGGATTAATTTCGGCAACCACCGTTGGCGGAATGGATATGACCGAAAAGTATTATTATGACTATTTTGAAAATCCCGAAGTACGAAAATACATTATTAGTCATAATTGTGGAGATGTAGCTCAAAAAATTGCCTCCGAAATTGGATTAAAAGGCATGGTTACAACAATAAGTACCGCTTGTTCTTCGGCTGCAAATGCAATTATGCTTGGTGCACGATTGATAAAGACTGGAAAACTAGACCGTGTAATTGTTGGCGGAACCGATGCTTTGGCAAAATTTACAATCAATGGTTTCAAGACTTTAATGATATTATCCGATGGTTATAACAAACCTTTTGATGATGAACGCAAAGGGTTAAACTTAGGTGAAGCCTCTGCTTTTTTAGTTTTAGAATCTGATGAAATTGTAAAAAAAGAAAACAAAAAAGTACTCGCTCGTGTTTCGGGTTATGGCAATGCCAATGATGCATTTCATCAAACCGCTTCGTCTGAAAATGGTGATGGTGCTTACCTTGCTATGAAAAAAGCATTTAATGTTGCAGCTTTAGATCCAAGCGAAATAGATTATATAAATGTTCATGGAACAGCAACTCCTAATAATGATTTATCAGAAGGAAGAGCCATTCTTAGAATATACTACGAAAAATCTGTTCCTGATTTTAGCTCGACTAAACCTTTTACAGGTCATACACTAGCAGCAGCAGCAGCAATCGAAGCTGTTTATAGCATACTTGCCATTCAGAACAATGTGGTTTTCCCTAGTTTAAATTTCGAAACACCGATGCAGGAATTTAACTTGACACCACAAACAACATTAAAACATAAAAATATCGAGCACGTATTATCCAATTCTTTCGGATTTGGCGGTAATTGTTCCACTCTTATATTTTCTAAAAACAAATGAGAAAGACATATATAAATGGTACAGGTTGTCTTTCAGCTCAAAAAACATTTGATACTGTTTTTTTGGAAGATGCCGAATGGAATAAAAATGACAATGTTTTATTTTTAAAAAAACCGGTTTACAAAGATTTTATTTCTCCAATTGCAAGCCGAAGAATGGCTAATGGAATCAAAAACGGAATCGTAGCTTCGGCTTATGCCATGAAAGAAGCCAATGTTACAAATGTCGATGCTATTATTACTGGAACTGGAATGGGTTGCATCGAGGATACTGAAAAATTCTTAAAAGCAATCATCGATAATAACGAAGAGTTTTTAACACCAACTGCTTTTATACAATCAACACATAATACCGTTGGAGCACAAATTGCCCTTACAATGCAATGCAAAGGATATAATTTTACTTATGTAAATGGCGCAATCTCTTTTGAGTCGGGTCTTTTAGATGCTAAAATGCAAATAGAAGAAAATGAAGCCAACTCAATATTAGTTGGCGGAGTTGATGAAAATGGTGATCATATACTATCTCTTTTTAAGTTAGCTGGTTATATAAAAGAAGACAGAAAAGAACCGTACCAACTTTTAAACGAAACTACAAAAGGATATATTCATGGAGAAGGAGCTTGTTTTTTTGTTTTAGAAAATGAAAAAAAAGAGAGTACTTACGCTCAACTCGTAGATTTAGAAATTAAAAATGTACTACAAGAAGATGAAATTGAAACTGAAATTATTGATTTTCTTAAATTGAATAATTTAGAAATTTCAGACATCGATGCTATCATTTTAGGCTTTAATGGAGATGTTGAATTTGATTCCTATTATAAAAATTTAGCAGAAAATGCTTTCGCGAACACGCCACAGATTTACTACAAACATTTATGTGGAGAATACAATACTGCTTCTGCCTTTGGGTTATGGACAGGTTCAAAAATCATTAAGACACAGACAATCCCAGAACTAATTAAATCAAATTCGATAGAAAGACCTGCATATAATACTATTTTATTATACAATCAGTTAAACGGAAAAGATCATAGTTTTACATTAATTTCAAAATGATAACACACACAAAAACTGCTGTATTTTTTATCATCCTATTGCTTTTATTGCTTCTTACGAAACTTTATATAGCAATCAATTTTTGGTGGTTTATCCTAATTGGAATAATTTGGTTGAGTATAGTAGCAATAAACTCAGCACAAATAAAATCCAACTATCATGTAAAGGCTTATTGTAATAACCCATCGCTAACCGAAAAGAAAATTGCTTTAACATTTGATGATGGCCCAAGCGATATCACTTTAGAGATTTTAGATGTTTTAAAAAAATACGATGTAAAAGCTACTTTTTTTTGTATTGGGAAAAACATTGAGAAATATCCAGAAATCATAGAACGTATTTTATCCGAAGGGCATCTTGTTGGAAATCACTCATACAATCATTCTCCTTTTTTTGATTTTTACAATGCTAAAAAAATACTGGAAGAAATTAATAAAACTGATGCACTTCTGGAAAAATTCACCTCAAAGAAAATACAATTCTTCAGACCTCCTTATGGCGTAACAACTCCATCTATTCGCAGAGCCATAAAATTAAGTGGGCATAAAGTAATTGGTTGGAATATACGATCGCTTGATGGCGGAATCAAAGACCAAAAAATCATTTACAATCGTATTATAAAACGCCTTTCTCCCGGCGGAATCGTACTTTTGCACGATACGGCTAAACATTCGGTTTTGGTCTTGGAACAGTTCTTGCAGTTCCTGCAACAAAACAATTATACCGTGATTACGGTTGAAAAACTTTTGAATCTTAAAGCATATGAGAACTAAAATATATTTATTCGCTATTATTCTGAATCTGTTCGCTTGGAACTCTTCCGCACAAGAACAAAAAATGTCTGATGGTGAAATCACAACTTTCAAACAATCGGTTAATGTAGTTTCTAAAAAGATAAAAACATTAAGTACTGATTTTGTACAATACAAACATTTGGATTTTTTATCCAAGGATATTGAAACATCTGGGAAGATGATTTTTAAAGAACCTAGCTTGTTGCAATGGCAATACAAGAAACCGTACAATTATACTATTGTCTTTAAAAATGGTAAAATATTGATTAATGACGAAGGTAAAAAAAGTGCTGTAGATATTGGAAACAGCAAAATTTTTGGTCGAATAAATAAACTAATTGTAGGTAGCGTAAGCGGCGATATGTTTGACGATAAAGAATTCATTATCAGCTATTTTAAATCAAAAAATCAGAATATTGCCAAGTTCATTCCAAAAGATGTAACTTTAAAGAAATACATTAAACAAATAGAATTAACTTTTGATAAAGAAGACGCTACAGTTGTTCAGGTAAAACTGCTTGAATCATCTGAAGATTATACTCGAATTGTACTTAAAAACAAAGTGATAAATGCAAAAATCGACGACTCCGTTTTTACTAATTAATTGTTTTTTAGTCTGTTTCCTGTTTTCTTGTGGTCAAAAAATCACGAGAAATTACACTCCAAAACCATTAGAAAAAACATCTTATGAAGCACCTTACTTTTCTAGTCCCGAAATTGATTATGTATATAAAGCAAACATAACCGTTTATGGACATGAATTATCAGGAATATTTATTGCAAAAAAAATAAATGATACTACACATAGAGTTGTATTTACAACCGAATTTGGCAATAAATTACTAGACTTTGAAATTTCGGAAGCTAGCTTTAAAGTCAACTCAATTGTATCCGAATTAGACCGGAAGATTCTTATTTCGACCTTAAAAAAAGATTTTCGATTGCTCCTTAGAAAAGATTACTTGATCGAAAAACAATTTGAAGA
Organism: Flavobacterium frigoritolerans; assembly: GCF_025847275.1. GTDB lineage: Bacteria > Bacteroidota > Bacteroidia > Flavobacteriales > Flavobacteriaceae > Flavobacterium > Flavobacterium frigoritolerans. The sequence continues at coordinate 37,825 of NZ_JAOZEV010000005.1, forward strand.
TCAAACCAATACTATTTACCAATCTAAAGATGACAAACAATATAATTTTATTTTTTTATCTAAAGACAATCAAAAACTAGAGAAAGTAATACATGCCTCTCAAACAAAAGAAAAGATAACTATTCTTTTTAGTTCAGAAAACAATAATTTTGCAGAAAAAATTGAGATTTTACATCAAAATATAAAGTTAAAAATTGAATTGAATTATTTTAAGTCAGAGTAAAATTTAAACTAATTATCTAAATTAAATCAAAATGAGAAAATTAACCTTAATTGCATTTATATTTTTTATCGGCTTTATAAAATCTCATGCACAAGTAACCGTTAGTCCGGGAATTCGTGGTGGTTTAAATGTTTCAAACTTAACCAATTTTGGGTCTAGTAACTCAAAAACAGATTTTTATGCTGGTGGATTAATAGCTATAAAATTCAACAAATATTTTACACTTCAGCCAGAACTAACTTACACAAGACAAGGAGCAGAAGCGCGTGAATATTTTATAGGATCAGGCAGATCAAGTAAAAGAACCTACGAATTAAATTATATTTCATTAGGTGCAGTTGCTAAATATCATTTTACCGGAGGTGGATTTCATATAATAGGCGGCCCTTCAATAGATTTTAAAGTTAACGACAATTTTCCTTCATACGATTACGATCCTGTCGGAGTTGACCTTGCTTTCGTTAGTGGTATTGGATATACTTTACCCAATGGCTTAACTTTTGAAGCAAGATTTAAACAAGGATTAGTCGATATTTACGGATATGATGGTATTGATAATGGATACGATTACTACTACGATACTATTATCTTAAATCAAGTATTTCAACTTGGAATTACCTATACATTCAAAGTAAAATAAAAACACATCATGGTTTTAAAAGACTTTTATAAAATCCTTTCATTAGAAAACTCAAATGGTTCCATATATGATGCTGTCATTTTGGTAAATGACAAACATGACGTCTTTAAAGGTCATTTTCCAGACAATCCTATAATGCCAGGAGTATGCATGATTCAGATTATAAAAGAACTTTCAGAAACAATCACCCAAAGTAACTTAACGATGCAAACACTTAGTAATGCAAAATTTATGGCGTTAATCAATCCCGAAGTTACACCCAAATTGCGTTTAGAATTGGATATTACAACAACCAAAGATGGTTTGGTAAAAGTAAAAAACACCACTTATTTTAACGAAACAATTGCTGTAAAACTAAGTAATGTTTATAAAAAAACGTAACTATAAAACTAGTACTAAAGGGTATAGTGATCAGGATACTATACTAAAAGAATATTTAAAAAACTTTATCCTAGAATCTAAAAGTTTTTCCACAACAGAAAAACTAACGATAAAGTAATTAAAGAAAAACCACAAAATGAAACCTATTCTATCTCAAGAAGAACAACTTGCTCAAACTAATTTTTGTGTTATTGTACCCACATACAACAACAACAAAACGTTGGAGAAAGTACTTCATTCAATTTTGACCTACACCAAGAATATTATTGTAGTCAATGACGGATCTACAGATAGAACAAGTCTAATTTTGGGAAAATTTCCACAACTCATTCAAATTCACCATCCCGAAAACCAAGGAAAGGGAATTGCATTGCAAAACGGGTTTAATAAGGCAATTGCTTTAAATTACGAATATGCAATAACAATCGATTCCGATGGGCAACATTTTGCTTCGGATATTCCTTCGTTTATCGATGCTATCCAAAACGAACCAAATACATTACTTATTGGTAGTCGTAATATGGCGCAGGAAAATGTACCTAAAAAAAGTAGCTTTGGAAATAAATTTTCAAACTTCTGGTTTTGGTTTGAAACAGGAATACGTCTTGAAGACACACAATCTGGATTTAGATTATACCCTTTACGATTAATTCCCGAAAGGTATTACACTCCTAAATTTGAATTTGAAATCGAGATTATTGTACGTACCGCCTGGAAAGGCATTCCTGTTAAAAATATCCCAGTTAAAGTTTTGTACGATCCACTTGAGCGGGTTTCACATTTTCGCCCATTCAAGGATTTTACCAGAATTAGTATTTTAAATACTGTATTGGTAATTATTGCTCTTGTTTATATCAAACCAAGAGATTTAGTTCAGAAAATTAAAAAAAAAGGACTTAAAAAATTTCTTCTCGAGGATATTCTAGAAAGTGACGAGTCAAATTTTAAAAAATCATCCGCAATCGCGTTAGGTGTATTTATTGGAATTTCACCCTTTTGGGGATTCCAAACGGTATTACTTCTTTTTTTAGCCACCTTATTCAAGCTCAATAAAGTCATAGCTTTTGTAGCTTCAAATATTAGTTTGCCTCCTTTGATTCCATTAGTAATATATGGATCTCTAAAAATGGGAAGCCTTTTTATATCAAACAATTCTTCCTCGATACAAAATGATTCAATGGTACTCGCTGACGTTTCAAAAAACATAACACAATATGTCATTGGAAGTCTTATTTTAGCATCTCTAATGGCATTATTATTCGGATTAACATCGTACTTGATTTTAACATTATTTAGTACTCAAAAAAAATAAGCATGCATCATTATTTCTACGCCATACATTTATTTGTAAATCGAAGAAAATCCCTCTCGGTTTTTCTGGCAATCGCATTGCTTTTTATATTTGTATTTTTTGCTTCAAAAATTAAATTTGAAGAAGATATTACCAAACTTATTCCAACAAACGACAAGACCGATGTTACTGCCAAAGTACTAAAACAGCTTAATTTCGCTGACAAGATTACAGTAATCTTTCAGCTTGAAAAAGGAGGAACAAATGAAGATTTAAAAGAAATGGCAGCAGTTTTTACTGATAGTATTGCCAAAACTTGTAAACCTTATATAACGGCTGTACAAGGAAAAATAGACGAAGAGAACATTCAGGAAACCATCGATTTTGTTTACAACAATGTACCGCTTTTTCTGGATGATCAAGATTATGCAACCATACAATCCAAACTGCAACAGGATAGTATTGCTGCAACAGTACAAGGAAATTACAAATCGATAATTTCGCCTTCGGGATTTATTACCAAAGATTTCATCTTACAAGATCCTTTAGGGATTTCATTTATAGCTCTAAAAAAATTACAGCAATTAAATGTGGGTGATGATTTTACTCTCGATAATGGCTTTGTAATGACCAAAGACAAAAAGAAATTGTTGTTATTTATTACTTCTAATTTACCATCGAGCGAAACAGAGCAAAACTCTATTTTTGCTGCAAAGCTCAATACCATAAAAGACAATTTAAACAAACAGTTTAAAACAAAAGCTTCAGTAAGTTATTTTGGTTCGGCACTTATTGCTGTTGCAAATGCCAACCAGATAAAAGGCGATATTGTACTTACTACAACTATTGCAATGATTACCTTAATGCTTATTTTGATTTTGTTTTACCGAAAAGTATTTATCCCGTTAATCATTTTTCTTCCAACAGTATTTGGAGCGCTATTTGCAATTGCATTTTTATACTTTGTGAAAGAAAAAATTTCAGCGATTTCACTCGGGATAGGTTCTATTCTATTGGGAATCACCATAGATTATTCCATACATATCTTAACACATTACAAGCATAATAGCGATGTAAAAACATTATACAAAGACATAACGATGCCAGTAATCATGAGCAGCTCTACAACTGCCGTTGCATTTTTATGTTTGCTTTTTGTAAAATCAGATGCACTAAACGACTTGGGGATTTTTGCTGCAGTAATTGTAATGGCATCTGCATTTTTCTCACTTCTCATTGTACCACATTTATATAAACCAAAAGAAAATAATTTCGAACACAAGAAAAATGTGATTGATAAATTGGCTCATTTTTCATTTCATAACAATAAATTCCTAATTGGTTTTTGCGTACTTATTACCATCGTTTGTTGTTTTACTTATAACGATGTAGGATTCAACAACGATTTATCACAACTTAATTTTGTTCCAAAAGAAATTAAAGCTGCTGAAAAAAAGTTGGAAGAAAGTACAACAAGTTTAACTTCTAAAACAATTTATCTGGCTTCTTACGGAAATAGTATGGAAGAAGTTTTGCAAAAAAACAGTCAGCTTTTTGATGCTCTCGCAAAAGACAAACAACAAAATAAAATACTAAATTATAGTTCGGTAGGAGGAATTATGCTTTCGCAAAAAGAGCAAAAGCTAAAAATAGATAAATGGAATTCGTTTTGGGATGCCAATAAAAAACAGCTTTTAAAATCTAAATTAATAACCGAAGGAGCCAAACTTGGATTTAAACCTACAACATACACTGCCTTTTTTGACCATCTTGATACTAGCTTTAAACCCATTTCCTATCATGATTATTTAAAGATAAGTACTTTACAATTACAGGAATTTATTAGTGAGAAAGATGGATTTTTCACCATTTCGACATTAGTAAAAGTCGCGCCTGAACAACGTGATACATTTGTAAAATCAGCATCTGCCAAAGACGGTTTACTGGCAATCGACCGTCAGCAAATGAATGAAACCTTTTTTAGTACGCTAAACAGCGACTTCAACTCTCTTGTAAATTATTCTTTTGTTGCAGTAATTCTTATTCTGTTCTTCTTTTTCAGAAGAGTCGAATTGGTAATCATAAGTTGTATCCCAATTGCATTAACCGGAATTGTAACTGCTGGTATCATGGGGATTTTTAATATCGAACTGAACATTTTCAGTATGATTGTATGCACCTTAATTTTCGGGCATGGTGTCGATTTTAGTATTTTTATGACTAGTGCATTACAGAAAGAATATACAACCGGAAAGAATGAAATTGCAATCTATAGAACATCAATTATTCTTGCGGTAATAACAACCATTCTAGGAATTGGCGCATTGATATTTGCCAAACATCCTGCACTACAATCTATTTCGTCAATCTCATTAATTGGAGTATTTGCAGCACTAATCATTACGTTTATCTTTTATCCAATTTTATTCAAATTATTTTTGTCCAATCGCCCTAAAAATGGGAAAGCACCATTTCAAATTCGTTCCTTCATAAATGGTATATTCTCATTTTTGTATTATGGTCTTGGCGGAGTTTTAATGTCATTTTTTTGCTTGACAATCATGAAAATTCTTCCTTTAAAAGAGCAAACAAAAATGAACGGTTTTAGATATTTGATTTCAAAATTCATGAAATCAGTTTTATATACAAATCCTTTCGTACGTAAAAAAGTGATTAATATTCATCATGAAAATTTCGAAAAACCTGCCGTAATTATTGCCAACCATTCTTCTTTTTTGGATATTCTGGCAGTTGGAATGCTGAGTCCAAAAATCATCTATCTCGTAAGCGACTGGGTTTATAATTCTCCTGTTTTTGGAGCAACTGTAAAAAAAGCTGGTTTTTATCCCGTGTCAGAAGGACTAGAAGGAGGTCTCGAACATTTACGAAAAAAAATAGACGAAGGATATTCGTTAATGGTATTTCCAGAAGGAACAAGATCCGAAAGCAATCAGGTAAAACGATTTCATAAAGGAGCATTTTATCTTGCCGAACATTTTAATCTTGACATTATTCCGATTGTAATTCATGGTACATCCGAAGTCTTACCAAAAGGAGATTTCATTATATATGACGGTGCTATAACCGTTACTATTCTGGACCGAATTACTCCCGAAAATCTTGCTTTTGGAAAAAATTATACCGAAAAAACAAAACAAATAAGCACGTACTTTAAATCCGAATTCAAAAAAATACGTGAGCAACTTGAAGGTGCAGATTATTTCAAAAAAATGATTCTTACTAGTTTTAATTACAAAGAATTAGAAATAATAAATAGCGTAAAAAAGAACCTAAATACCAATTTAGAAACCTATTATTTGTTAAACAAACACATAAACCTTAAAGCTAAGATCTTGCATTTAAGTAATGATTATGGCCAACTGGATTTACTATTAACATTACAGGAACCACAACGAAAAGTTGATTCTTATACAACCGATGAAGAAAAACATGCGGTTGCAAAAACAAATTATATAGTTAAGAAAAGAGCCATCCACTATCTGGAAAATCTAAATCCTGCATTACAAAAACAATATGATGTTGTTCTAATTTCTGATAAAAATTATAGTGCTGTAATCAAAGAAATAGTTACAGTTACTTCTTGCATAATTTTAATAAACAGCTCCAATTTAAAAGACACATTGCTTAATTTTGGTTATACTTGTACAAATGAGGAGGGTGAAATTTTAGTATTAAAGAAAGAATAGCATGAAAGAACGTTATGATGTTGTCATCGTAGGGAGCGGTTTAGGCGGTCTCGTTTCGGCTATCATTCTTGCCAAAGAAGGATATAGCGTTTGTGTGCTCGAAAAAAACAATCAGTTCGGCGGAAATCTTCAGACTTTTGTGAGAGATAAAACTATTTTTGATACAGGAATCCATTACATAGGAGGATTGACTGAAGGGCAAAACTTGCATAAATATTTCAAATATCTGGGAATTATAGATCATTTGAAATTAAAAAAAATGGACGAAGATGGTTTTGACATTATCTCCTTTGAAGATCAAAACAAAGAATATCCGCATGCTCAAGGATATAAAAACTTCGTTAATCAATTATTAAAACATTTTCCAGAAGAAAAAGAAGCAATAGAAAATTATTGTAAAAAAATAAAAGATACCTGCGATTTGTTTCCCTTATATAATTTACGCTGGGAAGGAAAATATGACAGTGATATCTTAACTTTAAATGCTAAACAAACTATTGACTCCATAACTAAGAATAAACAATTAAGAGCTGTCCTTGCTGGTTCTAATTTTTTATATGCAGGTATTGAAGATAAATCGCCTTTTTATGTACATGCCTTATCTGTAAACTCCTATATAGAAAGCTCTTGGCGATGTATAAATGGAGGAAGCCAAATTACAAAACAACTCATCAAACAATTAAAAAAACATGGTGGAGAGGTTCATAAATACAAAGAAGTAATTCATTTTGAAACCAAAAATAATGATGTAACTTCAGTTAAAATGAAAGACGGAAGCGAACTTTCAGCAACTTATTTTATTTCTAACATTGAACCCAAAACCACTTTAAAAATGGTTGGCGAGGAAAATTTCAGAAAATCATTCTACAATCGCATTCAAAGTCTCGAAGGAGTACTATCAGCGTTTAGTTTGTACTTAGTTTTTAAACCAAAAACATTCAAATACATCAATCACAACTATTACCATTTTAAAAGTAGTAATGAAGTTTGGACTGCGCATGAATATGATGAAAACACATGGCCAAAAACATATATGGCTTCAATGAACGCATCTAAGGAAGAAGAAGAATGGGCTGATGGAATGACCTTTATTACCTACATGAAATTCGATGATTTATTACCTTGGGCAGATACATTTAATACTACTGCAGAGAAAAAAGATCGCGGTGAAAGTTATGATGAATTTAAAACCCGAAAAGCAACCAAGTTTTTAAACGAGATAGAGATAAAATTCCCTGGAATAAAGGATTGTATTCAATCAATGCATACTTCTAGTCCACTTTCTTATCGTGATTATATTGGTGGTTATAATGGGAATATGTATGGCTATATTAAAGATTCCAATAATCCTATGAAGTCATTTATTGCTTCCAAAACTAAACTTAATAACCTATATTTAACGGGGCAAAGTATTAATATGCATGGCGTTTTGGGCGTAACTATTGGTGCTGTTATTACTTGCTCAGAAATAGTTGGGAAAGAATATCTAGTAACTAAAATCAACCAAGCCTCTGAATAATTTTGATTATGAAAAAACGAATTCTGGTTGTCTTCCTAATCGGTTTTTTGTTGGTGTGCCTATCATGTGGTACTTCAAAATCAATGCATCATCAGCCCAAGATTTCAGATTATGATACTATTTTACCTATTGTAAAAAAACAATCCGATTCGGTATTTTCATCAGGAAACAACTTCTTCTTAAAAAACAAACAAGGCCTTTGGGAACTTTATGTAGAAGGTGATGCATATCAAATTGGTCTTAATTCAGGAGCATTAACCGACTCTCTTTTAAAGAAACAGGAGCACATATTTTTCTCTAAAATTAAAGATATAGTACCCTCAAAGTTTAAGCAAAATATGCTTCGAAACTTTTTAAAATGGTACAACAGGAAATTATACCTCAATGTTCCCGAAGAATATCAAACTGAAATTTACGGTGTTTCTCAATATACATCTCATGATTACGATGCAATCGCATCACAGTATTTACGCAATTTGTATTTACATGCAGCACATGATATCGGTCATGCGCTACAAGATTTAGCATTGGTAGGCTGTTCTTCATTTGCAGCTTGGGGAGAAAAATCAGAAGATGGAAATTTAATCCTTGGGCGCAATTTTGATTTTTATGTAAATGACGCTTTCGCGAAAGACAAAATAGTAGCTTTTATAAAACCAAAAACAGGTCATCCGTTTATGATGGTAACCTGGCCAGGAATGATTGGAGCAGTTTCAGGAATGAATCAGGAAGGATTAACAGTAACCATAAATGCTGGAAAATCAAAAATCCCGCTAATTGCAAAAACTCCAATTTCTATTCTCACTCGTGAAATCCTCCAATATGCTACCAATATTGATGAGGCTATTGCTATTGCAAAAAGAACAACTGTTTTTGTTTCCGAGTCAATTATGGTAGGAAGTGCCAGCGATAACAAAGCCGTTTTAATAGAAGTATCTCCAAACAAATTTGGAGTTTATGAAGTTCCGAATAACAATCAGCTTATTTGTTCCAATCACTTTCAGAGTGATGCTTTAAAAAATGACAAACGAAATGAGAATCAAATTCTCAACAGTCATTCAAAATATAGATATGATAGAATGGTAGAACTTTTTGGAGAAACGCCAAAAGTAAATCCTAAAAAGGCATCCGAAATTCTTAGAAACAAAGATGGTCTGGAGAACATTAAATTAGGTTATGGTAACGAAAAATCCTTGAATCAATTAATGGCACATCATGGCATAATTTTTAAACCCGAAGAAAAGTTAGTTTGGGTTTCTGCTAATCCGTACCAATTAGGCGAATTTGTTTGTTACGACTTGAATAAAATATTTAAAAATCGAGAGCAAACAGATACAATTGTATCTTTGTCTAAAAGTGAATTAAATATTGCAAAGGATCCTTTTTTGGCTACAGTCGAATTTAAAAATTATCAGAAATTTAGAATTGAAGATGAAAAAATCGATTCTTCTTTAAAGAAAAAAGACACCATTTCATCTGAGTTTATTCAAGAATATCAATCCTTAAATCCAGATTACTGGATCGTTTATTATAAAGCGGGATTGTATTTTTATCAGAAAAAAGAATACGCTTTGGCACGAAATCACTTTGAAAAAGCACTAACTAAAGAAATCACGACGCTTCCTGAAAAACAGAAAGTTGAAAAATATATTAAAAAAATCAAAAGCAAGTTAAGATGATCCCAGAAATAGAAAAAGGTTCTTTAGAAGAAATTAAAATTTTTCAAGAGAAAAAATTAACTGAACTTTTGACTTATATCAGTCAGAAATCTCCTTTTTATAAAGATCTATTCGAAAAGAAAAAAATTGATATTTCTGCTATTAAAACTCTGGAAGATCTTCAGCTTTTACCAGTTACTACCAAAGAAGATCTTCAAAATAACAATGATGATTTCCTTTGTGTACCAATTTCAAAAGTCATCGATTTTGCATCTACTTCGGGAACTTTAGGAGATCCTGTAACGTTTGGTTTAACCGATGCTGATTTAGACAGATTAGCTTATAACGAGGCTATTTCTTTTGATTGTGCAGGAATTAAAGAGGGTGATATTGTACAACTTATGACTACAATTGATCGTAAGTTCATGGCTGGATTAGCTTACTTTTTGGGACTGCGAAAATTAAAAGTGGGTGTAATTCGCGTAGGTGCAGGAATTCCCGAGCTACAATGGGACTCCATCTTAAAATACAATCCTTCTTATTTAATAACGGTACCTTCATTTTTACTAAAACTGATTGAATATGCCGAAAATAATAATATTGATTATAATAATTCGAGCATAAAAGGCGCAATTTGTATTGGTGAATCACTTAGGAATCAAAATTTTTCGATGAATATTTTGTCTAAAAAAATCACTGACAAATGGAATATAAAGTTGTTCTCTACTTATGCTTCAACCGAAATGAGCACTGCTTTTACTGAATGTGAGCATGGAAATGGAGGACATCATCATCCCGAATTAATCATTGTAGAAGTTCTTGATGAAAATAATAATCGAGTGAAGAATGGCGAAGCTGGTGAACTTACCTTTACCACTTTAGGAATCGAAGCCATGCCTTTATTGCGTTTTAAAACTGGCGATATTGTACAATTACACGACACTCCTTGCACCTGTGGAAGAAATACTTTGCGTGTAGGCCCAGTCATCGGACGCAAAAAACAAATGATAAAATACAAAGGAACAACCCTTTATCCACCTGCAATGAATGATGTTTTAAGTGATTTTGATGCTATCGAAAATCACATCATCGAAATATCTACCAATGATTTAGGAACTGACGAAATCCTGATTAAGATTGCTGTAAAAAATCAATCGGATGAATTATTGCATGCAATCAAAGATCACTTTAGAGCCAAATTAAGAGTAACACCAAAAATAGAATTTACTTCAAAAGAGTTATTAAATCCTCTGGTTTTTAACCCAATGAGTCGCAAACCAATTCGTTTTTTTGACAACAGAGATTCTTAAGACAAGGAACTAAGGTTCTGAGGTACAAAGGTTCAAAGATTTAAAAAAAATCCAATTTTGACTTAATTTAAAACTTTACTCTTTTAATTAAGAAGCACTGCGGTGCGCCTCTACGGAAAACCTTTCTCCCTCTGAACCTTCTTTAAACCTTTGAACCCTTCCTCATACTTTTGAGCCTCTGCACCTTTTAAAAAAAACCTGTGAACCTTTGCTTCTATGAACCTTTGAACCTCAATTTGGTACAAATTGAACTAAAAGTTGTAATTTTGCAAAAAATAATGAAGATGGTCAAGATTGGCAACATAGAATTACCTGAATTTCCTTTACTACTCGCTCCTATGGAAGATGTGAGTGATCCACCGTTCCGTAGATTGTGTAAAACACACGGAGCCGATTTAATGTATTCGGAATTTATTTCTTCGGAAGGATTAATTCGTGACGCTATTAAAAGCCGAATGAAGTTGGATATTTTTGATTATGAACGTCCTGTTGGAATTCAGATATTTGGTGGAGACGAAGAAGCGATGGCAATGTCATCAAAAATTGTTACTACCGTGAATCCTGATTTGATCGATATTAATTTTGGTTGTCCTGTAAAAAAAGTAGTTTGTAAAGGTGCTGGAGCAGGAGTTCTAAAAGACGTTGATTTAATGGTACGTTTGACTAAAGCCGTTATTGATAGCACTAATTTACCTGTTACTGTAAAAACCCGCTTAGGTTGGGATGATAACTCGATAAACATCGATGAAGTGGCAGAACGCCTACAGGATATTGGCGTACAGGCGTTAACGATTCATGCAAGAACACGTGCTCAAATGTACAAAGGGCATTCAGATTGGTCCCACATTGCCCGTGTAAAAAACAATCCAAGAATTACGATGCCTATCTTCGGAAATGGCGATATCGATAGTCCTGAAAAAGCATTAAAATTTAAAAATGAATACGGTATCGACGGTATTATGATAGGTCGTGCTGCAATTGGCTATCCTTGGATTTTTAACGAAATAAAGCACTTTTTTGAAACTGGTGAGCATTTACCTGCTCCAACAGTTGCTGATCGTGTAGAAGCCGCAAGAAACCACCTTACGTGGTCGATGGAATGGAAAGGGGAACGCTTAGGAATTGTTGAAATGCGTCGTCATTATACCAATTACTTTAAAGGCATACACTCTTTTAAAGAATACAAACAAAAACTAGTTACAATTGATGATCCTCAAGGACTGTTTAATGTAATGAACGAAATCCAGGACGTATATGCTGGATATGAATTTGTTTAGACTATAGATTAATCTTTGACAAGGTTTTAAACTTTGACAAAGATGTTTTCTTTCAAATATATTATCAAAAAAGACCGTCAATTGACGGTCTTTTTTATGCTGTATAATTATCGTTTATTTTACTGCTCCTAAAATTTTAGTTGCAATTTCATTCTGTCCAGTTTCACTAGTAAGGTAAACTCTATCATTATTATTTGATAAAAATCCCATTTCTAATACTATTGCTGGACAATTAGAGTTTTTCAAAATATAAAAAGGAGCTTCACCTATTTTTCTTTTAAAAAGATTTTCTCCAGAAACTTCATCAATTATTTTTTCTGCACTTTCTTTCGATTTTTCATAAAACTCTTTATTCAATGAAATATATGCTTCAACCCCATTTGTTTCAGTATTTTTTGAAGCGTTAATATGTAATGAAATCACCAAATCAGGTTTAAGATTATTTATCATTAAAACCCTTTCGCTCAATTCCATAGAATGATCTCCGTCACGAAGTAAAACGATTTCAAGATTACTATCTTTATTTAAAGCTTTGATTTTTTTAGCAATCGTTTCAGAAATAACTTTTTCTTGAAAACCATGCATCGCTGCTCCAAAATCATGACCTCCGTGACCTGCGTCAATTACAATCACTTTTTTCTCTTCTAGCGGTTTAAATGCAAAAAGACAAAATAATACTACTGCACTAAGAATTCCTGAAATTTTGATGTTGGTTTTCATACTAATTTAGTTTTGATTTGTTTAGTCTATTCCAACGAGAATATTTAAGAAAAATTGTATAAATTGTAAATTACACTTGAATACGTTTCCATTTTCCTTTTTTGTACAATACAATACTTGCCAAAGTTATAGCCGTTTCTGCAACTGGAATAGCTATAAAAACACCAGTTGGCCCCATTTTAAAATGCTTCGCTAATACATATGCTAATGGAATCTGTAACAGCCAGAATCCAACAAAATTAACCAGTGTAGGTGTCCAGGTATCTCCTGCTCCATTAAAAGTATTAATTAATACCATCCCGATTCCGTAGAAAATGTATCCAGAACTCATAATCTGTAAAGCTTCAACAGCTATATTTTGTATTAGAATATCATAGGTGAAAAATGAAACGATATATTTTGCAAAAAAGAATGTTATAAGCATTATTGTTGCCATAAAAATAACATTGTATTTCGCAGTTGTCAAAACTGATTTTTCGGCACGTTCAATTTGCTTGGCACCTAAATTTTGTCCAACCAAAGTTGCTGCGGCATTACTTAATCCCCATGCTGGGAGAATAAAAAACATCATAATACGCAATGCCGTTTGATACCCTGCAGAACCATGATCTCCTCCTGTTGTAGCAACTAATTGTGCAAGAAAAATCCAACTACAAGATGCAATAACAAATTGTAATACTCCTGGCGCTGCAATTTTTACCAAAGCTTTGATTTGCTTGAAGTCAGGAATAAAATAAGATGAAATAATCTTTAAAACTCCTTTTCCGTTAAATAAGTGATACAATTGATATAATACACCAATACTTCTTCCTGTAGTTGTTGCTATTGCTGCTCCTACTAATCCAAAAGCTGGGATTGGCCCAAATCCATTAATTAAAACAGGGCACAAAATGATATTACAAATATTAGCAATCCAAAGACTTTTCATGGCTATAGCCGCATTTCCTGCACCACGAAAGATACCATTGATAAGAAACAAAAGCATCACACATAAGCTTCCGCCTATCATAATTTGAGTAAATCTATAACCGTACTCGGCAGCTTCTACTGAAGCCCCCATAAGTAATAAGATCTCTTTGGCATAAATAAAACCAAAAACACTGATTACACTATTAATTGCAAAGGCAATAATAATGGCTTGCATTCCTGCTTTTGCAGCAGCAACTGGATCTTTCTCACCTATACGACGAGCAACAACTGCTGTTGCAGCCATACTTATACCAATTGCTATAGAATAAACGATGGTAATAACAGACTCAGTAAGTCCAACTGCTTGAATAGCAAAACTACTATGCTCTAGATGGCCAACGAAATATAAATCGACTAATGCAAAAACCGATTCCATAAGCATCTCCAATACCATTGGAATAGCCAGAAGAATCACTGCTTTTTTTATACTACCAGATGTATAATCAAAGGATTCGTCTCCTTTGATTGCTTGTTTTATTGTTGAAAAAATTCGTGAGAATACACTTTTCTGTATTGTTGTTTCTGTCATGATAATTAAGGATAAATGATAAAATTGTCCAGAACCATATGCTGGCTGGACTTAAAAAAATTTGAAGACATCCTAATTATTCGAAAAATAAAAATAGGACTAGGCAGAAACTATCATAGCGTAGTGTTTTTTTGAGATGATAAATATAAGAAGAATTATTATTTAATTTAGAAAAAATCTAATCCAGCAATTTTACACTTACGCGTGTACTTGCTATTAATGAAGCTATAAATCCAAGTGAAAAAATAGTTCCTAAAACAATAAATACGTTTTCAAGAGTAAAAACAACAGGGAAAGCTAGTGTCGAAGTAATCATTATAAGCTCATATTGTTGTTGCAATAAAACTAGGATAACACCCAGCACAAGACCTATCAAACCTCCAAATACACTTAGTAAAGTTCCCTGCAGTAAGAATATTTTTCGCAAATCTTTAATTTCCGTTCCTAGATTAAAAAGCGTTTTCAAGTTGCTTTTTTTATCCAAAATCATCATAATTAATGCTCCTATCAGGTTAAAAAGGGCTACAATAATTACCAACGTAAATATTAAATAAACTGCAATATTTTCGGTATTAAGCATTTTATACAAAGACGCATTAAGTTGTGCTCTGTTTTTTGTAGTAACTTTATTATTGAATATTGTTTGTAATTGTGAATCAATTTTTGATTCGTTTGCATTTGGTTTTAACTTAAATTCGATTCCAGAAATCTGATTGGGTTTATACTCCAATAATTCCTGAACTAAACCTAAATCAGCAAAAACATATTTAGAATCTAAATCTTCACTTATCGAATATATTCCTACTGGCAATACATCTGTTTTACTAAACGCTTCTTCTGGATTTTCGATAGTTCCTTTTCCTGGTTTGGGTGCAAACACCTGCAATGGATTCTCAAAATCCAATATTCCCATCGAAAAGTTTTTGGAAATCCCATAACCTACAACAACCTGATACGTATCAGGTTTTAACCATTGCCCGTTAAAGAGTTTTTTTCTAATATCATTTACAACTGGATAATTACGATCAACTCCTTTTAAATAAGTAACCTGTTGTTTTCCATTAAAAATAAACAAAACCCGTTCTTCTATTATTTTCGTGTACGAAGCAATCCCATCGATTTTTTTAATTTGAGTATCCTGATCAGGAGCAACCATAAATGATTTTCCATAGGTACTTTCAATTTTTAAATCAGGGTCTATTTCATTTGTAAAAGAAAGACTGAATACTTTTAATCCGCTAAAAACGGATAAAACCACAAACAAAGCCATTGTACCAACAATTATTCCAAGGCTGGCAATACGATTTATGATATTAATAGCATTGTTTTTACTCTTGCTAAAAATATACCTTTTGGCTATGTAAAGGGGAAAGTTCAAGCTATGATTTTCTTCTTTTTTCTAAAAGATCACGATTTTCTATTGGGTTATCTCTATTTGCTAAAGCATTGTCTATTTTCTCAATATAGTCTAATGAGTCATCTATAAAAAACACTAAGTTGGGTACTTTACGTAATTGCAAACGTACGCGTTGTGATAGATCATGTTTTATCAAAGTCGAATTTGACTTAATTGCTTCCAATGTTTCTTTGGCTTTCTCCTGAGGAAAAATACTTAAATATACTGTTGCCACGGATAAATCTGTAGTTACGCTAACTTTGGATACTGAAATTATCAAATTATTAATTCCATTTTTTCTCACTTCACCTTGCAAAATATCAACCAAATCCTTTTGGATGACACCGCCTATTTTTTTCTGTCTATTTGTTTCCATAGTGCAAAAATACTATTTTAAATTTCAATCGATACATTTTCAAATGAACAATAAGATCATTTTTATATTCTTATTTCCTTTAGCACAAATTTCGGTACTCTTTTTTAATAAAAAACCAAAATTGAGATAATTATTCACTCATTACTTCTTTTTAGTAAGATGATAAAAATCATGTTTTTTATAAGAAATATTCTACATCTTTAATAAAGAAATAACAACACAATATATTATGAAAAAGAGAGAACCAATCAGTCATATAATGACTAAAACTGTAGTAACTGCAAATGAAAATGACGGTTTAAGAAAAGTAGTCGAAAAACTCCGAAAAAATACCATTAGACACATTCCTATCGTTCGGGGTAAAGAAGTCATTGGTATTATAAGCCGTACAGATATAAACCGATTAACTTTTGGTGCTTTATTCGAAGGACAAGAAGGAGCCGATGAAGCTATTCTGGATATGCTTACAATTACTCAAGTAATGACATCAAAACCCATGACAGTATCATCGGATACAATTATTAGAGATTTGGCTGAAATTTTTGTGAAAGAAGAATTTCACGCTTTGCCTGTAGTTGATAATGGTGAACTCAAGGGTATTGTTACTACAACCGATGTTGTAAGATATTTTTTAGAACAATACGATTAAATCAAATACAACATATAAAAAAACGGGACACTAAGTCCCGTTTTCTATTACATATTATACAACCAGCTTTGCGGATTGTTATACGTTGTGTTTTGAAGTATTGAGAACTTAATAGTTGTTTTTCCAGTTTCTCCACTAGTTCTAATCTTACCTATATTTTGTTTGATGCTTACTTTTTCTCCTTTACTTACAGATACTGAACTTAAGTTTTGATACACTGTAAAATAATCTCCATGCTGAATCATTACTGCTTTATTTATTGGCGATAATACCATAACACTCGATACAACCCCTTCAAAAACCGCTCTTGCATTTGAACCCGATTCAGTCGTAATTTCGACACCACTATTATGAATTACCAATGTACTATAAATAGGATGCGGCTGATCACCAAAGCCCAATGAAACAAATCCTTTTTCTACTGGCCAAGGTAATTTCCCTCTGTTGGCTTTAAAGTCAGCAGCAAGTATTTTTGCTTCAGCAGTTAATGCAATTTTTGTATCCGATACAGCAGCAACCGATTTTGTTCCTGTCGCTTTTTCTTTTTCGGCAGCAGCCTTACGGTTTGCAGCAGCAATAGCTTCACGAATTAAGCGGTCAATTTGTCTATCAATTCTTTTTGCTTCCTGTTGTTTGCTTTTGGTATCGGCAATAATTTTGTTTTTATCCTTTTTAATCGAGTTAACTAGTTTTTGTTGCTCTTTCTTTTCTACTTCTAATGCAATGCGTTCCTTTTCATTTTCGGCAATTATTTTTCTCTTCACTTGTCTTTGTCCGTCTAGCTTTGCATTATAATCGGATAATTGAAGTGATTTTGACTGAATTTCTTCTCCTTGATTTTTTCTGAAATTTGTATATTGTTTCATATACTGTGCTCTTTTGTATGCTTGCAGAAAACTCTCCGAAGACAACAAGAACATTGCTCTGCTTTGCTCAGAACGGCTTTTATAAGACTTAAGAATCATCTTGGCATAATCTGCTTTTAATACCTCTAACTCTTTCTTAAGTTTATTAATTTTTGTTTGATTAATATACATATCATTACTCAAAAGCTTCGTTTGCTTTTCGGTAGTATTGATTAGCTTTTCTTTAAGCTTAATTTTATTAGACTGAACAATGTAAACATTCACTGCAGATTTTTCCTTCTTCTTTACAGATTGTAACATCTTCTCGTTGTCTCTAATTTCTTGTTGAATCTGAGCTTTACGTTGTTCCAGTTTTTCTTGTTGCGAGTCTTGCGCCCACATAAATGAAGTGGTGCAAATAAAAATTAGGCTTAGGAGAAATTTTGGCATCTTTAAAATATATTTTTGCAAACTTACTTAATTATAATTTTTTTATATCCATTTGGAACACTATAAGGAAAAGAAAGTTCTTCATTAAAAGTAATTGTATTGTAATTTAAATTAATTTCTGTTTTCCCTTTTGGCTGGATAGCTTCTATAGCAATGGTTCTAGGAAGTGTTCCTTGATCAAAAGTTTTGTTATCACCATATGCAATTTGCATCATAATATTCTTTGACGTTTGTGAAATTTGTTCTTTTTCTAACAAAAACGTATCGGCTTCAAAGAAAAATGATTTTTTAATATCTGTCTCCTTTGCCTCATCTAATCGATATACTCTATCAACTAACGTTTCGGTATATTTACCTTTCTTCAAGTCATCAATTGCTGCACCTAATAAAAGGTTTTGAACTTTATTAAAATCTAAATCAGTTCCAAGCCATTTACTCAAACTACTAAAATCTCCTTCATAATAAGAGCCTCCTATTTTTTCATAATAGCTCACGGAATTTGGCGTAATTAAAGCCTTAGCCATTGTAATACCCAGAAAACGAATACTTACCAAAATCTGTTCGTCTTTCTTAATTTTTATCTCAGCTGTAACATTCTGACTTTGTTTATCATCAGAATATTTGGCACTGGCTTTAATATATAAAGTCGAAAACTGTAATTTATTATTATAATGTCCGTCGATAATTTTATTCGCAGCAATAGGATTTACCTCTTCTTTGTTGTCATTCCCTTGTACTGCACTCGATTTCGATTTACACGAAACGATGAAAACGAGTAACAAGATCATTATATATTTCTTCATCAGAATTTACTTTTTTTGTCTTAATAATTGATTTGCTTTCGCAAAATACGCTTCTTTTTTCTTCATATCCCCTAAACCATTATAAGCTTCTCCTAACTGAATGTTAAAATTTGCTTCTAAAGTCAGATCATCCACAACATAATCAAGTCCCATTTCTAAAACGTCTTTTGCCTTTTTAAATTGTTGCAATTGATTATTAGCCAAACCTGAATAAAAATAAAATTGTGGCTGCGTTGGGAATGTCTCTATCATTACTACCGAACGCTTAGCCATTGGTTCGTATTGTTTGGTTTCGGTGTATGCTTGAAGCAAAAGTAAATTAGTTTCGATATCTACTTCCGAAGCCGAATTTACCGACAACTCATAGTATTTAACTGCCTGATCAAATTGATTTTTACTGTGATAAAACTTTCCAATTTCTTTTGCGACATCTACATTTGGATCATTCTTAAAATAAACAATTGCTTTATCCAAATCTGGTGCAAATTGCGGGTTCTTACTTACGAAAATCAAAAACTCATTTAAGATTCGATGCTTTATTTTAGAGTCTATTTTAGAATTTGCTAAAACAACGTTCATTGCCTGAATTGCTTTTTCTGGTTGATTTTGATCTAAATAACTTTTAAAAGAACTTACTTGCGCCCACTCTGATGTAGGAATTGCCTTTTCTAATTGTTGCGTAATCTGCAGCACTTTGTCAGCATCATTATTCTTTGCGTACAATGTAATCAAAGCAATATAATTAGACTCTTCTTTTGGATTTTTCTTAATCTGATCAACAAGGTTTTCTATTTCACCATTTTGATATTTTCCTTGTGACAAAATCTGTGCCTTATATAATTCTCTTTCATCCGATTTTCCAAACTTCTCATTCATTTCATTAATCAACGAAAGCGCTTTGTCTAATTGATTTGTGATCATGTACAATGAAATCAGATCATCTTTATACTCCTCATCAAACGGAATAATTTTCTGAATGGTTTCTATTGCCAAAGGATAATTCTTGGTTTGATAACAAACATCATAAATACCCAACCAAAACCATTTATTATTTGGATTTAACTGCGTCGCTTTTTCAAACGAACTTTGAGCATTTCTATAATCTTTTAAAGACAGATAGTTTTTACCCAATTCAAAATAAACTGTTGCATCATTAGGTTGAAGCTTCTCACACTTTTGTAAAGCAGTAATTGCTTTATCATAATTTTCGATGCCTTTTTGTAATAACGATTCATAAAAAGAGTCCTGAAATTCATTGGTAGCCATAGCAATATCTTCAGGCTCTGTTTGAGCCATTATCGAAGCCTGATTCCCAACCAATGCCATGAATACAATTATTAAAACTCTTTTTTTCATTTTTATTATTGATTTAAGTAAAAACGAACCCTTTTAAACTTTTTATTTATTCTAAAACCGAATAATCACCAATGCTAATACTTGTAAACTTACCGTCATAACTAACGTGGTTTCCTATCATCGCATTATCTAAATCAGCATTTTTTATTTGAGTATAGGTTTGCACCAAACTATTTTTAATCGTGCTATCTATTACATGGCATCCTTTTCCTAAAGATACATTTGGACCTACAGTTGCATTTTTCAATACTACATTTTCACCAATATAACAGGGCGGAATAATTGTAGTATTTTCCAATTTCACATCATAATCAACTAAATGTTCTCCATCATTATGCAAAAATCCTAACATTCTAGAGTTGGTTTCAACAGTAACATCTTTATTACCACAATCCATCCATTCGTCAACGCTACCCGTTTTAAAAACTTTTCCGTTGGCCATCATGGCTTTAATACCATCATTAATTTGATATTCACCACCGTTTTGAATGTTATTATCTAAAACTATTTGTAGCTCCTTTTTAAGAATCTCTATTTCCTTAAAGTAGTATATTCCAATAACTGCTAAATCACTTACAAACTCTTTTGGCTTCTCGACCAATTCTGTGATTTCATTATTAGCATTTAACTTAACTACTCCAAACGCTTCTGGCTGCTCTACTTGTTTTACCCAAATTACTGCATCAGCTTCTGGATCTAACTCAAAATCTGCTCTAATTAAAGTATCTGCATAAGCAATTACTGCTGGTCCTGATAAAGATTCTTTGGCACACATAATTGCATGCCCTGTACCTAATGGCAAATCTTGACGATATATAGATGCTTTAGCCCCCAAACTTTGTGCTAATTCTTGTAAGCTTGATACAACATCTTCGCCAAAAAAAGCTTCGTCTCCTAATATAAATGCTACCTCTTCAATGGGTTCTTTAAGTATTTTCGCTATATCCTCCACCAATCGATGCACAATTGATTTTCCTGCAACAGGAATTAATGGTTTAGGAATTGTTAAAGTATGTGGTCTTAGTCTAGATCCACGACCCGCCATTGGAACGATTATTTTCATCTTTTATTTTTTATTTACCGCAAAGTTCACAAAGGTTTTACGCAAAGTTCGCTAAGCTATATTCATTTAATTTTAAGAGTGTAAAGTGAATTACATTAGTTATTCAATTACACAATATATAAACTGATTACTTAAAACTGCAACTGATAACTACTTCACTCCTGTACTACCAAAACCACCTTCTCCTCTTGAAGTTTCAGAAAGTTCGTTAACTTCAACCCATTCGGCTCTTTCATGCTTGGCAATAATAAGTTGCGCAATTCTTTCTCCATTTTCAATCACAAAAGCTTCATTGGATAAATTTACTAAAATTACTCCTATCTCACCTCTATAATCAGCATCTACAGTTCCTGGAGAGTTTAATACTGTTACTCCTTTTTTAGCTGCCAATCCACTTCTTGGTCGCACTTGTGCTTCGTAGCCAATTGGTAATTCAATAAAAAGTCCCGTTTTAACGATTGTTCTTTCTAAAGGGTTTAATGTTATTGGCTCAGATAAATTAGCACGTAAATCCATTCCTGCCGAAGCTATTGTTTCGTAGTTAGGTAAAGCGTGTTGTGATTTGTTGATAATATTAATCGTCATTGTTATATTTTTAAAGCTAATTGTAAATTTTAAAATTGTTATTTTTTACTAAGTATTCCCTTTATTGTATCCTTTTCGTTATGGTAAACGAAGTAAATAAACAGAAGAAATAAAGGAATACCCACAAAGTAGTTTTCCCTGAATCCATAAAAAGAAATAATCGAGAATACAATCGAAATTCCTAAATAGGATCCGATTTTCTTCATATCGTAAGGTATAGGATAATACTTGTTTCCTAAAATATATGAAATAAGCATCATGCTTCCGTATGCAGAAATCGTTGCAATTGCCGATCCGTAGTAACTGTACTTTGGAATCAGTAAATAGTTTAGGACTAAGGTTAATATTGCTCCAACTATCGATATATAAGCACCGATTTTTGTTTTATCTGTTAGCTTATACCAAACCGACAAATTATTGTAAATGCCTAAGAAAAAGTTAGCCAGAATGATCAATGGAACCACTTTCATAGCTTCCCAATAACTTTTATTCTCTAATAGAAGTAATTTTAAAATATCTGCAAAAACAATTACACCCAACAAAATCAAAGAGCCTAAAATCACAAAATACTTTGTAATTACGGCATACGTTTGAGGCGCATTTTCATTTTTGGCATGACTAAAAAAGAAAGGCTCAATTCCTAATCTAAATGCTGTGGCGAATAACACCATAAACAATCCCAATTTATAACATGCGGAATAAGCTCCAACCTCTGACTTTGCAATATTTTCTGGTAATAAATAACCCAACAAGATTTTATCGAAATGTTCATTAACCGCAAAAGCAAGTCCTGCCACCAAAATTGGTAAGCCATACTTCATCATTTTTTTCCATAGTATAGGATCAAATTTTCGTCCAAGCGAAAGATAATTTGGAGATAATACTATAAAAGTAGCTAAACTCGCAAGCAGGTTTGCAATGAAAATATAAGCTATCTGGAAATTTTCAACATATAAATTATCCCAAACTGAGTTAGGATTTTCTGCTGCAAGCGTCGGTAAGTACATCAAGAAGAAAATATTCAGAACAAGATTAACTATTACATTTCCAATCTTTATTGCTGCATAAACCATTGGACGCTGATTGGCGCGAAGTTTAGAAAATGGCACTAAAACCAAGGCATCCAAAACTAAAATCCAAACAGAATAGGTAACAAACTGTACATCGACTTCAGCAAGAGTCGCGAGTGTGTTTCTAAAAATTAATGCCGCAAAAAGAAAAATAATTGAGGACCAAAAAATAGAAATTGTAGAAGTAGCAATTACATTTTTCTTATCTGGTTCAGAATTATAAAACCTAAAAAAGGCCGTTTCCATTCCGTAAGAAAGAACTACGTTAAAGAAAACCATCCACGACAACACAATAGAAACTTCTCCATATTCGGCAGTTGGCAAAATGCCTGTGTATAGTCGTACTAATAAAAAACTCAGCATTCGAGGCAGTACAGTTGCAAGCCCGTAAATAGCTGTCTGTTTAAAAAGATTTTTATATAATCCCAAAATAATTGTAGTGATAAAATTTATAAAACAAAAATAACTAATTCTTTTGTTTAATATCGTTTTTGTTGATTCAATAAGAAAATGTTGTGCTCTTTTATATTAAGTCAGCTTATTTTCATCTAATATTTTTACAAAATGAAACCCCTTTGGGCCATAACCTTGATTATAATAGAAACGATGAGCTGCAAAATTAGAAGTAAAAGCATCTAAAACAATATTAGAACACCCTAAATCAAGTGCTTTTTTCTCAATATAATCTGTCAACAATTTTCCAATTCCTTTTGAACGATGATCAGGATGCACGACAAAATTATCAATCTCAAGATATTTTCCCGACCACAATTTCGTAGAAGACCAGCAACCCGTAATTCCTAAACAAACATCGTTTTCAAAAACAGCAATTTGAGTATAATTATGAGGAACCATTTCCGAAAGATATTGTTCATATTTATCCAAACCCAAATTAGGATATAAATACTGCATGGTATCAATTTGAGCAACCATTTCGGCAATTGTAGTAAGTTCTTTGATTATAAATTGCATAGTAATATAAAAATAGAAGCCAAAATTAATCAAAAAAACCGATTAATACTTAAGGTTGTTATATTCAGAACTCAATAGGAGCTGATTGTTGATGGGCTATTGTTTTATAATACCGATATAAATGATCGTAAATTAGTAGTTCATACATTCTTTGTTTTGATGTATATTGCCTATTTACCATCATGTGTATGTGACTCATTAAAAAACTGGACAAAGAAATCGATAACACTACTATTCACAAAAGAAACTATATTAATTGCTTCATTTTTAAAAGCTCAATCACTATCAAAAATTTAACTAGAATATTGTCCGAATTGGAATCAAAATGAGAAAAAATACACTCTTGTATTTTTTTCTCTATTATAAAGTCATAGTTACTCCAAAATTGATTTTTTGTTTTTGATGTTTATTTAAAAAAATCAACATTCTAGTATTTCATAAACACTAGAATTTCTTTTTACTCACTTTTTCTGCTAGTTCCATAGCACCATAAACATTTAATACTTTACCAGATTTAGATAATTCCGAAAAAAGAACTTTTTTATCTTTCGTTCCTGGAACAATAACCTCAAGATTATAAGCCGTTCCTGAATCTAAAATAATTTGCTTCACTTCCTGAACTGTGAGTTTTGGATAATACAACCAAATTAAAGCTGCTGTTCCACAAAACATTGGAACCGACATCGAAGTCCCTGAATCTGATTCATAGCTATTCCTTGAGGTTGTGGTATATATTTCCTCTCCCGGAGCAAACAAATCAACATTATCTTTACCATAGTTAGAAAAATCAGATACAAAAGTACTATCTACTTTATGGGTAACAGCCCCTACAGTGATAAAATTAGAGCAAAATTCTTTAGAGTCATCAAGATTAATATCATTTGGATAATATATATTTTTGTCAATATCAAGTGCTTCATTACCTGCGCTACGAACTAATAATACATCGTGTTCTTCTGCATATTTAAACGCTTCTATAACCCATTCTTTATGTAAAGAGAATCTTTTACTAAAAGACATATTAATTATTTTTGCCCCATTATCTACTGCATACCGTATTGCCATGGTAATATCCTTATCATGATCATCTCCTGATGGAGAAATATTGAGAGGCATAATTTTAACATTTTGCACAATTCCTTTTATCCCTATATTATTTTCTCTATTCGCCCCAATAATTCCTGCCATTTTGGTACAGTGATCTTGAATAGAGCGGTGCCCCTCTCTATTATTACTCACATTGTTATTGCCATAACCTTTTTCTAAAACGTTGGGATTATCTCCTATAAGAAGGCGCTCATTATATTCAATATTCAGATTTTTATTTACAACTGAATCCAACTGGGTTTGTTTATCTTGTACTTCTTCTAAGGTTTTTTCATTAACCTCTAAGTTAACCATCATGTAAGATATTAAAGCCCCTAAATCTTTATCATTATCATCACGTCTCTGCTTGTATCTTTTATCATTTATTTTATACTTTTTATACAAACTATCCAATTGTTCATACGTATAATCCTCTTTAGGGAAAAAATGTTTTAAAGTATCTTTTACCAGTGGATAAATAGCGACATTATGATTCAATGATTTAAGCCAGTTTTTATAATACTTATTTTTCTCTTCTAACGTCTTTAGCGCTTTATGGTATTCTTTGTACTTGTACAAATTCTGAGCATTAATTTGAGATTCCGTTTTACCTGCAAACAATGGTCCCCATTCTTTTACAATACGTACGTACTCATATCTATTCCATACTACATAACCTCCGCTTTTGGTTCCTGTAAAACTCCATCCGTTAATATCGTCTATATAACCGTTATGATCATCATCGATTCCATTATTAGGAATTTCTTTTTCGTTTCTCCAAAGTTGTCCTTGCAAATCTTCGTGGTTTATATCGATTTGAGTATCTATCACAGCAACAATAATACTTTTACTTTTAGGCTTCTTTCTGTTTAAGCGATACCATTTATCTAATGAAATTCCAGGTATCGAATCTTCTTTTAAATCCTTTTGATACCAAGTCTGCAACTCCAATGAGGTAAGTGCTTTTTTAGAGCCTAATTTTGTCAATGGAATATTTGTTTCTTTTATAGATTTACAACCTATTAAAAAGGTAAAAAGAAGAATTATACTGTAAAATACTTTCATGCTTTATAATGATATTTGATAGACGATTATATACTATTAACAATTAGGTCCTGAATGCCCTCCTGCATTATTTTTGTTTGTATCAATTGGATCATCGATATTAGGATTTCCACCTCCTCCGCCTTTAATTATCTTTATATTTTTAAACTTTGCTATTTCAAATCTTTCTAAATCAAATTTATTAACTTCTTTTTTTTCTTTTTCATTTTCATTTTTCTATATCATTTAAATTAGTATAAATACAAATATATAATGTACTGCACATAAAATTATAAGCTAATAAATTTGAGTTATCGGAATTCAGGAATTACGAGTTAATAAATCATTATAAATACTGAAAACAAAGTAGTTACTACTATACGACATTATCAAGTTCTTTAATAAAATAAGTTGGTTTGATACCTGTTTTTTTATAAAAAGCAGCCGAAAAGGATTCTGCATTGTTAAAACCAAACTCCAAAGCAAGTGCTTGGATGGTATATTTTTTTAGCATTTTATTTTCTTGCAATTGTACAACTGCATACTCTATCCTTAAATCGTTTATATATTGAGTAAATGTTTTTCCTTTATATACATTCACTATTTTAGAAACATACTTACTATTCGTCTCAAATGTAGTTGATAACATCTGTACCGTAATATTTGATTCTAAGTACCCTTTTTTGTTTTCAAAATCATCTAGCTTTCCCAAAATCTGGTTTACTAATTCTTCAGCTATACCAATAGCTTCAATTTTAGTTCCCGCTATTTTAATTTCTTTTTCCTTGCTTACTTCAGTCTCATTATCACTTATTATGGCAGTTTCCTTTATTATTTTTTCAAATCGCGAACGGTATTTTTTTTTAAGTTGATACTGATAGACTCCAAAACCACCCACAACAATAGTAGTTAAAAATAACACTCCTAATCCCCAATAGGTTGCTCTTTTATCAGTATTTAAGGAAGCAATAAGTTTTTCTTTATCAGCCATTAAGCGAGGAATATCATATTCCTTATGTACTAACTTATTTAATTCCCTATAATTTTTCTGTAAAGTACTATCTATCGTCATATAAGTAGTTATGTACTTTAATTGATTTTCTTTATCTCCTAAGTTTTTATAATAGGTAATCAGATACGAATATCCATCTATAAATTCTGTGCTTATTTCTTTTGTTAGCTTATAGATAGAGTCTACTTTAATATAATTTTCTGCCGCTTTTCCTTTCCTCCCTAACCCTTCGTAAGCTTTACCCAAATAAAAATACCCTGCTAATACATTACCAACATTATTATATTCAATCATTTTGGGTAATGCTTTATTGATACTGTCTAAACCTACTTTATAATTTTTTCCTTCTACTTGGTTTGCCCCCTCATTTAAAACAAAAAGGTATTTATTTTCTTCATTCTTTGTAATATGAGATTCCCTATAACCTAATTTATTGTAATAAGTAGTCGAATCTTTATTATGCAATGATTTATAGCAATCTGCCAACCCAAAAATAATACTTTGATAATAAGTAACGTACTTTGAACTTGTTACGTCTTTACTCTTATAATACTGATAACATTCTTTATAAATATCGAGTGCTTCTTTAAAATCTCCTAAATTTTCTGATTTAGTTGTACCTATATATTCACGAACTATATAATAGTAATCAATATTTGTTTTAAGCGCTATTTTTTCCGCCAAATTGTAATTTATCAAAGCCTCTTTAAACTTAAAGTTTTTTATTAGAAAATCTGCTTTTTCGCAATAAGCTGCAGCAGGAAAAAATTTATCTCCCGTATTTTGAGAATACTTAATCACACTATCCAAATACATAATTGCCTTATTGGCATCTGTTTTATAGTATAAAAATGCAAATTGATAATTTGCTCTGGCCTTTCTTATAGGAATATTTTCTCTATTAGCCTTTACCAAATAAGCACGTGCGTATTCCAGCTGCTTCGTTTGATCTTTCTCATTATTCCAATACAAAGCCTTTAGCTCATCATAAGAAAGTTTTGTATAATCTTTTTTTTGAGTTTGTCCCAAACCTATTATTGGCAATAAAAACAATAAAACCATTCTGTTTTTAATAAAGCACTTCATTACTATTTAGTTTTCTTACAAAGAAACAATAAACTTGTACGATTTAGCCAGTAAAAACTAAATTTAACGCATTGGTTGTAATTTAGTAAATATCAACAGATTAATCTTATTTTTAGTCCAAAATTCCTGAAAACAATATCGGGATTCCCGAATCCCGATAACGACCATTTGCTTTCAATATGTTGTTTACCATAGTTTTGACAAAAGAAAATGAAACTGTTTTTTAGTAAGACGTTACTTGAAATGCACTCTTTTTCTAGAATTACAATTTGGCCAATTGTGAGGGACTGATTCAGCTGTTTTTGTAACCCTATAAAAAACAGAGCAAATATGGGAATTTTACACATCCCAATAAAATGAAAAAAGTACTAACAAATTTCTCGAGAATACATTTAGTACAAATACAAAATATTTAATTTTAAAAACTTGAAAATTATGAATTTAGAAAATATAAATTTAGTAGAGCTTAATGCTCAAGAAGTACAAGAAGTTGAAGGAGGATGGATTGTTCCTGTAGCGCTTGCGGCACTTTATTTATGGGGAGAAATTTACAAATCTTCTAACGGAATGGATGAATACGGACGCCCATAAAAAATTTAGAATCCTTGAAAATTTTCAAGGATTCTTTTTATTTCTAATTTTAAAAAAATAATCTTGAAAAAAAATAATTTAAATCTTTTTATTATTGTAATTATCGGTAGAGCATTTGATATTTTAACAACCTATATATCTGGTGGAGGAAGTTTAGCTGGTGAAATGAATTTATTAGTAAGGTATTTTCATTATGGATGGAATGCCATACTTTTATCTGAACTTATAATAATAATTATCGCATATGTTTTTTTAAAAAAACAAACTGACTTTTTTTATTTTGAAGCAGAAAAAAAGATTACCAAATCTAATCTAACATTTAAAAAATATTTAGAGCTTTTATATTATGGAAGAAAAATAACTTTTTTAGAGCTTTTTTATGCAAAAATAAAATTGAAAATAATTTTTAATACAGCGATACATATTTTCCTTATTAGCACTGCAATTTTTAGCTTTTTAATAGGTGTCAATAATTTACTAGCAGGAGCAAATTACTTAAATTTATATAGCTTATCTAATAATATTTTTTATCAAAATAATATTGTGAAAATGTCTAATTTTTTTGTCTCTCTTATTGTTATTATTATCTATCATTTTAACCGATACAAGAAGTATCTTAATTATAAAAAAACTAATGCAAACGAATAAAGACTTAATTCTCAGGAATATTAAAAAATTTTCAGACTTTTTAATGGCATTGACAAAGCAAAAACCATCAGAAATAGAAAACATTGCCGACTATATAAATGAATTCAACTTAAAAAATTTTAATCTTTCTACACAATCCCTTTTAGAGAAAGAATCTTCTGAAATATTAGAAATAATTGGAAGCACTAATTTGGATAACATTAAAGATTTTGCAGATCTATTATTTTTTAGATTTTCACTTGAGAAAGATGTATCAAAACAATTACAGCAATCTAAAAAAATACTTGAATTATATCAGGTTTATGAAAAGATGTCTTTAATATATTCATTTGAAATTCAATCAAAAATTAATATATTAAAGACAGAATCTTATTGATTATCTTTTACGAAGTCTTTCAATATTCTAAAAATAACAAAAGATTAAATAAATTGTGACATGAAGAAACTGGCAACAAATTTTAGAAAAAAATCTAATCATATCTTTGACTGAAATTAAGATAGAAACCTCACTTTCAGATTAGCAAAATTATATCTCGAACTAAAAGAATATTTGAGGTTTTCCATTATTAAAATTTAAAATAAACAAAAAACATTCTACAATCCTAAAATTAATTTTTAATGAACTTATCAAAAACCTTTTATCTTGTTTTGAGTCTGTTATTCTCAATAAGCTTCTTTTATTCATTATTTGATACGCGTGACTCACATGAATTATTCTTTTGGGATGTCGATAAATGGATTTATAGAGGTTACCGATTGCTAATTGCACTTCTATTTATCAAATTGTATTTTGATAAAAAAAAGAACGAAAAAAATCAACTTATTTAAACCCTTAATATTACATAAAATGAAAAAAATTAGAATCGCTCTTTATGTAATTACTATTCTCTATGGATTGTCAATTATATTTTTTCATATAGACTTTATATACAAAAAACCTATTCTTTACTTTCTTATAGTTGCCCTACTTATTTTTGATTTAATTATTCCTATTTTTAGAAAAAAATCTAATCATGCGAAATAAGTTGATGGAAATTAAAAATAAATAATGTTAAAAATTATGGAAAAGAAATCGTCAATATCAACTCTTTTATTTGGAACAAAGGAAAAAAATCTAATAAAGGCTATTTACGTATGCATAATAATTGCCTCTTTTATCTATTTTATGGGAACATTATGCGGAAAAGCATATTACAATTATACGCATTAGGTTTTATAGTTCTTTTATGCATTCTAATAAATAAATAACTAACATACAAATAATTACAAAATGAAAACTAGAAAAAATTATTATATCTTATTATATGCAATAGCAATTTTTATATTGTTTAGCATTTATATATTCGAAAAGGGAGTGTTTTTTGGTAAAGCTTTGGCTCGTTAAAATAATATTGTGGAGAAATATTAACTATCTCTTCCTCATCAAAACTATTAAAGTGAATCCGAATTGTAATCTTGTTATCCTTATTTCTTTATTTATTAGGATATGCTATAGATTCTTTTTTAAAATAAAAAATGATAAAAAAAATTTTCACCCGAAAAAAAACATTCTTACTGTTTATATTGTTAATAATACTTTTCCAAATCATCAAGGATAAAGATGATTTTATTAAAGCTATAATGGGAAATTGATACATCACATAATTAAGAAAAATTATTCAAAAACACTAAAATTGTTTACGAACTATTTAAAATCATAAATTTAGTAGAGCTTAATGCTCAGGAAGCGGAAACCGTTGAGGGAGGAAATCCTATTTAGGTTGGGTTATAAGTTCTATTGCAGGATCTTTTATATATAGCATTGTAGAAGATTGGGATGGAAATGTAGCAGCATTTGAAAAAGCATATAGCGAAGGTAGAAACAGATAAAAAATACAAAAATGAATATATCAGATATAAATGTTATTGAATTAAAAAAAGAGGAATTAATTTCAATTTCTGGTGGAGATAAATTAACTAGACGTTTTTTTCTTGGTTAGGCGATATGGCAGCAGTAATTGGAAATGCAATAGAATCTGATGCTCAATATGGTGTTCACGGTCACATATAATAAACTAAAGATCCCTTTTAAATGAAACTAAACATAAAAAAGTTAATTAAAATAACACTTTCTATTCTAGTTGGTATTTTACTTTATAGAATTTTAAATGCTTTATTTTAACCGTTTATAAGAGATTATTGTGTTATAAAAGCAGTGTGAAAAAGCTTTATACTGCTTTTTATTATAATGAAATATAGAGGTGTAAAGATAATTGGTTGTCTGCATTTTTGTATGTAACACTAATTCACTCCGTATCCAATTCTTTGATTTTCATAATAAAAACACTTAATACGTAATTATTTTATGAACTTCAGTTCTGATCCCAATAAATACTCCAGAAAACCGTATTAGTAAAAACAAAACTAATAATAGTTCTGTTTTCTTGATTCTGTAATTACAAAATATAAAAATGAAAAATAAAAGTATTTACTCTAAGCTAATTACGTTTTTTAGTTATTTAATTGTTGCCATTTTAAACGGCTATTTATTCAATTGGATTAATGATACATATTTTAATTATTCTAATGAATCTGAAAATGGATTAAAAAACTTTTCAGGTTTAGGGAAATTTGTTATTGTTGTAATTTTAGCACCTATTCTTGAAACCTTAATTTTTCAATTTACACCAAATGAAATATTAGAAAAATTAAAAGTTAGAAGTTATTTTTTAAAAATAACGATCCCTAGTTTACTCTTTTCATTAGCACACTTCTACCACCCCATCTATATTGTAATGTCCTTTATTGCGGGCATTATACTAAATAAATATTACATAGATACAAAAAATGAAACACGCCTTTTTTTTATTCTAACCGTCTTATTGCATTCAGCATATAACTTATATGGTTATTTATTTGTAGTTTAATCTCCTCTACTTTTATTTACAACTTTTCGATTAAAGATATTCTCAATCTTTTCATGTTTTTGAAGTAAAACTAAACTGGTATCGCGTTTTTCTTAAGGCAATATCCCAATAATCTTATCTGTTTTTAAAACCTATTAGGTGTAAACTATTACAACTCTATTCCTTAATTGATATACAGTACTATTTGCAAGTACAATTGTATTATAATTCCTGAAAACAATATCGGGATTCCCGAATCTCGATAACGACCATTTGCTTTCAATACATTGTTTGACATAGTTTTGACAAAAGAAAACAAGACTATTTTTTAGATAAAACCAACTAATAAATTTAAATCATGAACTTCAGTTCAGATCCAATAAACACCCTCGAAAATCTTATTGCAAAAAACAAAACAAAGAATATATCCATATACCTGGTTCTTGTTTTGGCAATTCTTGTTTTCTTGGTTTTGTTACCAATAATTAAAGTTGACATTAGTAGTCAGAGCCGGGGTATTATTCGTAGTACTACCGATAATGTTCCTATTTCGACTATAGTAAGCGGTCGCGTTACTTGGTTGTCGTTTAAGAACAATACTATTGTACAAAAAGGTGATACGCTTATAAAAATCTCCAAGCAAAATCTGGAAAGCGATAAAAAAACACAAGATAGCTTATCAGGCTCCGTTTCGGCATTGGTAAAAGATATTTCATTGCTATTGCAAAATAAAACAGCATATATAACCACATCTACTGCCCGAGAAGATTTATCCAAATTTCAGGCACGCAAAGATGAATTGCAAAGCAAAGTGGCACAAGCACAAATTAACTTCAACCGAAATAAAAGCTTATACAATAAGGATATTATTGCAAAAGCCGAATTCGAAAAACATGAATACGAATTGCGTTTTGCTAATCAGGCATTACAAAGCTACATCACCCAGCAAAAAGCCACT
Organism: Flavobacterium frigoritolerans; assembly: GCF_025847275.1. GTDB lineage: Bacteria > Bacteroidota > Bacteroidia > Flavobacteriales > Flavobacteriaceae > Flavobacterium > Flavobacterium frigoritolerans. The sequence goes on from NZ_JAOZEV010000005.1 coordinate 70,924, forward strand.
TGGGAAAATCAAAAAAGAGAGCTGGAAGAACGATTAAAAAACTTAAACGGAACTGTTGCCAAAATAAATACCGAATCAACTAATTATATTGTTTTAGCACCTATTTCTGGAACTGTAGAGAGTTTTTCGGGTATCCAAGTCGGTTCTTACATAAATGCCTCTCAATCTATTGCATCAATTTCGGCAGCAGATCATCTTATTGTCGAAAGCAATGTTTCCCCAAATGATATTGGTCTTATAAAAAAAAGCCAGAAAGTAAAATTTCAATTGGATGCCTTTAATTACAATCAATGGGGTTTATTAGAAGGAAAAGTAATTGATATTGATCGAAATATTACTATGCAAGGAGAACAAGCTTTTTTTAAGGTACGCAGCGCACTAGATTCAACAACGATGCAGTTACAATCGGGTTACAAAACAAATGTTTCAAAAGGAATGACACTCACTACACGATACATCATTACCAGAAGAAGCTTGTTTGATTTATTATTCGATAAAGTAGATGATTGGCTTAACCCTAAACAATTAGCAAGTAGTAATTAGCAATTGCTTATGTTTCTTTTAATTTTTTAGTTACGGCAACTAATAACATTAACATTTTTCATAAAGAAGTTAATTTGTAGAATATCAAAATTACTAATTTCTAACTGTTAATTTCTAATTCCAATAAATATGTCTATAAAAATAAAACAACATGATATTAAAGATTGTGGTGCGGCTTGTCTGGCTTCTATTGGAAACCATTTCAAAGTTAATCTCCCTATAGCGAGAATCCGCCAATATGCCAATACCGATAAACGTGGTACTAATGTGTTAGGGATTATTGAAGCTGCCGAAAAAATGGGTTTTACCGCCAAAGGAGTCAAAGGCGGAATAGATTCTTTGGATAAAATCCCGCTTCCTGCTATTGCTCATATAATTACGAAAGAACAATTGCATCATTATGTGGTAATTTATAAAGTTGAAAAATCAATAGTTACTGTTATGGATCCTGGTTTTGGCAAAATGGTAACCTATACTTTCGATGACTTCCAAAAAGTGTGGTCTGGTGTATTGATTCTTTTTGCTCCAAATGATGATTTTAAAACGTATAATGAAAAGACGTCTCCCATAAGACGGTTTTGGCACTTGGTACAACCGCACAAAACTATTTTAATCCAAGCCCTCATTGGTGCAATACTGTTTACCGTTTTGGGATTAGCAATGTCTATTTATATTCAAAAAATAACCGATTATGTTTTGGTTGATGGTAATCGAAAATTACTCAATCTATTAAGCATATCTATGATTGCGATTATAGTACTACAGGCTTATATTGGTTCCAAAAAAAGTATCTTTGTAATGAAAACCGGGCAATTAATTGATGCTAAATTAATACTCGGCTATTACAAACATTTACTCCATTTACCACAGCGTTTCTTTGACACTATGCAAATAGGAGAAATTACCTCTCGAATAAATGATGCCGTAAAAATACGTTCGTTTATAAATGAAGTAGCAATTGAAATGATTGTAAACGTTTTTATTGTTGTCTTTTCCTTTGCGTTGATGTTTACTTATTATTGGAAACTGGCTTTGGTAATCCTACTCGTAATTCCATTTTATACAGCAATCTATTTTGTTTTGAATAAATTCAATAAGAAAGTAGAACGAAATATCATGGAAAATGCCGCAGAACTGCAAACCCAACTAGTCGAAAGTATTACACATATAAGAACAGTAAAAGAATTTGGAATCGAAGAATATTCCAATTTAAAAACTGAAAACAAATTTGTAAAACTATTGTTTACGGGCTATAAATCTGGTCTAAATGGAATTTTTGCAAATACATCTACCCAATTTTTGGCTTCGGGGTTCACCGTTATTTTAATGTGGATTGGTTCAGGATATGTAATAGACAGAGCAATTACTCCTGGAGAATTATTTTCTTTTTATGCCTTAATAGGTTATTTTACTTCCCCAGTAGCCTCTTTAATCGGCATGAACAAAACAGCACAAAATGCATTGATTGCTGCTGATAGACTTTTCGAGATAATGGATCTGGAACGCGAAGAAACAGAAAATAAAGTGGAGCTACAAAGAGAAAATGTAGGGGACATAAAATTCGAAAATGTTTCATTTCGTTATGGCTCTCGAGTTGAAGTATTTAAAAATTTCAATGCCGTATTCAAGAAAAATGAAACAACTGCTATTGTTGGTGAAAGCGGAAGCGGTAAGACTACATTAATCTCCTTGTTGCAAAATTTGTATCCCATAAAAGAAGGGAAAATTTACATTGGCGAATATGATACACAATTTATCCATTACCAAAGTCTAAGAAATTATGTTGGAGTAGTTCCGCAACAACTCAATCTGTTTTCCGGAAATATTATCGAAAACATTGCCTTAGGTGATTCTTTTCCAAATATTCAACATGTTTTGGACTTATCTAAACAACTCGGAATAACTGAATTTGTCGAAAAATTACCAAACGGTTTTGAAACACAAATAGGCGAAAATGGCACAATGCTTTCTGGAGGTCAGAAACAACGAATTGCAATTGCTAGAGCTTTATATAAGAATCCTGAGGTTCTATTAATGGATGAGGCAACATCATCACTAGATACTAACTCTGAAAGAACTGTAAAAGAAGTAATCGACAATTTCAAATTACAAGGAAAAACTGTTATTGTTATTGCACATCGACTAAGTACAATTGCAAATGCTAATACTATTTTTGTAATGAAAAATGGAACTATTATCGAGTCAGGAAATCATATCGATTTATTAGTCCAAAAAGGGGAATACTTTGATTTATGGAACAAACAGGGATTGTTATAATCCAATTATACAAACTATCAAAAACAAAAAAAGAGCCGACAATTACTTGTCGGCTCTTTATATATTCTTTCAATTTTCTTATCCTTTCAAAGCTTTGCAATTTTAAGATTTGAAAAATTAAAAATTTTTCTTATCCTTTCAAAGCTTCCGCTCCACCAACGATTTCTAAAATTTCGTTTGTGATGGCAGCTTGACGTGCTTTATTGTAAGTTAATTTCAATTGATTTCTCAACTCAGTAGCATTATCAGTTGCTTTGTGCATTGCAGTCATACGTGCACCATGCTCTGAAGCAAATGAATCACGAATACCTTTGTATAATTGTGTTTTTAATGATTTAGGAATCAAAGTCAACACGATTTCTTCTTTCGAAGGTTCAAAGATATAATCTCCTGTTGAAACAGGTACATCTGATTTAATTGGAGCTAATGGTAAAAACTGTTCTACTTGAACAATTTGAGTAGCAGCATTTTTAAACTGATTATAAATCAATTCAATTCTATCGTACTCTCCTGACAAGAATTTTTCAGTTAAATTATCAGCAATTGCAGCAACGTTATCAAAAGTCAAATGATCAAAAATTGCATTATGATGACCGTGAACTTTATGAGTTTTAGCTAATACATCATTTCCTTTTTTACCTATAGGAAAAATATCAACCTGTTTTCCGGCATAAAATTCAGAACGTGCTTTTGCTTCCTTTATTACATTCGTATTAAATGCACCACATAAACCTCTATTTGAAGTTATCGCTACAAGCAATACTTTTTTTACCTCACGTTGTGTTGTAAAATCTCCTCCAACATCACCATCTAGTGTTGCTGAAAGGTTTTGTAATAATTCCGTTAATTTCTCGGCATAAGGACGCATCGCTGTGATTGCATCTTGTGCTTTCTTTAGCTTAGCTGCAGAAACCATTTTCATCGCCGATGTAATCTGCATCGTAGATGAAACGGAAGTAATTCTATTACGGATTTCCTTTAAATTTGCCATTTTTTCTAATTAGAAAATTTGAAAATCAGTCAATTAGATAATTTAAAAAACCAAAGTGTTTTTTAAATTATCTAATTATCCAATTATCTTATTAGTTATATTTTGCTGAAATTTCTTTTGCTACTTTTTCAATAACATCTGTAATGTTATCGTCTAGTTTACCTGCTTTAAGCGCATTAAGAGTATCTTTATGCTTGCTGTTAAGGTATGCTAAGAAATCTGCTTCAAATTCTTTTACTTTATTTACAGGAACGTTTCTTAATAAGTTTTTAGAACCTGCATAAATAATAGCTACTTGGTTTTCTACAGTATAAGGATCATTTAAACCTTGTTTCAAGATTTCAACGTTTCTTTTACCTTTTTCGATTACGTTTAAAGTAACTGAATCTAAGTCAGAACCAAATTTAGCAAACGCTTCCAATTCACGGAATTGCGCTTGATCTAATTTTAAAGTACCTGATACTTTTTTCATAGATTTAATTTGTGCATTACCTCCAACACGAGATACTGAAATACCTACGTTGATAGCAGGACGAACTCCAGAGTTAAACAAATCTCCATCAAGGAAAATTTGACCATCTGTAATCGAAATTACGTTTGTTGGGATATATGCAGAAACGTCACCAGCTTGAGTTTCGATAATTGGTAAAGCAGTTAATGAACCACCACCTTTTACGATAGATTTAAGTGAATCTGGTAAATCGTTCATGTTTTTAGCAATTCCATTATCTGCAATTACTTTACAAGCACGCTCTAATAATCTACTGTGTAAGTAGAAAACGTCTCCAGGATATGCTTCACGTCCCGGTGGTCTTCTTAATAAAAGAGAAACCTCACGGTAAGCTACAGCTTGTTTAGATAAATCATCATACACAATAAGTGCTGGACGACCTGAATCTCTAAAATATTCTCCAATTGCAGCACCTGCGAAAGGAGCATAAACTTGCATTGGAGCTGGGTCAGAAGCATTTGCTGCAACAATAACTGTATAAGCCATTGCACCTTTTTCTTCTAACATTTTAGCAATTCCTGCTACAGTTGAAGCTTTTTGCCCAATTGCAACATATATACAAAATACAGGTTTTCCTGCATCGTAAAATTCTTTTTGGTTTAAGATAGTATCCAAACAAACAGTAGATTTTCCTGTTTGACGGTCACCAATTACAAGCTCACGTTGTCCACGTCCAACTGGAATCATAGCATCAACAGCTTTAATACCTGTTTGTAATGGTTCTGTTACTGGTTGACGGAAGATAACTCCTGGTGCTTTTCTTTCTAAAGGCATTTCGTATAATGTTCCACCGATTGGTCCTTTTCCATCAATTGGAAAACCAAGAGTGTTTACTACACGTCCTACCATTTGCTCACCTACTTTAAGAGAAGCAATACGTTGTGTTCTTTTTGCTGTTGATCCTTCTTTAATTCCTGTTGATGGTCCTAAAAGTACCACACCAACATTATCTTCTTCAAGGTTCAATACAATAGCTTCAAGTCCGTTTTCAAATTCAACTAACTCACCATATTGTACATTCGATAGCCCGTAAATACGAGCAATACCGTCTCCAACTTGAAGTACTGTTCCTACTTCTTCTAGCGTAGCACCAGATTCAAAACCTTCTACTTGCTTTCTTAATATTGCTGAAATTTCAGCAGGTTTGATTTCCGCCATCTTAAATTTATTATTTAGACACTTTTATGTGTAATAAAACTAATTACTTAACTCTCTTTTTAATACTTGTAATCTGTTTGCAACAGATGCATTATATTGCTTATCGCCTATTCTTAAAATAAATCCTCCAATAATTGAAGCATCTACGTTATTTTCAATTGTAATTTTCTTATCTGATAATGTTGCGATTTTAGCTAAAACTTTAGCTTCTAAAGCAGCATCCATAGGAATTGCTGTTGTAACTTTTGCTACTTCAACACCATTATTTTCATCAAATAATTTAACGTATTCTAGTGCTATTGCTTCTAGAATTTCGAATCTTTTGTTTTCAAACAATAAATGAAACAACCCTTTGGTTACACCATTTATAGTTGCAAAAACCTCTAAAAGAGCACTTTCTTTAACTTCAACTTTAATAGTTGGGCTTTGAATAAAGGTACTCAATTCTGCATTTGTATCAATTGTTGAAGCAATTGACTTCATATCGTTATTAACAACTTCGGCAACACCTTTAGAGTTTGCTAAGTCCAGAATTGCTTTTGCATAACGAATTGCTGCTCTTGTACTTGCCATAATATTAGTTTAACTTTACGTCATCTAACATTTTCTCAACTAATTTAGTTTGAGATTCTTTGCTAGATAATTCATCTTTCAATAGTTTTTCAGCAATGCTTAATGATAAAGTTGAAACTTGTGATTTCAATTCAGCCATAGCTGCATTCTTTTCATTTTCGATAGCTGCTTTAGCTTGGGCAATTAATTTTTGTCCTTGCTCTTGTGCTTCATTTTTAGATTCAGCTATAATTTGCTCTTTCATTTCGCGAGCTTCTTTTAACATAGCATCACGTTCAGCACGAGCTTCTTTTAAGATACGCTCATTATCAGCAGTTAAATTCTGCATTTCTCTACGAGCTGCTTCTGCAGATGCTAAAGCTTCGTTGATAGATTCTTCACGGCTTTTTACTGCACCTAATATAGGTTTCCAAGCAAATTTTGCCATTAGAAGGAAGAAAACAATAAAGATAGTTGTTGTCCAAAAAATTAAACTTTCTGGTGAAGTTAATTGCATAACATTATATATTTAAAATTTGTTTGTCTTTTTTTAAAAAAACTTCCTGAAGCCAACCGCTACAGGAAGTTTTAGATTTTAATTATGCGTTTGTGATTAACGCAACAACTACTGCGAAAAGTGCAACACCTTCAATAAGTGCAGCAGCAATAATCATAGCAGTCTGGATTTTTCCAGCAGCTTCTGGTTGACGAGCGATAGCGTCCATTGCAGAACCACCAATTTTTCCAATACCAAGACCTGCACCAATTACAGCTAATCCAGCTCCGATTCCAGCTAATACCATAATAATAAATTTATATAGTTAATAATTAATAAAACTCTGATTAATGATGATCGTGCTCTTCAACAGCCTGACCAATAAATAATGCTGATAGCAAAGTAAATACATACGCTTGCAAAGCAGCAACCAACATTTCTAATACACTCATGAACAATACGAATGCTCCAGCAACTGGTCCGATAGCAATAGTTTTGAAAATGAAAATCAAAGAAACTAAACTTAAAATAATAATGTGACCTGCAGTGATGTTTGCAAATAAACGAATCATCAATGCAAATGGCTTAGTAAGCATTCCTATAATTTCTACAGGAATCATAATTGGAGCCAACCACACAGGAACACCTGGTGTATTAAAAATATGTCCCCAGTAATTTTTGTTTGCGCTTAAAGTTGTAACGATAAAAGTAATAAATGCCATTACAAATGTAAAATAGATATTACCTGTTAAGTTAGAACTAAATGGAAAGAAAGGAATCAATCCGATAAGGTTATTAATCCAAATAAAGAAAAAGATAGTCAAAAGGTATGGCATATATTTTCCAGCCTTTTTTGTTCCAATATTTGGAATCGCAATCTCGTCTCTAACATATGTAACTAGTGGCTCTAAAAATCCAGCCAATCCTTTTGGTGCGTTTGGATTTTTCTTATATGATCTTGCTACTGCAAAAAATAAGAAAAACAAAATAATCGCAGACATCAACATTGAAAAAACATTCTTTGTGATAGAAAAATCTAAAGGTCTTGCATCAAAAGCAAAAGCTCCGTTACCTCTTTCTTCAGCAGTCATTTGCTCAAATTTGTCAGCATAAAAAATTACTTCTTTATAGCGAACAACTTTTTGACCATTAATATCTACAACATGTTCTCCTGTATTATCATGGTGAAATTTTTCTGATGAAAAAATCTCTAATCCATTTTTAGTCCATAAAATAACTGGTAGATTAAGCGAAATAGCATGACCATTCCAGTCAGCAATATGAAAATCATGAGAATCTCCAATGTGTGAATTAATCAATTCACTTGCATTAAATTCTTTTTCTATTTCGTGACCAACACTTTCTCCGTGACCGCTTCCTTCTGCTACTTCAACGTTTTCGTGTTTAACAGAAACACTATCAACAGTGGTAGAGGCGAAATTTATCGACGAAGTAAATGCTAATAATGTAACTAATAAGTACTGAACTGGTTTATTTGAAAATATCATTATTAAATCTTTATCTAATTTTAGGTTCCAAAAATTTTTTGCAAAGGTACATTTTAAATTGAAAATTGAAAATTTATGGATATGTTTTTTAATATTACATTTTAAATTATCAATTTATCTAATAATGAAGCGGTTAGCTTTTGTTTATTAGTCGAACTGTAAAATATGTTTCAAAAAGTAAAAATAAAAAATATGGGATAAAAAATGCTCCCAAATCAATTATTGGATCTTTAACTCCCGCTTTTATCAAAGGAATCAAGAAAATGATGGCTACCATCATTCTAAAAAAACTTGCTCCAAGAAAAGCGAAACCTGTATAAGTTGGAAAAATTTTATTCACATAAATTAAAAACAGATACACTAAAAAAGTAGCTACTATATTAAATATGTAAATACTCCACACGGAATAAAAAAAAACTAATTTATCTGATAACGATTGCATTATAAAATATTGTGTGGCTAACAATACAATCGAAAAAGGAACAAAATACTTAAGAAAATCTACAACTTTATTCATTATTTATTTAAATTTTTAACTTGTCGGATGACATTATAAAGAGCAAGAAAGACAGAAAATAAAGACAATATAATTGTCCACAGCGAACCGCCATTTGAATATTTTTCGTCTAACCACATACCCAAATAGGAAAATAAAAATATAATTACTCCCATCTGTATTGGAATGTTAACAAAAACTAACCATTTATTATTTCTCTGATTTTCATTTGGTTCCTTGTCCGCCATTTATTCCACTTTTAGAATCTGTTAACATTATACAAGTACCTGTGAAGTTGGCACCTGGTTCTACAGATAATTTGCCTACGGTTACTTCTCCATTAATTTTTGCTGTTGCTTTTACATTTAAAAGCTCAGCAACTTTAATCTTTCCTGTAAATTCTCCTTCAATATCGGCATTCTGGCAAATGATGTCTCCCTTGACTTTACTTGCTGGACCAATTACAATTTTCCCTTTCGAGGTAAAATTACCTATTAATTCTCCATCTAATCTAAAATCGGCTAGCGATGTAATATCTCCGGTTATTATAGTTCCTTCGACTATTCTATTAGTTTTTCCTAGGTTTTCTGTGCTAAATTTTGGGGCTTTATTAAACATGTTTAAGGTGTTTTAGGAGCTAAATAGGCTTCTAAATTTTTATTGATTTGTACTATACTATAATTGTCACTTGATATTATTACTGCTGGATAGGCTACCAAATTATACTTTTTATTTTCTTTTAACACTTTGGCAACATCATTTGCATAACTCTCTGATTTTATACCATGAATGGTAACAAACCCTGAATCCAAATCATATTTATCAAAAGAATAAGTTAACTTTTGGAAGTTCTCATCAACTAAGAATTTTTTAATAATATCCTCAATTGTTTTTCTTGCTTTTTCATCCTGAATATCAATTTTATACAGGATTTTCCAATTTTTGTTATCAACAGTTGTAAATACACGTTTCTCCAAAAATGGAATCTGATTGGTTAAAACATCCTGTGCTTTTTTACCCTCTTCACTATTTGGATAGTTCTCTGCTACATTTTCTATCGCTTTTTTATACGCAACTAATCCTTTAGCTTTTCCTAATGTATTGGCTTTTAATAACTCAAATTTAGAAACTATTTCATCTCCCGAATATTGATTTATAAGGTCATCAATATTATTTAAGACTTCGGCATATTTTTCTTCTTGAAATAATTTATACCATTTTTGATATTCTTTTTCTGGTGCCTTTATTCCTGCTCCCTCATCTAAACCATTATTGTTTATGATTTGTGCATAGCGTGAATTTGGATAACGAGTAGTTATATCCAGTTTCATCGCTACCGCTTTTGCAGGATTTGTAATCTCGTAAATTTTATACAGATTATACATAGATGGCAAAATCAATTTTTCTTCAGGATTATTCTTTAATAATTGCTCTAACTTATTGCTAGCCAATTCATATTCTTTGAATTTTTCCTTGTAAATAAGTCCTAATTGGTAGTACGAAAAATTTCGTTCCTGAACAATACTATCTATTGCCTGTTTGTCCTTTGGAAGTTGTTTTAAATAAAAATCTGTAGTATACTTTTCGACTATTACTTCTTCTATTATTGAATCATTTACAGCAACAGCTGTTGATTTATCATCATCAGAATTTGAATTCGACTTATTAGACGGTAATCTCCAGTTGCTATTTATCTCTCTATTTCCCCACAGTTTTTTGAATTGTAATTTACCATAAGCTACTGTTGATGGATTATAAAAATAGAAAACACTCGCAACCTCATTTCCTGTTGGCGGACTTGGAACACCACTTTTTTCAGGATTCCCTGGTAAAGCTCCTTTTGCAGTTATTGTTTCCAATCCTCCTCCATTTGTGTTTCGCTCTATATTCGCAATTTTCTCTTTTTGTTTTTCTTCAAGAATTCGTTTGGCTTCATCGGCAGTTTTTAACTTGGCAATATAATCTCCAAAATATTTTACTCTGGCTGAATCAGAAAGTCCAACTACATTTATAATACTATCATTGCGTTTCGCAATACCTTCATATTTTATTACATCATCCAAATTTTTTCTAGTTTTCTGGATATAAACATACTCCCTGGTTTTAGAATCTAATTTTACCAGAGTACTATCGTAATACTTTGCTGCCAGTGTATAACTTGCTTTTTTAAAGTACATGTTCCCTATGTTTCGATAGGTGGATGCTACCAAATAGGGATCCTTAGATTTTCTTTTTAAAGAAGAATTATAAAATTCTAATGCTGATTTTTCATCTTTCTTTTTATCAAAAAAGACTCCCATTTCATAAAATATTACATCTAAGAATGGTCTGTTTTCTCTATCATCAACTAGTTTATTGTATGTTTTAATAAAAAGTTCACTATCACCATTTTGATAATCAAATAACTGAGCCTTTTTTGCATAAGCATTAATTACATACTTTCGTTCTGCTCTTCGGTTCATATCAATTACTGATTGATAAAAATAAAGCGCACTATCTCTCTTATTGGTTTCCTGATACAATTGTCCTAAAATAAAACGGTATCTAGATCTTTCTGGATTTCTTTTGGTAAACTCTTCTGCAATTTTAAGTTTTGTAATTGCACTATCTTTTTCTTCCAAATTAATAAAAGCTTCTGCTAACAAAGCATTTGCATCGGCATATACTTGTTTTTTTAATGCAACTCCTTTAATTAATTTATAGATGTTTTTTATAACCAACTCATCATTACCTAATCGCATATTGGTTTTTTCACGCCAAATTCTTGCGGTATTGATATTACTACTTGTTGGGTATTTATATAAAATGTAATTAAATGCTTCTAGAGCAGGTAAGAATCTCTGGTCATAATAACGAGCCTGACCAAGCATTAAATATGCTTCGTCTATCTGACTGTTTTTTTCTCGTCCACCAATATTCATCGAGTGTTTCTGAATCGCCTTGGTCGCTTTTGTCTCTGCAAGTTGAAAATCAGGATTTTTAGTTTTAGCTTCATCCGAATTACCTTCATCAATTTGCATCCTTTCAACAGGCAGTAATTTCCAAAAGTTATCGGTATAATTAGCTTCTATCGCTTTCATCCCTTTATCAAAACCCACTTGCCCATTATACAAAATATTATACTTTGTACTTAATGCATGAGAGTTTCTTGCCAAAAACGTGTCTCTTTTTGTAGAACAAGCTATCAAAAAGGAGATAAATAAGAACAGAAAAATGTATTTAAATCGATTGTTTTTCAATGGGAAACACTTTTAACATTTAACATCTAAAAAAGTTTTTTAGTATAATGACTGGTAAAAATACGCTTCTTTTTGAGATATTTATATTTAAACGGCAAAAAACGCCTCGAGTTCTTGAAGTGTTTCTTTAGAAGTTTGGATATCTTTTACAATTTCTCCTTTATTCAAAGCAACTATTCTGTCACAAACTTCAACTGTATGCTGTAAATCATGGCTCGAAACCAAAACTGTAACATTCGGATTATCAGCTAGTTCTTTAATTATTTTTTTTAATCTACTTACTGTTGTAGGGTCTAAGTTAGCAAATGGTTCGTCTAAAACAATTACTTCGGGGCTCCCAATAAGCGTGGCTATAATTCCTACTTTTTTTTGATTCCCTTTGGATAAATCACGTAGATATTTTTTGTTTTTTAGGATTTCACCATTAAAAAACTCTTCGTGTTTTGATAACAATGCATCAACATCGGCTTTATTTTGTTTGCGTAAATCTCCTACAAAGTAAAAATACTCTTCTGGAGTTAAATAACCAATCAAAAAACTTTCGTCTAAAAAAGAACCTGTAAAAGTTTTCCAACCTTCATCATTATTTACTTGTATATTATTATTAATTATATTTCCTGTAGATGGCTGAATCAAATCTAATAATAAACTAAAAAAAGTAGTCTTCCCTGCTCCATTATTTCCTACCAATCCAAAACTTTGCCCTTTTGGAATTTCTAAATTTTCTATTTTTAAAACCGTTGTTCCGTTATATGTTTTTGAAAGTTGATTTACTTGTATCATTGTAATTTTTGATTTTAGTCCGAAGCTTCGGTATTGATTTTAGATTACGTCAATTGAAATTAATTATCTAATTGACAGATTTTCAAATTGATGAATTAACTCTTTTGTTTATACGCACTTATGGTTTTATATTTCTCGATTTTATATCTTTTTTCGATTAGAATAAAAACCTTGTCTCTAAATATAAAACCTATCACTCCTGCTAAAGCAACTAATGCTAATCCGATATTAGGATTTCCAAGAGAGAAACCAATCCAGTACAATCCCACTGGTAATAATAATTTAGGTAGCGTAAGCAGCATTGCATTTACATTGAATGCTTTTTTATCTCCAAAAGCACCACTAGTAGATGTTAAGTCGATTGGAGTTTTGGTAAATGCACCTCCTAAAAGAACTAAGTGTGAATTAACGCCAATATTATAAATTGCTCCAACCACAATTGTAAGATACACTTGCCACCCAAAATAAAGATAAAATGAAGCTATTATTGTTGAAACAATTGTTGCGATAACGATTAACCACCATTTTGATGTAATGTATCCTTTGTACGGAATATTTTGTGTCATCATAAGTTGATAATACGAACTATCCCAGCTTGGTACAAATTGTCCGAAAGTAAACAGAAAACCACCTGAAACAAAGATACCTGCAAAAATGTGCATAACAGGGCTATTATATGATTTGACACCTCCAGAAAAAAATAAAAAACCATAAAACAAGAAAAGAATACTCATCATGATAGTCATCTTGGATCTTTTATTTCTCTTTATAAGTTTAATATCATTTTTAAGAAACGTTCCCAATGTTCCAAATTGATTAAGCCATGTTAAATTTTCGGTTTTAGCGATATCATGCTTATTCGAAAGTCCTGCATCAAGATATAAATTGCTTTTAAAATAATTAAAAGTTACATAATATAACCCTATCAAGACCAAAACCGGAATAAGAAAAAGCCCTTTGATTGCATATAATCCATCAAAAAACAAAACGGTATAATTTGTAATATCAAAAAGATCATAATATTGTAATCCTCCCAAAATGGCTATTATTCCAAGAAAAATGACAAACAATTTATCGATATTACTTAATAAAATATTCAGGTAATTATTGATGTAAATTAATCCTATTATAGCCAAATGCCAAAAAATTACGCCCAAGATATCGTATCCTTCTAGTAATAATACTATTGTAAAAGGGAGAAAAAAGAAGGCATGAATAATATTAAAAAATGATAAAGCTGTTTTTCCAAGTGAAAAATGAACGATCGTTTTCTTTTGAATTCTTAATGTTAATAAAGGTCTAATATTAAGTACTGGAATGGCTTGCATTAAAAGTCTCATCGCCAAATCGAATAAAAAATAATAAACTAAGAACTTATTTATAGTTAATAAAGGATCCAGGTTCATCTTTTTAAGAACATAAAAAGCTCCTGCTCCAGCTGCTACGAAAATAAGTGAGAAATAAACTGCCAGAAAACCTATTATAATTTTCAATGCTACATTAGCACCAAAAGATGCCGACCTAGAAAAGGCTTTCCATTCGAGATAAATAAATTTTTTAATCATTTTTTTGGTTTAGTTTGCTTGGTAAGTATGTAAATGTAAGAAAACGTTACAAACAAAATAAAATATTACTCTTTAATACCAATCATTTAATAGCTGTTTGCTACTTTTGCAAAAAAATAATATCATGCCTTCATTCCTAAAACTAATAATAAAAGAAGTAAAACGCGAAACTGCTGCTGCAGTCTCAATACTTTTTAATGTTCCTGAAGAACTAAAATCAAACTATACTTTTGTTGCAGGACAATATATCAATTTACGATTAACACTAGATAACCAAGAGCTTCGTCGTGCTTATTCTATTTGTTCTTCTCCAGAAAGTGGCGAATTACGAATTGCTGTAAAAGCTGTAAAAAATGGTGTTTTTTCTCAATTCGCAACGACAAAACTAAAAGCAGGAGATGTCCTTGAAGTGGGTAAGCCAGAAGGTAAATTTACATTTGAACCTGAACCAGAAAGACAAAAGAACTATGCTGCATTTGTTGCTGGAAGCGGAATAACTCCCGTGCTTTCTATTCTAAAATCAGTTTTAAAAAGCGAACCAAAAAGTTCATTTGTATTGGTTTACGGAAACAAAACTGTCGAAGACACTATTTTTCATCAAGAATTACACGATTTACAATTACAATATGTAGGCCGTTTATTTGTACACTATGTTTTTAGTCAAGCTAAAGTAGAAAATGCATTATTTGGAAGAATTGATAAATCGGCTGTAAATTATGTATTGAACAACAAGCATAAAGAATTACAATTTGATAAATTCTATTTATGTGGTCCTGAAGAAATGATCAATACGGTTTCAGGAATTTTAAAAGAAAAAAATGTAAAAGAATCTGCTATAAAATTTGAACTTTTTACTTCTTCTACACAAGAAAATAAAATTGATACTTCATTAGAAGGACATTCAAAAATTACTGTTCTTGTTGATGACGAGGAAGTTTCTTTTGAAATGTCTCAAAAACAAACCATTCTTGATGCTGCTTTAAAGCAAGGAATTGATGCTCCTTATTCTTGCCAAGGCGGAATTTGTAGCAGCTGTCTTGCTCGTGTAACTTCGGGAACTGCCGAGATGAAAAAGAACTCGATTTTAACAGATAAAGAAATCGCAGACGGATTAATTCTTACCTGTCAAGCACATCCAACATCTGAATCTATTTATGTAGATTACGACGATGTTTAGTCTTTTGTCACAGTATTCAGACATTTATTGAATATAAAAATAAATCCATAAAAAAAGAGTTTGCAATGCAAACTCTTTTTTTATTTTATAAGTTTAGTTTTCTATGTACAATAAGACTCCCTGAATACTAAAAACTGCCACTGAATACTGAATTATTACAACTGTGACTGAATACTAGATACTACTTTATCAGGCGAAATAGTTCGCATTACATCTTCATAACCAGGAACTATTTTGTTTCCATACACCGAAGTTGGTAATAAAGGGAATTTAGTCCTATTTGATACCAATGCTTCTTCTAGTTTTTGATTAAATGGTAAGAATCCTGCATACGGATGTGTTGCTCCCCAAAGTGTAATTACTTTTACACCCAGCATTGCAGCAATATGAGCATTTCCTGAATCCATAGAAAGCATTACATCAAGATTGCTAATCAGTTTTAATTCTTGCTGAAACTTAATTTTTCCTGCTACATTTATTACATTTTTAAATGGCTTAGAAAGTGATTCTAAAATTTCAATTTCTTTTTTCCCTCCACCAAAAAGTAAGATTGTATATTCTTTATTTTCAGCTAATTTACCAATTACATCCTGCATTAAATCCAAAGGATAAACCTTAGATTCGTATTGAGCAAAAGGTGCAATCCCTATTAGTTTTTGATAATTTTCTCCTATCAAGTTTGTAATTTCAGCACTTAAAACTGCTTTTTTAGGAAATTCAAGATTAGATAAATCCACCGCAAAACCTAGTTCTTCAAACACTTTTACGTGTCGTTCAAACATCGTTGGTAATTGCTTAAAGATCTTATTTTCTGCACGCATTAATGCCTTTTTAGCCTCTCTTGCTTTATCAACAAAAGCGGTTTTCTTTCCGCTTAAAGCGAAAAAAGTTCTGACAACTTTAGAACGTAAAACGTTATGCAAATCAGCAAAAGCATCAATATGCAATTCTTTTAAATCTTTATATAAACGCACCAATCCAATAAAACCTTTATGACGCTTTTTATCATCAAAAACGAAAAAAGTTAAGTTAGGTATGCCATCAAAAAATGGTTTGAAAAATGGGCGTGAAATTACCGTTAATTGAACCTCCGGGTGCTGTTTTACAAATGCGCGTAAAACAGGAACCGTCATGGCGACATCTCCCATTGCGGAAAGTCTCATGACGGCTATATGCTTAATTTTATTGGACAATTCTGCCAATTATTTTTTATTTTGGTATAAAACTGGATTCAAATCATCATCATTGTACATTTTCATTTGTTTGTACACTTTCATGAATTTATCTCCATTTTCAATATCTGTTAACAAATCATCAATTGCTGTAGACAAATCGCTTCTTTGTTCTAAAAGTACATTTAGTTTTTCCTGACATTTATCTCTATGCTCTTGTGAAGCTTCTGCACGAGTAGCTTCTTCATTCATATGATAAATTTTTAAAGCTAAGATAGATAATCTATCAAATGCCCATGCAGGACTTTCTGAATTAATTTTAGCTCCGTCTTTTACTTTTACATGGCTGTATTTTTGTAAAAAATAACTATCGATATATTCTACCATGTCAGTACGTTCTTGGTTAGAAGCGTCAATTCTTCTTTTTAGAGCAAGTGCAGCTACTGGATCAATATTTGGATCACGAATAATATCTTCAAAATGCCATTGTACAGTATCTATCCAGTTTTTTAAATATAATAAATGTTCAAATTTATCTTTAGGATATGGATTGTTTATTGGCTGATCAACATTATCAAATTTATGATAATCTTTGATGCTTTGTTCGAATACAGAATATGCTAATTTTGAAAACATGTCTTTAATTTTTATAGATACAAAGATACTTTTTATACTTTTATAAAAAAATATCAAATCATAAATCTATTTATCTTAAATCAGATTTAAAAATAAATTAAAAAATACCATCATGCAGATTCATTATTTATCCGAAAACAACAGCGTATTGAACCACTTTTTAGGCCAGATACGAAATATAAAAGTTCAAAACGACAGCATGCGTTTTCGAAGAAATATTGAGCGGATTGGTGAAATTATGGCTTATGAGATAAGCAAAGATCTATCTTATAAAAACGTAGAAATAGAAACGCCACTTGGTATTAAAAACACTACTGAAATAGATGACAAACTCATTTTATGTTCTATTTTACGTGCAGGTTTACCTTTACATATTGGTTTTTTAAACTACTTTGATGAAGCTGAAAATGGCTTTGTTTCGGCATGCAGACATCATCCTAATAATGATGATGAATTTGTTATTTTAGTCGAATATCAAGCCTTATCTAGTATCAATAATAAAACCGTTTTATTAATTGACCCAATGCTGGCAACTGGTCAGTCTATTGTTGCTGTTTATGAAAAATTAATACAAAATGGTGCTCCCAAAGAAATGCATCTTGCTGTTGTAATTGCTGCTCCAGAAGGTGTTGCTTATCTAGAAAAACATCTTCCAGATTCTTGTCATTTATGGATTGCTGCCTTAGATAGTAACTTAAATGAGAAAAATTATATCGTTCCTGGATTAGGTGATGCTGGCGACTTAGCCTATGGAAATAAATTATAGTTGAGAGAAAAAGGTAAAAAGACTACACAAAATTAAGACTCCAAAAACGATTTCATTGTTTAGTTTATTTTGCGAAAACTCAATATGACTTGATCCCATAATAGCCAAAGGTGCAACTGTAAACAATAACAAATCATTGCTTTTATTAGGAGATACTAAAAATATAACAACTCCTATAAAGAAATAAGCTATAATTTTCTTATAAGAAGAATGTAGTAACAATGGTCTATTTGATAATGTTAATAACAACGAAACTACTAAGAATAGAGCAACTGCGACATATATTGACAAAGCTCCGTTTTGGTAGTTATTGGTGAAATAATTGATTCTAAAATCAAGCAATGCATGATTTTTGAAAAATGTTATTACATCAATATTAAACAATAAAGATACCAGTAGAAAAAGTGTAGCTATAGTAAAAAGAGCTATAAATGGTAAAATCCAGTTTCTATAATCACCCGCAACGTGAAAAATTATTGATATAAATACTAATATAAGAAATAAAATACACCAAAATTGGAACAAAGAAGCCAATAGAATCCATAATGATGCATCAAATATTTTTTCTTTTGAAGCTTTAAGGGATTGCAATGATAACAAACGACGAAGCGCTAATAGTACAAAAAAATTGGCAAGTAAAATAGTAGGATTGTTAAACGCTGATGGAAAAAATAACGTTAACAATAAATAAAAAAATATCGTGTAACCGTTGTCTTTACTAAGCCCATTTTTCTTGACCACAAAATTTGTTACCAACATCGATCCTAATACAACTATCAATAAGCTTATTTTTTCTGAAACTGAAATAAGCGATTTTGTCCAAGAAATATCTTGAAATTGATAGATGAAAAAGAAAACCAGCATTAAAATTACGACCAAAGAATAATTTAATGGTGTAGATTTTTTAAAAACACTTGTTATCATAAGGATATTTTATACTTTTGTGACTGTAAATATAATACTTGTTTAAAAAGGAAACCAACAACTTGAAATAAAGATTCTGATTATCGGGATTTATAACTTCAATGCGTTACAAAACAATAAATAACAAAATAATTTTATAAATTATGACAGCTTTTTTTGAAGGAATACAGTACTTATTCGTAAACATTTTATTTGCTCCACTTGATTTTTTACGTTCATTAGAACTTGTATCATGGTTTGGTGCTAATACAATTAATTGGATTTTCATGATTATCTGTGCAGCTGCAATGGTATATTGGATTAAACAATTACGCATTTTTGATGCAGCCGGAACAGAAAATCAAGATACTACGGCTCACTCTTTTTTAAAGTAAGTCAAAGCCAATATCTTTTCTAAAATACATCTTATCAAAATTTAGCTTGTCTATGTTTTGATAAGATTTTTTTATGGCCTCTTGAAAGTTGTCTCCATACGAAGTCACTGCCAAAACTCTTCCTCCATTACTTAGAACATTGTCATTCTCTAGCTTTGTTCCTGCATGGAAAACAATAGAATCTGAAATATTCTCTAATCCAGAAATTACTTTTCCTTTTTCAAAATCCTCTGGGTAACCACCTGAAACAACCATAATTGTTGTAGCGCTTCTTGGATCTACCTCTAGAGAAATTGTATCCAATTTTTCATTAGCAACAGCTAAGAACAATTCTACTAAATCAGTTTTTAATCTTGGAACTACAACTTCAGTTTCTGGATCACCCATTCTTACATTGTATTCTATAACGATTGGTTCATTGTTAACATTTATCAATCCAATAAAAACAAAACCTTTGTACTCGATTCCGTCTTTTTGGAAACCTTCGATTGTTGGTTTAACAATGCGTGTTTCGATTTTTTCCATTAAAACAGCATCAACATAAGGAACTGGAGAAACTGCTCCCATTCCGCCTGTATTTAATCCTGTATCACCTTCTCCAATACGTTTGTAATCTTTTGCTGTAGGCAGTATTTTATAACTTTTACCATCTGTTAATACAAAACAGCTTAGTTCGATACCATCTAAAAACTCTTCGATAACAACTTTTGAACTCGCTGTACCAAATTTTTCATGAACTAACATGTTTCTTAATTCAGTTTTAGCTTCTTCTAAATCTTGAATAATCAAAACTCCTTTACCTGCTGCCAAACCATCAGCTTTTAAAACATAAGGAGGTTGCAATGTTTCTAGAAACTCACATCCTTTTTCTACAGTTTCTGCAGTAAAACTATCATAAGCTGCTGTTGGAATATTGTGCTTGATCAAAAACTCTTTAGCAAACTCTTTACTTCCTTCAAGTTGTGCGCCTAATTTTGATGGTCCGATAACCGGAATATGTTTTAAACTTTCGTCGTTTTTAAAATAATCGTAAATCCCTTTTACCAATGGATCTTCGGGTCCAACGACAACCATACCTATGTTTTCCCCAAGTACTAAGGTTTTTATTGCTTCAAAATCGGTTGGACTAATGTTTACATTGTGAGCAATACCAGCTGTTCCAGCATTTCCTGGTGCCACAAAAAGTTTATCGCATAGCGGACTTTGAATCATTTTCCATGCAAACGCATGCTCTCTTCCTCCTGAACCCAATAGTAAAATTGTCATTGTATAGTTGTATTTAGTTGTGGTGCAAAAATAATTGCTTTTAACCTTAAAACAGAATTAATTTTTAAAAAGTTGTTGGTTCTTGATTTTTAGTTGTTGGTAAGTATTATTTTTGATAAAATTTATCCTCCAAATGCTTCGACTTTTTGATCTTTCTCTTCTTATAAATGGATTTCCAATTAAGGAAGCTAAAGCTGAATTGGATACCATTATGGGGCTTTCTGAAAAAGAGCATGCTCTATTTATTCAGCATAAAAAAGAAGAAATCGTTGCTTATCATTTGCAAAACAATCCTTTTTATGCTGCATTGGTTGGTTCTATAAATACCAAAAGCTGGAATGATTTACCAATTTTGAACAAACAGAATTTGCAAAAACCTCTTTCAGAAAGACTATCTAAAGGTTATTCTATAAAAAACGTTTACCTCAACAAAACCTCTGGATCAAGCGGAACTCCTTTTGTTTTTGCAAAAGATAAATATTGTCATGCTTTAACCTGGGCTTCTAATAGTATGCGTTTTGGTTGGCACGGAATCAATTTTAATACTTCGTATCAAGCCCGTTTTTATGGTATTCCGATGGATTTTATTGGAAACAAAAAAGAACGTTTTAAAGATTTTTTAAGCAACCGTTATCGGTTTCCTATTTTTAATTTATCTGATATTGTTTTAGAACGGTTTTTACAAAAATTCCGAATCAAAAAATTCGATTACCTCAACGGCTACACAAGTTCGATTGTTTTGTTTGCTAAGTTTTTAGAAAAGAAGAATATCATCTTAAAAGATATCTGTCCTAGTTTAAAAGCTTGTTTTGTTACTTCTGAAATGCTTTTTGAATCGGATAAAAACCTTTTAAAAAAACAATTTGGGATTCTGATTATTAATGAATACGGAGCATCTGAACTTGATTTAATTGCTTTTGAAAATCCTAATGAAGAATGGCAAATAAATGCAGAAACTCTTTTTGTCGAAATTCTGGACGAAAATAATCAACCTGTTCCAAATGGAATTGAAGGTAGAATTATAATCACTTCTTTATTCAACAAAGCGCATCCGTTTATTCGTTATGATATAGGTGATATCGGAATTTTGGATAAAAAAAGCACTTCGCAAAAGCCAATTCTTAAAAAACTTATTGGCAGAACCAATGATGTTGCGGTTTTACCAAGCGGTAAAAAATCACCTGGATTAACGTTTTATTATGTGACCAAAAGTATAATCGAAGACGACGGAAATGTAAAAGAGTTTATTATTAAACAAACTCAAATAGATTCTTTTGAAATAGAATATGTTAGTGATAATGAACTCCATAAAAATCAAATTGAGAAAATTAAAACTGCAATTGCTCTCTATCTTGAACCTGATTTAAACTTCACTTTTACCCGAAAAACAGTTTTAGAAAGAACTAATCGCGGAAAGCTAAAACAATTTAAATCTTGTTTGTAATATAGATAAAATCTTACGTTTGTTTTTTTTAATTAAAACTCATGGACGATCAATCTCTGCTTTCTGAAGAAACTGTTTCTAACAAAATTTACTTTATCCGAAATCAAAAAGTAATGCTGGATAGCGATCTGGATTTACTTTATGGAATAGAAACAAAACGATTAAACGAACAAGTAAAAAGAAATATCTCTAGATTTCCCGAAGATTTTATGTTTCAACTAACTGAAGTTGAGTATAATTCTTCAAGGTCGCAAATTGCGACCTTGAAGAATGGCAGAGGATTTAACTTAAAATATTTACCTTTTGCTTTCACAGAACATGGTGTTTTGATGCTATCAAGTGTCCTAAAAAGTGATAAAGCAATTCAAACTAATATCCAAATCATGCGTATTTTCACGAAAGTAAGACAAATGCTTCTGGACACAACCGAAATGAAAATAGATATTCTGCAGATTCAAAAGAAATTAGAGAATCATGATAAAAATATTGAATTGGTCTTTTCTTATTTAGATGAACTCACTGAGAAAAAAGAAGACGAAAGCGAAAGAGTGAAAATTGGATATAAAAAATAATAAATTCTCTAAGGTCACAAATTGTGACCTTAGAGAAATACTAAACTCTCTTTATATATTTTGGTTTTATAACCAATTGAGTGAACAGAAATCGGGTCATAAGAATACAGGAAACCATAAAATTAAATCCATGAAATCGCCTGTAAACGCCAAAATTATGTTTGATTAATTTAAACTTTGAAGATGAAATTGAATCTTTTCTTATCCTATAATAAGCCAAAAATTCTGGAACTGGTTCTGCTTCTTTAATTTGCTTTAAAATTGTGAGCCACAAGCGCCAATCTTGCCTTTTTTGAGTAGCTTCGATTGTAATTTTTCCGAAAAATTCAACATCGTAAATTGCAGTTAAGTTCCCTACATAATTGCAAAAAAACAATTGTTGATAAGTTAAGTTTAATGGAGCTTCTATCTTTTTGTTTAGAACATTACCCTCTTCATCAATCCACTCATAAAAACTAAACGTAAAAGGCAAATTCTTATCTTTTAAGAACTTTATTTGTTTTTCTAATTTTAGGGGAAACCATAAATCATCAGCATCTAGAAATGCTATATACCTTCCATTTGCTTTATTCAAAGCTATATTTCTAGCAAAACCATTCCCTGAGTTGTTTTCTAATTCTATGATCTTGATTCGATTATCAGCTTGAGCAAATTCTTTTATTATTGCTACTGTATTATCTGTCGAGGCATCGTCAACCAAAATAATTTCCCAGTTAGGATAACTCTGGTTTTGTACAGACTGTATGGTTTTATCAATGAATTTTTCACAATTATACGTCGGAATTAAAATAGAAACTAAATCCATTAATATGCTTTATCATCGCCTTTTAGCGTATTGCAAATTGTATCAAAAATTATTTTTATATCTAACAAAATAGACCAGTTTTCCATATAAAAAATATCATATTTAACTCGGTTAATAATATCTTTATCCGATTCTACTTCGCCACGAAACCCACTCGTTTGAGCTAATCCTGTAATACCTGGCTTAACAAAATGCCTTACCATAAATTTATTGATTTTAAGCGCATAAACCTCTGTTACGCTTAACATATGGGGTCTTGGTCCTACTACTGACATATTACCCATTAAAACATTGAAAAATTGTGGCAATTCATCAATACTCGTCTTACGAATAAATGCACCAATTTTTGTTATTCTTTCATCATTTTTAGAAGCCAGATTTATATGTGCTTCATCATTTAATTTCATCGATCGAAACTTATAGCAATAAAACTCTTTATTATTCAATCCATTCCTCTTTTGCTTGAAAAAAATTGGCCCTTTTGTTTCTGATTTTATTAAAATTCCTATAATTGGTATTAACCACGAAAGTATTCCAACTATAATTATAGTAGAAAAAACAACATCAAAAATACGCTTAACAGCTTTATTAAAATTATCATCTAGCCGAATATTTCTTAACTTAAGAACAGGTATATAATCATAATATTCAAACATAAAATTTCTGAAAAATATTTGCTTATCGTCAGGAATAAATTTTAATGTCTTCAAATTATTATCTGCAAAATAAATAAGATCCCTCATTTGTTGTTGTGATAAATCAATCATAGAACAATACATTTCATCTATTCTATTTAATAAAACAAAATCTAGCATTTGATTAATTTGACATTTTTTATCACTCCCAATATCAAATATATGCATCAGCTTATAACCATAATCTAAATTATCCGTAAAAAAATTTTGCAATGGAGCAACACTCTTACTATTCCCCATTAATACTACTCGTCTGGAGTTACCTCCATATAGCACCCTGAATTTTTTTAGGAAAAAATAAATAGAAAATTTAATGGTTAATATCACCAAAAAGGAGCTGCTAATAAATACAACTACTGAAGGTAAACTTATTCTTTTTGAATAAAAAAAAGCTAATGCAAAAACTACTAAACTAAACAAAACATATTGCTTAAGTGCACAATTTAAAATTGCAATTACTTTAGTATATCGATATACCTCATAAAAACCTAAGTGTACAGCAATAGAAACCCAAGCAAAGCTCAAAGCTAAAGGAAATATGATTTGGTGAACAGGAAAATCAATTATATAAACCGCAAATAAATTGATGATAATTAAATCTATCAAATATGAGAAAGGCCTAATATAACCTGAATATCTTCCTGTTTTTGTTCGCATCTACCTTATATAATTTGAAAAATCTTTATGTTCTTCTTTCGATAGCTCTTCTTTAGAAAGGGACTTAAAATAATCATATGTAATTTTCATTCCCTCTGCACGATTAACTTTAGCTTCCCAACCAAGCAATTGCTTTGCCTTTGTAGTATCTGGCTGTCGTTGTAATGGATCATTAATCGGTAATGGATGGTAAACTACTTTTTGATTTGTTCCTGTAAGTTTTATAATTTCTTCTGCAAAATCTTTTATAGTAATTTCATCTGGATTTCCAATATTTACTGGATATACGTAATCAGAATGTAACAATCGGAAAATACCTTCTACCTGATCATCTACATAACAAAATGAGCGGGTTTGCATACCATCTCCAAAAATGGTTAAATCTTCTCCTCGAAGTGCCTGACCAATAAAAGCTGGAATTACTCGGCCATCATTAAGTCGCATTCTAGGTCCGTAAGTATTAAAAATACGCACTATTCTGGTTTCTACACCGTGAAAAGTATGATAAGCCATTGTGATAGATTCTTGAAAACGTTTTGCTTCATCATAAACTCCACGCGGCCCTATTGTATTTACATTTCCGTAATATTCCTCTGTTTGTGGGTGTACCAAAGGATCCCCATAAACTTCAGATGTTGAAGCAATCAAAATTCTTGCTTTTTTTACACGTGCTAAACCTAATAAATTATGTGTTCCTAATGAACCTACTTTTAAGGTTTGAATAGGAATTTTTAAATAATCTATTGGACTTGCTGGTGAAGCAAAATGTAGTATATAATCTAAATCTCCAGGAACATGTACAAATTTTGTAATATCATGATGATAAAATTCGAAACTTTCAAGTTTAAATAAATGCTCGATGTTTTTTAAATCACCAGTAATTAAATTATCCATTCCGATAACATAATAACCTTCTTTTATAAAACGGTCGCAAAGATGTGAACCTAAAAATCCTGCTGCTCCTGTAATAAGAATTCTTTTCATTGTATTTTTTGTATGTGCCAAATGTAATTTATAAATTCAATTACATTCTTTAAAATATTGTAATCTAATCTTTGCGATAACATTAATCGCAAATCTATTTTTATTTTATCAAGGGCACAAAAGTGCCTTTGTATGCTAATGTTATTATTTTACGTTAAAAATCTGCTCTAAGATTTTAATCGTAATCAAATAAGTTGGCTTAACTCCTGTTGTTCCTAATCCTCCAGAAGCCAATGTGCTTCCTGTTTCTAATGGATTATCTGATGCATAATAAGCATATCTCACCTTTATATCATGTGGAACACTTTTTCTGATTTTTGAAGCTGACTGAATCGCTTTTTGGTAATACGATCCTTCCATTTCAAGACCAATAACACTCCAAGTAGATTCATGGAAGAATTTTAATAGATCGCGGTTCTGTAATGATGTTCCTAATACGGTAACCATTGCCCCTTCAAAAACTGCAATATCATTTCCTTGAAACATTGCCCCTGTTAATTCATTTTCGAAAAAGTAATTATCTGCTGTTCCTTCATTTATATGTGCTGTCGGAATCATTATATCTCCTTTACCACCTTCTAGAATCCCTGCTTTACCCATAATCGAAACCGATTTTACGTTAAGAAGTGTATCTTTTTTGTATGGTTTTAATAATTCATCGATTGTTTCGTAAGCTTGCTCACCAAACGCATAATCCATAACAATGATTACTGGTTTCTTATCTTCTAAATCAGCTTTAGGAAATGCGGTTTTAGACCAGTCAATCTTAGCTGTATCAAAAATTTGTACATCGATATTAGTTCCTGAAGAATCTGGTAACGAAATCATTCCATTTTTCAAAGCTATTGCTTCAACATCTTTACGTATTGCATTTGCTCCTGATTTACTTAATTCTTCATAAATAAAGAAATCAGATTTATCTTTGAACTTAGTTTTTAAAACCGGTGTTGCAAAGATAGAATTCATCACACTGTGCATATTAGCGCTAATAACATGTATAGGACGGTCTAAAAGCGAATTTGCTTTTAAAACCTCCTTGATGTTCGTTGCCCAGATTTCTCCGTGAATATGATGCCCTAAACGCTCTCTCAAAATAGGACTAAATGTAATTGTTCGTTTATTATTTTCAACAACTTCTTCAATCGCTAGTTTACCTAACCAATAAATAATATGCAAAAATCGATCTGGTTCCGCTTCAGAACCAAAAGCATCATAAATATTAAGAACATCTTCAAATGTTCTTCCTAAAATATTTGCAACATGCGATATTGCCTTTTCTTTCTCTATAAGCGGTAACTTTTTTGTTTGCATTACTGCATGTTCCAGCTTAAGCCAGTCACGTGAAACTTCACCTCCATCATCTAATAGAACTCTATTTCTAATTTTATGAGATTCAATAAAAATAAAAGTCAAGTGTGTCAAAATATCATAAATATCTGAGCGTCCTCGCGTAATTTCTACGTTCATTTGCTCCTCATCGATTCTGTAACAATTTCTTCTTCTCTTTGGAGGAACAATTGCTTGAAAATGTGATTTAGAATATCCTTCGTCTGAAGTTAGATTAATATAACGACATTCTTCAATTCCTATCGGAAGTCTTTCTATAACATATAAAAGCCCATTAAGCTCTACTTTTTCTTCGGCAATATTTCCGTAAATCTCTGGTCGCAAAGCTAATAATGCTTCACGTAATGTATCGCCCGAAATTCCCATTGGTTTATAAAAACCTCTGTTAAACAAGTGGCGCATTGTAATGTACATTTTTTCAATAGCAGCTGATGATTCTTGTGCTCTTGATCTCGAAATGTTTTTTGATTCTTTCATTCTAATTATATTTTTTAAACTTTTTAAGCTTTATTCTTTATTTAATGCGTCTGCTATATCTCTATTATTAGACAGTCGCGGTATTTTATTTTGTCCTCCTAATTTTCCTTGTGATTTCATATATTCCTGAAAACCATTTTTAGTAACTTTAGTTATTACCACTTTCTGCAAAATATTTCCAGTTATTAAATCGTCGTAATAAATATTCTGTTTTCGCATGGCATCATCTATTGCTTCTGCAAAAGTGGCCATATTTTCTGGTTCATTTTCAAATTCTACAAGCCATTCATGATAGGGTAATCCTTCTATCGGATTAATTTGTGGTGCAACAGTAAACTCATTAATTCGAACATTGGTGTTTTCCATTGCTGCTTTCATTGCATTTTCAACCTCATTGCCAATAACATGCTCTCCAAATGCTGAAATATAATGTTTTATCCTTCCCGAAACAATAATACGATGCGGATATAAAGAAGTAAACTGAACAGTATCTCCAATATTATACCCCCAAAGCCCAGCATTTGTAGATATTATCAAGACATAATTTACACCTAACTCTACTTCTCCTATCGTTAATCGCTTTGGATTGTCACTAAAAAACTCCTCTGCTTTTATAAACTCATAAAAAATTCCTGAGTTCAATAACAAAAGCATTCCTTTAGATTTTTGAGAATCTTGATAAGCAAAGAATCCTTCAGAAGCTGGAAACAACTCGATGCTATCTACTTTTCTTCCTATCAGGTTTTCGAACTTTGCACGATAAGGTTCGTAATTAACTCCGCCGTAAATAAAGAGATTAAAGTTTTTGAACAAATCCCCTACTTTCTTTCCACTTCTTTCTTCTAAACGTTCAAAGTACATTTGTACCCAAGATGGAATCCCAGAAATAATAGTCATATCCTGATCTATTGTTTCATCGACAATTGCATTAATCTTAGTTTCCCAATCCTCAATACAATTGGCTTTCCAAGATGGCATGCGGTTCTTTTGAAGATATTTTGGTACAAAATGAGCTGCAATTCCAGATAAACGTCCTAGTTTAATTCCATTTTTTTCAATCAATTCTGGACTTCCTTGTAAAAAAATCATTTTTCCATCTACAAAATCTGTTTTTCCAGTTTCATGTATATAATGTAAAATTGCATTTCGGGAAGCTTCAATATGATAAGGCATTGATTCTTTGGTCAGCGGAATATATTTCGCTCCCGAAGTTGTTCCAGATGTTTTAGCAAAATAAAGTGGTTTCCCTTTCCAAAGAATGTCATTCTGACCCAATTGTACTTTATCTATATACGATTTTAAATCTTCATAATCTCTTACAGGTACTTGCTTTTTAAAATCTTCAAACGTCTTTATTTTATCAAAATGGTGGTCTTTTCCAAACTCAGTATCTTTTGCCCCTTTTATTAAACTCTTAAAAACTTTCTGTTGAGTTTCAACAGGTTTTTTAGCCCAAGTCTGCGTGTTATTATAAATTTTGCTGGCAAATAATTTTGCAGCGACTGATTTTATAGACATTCTTTATTTTTGTTTTTTATCACTTTTATTCTTTTTTACAGAACTAGTGTTTTCTTTTTTTTCTTCATTTGCCACTTCCTCACGCAATTTTAATTCTTCTTTGGATGGGGCTAAATTCACATCTTCCTCTTTTACATCAACACTTGATAAGATAGAATCCTTATTAAATTTAGCATATTCTAATTGGCCTGTTAGCACTTTTTGAATCGCTTTGATATAAGTTTCATTTTTCTTTAACGCCACTGTTAATGAATCCGATTTTAGAGCCAATTCGGTTGCATTTCTTTTTAATTCCGTTGATGAATATCCAGGTATAAATTCACGCAATGGTGTAAAAGCGATTATAAATGTGGTAATTAATATTAAAAAAATAGCCCCTAGTGTCGCAACTACAAAAACATTCATAAGATTTAACTTGAAAGAAAAGATCTCTTCAAATGTATCCTCATTCAAAATAACCAATCGGTTTTTGACAAATAATCTATTTCTGAATTTAATTCTTTTTAGTCTTTTCTCGGTCATTGTGGTACTTTAATTGACAAATATAATAATAATTAGTGTTGATAAAACGGTCAAAATATAAATAGGATAGCCTTTAAAATAGCATTTTATAAAATATTTAACGTGATTAAAAATAAATATTTTATAGTAAAACTAATTCATATTAACTAATTCTGTATACCTTTGCCTTTATTATATACAAATTTGCTCCGGCAATTAACTATTCAATCATGGGAAGATTAGGTGTTACAGAAATCCTTGTTATATTAGCAGTTGTTTTATTACTTTTTGGAGGTAAAAAAATTCCAGAATTAATGAAAGGTTTAGGTAGTGGAATTAAAGAATTCAAAAACGCTGCTAAAGACAATGATCAGCCAGCTGATAAGAAAGAAAAAGAAGAAGATAAACCGGCTTAATTTATTTAATAAATTATAGGTCTTATAAATTCCAAATCCCAATAAAATATTATTGGGATTTGGAATTTCTTGTTTTATAATATCATCGTTAACTGAATACGTTTTCTCTCTTCGTCAACCTCAGTTACTTTTACATCAACATGTTGGTGTAGTTTTACTACTTCGTTTACATCGCTTACAAAACCTGCTTTAAGTTGCGAAATGTGAACCAAACCGCTTTCTTTAACACCGATGTCAACAAAACAACCAAAGTTGGTGATGTTATTAACAATTCCTGGTAATATCATCCCTGTTTTCACATCTTTTATGCTTTTTACATTCGGATCAAATTCAAAAACCTTAGCTGATTTTCTCGGATCTAAACCTGGTTTTTCTAATTCTTTGATAATATCCTTTAATGTCAATAAACCAATTTCTGGCGTGATATAATTCTCTGGTTTAATTAAAGCTGTACGTTCTTTATTGGCAATAAGATCATTAACGGTTAGTTTTAAATCTTTAGCCATTTTCTCTACTATACCGTAAGCTTCAGGATGTACTGCCGAATTATCCAACGGGTTTTTTGCATTGGTTATTCTGATAAAAGCAGCTCCTTGCTGATAGGCCTTATCTCCTAAACGAGGTACTTTTTTTAATTGTTTACGATCTTCAAAAGGGCCATTTTCAGAACGATATTGTACAATGTTTTCGGCAAGCTTCTCTCCTATTCCACTAACATAACTCAATAAATGTTTACTCGCTGTATTAATATTAATACCTACCGAGTTTACGCAACGAATTACGGTATTATCCAGCTCTTCTTTTAATTTTGATTGGTCAACATCATGTTGATATTGTCCTACTCCAATAGCTTTTGGATCGATTTTTACCAATTCGGCCAACGGATCCGAAAGTCGTCTTCCTATAGAAACTGATCCTCGCACAGTAACATCATAATTAGGAAACTCATCACGAGCGATTTTAGATGCCGAATATACCGAAGCTCCTGCCTCAGAAACAATAAAAACCTGAACTGGTTTATCGAATGCGATTTTTTTGATAAAAAATTCCGTTTCACGCGAAGCTGTTCCGTTACCAATAGAAATTGCGTCAATTTTATAAGAATTTACCATCGAGCGGATTTTTTTCATCGCCATAGCGTCCTCATGTTGTGGTGCGTGCGGATAAATGGTTTCATTGTATAACAAATCGCCTTTTTCGTCTAGACAAACCACTTTACAACCACTTCTAAATCCAGGATCAATAGCCAGAATACGTTTTTCACCCAATGGTGGCGCAAGCAATAACTGTCCTAGATTATTAGCAAAAACCTGAATAGAATTAGCATCAGCTTTCGCTTTGGCTTCTTGTAATGTCTCATTTCCTATAGCAGGATTCAACAACCGTTTATAACTATCTTCAATCGCTAATTGTATATGTGGTGTTGTATTATTTTGACCTTTTATAACCAGTTCATCAATAATATCATACGCTTCATCAATGTCAACCTCAATTTTCATTTTTACAAATCCTTCGTTTTCAGCACGAAGCATTGCTAATAATCGGTGTGAAGGTGCTTTTGTTAACGGTTCTGACCAATCGAAATACTGATTGAATTTTTGCGCATTCTCATCATCTTTTTTTGTTTTTACAACCTTGGTTGCAATTGTCGATTTACGCTGGTATAATCTACGTAATTGTTTACGAACATATATATTTTCGTTGATCCATTCAGCAATGATATCACGAGCTCCTTGTAAAGCAGCTTCTTCATTAATAACATTATCATTAATATATCGTGTCGAAATAAAATCAACATCGTCATTGCCTTGCGACATAATGATTTTTGCTAATGGTTCTAACCCATTTTCACGTGCTACATCAGCTTTTGTTTTCTTTTTCTTTTTAAACGGAAGATAAAAATCTTCTATCTCTTGTAAATCAAAACTTTGTTCAATTTTTTGCTTTAATTCTGGAGTAAGTAACTTTTGTTCTTCTATAGATTTTAAAACTGCTTCTTTACGTTTTACAATAACTTCATAGTCTTTCTGAAGTTTTGCAATTTGTTCTATTACGACTTCGTCAAGATTTCCAGTTGTATCTTTTCGATATCTGGAAATAAACGGAATCGTGCAATCTTCCTCTAGTAATTTAACTGTGTTTTGAATGTTTATTGCTGCTGTTTGAACAGTCTTCGCAATGAATTGAATATTAGTCATGCTTTTAATGAAATAATTTCTTGATTATAAATTGATATAATTTACTTATTAAAATGAAACAGCAAATTAATCAATAATTCTGCTAAAATAATATCTTTGTTCTTAAATTTAAGCCAATGAAAGTTTTATTACCATATTTTTTTATTGTAAATACTATTGCCTTTATCTTAGCAGGATACGATAAATATTTGGCTGTCAAACATAAACGCAGAATTTCCGAAAATACACTGTTTGTAATAACAGCTCTTGGAGGTTCATTGGGTTTGTTACTAGCAATGATACTATTTAGACATAAAACGAGTAAACCTTCTTTTATGATGAAATATGCTGGTATTGTTCTTCTTCAGGTAATAATCGCTTTCCTTATATTTTTTTATTACTGTGATGCTGAAACTCTTGCTTGGTTTATGGTAAGTGACAATAAATAGTATTATTTTATTGTTGTTAACAACTCTACAAACGCTTATTTATCAAATAATTAAATCTAACATTTCTATTATATTCATTATTAACATTGTTATTGCTAAGATATAAAACGAGTAAATCTCATTTTATAACAACATAGTAGAACTGTCCTTGATAATCACAATCCAAAAAAGTGCTGTTTTGTTTATATAATCCATTATAAGTAGTATTGTTTTTACGTTGTTAACAACTCTACAAACGCTTATTTATCAAATAATTAAATCTAACATTTCTATTATATTCATTATTAACATTGTTATTGCTTAGATATAAAACGAGTAAATCTCATTTTATAACAACATAGTAGAACTGTCCTTGATAATTACAATCTAAAAAGTGCTGTTTTGTTTATATAATCCATTATAAATAGTATTGTTTCTATGTTGTTAATAACTCTATAATCTACTATTTATCAAACAACTAAATAATATTTTATAATAAAATAGTTGAACTGTCCTTGATAATCATAATCTAAAAAGGGTAGTTTTATATATAGAATCGATTAATAAATAGTGTTGTTTTTACGTTGTTAATAACTCTATAATTACCTATTTATGAAGCAATTAAATCCAATATTTTTAAACAAAAAAGCCAGGTGAATTTTAAAATCCGCCCGGCTTACTATTTTATTGGTGCGTAGCACCCGTTTTTTTGACTTTTTTACTGACAAGCAATCTTATTTACTCTATTTTGGTGTCTTCCACCTTCAAATTCTGTATTTAAAAATGCTTCAACCATTTCTACAGCTTGTGGAATCGATGTAAAACGTGCTGGAATACTAATAATGTTAGCATCATTGTGCAAACGTGTTAAAACTGCGATTTCTTTAGTCCAACATAAACCTGCTCTTACTTTCGGGTGTTTATTAACAGTCATTGCAATTCCATTTCCGCTTCCGCAAATAACAATTCCAAAATCAGCCTTACCTTCAGTGATATCTGTAGCGACAGGATGACCAAAATCTGGATAATCTACTGAATCCTCAGAATCTGTACCATAGTTAGTTACCTCATATCCTTTTGCTTTAAGCATCGCAACAATTGCTTTTTTA
The DNA here is from genome assembly GCF_025847275.1 of Flavobacterium frigoritolerans. Lineage (GTDB taxonomy): Bacteria > Bacteroidota > Bacteroidia > Flavobacteriales > Flavobacteriaceae > Flavobacterium > Flavobacterium frigoritolerans. The sequence goes on from NZ_JAOZEV010000005.1 coordinate 104,488, forward strand.
TATTCTGGTCCTGCGTGATCGTTTCCTATTGAAATTTTCATTATTAAGTTATATTAAGTTGTGTCCTGCAAATTTAACCAATTAATAAATGGTTGCCACGAATTTCGCTAATTTTCACAAATTATTCCTTAATAACTTTTAAAAACATAGTTTTTCTAATTCGTACTTATTGATGAAATTTGTATTAGAAAAAGCTTAATATATAACTCACTTTATATCAAAAACTTAACACTTATTAACATTATTAACAATGCTATAAGTATCTAGTAATCAATGAAAAATAAACATCTTTTTTGTTAAAATTTTATATTGTTAATAGCAAAAGCTAATTCGTTGATATTCAGTTAACTTTAAATTAACATCTTTTGTTAATAACTACAGAAAGAAAATTAGAAGTTTTTTTTGGTTGTGTCATAAAAAAACCTAATCCAAAACTGGAACTTAATAACCTAATAAAGTTTGGAGAATTTTTAGAAAAGTTATCAATATCAAAAAGTACATTTTCAACAAAAATGAACATATGAAGTTATCTACAAAACCAATTCATTTTTGGTTGTTAACCAATGTTAATTAAAATCTAAAAACTCCTAGAAACTAATCCTTTAACTAAATATAAGTATGTTGATAACTCTATATAACTAAGAGAAACTTCATTTCAATGCTTTTAAAAATAAATTTATATGACATATTAACACACTATAATAACAACCATAAATTAATTAAATTTAAATTTTTCTTTTTTATATATATAATATATGTTGACAACTTTGAAAAATTGAAAAGAAAAAAAAATTGAGAATTTGAATTTAAACGATTGAAAGTGGATTATTGAGATTGTCAAGAATTTCCTGAACCCTTTCGAAATCCTCTGGGTGAACGTTGAGTTTGATTCCGCCCAAAGCTGCCGAATAAAAAGGAGCCACCGATAAGGTCATTTCGTTCTCTAGGTAGTATGGAATGTCTTCTTGTTCTAGTAAGTGTTTTAGAACGACTGTTTCGTGCAGATAATTGAATGTAGCAATGGTTTTAAAGCTTTGCATAAGGGTCTTTTTGTAAAGATACGAAATGAGCATTAGAAAAGACCTTTGAAAATCAATAGATAGCTGTGATTGAAAGTTATATTTTTAATAAAATGGAACCTAAAAAGCATTATCTGATATCTTCTTTGTAATTTTAAACCTTATAAGAAAAGATATATGAGTAAGAAAATTAGAAAACCGATAAAGAATGAGAAAGATTTCTCAAGTAAGATTATAAAAATTTTATCGCAACATGCTAATAAACCATTTAATTACAAACAAATAGGAGCGAAGTTAGAATTAGACGATACTAAAAGTCGCAATCAAATTATAAAAGATTTAAAGATTCTGGCATCTCAAAATAAGATTGTAGAATCAGAACCAGGAAAATATTTAATTAAAGCTGTTAGTCAGGATTATTACGAAGGTACGATTGATATGACAAGTCGTAAAACAGCTTACTTTATTTGTCCAGATTTTACCGAAGATGTTTTTATCCCTACAAATAATTTAAATCGTGCACTAGATAAAGACAAAGTAAAAGTTTACGTTTACAACAGAAGAAAAGGAAAACGACCTGAAGGTGAAGTAATTGAAGTAATAGAAAGAAATAAAACTGACTTTGTTGGAGTTATTGACATTCAGAACAACTTTGCTTTTGTTTCTACAGCAAATCCTAAAATGTACACCGATATTTTTATTCCTAAGGATAAAATAGGAGAGGCTCAAAATGGTGATGTTGTATTAGTTACGATAGAAGATTGGCCAAAACGTGCCGATAGTCCATTTGGATCAGTAGTTAAAGTTTTAGGAAAACCAGGAGAACATGATACTGAAATTCATGCTATTTTGGCTGAATACGGTTTACCTTCAGATTTCCCTGTAGAAGTAGAGGTTTATGCACAAAAAATAGATACATCTATACAGGAAAGTGAAATTGCTAAGCGTCGTGATATGCGAGATACGCTTACGTTTACGATAGATCCAAAAGATGCAAAAGATTTTGATGATGCCTTGTCTTTCAAAAAGTTAGAAAACGGAAACTACGAAATTGGTATTCATATTGCTGATGTTTCGTATTATCTGGAGGAAGGAACAATCCTGGATGATGAAGCATATCAACGTGCAACATCGGTATATTTAGTAGATAGAGTAGTACCAATGCTTCCTGAAGTGTTATCAAACTTTGCTTGTTCGTTACGTCCTAATGAAGAGAAATATACCTTCTCGGCAGTTTTTGAAGTATCAGAGAATGCACAAGTTATTAACCAATGGTTTGGTAGAACAGTAATATACTCTGACCAACGATTTGCTTATGAAGAAGCACAATATATCATTGAAACAAAAGATAATACAATTCCAGAGGAAACCTCAATAACAGGAAGTTCGTATGTTGTTTCGGATGAAATTGTAAATGCCACTTTAAAACTAGATGAATTAGCTAAGATTTTGAGAAAGAAAAGAATGGCTAATGGCGCTATTTCTTTTGATAAAGTTGAAGTTAAATTTGATTTGAATGCAGAAGGAGAACCAGAAGGGGTTTATTTTAAAGTATCAAAAGATGCGAATCATTTAATTGAAGAATTCATGCTTTTGGCAAATAGAAAAGTTGCTGAATACATTGGTAAACAAAAGAAAACATTTGTTTATAGAATTCACGATGAACCAAATGAAGACAAATTAATTGCAATGCAATCGGTAATTGCTAAATTTGGTTACAAGATAGATTTCCGAAATAAAGGAGATATATCGAAATCATTAAATGCTTTAATGGAAGAAGTTAATGGTAAAAAAGAGCAAAATTTAATTGATACTCTTGCAATTAGAAGTATGAGTAAAGCCAAATATTCAACAGATAATATTGGACATTATGGTTTAGCTTTTGATTACTATAGCCATTTTACATCACCAATTCGTCGTTATCCAGATGTAATGGTACATAGATTATTGCAATATTATTTGGATGGAGGAAAATCTGTAGATGAAGAAACATACGAAACCAAGTGTTTACATTGTTCAAACATGGAAGGATTAGCTACTAATGCAGAACGTGATAGTATTAAGTACATGCAGGTTAAATACATGCAGGATCATAAAGATGAAGAATTCTTGGGTGTTATTTCAGGAGTTACTGAGTGGGGAATTTATGTAGAAATAGTATCGAATAAATGCGAAGGAATGGTAAGAATCAGAGAGATAAAAGATGATTATTACACTTTCGATGAAAAACAATATGCACTCGTAGGTGCTACTTCAGATAAGATATTACAATTAGGCGATGAGATTTATGTTAAAGTAAAAAATGCCGATTTAGTTAAGAAACAATTGGATTTTCATTTTTTAAGAAGAGCAGAATAAGAAGTAATAATTTAAAAAAGAAAAACATGAAAAAGTTATTAATAGGAGTTGCAATTTTATTTGTACAAGTATCATTTGGTCAGGTAACTAAAAATTTAGGAGATTTTGATAAAGTTAAAGTTTTCGATAAATTGAGTATTACACTAATTCATTCCTCAGAAAATAAGATAGTTATAAAAGGAAGTAGAGAGAGTGAAGTAGAAGTTGTTAATAAAAATGGAGAACTGAAACTTAGAATGCCATTTCCTAAACTTTTATCAGGGGATGATATTTCAATACAACTGTATTACAAACGTATTGAAAACATCGATGTAAGCGAAGGAAGTATAGTTTCTAGTAAAGAAACATTCAAACAAACAACAATTGATTTAAATTCTAAAGAAGGAGGAGAAATCAATGTAATTTTGGATGTTGATAATGCAAAAGTAAGAGCAGTTTCTGGAGGAACAATCAAAGTATCTGGAGAAGCAAGTAATCAAGTTGCTAATTTAGGTTCAGGAGGAATTTTAAGAGCAAAGGGATTACATACCTCACAAACGACAATAAGCGTTTCTGCGGGAGGAAATGCCGAAATCTATGCTACTACCTTGGTTGATGCAAAAGTGAATGCTGGTGGCTATATTTACATCTATGGTAAACCAAAACAAATTAACCAAAAAACTGTTCTAGGCGGTAGGATTGAAGAAAAAGAATAAATCGAAATTGTATTTTAATGATAAATGATATTATAGCAGGGATTCCATGGGGAGTATTTTTAAGCTTTATGGTAGGCCCGGTATTTTTTATATTACTAGAAACTAGTATTACCAAAGGTTTTAGAGCTGCATTAGTTTTTGATCTAGGTGTAATTTTAGGAGATATTTTCTTTATAGCAATTGCTTATTTAGGAAGTTATAGATTAATTAAAAGCTTACAAGATAAACCAGCCCTTTTTATCTTTGGAGGTATAATCATGTTGGCTTACGGTATTATTTCGTTTATACAACTCAAGAAAGAAGCGAAAATAAACGACGAAGAAATAGACCGTGATATTATCAAAAGAAACTATGGAAGCCTATTTGTAAAAGGTTTTTTCTTAAATGTTATCAATATCGGAGTACTCGGTTTTTGGGTTGCAATAATTATTTCTATTGGACCAAAATTAGAAATGCAAACATCAAGAATGATGACATTTTTTGTAACAGTTGTACTAACTTATTTAATTATAGATTGTATAAAAATTGTTTTAGCAAAGCAATTAAAATCTAAAATGACACCTTCAAATATTCTTAAAATTAAAAAAGGAATTAGTATAGTTTTAATGATTTTTGGATTTGTTTTAATAGTTCAAGGATGGTTTCCTAAAGAAAAAGAAATGGTAAAACATGCTTTCGAAAAGATAGAAAAGTAGTTATTAATAACTACAAGATATAATTTTAAACCTCTCATTACGAGAGGTTTTTTTATGTTTAAAACATTTAAAACTTTTTGTAAAATTTCAAGTTTAAAGTTGGTCTGTGCATTTTTGTTATTTCGACGAAGGAGAAATCTCTACGAGTAGCTCGACAAAGATTACGGAGTTTCTTGCTAAGATTTCTCCTTCGTCGAAATGAGAAGATTGTATAAAACTAAAGTTTCTTACAGTCTTGGTTCAAAAATTTTGCAAAGGTAATAGCAGATTCATATAAGACTTCGACTCTTATCAGTCTTACAATATTGAAGAAAAATAAAGCACAAAAAAAAGAGACACATTTCTGTATCTCTTTTAGAGGCATCGTCCGGATTCGAACCGGAGTAGGAGCTTTTGCAGAGCCCAGCCTAGCCGCTCGGCCACGACGCCGTAGTTGAACGGATGGCAAAAGTAACTATAATCTTTAAATTTTAAAAACTTAAAGCCAACTATTTTTAAATTTTATAAAAAGAAATAATTTTACCTTCTAAATTTTATTTTCTAGTTTCTTTCATTCTAATTGTAACCGACTCAACATCACCACCAATAGGAGGGTTAATTTTAGAAACTTCAACAATTGTTTTTGTTATCATTGGGATCTCATCAAGAACCCTTGTAATGATTCTTTTGGCAACATGTTCTAATAATTTAGATCTAATAGCCATTTCTTCTTCAACAATTTTGTTCAAATGTACATAATCAACCGTATCGGCAAGATGATCAGACTCGGCAGATTTTCTTAAATTAGCATGAATTTCTAAATTCACTTCATAATCAGATCCAATTTTTCCTTCTTCAATTAAACATCCGTGGTAAGAAAAAGTACGGATATTTTTTAGTTTAATAATTCCCATTTTAATTTTTATTTCTTGTTCTAAGTTTCAGATTTACTGATAAGTTTCCAAAGAAAACTGTAAACTGTAAACCGAATACTATAAACTTTTTTATCTTTGCTAAAATTACTATAAATAATGGCATCAGAAGAAAAATCACTCAATTTTATTGAACAAATCATAGAAGAAGATTTAAAATCAGGATTATCAAAAGATAAGCTTCATTTTCGTTTTCCTCCAGAACCAAATGGATATTTACATATTGGCCATGCAAGTTCTATTGCTTTAAATTTTGGATTAGGACTTGATTATCAATCACCTGTAAATTTACGTTTTGATGATACTAACCCAGAAAAAGAAGAACAAGAGTTTGTTGATGCAATAAAAAAAGATGTTGAATGGTTGGGTTATACTTGGTCAGAAGAACGTTATGCATCCGATTATTTTCAGCAATTATATGATTGGGCAGTTTTATTAATTAAAAAAGATAAAGCCTATGTTGATAGTCAATCTTCAGAAGAAATGGCTATTCAAAAAGGAACTCCATCAACTACAGGTACAGATAGTCCCTATAGAAATCGTTCAGTAGAAGAAAATTTAGACTTATTTGAAAGAATGAGAAACGGAGAATTTGAGGCAGGAACTCATATTTTGCGTGCAAAAATAGACATGAAATCTACTAATATGTTGATGCGTGATCCTATCATGTATAGAATTTTACACAAACATCATCATAGAACGGGAGATGCCTGGAAAATATACCCGATGTACGATTGGGCCCATGGACAAAGTGATTATCTAGAAGAAATTTCACATTCATTTTGTACACTTGAATTTTTGCCTCACCGTGAATTATACGATTGGTTTTTAGACCAAATTATAGATGATAATAAATTACGTCCTAAGCAAAGAGAATTTGCAAGACGTAATCTTTCACATACTGTTGTAAGTAAAAGAAAGTTACAACAATTGGTTAAGGAACAACACGTTAATGGTTGGGATGATCCAAGAATGTCAACTATTTCTGGATTAAGAAGAAGAGGATATACAGCTGCTTCATTACGTAATTTTGCTAATTCTACAGGTATTGCAAAACGTGATAATTTAATAAGTGTATCGGTTTTAGAGTTTTGTATTCGTGAAGATTTGAATAAAATTGCACCTCGTGTAATGGCTGTTTTAGATCCAGTAAAATTGGTAATTACTAATTATCCTGAAGGAAAAGAAGAGTTGCTTGATGCAGAAAATAACCAAGAAGATGATACAGCTGGATTTAGAAAAGTGCCATTTTCAAGAGAATTATATATAGAAAGAGAAGACTTTCTAGAAGAAGCTCCTGCTAAGTTTTTCCGTTTAACATTAGGAAAAGAAGTACGTCTTAAAAATGCTTATATCATTAAAGGAGAAAGTGTTATAAAAGATTCAGAAGGTAATATTTTAGAAATTCATGTTACTTATGATACAGATTCTTTAAGTGGAAGTGGAAGTGAAGCTAGCCAACGTAAAGTATCAGGAACGTTACATTGGGTTTCGATTGCTCATGCAGTAGAAGCCGAAGTTCGTTTGTATGATCGTTTGTTTATAGATGAAGCTCCAGACAGTTATAAAGATAAAAATTTCCTAGATTTTGTAAATCCAAATTCTTTAGAAATTGTTACTGGATTTGTTGAACCAAGTTTGGCTACAGCTCAAAATGAAGATAAATTTCAGTTTCAACGTTTAGGATATTTTACTGTTGATAAAGATTCAACTGCTTCAAAACTAGTATTTAATAAGACAGTAGGATTAAAAGATGCTTGGGAAGAAAAAGGTAAAAAAGAAGAAAATAGTATAAATAATTCTTTAAAAGATATAAACAAATATTTTAAAGTAGAAACAAAACCTGAACGTTTGGTAATTGAAAATGCAATAGGGGAGAGTATAGCCGCTATTTCAAGTTTTTCTTTATTACAAAATTCATTGAAGAAGAATATTAACAATAATAAAAGTTCGTTATTATTTGCTCAATTTATTCTTAAATATTCAAGTTTGAAATCTTCAGATTTTGAAGAAGATGAAATTAAAAAATTATATACCATGTCACTAAGAAGTGAATCGACTTATGTACGTTCGAAAGCACTTTTAAATTTAAGAGATTTGGAAACAATAGATTTTAGAAATCAGTTTGAAGAAGAAATTCAAAAATTAAATTCAAATCCTCCAAAAAATGCTTCTGATAGAGAAAAAGAACTTTTGGAAGAAATGTTAAAAAAATAATATCAATTTTAGTTATCGAAAAGCGTTTTTTATAAGCGCTTTTTTTATTATTTATAATATCTATTGAAATTAATAATTTTATAGTTTTAGTATATTAAAATTAACCTTCATAAATTGATTTTAAGACGTTTTTAATATTCAGTCAATATAATAGTCGTTTTTGTAAAAATAATTAATTAGACTTCCTTATTTTAATTTTTGATCTGATTTTAGAGTGGTCTTATCGTTGTTAACATCGAAATGTTTATAAGTACAGTATCTTTTCAATTTTGGTATGTTTTACTCAAAATTGAATCCAATTTTTTGATTTGGGAGTATTTTACTTTTTGTTTTTTTAAACTTGAATTATTAAATTATTTGCAACTTAATAAAATCTACTAAGCGATAAATTTTTATAAAATAAGAGGAAAACTAATTATCAATTTTAGTTATATAAAATATGTTTAATTTATGTTTTATCTATTATTAGAATTAATTATAGTTTTTAGTATTTATATAGTTTTTTTAGATTAAAAACAGCTTTCATATATTGATTTTAAGGTGTTTTTTAAATTATGATGAGTCAATTATTGGTTTTAAAAAAAGGATTGATTAGCGTGCTTTATTTTAATTTTAGACCTGATTTCAAGGTGATTTTGCCATTGCTAACACTGAAATATTTATAAGTACAAGATCTTTCCCATTTTGATACATTTTTCCCGATTTACAATTCATTTTTTTAATTTGTGAGTACTTTACTTTTTTGATTTTTAAAAATGGAATTTTAAGATTATTTCGATTCCTCTAAAAATAGAATTCTACAAAGTATTAAGATATCATGTAAAATAGGGTGGAAATTAATCATCAGTTTTAATTATATGAAATTAAATTATTTGTATTTTTACCTATTATTAATATTTTTTATTGATTTTTGTTTTATTATAGTTTTTATAGATTAAAAACAGCTTCTATATGTAGTTTTTAAGACGTTTTTATAAATTGGATAACTCTAATATTGGTTTCTTAAAAAAGATTGAATAACGAGCTTTATTTTAATTTTTTGTCTTAATTAAGATGGTTTAACGGCTTGTTAACATAAAAATGTCTATAAATGTGTTATTTTTATAAAAAGCCAATTAAGTAAATTTTTTTAAAATGAATTTATTCTTTTTAAAATTAAAATGGAGTGGGCTATGATTACAAAATTATTTCTCAAACTTCAGAATTTGACCTTGATGCAAATTTTAGTTTTGGAATAGTTTTGGATGAAATTCTTAAAATTAATTTATCGTTCGTATTTAGATTGTGATTTAGTTTTGATAATACTTTTTCTTTAAAGTGTTTTTCAATTTTATTTCATGATTATCAAAATCGCCTAAATTGATTTTTTGATTATTTTCAAAATTGTTTATTTCATTTCTTATGATATACTTTATTGAGGCTTAATTTTATATTATAAACTTAATAGCTGTATTTATGAAAATCAAATTTTTAATACTAGGAATATTATTTACGAGTTTTGCTTTTTCGCAAACTCATCAAATAATCAAACATAACGGAGAACAATTAGATGTTAATTATATAAAACAAGATAATGATCTTCTTTACTATTCGTTAAATGGAAGTCAAGAGCAATTTACAATTAGTAAATATGCCGTTTCTTCACTTAATGAAAAAGCAAGTTCTAAATCAGAATCTATTTCTCCTAAAATTGTAGTGGCTGACAAAAAAGATTATAGTTTGGTAAAAGTTTTAAAACCAAGTCAAACTATAGGACTAAAAGAAGTCGAAAATTTTTCAGGATTGTCTACAAAAACAAAAGGGGAGTCTCCTTTGGCATTAAAAGAACATACTGAAAGACGCATCAAAACTAAGTCTGCAGATAATGGATATCCATTTGTAACAATTGTAGAAAAGCCAGATGGTAAGTATCAAGCAATAGCTTACGTATATTAAAATTATATTAAACATTTATTTATAGGATTTTATCTATATAAATTTGATTATCTTTATTATCAACTTTTAAAATTTATAGTTATGTCAAACAACACAGGAAACACAATATTGGCACTTCTTACAGGTGCAGCGATTGGAGCAGGAATTGGAATTTTGTTTGCACCAGATAAAGGGTCAAAAACAAGAGGACGTATTAAACACGGAATTGATGATGCTAAACATAATTTGAAACATAAATTAGAAACATCTACAGAAGGATTACGTGATAAGTTTTTAAATGCTAAAGAAGATTTAGACGGAACATATGAAAACTTGCTTTCGAATATGAGTTATAAAACAGAAGAAGTAATTTCATTTCTTGAAACTAAATTAGCTGATTTGAAAACTCAAAATGCTAAACTTCAGAAATAAATAGCCTTTTTTTAGGCATTCGCAAAGTACACATTGAACTTAAATTGTTATTGTTTCAAAAAATTTAATTAATTTTAAGAATTACAATACATTGATTTCATTGTGTACTTTGTATTTTTTATCAAAATCAATTAAAATAGTTATTTATGGCTTTTGAAGAGTTTAAAGAACATACCGAAAATATTCAAGATCAGGCGAAATCTTATGTTGATAGTCACCTCGCTTATTATAAATTATGGGGTTTTAAAGTTGCAATGAAATCTACAACAGTAATTTTAAAGTTTATTTTGATTTTACTTTGCTTTAGCATGGTTATGTTGTTTGGGTCAGTTGCAGCTGCTTTTGCAATTAGTGCCGCTTTAGGCAGTTATACTTTTGGATTTCTTATAGTAGGAGGGATCTATTTACTAGCAACGATTCTTATTTTATTTATAAAAGATAAAATGGTAGAAGGACCAATTTTAGAGAAATTTTCAGAAATCTTTTTTAATGAATAAATTATGGAAACTAAAAAATACTCATCATACGCTGAAATTGAAAGGGAACTGGAAATTCTAAAAATTGAGAAACAAATTAATTATCAAAAGTTAGTTTTAAGTGTTCAAAAAACTAAGGAATCTTTAGAACCTCATAATATAATTAATGGGTTTTTAGGTTCGTACAAAACGATACTTTCTAATTCATATATAAAAATTATTCAAGCAGCCATTCCTTATTTAATAGGATGGTTTATGAACAAAAAAAGAGGCCATTAAGCCTCTTTTTTATTTTATAAATTTTGATTATTCTATTGCTTCCGGAGTTTCTGGAGCTTCATAATCTGGTTTTGTTTCAGTTTTTGGTTTAACTTTTTTATTCGTTCTCTTCATCATTTCACCCACTTGGTTTGAAGCACTAAACGAAGCTACCATATTATTTAGCATATCGCTACCTGCTTGTGGTGAATTTGGTAATAAGATTAAGTTAGAATTTGCATCTGCACCAATAGCTTGTAATGTATCGTAATGTTGAGTAACAACTATTAAAGCGGAAGCTTCTTGAGAATTAATTCCCACTTTATTTAAAACATCAACACTTTCTACAAGACCTCTAGCAATTTCTCTTCTTTGATCAGCAATACCCTGACCTTGTAATCTCTTACTTTCAGCTTCAGCTTTTGCTTTAGCAACAATTCTAATTCTAGATGCTTCAGCTTCAAATTCAGCTACAGTTTTTTCTCTATCAGCAGCATTAATTCTGTTCATTGCATTTTTAACCTGAATGTCTGGATCAATATCTGTTACTAATGTATTGATAATTGTATAACCATAAGTAGTCATTGCTTCATTCAATTCTCTTTTTACTGCTACTGCGATATCATCTTTTCTTTCAAAAACATCATCTAATTTTAATTTAGGAACTTCGGCACGAACTACATCAAATACATAAGATGTAATTTGATCGTGTGGATATTCTAATTTATAAAATGCATCATAAACAGTTTCTTTAATAACCATAAATTGAACTGAAACTTTAAGTTTTACAAAAACGTTGTCTTTAGTTTTTGTTTCAATGATAACATCTAGCTGTTGAATTTTTAGATTTACTCGTCCAGCAATTCTATCAATCATTGGTATTTTTAATTGTAAACCTGAAGTTCTTACGCTAAGAAATTTTCCAAAACGTTCTATAATTACAGATGTTTGTTGTTTTACTGTAAAGAAAGAGGATAAGAAAATAAATAATCCGAAGATTAAAAGAATAATAATAGGGATGTTCATAACTGATAAATTTAGTTTAAATATTAATGGTCAAATTACGAAATTTCTTCCATTTTAATACGTTATGTTTTTATTAAAATAAAAAAGCGTTAAGAATACCAACTTCTGGTGTTCTTAACGCTCTTATATTTATTAGCTTTTTTGTTTATAAAGCTACTATTGCTTTTTGAATTCTTGAAATTGTTTCTTCTTTTCCTATGATTTCAACAATGTCAAATAGGTGAGGGCCTTTTAAAGCTCCAACCAAACTCAAACGGAAAGGTTGCATAACTTTACCCATTCCAATTTCATTTTTAGTCATCCAATCTTTTACTATAGTTTCAATATTTACAGAAGTAAAATCTTCAATATTTTCTAACACAGATGTAAGTTCTTGCATTAAAGCAGGAGTTTCTTCTTTCCAGTTTTTACTAGCTTTTTCATCATATGATGTTGGAGCTTGAAAAAAGAAATCACTTAGTTCCCAAAATTCAGATACAAAATGTGCACGTTCTTTTATCAATGAAACAATTCTAACAAGATCTACTTTTGAAACATCAACACTTTTTTCTTCAAGAATAGGAGTGAAGTCCTTTGCTAAATCTTCGTTATTTTGCTTAACCAAATGTTGGTGATTGAACCATTTGTTTTTCTCTGGATCAAATTTTGCTCCTGATTTGTGAACTCTGTTCAGATCAAATGCTTCTACTAATTCATTTAGTGAAAATATTTCTTTGTCCGTTCCATCATTCCAACCTAATAATGCAAGGAAGTTAATAACAGCTTCTGGGAAAAATCCTTTCTCTCTGTAACCAGAAGAAATACCTTCTTCAGTTTTCCATTCTAATGGGAATACAGGGAAACCAAGTTTATCACCATCTCTTTTAGATAATTTTCCATTACCAATTGGTTTTAGAATTAATGGCAAATGTGCAAATTCTGGTGCATCCCAACCAAAAGCTCTGTATAGTAAAACATGTAAAGGCATAGATGGCAACCATTCTTCACCACGAATTACATGAGATGTTTCCATCAAATGATCATCTACAATATTTGCTAAATGGTAAGTAGGCATTCCATCACTTTTAAACAAAACTTTATCATCTAAAAGATTAGTTTCAAACTTAACTTCACCACGAATAATATCTTGTAAATGTAATGTTTCGTTAACAGGAGTTTTAAAACGGATTACATAATGTTCTCCATTTGCAATTCTCTTAGCAGTTTCATCAGAAGAAATTACTAGCGATGTATCTAGTTTTTCACGATTATGATGGTTGTATATAAATGTTTTTCCTTCCGCTTCGTGTTGTTTTCTATGTGCATCTAATGACTCTGGAGTATCAAATGCATAATATGCCCAGCCAGAATTGATCAATTGATCAGCATATTGTTGGTATAAATCTTTACGATCACTTTGTCTGTATGGACCAAATTTTTCATTTTTCCCAACAGTTTCATCTGGAGCAATTCCTAACCATTCTAGAGCTTCCATAATGTAAGCTTCGGCACCAGGAACAAAACGGGTTTGATCTGTATCTTCAATTCTAAGATAAAAAACACCGTTATGTTTTTTTGCAAATAAATAATTAAATAGGGCAGTACGAACACCACCAATATGTAATGGTCCAGTCGGACTTGGTGCAAAACGCACACGAACTTGCTTTGACATTTGTTTAATTTTTATGCAAAGATACGATTCTAATTAGAGAATTTGTAAATGAGTTTTAATGAGATAATGTGTTGTTTGTCGCTCAATTGACTAACTATCTAATTGATCATTATCTAATTAAAATTATTACTTTTATAGGTTATAAGCAAAACAGATTACTATTTTGAAAACAGTTCCATTTATATATCAAAAGCTCGAGGATTTTATAAAGAAATATTACACCAATGAGTTGATTAGAGGTTTACTTCTATTTACAGGATTTGGCTTATTATATTTTTTATTTACCATATTCATTGAATATTTTCTTTGGTTAAAACCATTGGGAAGAACGCTTTTGTTTTGTGCTTTTGTTTGTGTAGAAGTGTTTCTGTTGTTTCGTTTTATTATGTTCCCACTTTTTAAATTATTTAAGTTTCAAAAGGGGATTGATTATAAAGATGCTTCAGCTATTATTGGTAATCATTTTACTGAAGTAAATGATAAACTGACGAACTTTTTGCAACTTTCATCTACAACTAATGAGATTGAAAAGTCAGAATTAATGTTGGCTTCGATTGAACAAAAAGCAAATTCATTACAATTAATTCCGTTTAGTAATGCGATTAATTTTAGTGCAAACAAGAAATATCTGCCTTTAGCATTAATTCCAATTTTGTTCTTTTTAGTTTTTTATATTTCTGGAAATAGTAACATCCTTTCTCAAAGTTTAAATAGGGTTGTTCATTTTAATGCTGCTTTTTTACCACCAGCTCCTTTCAAATTTGTCGTCCTAAATTCAAATTTACAAACAGAACAGAATAAAGATTTCATACTTCAAGTGCAATCTGAAGGGAAAGTTATTCCTGAAAATGTTATGATCCATATTGAAAATGAAAGTTATTTTATGGAATCTACTAAACCAGGTGTATTTGAATTCAAAATTGAAAAGCCTAATGCTAATGTAGAATTTTATGTAGAGGCAAATCAAGTAACTTCTCCTTCATATGAATTGAAAGTTATTACAGTTCCATCTATTGCAAATTTCGAAATGCAATTAAATTATCCTTCTTATTTAAATAAAAAAAGTGAAACTATTAGTGGTACTGGTAATGCAATTCTACCAGAAGGAACTCGTGTTACTTGGAAAATGAATACTAAATCTACTCAAAATGTAGATTGGAAAGATGGCAGTACATTAATTCCTTTTGTAAAAGGGGATAATAGCTTTATTTTATCAAAAAACATTGCTCAAAATACAGAATATCAAATCCTTACATCTAATAATAAGGTTAAAAACTACGAAAAACTTAATTATCAGCTCTCAGTAATCAAAGATCAGTTCCCTACTATCAATGTAAGTGTTGCTCCTGATAGTTTAAAGCTAGGAAAGGATTATATGTTAGGACAATTATCTGATGATTATGGTTTGTCAAAATTGCAAATTGTATACTACGAACGTAATAAGCCTAACACTGCCAAACGTGGAACAATTGCCGTTAAGAACAATGTCTTTGATCAATTTGTTTTTTCATTTCCTAGTAATCTTCCTGTTGAGCAAGGAGTGTCTTATGAATATTATTTTGAAGTTTTTGATAATGATGCCCCACATAATTTTAAGAGTGCAAAGTCCTCAGTTTTCTCAGATCGAGTTGCTACTAATGATGAGCTTCATGAGCAAGATTTAGAACAGCAAAATAGTAATATCAATGCGCTTTCTAAATCTTTAAAAAGTCAGGATAAGCAACTTTCAGAATTAGAAAAGCTTCAAAAGGTAGGTAAGGAAAAGAATAATTTAGAGTTTAAAGACCAACAAAAAGTAAATGATTTTATCAAGCGTCAAAAACAACAAGACCAAATGATGAAAGAATTTGCTGAGAAGATGAATCAGAACTTAGATAAATTTAAGACTGAAAAGAAAGATCAAACTATTGAAGACTTGCAAAAACGTTTAGATAATGCAGATAAGGATTTAGAGAAAAATCAAAAATTGATGGATGAACTTAAAGACTTAAACGATAAAATTAAGAGTGAAGAATTGTTTGATAAGATAGATAAATTCAAACAGATTTCTAAAAATCAATCTAAGAATTTAGAGCAATTAGTTGAGCTTACGAAGAGATATTATGTAACTAAAAAAGCAGAACAATTAAAAGATAAACTTGATAAGTTAGCAGACAAACAAGAGCAGCTTTCTAATAAAGAAAAAGAAAATACAGCTGATAAGCAAGATGAAATAAATAAAGCTTTTGATAAACTTCAGGAAGATTTAAAAGATTTAAAAGAAGAGAATAAGACATTAAAAGCTCCAATGGAAATACCTGCTGATGCAAATAAAGAGAATGATATTGATAATGAACTGAAGAAAGCATCTGATGAATTAAAGAAAAACAACAGTGCAGGAGCTAAGCCAAAACAAAAGAGTGCAGCGAAGAAAATGAAAGAGATGGCTCAGAAAATGAAAGAAGGAATGCAGTCTTCTGAGCAGGAACAATTAGAAGAAGATGTGAAAATGCTACGTCAGATTTTAGATAATCTTTTAGCTTTTTCATTAGCAGAAGAAGCGGTTATGCTACAATTCAAATCTATTAAAACGGGATCATCTGTATTTAATAAGAACATCAAGATTCAGCAAAATTTAAAATTACAGTTCAAACATATCGATGATAGTTTGTTTGCTTTGTCTTTACGTAACCCGAAAATTGCAGAAGATGTAACAAAAGAAATAGGTAATGTTCAATACAATATGGACAAAGCTTTAGAAACTTTAACTGATGTTCAAATTCGTAAAGGTGTTTCTCACCAGCAATATGCTGTTTCTTCAGCTAATAAATTGGCCGATTTTTTAAGTGATCTATTAAGTAATATGCAAATGTCTATGGCTAGTCCTAGTTCGGAACAACCTAAACCAGGTCAAGGTGAGGGTATGCAATTACCAGATATTATGAAAAAACAAGAGGGCTTAGGAAAGAAAATGAAAGAAGGAATGGAGAAAGGGCAGGAGCCAGGTAAAGGTAAAGATGGCAAAGACGGTAAAGATCCTAAGTCTGGTGGCAAAGGAACATCTGGTGATAATGGTGATGATGGCGAAGGAAATGCTCAAGAAATAATGGAAATTTATAAAGAGCAGGTTCGTCTTAGAGAAGCTTTACAAAAGGAATTAGAAAAACAAGGACTAGGACCGAATGGACAAAAGGCACTAGAACAAATGAAACAATTGGAAAAACAACTTTTGAATAAAGGTTTTAAAAATGAAAATTTGCAACGTATATTGAATATCCAACAAGAATTATTAAAGTTAGATACAGCTGTTCAAGAACAGGGTCAAGAGAACAAGCGACAATCAGAAACAAATAGGAAAGAATTTAATAATCAATCTAATGCGTTGCCAGCGTCATTATCAGATTATTTAAATAGCATAGAGATTTTAAATAGACAATCATTACCTTTGCGCTCGAATTTTAATCAAAAGGTTCAAGAATATTTTAATACAAAATGATCAATTTTAATTACGAAACAGACTTCGTTTTAGAGAATGAAGAAGTGTTTGAAGAATGGCTATCGGCTGTGATTCTTTCAGAGAATAAAAAAGAAGGGGAGATAAGTTATATATTTTGTGATGATGAATACCTTCATAAGATAAACGTAGAGTACCTTAATCACGATACACTTACAGATATTATCAGTTTTGATTATACTGTTGGTAACGAAATTAACGGAGATATATTCGTTTCTATCGAAAGAGTTCGTGACAATGCCACAGATTTCAATGTTCCTTTTGAGAATGAATTGAAGCGAGTATTGGCTCATGGTATATTACATTACTGTGGATATAAGGATAAGTCAGATAATGAAGCGGCTTTAATGCGCTCAAAAGAAGAGGAAAAAATAGCAATGTTCCACGTGGAACTATAACTAAACCACTTTTCTTTTTATACTTGTTCCACGTGGAACATGAGATTTAAGTTTTTACTTTGTGTGTTCCACGTGGAACATGAAATAATTTTAATTTGTTTTTAACTTGTTCCACGTGGAACGTTAGAAGAAATCTATATCAAAAAATGTTTTTAGAAGAATACGATGTTATTGTAGTTGGCGCAGGTCACGCTGGCTCAGAGGCCGCGGCAGCGGCCGCGAATCTTGGATCAAAAACTTTGCTTGTAACAATGAGTTTGCAAAACATTGCGCAGATGTCTTGCAATCCTGCAATGGGAGGAATTGCCAAAGGACAAATTGTACGTGAGATTGATGCGCTTGGCGGATATTCAGGAATTGTTTCCGACCGCACGGCAATTCAATTTAAGATGTTGAACAAATCAAAAGGACCTGCAATGTGGTCGCCAAGGGTTCAAAGTGATCGAATGCGTTTTGCTGAAGAATGGCGAATGATGTTGGAAGGAACTCCTAATCTTGATTTTTACCAAGAAATGGTGAAGGGTTTGATAATCGAAAACGGAAAGATAAAAGGAGTTAGAACTTCGCTTGGGATCGAAATTCGTTCTAAATCGGTTGTCTTGACAAATGGAACTTTCTTGAACGGTTTGATTCATATTGGAGATAAACAATTCGGTGGAGGTAGAGCAGGCGAAAGTGCTGCATACGGAATCACTGAAGATTTGGTTCAGGCAGGTTTTGAATCTGGAAGAATGAAAACAGGAACGCCTCCACGAGTGGATGGTCGTTCTTTAGATTATTCTAAAATGAACGAAGAAAAGGGAGATGCTAAACCGGATAAGTTTTCATATTCGGATGTTACTTCACCGTTGGTTCATCAAAGGTCTTGTCACATGACATACACATCCTTGGATGTGCATGATATTTTGAGATCTGGTTTTGACCGTTCGCCAATGTTTAATGGAAGAATTAAAAGTATTGGCCCGAGATATTGTCCATCTATTGAAGATAAGATTAATCGTTTTGCAGATAAAGAACGTCACCAGTTATTTGTTGAGCCAGAAGGATGGAATACTTGTGAGGTTTATGTAAACGGATTTTCTACATCTTTGCCTGAGGATATTCAGTTTAAAGCTTTGCGTACTGTTGTAGGTTTTGAGAACGTGAAATTTTTCCGTCCTGGATATGCAATCGAATATGATTATTTTCCGCCAACACAATTAAAACATACGCTCGAAACTAAATTAGTAGAAGGTTTATATTTTGCTGGACAGATAAACGGAACAACAGGATATGAAGAAGCAGCTTCGCAAGGTTTAATGGCTGGAATTAATGCGCATTTAAAAGTGCATGAAAAAGCGCCATTAATCTTAAAACGTGACGAAGCGTATATTGGTGTTTTAATAGATGACTTAATTACGAAAGGAACAGAAGAGCCTTATCGTATGTTTACGTCTCGTGCAGAATATAGAACGTTGTTGCGTCAAGATAATGCCGACTTTAGATTAACACCAATGGCTTATGAAATTGGTTTGGCTTCAGAGAAGCGTTTACGTAGAATGGAGCATAAATTGAATGAATCAGAAAAAATGGTTGCGTTCTTTAAAGAAACGAGTGTTTCTGTTGCAGAAGCAAATCCTATTTTAGAATCTAAGGGGACGGCATTGATTTCTCAAGGTGATAAAATGTTTAAAGTATTCTCTCGTCCTCAAATAGATTTGGAGGATATTAAGAAATTTGAGAAAGTAAAAGAGTATATAGAATCAAATGATTTAGATCAAGAGATTTTAGAACAAGCCGAAATACAGGTTAAATATTCTGGTTATATCGAAAAGGAAAGAAATAACGCTGATAAGCTAACAAGATTAGAAGAAGTGAAAATTCCTGAAAATTTCGATTATAATAAAATTAAATCGATGTCAATAGAGGCTAAGCAAAAACTAGCTAAAATTCGTCCGGTGACGATTTCTCAAGCTTCAAGGATTAGCGGAGTTTCTCCAAGTGACATTTCGGTTTTACTTATTTATATGGGAAGATAAGAATTGTAGAGTTCAGATTGTAGTGTTTATATTTATGGAATCTACAATCTGAATTCTTTAATCTATAATTTAAAACATAGTGTTCCACGTGAAACTATTTTGTTAAGCCTTGACTTTGTTAAGGTTTTTTTGTTTTAGGTATTATTTAGAAATTAATTTAGTCCTGAGTAAACTTTTAAGTTGATAGTTTAAATTGTGATTCAGCTTTTAGATATAGATTAGATTTTTAATCTTAATTTAAAAATCTTAAATTAATGTTCCACGTGAAACTACTTTGTTAAGCCTTGATTTTATTGATGTTTTTAGATTTAGAATAATTTATTCTTTTAAAATTACGTTTAGTCTTTGCAGAGAAATTATAATTGTAATGGAAGAGGGGGTATATTACGTAGTTTGAAATCGTAATTTTTAATTTGTGTAGATGTGAATCTGCTTCGATAATAGTTGTTTTTCAAGTTGAATTGAATTTCTAGGCTATTAATGTTTTTGTAATTATAGCAGGTTAGTAACTGTTTTGCGAATTATAAGTTTCTGTGTGAAGTGAATTGTAATTAAGTTAAGCTCTTTAATTTCTTTAAAGAAGCAATGATTAAATATAATATTGTCTTTTTAATGGAGAAGAAATCTCCGCGAGAAGCTCGACAAATATTAGATTCCTTTATGATGTTACTAAGAGTGATTTACTTCGTCTGTTTGCGATCGCTAGAGCTACCTCGGCCGAGATGACAAACCTTTGCGTTTTTACATCTTTGGTTGAGATTTATTAGGCAAAGAATTAAAGATGTTTTTTAACTTGATGACATTGAGCTTCGAGCTAAGATTGATTTTAAGAGTGAATAAGTATTATCTAACATGAATTGATACATTGTTGCAATTATCGATTTTTTGAATGAAATGATATAAAATAAATACGCTTTGCAGTGCATCTTAACTGAATTGTAATTTGAAATTGATGCAGACGCGAAATTAACTTGTGTGTTCTTGAATTTAATTTGGATTCAATTTTATATAAAAAGTGTGTTTTTATTCTGAATTTATCTTTTTTGATGATTTTTGTTTTATTCTTAATCAAAACAGTGGAACGGGATGTTTTTTAGGATTGATGTATAAAAAGAAAACCTACTGTGATGTAATTCTTCAGAATTGTTTTTGAAGTTGAAGTAGGAGAGAATATGTTTTGTGAATTCTTGAATTTGCTGAGAAATCAAAATTTTGGATAATTATTATATTTGTATTCTTAATTAATACTTCTGAGTGATTTTACTTTTAATTTTTTAATTTTTCATGATGATTATAAAACAAACTGAATTGCTGAATTGTTTCAGAAATAGAAGCAGAGGAGAATTTGTTTTGAGTATTATTAGATTTATTAAATAAAAATGAAATTTCAGTTTAATAATGGTTTCTTTAATCTGAATTATTAAGTTTGTGCAATATTAGTTTTGTAGATTTCCTTTATGAAATGATATTGAAAGGAAGATATTCCAAGTTTCGATTCTGATGGAATGTTGTATAAAATTTGAGTAACCTGAATAAGCTTTGTAAATTCTTAGTTTTGGGTTATAAATTGAATTTTTAATATGTATTGTTTTTGCAATCTAAAATCAAACATCAAACATCAAACATCAGAAATCTTAAATTGTATGTTCCACGTGAAACTACTTTGTGAAGTCTTGACTTTGTTGATTAAATTGATTTTTTAAGTTTTTAAAATATGAAGATAGTTCAAGTAGAATTTTTATCATTAGAACAGAAAGAAACCTTATTGCAACTTTGGAACAATGAATATCCAAAGAATTTAAATCATGATACAATTCATGATTTTGATTTGTATTTAAATAGTTTGTCGAATGTAAAACATCATTTTTTAATTGATGATGAGAATATAATCAGAGGATGGGCGTTTGCTTTTTTGAGAGACAATGAGGATTGGTTTGCAATTATTATTGACAATCAAATTCAAGGAAGAGGAAAAGGCTCGTTGTTAATTGAAGAATTAAAAAAGAATAAGAACAATTTGAATGGTTGGGTTATAGATCATGATAATGAAATTAAAAACAACAAAATGCCATATAAATCGCCATTGGCGTTTTATGTAAAAAATGGATTTACAATTTGCGCAGAAAATAGAATTGAAAACGAAAAAATATCAGCGGTCAAAATAAATTGGAAGCGTTAGAGAAAAAATAAAATATTAAGAACAAGAAACCCAAAAAAGGAAATTTCCGTTTTTTGGGTTTGCTATAGGAATAAACCAAAATACCAATAATTATAAAATGGACGTTTTAAACAAAAAACATTTTCTTACTGTAAAAGATCACTCTGTTTCTAAAGAAACTTTTGAATTGTATTACGATGAAACTTTGGACATGCTAATCACATCTCCACAACCCGATGAAAATAATTTGGGGAAATATTATGAAAGCGAAGATTATATTTCGCACACAGATAACAAACGTTCGTTATTTGAAAAAGCTTATCACGTTGTTAAAAATATCGCACTGAAAAATAAGTTGAATTTGATTAATTCTGAAAATCCGCAAAAAGGAAGAATTTTGGATATTGGTGCCGGAACTGGAGATTTTTTATTAACGGCAAAAGATAACGGTTGGAATACTGTTGGAGTGGAACCGAGCGACAGAGCAAAATCTATCGCAATCAAAAAAGGAATTTCTTTTGTAGAAAAAATTGCCGACTTGGAAAATAATTCTTTCGACGTAATTACGATGTGGCACGTTTTGGAACACGTTCCAAATTTAGAATTTCAAATTCAGGAATTGAAACGATTATTAAAACCAACTGGAACGTTAATTGTAGCAGTTCCGAATTTTAAATCTTTCGATGCAAATCATTATAAAACTTTTTGGGCGGCTTATGATGTGCCAATTCATTTTTGGCATTTCTCAAAAAAAGCGATTCAGTCCCTTTTTGAAAAAGTAGATATGCGTCTGGAAAAAATTCTCCCGATGAAATTTGATTCATTTTATGTGAGCTTACTTTCTGAAAAATACAAAACAGGAAAAATGAATTACCTAACGGCGTTTTTTATCGGATTAAAATCAAATTGGAAAGCTAAGCGTACTTTAGAATATTCATCACACATTTATGTCTTAAAAAACAAGTAAAACGCATTTTTAGCCGCTTTACGGAGTGTTTTAAGAGGTAATCATGTCTTTGTATTCCCTTTTTGAGAAAACGCCTTAAAAGAGAGTTAATAAATCCAGTATTAATAGTAGTAAATTATATAAAATTGGGGTTTGATAACAAAAATTGATACTAGAAAAATCGAGCATTTTTTAAACTTTATGTCGATGCTATTGATTTTTTTATATTTTTGTCTTTCATACTTTAAAAAAAATAGAAATTAACAAAATGAAAAAAGCATTAGTAATTATCGCACTTTCGATTTCAGTTGTTGCTTGTAATAAAACAGCAGAAGTTAAGGAAGTAAAAACAGCTTACGTTGACACTTCAGTTTTAATGAAAGAGTACACAGAAGCAAAAGATCTTGAAGCTAAATACAAAGCACAAGCAGAGGAAAAAGGAAGACAGCTTCAAGCGGAGATTACTCGTTTCAAACAAGATGCTTCTAATTTTCAAAGTCAGGCACAAGCAAATGGGCAAGCATGGGCGCAACAAAGAGGTGCTGAGTTGCAAAAAAGAGAACAACAATTAGGGTATGCTCAACAAGCTCTTGCTCAACAATTACAGCAAGAAAGTGGTGCAGAAATGGACACTTTAGTTACTGGAGTTAAAAAATTTATCAAGAATTACGGTAAAGAAAAAGGATACTCTTACATTTACGGTACAGGAGATGCTGCATCAATTTTATATGCAGAAGATAAATATGATATTACAAAAGATATTGTTAAAGCTTTGAATGACAACTACAAAGCGGGAACAAAACTTGATACTAAAACTGATGCTAAAACAAAAGACTCAGCAGCAGTTAAAAAATAATACAAACAAACTATTTTTAAAGCCTATATCTTTCTGGATATAGGCTTTTTTTATTATAAAATATCTGCAAGTTGGTCTTTTACTCAATATGTTCTTCTATTTTTGTAAAATGATTTTTTGATATGAATTTCGATTCATTATTAGTATTAAAATACAAGCCAAATGCAAAATATTTCCGAAGCCGCAGCTTATACATTACAGTTTATTAATCAAACGCAACGTTCCGTTTTTCTTACAGGAAAAGCTGGGACAGGAAAAACTACTTTATTGCGTGAAATTATTGAAACAACGCATAAAAATACAGTTGTGGTTGCGCCAACAGGTATTGCTGCACTTAATGCTGGTGGTGTTACGATTCACTCTATGTTTCAGTTGCCATTTGCAGGATTTATTCCGGATAATTCATCACCACAATTTTCTGAAACTACTAAGTTTGAAACGAAAGCAACTTTACGCAGGCATTTTAAAATGAATAATGTAAAGCGTGCTGTTATCCGAAATATGGAGCTCCTAGTTATTGATGAAGTAAGTATGCTACGTGCAGATTTACTTGATGCAATGGACTTTATGATGCAAACAGTTCGTAAAAATAGTTATCCATTTGGTGGAGTTCAGGTTCTATTTATTGGTGATTTATTGCAATTACCTCCAGTAATTCGTGATGAAGAATGGAGAACTTTGAGAACGTATTACCGCGGAAAATTCTTTTTTCATTCGCATGTAATTCAACAAAATCCGCCTTTGTATATTGAATTATCTAAAATTTTCCGCCAAACAGATGATTCGTTTATTTCGGTATTGAATAATCTGAGAAACAACCAGATTACTCCACAAGATATTCAGAGTTTGAATCAGTATGTTCAGCCTGATTTTGACTTAAAAAACAATCCAGGTTATATAACACTTACTACGCATAATGCCAAAGCTGATACTATTAACAATCAGGCAATCAATGATTTAAAAGGAAAAATGAATAATTATTTTCCTGATATTGTAGGTGATTTTCCTGAAAAAATATATCCGCTTGACCCAAATCTTCAACTTAAAGTAGGGGCTCAGGTTATGTTTGTTAAGAATGATTTGTCTTTTGATAAAAATTATTTCAACGGAAAAATGGGTGTGATTAAGTCCCTTTCGAGTCAGGAAATTAGGGTTCATTTTCCAGAAGAAGATAAAACCATTGAAGTTGAAAAATATGAATGGCAGAATATTCGTTACAAAGTCGATGAAATGACTCAGGAAATAGAGGAGGAGGTTCTGGGTACTTTTGTGCAATATCCGATCAAGCTTGCTTGGGCAATTACGGTTCATAAAAGTCAAGGTTTGACTTTTGACAAAGCTGCACTCGATGTATCGCAAGTTTTTCTTCCAGGACAAGCATATGTTGCATTGTCACGTTTGCGTTCTTTAAACGGGCTTATTTTGCTTTCTCCGCTGCGGATGAACGGTATTTCTAACGACCAAGATGTGATGGATTACGCTTTAAATAAAGCTTCAGAAGAATTATTGAAGAATTCGCTGCACTTTGAAACAAAGAATTTTATTCATAAGTATTTGACTAACAGTTTCGATTGGTCTGATTTAGCGCAAGAATGGCGCAATCACCAATACAGCTACAATGATAAATCTGAAAATTCTCAAAAAGCAAAACATGCTACATGGGCTAAGAAACAAACTTTGATTATAGAATCACTTGTCGATCCTGCAAAAAAGTTCATTGTTCAGTTAAATAGAATTTTTAACAATGAAACGGTTGATTTAATGCATGTTTCTGAACGGATAGAGGCAGCTTACGGCTATTTTCTAAAACCTATGGACGAATTGGTTGATGAGCTTTTGTATAAAATGGAAGAAATTCAGCGTGCAAAAAAAATGAAAGCTTTTTATGATGAATTAAATTTACTGGAAGAACTGCAGACCAAAGCTGTTTTGCGCCTATTTAAAGCCCGTTTATTGATTGAAACGGTTGTGGCTGGTGAAACTATATCCAAAGAGAAATTAACTTCGCCTGAGATTAAAAATTACAAGTCCAAGAAAACAACGATTATTCAAGAAAATTTTAAAAATAAAAATAGTGACTTAATTGATGATGATGAGCCTATCAGACGTTATTCAGCAAAGCCCACGAAAGAGAAAACAGTAAAAAAATCGACAGTAGAAGAGACGTATGAATTATGGCTTGAAAAAATATCAATTAAGGAAATTGCTACTATTCGTAAACTGACTACTCAAACTATTGAATCTCATTTTGTAAAATTGATTCAAGAAAAAAAGATTAAGATTGAAGATGTTTTATCTCCAGATAAAATTACTGCATTAACCGAGGCTTTTCAGTTCTATCAAGAAGAATCGCTAACTGGTTTGAAAGAGCAACATGGAGAAAAATTTACTTGGGATGAATTGCGAATGTTTAAAGCAAGTTTGAATTAAGGAATTGATTTTAAAAAGAAAAACCTATTCGGAAGAATAGGTTTTTTGTTGGATTTATTTTTATTTAGAATCTAAAAGTTTACTCAGAGCTTGTTGCTGTTGAGTTAGTTTTGATTGCAGTTTTAAAACTTCAAGTTCATATTGTTTAGATTTTATTTTTCTTTGGTGAACTTTGTTTTCAGGAAGTTTATTGAGCTTTAATTCGTCTTGAATTTTTAGATTTTTATCCTCCGTCTTTTTGATGTCTTTTTTAGTTCTTTCTATCTTATTTTGAGCGGACTCAATCTTTTTTTGACGTTTTAAAGCTTTATCTTGGTCTTGTTTTAAAAGGTCTTGTCTTTTTTTTAATTCTTTTTGATTGTCTAATGCTCTTTTTGCGTTTTCTTTTTCTTTATTTAAAAGAATTTCTTGATTTGAACTATTTGTAGTTGTTTCCTGTCCATAAAAAGATTGTGATGTAATAAAAAGACAAACTGCTAAGCCTAAATTTTGTAGTATTCTCATGCTATTAATATTTAAATATTTTATAATATTCGTACAAATACTGTTCCAAAGCAAATTAATCTGTTCATTTTAGGTTATTTAGAATGGTTTTATTGTATAAAAAAACACCATTTTGTAATAAATACAAAATGGTGTTTCGTTAAGTAGGGTATATAATCTCTAATGTAAACCAAAGGTTTTTATAGAATTTATAGCGTTTCTATTAATATCCAAGCTTCTGGATTTATAGTATTCTGAATCTCTCTTTGTGCTTTTTCTGCTTCACGCATTGTGGCATAACTACCATATAAAACAGGGAAAAGTCCATGTCTGTTTGCAGGTATTATTCTAGCATCAAATCCAGCTTTTTTCAATCTGTTGTAAGCCTTTTGAGCATTTTTTTCACTTCTAAAAGCACCTGCCATAATATGATAAGGCATTGTTAACTTTTCTTCTTTTACAGCAAGAGTAACAGTTACAGCTGGTAGTGGATTTTTTATAAAGAATGTGGCTTCTTGAATTTTATTCTGAACTTGTTTTTGAACAGCTGTTTCTACAAGAACAGTTTGACTAGCAATTTGGTTTTGGTACATTGGGTAACCAATACTTCCTGTAACTCCTAATGTAAGTACAAAAATAGCAGCATATTTTAAATAAGAATTTGATCCTTTATAAGCTGAATATAAAGTTACAGGTTCTTTTTCTTCAACTGTTTCTAATTCTAAAGATTCAAGTTGTTTTTCAAAAGATTCTCTTTTAACCATTGGTGAAACAAATGGGCTTAAACCAAATGAAGTTGCCAGATAATTCTTTTGATCATTTGGAGTAAACACTAGGTTTTTTTCCGCATTCATTCGAATTTGACCAACATTTTTAATAGAAAGGAAACCATTATCCTCTAATTCTTTTTTCCAAGTCAAAACTTCAAAATGAACTGCACTCACAGCAAATTTATACGATGTTTTTTCGGTAAGAGCAATATGATTTGCTAACAAACCATCGTTGTTTTTGATATGTGGGTTGAAAGAAATTAATTTTTTTGGTGGAAAAAATGAATTTGAACCTTCATTAAGTTGGGCCGATTGAATTTCGGTTAAAAAAGCTCCAAACCCAGGAACCGTTACACACTGATAACGATACAATAACTGCGCGATGTAAGTTTCGATTTTCATAGTAACAAAGTTAGGCAAGGAAAATAGTTATCAAAATTTTATTCACAATTTTTATTAACAATTATCTTTTTTGTTTAAACAATTAAAATCCAGTTATTTATGATTTTGTGCTTTTTTGAATCTTTTACTTTGTTTTTTTTAAATTTATTTTTTTGGCAAGAATTTACCTAAAACAACCATCTTTGTAATTGAGAAATACGATTTTTATTTTATTTGAATAACCAAATTAATGTAGCTAATGTCTGAGCAAGATTTATTTTATTTATTAGCACTACAAAGTGTTGAAGGAGTGGGAGATATAATGGCAAAAAGGTTGTTATTGCAATGTGGTACCGCTGAAGATATTTTTAAAACAAAACCTTCACAACTTTCTTTAATTGAAGGTGTTGGAGCAGTTTTATTAAAGAATATTAAAGAAAAATCAATTTTTGAAAAAGCACAAAAAGAATTCGATTTTATAGCGTCAAATGACATTAATGTAACGTTTTTTGACGAAAAAAACTATCCCGACCGATTAAAACATTGTATCGATGCACCAGTTTTATTATTTAGCTCAGGAAATATTGATTTGAAGAATAAAAAAATCATAAGTATCGTTGGAACGCGACAAATCACATCATACGGAATGGAATTTTGTAAAAAACTAATAGAAGATTTGGCTCCTTTAGATCCTGTTATTGTAAGCGGTTTTGCTTATGGAGTGGATATTGTTGCGCATCAATTGGCAATTGAGAATAATCTTCAGACTATTGGTGTTGTTGCACATGGTTTAAATCAAATATACCCTAAAGCGCATAAAAAGTATGTTGCTCAAGTGGAGCAAAACGGTGGTTTTATGACTGAATTTTGGAGTTCTTCCAATCCTGATAAAGAAAATTTTGTGCGTCGAAACCGTATTGTTGCAGGGATAAGCGAGGCTACAATAGTAATTGAATCTGCTGATAGAGGCGGCTCACTTATTACTGCCAACATAGCAAATGATTATAATCGAGATGTTTTTGCAGTTCCAGGGCGTATAACCGACAAATACAGTCAGGGTTGTAATAACTTGATTAAAACTCAGAAAGCAAACGTACTGACCAATGCAGCCGATTTGATTTATATTTTGAACTGGGACGTCGAAAACAAGCCAAAACCAATACAGAAACAACTATTTGTTGAATTAGAACCTGATGAACAGAAGATTTATGATTATTTAATAAAAACAGGTAAAGATTTGATGGATACTATTGCTTTGAGATGTGATTTTCCGATTTATAAAATCTCAGGATTGCTACTAAATATGGAACTTAAGGGAGTTATTCGTCCTTTGCCTGGGAAATTGTTTGAGGCGATTTGATTTTTATCTGATTACGATTTAATATTTAGCTAGCTCTTTTTATCTAAACTGTTCATGAAACTACTAAATCGATTTAGTGAGATTGTTATAACAAAAAAACCTGCAAAATCTTTAGGAGACTTTGCAGGTGTAATATTTATTTTTAATTTTTCTAGTTAAACCCTAGTTTTACTCGTACTCTCTCCAGAACTTCATTAGCAATAACGGCTGCTTTTGAAGCTCCTTTTTTAAGTAAAGCATCTACTTCGTCCAGGTTATTGATGTAGTAATTGTATTTTTCTCTTTCTGTTTTGAATTTCTCAGTAATCAATTCAAATAAAGCTTGTTTGGCGTGACCATAACCATAATTCCCGCCTAAATAATTCGCTCTCATTGCAGCAATTTGATCTTCATTGGCCATAAGAGAATAAATTGCAAATGCATTACAAGTATCAGGATTTTTTGGTTCTTCAAGTGGTGTACTATCAGTTTCTATACTCATGACTTGTTTGCGTAATGCTTTGTCATCTAAAAATATATTGATGAAATTATTTGCTGATTTACTCATTTTTCCTCCGTTTGTTCCAGGAATCAACATACTGTCTTCTTGAATTTTAACTTCAGGAATTACAAAAGTTTCACCCATTTGGTGGTTAAAACGTGAAGCTACATCACGAGTAATTTCTAAATGTTGCATTTGATCTTTTCCAACAGGAACAAATTCAGCATCATAAAGTAAAATATCTGCAGCCATTAACATTGGGTAAGAGAATAAACCTGCGTTTACATCATCAAGACGATCCGCTTTATCTTTGAATGAATGTGCTAAAGTCAATCTTTGAAATGGAAAAAAGCAGCTCAAATACCAAGTCAATTCAGTTGTTTGTGTAACATCAGATTGTCTGTAAAAAGTAACACGGTCAGTATCCAAACCAAAAGCAAGCCAGGCAGAAGCAACGCTAAAGGTATTCTCTCTTAGAGTTTTACCATCTTTTATTTGTGTAATCGAATGCAAATCAGCGATAAACAAAAATGATTTGTTTTCGGGTTTGTTAGATAATTCGATTGCAGGAATAATTGCTCCCAATAAGTTGCCTAAATGTGGCGTTCCAGTACTTTGTACGCCTGTAAGTATTTTTGCCATGCTAAATTTTTTTCTTAACCGCAAAGTTCGCAAAGTTTTACGCAAAGTCCACAAAGTTTTTTGTAAAGTTTTCTTAACTGATAAGTTCACAAAGAATTTAGCACTAGATAGAATAAAAGTTGTTTTGGCTTTGTTTATAATGCAACGCTGATGAAACTGATTTACAGAGTAAAGAAGCGGATTAAAACGGATTTTTACAAACAATCCCGATTCCGAAATGACTTGAAGAAAAAAAATCCGTTTCATTAGCGTTCCTTTCGTTGCTTTTTTAGCTAAAATTCTTTGCGAACTTTGCGTAAAACTTTGCGCTCTTCGCAGTTAATTTTTTAGCATGTAAATTCTTTTTTGCAAAATTCACTTCTGTTTTCTTACTTTTGGGTTTATGAAAGGAATTAAAATTGTTTTTTGGGTTATTTGGCGTATTTGGTTTTATGTTTTAATGGCCATCCCAATATTGGTAATGTTCCCATTTTTAGTGTTGTCGATTCTTACCGAAAGTGGATATCCGTATTTTTTTAGAATGGCAAGAATTTGGGCAAAATTCATCCTTTTCGGAATGGGTTTTTACTACAAAGTAGAGAAGGAGCAAGCTCTTGATCCTAAAAAAAGTTATATGATTGTTGCTAATCATACTTCGATGACTGACATTATGCTCACGTTGGCAATTATTAAAAATCCATTTGTTTTTGTTGGAAAGAAAGAACTTTCTAAGATTCCTTTGTTTGGTTTTTTCTATAAAAGAACCTGCATTTTAGTGGATCGAAAATCTTCAAAAAGTAAAATGGATGTTTTTAACAGGGCTCAAAAACGTTTAAATCAGGGATTGAGTATTTGTATTTTTCCTGAAGGAGGAGTTCCTGATGATGAATCGATTGTTTTAGATGAATTTAAAGATGGCGCTTTTCGTTTGGCAATTGAACATCATATTCCGATTGTTCCAATCACATATGCTGACAATAAAAAACGATTTTCTTACACTTTTTTTAGTGGTAGTCCGGGAAAAATGAGAGTAAAAATCCATTCGTTTATAGAAACTACAACGCTTCATCCCGAAGATAGAAAAGACCTTCGCGATCAAGTCAGACAACTGATTTATAAGCAACTATTAGTTTTTCGCAAAGACAAAACCTTTAGAGAAGATATTGTTTTGCAAAACGAACAGTCTGGTATTAATTCTTAAAAAGTAAATTTTAGGCTATCGATGAATGATTTTCTGTGAAATAAAATTCATGACAATTCTTAATTTTCTTTTTGTTATCCAGCGTTTTTGGAATAACGTTTCCAGTTTCTTCTTCATCTTTTATGTTTAAAAAATTCATACAAATAAGCTTTTTAAGGCTTAAAACCAGGTATTCTTTATATAGATGTCATTTATTGAAAAAGGTTGCGTAAAAAGCATAAAAAAACCCGAAAATATTTTCGGGTTTTTTATTTTTAGGCATTTGCCAATTCTTTGATATGTGCTTTTATCTTAACTTCTAGTTCATCTGCTAATTCAGGATTATCTTTAATTAGTGATTTTACTGCATCACGACCTTGTCCTAATTTAGTTTCACCGTAGCTAAACCATGAACCTGCTTTCTTAACGATTTCAAATTCAACAGCTAAATCTAAAATTTCTCCTGTTTTAGAAACTCCTTCTCCGTACATAATGTCGAATTCAGCAGTTTTAAATGGTGGAGCAACTTTATTTTTAACGATTTTTACTTTGGTTCTGTTACCAATTACATTGTCACCGTCTTTGATTTGAGATGAACGACGAATATCTAAACGTACTGAAGCGTAGAATTTTAATGCATTACCACCCGTTGTTGTTTCTGGATTTCCAAACATTACACCAATTTTCTCTCTTAATTGGTTAATGAAAAATACAGTACAGTTTGTTTTACTAATAGTTCCTGTAAGTTTACGAAGTGCTTGTGACATTAAACGAGCATGAAGACCCATTTTTGAATCTCCCATTTCTCCTTCAATTTCACTTTTTGGAGTTAACGCTGCAACAGAGTCAATTACAACAATATCAATTGCTCCTGAACGAATTAAGTTCTCAGCAATTTCTAGTGCTTGTTCTCCATTATCTGGTTGAGAAATAATTAAGTTCTCGATATCGATTCCTAATTTTTCAGCATAATTTCTATCAAAAGCATGTTCAGCATCAATAAATGCAGCAATTCCTCCGGCTTTTTGAGCTTCGGCAATAGCATGTAATGTTAGTGTAGTTTTACCAGAAGATTCTGGTCCGTATATTTCTATAATTCTTCCTTTAGGGTAACCGTTTACACCCAAGGCTAAATCAACTCCTAAAGATCCTGATGAAATTGTTTCTACTTCAACAATGGCTTTATCGCCCATTTTCATCACGGTTCCTTTTCCGTAAGTCTTATCAAGTTTATCAAGCGTAAGTTGTAGCGCTTTTAATTTGGCTTCTTTCTCTGAACTCATCTCTTTTTTTTCTTTTTCTTTCATCTAAATTTTTATAACTCTTTTATATAAAATCAATAAAGTATTAACTTCTTGATTTGATTTGTATTGGCATGTAATCGACGTAAAAATACTTCTTTTTTTTGAAGTTGCAACTGGATTTATTTTCTCTTTTGGAGATTATTTTTATACAAATAATGCTCTAAGTTCTGTAGCATCTTCAGGCTTTATTTTTCCTGCCAATAACAAACTTAGTTGTTTACGGCGTAGTGCAGCTTCGAAACGTTGTTTTTCAAGTTCTGTTTCAGGCTCAATTGGCGGTACTTCAACGGGTCTCCCTGTATCATCAACTGCGACAAAAGTATAAATTGCTTCGTTGGCTTTTGTACGAAATCCTGATTCCCGATCTTCTACCCAAACATCAATAAAAATTTCCATAGAACTTTTAAAAGATCTTGATACTTTTGCTTCAATTGTTACAACGGCTCCAAGCGGAATCGCTCTGTTAAAAGCAACGTGATTTACAGATGCAGTAACTACAATACGGCGTGAATGTCTTCGGGCAGCAATACTTGCAGCACGATCCATTCGGGCTAATAATTCTCCACCAAAAAGATTGTTTAAAGGATTAGTTTCGCTCGGTAAAACCAAATCGGTTAATATTGTTAAAGATTCTGAAGGATGTTTTGGTTTCATTGTAATTATTATGTTGTTGATTTTTAACGCTTTAATTATTAAGTATTAAAATTTATTATTTGGGTCAAATGTAATCAATAATTAGAATTCTTAGAATGTAAGTTTTCTTAGATTTTTGATAAATTATTAAAGCACTAATCTATTCGTTCTCCTTTGATGTTCAAAGAGAATGTTTCTCCGTTAAGTTCAACTTCTACTCTTTCTCCACAAAAGCAAGTCATAGAATCGTATTTAAACGGAATGATTACATCTCCTTTTCTATTAATTAATCCCCATTTATTTCCAATACTTGCTGGTGCATAATCTCCTTCGAAGGCATAGATAATATCATATTTTAATGGAATTACTTCTTTGCCTGTTGTGTCTAGGTATCCTGATTTTCCGTTAAGAGTAACTTGCGAGATGTTTTCTTCCAGGCCAAATATTTTGTCGTATTTTAACGGGGTAATTTCCTTTCCTTTGGCGTTAATTAACCCCCATTTATCTTTATTTCCAACTATTGCTACTCCCTTATCAAAACCGAAAGCATCATCGTATTTAGGTTGAACAATCTCTTTTCCGCTTCTATCTACAAATCCTGTTTTGTTGTTAAGTACAACCATCGAAAAATCTTCTTTAACACCATATATTTTATCGTATTTTAATGGGGTAATTTGTTTTCCGCTTGTGTTAATTAAGCCCCATTTTCCGTTTAAAATAACAATTGCTAAGCCATCTTGAAAAACATATACTTCATCATATTTGGGCGAAACTATTTCTTTTCCATTTTGATCTATAACACCATGTTTATGCCCGATTCTTATAACAAAAAAACCGTCTTTTGGCGAGAAAATTTCATTGTATTTAGGTGCCAAAATTTCTTTTCCAGTTAAGTCAATAAAGCCATATTTATTGTTTGTAACTACAATGAAAAAACCTTCTTCGGGAGCAAACATTTTGTCATATTTGGGTTCAAGGATATAGTTGCTATCCTCATCGATTAAACCCCATTTTTCAGTTTCGGGATCTAAATATGCTTCTTGTGCTATAGTTTTTGTTTGAAATACGAATGCTATTAAAAGCAAAAGTAGGTGTTTGTTTAATTTTAAATGATTCATAAAATTAGGTTTTAATTGTAAGGCGTTTGTTCTCCTTTAGTATTAATATAAAATTTCTTTCCGTTAAGGATGGCTTCTGTTTTTTCTCCATTAAAAGGAGCTATGTAATTATATTTTGGTGCAACTATCTCTTTTCCTTGCTTATTAATAAATCCATATTTATTGTTTAATATGACAGTGGTATAATCGCCAAAATAGCCTATTTTATCGTATTCTACAGGTGTGATTTCTGTGCCTTTTTCGTCTAACAATCCTGTTTTATTATCAATTTCTACTTGAATAATCTTTCTGTCATTAGTAGTTTCCGCAGGATAAACCATATCATATTTTAAAGTGGTAATTGCTTTTCCTGTTTTGTCTATTAAACCTTTTTTTGAGTCTATACTAATTATAAAAAGATCATTTATTGGGTTGATCTGATTGTATTTTAAAGGAGTAATTTCTTGTCCAGACTTATCAATTAATCCCGACTTGTTGTCAATTCTAACTATGGCATTCCCATTTTCAAAATCAGTAACACTATCATATTTTAGGGGTGTAATTTCAGTACCGGATGAATTTATAAAGCCAAATTTATTATTAGAAAAGACATAAGCGAATCCTTCTTCAAATTCACCTATTGATTCATATTTCATCGAAATAATTTCCATTCCACTGCTATCAATTAAGGTACATTTTTTATCTATACGCATTACCGCAAATCCATTATGAAATTCACTCACAACCTTATTATATTTGATTGGTGTAATTTCTTGTCCAGATGCATTTATAAAACCAATTTTCTTGTTTTGTTTTACATATGCGAATCCTTCTTTAAACTCAGATATATCATCGTATTTAGGTGCCACAATTTCTACTCCATTTTTGGTTAGTAGACCTAATTTCTCATTTAGGGACACTACAATCAGGTCATTTTCAATGAACTCCATTGTGTCATACTTCGCTGTAATAAGGATGTTTCCGGCAGTATCTTTTAATCCAAATTTCCAATCCTCGATATAAAATTCCTGAGCTGTAGCTTTAGAATAAAAAGATAAAATAAGAAAAACAGGAAAAAATAATTTTTCTAAATTTAAGGTCTTCATGATTTATAAGAATAGCGTAGCAGTTTAGTATAAAAATTAATACTTAACTTTTTTAATGTTGTTATTTTAGTGTAACAATAGTATTAGATTAAAGCTTTTTTGGTTTAATTCAACCAATAAACTGCAACAACTGCTGGTATAAAGTAAATCGCAATTGTTCTTGCTCCATCATAATCTTTGGCTAATCTTTGCCCAAAAAGTAACATTATTAAGGTAATACAAGAGAATATTGCACCATAAAATCCAAATTCTCTTCCGCTGTTTAAAAACAATTGAATTGATCCTACAATACAAAGAATCCCTGATATTAATTCTAAAACTAGGATATTAAATAAGGCAAGTGGGACTTGGTTTTTTAGTTGAGTTTTTGCAAAGTGTTCTTTTAACCAGCTGACATTATCTTTCCAATAAAAAATTTTGTCGTAACCTGATTGAATGAATGTAACAGCTAAGAATATTAAAATAAGGATTGAGGCAATGTTGTTCATCTTTTTTATTTTTTATGAATTAAACGTGTTAGTTTTATGGATAAATCGGTTAAAATAATTTTAGCATTTCCGTTGCGCTCAATATGATACATCGCATCAGATAGTTCTTTGAATATATCGTGAATGTTATTTCCATTTACAAATGGAGCAAAATTTTCTAGTTTAAATTTTTCGACTTTTGGTTCCATGTATACTAAGCTAGGTGCTTGATAGTTAAGTAACAGAGCTTGGCGAAACATTTCGATACAAAATTCTAAGAATTTTTTCTGACTTTCTCTTCCTAAAGCAGCAATTTGTTCACTCCAAGTGATTAAATCTTGTATTGCAGCTGCGTTTCCTTTGGCTTTAAAAGCAGCACGAACCCATGTCACGAACCATTGTTCAAAAGGATATTCTTCCTCATCATTTTTTATAAGATGTAAGGCTTTATTATAATTGCCTTGTGCCTGATGTGCGATTTTTAATGCTGCATTGGGTTCTAGGTTTTCTTTAGAAACTAGTGCATCAGCAATTATTTGTTCACTTAACCCATTAAAGTGTAATACTTGACAACGAGAACGTATGGTTTGAATAATCGATTCTTCGTTTTCGGATATTAAGATAAAAATGGTTTTATCTGATGGTTCTTCCAGTAATTTTAAAAGTTTATTTGAAGCTGCGATATTCATTTTATCTGCCATCCAGATAATCATAATTTTGTAACCGCCTTCATACGATTTTAATGCGAGCGATTTTAAAACTTCCTGTGCATCTTCTACTCTAATTTCGCCTTGTTTGTTTTGCACGCCAAGGACTTTATACCAATCAAATAAACCACCATAAGGTGTCTCTTGAATAAAACTGCGCCAATCTTGTATAAAATCTAAACTTTTGGGTTTGGTCTTTACATCTTCGGTTGTTACAGTTGGATAAATAAAATGTAAGTCGGGATGTGATATGGACTGAAATTTTAGATTACAGGATGTATTTCCATTTTCATTATCAGATCCAGAATTTCCACACAATATATATTGTGCATAGGCTATGGCCGTAGGTAAGGTTCCAGATCCTTCAGAACCTATAAATAATTGTGCATGAGGTATTCTACCTGAAGAAGCAGTTTTTATTAAGTGGTTTTTGATGTGGTCTTGCCCTAAAATTTCAGAAAATTGCATGAAGCAAAGATAGTCGAAAATGATTTAGTCGAAAATTTTCATATATAAAGTTTATTGCCTGAAATGGGATAATTATTATTCAGAGTTCAAAAATTCAATTAGGCAAAAATCATGTTTTTAATAGATTTTAATTTTTTTTGCCGATTTTCTCAGTTTTCTTCTCAGCTAAAATAAAAAAAGATGCTTATCGTATTTAAAAGAATCTCTATTGGGAATCATGTTAACATTTTCTTGTTAATATTATTTTTAAAACATTTTAAAAGGTAAGGTTTTTTTTAGTATAAAAACTTCAACATGTTGAGGTTTAGTTTAGTAAATATAATTAGAGTCTTACAAAATAGTTTTTTTAGAAGTTCTAAAATAACCGATAAAACGACATAATTAGTCGTTGTATGGTGTTTTTTTGCCTTATTTTGGCTCGTTTTGAGGAAAAAAAAGAGTAATAAAAATTGCGAGTTAACTTTATTTACATATTTTTGTTTTTATAATTGAATTTTTAAATCAGAATTTATGAAAGGGAAAATTATTTTTTTAAGCATCTTTTTAATGTTGTCAACTGAGATGGTATCATCTCAAGCAAAGAATGCTCCCCAAAGCATTATTAGCACAACTGCACTG
Source organism: Flavobacterium frigoritolerans (assembly GCF_025847275.1). Taxonomy (GTDB): domain Bacteria; phylum Bacteroidota; class Bacteroidia; order Flavobacteriales; family Flavobacteriaceae; genus Flavobacterium; species Flavobacterium frigoritolerans. Next base: position 142,115 of record NZ_JAOZEV010000005.1, read on the forward strand.
ATCAGAAAATACCATGATCAAAAAGAATTAAAGGGTATGCAAAAAGGCGAACTGTTAGAATTATACATCGAACGTATCAAAGTTTTGGTAAAAACATTGCCTTATATTGCTTTGGCTACTAAACCTGGAGTTACGATGGCTGATCTTGGTATTCCAATGGATAGTGAAAACAAAAAAATCCAAGATGCTCAAGTATCATCAACTAATTCATTTCTTGATGTAACAGTAGAATTTCAAAGAAAAATGATGCCTTATTCTGATAAAGATAATTTAGTTGCAGCGATTTTGTTTTATGAAAATACATTGAAAACGTTGCATCTTTTTAACGAGAGCAACGAATAACTTGTGCCTATTTAATTCTCATCAACGATAAAGAGTATTGTTGATTGAGATGCAGCATATTTACAACTCGTTTTCGGTGTTTTCTTTGATTTGTCAGGAAAATACCGAAATGAGTTTTTTTAATTTTCATTAACTCAAATTATTTTAGTGTTAATATTAAAACCTACTACCATGAAAAAATCATTACAAATTATTTGGATTGCCCTTTTTGCGGTGTGCAGCGTAAATGCACAGCAAGAAAAAGGAATAATGGGTTATAGCAACTGGTTAAACAATTGGACAGAATTTAAACCAAACAAAGTTGACTATGGTGAAGCTAATCAAATTTTGGCAGGGAAAATATCAGTAAATACAAAATTATTAAAGAGGAATATTTATGTTCTTCAAGGTAATGTTTACGTAACAAATAATGCAATTCTTACTATAGAACCTGGTACATTAATTATTGGTGACTACGAATCAAAAGGAACTCTTGTTATTACAAAAGGAGCTTCAATCATAGCAGACGGTTTAGAAACGGATCCTATCGTTTTTACTTCAAACAAAGGCGTTAAGAAAGCTGGAGATTGGGGTGGAATTGTAATTTTAGGCGATGCTCCGATAAATAAGTTTGGAAACATTTCGTCTTTTAATTATGATCTTGATCCTTCGTTAACAACTTACGGTGGAGATAATCCTGCAGCAAATTCGGGTATATTAAGATATGTAAGAATTGAATTTGCAGGGAAAAAAGTAAGAGGTGCAGGAAGTTTTAATGCATTAACCCTGGCTGGTGTTGGAAACAAAACGATTCTAGAAAACGTAATGGCAAGCTTCTCAGGAGGGGATTCATTTGATATGATTGGTGGTGATTTAAATGTTACCAAATTTGTTTCTTACAAGTCTATCAATAACGATTTCAAATTTACTCAAGGAACTCAATGTAAAATATATAATTCTTTGGCTGTTAGATCTTCTTATTTAACTAGCAATAAAGAAGGTTCACGTTGTATGGAAGTTGTTTCTTATGATAAAAAAGAAGAAACAGATTTTACTAAAAAGCAAACTTTGGTTACAGCGGCTAATATTACAATGTTAAATGATAGTGACAATATTAGTGCAGATATACAATCTGGACTAGTAAAAGAAGCTATTTATGTTGGAAGTAACGCAGCTCTAGAACTTAAAAGAAGTGTAATCTCAGGATTTAATCCAGCAGTTATATTAGATAGCAAAATAGAGATAAATGATGCTAATTTGAAAAAAATCAAATTTGAAGAAATGTATTTCAATTTATGTAAAGGAAATATTTTCACAGAATTTAATGCTAATAATGAAGACTTAGAGAATTGGTATGGTAACAGTATCTTCTTTAATGTGTACTCACAAAGTAATAATAACGAAACTTTTATAGATATCTCGAATCCAAAAAGACCTGACTACAGACTTAATATCGGTAAAATTACAGCTTCAAATAAATAGTATACCTACCTATTTTTTGATTCTTAATTTTTTTAAATGATTTAGTCGAAAAGACAGTTACTGTTTTTTAATTGGAACCATATAAGATATAAAAGAATGACCGCCCCACTTTGTAAAAGAATACCATACATGTTGTTATTTGGATTACTTATAACAACTAATTATACATTCGCTCAAGAGACAATTATAGAAAAATCTATTTTTCCTGTTTCCTCGATTTGCGTAAATGTTGAAGAACGTCTTTGCTCTTCAACGATTTCAGAATTAAGTACTACAAATGAGTTTATAGTAGAGTTGTCTGTCCCCATGGGTAGCTTTGCTATAAATTCACCAGTAGTAAATGGTTCTAATGACATAAATGCCGATCCTCAATCGTCGTTTACTTCATGGAATAATCCTGTAAATACATTAGATGTAAACTGCAAGTATGATTTCTCTGAAACTTTTATAGATAGTTTATTGTTTTTTGATATCGATGTAATTAAAGAACGAATAATATGATAAAAGATTTACCTACTAATCTTCACAGAAGTTTTCTTTTTTTATGTATGTTTTTTTTTGCAAATACAAATGTATCTGCACAAATAACCATTGGGCAACCTACATTTAATTTTAGCCCAGTTTGTGCTAGTCCTGCATTTAATAGCTATGATGTGAATTTTAATTTTTCACCAGTTAGTGGATTGTTAGCGACTAATCAGTTTATAGTAGAGTTATCTGCTCCAGATGGAAGTTTTACTAAGGCAACGGTAATTTATACCTCTGCTGTTGGTGAAATTGTAACATCCCCGGGTAAAATCACAATTGCATTTCCAACAAATACTGCTGGAGAAAAATACAGACTTAGAATAAAAGCTACTGCTCCAGCTTCTACTGGTCAGCCTTCGATTGAATTTCCAGTATACTATAGAGTTCATAATGCACAATATACTATAAATAACTTTATTCCTACTGCCACGTATTGCGCTGGTGGTAATTATGTTTTATCAATTGATAATCCTGGAGGACCACTTAATGATTCACCTTTAAAACATCCCGATTTAACTTATAATTGGTATAAAAATAACGGACTTGTTTTGCCTGAAACATTAGTGGCTACTGCTACTAACGGTAGTTATACTGTTACACAACCAGGCGTTTATTATGCTAGAACTAATTATGGTGCTTGTATATTAAGTTCGAATTCTTATTCAAATCAAGTTACTGTTACAGAATCAACAACAGATGCAAATACAATGATAACATCTAGTCTGGGAAATCCATTTTGTCCAAGCGGCGGAAGTACTACTTTAAGTGTTTCTGGTGGTATAAAATATGAATGGTTTAAAGAGGGTGTTAAAATCGAGGGAGCAAATAAACAAACTTACGATACAAAAGTAAGCGGATTGTATAGTGTTAAAATCGATTTTGGTGGTTGTACAGGAAATGGATCTATTAATTTACAAAGTGAAGGATCTTTCATAGGGAATCTTAATGTACCAAATAGTAATACAATCAATGTAGAGACTGGAGAAACACTAGATGTAACTATAACCAACGATGCTGTTGACCCTTCTTATAAATGGTATGTAAATGGCACTCTTATTACAGATGCAATTACAGATAGTTATTTGATTACAACTGTGGGTAATTATAAAGTAGCAGTCACACAAACGACAGGTTGTACTACAACCAAAGAATTTAATTTTCAAGTATCCGATTCAAATCTTAAAAACATTCCTAACATAGTGAGTCTAAGCAGTGGATTTAATACTTGGGATTTACCAGGAGATTATAAAAATGCAGAAACAAATGTTATGATTGTTAGTTCACAAGGACAGGTCATGTTTAATGGTGTGGATTATGATCCTACCAAATGGGAAATAAAAGATTTTAAAAATATAAATCCAGTTTATTATTACATTATCACAAAGGGTAGTGAAGAAAAAAAAGGATCTATAACTGTAATTAAATAATATGAAGAAAATTTTACTATTCATTACTTTTCTTTACGGCTCAACACAAGTACTCTATTCTCAAGACAATGTCAAAGGGGATGGAGTTGTTCCATTTTCTATACCTATCCGAAATTCATTAAAATTTAATAGATATATAATTAACCCAGCTTTTAGTTTTGTTAGGGAACAAAATACCTACGCAAGTTTTTATAACAAGCGTCAATGGGTACAATTTGATAATGCACCACAAACTTATTTATTTAGTTATTCAGGAAGATTCAGAGAAAATCAAGGGGTAGGAGTTGGTTTATTCCAGCAAAATTATGGCCTTATGACTGTTTTTGGAATCGTTGGAAACTTTGCTCATAATGTAGTACTCCAAGAAGACAGTAATTTGACTTTTGGAGCCAATGTTGGTTTTTATAAAAGCGGACTAGATCAAGGTAAAATTATTTCAAACGATTCAAATCTTAACATCGATAACATACCTTCTAATTCGTTACTTACGATAAATCCAGGGGTTAACTACGGAAATGCCTTTTTGGACGTAGGATTGTCTGTAAACAACCTATTACTATACAATTTTGCCACTTCTGAGATGGTGAAAGATAATCCAGAACAAGCGGTTGAGGCACATCTTATGTACACTGGATATATTGATGCTTATGGTTTTTTTGACAGAAGTAAATTTTCTGGGCTCTTAAAATCAGAATTTAAGAAAGATAAAACTGTAATTTCTGGATTGGCAATGATTTCTATTCCAAAAGGATTCTGGGCTCAAGCAGGTTACAATACATTATACGGAATGTCAGCGGGATTTGGTGTTAATGTAACACCAAAAATTGCTATTGAATATAATTACGAAAAAGGAACTGGAAATCTCTCCGATTTTGGAGCTTCTCATGAATTTGTTATTGCTTATAAATTTAAAAGTAAGAGCTATTATTATGGGGATAATGAAGAGGATGAAGGAGCACTTATCTCGCCTACCGAGGTTAAGAAAATTGCGCCAGCTAAGGTTACAAGTCCTGTTACTAAAACAGACGGAGCGGAAAAAGCTAAACTTGCTGCTGAAGCTAAAGCGAAAGCCGATGCTGCAGCAATTCAGGCAAGATTAGAAGCTCAGGCCAAAGTTAAAGCGGATGCTGAGGCAAAAATTAAATTAGCAGCTGATGCAAAAGCGAAAGCTGATGCCGCAGCAATTCAGGCAAGACTAGATGCTCAAGCAAAAGTTAAAGCAGATGCTGAAGCAAAAATTAAATTAGCAGCCGATAATAGAGCCAATGCTAATGCCGAAGCAAAAGCCAGAATAGAAGCAGCAAAATTAAAAGCAGCACAGTCTATAGCTGATGCTGAAGCAAATAGAGCTAAACTTGCTGCAGATATTAAGGCTAAAGCCGATGCAGCAGCTCAAGCTAGATTAGATGCTCAAGCAAAAGTTAAAGCAGATGCTGAAGCAAAAATTAAATTAGCAGCCGATAATAGAGCCAATGCTAATGCCGAAGCAAAAGCCAGAATAGAAGCAGCAAAATTAAAAGCAGCACAGTCTATAGCTGATGCTGAAGCAAATAGAGCTAAACTTGCTGCAGATAATAAAGCTAAAGCCGATGCAGCAGCACAAGCTAAATTAGATGCTGTTAAGTCTAATGCAGATGCCGAAGCGCTAAAAGCAAAACAACTTTCATCAGATGGAAAAACTAAAGTAGATGCAACCGCACTAGAAGCTAAACTGACAGCCGATGCAAAAGCCAAAGCCGATGCAGCAGCTCTACAGGCAAAACTTGAAGCTGATACGAAAGCCAAAGCCGATGCAGCAGCTCTACAAGCAAAACTTGCAGCTGATACGAAAGCCAAAGCCGATGCAGCAGCTCTACAAGCAAAACTTGCAGCTGATACAAAAGCCAAAGCAGATGCAGCAGCTCTACAAGCAAAACTTGAAGCAGATGCTAAAGCTAAAGCCGATGCAGCAGCTCTACAAGCAAAACTTGAAGCAGATGCTAAAGCTAAAGCCGATGCAGCAGCCTTAAAAGAAAAACTAGCAGCAGACACAAAAGTAAAAGTTGATGCTACTGCTCTACAAGCTAAGTTAGATGCAGATGCAAAAGCGAAAGCAGATGCTGAAGCGCTTAAGATTAAGTTAGCAGCGGATGCTAAAGCTAAATCCGATGCGGATGCACTTCAAGAAAAATTAGCTGCAGATGCAAAAGTTAAAGCAGATGCCGATGCAATTCAGGCAAAACAAGCAGCGGATGCAAAAGCGAAATCCGATGCCGAAGCGCTTAAGATTAAGTTAGCAGCGGATACTAAAGCTAAATCCGATGCGGATGCACTTCAAGCAAAATTAGCAGCAGATGCTAAAGCGAAAGCTGATGCTGATGCGATTCAGGCAAAACTTGCAGCGGATGCGAAAGCGAAATCCGATGCCGAAGCGCTTAAAATTAAGTTAGCAGCCGATGCTAAAGCAAAAGCCGATGCGGATGCACTTCAAGCAAAATTAGCAGCAGATTCCAAAGCGAAAGCAGATGCGGATGCAATTCAGGCAAAATTAGTAGCCGATGCCAAAATAAAAGCTGATGCTAAAGCGAAAGTGGAAGCAGAAGAGTTGAAAGCAATAATAGATGCTGATGCGAAAGCAAAAGCTGAATCAGATGCTTTGCAAGCAAAATTAGCAGCCGAAGCAAAAATAAAAGCGAAAGCTGATGCTATTGCACTTCAAGCTAAGTTAGCTGCTGAAGCAAAAGCGAAAGCTAATGCCGCTCTATTATTAGCTAAAGAAACAGCGGATGCAAAAGCGAAAGCCGATGCTGAAGCGAAAGCAAAATTAGCCGCTGATGCCAAAGCAAAAGCGGATGCAGCAGCACTTGATGCAAAATTGGCAGCCGAAGCAAAAATAAAAGCTAAAGCTGATGCGGATGCAAAACTAGCTGCCGATGCCAAAGCGAAAGCCGATGCCGACGCATTACAAGTTAAGTTAGCCGCAGATGCAAAAACAAAAGCAGATGCAGATGCAAAAGCTAAATTGGACGCCGACGCAAAAGCCAAAGCAGATGCAGATGCACTTGAGGTAAAACAGGCTCAAGATGCAGTATTAAAAGCGAAACAAGCAGCGGATGCACTTGCAGCATCAAATGCAGCAGCGAATGCGGCTAAAGATGAGACTGCTAGATCAATGGATAATCTAACCGATATGTTTGATAGTTCATATAAAACACAAACTGATTTATTGAACCAATTGACAGCTACAGTCGCTAAAAAACAAAAAGATCTTAATGACCTTAGAGAAGAAAATGATTTAAGTGAAAAAGGAATATATAAAGAACCAAAACCTTTTAAAAGCGTTGCATCTGAAAATAGCGAGCTAGAGGCTTTAAAATTACAAATAGCACAAGTTAATAGAGAGCAAAAAGATGCGCTTGCTAGGCTTACGAATTTGTATAATGAGAGACTTAAAAAAGTGCCAAATAAGAATGATGCGCTTAACAAAAGTTATTTAGCCAAAATTGAAGCATTAAAAGCAGAACAATTAAAAGCAGAAAGAGAGAATGCTGATTTGATTGCAAGTTTAGAAAAAATTAAACTTGAAACCGAAATAGAGAGAAAACGTAGAATTAAACGTGCTGCATTTGAGAATGATCAAGGCCGTTACCAACAAGATGTTGCCACTTTAAAACGTATAAAAGAAACAACAAGACCAAGTAGTACACCATTAACAGCAAATGATTTTGATTTTGGTGATGAACAGTCAAACATGCAAATTATCAAGAACGTTAAGAATGCGCAAAGTGGATATTATTTAATTATAGCAGTTCATAGCAGTAGTGATAAAAGAGATCAATTTTTAACTAAAGCAGTTTCAGCAGGTCAGTCAGAGATTAATTTCTTTTACAATGTAAGTTCTAGTAAATATTACATCTATTATGAAAAGTATGATAATTTACAAGATGCTAGTAAAGCGCTAGAGTCAAAAGGAAATAAACCATACAACGGAAAAATGTCTATTGTAAAAGTTGAAAACGAATAAAACAATATTGTATAAAATTATAAAAACAACGATGCAAGGGAGCTTCTAATTTTAGAAGATTATATTGCTGAATAACTATTTTAGAGTGCCATTTGTCTTGTTTTCCTAACGGCCCATTAGGAAAACAGTGCAAGTGATTAAATAACAGAAATGCCATGAAAAAACCTACTATTTTAAAGATTGCCTTATTTGTTTTGATATTCCTTCAAAGTATTATTTCTTACTCTCAAAATTTTAAAAGTTTTGATATTCGTTATAATAACAATAACGAAAGTTTGAATGGTGATATTCTTTTGATTGGAAATAATATCTTAAATAGAGATAATGGATCAAAAGAACGCCCAGAGGTTCCTTATATAGGGAATCTGGGGAACGATAAATTCAATATGAAATATATTGATATCGATGGAGATCCAAACACTTTCAATTCAAGTAGTGCAAAGTTAACTTTGCCAGGGGGTTCTTGTTCTAAAATTGTATATGCTGGATTGTATTGGAGTGCTGTTACGAGAGATAAAAGCAGTAATCCAAAACCAATAGATAAAGTTAAGTTTAAAATGCCTGGAGGCAGCTATGTTAATATAGATGGAACTGTTATTTATGATGCAAATAATAAAGTAGTCGGTACGAGTTATCCCTATGCTTGTTATGCTAATGTAACAGAGTATTTTACTAAAACACCACTGCCAACTGTAGACGGAGATTATACTGTAGCCAATGTTTCTACAGCACAAGGTTCTAATAGACCAGATGAAGATGACTCTGGTGGTACAGGTTTATCTGCGGGATGGTCATTATTTATTGTGTATGAAAATGCAACTTTGCCAGCAAAAGCAATCACGTCATTTGATGGATTTAGTGCAATTGATGCAAAGACGAATTTAAATATAAAAGTATCTGGTTTTAAAGCTATTAAAGTTGGCCCAGTGCGAGCAAAATTTGCTTTCTCAGCATTAGAGGGAGATTTGCCAATACTGGGAGATTTCCTAGCTATTAATGGAGTAAAATCTACACCTCCGGAAAGACCTTCGATAGTGGAAAGGAATTGGGAGTGGAACCCATCGAAATGGAAGTGGGAGTGGGTGTATACAGAAAATTATAATTTCTTTAATAGTTCAGTTACTTCATTAGGTACTATTCTTAATAATAGAGAACCCAATAGTTCTAATACATTAGGATTTGACGCGGGTGTTTTTGAAGTGAATAATCCTATAACTCCAACAGATCCGGGTGGTTCGGTAATTAAAAACGGAGACACTGAAGCAGTAATAAGTCTAGGAAGTACTCAAGATGTCTATTTTTATTATTTTAATGCATTTGCCATTGAGATTATTGCTCCAAGGATTGTTCTTCTTAAAAAAGTAATAGGGACAGATGAAAATGGTAAGGATTATGATGCCAGTAACAAGGACATTGGGATAGATAAAGATTTAAGATATGAAATAGAATTTCAAAATAAAGGAAATGATGATGCCGTAAATTTTACGATAACAGACATATTACCTAATAATATCATTTTTGATGAAACAAAGGATATTTTGTTTAAGAGCCCAGGAGTAACTGTTGCTTCATATGATAAGGCTACAAGAACAATAGTATTTAATATTGACCCTATTTTAGTTAAGGAAAAAGGAGGAGTCAGTAGTATCAAATTTAGAGTAAAGACTATTAAAGATTGCGAATCATTAACAGACGCTTGCTCCAATGTTATTAAAAATACAGCCATTTCAAAATATAACGGAACAATCAATAAAGCTAATTTTGGCGAGGGGAGTCTCTCTTCAGAAGAAGGATGTAATGTTGGTGTACCTACTGCTACTAACTTTCTTATTGGTCTAGATAAATGTAAATTTGAGCAAACATTATTTTTGTGTGGTTCTGTTAAATTAAAAGCAGGAGGTGGTTATAAAACCTATGTTTGGACAGATCAGAATGGAGTTGTTTTTGGAGGAAACAATCAAGAAGTTACAGTTACTAAACCAGGTACCTATACAGTGGTTACAAGTGCAACACCACCTTGTTTAGGGATACAACAAAAATTCATTGTTAAGGATTATAATGTAGATATTAATGATAATCCTGTTAATTCGTATGCTGATAATATTGATCCAGAGACTAAATTACCTTACATATGTAATAATGATGGAAAGCCATTTCCTAAAATATTTTTATGTGGTAAAACGGCAACTAAATTTATCGATACTAAAATTACAGGTGCATCAAGTATAGTTTGGCAAGAAACTAAAGACATACCATCATCTACTTTGAGTGATCGCTGTCCTGATGTTGAGGCTAAAAATTGGACTGAAGTAGGTGTTGGACCAACATATACTGCTAATAAAGCTGGTACATTTAGGCTTATTGTTACTTATAATAATACTTGTTTTAATATTTATTATTTTAATGTAACGCAAAGTGTCGTAGATCCTACTTTCATCAAGGAAGATATTATATGCGACACAAAAGGAAGTATTACGATTACAAACCCTAAACCAAATGATGGACATGGTTATGAGTATAGTTTAGATGGGAAAGAACCATATCAAGCTTCAAACGTGTTTGATGATGTTGCGGCAGGAAGATATTTAGTTCATATCAGAACAAAATCTGTTGATAATAAATTCGAAAAGTGTATTTATACTGCAGATGTTACCATTTCTAAATTAACTTTTTCAACAAAAGTTGAAACTACAGATCCATACTGTAATGGAAAAACAGGAACTATAAAAGCTACTGCTACAGGTGTAAGAGGATGGTATCAATTTACAGTTAAAGATGCAATAACAGGAGCACTAAAGGGTGATTCAGGGCAAATTGCTGATCCTAAAAACTTTCATCTTTTTGAAGGAATTGCTCCAGGTACTTACAATGTAGAAATTACGTCAAAAGACGGTTGTAAGGAAACAAAAGAAGTTACTATAAATGATTTTTTATTAGCCGCTACTGCGACTATTACAAAATCACTTACTTGTGAGGAAGGTGAAATTACTGTAGTAGCAACTGGAGGTAAACCCGTTGCAGGGATTCCACCATATTATTACTATTATGTTAATGGAGCAAAAATTCCTTTAACTGATCCAGTTATTCCTATAGGTACTGCTGGAAATTATAGTATAGTTGTTATAGATGACAGTGGGTGTAGTGTTACAATTCCGACTATTATAGTTCCAGATATTATAAGACCAACGGCAACTATTAACAAGAAAGATGCTAAGTGTTTTGGAAGTGCAACAGGTGAAATTTCGATTACTTTAAATCCTACTGATTCGCCTTATACTGTATCATATAGTGTTAATGGCCTTGCAGGTCCGTTTGAGTCATTTAATCCAATCAAAAACTTGGCGGAGGGTGATTACGATGTTGTAGTAAGATATACGTATGATAATGTAGATTGTTTTGATGAATCAAAAATTATTACAATAGGAGGAGCTGGTTCAGCTTTAACAGCATCGGCAGGAGTTGCTGAGTTGTCTGGCTGTGGACTACCTGGAAATGAAAAACAAGGTAAAGTTAGAATAACAAATGCTCAGGGAGGAAAACCTTTCCCTGCACCACATTTATACAAATATAGTTTTGATGGTGGCAATACTTGGCAAGATTCAAATGAAGCCTATATTAATCCGAGTACAACGCCATATACTTTTTATATAAAAGATGCGGCGGATTGTATTTTCCCGATGGAAGGAATTATTCTGGAAGAAAAACCGGATGATCCGACGATAGAGGTTTCAACACCAACGTTTAATTGTGACGGAAGTGCGAATACTACTGTTACGGTTACAAATACGGGTGGTGCTAATTATGAATATGAATATTATTTAAATGATGTTTTAAATCCTAACACAGCAAATCCTAATATATTTTTAAATGTACCGCCATCAGCTCCGGGTAGTTATCATGTAATATCTGTAAGGTATAAATTGGTTTCAGTACCAACATATAGCCATTTATTAAAAGAAGATTTTGGTTCTGGACCGTCAACGACTTCACCAGGAATTAATACTACATATTATTGTTTCGAAAGACAATTAAAAGGTCAGCCAGCAACATACTGTAAAAATGACTATCTTATGAATGATGGGGATTATGCAGTTACAAGTGCTTTACATCCCGACCACGCTAGTTGGTCTTGGGTATTTCCTAAGGATCATACAAGTGATGGAAAAGATACGAAAGGTAGATTTCTTGTTGTTAATATTGGAGATAAAATACCAGTAACTACTATCTTGTATGAAAAACAGATTAATGATATTATCCCAAATCAGCCTATAAATTTCGAATTCTTTGCAATGAATTTAATGAAATATGGAGCAGGAAAAGCGGATCCAGATTTAAGAATTGCTTTGATTGATGCAACTGGTCAAGAAATTTCTTGGTTTGCGACAGGTAAAATTCCTAGAACAAGCCCTGATAACCTATGGGAACAATACCCCAAAACACCAATTACACTTAATCCAGGAGATAATAAATCATTGCGATTTATCATTCGTTCTAATGTACGTAACACAAATGGTAATGATGTAGTAATAGATGATATTTCTGTTTACCAATTGCCAAAATCATGTTTGTCAACCAAAGATTTTAAAGTAGTTGTTGATCCTAATAAAAAATTTACAGCTGAGGTTAAAAATGTTATTGATACAAAATGTAAAGGAAGTAAAGATGGAAGTTTAACAATAATTGCATCTAATTTTAATACTACCAATGGATTTGAATATTCTATTGATGGAGGAAATACTTGGATAAACTCTAAATTAGAAGAAACCATCGTTGATGGTTTAGGCGAAGGTGATCTTACGGTTCAAATTCGTTATGATAAGAATGTAACAGGATGTGATTTTACTATTGGTGCAAAAATTACATCACCATCTGTATTTGAGGTTGATGCTACAGCTACTGTTGCTAAGTGTTCTGATGGCGCTACAGTAACTGCAAGTGCAAAAGGAGGTACGCCAGGATATATATTTACACTTATAGATTCAGCAACACCACCAAACAAAGTTGTTTTTCCAACTAACGGGATATTAACTAATGTTAAACCAGGAACATATACAGTTTCGGGTAAAGATAAAAATGATTGTCAAGATGATAAAGACACCAGTTTAATTATTGCCGATCCAGTAGCTCCAAAAGTCGAAATTAAGCAAGATAATAGCTTATGTTTTAATGGCACTAACGCAAAAATAATAGTTACTATTAGCGATGGTGTGGCTCCTTATTACTATCAGGTTAAATACAATACAGGAGGATTAGGAGGAAAAGTACCTGTTACAGATAAATCATTTACTTATGAGGCAACAGCAACAGGAAATTATACGTTTGTAATTACGGATGATTTTGGTTGTATTGCTACAGCAGTGAGCCAAACGATTAATCCTAAAATTACGGCAGATGTTCATACAACTACTTCATTAACGTGTATTGATCCGAAAGAAGCTACTATAGAAGTAACAATTAATGGAGGAACAACACCATTTAGTTATAAAGTTAAAGACAACACTGGTACCGAAGTATATGCTAGTGTAGGAACTATTGCAGGTCCAAAATTCACCTATAATACTACTATTGCAGGTAAATATACTTTTGAAATTACCGATAAAAATAATTGTACAACAACAGCAGAGGGCAATGTAGCTGCAATTACTGATCCAGAAGTTACGGCAACACCAACAAACCCAAAATGTAATGGGGAAAGTAGTGGTTCAGTAACGTTGTTAGGTTCGTTGGGATCTGGAGGATACAAGTATAAATTTGATTCAAGTGCATTTACTGATAAAACTATTTATACAGGTTTAAAAGCAGGAGTTAAGTATTCATATCAGGTTATGGATAGTAAAGGCTGTATTTCGGCTGTAAAAGACATCATGTTAACGGAACCAGCTGCTATAGATGGTACGGTTAATTTAGAACCAAAATATACCTGTGAGACTAATGCTATTATTACAGCTGTAGGTATTGGAGGAAATAGTACTACTTATACTTATGTGTTGAATATTACTAAAGGTGCAACTACTACTGTGGTGGCAACAAATAATACAGGTATATTTAAAGATTTAACAGTAGCTGGAGCTTATTCAGTTACAATTACGGATAGTAAAGGATGTTCTGTAACCAAAGCGGCAGGAACTATTGTAGATTTAGATCCGCCTACAGCCATGGTCGTTACAAATGATGATCTTAAATGTACCACTAATTTAGTAAAAGTTACTATTAAAAGTGTATCAGGAGGAACAGGAACGTTAAAATACGCGATAACTGCACCGGTAGCATTAGCAAGACCTTATCAACTTGGTTTGGAATTCGATAAACTAGCTCCAGGTACTTATACATTTACTGTTAAAGATGCTAATGGATGTACTTTCTCAGTAGATCATGAGATTAAAGCATTAATACCAATAGTAATAAAAGGTGAAGTAGTTAAAAACATTTCTTGTTTAGGAAGTGCAGATGGTTCTGCAAAATTTACTATCACAGACTTAGGTAATGATGTAGATTACTCGTATACAATTGATGGTACAACAGTCACAGGTAAAACTAACCCTGCTCCAGCATCAACAACACTTATTGTAAATGTACCTAATCTAGCAGTTGGTAATCATAAACTAACAATAACAGATTTAGGAACAGATTGTTCATTTTCTAAAACGGTGGAAATTTTAGCCCCACCTGCTGAATTTAAAATTACACCAACAACAGTTACGCCATTAACTTGTGATACCAATGCTAAAGCTGTAGTTAATACTACTGGTGGTTGGGGAGGCAATAGATATACTCTTACACTACCAAATGGAACAAAAGTAGGTCCACAAGACAGTAATACTTTCAAAAATTTAACAGTTACAGGAAGTTATACAGTACTTGCAGAAGATTCAAACGGTTGTAAGGTAACGGATTCATTTATATTGGCGCCAGAAGTTAAGCCTACTGCAAGCATTGATGCGACAACTAGTTTATGTTCTACAGCAACTGGAGCAACAATAAAAGTTACTCCAAATGCTCAAACGAATTATGTGTATAGTATTAACGGAGCTACACCTCAGAATAATGGAACTTTTGCAGGACTAATTCCAGGTAAATATGTTGTTAGAGTAACTGATACATCAACAGGATGTCATGTTGATTTGGCAGAACAAATTGTTGCAACTCAACTTACGGCGAGTTTAAACTTAATTGATGGTCCAAAATGTAATGCTCCTAATATTAGAATTGATGGTGAGGTTAAAGGAGGTACTCCTAATTATACTTTTAAAGTAACAATTAACGGAGATACCAATTTAGATGCAACAGTATATAATGTTACAGGTAACGTATTTAGCTATATTAACCCAGTAGCGACATCAGCTTTAGCAGCTACAACGTATTTATTTACGTTTACTGATGCTAAAGGTTGTACAACTACTTTAACAGAAATAGTACAGCCAAAAACGTATCCTGTATTTACAGCTACACCAAATTCTACAATTTTATGTAATGGTGGAGATTCAGGTTCAATTACCGTAATTATAGATACTGATTTTGGAGTTGGTCCGTATGTAATAGATGTTTTGAATACAACTACTAACACACCTTACTATACAAAAACAACAGGACTACCAGCTGGTAATTATACGGTAAAAGTAACAGATGCTAGCGGATGTTCTAAAACAAAGACAGATGTTATAATTGTGGAACCAGCCCCTATTACTGTAGATTACGAAGTTAAACCTATAACTTGTAATACGACTAATGGTCAATCATTAGGGTCGATTACGATTAATTCTGTAACAGGAGGAACAAAAAATTATACTTATAATGTAAAGGGACTTAATGTTTTATATGATCAAACATTCACGAATCAAACAGGGACATCACAAATCTTTAAAGTAGTAGATTTTGGTTACTATGAGATTATTGTAACAGATGCAAATAATTGTCCTAAAGTTATATCAAAAATATTAGTAGCATCTCCTCCTGATGATTTAGATATTACAGTAATTGCACCACCTTCGGATTGTTCTACGGGAGGTAGTGCCGTCGTAGCTATTGGCCAGCCTATTACTGGAGGAACTATTACCGGAGACGGGCCTTTTTATTTTGCTATTTTTGATGGTAGTAAACCAAATTACCCTAATCCAGTTGGTACGTTTGCTTGGTTGCCAGAAGATGGGTTTAAAAGTAAAAAAACAACTTTCTATAATTTAACTCCAGGGGTTAAATACACTTTTATTGTATACGATACTGGTAGTGGATGTTATTATTATGAAACTTCAGAGAATGCTATCCCAACTCATTCTAAATTGAAATTCGATAAATTACAAGCCAATAATATTACATGTTTAGGTGCGGATAATGGTAATGTATCTTTTAAAGTTTATAGCGAAAATACAGTACCAACAGATGTAGAATATCAAATTTTTAATCAATTAACATTAGCGCCAATAGGATCGGTAGGAACTGGTGTTGTACCAGCTGCTACAGTGCCAACAGCGTATTTAGAAATAAACAAATTTGGAGTACTCCCATTCGGAAACTATTATGTTTTAGTTACTGAAATTGATAAGTCAGTTACGCCAAATAAAAAAGGATGTAGTGTAGCTACAATTCCATTTAATATTACAGGTTCAACTACTGCTTTAAAACTAGAAGTTAAGTCAACTAGAAATGCTAATTGTAATCCAAACGAAGGTATCGTTGAAGCTTTTGGAAAAGGAGGAACTACTTTCCCAGAAGTTCTACCTAAACCAGCAGTTCCACCATTACCAGCAGTTCCAGGAAGTCCAGCTGAACCATATTTATATAAAATATTTCCAGACGATGGAACTCCAGCTCCAGTAGCAGGTGATTTTACTATTGCTGGTGATAAGGACAATACTTTTAAAGTAGAAGCAGGTGATTACGTGGTTTATGTTCGTGATGCTTATGGTTGTATTACGTTTGAGAAAGTCACTGTCAAAGCAGATCCATCACCTGAAATTACTGCGGTTGCAAGTAATCAATGTACAGCAACTGAAGGGGCATTTTCAATTAGTGTAGATTTTGTAACTAAAGGAATAGGGAAACATCAATACAGTGTAGACGGTGGCGTATTTAAAGAGGTACCTGCTACGACGCCATTCTTAATTTCTAACTTGACTTCAGGAACTCATAAAGTTCAGATAAGAGATGAAAATAATTGTGGCAATACGGTTTCTAATATTAGGATTTATTCGCCACTAACTATTGACGCTAGTTTCACAATACCACCTGTTTGTAAAAATGAAGATGGCACTATCACAGCAGTTGCTACTGATGGTTCAGGGGATTACGAGTTTACTCTTGTAAATAATACAACAGTTACAACTTATCCAGCTCAATCAACAGGAGAGTTTACATTAAAAGCGGCAGGGAATTATACTGTTACAGTTAAAGATAAAATTACAAATTGTGATAAATCATATACGTTTGACCTTTTAATACCATCTGATATTGATTTTAGTTTAGCTAGTACAGTTCCATTTTGTACTACAGGACAAGGAAATGATGCTAATGGTACAGTTATAGTTACTTTGTTGAATAACGATAACCCACCATATAAATATACAATACAGCAAACAGCACCAGTAGTTGGTACTGCATTTACGCAAAATGAAAAAGTATTTACTGGATTAACTTTCGGTACGTATAATGTAAAAGTTGAATCAGACAAAGGTTGTGTATTAGATGACAACATTACTATTGCAGCGCCTATTGCAGTTTCAGCAACATTAGCTCAGGATGAGTTTAAATGTGATACAAATACAATAAAAGATAAAATAGTTACTATTACTCCTGCTGGAGGAGCAGGTAACGGAGTGATTAATAAATATAAGTATAGCGCGGATAATATTAAGTGGGTTGATACGAACACATTTAATGTTACAGATTTAGGAGTGCCTCAAACACTTACTTATTATGTAAAAGATGCTAATGAGTGTGTATTTAGTGATAAGATAACAATTGCTCCATTCCCTAAATTAACCGCGCCAGATGTGACTTTCGGTGCAGATATGGATTGTAATAACAAAAAGCAAGAAATTATTGTTACTATAAAAGGAGGAACAAGTACTCTAAACCCATTTAGTTATATAGTATATGAAGATGGTAATCCTATAACAGGAAAACTACCTGTTACAACAGGTAATACATTTACTTATGATGCATTAAAAGTGGGTAGCTCTTATAAATTCGAAATTTTCGATAATAATACGGGTTGTAGTATAATGTCTGGAGCAAAAACAATTCCAGAATTCGATAAGATTGAACTGGTAGCTAATGCATCTACTCAAGTAGGATGTTTTGGAGAGAGTACAGGACAAATTTCTATTACTATTTCTGGTTATACTGGAGAATATCAGTATCAAATTCTTGAAGGAGGAGTTGCTATTACAGGTTTTAGTGGAACACGTAAAACAGCTGATGCTAATCCTTTTGTACTTCCTCATCTACTAAAAGCAGGTACTGATTATACAGTTCTAGTTAAAGAAACGGAATTCCCATACTGTGATGTGACTTCTGATGTTGTTATTATTACTGAGCCAGAAGTATTGAAATTAGGTATAATTAGTAATGTTAACCAAAATTGTAATACTGCAGGAGCAGTACTTACAATTGATGTGGCTTCTATTACTGGTGGAACTCAAGCGTATACTTATGGTTTTGCTGTTAAAGGAACTGCTTATGCCGATGTAGTTTTTTCTTCTACTGACTTCACTAAAACAATACCTACTACACGTACTATTGCTCCTTTTGACGAGTGGGATGTATATGTAAAAGACAGTAATGGTTGTTATGATGTTCGAACTGTAACGATTAAATTGGATCTTGTTCCATTTGATATTAAGGCTAAAGTTGCAACTCAGTGTTTCGATCTCTTGACAAATGAAGAATATGTTATTACTGTTACTGCTGATGGTGTTAAGCCTTTGAAATACAGTTTAACTAATGTTGAAGAAACTTTTACATTAAACAATCAATTAATTGTAAAATCACCGGGTACATATCCAGTATATGTACAAGACGCTAACGGTTGTGTTACTGAAGCTCTTGCTGCATTTACAATTTTAGATCCATTAGGATTATCTGCAGAAATTACAACTTATCCAACTTGTAATGGAGCTGATGGACAAATAACTTTAACAGGTTCAGGTGGTTCAGGAGGCCTTAATTATGAGTATAGTAAAGATGATGTAACATATTATTCTGATCCTTTACTTAAAGAGTATGTCTTTACAGATTATGCACCAGGTAGCTATACGGTTTACGTAAGAGATAAGATAACATTGTGTACTAAATCTATCCCAGTTGTAGTCCCTACAGCAGCAGTTGTTACTAATATTACTTTAACACCAACTCCGGTTACTTGTTTTGATGGAAAAGATGGTACTATAACAGTTACTCTAGATGCAAGTAATAATAATCCAACTTACAAGTTTAGTTTGGTAGGTGACAATGGTGTTACTAGAGCAGAACAAACAGAACCTACATTTAGTGATTTACCTGCAGGCAAATATACCGTATCAGTTATGTCAGGTAGAAATTGTCCAGGTTCAGCAACAACAGAAGTTATACAGCCAAGGTTAATAATTGTGACTCCAAGTGTTACACAATTTGCTTGTAATGCAGGTGTAAATACTCCAAAATCTGCTACGATAGTGGTAACAGCAACAGGAGGAACACCTAAAGTTGATAAGTATAAATATGTATTTATTAAAAAAGGTGCAACAAGTGCAGATGATAGAATTCTTCAATCAGGAGAAGATAATATTTATTTAGTGACTAATCCTGCAGGAGGTCTTTACGACATAGAAGTTTATGATGGCAATAGCTGTCCAATGCTTTTTGAGGATGTAGAGATTAAACCATTCATGAGTATCGATGATTTTGATATTAGAGTGGTTGATGTAATTACATGTACTAATAATGGTGAGAATATAAAAGTTGTACCAACTATAAAAGGAACTGGAGTATTGCCAGCTTTGGAATATACTCTCCAAGATGCCAATGATGACGTCCTAGAAAAGAATACAACAGGTTTATTTAATAATTTACCAGTAGGAGAATACATGATTACTGTTGAAAATCTTGATACAAATTGTAGTTTGAAAAGACCTCATAGAGTGTATGAGCCAAATACGTTCAAGTTAGTAGCTAATAATGTAGTTAATGTTACTTGTTATGATGCAGCAAACGGAAGCATTGATTTCACTTTAGTAGATTCTAAAGGAACTCCTTCTGTTCTACCTAATGGATTTGATTATGTAATTACTAGCCCAGTACTTTTAGCTCCTTTAAAAGCTACTAGTCCAAATTTAGGACCGCTCACGATTGATAATTTAAAAGCAGGATTATATAAAATTTCAGCGACATTAAAAGATTCACCTTTCTGTCCAGTAGAGGCTGAGTTTACTATTGCAGGACCATTGACGCCATTAGTACTTGTTGTACAACATTCAGAAATTACTTGTGTAGCAGGAAACAATAATGGAAAAATTATTGCTTCAGCTTCAGGTGGATGGTCAGGAGGATATGAATTCCAATTGGAGTTAAAATCTGCTCCTGGAGTAGCAGTAGGACCTTGGTCATGGTCTTCGAATTCAACTTTCGGAGGTTTAACAGCAGGAGATTATGTTGTAAAAGTAAAAGACAGCAAGTGTGAAGTTGCTAAACCATTAGAATTAAAAATCCCAACGCCGATAGCAGCTATAATTAGCCCAGATAAAGCAATGTTAAATTGTTTTGGAGATAATGGTGCAACTATTACAGTAGATGCAACTACTGGAGGTTCAGGTAAGTATTTATATACATTAGTTGCAACATATCCTGATGGAGTGGTAACTAAGAATGGACCACAAGAATCTAATGTGTTTACAAATCTGAAATCAGGAAGTTATAAGGTTATTGTTTCAGATGATTGGAAATGTACTGGTGTATCTAATATTATTGAGATTAAAGATCCTATAAAAGTAGAAGCTTCTGTTGATATTAAAACTATCGAAGGTTGTGAAAGATTCCCTGTGGTTACGCTAAGTGCAACAGGAGGAACAGGACCTTATAAATATGGTACGGATGGAATTACTTTCCCTTTCTCTATTATTGGTTCTTCGATAGATATTACTTTACCAGCTACAGCAGTAGATACTAGGTATGAATATTATGTACAAGATGCTTTAGGTTGTATTAGCGATTTTACTACAGTTAGCTTTTCACCAGTTCCAAAATTAGTTTTCACTAATGTCGATGTTTATGATATTCATTGTAAAGGATCTAGTACTGGTAGTATTTATGTAACTGCTATAGGAGGTTTAGGTAATTATGTTTATACTTTGTTAGATGCAGGTAAAAATGTTATTACTGCAAAACAAGACAAACCAGGTCAATTTGATGAGCTTGCAGCAGGAAATTATTTTGTTCAAGTGAATAGTGATGATTGTGAAAATATTTCGATACCAGTTACAATTAATGAACCTACTACTAGTGTAGTTGCAACAGCAGTTCCTACAGATTTAACTTGTAATGGTTTAGGTAACGGAAAAATTACGGTTATAGCAGAAGGAGGTACTGGAGTGCTGAGATATGCTATTTCGCCAGAATTTAGACAATTCTTCGAATCTAATGTTTTTGATAATTTAGATCCAGGATTATATACAATCATTGTTCAAGATGAAAATGGATGCGACTCAGTTATTAAAGATGTTGAAATTAAACAACCAGATATCCTAGATCTTACTTTAGTACCAAATAGTATATTGCCAGAATTCTGTGATGGAGATAAAGATGGAGGATTTAGTATTGAAATTGTTGGAGGAACAGCTCCTTATAGAGTAGTCCTAGACAATAGAGATGGTACATATGAGCAACTAACAACAGCAGATCATACGTTCTCTAACTTAGTGGGAGGTAAACATATTGTTTATGTTTTAGATGCAAATGATTGTACTGCAGAACTTGAAATTGTAACACCAGATTCAGTTAAGCTTTTGCCTACGGCTAAGGTCAATACGGATTGTGTGAACAATTTAGGTGCAAATTTTGTAACAATTACAATTGATGTAACAAATACTAATCCATCAGATATTGATTATGCGCTAGATGGTAGTACAACATACCAACTAAGTAACATATTTGAAAATGTTGCCCCAGGTAGACATACTGTTACTGCTAGACATACAAATGGTTGTGAACAAACAACATTACCATTTATAATTGAAGTTCTTCAACCGTTAACATTAACGCTAGCAGATGGCGGATTAAATGAAATTGTTGCAACAGCTACAGGTGGTGGTGGAGATTACCAATACACATTAGATGGAGAACCTTATGGATCAGTTAATAAATTCATTATTTACAAATCAGGAACATATACCGTTACTGTAACAGATAAAAATGGATGTACAGCTACAGCTACAAGATATTTCGAATATATCGATGTTTGTATTCCAAATCACTTTACTCCAAATGGAGATGGTATCAACGATACTTGGGCTCCAGGATGTACAATAAACTACAAGGATTTAACATTCGATATCTTTGATAGATACGGTCGTGTAATCTGTAAGTACAAGTTGGGTCAAAAATGGGACGGAAGATACAATGGTGCCGAATTGCCATCAGGTGATTACTGGTATGTATTGAAACTCAATGACAATAAAGATGACAGAGAGTTTGTTGGACATTTCACCCTATACAGGTAACTAATAACAGAGTAATTATGTTATCTAAAATTAAAAATACAATGAAAAAAATTATCATATCATTTCTACTTATGGCTGTAACATCAGGTTACAGCCAGGAGTTAAATTTGCCAGTTTTTACACAATATCTAGCCGATAATCCATTTGTAGTATCATCAACATTTGCGGGTATTGGCGATAACTTAAGAATACGAGCCAATGGTTTAACACAATGGGTAGGTATTAAAGACGCACCAGAGAACCAATCACTTTATGCAGATTTTAGGATTTTAGACCGTTCAGGAGTAGGAATCTCGCTTTATAACGATAAGAATGGTTATACAAGACAAACAGGAGCCAAAATATCATTTGCGCATCACTTGATTCTTGATTATTATTCAAAACAATACCTGTCATTTGGTATTTCGTATAATATCAACAACTTTAAAATTAATATAAACGAGTTTTCACCAACCTACGAAAATCCACTTCCGGATCCAAGTGTTACCGATAATCGATTCGTATCTAATAACAACTTTGATGTGGGTGTTTTATACCGTAATAAGTCGTTTTATTTAAGTCTTAATGCAAGTAACATTCTAAACAAGGAAATAGATAAATTTGATGGGATAGAGCCTAATTTGCTTCGAAATTATCAAGTATATACAGGATATGTTTTTAGAGGAGCCGAAAATAATCGAATCGAGTTTGAACCATCAGTTTATTACCAATTATTTGCTGGAGATAAACGTTCAAGTACCGATTTCAACTTTAAATTCAGACAATACAACCGCTACGAAGATTACTACTGGTTAGGAGTTTCATATCGATTCTTGAACGATCAGTTCTTTCAGCCTCTGATGGTTGGACCAATGGCAGGTTTCAAGAAGTCAAATTTTTATTTTGGATATTCCTACCAAGCATCACTTAACCGTATCGGAGCGTATAATTCAGGAACACATGTCGTAACCATCGGATTCGATTTCCTTCAGGCAATTAGTAATTGTCCATGTACACAAAATCCGGTTCATGATTAATAATTAATTTAGCTAATTTTAAAGATTTGTGTTTTATTTAAAATAATTATAGAATTACAACGTTTTCGTTTATATAAACCCACGTTTTTTATTTTTATCGAATTTATTACTAAGGTAAAAGTTCTATATTTGTTATTCTTTCAAAAAAAACTAAAAAACTTACCTTAATGAAAACTTTAAAAGATTTTAATTTTAAGAATAAAAAAGCAATAATCCGTGTTGATTTTAATGTGCCATTAGATGAAAATTTTAATGTAACAGATGCAACTCGTATAGAAGCAGCTAAGCCTACAATTGATGCAATTTTAGCACAAGGAGGAAGCGTGATTTTAATGTCACACCTAGGAAGACCAAAAGGAGTTGAAGAAAAATACTCTTTAAAACATATTTTAAAAACAGCTTCAGATATCTTAGGAGTACCAGTACAATTTGCAACAAATTGTGTTGGAGAAGTAGCCAAAGATGCAGCAGCAAATTTAAAACCAGGCGAAGTATTATTACTTGAAAATTTACGTTTTCATGCCGAAGAAGAAGCAGGAGATGTTGCTTTTGCAAAAGAATTAGCATCACTAGGAGATATCTATGTAAACGATGCTTTTGGAACAGCACATAGAGCACATGCTTCAACAACAATAATTGCTCAATTTTTCCCTAACGAAAAATGTTTCGGAACATTATTGGCCAAAGAAATAGAAAGCTTAAATAAAGTACTTAAAAATAGTGAAAAACCAGTTACAGCGGTTCTAGGAGGATCTAAAGTGTCTTCGAAAATTACGGTTATCGAAAATATTTTAGATAAAGTAGATCATATGATTATTGGTGGAGGAATGACATTTACCTTCATTAAAGCACAAGGTGGTAAAGTAGGAAATTCTATTTGTGAAGATGACAAATTAGAATTAGCACTTGAAATTTTGAGATTGGCTAAAGAAAAAGGAGTTCAAATTCATATTCCAGTTGATGTTATTGCTGCAGATGATTTCTCAAATACAGCAAATACACAAATAGTAGATGTATATGCAATTCCTGATGGATGGCAAGGTCTTGATGCAGGTCCTAAATCATTAGCAAACTTTGAAAAAGTTATCATGGATTCAAAAACGATCTTATGGAATGGACCATTAGGAGTTTTCGAAATGGAATCTTTTGCTAAAGGAACAATTGCTTTAGGAGATTACATCGCTGCATCAACTGCAAATGGAGCTTTCTCACTAGTAGGAGGAGGAGATTCTGTAGCAGCTGTGAAACAATTTGGTTTCGAAGATAAAATGAGTTATGTATCTACCGGAGGCGGTGCAATGTTAGAAATGTTAGAAGGTAAAGTTTTACCTGGAATAGCAGCTATTTTGGACTAACTACCTCATTTTTAACACTTTTTAAAGAGTATTTTAGTTTGTAGTTATTAAGTTTGCAAATAATGGCATTATAATTGTTTGAAATATAGCCAGTAGAAATATACATTATGATTGTAAAAAATACCACATTATCAGTACTCCTGTTATCCACAATGGGCTTGTTTGCACAAGAAGTTGCACAAACAAATACCGTTGTAAAACCGGAAATCAAAATTTCATATTTAGATTCAGTTAAGCAATCATTCGTAAAAGACGATTATGCAATTCGCGTAGATAGTCTTTGGATGAAGGAACTAGTGAGTTTAGATATTTACGAAGATTTATCAAAAGATATCCAAACAATAAATACAGATACAAAGGTAGATTATGAATTGCCAACCGAGTTGCTAAAACAACGACTTCAGGCAATGAATGAAAAATCACCCTTTAATATTCAGTATAATCAAGGGTTGGAAAATATTATAAAGTCATTTTTAAAAAATCGTAAAAAATCATTTTCTCGATTAATGGCTTTATCAGAGTATTATTTTCCGATGTTCGAAGAAGCCTTTGCTAAACAAAACGTCCCTTTAGAAATAAAATATTTAGCCGTTGTAGAATCTGCTTTAAACCCTAAAGCAGTTTCTAAAATGGGTGCAACAGGACTTTGGCAATTTATGTACCATACAGGTAAACAGTACAATCTAAAAATAGATTCGTTTATCGATGAGCGTAGTGACCCTTTAAAAGCCTCAGCTGCAGCAGCTGATTATATGTCGAAGATGTTCAAGATTTTCGGCGATTGGGAACTAGTTTTAGCATCATATAACTCAGGCCCAGGAAACGTGTCAAAAGCGATTCGTCGATCAGGAGGAAAACAGACGTATTGGGAGATTCGTAATCACCTGCCAAAAGAAACACAAGGATATGTTCCGGCTTTTTTAGCAACAATGTATCTTTATGAATACCACAATGAACACGGAATAAATCCAGATAGAGCTGTTGTACAACACTTTGAAACAGATACTATACGGATTAAAGAAAAAATGACATTTAAGCAAATTTCAAGTTTGCTAGATGTTCCCGAAGCACAATTACAACTTTTAAATCCTTCGTATAAACTTAATGTAGTTCCGTTTTATCAAGATGAAGATCATTTCTTGAGGTTACCAAAAGAAAAAGCTTCCGTATTTGTTTCTAATGAAGATAAGATTTATGCTTATCTTGATCATGAATCAAGTCCAAAAATAAATCAAGTTCAAACATTAATTGCTAGTACTAAGACTGCTTCGCCTAAATCAACACAAACAGTTATTTCAAAAACACAACTTTATAAAGTTCGTTCAGGAGATAACTTAGGTGCAATAGCAAGTAAATACAATGTTTCGATTGTACAGTTAAAGAAATGGAATAATCTAAAAAGTAATTCAATTGCTCTGGGAAGAAATTTGAAAATTATCTCTGAGAGTAAAATTATTAAGAAAGACATTAACGAAGTAAAATTAGCTCCAGCAGTAGATAAAAAACGTACTGAAGAAGCAATAGCTAGTGTCGAAGATAAAAATACTAAAGAAGCACAACCATCACTTTATGTAGTGCAAGCAGGAGATAACTTAAGCAGTATTGCAAAGAAGCTTAATGTTTCGTTATCAGACTTAAAAGAATGGAATGGATTGAATGCAGAGAACATGGATATGATAGCTTCAATGAAAAAGCTAGTAATTCATTCAAAAGCAGAAGAATCAGATGAAATTCCAGAAATAATAGTAGCATCAAATAATATTGATTCATACAAGAAAAAAACAGCAGCTGTGAAAAACAGTGGTGTTGATTACTATGTTAAAAAAGGAGATTCGTTGTATAGTATCGCCAAAAAATATCCAGGAGTAACTATTTCGGATATTAAAAAATGGAATGATATTGAAAACGGAGATATTAAACCCGGAATGAAACTCAAAATAAACGGATAATCAAAAATTGTATATAAATTTGGGTTTTATTTCAGAACTTAACTAAAAATTAAAAATGAATAAAACCCATTTTTTATTGCTTATAATCCCATTTTTGTTTTTCTCATGTCTTAAAAAGAATGAGAAGATACATCAGCACAAGAATAGCAGTAAGATAAACACAATCTCGATTATTATAGATGATCAGTTGTGGTATGGAGAAGTAGGAGATAGTATCCGAAATAAATTTGCTGCACCAGTAATTGGGCTCATCCAAGAAGAGCCATTATTTACCATAAATCAATATCCAGCCAAAATATTAGAAGGTTTTATGACCGATGGGCGAAATATTATTGTGGTTAAAAAAACGAATGTCACTAAATTCGAAATTACAAAAAATGTTTACACATCACCACAGAATGTGTTTCGAATATCTGGAAAATCAGTTTCGGATATTATAAGTGCCTTTGAAATTCATACACCACAAATCATTCGAATTATCAGGGAAACAGAAATTGCAGAATGTCAAAGAATCAACAGTAAATCATTGTTGAATCCTGCAATCCTCAATAATAAGTTTCACATAAAGCTAGATGTTCCAACAGGATATAATTACGTATTGCATAAACGTAATTTTATTTGGCTAAAAAAAGAAATGGTAAGCGGAAGTACAAGCTTACTTATTTATCAAGTTCCAATAAGTAATATTACCAAGAACTCCGATATTGTGGGTAACATTGTTAGAATGCGAGATTCAGTAGGAAGGTATATTAAAGGCAGAGAACCAAATACCCGAATGATTACGGAAGAAGCGTATGCTCCCTATTTTTCTAAAATTAGCATTGACGGAAAAAATGCTTATGAAACCAAAGGAACCTGGGATTTGAGAAATGATTTTATGACAGGACCATTTATTAATTATGCAATTATTGATAAAGCTTATAATCGAATATTGGTTCTTGAAGGATTTTGTTATTCCCCTTCACATGAAGAACGAGATTCGATGTTAGAGCTAGAAGCCATTATTAAATCGGTTAAAATTAACAACCGATAATATTCTTTATTATAAAATCAGATTATACTATTACGTATGAAACCAATTTGGAAAATTAAGCCGTTTGAGGCATTAACTGTTCACGAATTACACGATACCCTCAAATTAAGAAGTGAAGTCTTTGTTGTGGAGCAAAACTGCGTTTATTTAGACCTTGATGGGAAAGACAAACTTGCTTTGCACCTAATGGGTGAATATGAAGGTAAAATTGTGGCGCATGCACGTCTTTTTGATGCAGGAATTAGCTTTGATAATGCTTCAATAGGAAGAGTTGTTGTAAGCCCTGATTATCGTGATAAAAAATGGGGACATGATTTAATGACAGAAGCAATTGCAGGAGTCAAAACCCATTTTGATAAGACAGATATCACAATCGGAGCACAATTATATTTGAAAAAATTCTATGAAAGCCACGGTTTTATACAAACCAGCGAAATGTATCTGGAAGATGATATCCCACATATAGAGATGGTGAGAAAGTAAATTATATAAAAAACCCAAAATCAATGATTTTGGGTTTTTTAGTATTACATCTTTAAGATAGATTTATATTCCGTTTGATTGTTTAAAACTCCAACAGCTTTTTTAATCTCTGAGTTGTTTTTAATGTAGTATTGGTATAAACCTTCTTGATATTGATATCTTTTTATTAACTCTTCCAGAATTAGATTTTTGATTTCTTTTTGGTTCTTGTCAAGTAAAGTAGTTTCGCTTTTTTCAAGAGCATTCAATAATTGCTGATATTCTGAAGTAATAGTTTCGTCTATTTTTTCTTTTTTGGCTGCAGCCAATGTATTCTTTAAAGCGACTTCCGTTTCTGTATCAAAAGTAATTTTATTCGTTTTTAAAAACTGTTTGAAGCTATTATAATCAGCATCAGTTAGGGTAGGAATTTGAGTTCCTAGATTAGGATTTTTATAATAGTAACTTGTAGCATAGTCAAAAATTCCGTCATTTTTTAATAAAGCGTTGGTAATAGCACTCAATTTGGCTTCCTCTAATTCGATATCTGGCATAACCCCACCGCCATCATAAACAGTTCTGCCTTTTCTGGTTTTAAAAGCATTAAAGTTTTTAGCATCTGTTTTTGTAGCTACACCATTTTTGTCTTTATGGGCATAGTCTAGAGCCTGAATACAACGACCAGAAGGAGTATAGTAGCGAGAAATAGTTACTTTTAACTGAGTTCCATAAGTAAGATCAACAGAACGTTGTACAAGGCCTTTTCCAAAACTGCGGCTTCCAAGAACAACAGCACGGTCTAAATCTTGCAAAGCTCCCGAAACAATTTCGGATGCCGAAGCACTTCTTCCGTTAACCAAAATGGCCAATGGAATTTGAGTATCAATAGGTTCTTTTGTCGTTTTATAGGTGTTATTGTGTTTTTCGATTCTCGATTTAGTAGTTACAATAACTTCATTTTTTGGAACAAAAAGATTGCAAATATTTACAGCTTCATTTAGGAGTCCACCAGGATTTCCTCTTAAATCCAAAACAATCTGAGTGGCACCATCACGTTTAAGCTGTTCTAATGCACTTTGAGTTTCGGCAGAAGCTTTACGGCTAAAATGAGCCAAAACAATATAACCAGTTTTAGCATCTATCATTCCAAAGAAAGGAACCGATTTAATATCAATTTCATTCAGAATAATATCGGTAGTATTTGTTTTTCCCTGACGAAGATATTTAATGGCAATTTTGGTGTTTTTGGCACCTTTAAGCAATTGTGAAGCATCGTCTTTAAAATCAGCAATTAATACATCGCCAATCTGAATAATTTCGTCACCCGCTTTTAGCCCAGCTTTATCAGCAGGATAATCTTTATACGGCTCTTTTATAATTAACCGGTCGGCCTTACGAGTAATCAAAGCGCCAATTCCTGTGTATTCTCCAGTATTGTTAATTTTAAAATTTATAACATCTTGTTCGTTAAAGTAAACAGTATAAGGATCTAAACTCCCTAACATACTCTTAATGGCTTTATCCATTAAATCACCAGGATTGGTTTCGTCTACATAATTCGTGTTAACAGCTTTAAATAAGGTTGTGAAGATTTCTATTTGTTTGGCAATTTCAAAGAAGTCATCTTTGAAGCTGGTTCCAATGAATAAAAATGCAGCTGCAACAATAGGGATTATAATTTTTTTTTTGAAAAACGTGACCATGTTTGTGATTTATCTTAAATTTCAGAGTACTAAAATAAGAATAAATCAGCAACATTAACGTGAGTCTGTAGCGAAACACGTTTTGCAATGTCAAAAGTTATTGAATAACGTCGTTTTCTAAATCTGTTTTAGCTTCAGGAGCAGGATTTGGGTTTATCTGAAGTAAAAATTTTTCAAACAATTGAATCGTTTTGGTGTTGATTTCGTTATAAGACAACCTGTCTTTTGTCTGATAAAAGAACATAAACGAATAGGGCTTGTCTAAATTATCAAGCAAAATGTGCTTGTTCAATCGGTAGGTTTCACGTAAAACGCGTTTGAAGTAATTGCGATCAACGGCTTTTTTGAAATATTTTTTGGATACCGAAACCCCCATTTTTATTTTCTCATCTTGCTTTATATCACCCGAATAATAAACTAATCGCAACGGATATTTAGAAACTGATTTTCCTTCAGAAAATAGTAGTCCAATTGTTGTTTTGCTTTTTAAGCGTTCGTTTTTTGGGTAAGTAAAGCTCATCTTTTAATTTAGGAAAATACTGTGAATTATGCAACAAAGGTACAATTTAACAACTAACCTATTATTATTTGGGATTTAATTAGCGCTAAAAATATATTTATTACTTTTGCAGCTAATTTTTTAAGCATGCAAAAACTAATTTCATACCCTATATCCGTTGTTTATTATTTGTGTTTTGGATTTTGCCTAGCAATTTTCCATCCGATTCAATGGGTTTGTCTTAATGTTTTTGGCTACCAAGCGCATAAAAAAAGTGTTGATTATCTTAACTTCTTTTTGATAAAATGTACTAATCTTATAGGTACAACTTATAAATTCGAGAATAGGGAGTTAATTCCGAAAGGAGTTCCTATTATTTTTGTCTCAAATCATCAAAGTATGTATGATATTGTGGCAATGATTTGGTATTTACGTCGTTTTCATTGTAAATTTGTAAGTAAGAAAGAGTTAGGCTCAGGAATACCAAGTGTATCATATAATTTACGTCATGGAGGTTCAGTCCTAATTGACCGAAAAGATCCAAAACAAGCCATTCCGGCAATTAAAGGATTGTCTGAATATATTGAAAAATACAATCGTGCTGCCGTAATCTTCCCCGAAGGCACTCGCAGTAAAACCGGAAAACCTAAGGAATTTGCACAAAACGGTTTGAAAATATTATGCAAATATGCACCATCAGCATATGTTGTACCCGTTAGTATTAATAACTCATGGAAAATGGTAAAATTTGGCTTTTTTCCCGTGGGTTTAGGAAATCATCTTACCTTTACCATTCATAAACCGTTAGCAGTGAAAGATTATGATTTTGCAACGATAATGAATAAGTCGGAAAAGGCTGTAGTAGAAGGAGTTAAAATTTAAATTATATAAAATGTCTATAAAGAACATTCGATTAGAAGTAATGCAGTTTTTAGAGAAAAACGTAGACAGCTTCGTTGAACAGTATTTAATACCTGTTGAAAAGATTTGGCAGCCGTCAGATTTTTTACCTAATTCTGAAAAAGATACTTTTTTTGAAGAAGTAAAAGAACTACGCGAAATAGCCAAAGATTTACCATACGATTTTTGGGTAACTTTAGTTGGTGATACCATTACCGAAGAGGCTTTACCTACTTATGAATCATGGTTAATGGATGTGGAAGGTATCAATCAAGTTGAAAATGGTGGAAATGGATGGTCTAAATGGATCAGACAATGGACAGGTGAAGAAAATCGCCATGGTGACTTACTAAACAAATATTTGTATTTGTCAGGTCGTGTGAACATGCGCGAGATAGAAATGACTACCCAGCATTTAATCAACGATGGTTTTGATATCGGAACTGGAACAGATCCATACAAAAACTTTGTATATACTAGTTTTCAGGAGCTTGCAACTTATGTTTCGCATAACAGAGTGGCACAAATGGCTAAGAAATATGGAGATAACAAATTGTCTAAAATGTGTAAAATGATTGCTGGTGACGAAATGCGTCATCATCATGCATATAGCGAATTTGTTACACGTATTTTTCAAGTAGATCCTAGCGAAATGATGCTTGCTTTTCAATATATGATGAAAGCAAAAATCGTTATGCCTGCACACTTTTTGAGAGAATCAGGACAAAAAATAAGTTCTGCTTTCGAACAATTCTCTGATTCAGCACAGCGTATTGGTGTTTACACTGCTAGTGATTATGTTGATATCATGCAAAAATTAATTGACAAATGGGAGATTGACAAAATTGGTGGTCTTACAGATGAAGCAGAAAAAGCACGTGATTATTTGATGAAATTACCTGGAAGAATGGCAAAAATTTCTGAAAGATTAGTTATTCCTCAAGAATCACATATCTTTAAATGGGTAGAGCCAGCTAGACTTTAAATTTCTGATTTTAGAGTTTAGATTTAAAATTGAATTTCGACTTTGAAAAAGATCTTTAAAAAATATAAATATTTATGTTGATTGTTAGGGTTTTCAAGACTTTGACAATCAACATTTTTTATTTAGAATAGAGATTAACCACTTGAGTGTAATCACTGCGTTTGTTTGCATTGCTCGGTTCGTTAAGATTTTATTCAACACATAGAGACATAGATTTTATTTGTAAAAAATAATACAAAAAGAAATTTATTTCTTTAACATAGCTAGCTATGTGCATTTAAAATAAGTGAAACGCCTTTTTAGAGATTACAAAACATATGTCTCTATGCGCAAATTATTATACCCAACAGGTTTAGATTTAATCTATCTGTTTAAATCCGCTTAATCTGCATAACCTGCATGCTATTTTAGTCTTGCAGAGAAGCATTAATTAAATACATGAATATGAATAATTCTGACTTAATAAACAAAACAATCACTTTTGTAAAAGAAAAGCTAAATGATGCCGAAGGAGGGCATGATTGGTTTCATATCGAACGAGTATATAAAAATGCACTTTTAATTGCTGAAAACACTCCTTGTGACAGTACAGTGGTGAAATTAGGAGCTTTGTTACATGATATCGCCGATAGTAAGTTTCATAATGGTGATGAGACAATCGGGCCTAGAACAGCGCGGTTATTTCTGGAATCAGAGAATGCTTCTGAAGAGATTATAACACATGTCGTAAAGATTATCGAAAACATATCATACAAAGGAGGTAATTTTGAGAAAAAATTTAGCTCTATCGAATTGGATATCGTACAAGATGCAGATCGTTTAGATGCCATTGGCGCTATTGGGATTGCAAGAGCATTTCATTATGGAGGATTTAAGGATAGAACTATCTATGATCCTAGTATTACTCCTGTTACCAATATGACTAAAGAAGAATATAAAAAGAATAACGCACCAACAATTAATCATTTTTATGAGAAATTATTGTTACTGAAAGATAAAATGAATACAGCAACAGGAAAAGAAATCGCAGCCGAAAGACATCGTTTTATGGAAACATTCCTTTCACAGTTTTATGCAGAGTGGGAAGGGGCAAAATAGTGGTCAGTTTCTAGAATCAGTTTTCAGCGGTTGTATTGTATTTTTTAGTTTAAGTAAACGATGAAAAAGAGATACTTCATTTAGTAAAAAAAAGAGAGCCAAAGTTTATCAATTAACTTTGGCTCTCTTTTTTTATTCTTTGATACTGTATAGTATTTTTTGAAAATCAGCTTTGTATTTGTCTTTGTTCTCTAAGGATGACCAAGATAAGACTTTGTAATAAGCGGTTTTGGTTTCTACAATTCCAACAAAGTAGTAAATACTATTATTGATTTCTTTATCAAAATAGCTTGCATCAGACTCTATAAAGTTCATATCGCCTTTTTTTGTTAATTTTGATTTAGACACGGTTCTTTTTTCTTCATCTTTTAAAAAGTCCTTGATGAAATCTTCATAAAAATCAGAAATAGAAGTGTAATTCATATCAAGTAGGCCTAATTCTTCTTTAGTGTCAAAAATAACTATTCCGTAAATGTCTTTTACTTCGTTTTTATATTGTATCGCTGCAGAACTGTTTAAGTCAGCAGTCTTACCCATATAATCAGGGATGCTTATATTAAATGTATGTCCAGCTTTGTACTCTTTCATAGTGGTTTGAGCAAAATTTGCAGTACTCATTAAAAGAGAAGCCATTAAAAATAAAGATGTTACGGTAGTTTTCATTAGGTGAATTTATTGGTTGGTTTAGGTTAAAATGATAATTTTTTTCAGGTACAAATGCACTGTGGTGTGTTTCTACACAATGCCTTTTTCGATCATCTCTAGCATTACAGGAGATGCATTTTTAAAGGTAGGTGCTTGCTCGATAATACTTCCTACATTTTTTTTGTTCACTTTAAAAGTAATATCAGCATCCGTTGTAAACAATAAAGCGGTAAGAAATGGATTTTTGATGTAAGGAGCTAGCACAATAAAAGCTTCGTCAAGCGTATGAAAACTTTCTATTTCTTCAGTTTTATAACGAGCTGTAAGAGAAACACCATAAGTAGTATCGTCTTCGTTAATGATAAGGCGAACATATATGTTTTTTATTTCGGTATCACCAATAGTTTTAGCCAATGTTAGTTTAGCAAAAGTTCCGCTCTGGATACTTTCTTTTACTTTTTGCCAAAACTCGTTTAATATGGGTTCGTAAGACATGATTTTGTTTTATAATTGTTGTTGAATGTTTTTTAACCGCAAAGAGTACAATACCGAAGATTCGGAATACGCAAAGTTCGCAAAGCTTTATCTAAATTTTTCTTTGCGCTTTTTGCGGTTAATAAAAATCTATTTTCCTGTAAATACTGCTTTTCTTTTTTCTAAAAATGCAGTAGTTCCTTCGATGAAATCTTTAGTTCCGAAGCATTTTCCGAAAGATTTTATTTCTACCTCATAACCGTTTTTGCCATCTTTATAATTAGCATTTATAGCTTTAATTGCTTTAGAAATAGCAATTGGAGCGTTCTTGATTATCTTTTCTGCAATACCGTTGCAATAAGTAATTAGTTCAGCTTGAGGTACTACGTGGTTTACTAATCCGTATTGTTTTGCTTCTTCAGCGTTAAGCATTCCTGCAGTCATAATCATTTCCATTGCACGACCTTTACCAATAAGTTGAGGCAAACGTTGTGTTCCTCCATATCCTGGTATAAGACCTAGAGAAACTTCTGGTAATCCCATTTTTGCATTATCAGAAGCAATTCTGAAATGACAAGCCATTGCTAATTCTAATCCTCCACCAAGAGCAAAACCGTTAACAGCAGCAATAACTGGTTTCTTAAGGTTTTCGATAAAATCAAATAATTTTTCTTGACCATCTGCCGCCAAAGCAGTTCCTTCTTCGATAGTATAATTAGCAAATTCTGAGATATCAGCACCAGCTACAAATGCTTTTTCTCCACTTCCAGTTAAAACAATCACACGAACATCATTGTTTTTTGCTAATAGTTTAAATGCTTTTTGTAAATCATTAATTGTCTTTTTGTTCAAAGCATTAAGCTTAGTTGGACGATTAATTGTAATTGTTGCAATTTTCTCTTCGATTGAGATTAGTATATTTTCGTAGTTCATGATACTGTTGTTTTATGAGTTTGTAATTGGTAATGTAACCGTAAACGTGGTTCCTTTTCCATATTCTGTTTCAAAGGTAATTGTTCCTTTATAATTTTCGATGATGTTTTTTATAATTCCAAGACCAAGACCCATTCCGCTGTTCTTGGTGGTAAATTTTGGTTCAAAAACGCGATCTACATCTTGCTTTTGTATTCCTATTCCGTTGTCTTTTACAGTAATTTCAACATTGTCACCTTTCCTTTTTACTGTAACCAGAATCGATTTGTTGTTTTGGATTTCAGGAATAGCTTGAGTAGCATTTTTAACCAAATTGGTTATAATTCGGATAAGCTGAGTTCGATCCATTTTCGAAATAATTTCCTCTTCATCGCTTTGAAAAATAAGGTATTCTTCATTAAAGATATCCAGTGAAAGCTCTACAACTTCTACAACATTTAATGTTTCATTTTGTTGGGCAGGCATCGAAGCAAAATTTGAAAATGCCGAAGCTACAGCAGTCATAGTATCTATTTGCTGAATTAATGTTTCGGAATAATCATTTAGTTTTTGTTTAACATCAGGAGCTGTAGGGTCAAATTTTCTTTGAAAACTCTGTACTGTTAAACGCATTGGCGTAAGTGGATTTTTAATTTCGTGTGCAACTTGTTTTGCCATTTCGCGCCAAGCTTCTTCACGTTCGCTTTGAGCTAGTTTTATAGCACTTTTTTCGAGCTTTTCCACCATTCCGTTGTAAGACTTGATCAAGAAATTAATCTCCTTACTGCTCGCTTCCAAAACAATCTTTTCATTTTTCTGATTCAGATTGGTTTCACTTAGTTTGTCCGAAATAGTTTTTAGCGATTTGGTAATATAGGTTGATAAGAAATAGGCTAAGGCAAAGGCAACAATAAGCATAAATGAATATACCTGCCCTAAACGAATCAGGAAAGTGTTTAATTCATTCTCATAATAACCATCATCTTCTATGTAGGGTAGGTTTAAAATACCAAGTGGCTTGAATTTCTCGTCTTTAATCAAACTATATGAAGAACGATTTTTTACGCCATCTTGAGTTTTTATATCTACAAAACGTTTTTCTATAGAAGAGCGTACTAGTTTTAAGATGTATTCTGGGATTGGCGGAGAGACTTTATCAACGGCAAAGGATTCTTTGGATGATTTTAAAAGTTCTCCTTTAAGGCTATAGATATTGATTTCGATATTATGAATTTGGGCTAATTCATGAATCTTATCTTTAAAAATTAAATCTAAGTTAGCAGTTTTTAAAGGATAGGTTGTTGTAGATAACACATAGTTGATGTGTTCTTTTACCGCATTTTCTTTGCGTTCCAAACGCTCTTGATGATATTCTTTGGCTTCATTCTTAAATTGAATGATCGAAATCGAAGCCAATAAAACAGAAGCAACAACAATCAATACAATCATTGAAAGGAATATCCTTACACGCAACGAAAGCATCGACATTTTGAAGTTGTTAAACATACGTTTTTGTTTTCTTTGTTTCAAGTTTCAGGTTTTCAGTACCAGCACTCCGCCCCAGATTGAACTGAAAACTGTGACTGAAAACGGGTAGTAACTACTTCTTTTTTTCTCTAATTCTTTTGTAAAATTGAAAACCCAGCATGATTAAAACAGAGAATAATATAATTCCGATTACGCCATAAATCCAGTTTACTGCATTTTTTAAAACAACCAAAAACACTACAGAGAATAAGATTATTGTAGCGCCTTCATTCCACAAACGCATGAAATTGTTGGTGTGTTTTACCTCGTCATTTTGTAATTGCTTAAAAATCTGATGGCATTTTCCGTGATATAAATATAATAAAAATACGAAGCAAAGTTTTACGTGCATCCATGGCATTTGTAACCATGATTTACCTAAATCGGTAAAAAACAGCATCCAGAAAGCAAATATACTTGCCAAAACAGCTGATGGCCAAGTAATAATATACCACAATCGATACGTCATTATCTTGTATTGCTTTTGCAAAATTTCTTTCTCTGGCGATGGTTTATCGTTGGCTTCGATTTGATAAACAAATAATCGAACGATATAAAACAATCCAGCAAACCAAGTGATTACAAAGATGAGGTGTAGCGATTTCAGGTAGTTGTAATATTCCATAAAACGTATCTATAGGAGTTTTCTAGTTTTTATTTTGCCAATCTTTAATCCAGTTACTTACCGTTACACACCATTCATCATCATCGTTTAAACAAGGAATGGCAAGGAATTCTTCACCGCCATTTTCTTGAAAATCTTCTTTGGCGCGCATTGCAATTTCTTCAAGTGTTTCTAAACAATCCGAAACAAATGCAGGCGTTACAACTGCTAAGTTCTTGATTCCTTTAGCAGGCATTTTGTTAATTTCAATATCGGTATAAGGTTCTAACCATTTGTCACCCGCCAATCGTGATTGGAAAGTTAAACTGTATTTATCGGCAGGAAGTCCTAATAACTTCACAACTTGTCTTGTAGTTTCATAACATTGGTGACGGTAGCAAAAATCATGTGCTGGAGATGGAGTATTACAACATGAACCATCGATTTTACAATGTGATTTTGTTACATCGGTTTTGCGGATATGACGTTCCGGAATTCCGTGGTATGAAAACAATAAATGGTCATAATCAAACCCAACTAAATTTCTTTGGATAGAATCAGCAAGGTTTTTAATGTAATCTGGTTTGTTGTAAAATGCAGGAACATCAGTAAAAGTCATTTGTGGAAACTTCTTTTTACGAATTTCTTCAGCTTTCACCAAAATTGTCAAAGTCGATGCCATTGCATATTGCGGATACAAAGGGAAAAGCAATACTTCGGTCACACCTTTTTCATGTAATTCTTGTAATCCTTTTTCAATTGTCATGCTACCATAACGCATTGCCAATGATACAGGAACATCTACTAGAGGTTGAATTTTCTTTTGCATTCTTTCTGAAAGAACAACAAGAGGAGAACCTTCATCCCACCAAATTTTTTCGTAAGCATGTGCTGATTCTTCAGGTCTTTTTCTTAAGATGATTCCACGAACTAATAAAGCTCTCAACAAATACGGAACGTCAATTACGTATTTATCCATTAAAAATTCATCTAAATATGGTTTTACATCTTTTGGAGTTGGACTTTCGGGTGAACCCAGATTTACTAATAATACGCCTTTCATTATGATTTTCTTGCTTTAGGCTTTAAGCTTTAGGCTTTAAGCATTTGTTTGTTTAAATTTTCGTCAAAAGTATGTAATACAACTTTTTAGAAATATGATAAATATTATTTTTTATTTATGTTTTGATATAGAAAATTGATATTGATTTTAAATATTTGTATTTATCGACATCAAATATTTTTTTGGAGTTGTTGCAAATTTCTTTTTAAACGCTGCAATGAAATGGCTTCCAGTACTATATCCTATTTTCAGGCCTACTTCGTTTACATTATATGAACCGCTGTCAAGTAATTTTCGGGCATAGTCCATTTTATAATCAAATAAAAACCCATAAACCGTATCGCCGTAAATTTGCTTGAAACCCATTTTTAGTTTCTTCAAATTTAAACCAATTTCATCTGCTAACTCTTGTAAACCCGGTGGTTCGGCCATATTAGCAATAATGATTTCTTTGGCTTTTCGTATTTTTAAAACATTGTCTTCATCGATTAAAAACGGACATTGTTCTGCATTTGGATCTTCTGTTCTATTAAAGTATAAACTCAATAATTCGTATCCTTTGCCTTTGTAATACAGGTTTTTTATAGATGGATGTAAATTATAATGAAATAGTTGGCTCAGGACAATTGCCATTGATGGACTAATATTTCCTTCGTTATAATATTTTTTATCCTTGTTGTCAGCACTCAAAAAAGTTATGTAATCAGCTTCAGTAGAGAATAATGCATGAAATTTCTTAATAGAAACTATTACAGATATAACCCAAGAATTAGGAGCGAGTTCTAAATGAAGCGGCAATTCTTTTTGAGGATTGTATAAAAGCAGTGATTTTTCTTCTTGTAGTTCCAATGCATAATTACCTTGATTGAACAGGAATTTTGCTTTTCCTTTTATACCAAAGTGAAACTGTATCAGGCCACTACCGATTTCTCGTTGGGCATTAAATACCTCCGAACTGTCATTCTGGAATCGAATAAGCGTAAAGTCATCTTCAATTTTTATAATTTCTTGAGAACTCATAGCGATATTTTTTTTTGTTTAAAATGAAAGTTAATGTAAAATCTTATTTAGAATAACTCTAAATAAAACAATTCGAAAGACTTGATTTTGCTACAAAAATAACGTTTTTTGCATAATTACAACCAATTAGAATTAAAAAAACACATAGCGACACAAAAAGTACTTTGAGCGTTACTTTTATAAATAGTATAATGATAATTTTGTTGCACTTTTATGATAAGGGTATCTATGGAAAATAATAACGTATCGAAACATCACTATTTTTATTCAGTTGGACTGAGCTATAAAAAGGCCGATGCTGCGATTAGAGGTAAGTTTAGTTTAGACGCTGATGCAAAAATGCGTCTGCTAGAACAAGCCAAAAATGAGGGAATTGAAAGTTTAATAGTTACGTCTACTTGTAATCGTACCGAAATATATGGGTTTGCCGAGCACCCTTTTCAACTTATAAAATTGATTTGCGAAAACAGTAATGGCTCTATCGAAGAATTTCAAAGAGTAGGTTTCGTATATAAAAATCATGAAGCAATTAATCATCTCTTTAAAGTAGGAACTGGTTTAGACAGTCAGATTTTGGGAGATTTCGAAATTATTGCTCAAATAAAATCAAGCTTCACACAATCAAAATCTTTTGGTTTAGCCAATACTTTTATCGAAAGATTAGTAAACGCAGTGATTCAGGCAAGTAAAAAAATCAAAAATGAAACCGAAATAAGTTCAGGTGCCACTTCAGTATCTTTTGCTTCGGTTCAATATATTATAAAAAACGTAGAAGATATCGGTAACAAAAATATCTTGTTGTTTGGTACAGGAAAGATTGGGAGAAATACATGTGAAAATTTAGTTAAACATACTAAAAACGAACATATTACTTTAATAAATCGTACTAAAGATAAAGCCGAAAAACTAGCTGGGAAATTAAATTTAATTGTAAAAGATTATTCAGAGTTACATCTTGAACTACAAAAGGCCGATGTTGTTGTTGTAGCAACAGGAGCGCAAAACCCTACAGTTGATAAAGCAATCCTAAATCTTAAAAAACCATTATTGATTCTGGATTTATCGATTCCTAAGAATGTGAATGAAAATGTAGAAGAACTGGAAGGAGTTACTTTAATTCACATGGATTATTTATCACAACTTACAGATGAAACATTAGAGAATCGTAAAAAACACATCCCTGCTGCCGAAGCTATCATTGAAGAAATTAAGGAAGAATTTGTAACCTGGACAAAAGGAAGAAAATTTGCACCAACGATCAATGCTTTGAAAGAAAAACTAAATGCGATAAAGAATTCAGAATTGGATTTTCAAAGTAAAAAAATAGCTGATTTTAATGAGGAACAAGCCGAAATTATCAGCGCAAGAATCATCCAGAAAATTACAACCCATTTTGCCAA
Organism: Flavobacterium frigoritolerans; assembly: GCF_025847275.1. Taxonomy (GTDB): domain Bacteria; phylum Bacteroidota; class Bacteroidia; order Flavobacteriales; family Flavobacteriaceae; genus Flavobacterium; species Flavobacterium frigoritolerans. Next base: position 183,208 of record NZ_JAOZEV010000005.1, read on the forward strand.
TCACCTTAAAGATGATAATACTATGGTAGATGAAAGTATCGAATGGATTGAAAAAGTATTTAAACTAAGCCCAAGTTCTTAGAAATTTATATAACACTTCGTTTCTTTAAACGATAGTAAAACAAATAATCAGTAATAGTGTCAGACAAAATCATAAGAATAGGAACTCGCGATAGCGAATTGGCTCTTTGGCAAGCGCATACAGTCGAGAAAAAACTAAACGATTTAGGATATAAAACCCAGATTATTGCGGTTAAATCGCAAGGAGATATATTACTTGACAAACCACTCTACGAACTCGGGATAACTGGAATTTTTACCAAAACACTAGATATTGCCATGATTAATGGCGAAATTGATATTGCAGTGCATTCTATGAAAGATGTTCCTACGGCTTTGCCTAAAGGAATTGTTCAGGCAGCCGTTTTGGAAAGAGCCAATTCATTAGATATTTTGGTTCATAAAGGTAATCTGGATTTCTTAAATGAGTCCGCTACTATTGCAACCGGAAGTTTACGTCGTCAGGCGCAATGGTTAAATAAATATCCAAATCATAAAGTAGTCGATTTACGTGGAAACGTAAATACACGCATGCAAAAATTAAATGATAGCGATTGGAGTGGAGCCGTTTTTGCAGCAGCAGGATTAGAAAGAATCAACTTAAAACCAGGAAATTATATTAATCTGGATTGGATGATTCCTGCACCAGCACAAGGAGCAATGGTTGTTGTGGCAATGGAGAAAGATAATTTTTCATTGGATGCTCTAACCCAACTTAATGATATCGAGACAGAAATTGTTACTTATATCGAACGCCAGTTTTTAAGAACATTAGAAGGAGGCTGTACTGCACCAATCGGAGCTTTGGTTCAATATAATGAAGAAGAAGATACACTTCATTTTCAAGGTGCTTTGTTTTCATTGGATGGAAAAGTTAAAATGGAAATAGATAAGACTGTTCCAATTGAAGAATGGAAAAAATTAGGGTTTAATATGGCAAAGGAAATTCTTGAAAACGGTGGGGCCGAATTGATGAAAACGATTAAAGAATCTCTAAAGAAATAATGGCAAAATCAATTCAAATATTATCTACAAAAGTACTTTCGAGCATTCAAAAACAAGAATTGCAAAAAGCAAATATTGATTTAGTCGAAGCAAATTTCATCGAAACCCAAAATAAACCTTTTAAGATTCAAGATATCAATGAAAATTTGATATTTACAAGTCAGAATGCGGTTCATAGTGTTTTATCTGATCCAAAATCAGAAGAATTGAAAAGTAAAAATGTCTTTTGTGTAGGTTTAAAAACAAAGATTTTATTATCTGAAAGCGGATTTAATGTGATAGCTTATACAGGTTACGCAGCTGATTTAGCCGAAATAATAACTCTGATTTATGCTAATGAAAGCTATACTTTTTTTAGTGGAAACCTTCGTAGAGAAACATTGCCTAAAGCACTAAAAGATGCAGGAGTAAAATTGAATGAGATTAAAGTGTATGAAACTACCTTAACACCTCAAAAAATTACTTCACCAGTAGATGGAATCTTGTTTTATAGTCCATCTGGAATTGAAAGTTATCTGAAAGACAATACTATTAAAAATGAAAAATGCTTTTGTATTGGAGAAACCACGGCAGAAGCTTTAGAAAAAATTACTAAAAATATCATCATCGCAGATCAACCAACTGTTGAAGATGTTATAGAAGATGTTTTACACGAATATAAATAAAACTTTGCAACTCTGTCACTTTGTGGCTTTGCACCTAAAATAAAAACCATGTTAAAAAACGACCTATTTTTAAAAGCATTAAAAGGAGAAACAGTTCAACGTCCACCAGTTTGGATGATGCGTCAGGCAGGAAGATATTTGCCAGAATTTATCGCTTTGCGTGATAAATATGATTTTTTCACCCGTTGCCAAACTCCAGAATTAGCTGCAGAAATCACTGTACAGCCTATTCGTCGCATTGCTCCAGATGCTGCAATTTTATTTTCGGATATTTTAGTAGTTCCTCAAGCAATGGGAATTGAAGTATTGATGAAAGAGAATTTTGGTCCGTTTTTGCCAAATCCTATTCGTACGATGCAGGATGTTCAAAGAGTCTACATTCCGGACATTCAAGAGAGCCTTGGTTACGTAATGGATGCAATTAAACTAACAAAGGAAATGCTGAATGATGAGGTACCTTTAATTGGTTTTGCAGGTTCGCCTTGGACAATTTTCTGCTATGCTGTAGAAGGTAAAGGTTCTAAAAGTTTTGATACTGCAAAAGGATTTTGTTTTTCAAACCCAGCAGCAGCACACACATTGTTACAAAAAATTACAGACACAACCATTTTATATTTAAAAGAGAAGGTAAAAGCAGGAGTTGATGCAGTTCAGATTTTTGACTCATGGGGAGGAATGCTTTCACCTGTTGATTATCAAGAGTTTTCATGGAAATACATGAACCAAATTGTTGAAGCTTTGGCAGATCATGCTCCAGTAATTGTTTTCGGAAAAGGATGTTGGTTTGCTTTAGGCGAAATGGGTCAAAGTCGTGCTTCGGCATTAGGAGTTGACTGGACTTGTTCAGCAAGAAATGCTCGTTATTTATCTGGAGGAAATATTACACTACAAGGTAATTTTGATCCATCAAGATTGCTTTCACCAATTCCAACCATTAAAAAAATGGTACATGAAATGATTGATGAGTTTGGAAAAGATAAATATATTGTAAATTTAGGTCATGGAATTTTGCCACATATTCCTGTAGATCACGCAAAAGCATTTATTGATGCGGTTAAGGAATACGGGAATTAGTATATAGTTATCGGTTGCAGATTTCAGACTCACTAAAGGCTGAAATCTGCTGCTGAAAATAAATATTTCGGAGCGAGATGAAAGACCTAATTGGATAAATGTTTGTTTATTTGATGATTTAAAAGAATGGTAAAATAAATGCTCGCAAACATAAACTTTCATAGAAACTCACCATTTTCTTTTATAGAATATGGTTTTTATGCATATTATGCAACCGTATTTTTGATGGTTTGGTTACATCCTGAACAATATAATGTTAGCTTGATAAACGATTTAGCGGTATTAATCGTTTTTGAATTTATAATGGTTCATTCAGGAGTTTTTATGGCAGTTATGCCAAAGAGGTATTCTATTTTGGTCTTTTTCCCCATGTTTGGTCTTTTTGCATATAGTTTTAATACGTCTGTTATTGATACCAATATTTTTTATATTTATTTGCTGACGGTTTTAAATCGAATGCGATTTGCTTTTTCAAATGTTAGTATTGAAGTTAGAGCAATAGAAATAGGAAAATCAGTTTTTCGAGCTATATTGTACTGTGTCTTACTTTGTGCCACTGCATTAGGAAATGAGTTTATACCAAAATTGGGACTTACCTCCGAATTTTTGCAGAAATTTCATTACTTTGATACAATTAAATCTAGTGGGTTAATTATGGAAAAACCTTATATAGCAATGTGTATGGGTTTTTTATATTATTCATTACCTGTTTTGTTTTTCTTGTTCAGAATAATAAAACGTGCGCACCATTCTTATTTTGTAAATGAGAGAGTGATAAAAAGATATTCTTAAATGCTGAAAAGCATAATGATATAAAAAACGTAATTTGAATAGCTGAGATTAAATATCTTGCAGGAAACGAAAATTAAAAAATATGCTAAACAAAGGACTACGAGACGAACAAAGTACACGAATAGACAATGTGCTTAAAATATTGATGTCTATAGGGTTTTTGCCTAAGTTTTGGAATGTAGAAGACACTAGTCTTATAGACAATGACCTTAAAAACTTTGGATTGAGTGTAGAAACTTTGGTTGATCTTAATGAAAATGATTTAATTACGCTCCTGGTTCGATGCCATTTAGATTGGAATCAATTAGAATTATTTGGAGATTTTCTAGTTAAATTCTCAATCGTTGAAAATTATAATTTTTCAGGAAAAGCAATCGCTATTTATGAATATGTTCAACAAGAGAGCAAGACTTTTTCATTTGGAATCATTAGCAAAATAGCTTCAGCAAAAGCAAATGTATAAAACGCTAGACTTTCAAATAACAATCTTAACTTTAAAGGATGCAGTAAGTCTTCATGGATTAATGCTTTCAAATGCAGAACGTTTTAAAAGATATTTCCCTAAAACACTTTCTAAAAATTTAACACTTGAAGCTTCAGAAAGATATATTTTAGAAAAAAATAATGAGATTCAATCCAATTCTGAGTTCACTTTTGCAATTAAAGAAAACAAAACAGATAAAATTGCAGGATTAATTATTATAAAAAAATTGAATTGGGAAACTAAACAAGGTGAACTTGCTTATTGCATTGGTGCAAAATATCAAAAAAAAGGTTGGGTGTCAGATACAGTAAACCAAATTTCAAAATATGCTTTCAATGAATTACAATTGAAAACATTACAAATCATTTCTCATAAAACGAATTTAGGAAGTATTAAAGTCGCAGAAAATTGTGGATTTTTATGGAGAAGAACATTAATTAGTGAATTCACTCCAACAAATGAACTAGCGTTAGATATGGAACTATACGAATTAACAACAAGATGAAAGAACAATTTTACAAATACATACAAAGCCTTCAAGATACAATAGTTTCAGGATTAGAAGCGGTTGATGGTCAAGCAAGATTCCGAGAAGATATTTGGGAGCGTCCAGAAGGTGGTGGCGGAAGAACTCGTGTAATCGAAAATGGAGCTGTTTTTGAAAAAGGTGGAGTTAATATATCAGCAGTTCATGGTAAATTACCAGAAGCCATGCAAAAAATGTTCAATGTAGGCGAAGCCGATTTTTTTGCTTGTGGACTAAGCTTGGTTTTACATCCAAAAAGTCCAATGGTTCCTACTGTCCACGCAAATTGGCGTTATTTTGAAATGTATGATGATAAAGGGAATGTAATTCAGCAATGGTTTGGTGGAGGACAGGATTTAACACCTTATTATTTGTTTGAAGAAGATGCCAAACACTTTCATCAGATTTGTAAAACAGCTTGTGATAAACACAATCCAGAGTTTTATCCAAAATATAAAAAACAATGCGACGCTTATTTCTGGAACGCACATCGCAATGAATCCCGCGGAATAGGAGGGTTGTTCTTTGATTATTGCAAAGCGACAGATGAAATGAGTATGCAGGATTGGTACAAATTTGTTACTGAAGTAGGGAATAGTTTCTTAGAGGCCTATGTTCCAATTGTCGAAAGAAGAAAAATTCTATTATATACTGAGGAACAAAGAACATGGCAAGAAATTCGTCGTGGTCGTTATGTTGAGTTTAATCTGGTTCATGATAAAGGAACTTTATTTGGTTTAAAAACAAACGGCCGAATTGAGAGTATCTTAATGAGTTTGCCACCTCATGTACAATGGGTTTACGACTATCATCCTGAAGCAGGAAGCGATGAGGAACGATTAATAAATGTGTTAGAAAATCCAGTTAATTGGATTTAGTAATGAATTTTTAGAATAGTTTTTGAAATCTACTTAGAAGGATATATCGCTCCTCTGGAGCTTTGATAAAGAATCGTATTAATTAGGCTATAAATATAATGCTCCGCTGGAGCTTTAAATAAGATTGAATTGCTCTTATAGTCCCAGCAGGACGCTATATTTGTAGAATTTTGTAAGTTCATTTATTTTAACGTAGTCTGAGTTGACATATTTATAGTATTAATTAGCTATAAATATAATGGTGCTCTGGAACTATATTATTTAATGAATCTATAGTCCCAGCGGGACGCTATACTTATAGAATTTTGTAAGTTCATTTATTTTAACGTAGTCTGAGTTGATATACTTATAGTGTTAAATTAGGATATAAATATAATGGTGCTCTGGAACTATATTATTTAATGAATCTATAGTCCCAGCGGGACGCTATACTTATAGAATTTTGTAAGTTCATTTATTTTAACGTAGTCTGAGTTGATATACTTATAGTGTTAAATTAGGATATAAATATAATGGTGCTCTGGAACTATATTATTTAATGAATCTATAGTCCCAGCGGGGCGCTATATTTATAGAATTTAGTAAGTTCATTTATTTTAACGTAGTCTGAGTTGACATACTTATAGTGTTAAATTAGCTATAAATATAATGGTGCTCTGGAACTATATTATTTAATGAATCTATAGTCCCAGCGGGACGCTATACTTATAGAATTTAGTAAGTTCATTTATTTTAACCCCATCGGGGTGGCATATTTATCGATTGGTTGGATGTTATATTACAATATTTTTTGTAGGTTTATTCTTTTAATTGCTAAACAGGCAATATCCCTAAATCAATAATTTATATGGCTAACACTTATTCTCAAATATATGTTCATATTGTTTTTGCTGTTAAAGGCAGACAAAACCTAATTTCAGTAACTTGGAAAGATGAAGTTTATAAATATATCACAGGTATTGTTACAAATAAAGGTCAAAAATTGATTGCAATTAACGGGATGCCTGACCATATTCATATTTTAGTTGGATTTTAACCTGACAAAACAATATCGGATTTGGTGAGAGATATAAAGGCTAATTCTTCTAAATTTATAAATGACAATAAGTGGATTAATGGAAAGTTTGAATGGCAAACAGGATTTGGCGCTTTTTCATACAGTCATTCTCAATTACCAAATGTTATAAATTACATTCGTAATCAAGAGGCACATCATAAAGCTAAAACGTTTAAAGACGAATATATTGAATTTTTAAAATTATTTAAAGTAGATTTTAAAAACGAATATCTGTTTGAAGAGATTTAATGTAATGGAATAAAGATTTCGCTCCAATGAGCTATACGATATTAAATTAGACTTGTTATAAAGATAAAGAATGGATCTGAAATTGATTTATAGTATGTTTTTTGCAGGAGTTTTTGGGTGTTTTGCTCAAAAAGATTCGCTACAAAATCCATATTTTAAATCATACGATGATAAAGTAACAGCGAGTATTTATTATCTGGATACATCCAATAATTTTCAGATTGTTTATCCTGTTCCAGGAGCGGAGAAAGCAACGCTTGATTTGGTTCCTAATCGAAAAGAGCAACTTGGTGCTTCTGTTTCATTTAAGTTTGTTGATTTATCATTTGGGTTCTCTCCCAAATTTTTAAATGCTAATAAAGACAATACCGATTCTAAGCTTTTAAATTTTAATGCAAGATTGTATCATAAACAATGGATGCAGAGCTTTACTTATTTTTATCAAAAAGGTTTTTATGTAAGTCAAGATGGGATAAATGCCGCTTTCCCAGGATTTCGTTCGTTAAAAATAGGAGGAGCTACATCGTATATTTTCAATAAAAAATTCTCGTATAAAGCTATTGCAGGTCAGAACGAGTGGCAGACGAAGAGCGCAGGGAGTTTTATTCCTGCTTTTTCAGCTTATTATACTAACATAAAATACAAATCGCCAGAGGATAGAATAAATGGAGATATATATTTATTCTCGCTGGCACCATCTTATTTTTATAACTTGGTTTTAGGAAAACATGTTTTGGTTTCTGCAGGATTATCTATGGGTGCAGGAATCTACATTACTGATGGAGAGACAAAGGTGCTCTACGAAATAGATACAAGTTTAAAAATGGGGTACAATTCCGATTCTTTTTTTGTATTTATGAATGTTAATCATATCAATTTCATTCAGGGTGAAACAGATAGTATTGGTTTAAATGATAATATATCGACTTTCAAGATTACCGCAGGTTACCGATTTAATGCCCCGAATAAAGTAAAAGAAGTTTATGAAAAGGTAAGTAGGAAGACTGGACTTTAATATTTTAAGAATAGTAAACAATATACACAAACGGAATGCTTATCTTAGTTACGATTTATAGTAAAATAAAATTCATTATTTATGAAAAATAGAGAAAGATACATAGCACAATTAAATCGTATGCATTCTGGAAAAGGATTTATCGCTGCACTAGATCAAAGTGGAGGAAGTACACCAAAGGCATTAGCGCAATATGGTGTACAAGAAAGCAGCTATACAAATGAGGAAGAAATGTATACACTTGTACATGAGATGAGAACACGAATCATTAAGAGTCCTGCGTTTGATAGAGAATATATCCTAGGGGCTATTTTGTTTGAAAATACAATGAATCGTAAAATTGACGATCAATGGACTGCCGATTATTTGTGGGAGAAAAAAAGTATAGTTCCTTTTTTAAAAGTCGATAAAGGGCTTGCTGACCTTGCAAATGGTGTGCAATTGATGAAACCTATTTCTAACTTAGATGAATTGTTAACGCAAGCTATAGAGCGAAATGTTTTTGGAACTAAAATGCGTTCTGTTATTAAAGAAGCAAATGCTAAGGGTATTAGTGAAGTAGTAGAGCAACAATTTACAGTAGGTTTGCAAATTTTCGAAAAAGGACTCATTCCTATTATTGAACCAGAGGTTGATATTTATAGCGTTGATAAGGAAGAATCAGAAGAAATTCTAAAAAAGGAAATTCTAAAACAACTTAGTTCACTAAGTAAAGATGTAAAAGTGATGCTAAAACTGTCTATTCCAACTAAAAATGATTTTTACAGTGAATTAATGTCTAATCCAAATGTGTTACGTGTTGTGGCATTGTCAGGAGGATATGCTCAAGAAGAAGCCAATCATAAATTGGCACAAAATCACGGATTGATTGCAAGTTTCTCACGAGCATTGTCTGAAGGATTAACAGTAGGTCAATCTGACGATGATTTTAATACTAAACTAGGTAAATCAATTAAAGGAATTTATGTAGCTTCTATTGCATAAAATAAATCAGAAGACAGAATTATAACATAAAAAAAAGGAAGAAGTACGATACTTCTTCCTTTTTTTATAATGAAATCTAGATTATTTACTAAGCTCCTGAACAAAGTCTAGTGTTTGCAGAATGATATTCTTATTTGATTTCAATGAATTTAATCGTAATTCAAATTTCAACTTATTATCAATCAGTTTTTTCGAAGATTGAAGTGTAATATCGCTAAACTGTGTAGCAAATTGGTCGATTTTTTTAATATCGGCTGTTTTTGTTTCCGCAGTATGACTATAAGCATTAGAAATTTCAGGAATATTAAGCTTTGCTAAAAAGTAATTTTGTTTTAAGTCTTTTTTTACTTCCTTTACAAACGACCCGTTATTGGCGTTAAAGTAATCGCGAGTATTTCCTATTACTACTACATCATTATCTTTCAGAATAAATAAATCACCATATTCTCCTTTAGTTCCGGCGATTTCGTAATAGTTTCCTTTTTGTACTAACAATTTTTTACGAACTCCTAACTGTATTAGTTTGTCACCAAATGTTGGATGCGTTGAGGTAAAAACCATTGAAAAAAGCGGAATTGATTTCTTTTCTTTTTTCTCAACTTCTATTTCTTCATAATTATCGTCATATTCATAAGATTTTTTTGTTAGCTCAATTTCCTTAACATCGTGTAAGAACATGCTTAAATCGCCATCAAAAAGAGTCGCAGTGGCTTCCTCATCAACTATAGTTGAAATTAAATCCGTTACAATACTCATATCATCCTTCGTTATTGCAGCACTGCTTAAAATTTCAGCTGTTAAAGTCGGAAAGTTTTTTAATGCTTCTTTTGTGTTAAGATGATAACTCATATAACCCAACGGTTTCTTGTCAGGGAAATAATTATAAATGCTTTTATTGATTTTTCTATTGGCTATTTTGTTCACAATATCAGCCATAGGCTTAGAATATTCAATAATCTCTTCTACACGAGCATTGTCGTTGTCAAAATAAAAATCCAGGTTGATTCCTTTTACAAGATTGCCCCAGTTTTTCTGAGAAGGTAAAAATTTATTGTAAGTTGTAAATTGAGACAAAGTAGCATAAGCATCATAAAAAGATGACATAGCCGCGCTGTAATTAACCCAAGAGGAGATATCTGCGGTAGCATTTATTTTATCAGAAGATGGAGCAGTAAAACCTTTTTCGAAAAGAGATTTGATAAATTCATTTCGTTTTATGGATTGTAAGCTATCAAAAGTAGTACGTCCGAGTTCATACTCAGCATAATAATTATCTGTGTAAACAGCTGTAGAGTCTGTAGTTTCCTCTATTGTATACGGAGTATTAACATCAATAGGAGATTCTTCAACGGGCTCTCCTTCATTTGATGCTTCATCAACAGTAATTTCTTCCTGAATTTCTGGAATATCATATAGATTAGAACTGTATTTTTTAGTAAAGCCTACAATAACAATATAATTATCGTTCCATGCCATAGTGCTTTTTTTATCTGCAGCAGTTATTAGAGAATATAGGGGGAAATGCTCAATTGTAGCTGTTGCAACAGAATCAGTATCTTTTTTTGCATGCAGTTTCTCCATAAACTGCTTAATATCATTTCTATTCTTAACAGGAATCGTAACTTGATAATACGGAATACTATCTGTGAAATTTCCGTGAATGCTAATTTTTTGGTCTAATTTAAAAAGATTTGCATATTGTTTAATGTCTATATCAGGCTTGCCTTCGGTATATTTATTAATTAAAGAATGATTTAATACATCAAGAATATTTACTTTTTTAGAAAGTTGGTCGCCGTTGAATTGTACAAAATAATCGTATGATTTAGTATTGGTTTGACTATTGACTAAAAATGATGTCAATAGAATAAAATAAGTAAAAAAATGCTTCATATAACTAGGGAATTAATAAGATTGTATTGTTCATTAAAGACGATTTTTTAAGTACACCATACATACTTTGTTTTAAAAAAACAGTCTTTTTGTTTTTAGAGATTTTACTGTTAGGGTTATCGGTGCTTGCAATATCACGGTCAAAAGTGTAAATTGATATAATGTTGGCTTGCTCCAAGTCTTGTTTTTTCTTAGGGTCTTTTACCAGATTCTCAGGAACAGGATAAGAGGCAATTCTCTCAAAGCCCTTAGCGTTACTGCTAAAGTGTATTTGGTCAGTCTGATTATTGATGGTGTTTACGACAGCATTCAGCGCTTTTACATTCGCATAATTCAGTTTAATAATGAAAATATAATTTTCAAAATCAGTTTTGGTATTTACGTTTGTAATTCCGTCTATTTTTAAAGCTTTGGCTTTAAAGTCAGCTAGCTTCTTAGTGATTTCTTGCTCATTTGGGATTTTCACACCATCAACTTCTTCGAGCCAAATGGCCGATTTTGTCTTGAACCATGATTTCGAAAAGTCAACCATAAGAGTGTATTCACCACTTTGGTTGTCATGGTGTTTGATTCGTTCCGTTATCTCAAAACATCCTGTTAAGAGGAAACAGCAGCACAAAGCGAGAATTTTCTTCATTAGGCAAATTTAAATTTAAATATTTGAAAAACCATCACATAAGAAGATTCTTAAAAAGTATTTTAAAAACAGTAAATTTTAGATAATATTAACGCATTCTAAACAATGCTAAAAACCTTATTCTGTTGATTTTTCTTTAACTTTGCGACACAATTTTAATTTCAACTTTAAAACGAATGTTAAGGCTTTTTTGCATTAGCATACTTCTTAAAATTTTATAAAAAAACACTTATGTTCCCACTACAAAGAAACCGCCGTTTAAGAACTAATGAATCTATTCGCTCTTTAGTTCGTGAAACTACCCTAAGTCCAAACGATTTTATGCTTCCAATGTTTATTGCAGAGGGGAAAGATGTAAAAGTCGCGATTCCATCAATGCCAGGAATATACCGCCATTCATTGGATAATACTATAAAAGAAGTAAAAGAAGCTTGGGCATTAGGAATAAAAGCAGTTAATCTTTATGTGAAAGTAAGTGAGAACTTAAAAGACAATAAAGGGGTAGAAGCTTGGAACAAAGACGGATTAATGCAACAAGCAATCCGTGCGATAAAAGATGCAGTTCCAGAAATGATTGTAATGCCAGACGTAGCACTTGATCCATTTTCTATTTACGGACATGACGGAATTATAGAAAACGGACAAATTATTAACGATGCAACGGTAGATGCACTTACTCGAATGAGTTTAAGCCACGCCGATGCTGGAGCTGACTTTGTTGCCCCAAGTGATATGATGGACGGTCGAGTTCTTGCAATCCGTAAAGCATTAGAAGAAAGCGGACACCACAATGTAGGAATCATGAGTTATAGTGCTAAGTATGCTTCGGCATTTTACGGACCATTTCGAGATGCATTAGATTCAGCTCCAGTAGATTCTCAGAATGTTCCAAAAGATAAAAAAACATACCAAATGGATTATGCCAACCGTATCGAAGGACTTCGTGAAGCATTACTAGATGTTGAGGAAGGAGCAGATATTGTTATGGTAAAACCAGGAATTGCTTATCTAGATATTGTTCGAGAAGTAAAAAATGCAGTTCATGTACCAGTTGCAGTATATCAGGTTTCGGGAGAATACGCTATGGTAAAGGCCGCAGCCGAAAGAGGTTGGCTAGATCACGACAAAATTATGATTGAGCAACTATATTGCATTAAGAGAGCAGGAGCTAGTATTATCTCAACTTATTTTGCAAAAGAAGCAGCAGTAATATTAAATAGGTAGATATTTTAAAAATAGTATTTTTGGTGAAAATTAAAATAAAACCTATGAAAAATTTAGTGGTTAGCTTTATGTTGCTTGCTTTTGGAACTGTAATTGGACAGGAAATTAAAATTAAAAAAGATGTAATTAGTATTGACGGAGTTGAAGTTGCTATGCTTGATAAGAAAAAGACAATTTATACTTTTAGTACTCTTGATAAAATTCCCAAATTTTCTGTAGAAAAGAAACAGACAATTTTATTAGACGGTTCATTGATATACTGGTGTGTTATTACAGATTTAAATACTAATAAAACTAAAGAATTAGTAGATTATGGCGCAGATCAAGGTTTGAGTTTTCAAAGGGGTATTGTTGCTAGTGTAGTTAATGAGAAGTATAAGTTTCTTGTTCCAGGTGGAATAGATGAAAAAGCACTTTCAGAATTTATAGAAGATACCCACTTAAATATTCAAAAAGATTTCGAAGATGCTGATGAAAAGACTGTCGAAGACCTTAAAAAAGACCTAGATGTATTGATTAAATATAACATCAAGGTTAATAAAAATGGGGATATTGTACAACCTCAAGAGTTATTTAAAGGGCTTCGTACAGTAACCGAAGATGTTGTAATTGGTAAAATAGTGAAAGAAAATATTGTCACAGTTGGTGGTTTTCCTCCTGTTTTAACTTACAATGTGAATTCTTTATTTAAAATAGATGAAGGGTCTATAAAAGAAAAATCATACACTAGATTAATAGCTACATGGTATTTTTCTAAACCAGGATATAAAAATCCTATAACAGGTAGAAATATTAGAGAACAAATAATTACAAAGGATGAAAAATCATTTAATGTAAAACAAAGTCTTCCAGATGCTATAATTTCTGAGCTTAAAGTGTCGCCAAAAACAGGAGAAGGAGATTTACTTTCTAAACTAATTGTTGCTAAACTTCTTGCCAATGGTTACGAATTTGAAGCAATGAAGAAATAATTATTAAGAAGCATGAAAAAAATAATACTTGCATTTGCAATACTTGCATTCGTTTCTTGTAAAAAAGAAGAGAAAGTAACGATAGATAATTCAGGAATGCCAACCGAAGAATCTGCTACTCTAGCAGCTAAAACGCCAGAAGAATTGGGGAAAGCAATTTTTGAAGGACAAGGAAACTGTTTTGCCTGCCATCAGGTAGACCAAAAAGTTATTGGTCCAAGCATTAAAGAAATAGCCAAAATATATAAAGATAAAAATGGAGATATGGTTACATTTCTTAAAGGAAAAGGGGACCCAATTGTTGATCCAAGTCAGTTTGAAGTGATGAAGACAAATTTTCCTGTAACACAGGCTATGTCCGACGAAGAACTAAAAGCACTCGAAGCCTATTTTTATAGCTTTTTAAAGTAGGAGCTTATCCCGCTTTCCGCTATATCTTTATGTTTTTAAAGGAAAAACATAAAGGATGCCGCTTCTATCGGGGCTAAAAAAAACAAAAACCATTCGTATTTACGAGTGGTTTTTTTGTTTCTGTAAGGTTTCCAAAACCTAGTAGGCATGATTCGTTCTATATGTATAAGTTTGCGAGCCCTTCGACTCCGCTCAGGGTGACAAAATTAACCTAAAGTAATATATTTATGAGGTATTCGTTTAAGAGAAACAAACACAATCTTGTCTTTTTGAGCGAAGTCGAAGAATCTCCGTAAGGAACTCAATAATAAATGATTTAGGTCAATAACCTGAAGTAGACCTTTGGCAAAGTTCAAAACTATGACAAAGGTTAGGATGAAAGGTTGCGATAAATTGTAAATCGTTATTGTTATTTTTTTACTTTTATAAAATGGAAACAGCTTATATTAATTCACCATTAGGAATCACCAAAATTGTTGGTGATGAAAATGGAATTTCAGAAATTACCGTTGCTAACGCTGGTGATAATGCGGTTTCAGGGGTAATTGCAATCGAGTTGCAAAAAGCTGTTTCGCAATTAAATGATTACTTTTTAGGCAAAAGAACCGATTTTGATTTTAAGCTAAACCCCAAAGGAACAGATTTTCAGCAAAGAGTTTGGAAAGGATTACTTGAGATACCATTTGGTAAAACCATGAGCTATTTAGAACTATCTAAAAGACTAGGAGATGTCAAAGCTATTCGAGCTGTAGCATCTGCAAATGGTAAAAATCCACTTTGGATAGTTGTTCCATGTCATCGCGTAATAGGAACCGATGGTTCATTAACAGGATATGCAGGCGGATTATGGCGAAAAAAATGGTTACTAGAACATGAAAATCCAGTGAAACAGCAAAGTTTGTTTTGATTTGCCTAATGTAAATTTCACGAATAGAGACAGATTAAAAGAAAGTGGTGGGACTTTGAGAGAGAATTGCTAACTTAAAAATACGCTCGCAGATTTGCTTCGACTGTTTACTATCGTTCGAGTAGCAGATTAAAACAGATTTTTTTTTGAATAAAAACATTGAGTTGATACTCTATAAGCTCCAGCGGAGCAGAATGTTTATAGCCAATATATATTCTTGTACCAAAAGCTCCAGCGGAGCGATATCTATGTTCGCTTTCTAATTGCGAAATATGTCACCCCGATGGGGTTCTTAAAAAAAACAATTAAATTTTTTATAAATATAGCGTCCTGCTGGGACTTACTTTATTGTGATTTAATGAAGAATTAGATAGAATTTTGAAAGTATCAAATTTTAAGTATATTTATACAGGCGATGAATTAGTGATCAACACTTTTTAAGCAAAGTCTAACATTCTAAGAATGTTTAAGTAAGTCTAAAAAACTAAGTAGTCTATAATAATGATTGAAAAATTAAACCTAAACAACATCCTTTTTCTAGATATAGAAACTGTTCCTGAAACAGCTGATTTCGATGAATTGGATGATGAGATGAAAGAACTTTGGGAACATAAAACACAATATCAGCGAAAAGAAGATTTTACCGCCGAGGAATTTTATGACCGTGCTGGAATTTGGGCAGAGTTTGGTAAAATCGTTTGTATTTCTGTTGGATATTTTACCATCAAAGGTGATATCCGAAATTTTCGAGTAACATCATTTTTTGGAGATGAGGTAAAAATTCTTAAAGATTTCAATAATCTATTAAACAACCATTACAATAAACCGTATCATGTTTTATGTGGGCATAATGCAAAGGAATTCGATATTCCGTTTATCGCCAGACGAATGATTATCAACCAAATTGCGATTCCAGATAAGCTGAATTTATTCGGAAAAAAACCATGGGAAGTACCACATTTAGATACATTGGAACTATGGAAGTTCGGTGATTACAAGCACTTTACCTCTCTAAAATTATTGACTAAAATCTTAGGAGTTCCTTCTCCAAAAGGAGATATCGATGGAAGTCAGGTAGGACATGTTTTTTATGTTGAGAAAGACATCGACAGAATTGTTACTTATTGTGAAAAAGATACGATTGCTGTAGCCCAAATTTTTCTGCGCTTACGCCGAGAGGATTTATTGATTGATGATGAAATTATTCATGTTTAGTTTTTAAGGAGGCAAAGGTTCAAAGGCACAGAGTTGAAAAGAGGCAGTGGATAAATAAGCAACGATAAAAAAATATGATTTAACGTCTTTGCGAGAAACAATTAATACAAAGAAATTAGTTAAAATGTTTTAAGAAAAGCACTTATACAACTTGTATGTTTTAATAAAATTTAAAAAATGACACATCCAGAAATAGCCTTGTTAAGAATGATTTCTCAAAAAATTCTGAAAACAAACTTTCATGAACCTCAAGAGATTGTAAAACATTTAGGAGCCATGCAGGCTCAGGATTATTCAATGGCGAAATGGGCGGTTGGTTCTCGATGTGATGCTTCTGAAAAGAGTATTGAAGAGGCTATTAATTCAGGAAAAATTATTCGAACGCATATTTTACGTCCAACTTGGCATTTTGTTTCTGCGGATGATATTTACTGGATGCTCGATGTTTCAGGGCCTCAAGTAAAAAAGATTGTACTATCAGCAGCAAAGAAAAATGGCTTTGACGAAAAGAAACTGCATAAAATTAATTCATCGATAGAAAAGATATTAGCAGGGAACAATTCGCTAACCCGTGATGAGATTATGCAGGAGCTTAATATTCAAAGAGATTCAGGTCAGGGTTTTTTGAATAGTACCATAGTTATGATGAATGCAGAATTAGATGGTTTAGTTTGTAATGGAATAATGAAAGGGAAGCAGTTAACATATTCATTATTAGAAGAAAAAGTTCCGAAAACAAATGGTAAACTAACAAAAGAAGAAGGGCTGGCAAAATTAGCGAAACGATATTTTGAAAGTCATGGTCCTGCAACATTGTTAGATTTTACGTGGTGGTCGGGTTTTCCTGCTACAACAGCAAAACTGGCTATTCATTCTGTTGAATCAGAGTTAGATTCGATTGAAGTTGATGGTAAAAAATATTGGTTTAAAAAAGGGCTTCCATCAGAAACTGAGATTCCTAAAAGTATTCATTTTCTACCTTCTTTTGATGAGATTTTAATTTCATATAAAACGCGGGAGATAACCATTGCAAAAGAACATCAGGCTAATGCATTTACAAACAACGGTATCTTTTGGCCGATAATTATAGAAGATGAAAAAGTTATCGGAACATGGAAACGAACAGTAAAAAAGCAGCATATAAAGATAGAAACCAATTTCTTTGAACCAATTTCTGCCGATAAAAAGAGTCTTGTTTTGGAAGCTATAAAACCTTTTGAGAGTTATTTAGAAGCTAAAATTGTTATCGAGTAAAATATAGGTACAGATTTTTAAGTTGCTCCTACGGAGTTATTAATGCAATATTGTAACATTTTCTGTAAATATGATGCTAGAAAAGGTGGTATTAAGTTGATTATTAGTTGTTTTTCTATAGATCCAATGCTTCGTCAGGGCTACAGAAACTCCGTTGGGAATGTGCTATTATAACAATAATTAAAGTTCGTTGTTTTAACCCCATCGGGGTGACATATTAAAATCTGATAATGTTTTTTTTTTGATCTATAATAAAACTTCGAGTTTCATCAATAAAATGGTTGTGCATTTTATTGCTAAATAATTACATTTACAAAAAATATATAATTATGGTGTTAAGTAGATTTTGGCTAGCGATATTCATTTCGTCAATTGCTTTTATTGTAATCAGTTTGTTTACTGGTAATACATATACTATTGATTATGTTTTGAATGGCAAGAAAGATGAGCCTATTTTAATATCTGAAAAGTATATTGAGCAAATCCCTGCTTTTATCAGAGATAGCATTAAAAAAGCGCCCGATAATACTATAATTATCAATCGTGATGAGGCTAATGCTGATACGACCTATGTTTATAAAAACAAAACTGTAAAGATTTTTAGCGGAGTTCAAAAATCAGATGGTTTATTACCGACTTGTAAGAGCACTTTGGTTGATTTAATTCTTCCACTTATTGCTTACTTGGCTTTTTTCTGTGGATTAATGGAGCTTTTAATCATTTCTGGAGCTTCAGGAAAATTAGCAAAAGGGTTGAGTCCAGTGTTTGTAAAGGTGTTTCCTAGTATTCCAAAAAATCACCCATCAATTTCATACATGACCTTAAATTTTGCGGCTAACTTCTTAGGATTAGATTCTGCCGCGACTCCATTTGGACTTAAAGCGATGGAGAGTTTACAAGAAATAAACCCAGATAAGGATAAAGCCAGTGATGCACAGATTATGTTTATGTGTCTGCATGCATCTGGTCTTACACTAATTGCAACTTCTATCATTGGGTATCGTGCAGCTGCTGGAGCAACAAACCCAGCCGATGTAATGTTGCCTTGTATTATTACCTCTTTTATTGGAACTATTGCTGCTTTTTTAATTGTTGGAATCAAGCAAAAAATTAATTTCAAAAGCGCCTCTTTGGTTGTAGGCTTGATGGTTATGATTGCTGCCATTGTTGGACTTTTATTCTATGTAAATAGTTTAGATTTAATTGGTAAAAACTTCTTTACATCAAATCTTTCAGGATTAATATTGTTTGCAATCATTGGGTTTACGTTGGTTTTCTCTCTTAGACATGAGAAAAAATTTATTGATGCAGAGACCACCGTTTTTGATGCATTTGTAGTAGGAGCAAATAATGGAGTGAAGACAGGAGTTACTATTTTTCCTTACGTTTTAGGAATGTTAGTGGCTATTTCATTATTTAGAAACAGTGGTTTATTTGAAATTATCAGCCACTGGATTGCATTTATTTTTTCGAATATGGGTGTGAGTAAAGAAATTACCGATGCGTTGCCAGTAGCTATGCTTCGTCCTTTTAGTTCTGCAGGTTCACGTGGATTCTTGATTGACTCTATGAATACTTTTGGAGCAGATTCTTTAACCGGAAGATTAAGCAGTATTTTTCAGTGTAGTGCTGAAAGTACTTTTTATGTAATTGCTGTTTATTTTGGATCTGTAAATATAAAAAATACCCGCTATGCTTTAGGAACTATGCTTTTGGTTGATGTAATTTGTGTGATTACAGCTATATTTGTGGCAAGTTGGTTTTTTTAGTAAACAGCATTTAAATTAAAAATTATATAAATATAAAATAGTATGAAAACAGGTAAATACACAAAATACATTGCAATTGCATTATTGTTGCTTTTTTTAATAACAAGTCTATTAGCTTAAACGTTAGTTGATTAATATGAATAGAATTTACATTACGTTGTTTTTGTTGGCTCTGGTAAGTTGTAAAAAAGAACCAGCAACAGTAGGCCCTAAGTGGACTAAAGAAGACAAAAAAGAAATGACTGCAAAGCCAGCATTTAATACTGTTACCCCAAAAATTGATACGATATTTATTTCTGGGAATGAAGAAATAGGGGAGAGTAACTATGTATTAGCTTCTTTTTTAGATAAAAAAATAGATAAAGACAGCCTCATAACTATTCAATATCGACTTGATTTTTTTACAAATAAAACAAAAGTAGGATCAGAGAAAGTTACCATTGTCCCATTTACCGAAGGTTCGGCTTGGGGTGCTACATATGGTTTATCAGATGAAGACAATGCTACAGTATCGCCTTTTATCCATGTCAGTTTTGGTTATGAAGCTTGTGGATATAATCGACAACACTATTTGTTTTATTTAAAAAATAATAATGTACAGCTTGTACACGATTGGGATTCTATGAGTGACGGCGGTTGGGGAAGTTGGTTAGAATTTGGAGGAATAAATCCTAAAAATGAACCTGTTTCTTTTTATAGTAAAAGAGTTTCTTACGGTGGTAAAGAAGATGTTAATGATGAAGATATGGGAACCGTTGAACATTCGGATTCTATCGTGTTTCATCTGAAAAACAATAAATGGGAAAAACGATTGTTGACCCCAAAGGAAAAGGTATACTGGAAAAAAGACATTACATTTAATGAATTTTATCCTCAATTTGCAGAATAAAAAAAGCCTCGCACATTGCGAGGCTTTTCCGTTTTTAGTAAGCAACATATTATTTCTTAACGAATTTCTTAACGATTCTTTTTCCTCCATTATTTAATTCTATGATGTAAATACCAGTATTTAATTTGCTAACATCTATAGAAGTTCCGCTTAATTGTCCTGAATTTACTTGTTGTCCAAGAGTATTCGTAATCCTAAAAGTTGCTCCATCGCTTTTTGCTAACGAAACATTTAACTCATTATCTACTGGATTTGGATATAAAGCAAAACTAGTGTTATCCGTTGTTTCGATTATTCCCGAAGCTATTTCTGGAGATACAATTGGGCCAGCAGCAGTAATGTTTACAGAGTAATCTTCTACTTGACCATAAGAGAAAGCCTCACAAGAAGTTGGGATTCCGTTGTATTTCATAGCAACTCTCAATCGTGTAGTTCCAAGAGTAGCTGAAGCTGGAATTGTGATTGTTCCTGTTACAGGAGTAGTTTTTGATGCAGTTTTTGTCCAAACAGTTTCACCCGAATCTGCAAAATCACCGTCTTGGTTGTAATCTATAAAAACGGCATAACCTTCATTGTAAGTTGTAGAAGTCCAAGAAGGAGTAATTGTAATTGTGTAAGCAGTTCCTGCCGCTGCATTGGTTGAAATAGCAGTATAGTTTTCATAACCAGCTGTTCCTGTTGAGGTATTGCTAATTGTACCAAATACAACTTTACCAATTTTTTCATCGGTAGTACTGTTTCCTTGTGAGGCACAATAGCTTATTGTATTGGCTAATGTTGTTACACTTACAGTATTACTTGCTGGTGAAACATTTCCGGCAGCATCTTTGGCTTTTACACTAAAAGTATAAGCTGTTAAAGCTGTTAATCCAGTTACAGTATAGCTTGTAGTAGCAGATGAACCTTTAAGAGTTGCTCCTTCATAAATATCATATCCTGTAACAGCTACATTATCTGTTGCAGCAGTCCATGATAAATTAGTCGTTGTTCCAGTTGTACCCGACGCTGCAAGCGCAGTTGGTGCAGTTGGAGCAATTGTATCTGTAGAACCTACATAAGCAGCTCCAACACCTACGGCATAAAATGCATTTGTTGTAGCAATTACTTCTGGTGAACCAGCACCGTATAAATCAATAGCCGATTGTATTCCAGATGTTCTAGCGTTTGCAAAAGTTGAATTAGCAGTTAGATAAACACTTTCTAAACGATATGCAATTTTTGCTGCTTTATCAATCGTAATTCCTGTTACACTATATGAGCTACCAATGTCGTTTGTTCCTGTCTTACCTACAGACAAGATATAAAACCAATGATTTAATACTCCTGAATTGGTATGAACGCCGCAATAATCATTTGATTGAGTAGGAGTTCCACAATTAATAACTTTCCAGTTTGTACCACCATACGTGTCTGGTTGACCTTCGGCTTTAGGATTACTCATAGAACGTAGAGAAAGATGACCTGCTCTTCTTTCTATATCTTCACCAATTAACCAGACAGATTTCGTAGGTGCTGCGTAAAACTCAATACAAGCCCCCCAAATATCTGAAAAAGCCTCATTCATCGCACCAGATTCTTTTTGGTAGGCTAAGTTTGCTGTATAAGTACAAACCGCATGACCAATTTCGTGTCCTGCAACATCAATAGCTGTTAAGATATCAAAATAAGTTCCGCTTCCGTCTCCATAAGTCATTACGCTACCATCCCAATAGGCATTGTCGTATGCATTACTGTAATGCACATAACTTTTTATGATTGCGCCTGCATTATTATAACTATTTCTGCCATGTACGGTTGACCAATAATCATATGTTTTTTCGGCTCCCCAATGCGCATCTAATGCACCATTGTCTTTGTTAGCGTTTGCATACTCAGCTGCTGTCCAGTTGTTATCAGCATCTGTAAAATTTACAGCAGCCGTATAACTAGTTCCTTTTTTCATATTATACGTGTTTATACCTAAACCTCTTGTCGCATCGGCAAGTATGTATGAAGATCCGCTTAAAGTAGTTTGGATTACTTGCGTTCCGCTATAACGTGTAGCTGCATTTGCTGCAACAAAGGCTATTTTAGAATTAACATCATTCTTTTGGTCTTTTGCATTTGCATTAGTCGATTTAGCCTTGTTTCCATGGCTGTATTCTCCAAGATGTTTTATAGTTGCATTATAGAACAATATTTGACCGTTTTCGGCATCTATGTATAAATCCCCTCGACTCACAGGATTTGTTGCGTAAATGTCAAATTTATAGGCTAAACGAACCTTGTCGCTTGTTCTGGCAGTACCTTGATCTTCCATTGCTGGTAAGAATACCAATTCGCCTTTTGGTTTTTCATAACCAATCGCTTTGGCATCCTGGGGAGTTTCCCACAAGTATTGTTTTGCACCAGTATAATTAATTGCTCTATTAAAGGCATCTTGAGCAGAGAGTTTGGGTGTTGTTTTTACCTTTTCGATATTGTAATATTCACCATTCATAGAGACTAATTTACCGTCTTTTGAATGTAAAGTGTAGTTTGCAAACTCTACTTTAATACCTTGTTCGTACAATTGAAATTTTTCGTGAGTGTAGCCTTGTGGGTCAGATTCGGTTTTGACTCTTGCAAAGGATTGGTTTTCCTTTAAGCCTAATTGATCCTGAAATACCTTTTGAGAATCAGAACCTCTATAGGTCGATTTGTCACTAAAGGTGATTAGACTAGGTTGTCCATTTTCGGATACATTTTTTTGGCTTACACGCTTATCGGTTATTTGCGCAAATGCTGATAAAGAGAATGTAAGCACAACAACGGTTGTTGTGGCAATTTTGGGTAATATACTTTTCATAATCGATTTGGGGGTTTAATGTTAATTTAATAATTAGTTTATAAATCAATTAAAGCATGTAGGTAAATACTTTAATTAATTATAAAATTATAAACATTTTGTTAAATAAACGGATATAATTGCCTTTAATCGATAAAATACAACATTTGTTATGGAATATTTATTAAACAATAACATAATATTTATAATCGTCAGAAATAACTTGTTTTTATTGTTAAATCATTGATTTTAAAACATGCTAATGTATTGTTGTTTAGTTGATTATGTGTATTTGTTTTGATTTTGGCAGGCTAGCGGAGTATTTGAAATAAAAAAAGGCTAACATTTTTACGTGTTAGCCTTTTTTATATGAGTTTTAGAATGAATCGTTAATTGATAATCATTTCAGGAATATCACCTTCAATTATTAAGTTTGCTTCGGTTGAAGCAATAATGTGTTCTACAGAAACTCCAGGAGCTCGTTCTAATAGTTTAAAACCTTTTGGTGTAATTTCTAAAACAGCCAATTCGGTAACAACTTTCTTTACACACCCAACTCCAGTTAAAGGTAAACTGCATTTTTTTAGTATTTTAGACTCTCCAGCTTTGTTTACATGCATCATAGCAACAATGATGTTTTCGGCAGAAGCTACTAGATCCATAGCTCCACCCATTCCTTTTACCATTTTTCCGGGAATCTTCCAGTTGGCAATATCCCCGTTTTCAGAAACTTCCATAGCTCCAAGAATAGTTAAATCTACTTTTTGGCTGCGAATCATTCCAAAACTAAAAGCCGAATCAAAAAAACTGGCTCCCGGAAGTGTTGTAATTGTTTGTTTTCCTGCGTTAATTACATCAGCATCTTCTTCTCCTTCAAAAGGGAAAGGTCCCATTCCTAAAACGCCATTTTCGCTTTGAAATTCAACGTCAATTCCTTTCGGGATATAGTTTGCTACCAATGTTGGTATTCCGATGCCTAAATTCACGAAATAACGGTCTTTAAGCTCTTGTGCAATTCGTTTTGCAATATCTTCTTTTGTTAACATAGTTTTAATGTGTCAATTTGGAAATTAGATAATTAGATAATGTATCACTTTGCACAATCTAAATTAATTATCTAATTGCCTTATTATCTCAATTATCTAATTCCTTTGTCTTACTGTACGTTGTTCAATTCTCTTTTCAAATTTTTCTCCCTGAAAAATGCGCTGTACCATAATTCCGGGAATATGAATTTGATTTGGGTCTAATGTACCAACAGGAACGAGTTCTTCTACTTCGGCGATGGTTATTTTTGCTGCACCAGCCATACAAGAATTGAAGTTTCTGGCAGTTCCTTTGAAGATAAGATTCCCAGCTTCGTCGCCTTTCCATGCTTTAACAATAGCAAAGTCAGCTTTGAAAGCGTGTTCCATGATATGCATTTTTCCGTTAAATTCGCGAACTTCTTTGCCTTCGGCAACTTCGGTTCCATAACCCGCAGGGGTGAAAAAAGCAGGAATTCCAGCTTGGGCTGCGCGGCAACGTTCTGCTAATGTTCCTTGTGGAATAAGTTCTACGTCTAATTCTCCTGAAAGCATCTGACGTTCAAATTCGGCATTTTCGCCTACATAAGAAGAAATCATTTTCTTAATCTGCTTTTTTTGCAATAATAATCCTAAACCAAAATCATCTACACCTGCATTGTTTGAGATACAAGTAAGACCTGAGGTTTCTGTTTTTACCAATTCGGCAATAGTATTTTCTGGAATGCCACATAAACCAAATCCACCAAACATAATTGTCATGTCGTTTTTGATTCCTTGAATTGCTTCCTGAACTGTGTTGACTTTTTTACTAATCATATTATTTGTCTTGTATTGACGTATATTTTTGATAAAAATACCAATTTTTGATTGAATTATAACGATTTCGTAAAAAAATAAATATAAGTTTTAACCGCAAAGGGAACTAAGGTTTACGCAAGGTTCGCAAAGTTTTTAAATCCTTTTAATTCTTTTAATCTGTGGCAAGGAAATTAACCGCAAAGTTCACAAAGACAAAACCGCAAAGTTATTTTATAGATTAAGCTTTGTGCCCTTTGCGGTAAATCTTTTATTTCTTGGATTAATCTGTAATCAATTTATTCCAAAAAAAAATATCCTTTTGCATCTTCCGAAAATTCAGAAGGCGCAAAAGGATATTGTATTATTTTAATATGAAGCTAAACTACAGTTCGAATTCGTCTGTATTTTGCTCGGTGTCTGTTGTGTCTTTGACTTTTGGAGCCGAGTAACAATCTACTTTTATTGAAAGATTTGCAGGTCTTTCAAATTCAGATTTAGATACTTGTAAAGCAGGATCGGCATAACAAAGTTTCATGAAATACCCCCAAACAGGTAAGGCAGCTGTTGCTCCTTGTCCGTAAGTAATACTTTTGAAACGTGCCGAACGATCTTCGCAACCTACCCAAACACCTGTTACTAAGTTAGGAACCATCCCCATGAACCATCCATCAGATTGGTTTTGTGTTGTTCCTGTTTTACCTGCAATTGGGTTACGGAACATATATGGATATCCTGTCCAGCGTTTGTCTCCGCTACCACCACCTTCAGTACGTAAACGTGAACCCGAACCACTTTCGGTAACACCTTGAAGCAATTTAATTACGGCAAAGGCAATGTCTTTGTTTAGTACATCATGAGATTCTGGAATTGGCTCGTAAATTACTTCGCCACTTTTATTTTCAATTCGGTTTAGGAACTGCGGTTTTACATAAACACCTTGGTTTGCAAATGTGCTGTAAGCAGCAACCATATCTTCGACTGTGATTTCAACTGCACCTAACGCGATTGAAGGTTGCACTGGAATTTGAGATTTTACTCCCAATTTATGTGCTAGTTCAACTACTGCTTCAGGTCCAACACGGTCAATTAATTTTGCTGATACGGTATTGATGGAGTTAGCTAAACCTTGTTTTAAAGTTACCATTCCACGGTATCTGTTGTCAGAGTTTCTTGGTTCCCAATCGGCTGTAACGTGATGACGTCCTTTGTGAATCATAAATGGTCCATCAAGAATCGAATCACAAGGAGACATATTTAATTGCTCAATTGCAGCTGCGTAAACAAATGGTTTGAATGTAGAACCTACTTGTCTTGCACCTTGTCCTACGTGATCATACTGGAAATATTTGTAATTGATTCCACCAACCCATGCTTTGATGCTACCAGTTTGAGGTTCCATTGCCATTAAACCAGCTTGCAAAAAGTGTTTGTAATAGCGTATAGAATCTAGAGGTGTCATTATAGTATCTCTTTCTCCTTTCCAAGTAAACACAGTCATTTTTGTTTTTTCGCTAAATGATTTTATGATTTCTTCATCACTTTTATCGGCAGCTTTCATTACTGACCAACGGTATGAAGATTTCATTGCTTGGTTTATAATTCGTTGCGTTTCGGCTTCAGAAATATTAACGAAAGGAGCGTTTTTGTTTGTTTTCGATTGTTGGAAAAACTCTTCTTGTAAGTTTTTCATATGCGCAGCAACAGCTTCTTCAGCGTGTAATTGCATTCTAGAATCGATAGTGGTGTATATTTTTAGACCATCTTTATAAATGTTGTAGTCTGAACCATCTGGTTTTTTATTTTCGGCTACCCATTTTTTCATGTAGTCACGCAAGTATTCTCTAAAGTAAGTTGCAGTTCCTTCACGGTGACTTTCTAGTTTGAATTTCAATGAAATAGGAAGGGCTTGTAACTTGTTTTTTTGATCGTTAGTAATCATACCCGCTTTTTCCATTTGTGAAAGCACAACATTACGACGGTTTTTAACGCCTTGTGGATTTCTTACTGGATTGTATAAACCTGAGTTTTTGAACATTCCGACTAATATTGCCGATTCGTCCATGGTTAAATCTTTTGGTTCCTTAGAGAAGTAGGTTTGCGCAGCAGAACTTACACCAACGGAATAGTTACCAAAATCATATACGTTGCAATACATTGCAATAATTTCATTCTTAGTATATTGTCTTTCTAGGCGAATGGCGATAATCCATTCTTTTACTTTTTGTACAATTCTAAAAGGTAAAAATTTTGATCCCTCTCCGTGAAACAATTGTTTTGCCAATTGTTGTGTTAGCGTACTTGCACCTCCGCTCGTTCCAAAGCTGGCAATGGCTCTTAAAGTTCCACGTCCATCAATACCTGAATGCTCGTAAAAACGTTCATCTTCGGTTGCTACAAGTGCTTCGACTAGACTTTTAGGTAAGTCGGAATATTTTAATTGTGATCTGTTTGTCTGGAAATATTTACCAATAACAACTCCATCTGAGGAGATGATTTCGGTAGCCAAATTAGAATCTGGATTTTCTAAGTCTTCAAATGAAGGCATAGAACCAAAAATTCCCCATGAAGCAAATAAGAAAAAGGTAATAACACCTAATAAACCATAGCCAAAAATTTTCCAAAAGGTCTTTTTGTAATAATTTATGTCTTTATCGGTTTTTGTTGGATTGTTTTTTTTAGCAGCCATATAAATCTATTCTAATCTTTTTTTTCAATTCTAAAACCTATATCAGTAATCCCTTCAAGTTTTTGTACACCAGGAACTTTTCCTGATTCTCTCACGGCTTGTTTGATATGAACTTTGTATTTTCCTTTAAATTTAACGTCCTCTTTATAAAAGAGTTTGCTTTCTTTTATATCCGTAAATCCATTGCCCATTAAAGTCCCATCAGGATGTGCCATTTGGTATTCAAGGGTATCTACTTTGGTAAATCCGCTTTGGGTTTCAATAGCAACAATTAAAAATATATTATTGAAAGGATAACTGTTGTTATCTCTCAAATTTACAAATAAATTGTATCGTTTGGTTGAATCTAATTCGGGTAAATTAAATGTTACAATGCTGTCTTTATGCCAAGCAGATCCAACAGACTTGTATTCATCAAATACTCTTTTTTTATCGCATGAAAAAAGAAGTATAGCCACTAAAAGAAGAATCCCGCTATTTTTTATTCTCATTTTTTGTAATAATTATTGGTTTTCTAGGTCCTGCTGGTTTTTTATCATTAGCAGTATTGTTATTGGGCTTGTTGTTATTGTTGTTTCCAGCTGGCTTATTGCCTTTTGGAGTTTGATTTTTTGGTGCTTGATTGTTGGGAGCAATTGCAGGAGCTACAGCAGCATTTTCGCCAATAGTTTTGCGTTTTTTAGCTGGTTTTTTCTTTCTTTTAGGTTGGTCAAAACGAGTTAAGCTTTCTTGACCCATAGCGTTATTGAAGTCTTTTTCAGGCTCTTGAGTAACTTCTATTGCAAAATCTTCAAGAGAAGAAACTCTGTTTTTAAGCTTATTTTCAGCAATGATCTCTTTTACCTGATCAATTTTTAAAACATGCCAATTCGCGAAGTTATTTGTATAAGCAAACCACATTAATCCTTTAAAAATGTCCTGTTTTTGGCAAATAGCATCACCTTTTTCAGTAACTAATTTAGTATCATAGTCTGGGAAATCTTTAAGAGCATCCATATAAGTGTCTAGCTCATAGTTTAAACAGCATTTCAATTTTCCGCATTGTCCAGCTAGTTTTTGTGGATTTAAAGATAATTGTTGGTAACGAGCCGCTGAGGTATTTACACTTCTAAAATCGGTTAACCAAGTAGAGCAACATAATTCTCTTCCGCATGAACCAATTCCTCCTAAACGAGCAGCTTCCTGACGGAAACCAACTTGTTTCATTTCGACTCTAGTGCTGAATTCTTTAGCAAAATCTTTAATTAAAAGTCTAAAATCGACTCTGTCATTTGCAGTATAATAAAAAGTGGCTTTCGAGCCATCTCCTTGAAATTCAATGTCAGAAATTTTCATTTCTAGTTTTTGAGCAATCGCTAATTCACGTGCACGAACTTTCATAGGTTCTTCTCTTTCACGAGCTGCCGACCAAATGTCGATATCCTTTTGAGAAGCTTTGCGGTAAATTTTAGGAACTTCATTACTTGCTGGATTAACTCCTTTTTTCTTCATTTGAATTTTTACCAATTCACCTGTAAGAGTTACAATTCCTATGTCATGCCCTGGAGACGCTACAGTTGCAACGATATCTCCAATACTTAAAGTTAATTTATCTACGTTTCTAAAAAATTCTTTTCTACCGTTCTTAAAACGTACTTCAACACAATCAAAAGGAGCTTCTCCGTTAGGTAAACTCATATTAGAAAGCCAATCAAAAACGGTTAATTTATTGCAGCTATCGGTGCCGCAAGTCCCATTATTTTTACAACCCTTAGGTGCGCCACCATCAGAAGTTGAACAACTTGTACATGCCATAATTTTATATGTAGTGTTGCAATTAATGCAACTTAAGTTCTTAAAAAGATTAATGTGTAAAGATAGTATTTTTTTTAGTTTGCTTTTTAATGCATTAACACTAATGCTACGTTAAATACAAAAGACAGTACTATTTAAGAGAAAATTAATGGTTTTTGTTCTAGTATGAAACTTGATTTATCAAGAAAATTCTTTTGCTATTTATTTGTCTTAGTTAAAAGAACTTACTGTTTTAGGATAGTTTTTTTGAATAAAAAAACTATCCTGATTATTCTTAAATAATTATTTAAACTTATATTTGGGTTGTGTTTATAGGTTTTATCTTAAAATCCTAACCTTGAGTATTGATTTAAAAAACGAAATATCCCTCATTGACATGAGTCACGCTCTACTGACTTGCAAATTGTTATTTTGCTGTTGAGATCATTGTCAATACCTTGAAATATTAGCAATCTATTTTATACTATTTACAACAAAACCCATGAACAAATTATTTTACGTTTTATTCGCAGTCCCTTTTTTTATTAGCTGTATGAATAAAAAGCCATTGGATCAAAAAAACATAAATTCAGTTAAAAAAGACACAACTCTTACTAGTGTTGTTGCTGCAGAAACACAAAAAATGTCTGATTTGGATATATATAATGTTAACTCAATTTTTGGCGAAAAGGATACTATTGCGCTAATATCCTTGTCTGATAAGTATCAATTGAGCGAACATAAAGATTCTCTTGCTATTCCTGATGTTGAAAAATTAGGAGAAAAAGACGCTCAATATCTAGTATTAAATTCGACATATAGAAACAGAATGCTATCTAAAATGAAAATAGCAGAAAAAGATAGTGTTTATGTGTACGATTATGCCTCCAATATTGTTAATGCATTTTCTGTAAAATCTTTAAAAGTAGTGGCTGCTATAAATGTATACGGGGCAGATTGGCCTTATTCACAGCATGATTATATGATTGGATTTGGACTAGATCCCAAATTACTAAAAGGATTTGACTCCTATTATTTGAATACTTTGGTTTGCATTGGTTCAAAGAATCCTTTTGCAATGAAGCAATTGAAAGCTATAAAGTGGAAAGAAACAACAATTACTAAGGTGCCTGTTACAGCTATAAATCCGGAATATAATGATTTGATAAAAATGGCAAGTGAAAAAAAGGCTTATAGTTATAAATCAAACGGATTTGAATACTTTTTACAGGATTATATAAAAGAAGAAACGGTATTGTTGAGAAGGTTGATTGTTAAAGCGGAAAAAACAAACAAAATTGTTTGTGATAAGTATTACCGTGAGAGCGAAAGTAGTTCGCTAGCGCAATTAAACGATAATAGTGAGGATAAAGAAGTTAGTCAATGGACTGGTAAACTGTTTAAGAATAAACCAGAGGTAGTTTTTGGTTTTGAATATGTTTCTTTCGGTTGTTCAGGGATTTCGTTCTTAGATAAAAATGAACCTGATGTTTTTTTAAATTGTGATAACAGACACTAATTTAACCTTATAAAAAAGAAAAACCCTATTCTATATCAAATAGAATAGGGTTTTTCTTTTAGGTTTCCTTTACCGTAATGATCTTTACTGGACAAGCTTTTGCTGCCAATTCACAGCTTTCTACAATAGTATGATTCGGTGACTTTAAAGTAAAAAAACCTTTTGCATTTACCGAATGTATCAAAACTGATTTTCCATCTTTTTTTGACATCTGAAAATGTACTGGATCCATTTCTACGCAGTAGTTACAGCCGATACATTTGTCTCTTTGTAGTGTTACAATAACCATTACGCCTCTACAATTTTATATAATTTATCAGAGGTTCTAATTCTGAAAGGTAATTTGAAGGTACAATCATCTCCTTTTGTTGCCTTATCGGCTACAATGTCGTTTACATACATTTCGTCGATTACCATTTCCTGAGCCCCAGTACTTGGTCCAGTTACAAGAATTCTATCTCCAATTTTAATGTCGTAGGCTTCAATTTTAAATTGCCCAACTTCTGCTTTTGGAAAGAAGTGAGTTCCTTTACCTACATAGACTTTCTTTTGGGTTGCTGCAGAGCCTGGAATGTCACTCCATTCCCCTAATTCTTGTCCTAGGTAATATCCTGACCAAAAACCACGATTGTAAACTGTGTTTAAAGATTCCATCCAGATTGCAATTTTTTCTTTTGAAAAAGTTCCTTCGTAGTAAGCATCAATAGCTTCTCGATAGGTTTTTATTACTGTTGCCACATATTCTGGTGCGCGACCGCGGCCTTCAATTTTAAGAACCTGAATTCCTGAATCCATAACTTGATCTAGAAAATCAAGTGTGCATAAATCTTTTGGCGACATTAGGTATTCATTATCAACTTCGATTTCAAAACCAGTTTCCTGATCTATAACAGTATATTTTTTACGACAATTTTGTTTGCAAGCACCACGATTTGCTGAGGAATTATGAGAATGTAAACTCAAATAACATTTCCCCGAAACAGCCATGCATAAAGCACCATGTCCGAAAATTTCGATTTCAACTAAATTTCCGTTCGGGCCTTTTATTTGCTCTTTTTCAATTTGTTCCGTGATACTTTTTACCTGACGCAAGCTTAATTCACGACTTAAAACCATTGTATCAGCAAATAAACTGTAGAATTTTATGGTTTCGATATTAGTGACATTAAGTTGGGTCGAGATATGTACTTCCATACCAATTGTTCTTGCCATTGCAATTACAGCTTGGTCTGATGCAATTACAGCGGTAATGTTAGCTTCTTTGGCTTTGTTCAATAATGTTTTTACAACCGATAAATCGTGGTCATAAATAATTGTGTTTAAAGTGAGATAGCTTCGTACGTTTTTGGTTGCACAACGATTGGCAATTTCTTGTAAATCGTCCATAGTGAAATTCACAGTTGAGCGTGCTCTCATGTTGAGTTGTTCTACTCCAAAATAAATAGAATCGGCGCCATTATCAAGCGCAGCCTGAAGTGACTCAAAGCTCCCTGCGGGAGCCATAAGTTCAATTGTATTGTTTATTGTCATGATGGATTAGTCTAAAATTTTATAGATTTTATCCGACAATCTAATTCTAAAGGGAACTTCAAAAGTAACTCTATCTCCTTTTTTAGCAGTAGTATTTGCAGTGTCGTTAACCATCATTTTTTCTAAAATCAATTCCTGGTTTCCTGTAGTTGGTCCAGAGATTAAGATGGTGTCACCTATGTTTAACTCTTGATTTTCGATAGTAAAAAGACCAACTTGTGCTTTTACATAGTAATGTTCAGCTTTACCAAGAAGTACTTTTTTTACTTTTATTTTCTGGCGTATATCTGCTGGTTTCTCAGCAGCAGCCAAAGCTGTATCCGGTAGTTCACCAGAATGTTTGAATTTTAAATTTTCTGATTTTCCTTTTCTAAACACTTTGTTCCCAACTTGTTTTCCAGTTCTCATTCTTACCTGATCTACCAAGGGCATATGTATAACTTCCAGACATTCCGTAGAACAGCAGTTTTCCATTGCAGTTTTGCAATCATCGCATTGAATAAACAACAAATGGCATCCGTCATTTTCGCAATTGGTATGATTGTCGCAAGGTTTTCCGCATTGATGGCATTGTGAAATAATATCATCGGTGATTCTTTCGCCCAGACGATTATCAAATACAAAGTTTTTTCCGATGAATTTACTTTCTAATCCTTCTTCTTCAAGTTGTTTTTTATAATTAATGATTCCGCCTTCTAGCTGATATACATTTTTAAAACCTTGATGTTTAAAATAAGCACTTGCTTTCTCACAACGAATTCCACCTGTGCAATACATTACCAAGTTTTTATCTTCTTTATGATTTTGAAGTTGCTCGTTGATTATCGGTAAACTTTCTCTAAAAGTTTCTACATCTGGAGTAATTGCGCCTTTAAAATGACCGACTTCACTTTCGTAGTGATTTCTAAAGTCAACAACAATTGTATTTGGGTCTTCAAGGATATCGTTAAATTCTTTGGCTTTTAAGTGTACGCCTATATCGGTTACATCAAAAGTCTCATCGTTAAGACCGTCAGCAACAATTTTATCACGAACTTTGATAGTTAATTTTAAAAACGAGTGATCGTCATGTTCTACAGCTTCGTTTAAACGTATGCCTTTCATGAAATCATAAACTTCTAGAGTTGCTCTAAAAGCTTCTAAATTTTCTTCCGGAATACTCATTTGAGCATTTATTCCTTCGTTAGCAACATATATTCGGCCTAATGCATCGAGTGCATTCCAGGCTACAAATAAATCATCGCGAAATTTTTTGGGATCTTGAATTTTGGCATACGCATAGAAAGACAACGTTAGTCGTTGTTTACCGGCATCATCGATCATGATGGCTCTTTCTTCTGCGCTCAAAGTGTTATACAGTTGCATGCTATAAACAGTTTTAAGTTAAGAAATTATTTTTGAGGTGCAAAGGTATAGAAAAAGGTTCTAAGTTGCAACGGTTCTGAGGTTCTAAGTTTTTTAGTAGCAAAGAAACAAAGTTCTTTTTTAATTAGATTTGGTTTCTATTGTCTTAAATTTTTGCGGTTTCACGTTTGCAAGAATTAAAAGAATTTGCTCAATCTGCGTGCTATTTAAAAAAAATCAGAGTTTCGAAGGTTCTAGCCCAGATGGTAACGACATCCTTTTGTACCAGTGTTTGGTACAAAAGATATAGTGTACAGCTGGATAAGCTACAATTAAAAAGAGTGTCTTATTGCTGATTAGCAAAGTTTTATAAGTAAATGAGAAAGGTATAAAAACAAAAAAAGCACTAAATTAATAGTGCTTTTTAAATCTTTGCTTCTTTTGAACCTCAGAATCTGAGCAACTCAGAACCTTAGGGCCTAAATATTAGCAATGTTCGTTAAAAGCGTCTTGTAAATTCTCAGCGATTAATTCAGCTGGGCGACCTTCGATGTGGTGACGCTCTAACATGTGAACCAATTCTCCATTTTTGAATAAAGCCATACTTGGCGAAGATGGAGGAAAAGGGAACATATGTTGTCTTGCTGCATCTACAGCTTCTTTGTCAACACCTGCAAAAACAGTGATTAAATGGTCTGGTTTTTTAGCACCATCTAAACTCATTTTTGCTCCTGGACGTGCATTTCTTGCAGCACAACCACATACTGAATTTACAACTACTAGTGTTGTTCCTTCTGATTTGATTGCGTTATCAACTTCTGCTGCACTATGTAAATCTTGAAAACCTGCAGTTGTTAATTCAGCTTGCATTGGTTTTACCATTTCTTCTGGATACATATTTTTATTTTTTTAGTTTAACTTTTTCGAGTTGCAAAGTTACAAAGTTTAAAATCAAGAACTTTAATTCAGGTATAAAGTTTTGTTATAGTTTAATCGTTATTTATTTAACTTTATTTGATAAGGGTATGTTTCGTAAATGGTATTGTCTTCATTAATAGTAAAACCTTTTGCAGAATCTCCTCTAGCTTCTTTTGCTAAGGCTGAAATTTCGTCTTTAGGTTTGCCTAATCTAAACCAGCAAATAGCTTTGTAATATTTTGCATCTGAGAATTGCGGGTAGATTTTTAATGCTTTGTCAAGAATTGTAATTGCTTCATCCCATTTTTGTAGTTCATATTTGGCTATGGCTTGATAAAAGTATGCGGTAGGGTGTTCTAATTGTTGTCTGTTTTTATAAATATCATTTACATAATCATCAAAAAGTTTTTCCGCTTTATCATATTCGTTTAATTGTAAATAGCAAAGTCCAATATAAAAACTGTAAGGATGATCCATTCTATAGCCATTTCCATAAAGTTTAATGCATTCTTCTAGGTCTGTGATTGCTTCTCTATATGTTTTTGAAAAAATGCATTTCATAAAACCTCTATAAGGGAGCCATTCCTGTTTATTATATACAACAGCTTTATCTAAAAATGACAATCCAACTTCGTACTTTTTACATTTAAAATAAGGCATTGCTTTTTGTTGCCACAAATAGGCTATCGTACTGTCTTTTTTTAAACCTTCATCGATACAACTTTGCCATTCCTGCATTTGAAAAACGTAGTTGTATTTATAAGCACAACTATCTAATGATTGTTTAATAATAGCTTCTTGAGCTTCGTTTTTTGGGATTTGACCAAAGGACAGAAATGTAATGAAAAAGCTGAAACCTAAAATAATTTTTTTCAATAGTTAAGATTTGAATTTAAGATTTATTTGAAAGAAAAACTATCCTAAATAACGCTTTTATAAATGGTGTTTTAGGACACTTTAAAATAACTTTAACATCTTCAGCGAAGCTAGTTTCTTCGTCTAAAAACTTAAAAATCAATGCTGGATTTCCTTTTTGGAACATATCTGAGAATATGCGACCTCCTAGTTCATTATTCCTGTCGAGAATATCTAATAAAAGTAAATCATAAAACCAGAATTTATTTTTTTTATGAAATTTTCGAAAATCAGTTTGAGTTTCAAGAAACGACACTAATTGGGTAGACTTTTTATCCGACTTTTTGAATGTGTACCCTGTACTTGCTTTTGTCCAGCCCCCTGCAGTACCAATATTCAGTACACGTTTGGTATTTCTTTTCCAAAAGGGGTAACATGTCATCGGAATACTTCCTTTTTCTTTCTCAACTATCTCATAATCTTGTATGCCTAAATTATGAATGTAGTTTTTAATCTCCGATTCGTATTCCTGTTTTTCTAAAAGGGTATGCGAAAATAGGGTGTATTCGAATAAAGCTTCTTTTTTGGATGTTGGTAAAACATACATGAACCGTGTGTTGTTTTTTTGTGCAACCGAAAAATCCATGAAAGTAACTTGTTCTGGATTAAGAAGATTCTGTTTGCTTTTAATGAACCAACCTATAAAATGCTGTTGTAAAACAGGATATTGTTGTTGGTTTTCGATTAATACTTTGTTATAAATGCTGTTTAAAAGTTGATTGCAAGTAAAGGAATTAGTCGAAGTAGCTATAAAAACATGAGTGTCGAGTTCGTTAATATCGGTTACTTTGTCGTTAAGAAAAGTAATATCATTTTGTTCTTTGATAAGTTCTAAAACAAAATTATAAAAGTCCAAACTACGAATTTGATTGTATTGATAAGGACTTAAATCTAAATCTCTTTTAAAGCTTTCATTAGCAAATAAAGCGGTATCCCATTTTTTTGAAATGACACTTTCCCAAATTGATGGCTCTTTTTGCCAAAAACACCAAGTCCTGTCATTGGTTTTCTTTGAATCCTCATCAATTAATAAAATAGTTTTTCCAACAAACTTCTCGGATACTACCATCTTATAAACTGTCATCATTGCTGATAAACCAGTTCCTGTAAAAATGTAATCGAAATGTTTCATGTTTTGGAGGTACTATTTTTATCAAAAATAGGTAATTTAATTCGTTGGGTTTAATCTATGAGAAAATTTAAAAACATAGAATTCCTTTAACCATGTAAGTTATTTAAGAAAATATAAGTTTAAACGTTTTATCTAAATGGACTTATATTGCTTATGTGGTTAGCTTTTATCGGGTTCTTTCAGTTTAGACAAAATCAGTTCTAAGTCTTTAGCATTGCGATAGTTTGTGTCTTGGAGTATGATCTCGTTTTCGAGATTTAAAACACAAATAATTGGGTAAGTTAGTTGATTATTTACAGTTCCTAATTGAATAGCCAATTCATTAACTCCGCTATTGTTTCTGGTTGGTTCATAATTGAATGTTCGATTATTGAAGCGGATTGTTCTTTTTTCTTCAGCATTCAAATCAATAAAATAGAATTCGGAGTTAAGTTGCGCTATTATTGTTTTGTTTTTGAAAGTTGAATTCTTCATCGCCTGACAATATTTGCACCAATCGGTGTGGATAAAAACGACGACTTTCCGTTTTCGAATTTGCTGTAAACTGTCTATTTGTTCAAACGAATAGGAACGTAGTTGAGCAAATCCAGCGGAGTTAATTCCTATAAAGAAAATAATTAGAATTAGCTTTTTCATTTGTTTTGTTTTTTGCCAGCGATAATTTAACCGCAAAGGGCACAAAGGTTTGAAATTCTTTTAATTTTTATAATCTGTGGCTTAAAAGGAACGCGGATAAAATGAATTCGCTATGGCGAAAACGCGGATTAAAACCGATTTAAAAACAATAAAAAAATCCGTTTTTATCCGCGTCTTTACTTTTGTAAATCCGTGTCATCAGCGTTCTTTTTCGTGGTCAACTTCTTTAATCCGTGGCATTAATTCTTTATCTCAGGTTATAGCGTAATCCGAAGAAACTGCGTATTCCTTGATTTGGAGCATAAACATAAGTTGTATCAAATGTCATGCCGTATGGATTACCGGGTGTTACAAGTACTTTTCCGTTTGGGTCATAATCAACATTTTTATCAAAAGGGTCGTTAGTTCTTGAAATCAAGAATGGATTGTTTCGTTTTGGTGTAAAGTTAAGTAGGTTTTTAATCCCGGCATATAACTCAAAATTCTTCCAACCGGTGTAAGTAAACTGAATATTTTGTAAACTGTACCATGGCGAATTTGGACTTCTTGGGTCATTATCACCTAATAATGGTAACTTCATTGGGCTATATAAATTTCCAGTATAATCAATTGCTAAATCAATTGGATTAATTTTATATGAAACACTCCAAGTTGCTGTAAATTTCTCTGTTAGATAGGGTCTTTCTCGGATGCCATTTTCTATATTCGATACATCCATTATTGTTGCGCCTGCAATAAGTTTTAATCCATTATTGAAGTTAACGTCAATGTTTGTACTGATTCCCTGACTTACCGCGTAGCCATTAATGTTATCATATATGATTTTGTTTGGGTCAGTTTCATAATCAGCAATTATTTTATTGCTAAATCGGGTGTGAAATGCAGTAGTTTCAATTCCTATAAATGTTCCACTTGAAAAGTATATTTTTTTAATGTAATTTAAATTGGCGTTAACTGATTTTTCAGGATTTAGATTGTTTGCAATAACTACTTCTCTTGAGCCAGTTAAAGCAGCATGGTCTTCTGTAAATAAATTCACTACTCGGTATCCGGTTCCAGCATTAAAACGGAGGATATTATTGTCATTGAATTTTAATTTATAAGCAAATCTTGGTGTTATGATATTCCCATGAATAGAGTTGTAATCGTATCGAAGTCCTAACAATATCTTGTGTTTTTCTGATAATGTTATTTCATCTTGCAAGAATATACCAGGTAGCCATGTTTTGTCTGGATTGTTTTTTCCTTGTAATTCTGTAGATGTGGTATTGTCATCATAATATGTGTAACGTGAAGCTATTCCTGCTAGTAAATCATTGTTTCTAATTTTTTTATCCCAAGTAAGTTGAGCAAAACCTATTTTTTGGTTGGCAATATAAGAGGTAGTTCCGTAGCGACTGTCCTGATAATGTACATTACCAGAGAATGAAAATATCAGTTTCTCATCTGTTGGTAATTGATAACTTCCTATAAGCTCACCGCGTTTGGTGTAAACGCTTTCCCCATAAATTTCATCGCCACCTCTATATTTTTTCTCCCAGCGAACATCACCACCCCAACGATCTTCATACATTCCGCGTCCAGCAATAGTGAAAATTCTGTTTTCTTTTCTTTTAAAAGACCATTTTTGAAATACGGATATACGGTCCTGAAGCGTAACATCTGTAAAACCATCATTATCATTGTCAATTTTTTGGTTGTAACTGAAATAATTAATTCCTAGTAAAGCCGTTGCATTTTTACCAGCATTGAACTTCATTCCCAGATCTACATTAGTTTCCAGCCAACTTGTGGTAAAAACATCTGCTGAGAAAACGGGTGCATTGGCAGCACTTTTTGTTATGATGTTAATTAAACCACCAACTGCTTCGCTCCCATATAAAGAAGATGCAGGACCTTTTACAATTTCAATTCTTTCTACCAGTGAATTTGGAATT
This sequence comes from Flavobacterium frigoritolerans, assembly GCF_025847275.1. Taxonomy (GTDB): domain Bacteria; phylum Bacteroidota; class Bacteroidia; order Flavobacteriales; family Flavobacteriaceae; genus Flavobacterium; species Flavobacterium frigoritolerans. Next base: position 222,189 of record NZ_JAOZEV010000005.1, read on the forward strand.
CCTGATAATCCATAAACGGTAGACAAACTACTTACAATTGGCATCCCATCTATCATTACGGAAGTATAAGGGCCTTCAAGTCCATTTATATGAATGTCTCCTGTGTTGCAAACACCACAATTAAGCTGAGGTCGCACTCCATTTACATTTTGTAAGGCTTCATAAATGTTGGCAGTTGGATTTTTTTTAAAGAATACAGGAGTATAAACTTCGACAGGTACAGCACTTTCTAGTCTTTTTACTGCTTTTAGTGTTCCCGAAATTACTACTTCATTTAGCTCGTTTTCATTATTAGATAATTCAAAATCTAAAGTCAGGGGTTGATTTTCCTTTACGGTAATATTTTTCGTTATAGTTTGCAACCCAAGAGATGAAATTTGAATTTTATAATTGCCTTGAGGGATACTTTCTAATTTGTAATAGCCTAAACTATCAGTTTGGGTTCTGTAATTAGTTTTTAATAATTGAACATTTGCTTGTAGGTTTTCTTGATTTTCAACAGATACTTTTCCTGAAATTGAAGAGGTATTTTGTGAAAATGAAACCTGAAGCATTGAAAACAGTAGTATTGTAAATAAATATTTCATTTTATGTAAATTATATTTTAGACAAATCTAAAAATTATATTTGATAAACAAAATTCTAATGATTAAAAATATATTTAAACATTAAAAAAAGCGGTTCGTTATTAAAAATGAACCGCTTACTATTCCAACCGCAAACCAAAACAATTGGAATTTAATAAAAAGTAAAATTCTTAAAATGCTGTTTTTTGATTAAAAACAACCTGTTTGGTGTAATTATTTCGGCTATTCTGCTCGGGTCATAAAAGATTTATTTAGCAAATAGCAACATAGATTTTATGTGTAAAAGAGAGCACAAAAAGAAATATATTCCTTTCACATAACTAGCTTTGTGTGTTTCAAACAAGTGAAACGCCTTTTTTGAGACTACCAAAATCTATGTTGCTATGTGTTTAGAATAATTACATTTTGTAACTAAACAAAATCTTCCTCAATAAGTTCCTTGTTTATTAATGCACCTGCTACAGATCCCGAAGAAACTGCCAAAGCTAGCGAACGAACAAATGTGCTATTGTCGCCTGCTGCATAAATGCCCGCAATAGTTGTTTTTTGGAAAGCATCGACCTTTATTAAGCCTTGTTCTGTTATTTCGCATCCTAATTCTTGTGGTAAAAGAGAATGTTGTTCAAAAGGAGGTTTGGCATAAAGTGCTTTTACAGCAGTTTTAGTTCCATCTTTAAAAATGATGCTCATTAACTTGCCTTCATTATGTTGAAAATAATCTATTTGTGTCTCAACAATAGTGATATTTTTTTTCTCAAGAATAGTACTTTGTTCTTTAGTTAGCGATGTTTCACCATTTGTAAATACAGTTAGGTCTTTCGTCCAATTAGAAACCATCTTTGTGAATTCAAATCCCATAGCTCCGTTTGCAATAATGCCGGTTTTTTCATTTTTAACCTCATATCCGTGGCAATAAGGGCAATGCAATATTGAAATTCCCCAGCATTCTGCAAACCCATTTATTTTTGGGAATATATCTTTTAATCCTGTTGTAAAAAGTATTTTTCGGGAAGTAAATGTTTCCCCTTTTTGTGTATTTATTTCAAAATCGCTTTCTTTTTTTAGAACTTTACTAACCTTGTCTTCTAAGAAAGACACTGTTGGATATTTTAAGACTTGTTTTTTTGCTTTAGCATTAATATCAGAAGGTTTCTTTCCATCATGCGTTATGAAATTGTGCGAATATGGAGTTTGCTGGTTGCAAGGTTTTCCACTATCAATGATTAGTACTTTTCGTAAGGAACGCCCCAATGCCATTGCAGCAGAAAAACCGGCATAGCTGCCTCCGATTATTATTACATCATATTTATTGTTGTTTATCATGGGTTTCATGTTTATGATTAATGTTTTATTTTGTGATTTTTATAGTTTAGGTAATGACCAATTATCATCCCAATTCCACCAATAAAGATCAAATAGGTGTGAACATCTAAGAGAATTTCTATTACGATGCTTAGAAAAATTAGTGTTATCGATACAATTAGAATACTGTTTACTAGTAACGTTGCTTTTTTTACTATTTTTATAATTGCAAAGAAACCTATGGATGCAAATAGCAAATCGATTAGTGGATTGTGTGTAATACCTATTGGTATTATTGTTAGGATAGGAAATATTAAACAATGAACGAAGCATATAGTTGCGCTTGAAATCCCTAATAAGTCCCAATTAAAAGTTGTTTTTGTTTTCATTTCTTGTATATTTGTTTAATGCAATTATGTTGCAAATATAGAAAATTATTTCAAATGCAACTATGTTGCGTTAATGTTTTATTTATGAAAGTTACTCGTAATACTGTGGCCAAAGGGGCCATTTTGGATTTAATTACCAATTCAGATTCGGCATTATCTCATTCTGAGATTCATAAATTAACTCAGGATTTGTGTGATCGCGTTACTATTTATAGGATTTTAGACCGCTTGGTTAATGAGGATGTTATTCACAAAATTGTAAATCTTGATGGAACTATTAAATATGCTAAATGTCATCACGAAAATCATGTACATATTCACAATCATGTGCATTTTAGTTGTGAAAAATGTTTGAAAGTTACCTGTATGGAAAATGTGCAGCCAAGCTATATAATTCCCCGTAATTACAAGGTTAATGATGTGAATTTTACTCTTTCTGGATTGTGCCCGAATTGTTTATAATTTCATTTAACATTTAGACAAGGCTAAAAATAATGTTTGAGCAATGCAATTTTTGTATATATTTGCTTTAATAATTTTTATGAAATGACTAAATCTCTTGAAGAAGTTAACCAATCGGTTCAAACGCAAAATAAAAAATCTGTCTTTAGAAAAATTCTAGCTTTTTTTGGTCCAGCTTATTTGGTGAGTGTTGGATATATGGATCCAGGAAACTGGGCGACAGATATTGCAGGCGGAAGCCAGTTTGGTTATGCTTTACTTTGGGTTTTACTGATGAGTAACTTAATGGCTTTGTTATTACAAAGTCTTAGCGCGCGATTAGGAATCGTGACCCAACGTGATTTGGCACAAGCTTCAAGAGAAACCTATTCTAAATTTATCAATTATATATTATATATTCTTGCCGAAGTCGCTATTGCAGCTTGTGATCTTGCTGAGGTTTTAGGGATGGCAATTGGTATTAATTTATTGTTTGATATTCCGCTCATCGAAGGAGTTTTAATTACTGTTCTAGATACTTTCTTATTACTATTCTTGATAAATAAGGGCATTCGAAAAATGGAGGCTTTTATTATAGTTTTGGTTGCAATTATTGGTTTTTCTTTTGTTTTTGAAATGATTTTTGCAGAACCAGAACTAGATAAAGTATTATACGGATTGATCCCTTCTCTTCCTAATTCAGCAGCATTGTATATCGCAATCGGAATTATTGGAGCAACTGTAATGCCTCATAATTTGTATTTGCATTCTTCTTTAGTACAAACGAGAAAATTTGATCGAAGTACTGCTGGAATCAAGCAGGCATTAAAATACAACTTGATAGATTCAACCATAGCCCTTAATCTTGCTTTTTTTGTAAATGCTGCTATTTTGATTTTAGCGGCTGCAACTTTTCATCGAAATGGGATGTTTGAAGTTGCTGAGATTCAAGACGCACATCAGTTTTTGGAACCTCTTTTAGGGACTAAATGGGCGCCAATACTTTTTGCAGTCGCTTTAATTGCAGCTGGACAAAGTTCAACAATTACTGGGACTTTGGCTGGTCAAATCGTTATGGAAGGCTATTTGAATTTAAGAATCCAGCCTTGGGTTCGACGAATAATAACACGCCTAATTGCTATTGTTCCTGCTGTAGTTGTAATCTTGATTTATGGCGAAAGTGTCACTGGAAAATTATTGATTCTAAGTCAGGTAATTTTGAGTTTGCAATTGGGATTCGCAATTATTCCGCTAATACATTTTGTAAGTGATAAAACAAAAATGAAAGGGTTTCATATTAGCCGATTAACTCAGGTTACAGCCTGGATTATTGCCCTTATTATTGTATCACTAAACGGAAAATTAGTTTACGACGAAATAAGTGGTTGGTTAGAAGCTTCTGAGAATCCAATCGTACTTTGGGTTACTGTGGTGCCTTTGGCAATTGCATTTTTAGTTTTGTTACTTTATATAGTTGTAAAGCCATTTGTTGCTAAAGCAAAATCTGATATACAAAATCATTCACCTCATAACCTTTCCTTACGTTTTTCTGTAAAAGAGACATACAGCAAAAAGAATATTGCGATTTCTGTTGATTTCTCTAATGCCGATGAAGCAGCTATTAACAGCGCCTTTGAACTAGGAGGGATAGATGCTAATTATACTTTAATTCATGTGGTAGAAACGGTTGGTGCTCTTATGTATGGTCAAAATGTTGACGATCATGAAACAACAATCGATGAAAGACTACTGTTAGAATATAAAGAAATGCTTACTGCAAAAGGATTTAAAATCGAGACAGAACTCGGTTTTGGTAAGCCAAACAATATTATTCCGATCATTGTAAATAAAGGAAGTTTTGATATTTTGGTGATGGGAACGCATGGACATACGGGCTTCAAAGATTTAATTTTTGGCACGACTGTCGATAAACTGCGTCATAAAATTTCGATACCTTTGTTTATTGTTAAATAAAGTTGCTGAGTTGCTGAGATTCTAAGGGGCTAAGATTTTTATAATCTAAAGTAAACCTTAGAACCTTTGTGCCTTTGCGTCTTAGAATCTTAAAAAAAAAAAATGACCTTCTCAGAAGAAAACTACCTTAAAGCCATTTATCATCTAACGACTTCTTCTGAAGCAGAGGTTAGTACTAACGCGATTGCTGAAATGATGGAAACTAAAGCCTCATCGGTAACAGATATGCTTAAGAAATTATCCGAAAAGGATTTGATAAACTATAAAAAATATCAAGGGGTATCGCTTACTGAAAATGGAAAACTGGCGGCTAAAATGATTGTCCGTAAACACCGTTTATGGGAAGTATTTCTAGTAGATAAGCTTGATTTTTCTTGGGATGAAGTTCATGATATTGCAGAACAATTAGAACATATTAAATCAGAACAATTAATAAATAAATTGGATGACTTTTTGGGTAATCCAACCGAGGATCCACACGGTGACCCAATTCCTGATGCACAAGGGCGAATTATTAAAGTCGAAAAACAACTGCTTTCGGAACTTAACGAAAAGCAAGTTGGTATTTGTGTAGGTGTTAAAGATACCTCATCAGAGTTCTTGCAATACCTCGACAAACAAGGAATTGCTTTGGGATCTAAAATTGAATGTTTGTCGAAAGAAAGTTTCGATTTGTCTTTAAAAATTAAAGTAAACGAAAGAGAATTGACAATTTCTAGCAAAATAGCATCGAATCTATTTGTGAAGCTAATTTGAAAAAAGGTACTAAGGCGCTAAGATTCTAAGGTTCAAAGAAACAAATGCTCTAAGGTTCTGAGGTACCAAGAAGCAAAGGTTTGGTTTGCGCATTCATGTCTGCTGAGTCCATTCGGGTTCGCTCAGGATAAACTCTGTCGAAGCCCCGTACGCCCTTCGACTCCACTCAGGGTGACAAAATTGTGTAAAGAAAAAGGTCAAAGGTTTTTGAAGAAGGTTCAAAGAAGCAGAGGGACAAAGACGCAAAGGTTTCCCGTAGAGACGCACCGCAGTGCGTCTACGCAATATAGGTTTTCCATAATGTGATTATATGTCTGGCTGAGTCCCTTCGACTCCGCTCAGGGTGATAATAATAATATTGTATAAAGTAAAAGGTTCAAAGATTGTCGAGTTTATATATAAACCGAGCAACCTTTGAACCTTTGTTTCTTAGTACCTCAGAACCTTAGAGTCCTAGTGACATCCACAGTCATTTTCTCCACAATTCCCTTTCTTTTTAGATTTCCAGAAATACTTACGAATTAAGAAGGCAACCGCTACTAATAGAATTATAAAAGCTATTATTTCTTGTACCATGATACATTATTTTAATAATTGATAAGCTAATAAAGCTGTAATATATGCGAAGCCACTCATTAATACAAGCTGAATCATTGGCCATTTCCAAGAGTTTGTTTCCTTTTTGGTAATAGCAAGAGTACTTGCGCACTGTAAAGCAAAAGCATAAAAGAGTAATAACGAGATTCCTGAAGCAAAATTAAAGATTTTTTCACCTGTTTGAGGATTGATTTCTTCTTGCATTTTGCTTTTTATTGTAGCCTCATTATCTGTACCACCTACACTGTAGATAGTTGCTAGTGTACCTACAAATACTTCTCTGGCTGCAAATGAGCTAATAATTGCAATACCAATTTTCCAATCGTATCCTAAAGGAGAGATTATAGGTTCGATAGTTTTACCCATCAATCCGATATACGAGTTTTCTATTTTTTGTGATGCAACAGCTTCTTCAAACTCAAAATCATCCAAAGGCTTGTCTTTGTGTCTTTCGATTACGATGGCTTCTGCTTCATTAAAGTTTTTTCCAGGGCCGTATGAGGCTAAAAACCATAAAACAACAGATATTGCCAAGATTATCTTTCCTGCGCCAAAAACGAAAGCTTTTGTTTTCTCAACTACGTTTATTGCAACGTTTTTAAATAATGGTGTTTTGTAGCTTGGCATTTCAACTACAAAATATGTTTTGTTTTTTATTTTTAGAATCTTATTTAAAATATAAGCAGATAGAATTGCTGTTCCAAAACCTAGAAGATACAATAACATTAAAGTTAATCCTTGCATGTTAAGGAACCCAAAAAGACGTTCATCTGGAATTACCAATGAAATGATAATTGCGTAAACAGGTAATCTAGCCGAACAGGTTGTAAATGGAGTTACCAAAATAGTGATTAATCTCTCTTTCCAGTTTTCGATATTACGAGTTGCCATAATTGCTGGAATTGCACAGGCAGTCCCTGAAATTAAAGGAACGACACTCTTTCCTGATAAACCAAATTTACGCATGATTTTATCCATAAGGAAAACTACACGGCTCATATAACCACTTTCTTCAAGAATAGAAATGAAGAGGAATAAGAAGGCAATTTGTGGAATAAATATCAAGATTCCGCCAATTCCTGGGATGATTCCTTGAGAAATCAGGTCGGTTAGGATGCCGCTTGGTAATCTTTCAGCAGCTAACGCACTTAATGATGCAAATGTACTGTCTATAAAATCCATTGGTATGGTTGCCCACTGGAATATAGCTTGAAAAATTATAAATAAAATGGCAAAAAACACAACATAACCCCAAACCTTATGTGTTAATATGCGGTCTAGTTTGGCACGGAAGTCTGTAGCTACTGTATGATCTACTTTTAAACCTTCTTTTAAAACATCATTTATAAATTGATATCTCTTAATCGTTTCTTTTTGTTGTAAACGTTTTAATTCAGAGTGCGATTTGGTAAAGGTACTTCTGACTTCATTTCTATCTAAATTTAAAAAGTTGACATCCTGAGTAATTACTAACCATAATTTGTACAATAGTTGGTTAGGAAAAGCATGTTGTAAACTTTTAAAATATTCTGGATCAATAATCGATGCGTTTAAGCACGGTTCATTTGGAATGTTTTTGTAGTCAACAATCAAATTTTTAAGCTCTTCGATTCCATGACCTTTACGTGAACTTATTAAAGCAATTTTTGTCTTTAAGTGTTCTTCGAGATATGGGATATCTAAAGAAATACCTTTAGATTCCATTCTATCAGCCATATTAATAACTAATATTGTTGGAATTTCAAGATCTTTTATTTGAGTATAAAGTAGTAAATTTCGTTTTAGATTCTCAACATCAGTAACAACCAATGCTACATCTGGATATAATTTGTCATTCTTGTTCAACAAAAGTTCAATCACCATATTCTCATCGATAGAGCTGGCATTTAAACTGTAAGTTCCCGGTAAATCGAGAATATTGGCTTTGATGTTATTTGGCAATTTACAAAAGCCCATTTTTTTCTCAACAGTAATTCCAGGATAGTTTCCTACTTGTTGATTAAGACCCGTTAATTGATTAAAAACTGAAGTTTTTCCTGTATTTGGATTACCTATTAAGGCTACATTTATATTTTGAATACTCATTGCAAATTCTATTTGATTATTTCTACTTCAATTACACGTGCTGTTTCTATTCGAATAGCTACATGTGAACCATTAATATTCAAATATAAAGGACCTCCAAACGGAGCAATTTGAAGCAATTCGACCATGTTACCTGGTAAGCAACCCATTTCTAATAATTTCAACGGAACGAGATCAATATCAAATTCTTTGATAGTGGCTTTTTCGCCTTTTTTAAGGGAGTGGATAGAATTTTTCAAGTTTATTTAGATTGAATTAATATTGCAATATTAATCATTTAATATTTATTTGAGGTCGTTTTGTGCTATGGTTTCAATGTTTTAAGATATAATTCACATATCAAATCAGAATCAGTAAAAGTTAAACGAAAATCTTTTATTCAGGGAATTAACTCTTTTAAAAGGAATTTTTAACAGGAAAACTTATTCGGCAGACAAAAAGGTAATATCTTCTATTAGTTTTTGAATATCTTCCTTTTTGGTTCCGTCATAAAAACCACGAACTCTTCTTTTTTGATCTACTAAAATGAAGTTCTCAGTATGTACCATATCATATAATTGATCAGGTCTTCCTAGTTTTACAGCCAAATATGATTTTCTAGCCATGGTATAAATCTCTTTTTTGTCACCAGTAACAAGATTCCACTTGCTGTCTATAACACCATTTTTTATAGCATATGCTTTTAAAACCGGAACACTATCTGTTTCGGGAAATACAGTATGCGAAAGTAATTTTACTTTTGGATTGTTTAAAATTGCTTTTTGAACATCGGCTAGATTAGCAGTCATTTTTGGACAAATAGAACCGCAAGTGGTAAAAAAGAAATCCGCGACATATATTTTTCCTTCGTAATCTTTTTGAGTGATTGTATCACCATTTTGATTTACAAATGCAAAATCGGCAATTGTATGATACTTACTTTTATATTGCATAGTGCTATCAACCAGTTCAGGATTTACATCGGCTGGATTATAAATAGGTAATGTTTTACTAGGTTTTAATGCAGAATAGAACAACGAAATTGTAACAGCAGAAAACACGAAAAGTACCAAGAAAAACTTCCTGTATTTGTAGAGTAAAGATTTCATAAAAATAATTTGGTGCAAAAGTACAAAAACCTCTTTTTAAATAAGGTAACATTGTTTTTTTTAACCAAATTATAGGATGTGGTTTTTTGTAGCTAATATTTAGTCGTTTCGTTTTTTTATAATAATTAGGGATTTTAAAATTTGAAACAAAAAATCTTGTTATTGTTAACATTTTATTTAAAATAATAACAATAAGTTTGTGAATACTAAACAAAAACAAAATATGAAAAGACAATTTAATAAGCATTTGTTATTTGCTATTCCTGCTGTGTTAGGATTTACAATGTGTCAAGCGCAAAGTGCAGCACCAAAAGCATCAGGTATTGATGTTTCTTTAATGGATAAAAATGTTAAGCCAAGCCAAGATTTCTTTCGTTATGTAAACGGAACTTGGTTAGACAAAACAGAAATTCCAAGTGACAGAAATGCATGGGGAAGTTTTAATGAACTACGTCAGAAGACCGATAATGATGCTTTGGCAATTTTAAAGGAAGCTTCAAAAAGTCAAAAGTACAAATCGACTACAGAGCAAGGAAAAGCAATTGCGCTTTTTAATACCATCTTAGATACTGTTGGAAGAAACAAACAGGGAATTAAGCCATTAAAACCTTATTTGAATAAAATAGATGCTATCAAAAATGTAGCAGATTTGCAGAATTTCTTAATAGAAATGGAACCTTTAGGAGGAGCTGGTTTTTTTGGAATTTATGTTAGTGCCGATAAAAAGAACAGTAATATTAATACGGTTAGTTTAAGCGTTGGTAGATTAGGGTTGTCTGATAAAGATTATTATGTGTCTGAAGATAAAGATTCTAAAGAAAAGCGTGCTAAGTACGAACTTCATATTGCAAGAATGTTGCAGTTCATCGGAGAGTCTCCACAAAAGGCTAAAGAGAGTGCTGCTCAAATTTTAGCATTAGAAACAGCTATGTCGGCGCCAAGATTAGACCGTGTTGAGCGTAGAGATGGAAGATTGCAATATAACCCAACAGCAGTAGCTGATCTTAAAAAGATGACACCAGCAATTCAATGGGATAAATATCTTTCGGGTATAGGAATGGCAAAAGCAGACACGATTATTGTAACACAACCTCGTTACATGAAAGCGTTACAGACAATTTTTACCGAAAATAAAGTAGCTGCTTGGAAAGAATACTTAAAATGGAGTGCTTTAAATAAATCAACATCACAGTTAACTACTCAAATAGAAGATGCGAACTTTGATTTTTATGGAAAAACATTAACAGGAGCGATAAAACAACGCCCTAGTGAAGAAAGAGCACTTCAGGTAATAAATCAAGTTGTTGGAGAATCTTTAGGTAAATTGTACGTTGAAAAAATGTTTCCAGCTGAAGCAAAAGTAAAAGCCGAAAAAATGATTCAGAATATAGTTTTGGCTTACCAAAATCGTATTACTAATTTGCCATGGATGTCAGCAGAGACAAAAACAAAAGCAATTGAGAAACTTAACAAAATTGCAATAAAGATTGGTTATCCTGACAAATGGAAAGATTATAGTGCTTTAGTTATTAAAGATGTATCTGAGGGAGGAACTTATTTTGATAATAGTCTTAACCTAGCTAAATGGAGCTATAATGATAATATTTCTAAATACAAGCAGCCAGTTGATAAAACTGTATGGGGAATGTCACCACAAACAGTAAACGCATATTATAATCCATCTTATAATGAAATTGTATTTCCAGCGGCTATTTTGCAACCGCCTTTTTATAATTATGAAGCAGACGAGGCTGTAAATTATGGTGGAATTGGAGCTGTAATTGGACATGAAATTTCTCATGGATTTGATGATTCAGGAGCACGTTATAATGCAAATGGAAACTTGGTTGATTGGTGGACTGCAGATGATTTAAAACAGTTTACAGCTTTAGGAACTGCATTAGCAAATCAATATAGTGCATTAGAGCCTTTACCAGGAATTCATGTAGATGGAAAGTTTACATTGGGAGAAAATATAGGTGATTTAGGTGGAGTAAATGCTGCTTACGACGGATTGCAATTGTATTTAAAAGCTAATGGAAATCCGGGATTAATAGATGGATACACTCCAGAACAACGTTTCTTTATCTCATGGGCAACCGTTTGGAGAACCAAAAGCCGTGATGAAGCAATAAAAAGTCAGGTTAAAACAGATCCACACTCTCCAGGAATGTACCGAGCTTATGTGCCGTTACAAAATGTAGATGCTTTTTATGAAGCATTCTCAATAAAACCAGGAGATGGTATGTATATCGAACCATCAAAACGAGTTAAAATTTGGTAAAATAATATACGAAAAACGGCTGTCTTTAATAAGGCAGCCGTTTTTTATTTAAGTATTAAGTGCTTAAAAATCTATTTTTCTTAAATATGAAATATTAGGAAAAGGTTTTGCGATGCTAAAGGTAAAATCTAAGAAGTCTGTTTCTTTATCTTTCGAATAGAAGAATTAACCAAATACAAACCAATTAAAGTTACTAAAACCCCAATTACTATGGCAATAGTGAGGGTTTCGTTAAATAGTATGAATCCTAATAATAGGGCTACAATAGGATTGATGTAGGCGTAAATACTGCTAACTTCTTTTGGCAAATGCTGTAAAGTGTAAATAAAGGCTATAAAAGTTAAAACAGATCCAATAATAACCAAATAGGCTATTGCCCACCAAGACGAAACAGGAATCTTATCTAAGGGGATATTAATACCAGCTGTTTCGGTTATGCCAAAAAGAATGAAACTTGAAATAAGCATTTGCAGACCCAAACTAAAATAGGGATTGAAACTTGCCGATTTCTTCATGATATGCAAAATTCCAAATGCCCAAGTTATAGTTGAAGCGACAGATAAGAAGATTCCGAATTGAAATTCTGGATTAAGGAAATCAGAGAGGTGGTCAATAAAAATGATGCAAACGCCAACAAAACATATTAAAATGCCAGCAACAGCGAGTTTGGCTATCCGTTCCCCTTTAAAAAAGCAAATAACAACAATCCAGATTGGGAAAATAGCGCCAATAATAGCGCCCAAACCACTGCTTATATATTTTACACCCCAAGTACTCAATCCGTTACTACAGGCAAAATTTAATATACTCAGAACAAAAATGGTTTGCCATTGTTTTCCTTTAGGCCAAGGTTCTTTTTTGAGTATAAAGTAACCAACATATAAAATTCCACCTATAAATTGTCGAATAGTTGCTAGCTGTAATGCAGGCATATGTTTAACACCTTCTTTGGATGCCAGCCACGTTGTTCCCCAAAAAAAACTTACCCAGCATAAAGCGAGTATTGGTAAACCAATAGATTCTACTTTGTTAGAAAAAGCCTGTTGAATTCTTGCCCTCACGTTCTGATCATTTTATGATGTAAATATTCAGAAATATTTTTGAAATACTATTATGAAATTATTTTTTGATTGCAAGTTTTAACGTAAAATATGTAACATTTTTTTTAAATTTAGACCAATATTGTCACAAGCTTAAATGTAACAAAAAATAACATTTTATTCAAAATAATAACAATAAGTTTGTTAAACTATAAAACCTTATTTAAAAATGAAAAAACACAATAGTAAGAATTTGCTATTTGCAATTCCTGCAATGTTAGGATTTGCAATGTGCCAGGCACAAAGCCAGGCACCTTCAGTGTCAGGGATAGATGTATCCTTAATGGATAAAAATGTAAAGCCAAGCGAAGATTTTTTCCGTTATGTAAATGGAACTTGGTTATCAAAAACCGAAATTCCTAGTGATAGGACAACTTGGGGAAGTTTTAATGAGTTGCTGAAGAAAACGGATGCAAATTCGTTAGCTATTTTAAAAGAAGCATCGAAAAACCCAAAATATAAATCAAATACAGATCAGGGAAAAGCAATTAATCTTTTTAATGCAATACTAGATACTGTTGGAAGAAACAAACAAGGAATTACCCCTTTAAAACCATATCTTAAAAAAATCGATGCAATAAAAAATGTTGCCGATTTAGAGAAGTTCTTAATTGAAACAGAACCTATTGGTGGAATGGGTTTCTTTGGAGTATATGTAAGTGCTGATGATAAAAATAGTACTAAAAATTCAGTAAGCCTTGGTTTAGGAGGATTAGGTTTACCAGATAAAGACTATTACATAGCAGAAGATAAAGACTCTAAAGAGAAACGTGAAAAATACGTGCTTCATATGGCTAGAATGTTGCAATTTATAGGAGAAACTCCTGCAGCAGCTAAGCTAAATGCTGAAAAAATTCTAGCATTAGAAATCGAAATGTCTAAGCCAAGATTGGATAGAGTAGAACGTAGAGATAGTAGGTTACAATACAACCCAACTTCTATTGCTGATTTGCAAAAAATGACACCAACCATTAATTGGAAAAATTATCTTTCAGGAATTGGAATGGCTAAAGTTGATACTGTTATAGTATTACAACCAAGGTATATGAAAGCTTTAGAAACTGTTTTTAAAGAAAATAAAGTAGCAGCTTGGAAAGAATACATGAAATGGTCTTTACTAAGAGCTACAGCATCGCAATTATCTACAGAAATTGAAATAGCAAATTTTGATTTTTACGGAAAAACATTAACAGGAGCAATAAAACAACGTCCGCGTGAAGAAAGAGCACTTCAAGTAGTGAATCAAACAGTTGGAGAAGCGTTAGGTAAATTATATGTAGAGAAATTCTTTCCAGCAGAAGCTAAAGTAAAAGCTCAAAATATGATTCAAAATGTAATCTTAGCGTACCAAAACAGAATAAATAATTTAACTTGGATGTCTGCTGAAACAAAAGTTAAAGCGAATGAAAAATTAAATAAGATTACTATAAAAATTGGGTATCCAGACAAATGGATAGATTACTCGGCTTTGCAAATTAAAAGTCTTGCAGAAGGTGGAAGCTATTTTGATGACATGAGAAGTTATTCTAAATGGAGTTTTGAAAAAGGTCTTTCTGATTTGAATAAACCAGTGGATAAAACAGAATGGGGAATGTCTCCACAAACTGTAAATGCATATTATAATCCATCGTATAACGAGATTGTATTTCCAGCAGCAATATTACAACCGCCTTTTTATAATTATGAAGCAGATGAAGCAGTAAATTACGGTGGAATAGGTGCAGTAATTGGACATGAAATTTCTCATGGATTTGATGATTCAGGAGCACGTTATAACGCAGATGGAAACCTAGTTGATTGGTGGACAGAAAATGATTTGAAAGAATTTACGAAATTAGGAACAGCTCTTGCAGATCAATATAGTGCTTTGGAGCCGCTTCCAGGAATTCATGTAGATGGTAAGTTTACTTTAGGTGAAAACATAGGAGATTTAGGTGGAGTCAATGCAGCTTACGACGGATTACAAATGTATTTGAAAGCAAATGGCAATCCTGGGTTAATCGATGGATTTACTCCAGAACAACGTTTCTTTATTTCTTGGGCAACTGTTTGGAGAACTAAAAGCCGTGATGAAGCAATAAAAAATCAGGTTAAAACCGATCCGCATTCTCCAGGAATGTACCGAGGATATGTGCCAATCCAGAATATGGATGCATTTTATGAGGCATTCTCTATTAAAAAAGGAGACAAAATGTACATAGAACCAGAGAAAAGAGTGAAAATCTGGTAATATCAAGTTTACAAAAAAAGAGGCTGCTTTATAAAAGCAGCCTCTTTTTTTATGCCTTTTTTTTGAAAAACAATCGCAATCTTGCCATTCCTAAAAAATAAGGAATCTCAACAATGTGTTCTATAATCTAGAGAATGCTTTATATTAGTTACTTGCGGGGCTTCGACTCTGCTCAGCCTGACATAATTGTGGTTGGATCTGTGAAAGAAAAAATTAACCGCAAAGGATGCAAAGTTTTCACAATCTTGTCCCCCCTGAGCGGAGTCGAAGGGCGTACGGAACTTCGACTCCGCCTGACAAGATTGTGTTTTTATATGTAATCCAAGGCTTTGAGCCTTTGTCTCTTAGTGCCTCAGAACCTTTTTTACGGCTTTTCTGTAAAAGTATAATGGAGTTCATTTTCTATTTTAGCACTAGAAATTATCTTTTTAGTGCTTTCTTTTTCATGATTGAATTTAGGTAAAGACAAATTTTGTTCTTTAGCCTTTTGAGTATAATATTCTTCACGGGAAGGGTGAAAAGGAGCAACGGCATTATACGTTTGATTCCATGAATTTAATTCTATTATTTTCAGAATGATGCCTATACAATCTTCTTGATGTATAAAGTTGATAGGTGCATCGGGATTCTCGATATTTTCTTTTCCGGCCAGAAATTTTATAGGGTTTCGGTCTTCGCCAATTAAACCTCCAAAACGTAAAACAGTAGTTTTAAAATTAGTGTTGTTTAGCAAAAGAGTTTCGGTAGTAATTAGCTGTTTACCACTTTCAGAATCAGCATTTGGTTTAGTTTCTTCGGTTATTAATACATTGGTTTCACCATAAACAGATGTAGAACTTATAAAAAGGACTTTTTCGATTGTTGATTTTTCAATAAAAGGAATTAAAAAAGCAATTTTATCTACAAAACTCTCCGTATTACCGCCTCGTAATTTGGGCGGGATATCGATAATCAAAATAGAACTTTCGTTAAAAAAAGACTCCATTTCGAGTGATAAGCTTTTGCCGAAAGACGAGTTAATTTCGTTACGATTGATATTTATTAAAAACGGATTAATCCCAGATTCTTTTAATACAGCGATTTTCTCTGTTGAGGTTGTGGAGCCGTTTACAGAAATCCCTTTTGCTATTATTGCTTTTGCTAAAGGTAATCCCAACCATCCGCAACCTAAAATGCTAATTTTTGTCATTTTTATTTTCTTGTAATCAGTGTGTATTTCCCGATAAGAAAGTTTTATTCTTAACGTTATTTTTGTGTTCTCTCACAGAGTCGCTAAATTTTAGCCTCAAGAGTTTTTTCCTTTGTCTCTCAGTACCTTTGCACCTTTTCAAGAAAACATTACAAAGTTAGAGAAAAACGAACTTTATCTTTTGCGTTTGCACCAATACGGTTGTAAAATTTTATCGCTTTGGTATTAAATGTCGGCGTTTGCCATTGTATGTTAATACAGTTTTTATCAACTGCAATTTGCTTGAGCTTTTCTATAATTGCTTCACCAATTCCAAATCCGCGAGCGGTATCTTCAAGGTACAAACAATCCAGATACATAAAATCGGCAGCATCCCAAGTAGAATAATCGAAAGTATAAGTAGCATAACCAATAATTGCTGCATTGAATTCGACGATTAAGCAATATAATTTTGGACTTTCAGCAAACAAAGCAACTTTTAATTTGTCTTCTTTCCCCTCAGGAGTATAAGAAGCTTTCTCGTATTCAGCATGTTTTTGGCATAATTCAACCAGTTTTGTTAAGTCGCTTGTATTGCAATTTCGTATTATAAATTCCATTGATGGTGAATTTCGGTTTGTAAAAATGCAATAAAATGATTAAAATAGTCTGGATATTCCTTGCTTTGTCGAATAGCGATGAAATGTTTTCTTTTTAAGCCGTTTTTACCAATTTTTACAGCTTTTAAAGGGCTGTTTTTTAAATAGGGCAACAGTGCCCATTTTGCCATCGACATAACGCCCATATCAGCTTTAATCATTTCTATTGAAGCTTCGGTAAGTGGTAACGGTGTTATTTTTCTAGGTACTACTTTGGCAGGAGCCAAAAGCATTTGATGAATCGTAACTGTTTCCATGGGCAGCGAATGAATGATTAAATGCTCATTGGTAAAATCTTCGGCTACTACATATTTTTTATTTGCCCAAGAATGATTTTCGGATACGACCATTACTGTTTCATCCTGAAAAAGTTCCAGGTACTTTATTCTATCATCTTTTAAAAGGTCGCTTACAATACCAATGTCTATCACATTATCCAATAATTTTTGGAGTGGATGATGCGTGGCTTCAGTTACAATCTTCAGTTCAATATTGGGATATAAAAAATGAAATTGTTTTAAAACCGATGGCAACCAATGATAACTAGAAAAACATTCGGTACTAATGCGGATTTCGCCGTATTCTCCAAAAACCATTTGTTTGATCTGCTGTTCAGTTTCTGATATTTTGTCTAGAATTTCATTAGAAATCCCATATAATTTTTCACCAGCTTTGGTTAAAACTAGTTTTTTATTAGCTCTTAAAAATATTTTTGTACCTAATTGGTATTCTGCTTCCTTGAGTTGATGACTTAATGCCGATTGCGTTAGGTGTAATTTATCAATGGCTTTGGTAATACTTCCTTCTTCGACAATTGCTTTTATTAATCGTAAATGTCTTATTTCCATTTTTGAGCGTTGTTTACACAAAGGAACAAAAATTTACACTTGCATTTGCATGAAAAAAAGTAATGGAATAGATGAATTCTTTTCGTTTTTATTACAGTTATAGTTGCTCTAATTTTGTCTTGTTAGATAACTGAAACAAACTATAATGGAAGATCAAATTAAACATTACGAAAACAAACTAGCATTTGAAATGGATCCATCAGATTTATTTGATGCATTAAACGATGGTGAAAAAGTAGTTGCACTAGATACCCGAAAAGCATTTGGGTACGAAGTAGAACATATACCAAGTGCCATTAATATTCCGCATCGCGAAATGACTATCGAGAACACACAACATCTTGATAAAGACGTTTTATATGTAACTTATTGTGATGGGATTGGTTGTAATGCATCGACAAAAGGCGCTCTTGCCATGACCCGATTGGGTTTTAAAGTAAAAGAATTATTGGGTGGAATCGAATGGTGGAAATTTGATGGTTATGCTACCGAGGGTACAAATGGAAAACAAGCTGGGTTGAAGATTGAATGTGCCTGTTAGCGAGTAATTGATTTTAGATTTACTAAGGTCGATTCTCTTTTTTTTTGAATTGGCTCCGGCTAAAGCAGTAGGCAATTCAAGATTATAAAAATCGAAAAAAACGTATAATATTTTATTCAAAATTTCATTAAAAAACACATTTCATTATAATGGAAAAAAGTGCAGATTATAAATTATTACTCTGTTTGGTAACAGTAGGAATTGTATGGGGAACGACCTTTTTAGGAATTCGAGTTGCGGTCGAAACGATTCCGCCTTGGTTTGTAACTTCTATTCGCCAAGGATTGGCAGGATTAATAGTAATGGCAATTTTACTATTTAAAAAAGAACTTAAATGGATTGGTTGGACAAATTTCAGACACCAGTTAATTCCAGCTTTATTAATGATTGTTATCGCAAATGGTTTTACAACTATTGCCGAACAAACTTTACCAAGCGGGCTAGCATCGATAATGACTGCTTTGTCGCCTATACTTATTTTTATTGGTAGTGTTTTGGTAGGATTGCAAAAAGCAAGTTTAAAAGGGTTTTTGGGAGTTGTAATAGGTTTTTCGGGCGTTGTTTTTATATTTAAAGATGGACTTGGTGCTTTTTTAGATTCTAATTATCAACATGGACTTATCTTTATAGGCTTAGCCATTTTTGGATGGGCTTCGGGAACAATTTACACCAAAGCCCATGCACATAAATCGAATACTATAGCATTGAATTTGTTTTATCAATTTGTAATAGCAACTTTGGTACAGCTTGTTTTGGCTTTTATCTTTTCTCCTCATCCAGATGTAAGTTCATGGAGTTTAAGAAGTTTTCTTGCTGCATTGTACTTGTCTGTCTTTGGATCAGTACTTGCTTTTTTCTCTTACCATTATGCGATAAAGCGAGTCACTGCAGTTCAAATTTCTATTTTATCGTATATCAATACTATAATTGCAGTGTTCTTGGGTTGGTTGTTACTGGACGAAGTAATTACGGTTGATTTTATTATTGCAACAGCACTTATCATTCTGGGGGTCTTTATCATTAACTATAAAAAGAAAGAAAAAGAGAGTGCGATAAAACAAAAATGTTTGCTTACATAAAAAAAGAAATCCCAAACTATCAGTCTGATAATTTGGGATTTCTTTTTTATGTAATTTTTATATTAAGGTACTACTACGGTACTCGGTTTCAAACTGTCATTTGCAACATTCAAGCTATCCTGAGGAACTGTTGTAGTTGGGGTTGTATCTAAAACGACTTTTGAAGGTTTTATTTTTTCTTTAATAACAACAGCGTCGTTTAATACAAAAGGAGTTGGCATCATCCAAGAAGCTCTTTTATCAACATTAAGTAACGGGTTGGTCAATAAGTCAAATGAGCTCTCTATTAAAGTCATGTCAAAAACTGATTTACTATCGATATTAAATTGCATGATAAGCGGTTCGTTATTAATAACATAGTAGCTTAAAACTTTGGCGCCTTTTCTTGCCAATTGATCCCCTTTTTGCCCAAGAGGAGCAGCTCCGTTTGCTTTAAAATTATTGAAAGTCATTTTTGTATCGCCAAAAATATCGTAACGGTTTACGTTTCTGTTAGGTGTAATTTTAATCTTTAAATACCTTGTATTTCCTCTCACGCTATCCAAAAGAAAACTAACAGTAGGTTTGGATAAGTTTATTTTTGGAGCATCGGCGCTATAGCTAAATCCAGAACTGTATTTGCTAAACAGCGGAAGGTCATTTAAAGCAATGGCATCTTTCGGATCTTGACCTAAGTATTTCTTAGTCCATTCGTCTAAGTTAACATCATAGGTTGCCCATTTGTATGTGTTATTATCTGCATTATAGATGTACAATAAACTATTCGATTTTGCTTTTCCGTTTTCATAACCAGAAGTATAACCTCCCCAAGCAAAACACGCGATAGAAGCTATAAAAAAGAGTAGTGCCCAAATTCCCTTTTTTAAGAATGAACCGAAAACAGGAAGTAATAATCCGAAGGTTAGAACAGTTAGAATAGCGCTTCCAAAAAGTACTTTTAAACCTAAGCCAATTGGGAACATATGAATAAATGGAGCAATAATCAATAAAGCAGGAATGCTAAATAAAAGACTAATCAACAAATTCATTTTTTGCGTAATTACATAAATTGCAAATAAGAACAATCCGAAGTAAACGGGAATGATTAGAAAACCAGCACCTTTTAAACTATATGCCAATATTGCATTAATGATTATCCATAAGAATAATGGGGCAACAAAATGGTTCATTGTGATTTTTGCTTCAGAAAAGCTATTGTAAAATGCAAAGCAAATACCGATTGTCAACAGAACAAAAGCGGCGATATAGACATGACCATTATAGGTAAAGCCATTTAGTAAGTCGTTGTACTGAGGATAAATCTGTAAAATGATTTTCCAACCTAAAAAAGTAACAAGACCAGCAATAGCAATAGCTCCTAGTAAAGGAACAAAGCCTCTAAATATTTCGCTGAAAGTGATAATTCTTTTAGCTTTTCCTATAAAAATTAATAGGACAAAAAGACCTAAAGCAATAAGAGTCATTGGTAAAACCCATGCGAAAGGATAGTTTATAAATGTAAATGGAATCGTAAAATAAACAAAGTCCTCTTTAGTTGGAGCCTGATTTAAATTTGCATTCGAAAAATATTTCATCAAAGGCATTAAGTAACTGCCTTGATGTGTTAAACTAGTTTCGTTTAAATGAGCAAGATCATCTTGTTGGGTGTGATAATTAAAATGGTCGTCTATAAAAGCAAAATTAAATCCTTGGATATCACCTTGTTCTCTAAAAACTGTTAAGTCGGTATCATTTGGCAGCATTTTGTAAATACTGTACATAAGTGAGTTTGACACCGGATAAGTTGTTTTTGCCTCCGCAAATTCTTTAACTAGCCCAGCGTTTCCACTATTAGTTTCCATTAGCATATAACTAGGTCCAGAAGTACCACGGGCTTCAAAATTTATTACTAAACCTACGTCTTTTGCCCATTGATGTTGTGTTACAAAAAGAGCAGCGCCGTTTAAGCCTAATTCTTCAGCATCAGTAAAAAGGATGATAATATCATTTTTGTGTTTCTCTTTACTGTATAAAAAGGCACGTACACCTTCTAAAATAGTTGCCACTCCCGATGCATCATCGCTTGCGCCATGAGAAGCCGAGTGAGGAGCACTGTCATAGTGAGAGAGTAGTAATAAAGCTTTGGTATTATTAGACCCTTTAATGCGCGCCATGATGTTTTTGGATTTCACCAAATTTCCCCAGTCGCTCATTGTGAAACCTTCCTGAATAGAAGTTTCTAATCCAAGTTCTTTTAATTCTGATTCAATATACTGTGCGACTATTTCATGATTTGACGAACCAACATAATGGGGTTTTTGGGCAATTTCTTTTACATGAGTTAAAGCCCTGTCGGTAGAAAATTCGGCAAGTGCTTCCTCTCTCTTAGAAACCCATTGCGGTTTGAGAGTAATATAAATAAAAGCTAGTACAGCAATAATGACTAGAATGGATAAGATGGAATGGATGTTTTTTTTCATGTGGTATTTGGGGAGCTAAAGTTCTTTTTTAACAAGCATAAAATAATCGTTCTCCAAAGAACGGTATCCTTGGTCATATAAAAAATAGTAGGTATTTCCGGTTTTGGTTTCCAGAATATTGGTAAAAAATTCAAAATCAAATCCTTTACTAAGCATTTTACTTCTTGTAGTTTTTGACTTTCCTTCGGTATTTAGCTCTGACAATATGCGGTAGTTTTTTCGTAACTTATTGTTTACGTTACGCATAAAGTTTGAACTGTCTTTGTTTATTTTGTTGTTATAAGCATTGCGACAATTGTCTGAGCAGAATTTTTTATCCTCCCGACCTACAATTTTTTCAGAGCATTCCAAGCATTTTCTCATGGATTTAATTTTTTAACTTCATATAAATCATGTCGGCGGTCTTTCATAATTCGAACGCTGCCATGTTCGTGAATGTCTTTTAATAAATCTAAATCTACATCTACAATCAGGGTCATTTCTGTATTGGGTGTTGCTTCTGCTTTTATACCGTTGCTAGGAAATGCAAAATCCGAAGGAGTAAAAACAGCAGCCTGAGCATATTGAATATCCATGTTGTTCACCTTAGGTAAATTACCAACACAACCAGCAATAGCAACATAACATTCGTTTTCGATAGCTCGGGCTTGTGCACAATGTTTTACCCTAACATAAGCATTTTGAGTATCAGTTAAAAAAGGAACAAATAAAATATTCATACCTTCATCTGACATGATTCTCGAAACTTCAGGAAATTCAACATCATAACAAATCAGAATTCCTATTTTACCACAATCAGTATCAAAGGTTCTAATTTCAGAGCCACCTTTCATTCCCCAATGTTGTACTTCGTTGGGAGTTATATGTATTTTGCTATACATTTCGGATGTTCCGTCACGTTTACACAAAAAACCAACATTGTATAGATTGCCGTTTTCCATATAAGGCATACTACCCGTAATAATATTGATATTGTAGGAAATAGCAAATTCCTGGAAACGTTTGCGAATAGGGTCAGAGTGTCTTGCTAATTCACGGATTGCTTCAGCCTCAGACAGATGGTTGTAATCGGCCATAAGAGGAGCTATAAAAAGTTCGGGGAATAATGCAAAATCACTTCCGTAACCCGAAACGACATCTATAAAAAATTCCGATTGTTCAAAAAGCGCTTCTATATTGTTTAATTGGCGCATTTGCCATTGTATTAATCCAAGTCGGATAATGCTTTTGTCCAGATTGATTAACTTAGGACTTTCGTCATAATAAACATTATTCCATTCTAGTAAAACAGCAAACTCCATCGAAGCTTCATCGCCTTCCAGATAATTTTTCATGATTCGGATAACGTGAAAATCATTACTTAACTGAAACGAAAGTACAGGATCGTGTAACTCTTTATGTTTTACCTTATCGATATAATTTTTTGGAGACAATTTCTTAGCATGTTGTGCATAATTTGGAATTCTGCCAGCAAAAACTATTGCCTTCAGATTTAGTTGCTCGCATAATTCTTTTCTGGCATCGTATAAACGTCTTCCTAAACGCAATCCGCGGTAACTAGGATGAATAAAGACATCGATACCATACAAAATCTCCCCATTTTTATTGTGAGTCGAAAACGTATAGTTGCCTACGATTTGTAGATAATTATGTTTTTTGTCCACTATTTTTTCGTCTACAATGAGTGATAATGCAGATCCGACAACTTTTCCATCTACAAGAATCACCAATTGACCTTCAGGAAAAATTTCAAGTAATTTTTCAATATGCTCTACTCTCCAGTAAGAGTCGGCCATTGCAGGATAAGATTCTACCATAGAATTCTTAAGCTGTTTGTAATCCTCAAATTCTAAATTTCGTAACTCAACTTTATTGATTTTGGCCTGCATAATGTGCGATTTTCCTCAAATATAATGAATTATTCCCATTTACAAACGTTTACAAGCAGTTACAGTCGAAAGTAAGTAGTTACTTACCGATTACCGATAAAGTCATGTCGCATCTTTGCCTTGTTGATTTCAAAGTGATTTCAATATTATATAACCATTTAAATAGTATATGCCATGAGTACATTAAGAAACAAAGTACAGTTAGTAGGAAACGTAGGAAACGATCCAGAAATTAAAGATTTTGAAGGAGGTAAAAAGTTAGCCAATTTAGTAGTTGCTACAAATGAAAAATATACCAATGACAAAGGAGAAAAGATAGAGCAAACCGAATGGCATCGTCTTGTTGCTTGGGGGAAAACTGCCGAAATTATCGAAAGATATGTCGTTAAGGGCAAGGAAATTGCAATCGAAGGGAAATTAACTCATCGAAGCTATGATGATAAAAATGGTGAAAAACGCTTTATAACAGAAGTTGTCATAACAGAACTTCTTTTATTAGGAAGTAAATAGAGTAACCCGTTGGGTGTAATTAATTTTAACACATAGAAACATAGGTTTTGCACGCTCAAAAAAGGCGTTACACTTGTTTTAAATACACATAGCTAGCTTTGTGAAAGAAATGTATTTTTTTGTTTTCTTTTTTACAAATAAAATCTATGTTTCTATGTGTTCGATAAAGATTCAATGATCTGAGTAAAGTGAGCAGATGAGGTAATTGCATTTAATGAGTTTCTCTCAATCAGATATCATTTTTAAGGAAGAATGTGTTATGGTAAATACTCTTCATTTTTTGGATATCTATTCCTGATTCAGTTGGTTATGAATACTATTTATTCTGTTTTATTTGTATTAATTAGATAAAATAATTTATCTTTAATAAAAATATCACTTAGAGTTAAGAATACTTACCGCTTACAAAACAAATATTTTAAACAAGAATCCCCCTTCATTATTGGTTTGATCATTTATTTAAGAGTTAAATAGTTTGCAAATTTTTTATAATCACTTTAAAATTTAATAAAATGAACACAAGAAGAAAAGCCTTATTCATACTCCCAATCATAGTATTGGGTTTAATTTACAGCTGCGGTCCATCTGTAAAAGTTACAAATGATTATGATCGATCAGCTGATTTTTCGCAGTATAAAACATTTGCAGTTTATGATTTGCAAGCACAAGAAGGACAAATGAGCCAGTTGAATGCTGAGCGAGTTACAAATGCAATTCGCGCCGAAATGATTAGCAAAGGGTTTACAGAAGTAACTAGCAATCCTGATTTGAAAGTTAACGCAGTTACAATTTTAAAAGACAAAAAAAAGGTTACGTCAAATACTGATTTCTATGGATATGGCGGAATGTATCGTCCGTATGGATATTGGGGAGGAGGCATGATGACAGGTGCAACAAGGTATAATACATATGAATATGTTGATGGATCTTTGATAATAGATATAGTGTCTACAAAAACACAAAAATTAATTTGGCAAGGAATAGGAAATACGCAATTGGATAAAAGACCAGATAACCCAGATGAATTTATTAATTCTTCTGTTAAGAAAATTTTAGCTGGATTCCCTCCAGATTTAGTATCGAATTAAGAAATTATTAT
Source organism: Flavobacterium frigoritolerans (assembly GCF_025847275.1). GTDB lineage: Bacteria > Bacteroidota > Bacteroidia > Flavobacteriales > Flavobacteriaceae > Flavobacterium > Flavobacterium frigoritolerans. The sequence goes on from NZ_JAOZEV010000005.1 coordinate 247,274, forward strand.
TTAAAGAGATAATTTTCGCTATAATAATTTTCGTTAATTCATCTCATAAGTTTATCTGTTGGTTAGTTAATTCAATAATTGTCTAAAAACCTGATAGCAATCGCTATCAGGTTTTTGTTTTTTTGTAGGTTTTTATAGATTAACTAAAAAATTATAAAAATATTAACGGTTTAATTCCAAACAATCTGTTTAATATTTAATTGTTTTGTAACAAAAATAAATTATCACTACTAATTTATCAAAACCATTAAATAATTATTATGTACAAATTTTCAATGAAATCAGTATTTGCCGCATCTGCCTTTATGGTAGGGGTAAGTGGCTGTTTTGCACAAGACGTTTTGGTTAACTCTTTAAAAGTAAATGCTAGCGAAAAAAGTAAAGAGAGCTTTAAATTTACAGAGCAAATTAACTTAGGTACCACATCGGTAAAAGCACAAGGGTCTTCGGGAACGTGCTGGAGTTATTCGACAAACTCTTTTTTAGAGTCAGAAATGATCAGAATGGGGAAACAACCAGTTGAGTTGTCTCAAATTTTCTCTGCAAGAAATGTGTATGTTGAAAAAGGAGTTAATTATGTACGTATGCACGGAGCAGTTACTTTGGGTGACGGTGGAGCATTGCATGATGTAATTAATATGTATAAAAAATACGGAACAGTTCCTAGAGAAGTTTATACAGGATTAAACTACGGGACAGATAAAAATAAATTTGCTGAAATGGGAGCTCTTATCGAAGGAGTTTTGACCGCTGTTGTTAAAAACCCAAATGGAGAATTAACTCCAAACTGGCAAAAAGCATATGCAGCCGTTATTGATTCTTATTTAGGAAAAGTGCCGGAAAACTTTACATACAAAGGAAAAAATTACACACCACAATCATTTGCAAAAGAGGTGGTAGGTATTAATCCAGATGAATATATCGAAATGTCATCGTTTACAACAGCGCCATATTACCAAAAAACAACTATGATGGTGCCGGACAACTGGTCATTTGATCAAGTGTATAATGTAAAAGTAAATGACATGACAGATGTTATTGATAATGCATTAAAAAAAGGATATACAGTTGCTTGGGCTACCGATGTAAGTGAGAAAAGCTTTAGCTGGAAAAACGGAGTTGCTTATGTAGCGAACAAAAAGTTCGATGATATGACAGCCGATGAAAAAGCAAACATGTTTAATGGACCAAAAGAAGAGCCTGAAATTACTGCCGAAATGCGTCAGGCTGCTTTTGATAATTATACAACAACAGACGATCACGGAATGCACATTATTGGTTTAGCCAAAGATCAAACAGGTAAAGAATACTATATCGTTAAAAATTCTTGGGGTGTAACAAATGACTACAAAGGCTTTTTGTTTGTGACCAAAAATTTCGTGAAGTATAAAACTACTGCTCTTATGGTAAACAAAGGCGGAATACCAACGGAAATCGCTAAAAAACTAGGGGTTTAAGTTTATTTCGAATTTTGAAATATAGAAAAAGCGCTGCAAGTAATTGCAGCGCTTTTTTTGGTTTAAAGACGAAGGTTCGAAGAATCTTTCTCTTTATCAATAATATATTTTCTAAAAAGAATCTACTTCCCTTTCAATAACTTCTCTAAATATTCGACTTTTTCTTTTTCAGCCAAAACCAAACGTTCGTAAAGTTCTACAACTTTATCAAGCGGATTGAAATTGGGTTGAACATTAATGGCATTAATTGTTGAGTTATCATGACTACTAAAAGTGTTATTGATAATATTCAATACAGTTTCATCGCTATAATTTTTAATTGCTTCAGCGGAAACTCCTAATACTTCAGCAATTTTTTGAAGTTTTTCATCATCAACAATTTCGCTTCCTTCAATATTAGAAATAGATTGCTGGCTTATGCCAATTGCTATTGCAAGTGCTTCTTGTTTCATTCCTCTAAGCTCTCTGATTCGGCTTATGTTTCTTCCAATATGTTTTGATTTTGTTGCTGTATTCATAGTTCAAAGATATTTAAAATTCTTGAGAGATTATCTGTATGGTAAAACACAAGTTTGTATTTGTGAGATACAATTTCGAATGTTTCAGTATGATATAATCTATTGTTTAATTGTGATGTGTTAAACAAAAGTACAATTTTTCGCATAGGTAGCGATTGAAAACAAAAAATATAAAAATGCAAAAAGAAAATCATATTCCATTAGATCATGATGAGGTAATGTTAGCTGTGGCGAGATTCCTTTCGGCACTTTGTTTAGAAGGAGAGTTTCGGTATCAACCTGATTATTTAGCTGAAATTTTTGAGGATATCCTCAAAACTGAAATTGGCGATGACCTAGATCTGCGAACTAAAATGATAAGTTGTGTCAAAACCAGTAAGATGTTAGCTAAGGCACTCGAGCCGTTCTCAGATGTACAAATAGCCAAAGCTTGTGTTGGAGTTGCCGAAGTTTAATATTGTTTGTTGTGGGGCTTAATTTTGGTTTAATTGTGAAGTTATAAAGTTGAGCCGTTTTTTTACCGCAAAGCCCGCAAAGTTAAAAACCGCAAAGTTCGCAAAGCTTATAGATCAAGCTTTGCGAACTTTGCATAAATCCTAGCGTTTTCCTTTGCGGTTAAAGACTAGGTATTTTTTAAACAAAAAAAAGACCATCATTTCTGATAGTCTTTTTTGCTCCCTCTCTTGGGCTCGAACCAAGGACCCTCTGATTAACAGTCAGATGCTCTAACCAACTGAGCTAAGAAGGAATCACCTTAAAGGTAAATATGTTTGCTAAAAAAAAGTTGCTCCCCCTCTTGGGCTCGAACCAAGGACCCTCTGATTAACAGTCAGATGCTCTAACCAACTGAGCTAAGGAGGAAGTTGTTGTTCTTTTTAGCGAGTGCAAATATAGAAGGTTTTTTCGTTTCTAAAAAATTTTTTCGCACTTTTTATTTATTTTTTTTACTTCCCAACAATTGCTTTGTAAATGTCGTTACCGTTAGCAAACAAAAGCAATGAGATAAGTAAGACAAAGCCAACCATTTGCGCATTTTCTAAGAATTTATCACTCGGTTTTCTGCCACTAATAATTTCGTATAATAAAAACATCACATGCCCACCATCAAGTGCAGGAATCGGCAATAAATTCATAACTCCAAGCATTATTGATAAAAGTGCAGTAATAGACCAGAACACTTCCCAGCTCCAAGAACTTGGAAAAATATTGTAAATAGCGGCAAAACCACCTACTTGTTTGTATGCTTTGGTTTCTGGATTAAAAATCATTTTTAGTTGTTTTCCGTAACCTACTAATTGATCTTTCCCTTTTTCAATTCCAACAGGAATCGATTCAAAGAAACCAAATTCTTTAGTGCTTACTTTATAGTAGCCTAATTTTTCTAACGAATCCATTCCTAGAGTACCAACATTTACACCAAGTTTTCCTTCTTTTGTAACAATAGCATTAACAGGAGTCTCTTTTTGGTTTCTTAAAACTACGGCAGGAATTGTTTTTCCTTTATTACTTTCTAGTATTGCTTTTACTTCGTCATAATATTTTACTTTTTGACCGTTAAGAGAAATAACCAAATCTTTTGGTTGTAATTCTTTGTTTGGAGACTCAGGAGCAATATTTCCAATTACAAATGGCATTCTTATAGAAACAAGCGGACTTTTTTCATGTTTTGATAATTGGTCAACAAGATCATTTGGCATGTTGATAGTTTGCTCAACGCCATTTCTTTCAATAAGGACTTGCTTAGACATCACTAAATCCATGTTTAGCTGACTGTCAAAATTGGCTACTTTTTTACCATCAATAGCAAGAACTTTATCACCAGTTTTAAAACCAGCTTTAATCATAACAGGATTTTCAATCGAAAGACCATCTTTTATGTCGGCATTGGCAACATAAGTTTCGCCATAAGCAAAAGCCATTCCTATATAAATGATAAACGCCAGAATAAAGTTTACAGTAACTCCACCCAACATAATGATTAAACGTTGCCAAGCTGGTTTCGAACGAAATTCCCAAGGTTGTGGCGGTAAAGCCATTTGTTCCTTGTCCATACTTTCGTCGATCATTCCAGATATTTTTACATAACCACCCAGAGGTAACCATCCGATCCCGTATTCGGTTTCGCCAATTTTCTTTTTTAGAAGAGAATATTTTACATCAAAAAATAAATAGAACTTTTCGACTCTTGTTTTAAATAATTTTGCAGGGATAAAATGCCCTAATTCGTGAAGAATAATAAGTAATGATAAACTCAATAAAAATTGAGAAAGCTTGATAACTATATCCATTGTTTAGTTTTTGTTCTTAAATAACGCACAAAAGTAACGTTTTCTATTTTAATTCGTAGTGCAATATAAGTTATAAGGTTTTAAATGTTTGTTAATTAATAAACATTTAAATTTCTTGTTTTGCTAAGATGCAGTAACTTTACTTTTTGAACACTATTTAAAGTATTAGTAGTGTAAAACCACTAAAAGTTACATCGTATGGCATCAGTATTGTTTTCTTCACTTACTATAAAAAAGATCACTTTAAAAAATAGAATTGTTATTTCGCCAATGTGTCAATACTCTGCTGTTGATGGTTTTGCCAACGATTGGCATTTGGTACATTTGGGGGCTCGTGCTAGTGGCGGTTCGGGATTGATAATCCAGGAGGCGACAGCAGTTTCGCCCGAAGCAAGGATTTCGCCGCAAGATTTAGGATTGTGGAAAGATGAGCAAATAGAAAAATTACAAGTTATTAATGCCTTTATTGTTTCTCAAAACGCAATTCCGGGAATTCAGATAGCGCATGCAGGACGTAAAGCGAGCGTTTCGGCTCCTTGGGAGGGAAATAAAAAATTAGATATCGCTCAAGGCGGATGGCAGACAGTTGCTCCAAGCGCAGTGGGCTATCATGATAATGAAACGGCACCAGAAGCTTTGGATAAAGCAGGAATTCAAAAAGTAATCACCGATTTTAAAGCAACTACTAAAAGAGCAGTTACCGCTGGATATCAGGTTTTAGAAATTCACGGAGCACATGGATACTTACTGCATCAATTTATGTCACCATTATCTAATTTTAGAACCGATGAATATGGAGGTAGTTTCGAAAATAGAATTCGTTTTACACTTGAAATTGTAGATGCAGTGCAATCAGAATGGCCTGCTGATCTGCCTTTGTTTGTTCGTATTTCGGCAACCGATTGGGCAGAAGGAGGTTGGAGTGTTGAAGAGTCAGTACAGCTTTCGGTAATTTTAAAATCTAAAGGAGTTGATGTTGTAGATGTTTCTTCAGGAGGATTAGTATCACATCAAAAAATTGCTTTAGGACCAAATTATCAAGTACCTTTTGCCGAAAGGATAAAAAAAGAAACTGGCGTTCTAACGGGGGCTGTAGGTTTAATTACTGAAGCCAAACAAGCCGAAACTATTTTAAATTCAGGTCAAGCCGATTTAATATTGTTTGCACGAGAATCACTTCGAGATCCAAACTTGGCATTGCATTTTGCATCCGAGTTAAACTCTGACATTCAATGGCCAAAACAGTACGAAAGAGCTAAGATCTGATAAAACATTTAACCATTAAGAGATTAAGTATTTGAGCTTATTTTTTTAGTTACTGGTTAGAAAAGAAACATAAATTTTTATTAAGTAGTTAAGCTTAATTTTTCTTAATCTCTTAATGGTTAGAAAAAATAAAATATTGAACTTAATTGTATAAATAACATCAAATGCAAAAAATAAAAACAGCACTATTATCATACGGAATGTCGGGAAAAGTTTTTCACGCACCATTTATCGTTATTCATCCAGGGTTTGAACTTATGGGTTCTTGGGAAAGAAGCAAAAAACTAATACAGGAAGATTATCCAACAGTTAAAAGTTATCCAACTATCGAGGATGTTCTTGCAGATGATATCGATTTGGTAATTGTAAATACACCTGTTGAAACACATTACGAATATGCTAAAAAGGTATTAGAAGCAGGTAAACATGCCATAGTCGAAAAAGCATTTACAACTACAGTAGCTCAGGCTCAGGAATTGGCTGATTTAGCTAAAGCAAAAGGATTAAAATTGGCTGTTTTTCAAAACAGAAGATGGGATAGTGATTTTAAAACTGTTCAAAAAGTGGTGAAAGATGGTGTTTTAGGAGATTTAGTCGAAGCCGAATTTCACTTTGATCGTTATAATCCTTTATTGAGTATTAAAGCACATAAAGAAACTGCCAATTCGGGAGCAGGAATCCTTAAAGATTTGGGACCTCATTTAATAGATCAGGCTTTGCATTTGTTCGGATTTCCAAAATCAGTTTTTGCTGATATCAGAATAACACGCGAAAATTCGTTAGTAGATGATTATATGGATTTACTATTGTATTACGATGATTTTAGAGTTCGATTAAAAGCAGGTTTCTTTGTCAGAGAAGCTAATCCAGCTTATGTAGTTCATGGAAAAAAAGGATCATTCTTAAAACCTCGTGGTGATGTTCAAGAAGATGATTTGAAATTAAGTAAAAAACCAGATGTAGCAACTTGGGGGACAGAATCAGAAGAGTTAAAAGGAATTTTACATACTGAAATTGAAGGTAAAATCATCAAAGAAAAGATTCCGACTTTTCAAGGAAATTATTATGACTTTTTTGATGGAGTTTACAAGTCAATTACTGCTAATATTACAGAGCCGGTTACGGCAGAAGATGGTGTAAAAACAATGAAAATTATAGAAGCAGCTATTGCGAGTAATGCACAAAACAAAGTGATTAATTTGTAGCTATTTAATCTGTTTGTGAAAGTAACGCGGATTAAAAGAATTTACTAAAGTAAAGACGCAGATTAAAACGGGTTTTTTAAAACAATCACGAAGCTTCGGGAGAAAATTCGTGTTTTCCGCGTTTTCGCCTTGGCGAATCTGCTTCATTGGTGTTCCATTTAATTTATAAACAATAACGTTATAATTTATAGGAACTGGTTGGGTTAAATTAATCAAAAGAATGATTTTCGTAATTTTGCCCAATCAAACCCTAAATAATTCATTTTGATAGATTTAAACTTCCTTGGCAGATTTAAGACCAAAGCAAAATTCAAAAAAACGTATAAAAATGTTAAAGCATCGTACTTAAATCGAATTCGCTTTGCTGTAGGGATGTTTTATTTTGCAATGGGTTTGTGTTTTGCCACTTGGGCAAGCCGAATTCCTGATATTAAAACAGCTTTGAGTTTAAGTGAAGGACAATTAGGGTCTATTTTATTTGCTTTACCATTAGGGCAATTGGTTGTTATGCCTTTTTCAGGAAAACTAGTGACTAAATTCGGGAGTCATAAAATCCTTGTGTTTTCTTTATTATTTTATGCTTTTAGTTTAACCAATTTAGGTTTAGCTAGTGCGTCATGGCAATTATCGCTTGCTTTGTTTGTATTTGGAATATTTGGAAACTTAGCCAATATTGCTGTAAATACGCAAGGAGTATATACCGAGGTACTTTTTAAGAAAACAATAATGTCTTCCTTTCATGGTATGTGGAGTTTTGCCGGATTCTCGGGTGCATTAGTTGGCTTAGGAATGCTTGCTTTAAAACTAACACCATATTATCATTTTGTAATTGTAGCAGGAATTGTATTAGTCATGATTGCTTTTAATTACAAGTTTTTGATTAAAGCAAAAGAAAAAATTAAAGTAAAAGTAGAAGATAAAAAAAAGAAACTATTTACAAAACCAGATAGTTCGTTGATTTGGTTAGGTGTAATTGGTTTTTGTTGTATGGCGAGCGAAGGAGTAATGTTTGACTGGAGTGGAGTTTACTTTAAAGATGTCGTAAAAGCACCAGGAGCATTGGTTATCTTAGGCTATACTTCGTTTATGATAATGATGGCAAGTGGTCGTTTCCTTGGTGATGGACTGATTCTTAAATTTGGAAGAAAAAAAGTACTGCAAATAAGCGGATTAGTTATCTCGCTTGGTCTTTTTACTTCTGTGTTATTTCCATATATAATTCCTTGTACAATTGCTTTTATGTTTGTAGGACTTGGAGTTTCTACAGTTGTACCAACATTGTATAGTGTAGCAGGGAAAAATCCAACGGTTCCTGCAGGCGAAGCTTTAACAATAGTTTCGAGTGTGAGTTTTCTTGGTTTCTTAATGGGGCCACCTGTTATTGGTTACATTGCCGAAGCTTTTGGACTTCGTTTTTCTTTTGCCTTTATCGGTGTTTTCGGGTTTTTAATTGCTTTTATGGTATCAAGAATTAAAGCTATTGAATAGATAAACTTTTTTAAGGTATTCTCGGATGCTCTTGTATTTTCTTTTTTTTAAAAATTAACAAGAAAAATAATCTATTTAATTTTATTTCCTATATTTGACGCTTATTAAATATAGGAAATTTACTATTTATTATGTGTTTAATACCACATTTTATTAAAAAAACACTTTTCAAAAACATTTTCTGATTGTTGCTATAAGTTGAAGATTTCCTATTTCAAATTATTACCAATCAAATTTTAACCCTCTGATTTTACTAATTAAAGAATCTTAGGTGGTTAAAAACAATACTATGTTTATGAAAAAGTGTGTCGTTGCAATTTTATTCATCTTTCAGTCAGGGATTGCCTTTGCGCAAAATGAAACTGGTTTTACAGGAAAAGTTGTCGATTCGAAAATGCAAAAATCACTTGAATATGTTGTGGTTAGTATTCAAAACGCTACAATTATGCAATTGACTGGGAGTGATGGTACATTTAGATTGGTTTTGCAATCTGAAGGAGATCAATTGTTATTGTTGCATAGTCAAGGATATAAAGATTTATTATTTCCAGTAAAAGCTATTTCTGGAAAGATGGTAGATCTGGGTGTTTTGGTTTTAGAAGAAAATAATCAAATCGGATCAGAAGTTTTCTTAATTGCTTTGTCAGAAAGTGATTTAGCAGATGATAACACTAGCTCCGAAAATACTTCGGGACTTTTACAATCCTCTCGAGATGCTTTCATACAAGCATCAGCTTTTAATTGGGGTCAGGCACGTTTTAGGATGCGAGGATTAGATAGTGAGCATGCTAAGATGACGATCAATGGAGTTACAATGAATAAAATGTATGACGGACGTCCGCAATGGAGTAATTGGGGAGGTTTAAATGATGCTACAAGAAATCAGGAATTTTCAGTTGGAGCTGCTACCTCAGATTATACTTTTGGAGGGATTCTGGGAACACAACAAATTAATACACGAGCTTCAATTTATAGATCAGGTTCTCGAATTACATTTTCGGGTAGTAATACCAACTATAGTTTACGAACAATGGCTACTTATGCTACAGGTTTGATGCCGTCAGGATGGGCTTTTGTGGTTTCTGCAGGAAAACGTTGGGCAAATGAAGGTTTTTTTGAAGGAACAAATTATGATGCAGATTCTTTTTTTATGAGTATCGAAAAGAAATTAAGTGCTCGGCACGCTCTTAATTTTACAGGATTTTATACTCCAAATGCAAGAGGGAAAAATTCACCAAATACAGATGAAGTGACTCAGCTTACAAATGAGCAATATAATTCTTACTGGGGCTGGCAAAACGGAAAGAAAAGAAATGCCAGAATTAAAAGAGTGGAAGAACCCATTTTAATGTTAAACCATTTTTTTAGAATTGACGATAACACAAATCTAAACTCAAGTGTAACCTACCAGTTTGGGAAAGTAAGTAATGGTAATATAGATTATCAAAATGTAAATAGTCCAGATCCAACGCATTACCGTAAATTACCAAGTTACTATAGTTCAGTATATGCAAAAGACCAAGGAGAATATCCAGGTGATTTTACTCCAGATTATAAAAATGCCCAAAAAAATGAAGAACGCTTTGCCGTAAGTTCACAAATAAATTGGAAAGAATTATACCGAGCAAATCAAACGCTAGCGGCAAATTCAAATGGAAGTACAACTAGTTATGTGCCAGCACAAAGTAATTATGTTTTGTATGAAGATAGAACCGATGATAAAACAATATCTTTTAATTCAAACTTAAATTCCCAATTAACAGAGAATATCTTTTTTAATGGAGGAATAGCGTTTAGAAATTTAAAATCACATAATTTTCAGTTTCTTACTGATTTATTAGGAGGTTTGTATTTTAAAGATATTGATTTGTTTTATAAAGGAGATCAGTCGCAATCAGATTTGAAGAATCCGAATAGGAGAGTTGGGGTTGGAGATTCTTACGGATATAATTATAATTATCTGGCGAATACAATTGATTTTTTTACGCAATTTAAATTCACTTACCGTAAAGTCGATTTTTATCTTGCCCAAGCTTTCTCTAGTTCAACTTATCAAAGAGAAGGTTTGTATCAAAACGGAATTTATCCTACTAACTCTTTTGGGAAAAGTGAGAAAGTTACTTTTGAGAATTTTGCTTTCAAAGGAGGCATAACTTATAAGATATCAGGCAAGCAATGGTTGTTTTTTAATGGAGCATATCTAACTCAAGCCCCTTCAATTCGAAATACATTTCCTAATGCACGACTTAATAATAATAGTGTTGATGGGATAAAAAGCATGAACATAAGTAGTGTTGAAGGAAGTTATATTTATCATGCACCAAAGTTAAAAGGCCGACTTACAGGATATTATTCTTTGATAAAAAACACAACACAAACTTCTTTTTTTTATGCCGAAGGTATCTTTGATGATGGCGCAGGTTATGATAATACAAATGCTTTTGTAAGTCAGGCATTAACACATTTAAATAAAAAGAATATTGGAGCGGAGTTGAGTTTTGAATATCAAATTTTACCGAGTTTTAAAACTACTTTGTCAGCTGCATACGGGCAGTACATTTATGCTAGCAACCCTAATGTTACAATTGCAAATGATGCGAAAGCATCTTTAATAAATAGTAATCCCGTTTTTAATTTCGGAACTGCGGCATTAAAGAATTATAAACAACCAGGGATGCCTCAACAAGCTTATTCATTAGGCGCTGAGTATCGAAATCCCAAATATTGGTGGCTTGGGGCTAATATAAATTACCTCGCAAATTCTTATATAGATGTTTCTTCAATTTCTAGAACAGCGCAGTTTTATATTAATCCTAAGAGTGGTTTGCCTTTTCCAGAAGCTTCAAAGGAAAGAGCTAAGGTGTTGTTGAAACAAGAAAAGTTCGACCCTATTTCGTTATTAAATATTACAGGAGGGAAATCATGGCGTATTCGTGGAAAATACATATCCTTTTTTGGAAGTATTAATAATGCATTGAATACGATTTATAAAACTGGCGGTTTTGAACAGGCAAGGAATGCAAATTTCCGTCGATTAGACCAACAAGAATCAAGTGGGAAACCATCATTTGGCCCGAAATATTTTTATGGATACGGGAGAACTTATTTTGGAAATTTAGCAATTAACTTATGAATTTTAAAAAAGTATTTAATATGAAAAGCAGATTTAACTCTTCGTTTTTTTTAATAATAGCTCTTGCTCTTTTAGGTTGTACTGGAGACGAAACTGCTATTCCAGAACTTATATGCAATCAGCCAGATTTAATCGTAAATAGATCAGTTGCTGAGGTTCATAATAATACCAATCCTGTTGCAGCAAAATATTTGTATGACGATATTATCGAGGGATATGTAGTTTCAAGTGATGAATCTGGTAATTTTTTTAAAACAATATCTATTCAAACACTGCCTGATAAAAATGGTGTTGTACAAGGATTTAATATTGGTATTGATGCAACAAACACCTATATAGATTATAGAATTGGAAGAAAGGTATTTGTTAAATTAAAAGATCAATTTACTGATATTAATTTTGGGAGTTTACGAATAGGGAGCTTGTTTGTTAATGCCTATGGAAATACTTCAGTTGGAAGAATTGACCAAAATGATTATAAAAATGTACTTAATGCCTCCTGTATTGTAATTGATGAAAATAGGTTGGTGCGCTCGCTTACGGTATCAGAATTATTGAATGATAATAATATAAATACTTTAGTAGAATTGTCTAATGTTCAATTTTCAGATGCTGCTATGGGACGTTATTATTTTGAAGAAGCCAATAGTGTTGGTGGTGCTACCAATTGGAATTTACGAGATAAGGCTGGGAATCAAGTTATTTTTAGAACGAGTAGATACGCTAATTTTGCAGGTAAGTTGGTGCCAAAAGGGAGTGGAGCTGTTCGAGGAATTTTGACGAAATACGGTTCAGACTATCAAATTATGGTACGATCTGATAAGGATATTGTGATGGAGGGAAAACGTTCCGTTCCGTTTTTTTCAGAAGACTTTCAAATGGTACAAAATAATGTAAATTTTAGCCTCCCAGGTTGGAGTAATATTGTAGTGAAAGGAACCAAATTATGGAAAAGTATTGTTTATGCAGGCAATGGTTACGCTGAGTTTAATACAACAAGTACAACAGCTGCCGAAATTGTCGCGTGGCTGGTTTCTCCTAAGATAAATATCGATGATTATAAAAATTCAGTACTCTCTTTCAGAAGCGCGCAGCATGATTTAAAAGTTGATTCCCCATCGAATTCTTTGGAAGTTTATGTGTCAACTAATTTTGATGGTTCTAATGTAGGTAAGGCAAAATGGATTAAACTAGAAGCAATACTTCCAACATTATCTACTCCTGCTCGTCAATTTATAAGTTCAGACCGAATTGATTTATCTGCCTATTCAGGAGATATTCATATTGCATTTAAGTATGTCGGATCAGGAAAAGATAAAACACTCAACGGTGCTTTTATGGTAGATGATGTTGTAATTGTAGGAGATAAGTAAAGGTTGTATGCGGAGTTGAATATTTATAAATAAACATAAATATCTAGTATTCAGTTAATATTAGGCAACTTGTTTTGAGAATTTATAATAAGAGTTAGTTTTTTGATTGTGAAAACAGAATTCTTTCCATGTTTTTTGTATTTTGGTCATCCCAAATCGATATAAATACCATGATGAAAAATTACTTCATTGCCATTTTTATGATGGCTTTTTCATGTTTGATCCACAGTCAAGATCAGCAAATTAAGTTAAAACAAATAAATGTCGTTAAGACTAATTACCGCGATTTAAAAAGTGGTGAAATAGAAAACAAAACCGTTTTATTCCAAGATGGTAAGCTTCTAACTATAAAAACATCCGATGTTGTACATAGTTTTTTTTATAACCCAAAAGGGTTTTTGGATATGACTGTAAAAGAGAGAATAGGAAGTAACTGGAAAGAAGTCGTAAAGTATAGCTACGATAAAGACGATAGGATTACCAAGTTCATGAAAAAATACGATGAAAATGGTGAGACTGTGACTAAAACAGTAACGATGAGTTATGAAGGTGCAAGAATTAAAGTAATAACTAAAAAGAGTAATATACATACAGTAATAGAAGATATTGAATATGTTGTAGAAAAAGGGCTTGTTATAAGACGTTCTTCTAGAGATAGAAATCAACAGATTTTCAATAAAATCGAATATGTATATTCTAATGATAATGTTATACGACACAAAGGAGTACTTGGTGAAAAAATGATTAACAATTTTACTTTTGATGATAAAAAATCAGTTGATTTGTTAATTATTCAAAATTTATTTGGTCCAAACTATAAAGTAATTGTACCATTAATCTCTTTTCATGAAGATGAATTTAGCTTTGAATCTATTTCTTCTAATAATGAATTGGCATTTGCTCCATCTTCAACAAATTATACTGGAGTAGCAGGAAAGTATAAGTATAATGCATTGAATTATCCAATATCATCTTCTTTTTTAGAGCAAAACGGAATTGTAAAAATTGATAAAACTTATATTTACGAATAGGAATTATAACTAAATAGCAATTGATGTCTTTGTTTTTGTATTTAAAAAAAGACATCAATTGGCTTTAGTACCTTGCAAATCACTAAATTTGTAACTTATTTAAAGTTATGTTAGAAAAAGAAATACTAAATTTTGAGAAAACAGCCATTGTTGGGATTGTAACTCAAAATCAAAGTGAAGAAAAATTAAATGAATATCTGGACGAGTTAGAGTTTTTAACTTTTACTGCAGGTGGGGAAGTTATTAAACGCTTTACGCAGAAAATGGAACGTCCAAACCCTAAAACTTTTGTAGGAACTGGTAAAATAGATGAAATCAATCTTTTTGTAAAAGAACATGGTGTTTCAACTTTGGTTTTTGATGACGAATTATCTCCTTCACAACAGAAAAATATCTCCAAAATTATAGATTGTAAAATCCTTGATAGAACGCATTTAATTCTAGATATTTTTGCTCAAAGAGCTGAAACATCTTATGCAAGAACTCAAGTTGAATTGGCGCAATGTCAATATTTATTACCTAGGCTTTCGGGTATGTGGACACACCTTGAACGTCAAAAAGGGGGTATTGGAATGCGTGGACCTGGAGAAACTGAAATCGAGACTGACAGGCGTATCGTTCGTGACCGAATTGCATTATTGAAAGAAAAAATAAAAACTATCGATAAGCAAATGGGTGTGCAACGTAGTAATCGCGGAGCAATGGTTCGTGTAGCTTTGGTAGGATATACCAATGTAGGGAAATCAACTTTGATGAACGCTGTTGGTAAAAGTGATGTTTTTGTAGAGAACAAATTGTTTGCTACGTTGGATACAACCGTTCGAAAAGTGGTTATTAAAAACTTACCTTTCTTGCTTTCAGATACAGTTGGTTTTATTCGTAAACTACCGACTCAATTGGTAGATTCATTTAAGAGTACACTTGATGAGGTTCGTGAAGCCGATTTGTTATTGCATATTGTAGATATTTCTCATCCAGAATTTGAAGATCATATTGAATCTGTTAATCAAACTTTATTAGATATTAAAGCTAATGATAAGCCAGTTATTATGGTTTTTAATAAGATAGATGCTTATAAACATCTAACTATTGATGAGGATGATTTAATTACCGAAAAAACCCCAAGACATTATACGATTGAAGAGTGGAAAACTACTTGGATGCATCGTTTAGGCGAGCAAAACGCTTTGTTTATTTCGGCTACAAATAAAGAAAATTTCGAAGAATTTAGAGAACGAGTATATGAGTCAGTTAGACAAATTCATATTACTAGATTTCCATACAATAAATTTTTGTACCCTGATTATAAGGATGCAATCGAAAAAGAAGATGAAGAATAAAAAAAGCGCTTGCAATTGCAAGCGCTTTTTTTATGTTTTTTAGAATAAGTAATTTACTCCTAAACCAAAAACTTCTCTGGTTTGAAATCCCTGAAAGGCATTGTCGTCATAAATTGCTTGAAATGATAAGTTTGTTGACAGGAATTTGTTTATTTTCATTACTATATTTAATGAATAATCGATGTCAACATTTTGAGGGTCTTCGAGATAATTTGAATATAGATTTAAAATATTCTCGGCAGAAACGTTAGTCATTATATTAAGTTTGTAATATGCCGAAGCGTAAAAACCTAATTCATAACGCATAGTTTTATTTGCTTTAACGCCAAAATAAGACTCATCTACGTATCCAATATCAGATGTGTATAGTTTGTCTACAAAAGTCATTTTGGAGGTCAGAGGGGCAAAGTTTAGTTTTAGATTGTCATCCTTTTTCCAAAAAATACCTGGACCAAACGTAAGATAACCTGGAGACAAGAAATTAGTGTTTTCAGTTCGTATTTCAGCACCGTTTGCATCTTGGCCATATACATATCCTTTTGTGAATTGTGTTCTGAAATTTACAAAAAAGGAGTAGTACCAATTACCGAATGCTCTTTTTCCATAAATAGAATTAATTTCTAATCTGTCATCAGTCTTTTTCTCAAAGTCAGAATTTTCGGTTTGCAAGATACCATAGGAAGCAAGAATTTTGTTATCCCAGCTAATGTCATCTTTCTTGTAATTGATGTTGTAATTAATACCTAAATTTCCCGAGATATTGTTTTCACCACCAGCAATCCAGTTGTTGAAATTTGATTGGTTAAAAAGAAACGAAACATTTCCTGTGCTTTTCCATCCGTTTCCTGTAGTATCGGATATGAATTTAACAGCCTTTTCGGTGTTTTTAATTAATTCTTTTTCGGTGTTCTGTGCCTGTGCAAGCGAAAAGCTTGCTAGGAAGATAAAAAGGAGTTGAAGAAGATTTTTCATAGGTCCCTTGTTTAGTGTTGATTTAAACAAATATACTAAAAACCATGAAATTGTTAAAAAATACGTAATTTTATTTGTAAATTATTTCTTGCTCTCTTTGTATAAAGGTACAGCAGAGCATGCTTCTCCATACATAATGCTTCTGGCGAAAGGCTGTAAATAATGGGCTGCCAGAATATATGCGCGAGTAGGGACTGGTTTTCTAGAACACCCTTTTATAATTACAGGTTTACTCTGGTATGCTGTATAATCCAGATTACGCAGGATCTCTTCGTAAAGGCTGGAGTCTAGATCTTCGAGTGTGCCATCAACAATTTTTTTAGCAAAAGGTGCCAATTGAACTGCAACAAGTATTGAAGCCCAAGCAGGAACTATTGCATCAGTACTACAGTTAATAGCGACATAAGCATCTTGATATTGTGACCAATCGTGGTTCTTAAGGTGTTCGCGAAAGTCTTTTTCTTTTAAAAGGAAACCCTCTAGAAGCCACTGGGAAATATCAATTTGCGCACGAACCCCTTTTGGATAATAATCCTCAAGGTCAAAAACTTCTAAGACACTATTGGCAACTTTATTGATTATTTCTTCCATTTTTTAGTTTTCAGTTTCAGTTTACAGTCTCAGTTAAATACTGTGACTGTAAACTGTATACTTTTTTAAAGCATTCCTAATTCTAATTTAGCTTCTTCGCTCATTAATTCTTTACTCCATGGTGGATCAAAAGTTATTTCTACTTCTGCGTCTTTTACGTTTTCGATAGATTTTACTTTTTCTTCAACTTCTCTAGGCAAGCTTTCGGCTACTGGGCAGTTTGGAGATGTCAAGGTCATTAATATTTTCACTTCGTAATCGGTGTTTACCATTACGTCATAAATTAATCCTAATTCATATATATCTACAGGAATTTCAGGGTCGTAAATTGTTTTTAATATTTTTACGATTGATTCCCCTAATTCGTTAGTGTCTATTTCGTGTTCCATAATTTTTTTTGTTTTTTTTGACTATATAAGTTGGTCAAGTACATTGGATTAAGCCTTGTTCTTTAACCATTAATATGTTTAGTGAAATTAAGCTTTACTTCTTTATGAAACTTAATTTCTTAATGGTTGTAAACTAAAGCTAGCTTATATTAATTTTTGTTTTTTGAGTCGAATGCCAAGGCATACATCTTGATGTTTTTTATCATTGATACCAATCCATTGGCGCGGGTTGCAGATAAGTGCTCTTTTAAACCAATTTCATCAATAAAATCAACATCTGCTTTTAAGATATCTTCTGCCTTTTGATTAGAAAAAGCTCTAATTAAGATAGCAATGATGCCTTTGGTTAAAATAGCATCGCTATCGGCAGTAAAAACAATCGTATCATCATTCTGTTCACCTTGAAGCCAAACTTTTGATTGACAGCCTTTAATAAGGTTGTCTTCTGTTTTGTATTCTTCTTTTATTAATGGTAAATTTTTCCCTAATTCGATAATATACTCGTAACGTTGCATCCAATCATCGAACATCGAGAATTCTTCGACTATTTCGTTTTGTATTTCTTTTATTGTCATGTTCTATTCTTGAGTAAAAGCAACTAATAAAGTTACTAGTTTTTCTATTTCTGCTGGTGGAAAACCGTTGTCAAAACCATTAGTTTCGTATGTTTTTCCATTTTGTATTATTTTTAAATTGGCAATTGCAGCTCCATCATGAAAACGTTTTTCGGTGGGTGCTTTTAGTTGTGGAATGGTTTCTAAATTTATCTTTTTAAATTCAGAAACGATTCTTGCCCATTGAGCCCCATCAATTTTGTTTGTCACAGATTCTTCCCCTCTGCTTTTGGTAATAGATACCATTTTATTTTTAACTACTATCTTTTGATAATATCCACGTGACATTGCTGAATATGTGATCTCTACAGAACTCATATCTATATTCTTTTGGCTTACACAACTGTTTCCAATAAAAATTGTCAGAATTAAAAAAGATAGTACTTTCATAGGTTTGGTTTTATTAAGATAGCATTGTTTTAGCCTTTTTAACTGCTTCTACCATTAAATCAATTTCTTCTTTTGTATTATAAAAAGAGAAGGAAGCTCTAATAGTACCAGGAATTTCAAAGTAATTCATGATTGGTTGTGTACAGTGATGTCCAGTACGAACTGCAATTCCTAATTTATCAATTATTGAGCCAATATCATATGGATGAATTCCGTCGATATTAAACGATATTACAGAAGCTTTTTCTTTACCAGTTCCATAAATTTTCAAACCTTCAATTTCAAGTAATTGTTTAGTAGCATGAGCTAGTAATTCTTTTTCTTGTTGCTGAATGTTTTCAAAACCTACACTGTTCATATAATCTACAGCAGTTCCCAGAACAATTCCGCCTGCAATGTTTGGTGTTCCAGCTTCAAACTTATGTGGCAAATCAGCATAAGTAGTTTTCTCGAAAGTAACTTCTTTAATCATTTCGCCACCACCTTGGTAAGGAGGTAGTTTATTTAACCAGCTTTCTTTTCCGTATAAAATCCCTGTTCCTGTTGGTCCGCACATTTTATGACCTGAAAAAGCATAAAAATCACAATCTAAATCCAATACATCAGGCTTTAAATGGGGTACGGCTTGTGCTCCATCAATTAAAACGGCAGCGCCTACAGCATGAGCTTTCTCAATCATATATTTTATAGGATTGATTGTTCCCAATGCATTAGAAATATGATTTACGGTAACTATTTTCGTTTTTTCTGATAACAAAGATTCGTATGCGCTTATAATAAGCTCTCCATCTTGATTCATAGGAATCACTTTCAGAATAGCACCCGTTTTTTCACATAACATTTGCCAAGGCACAATATTACTGTGATGCTCCAAAGCAGAAACCAATACTTCGTCTCCTGGTTTTAATATAGCGGCAAAACCGTTTGCTACTAAATTGATTCCATGGGTTGTTCCCGAAGTAAATAGTACTTCATGTAAATGTTTAGCATTAATATGATGTTGGATCTTTACTCTTGATATTTCGTAAGCATCGGTTGCTAACTGACTCAAAGTATGTACTCCACGATGTATGTTCGCATTTATTTCTTGGTAATATTTTGAAATTGCATCAATCACAACCTGTGGTTTTTGTGATGTGGCTCCATTATCAAAATATACCAAAGGTTTTCCGTTTACCTTTTGTGAAAGTATCGGAAACTCAGCTCTTATTTTATGAATATCTAGCATATCTTATTTAGAAAAATTCTAATTACAAAAGTACTAAAACTAAATTGTTTTATCCAGTAATTGCTAAATTTCCTTTTGTGGTTTTAGATAATCCCATTAAAAACAATATTGTTTTACAGATTTGGCATTTTTTGATGGTTTGTGTTTGATTTTGAGTGGATTCGAAGTTAATTTGTGAAGAAATTATGGTTATATTGCAGTGTAAATTAACCTGTATTATTATGAAAAAAATCTTAAAATTACTTGTTCTTCTTCTTATTATCATAATTATTTATTTCAGATTTACTACTTATCCTAAACTTGATTTGATTTCTGGCTTTACTTCTAAAAGTATTGCTTCATGCCATTTTATAGATAATCGCTCGCAGGAATCGATTGAAAAAGGAGATAATGATATTCCCTTGCTAGATTTAGCAACAAATAAAATTAATGAAGAAGGAAAGTTTGTAACATCTAGTGTTTATGGATTAAAGGAGCGAAAAGCAATTTATCGAGAAGGTATAGGTGCTACTTTAATTAATAATAATTTTGATACTTCAAAACCGTATGAAGTTCCTAAAAGAGCTAAGTTGGTAAATGATTTGCCTTTTCCTTATGGGGATAAAGAGCCTAAAGATACGGTGTTCTCTAATGTTGATTATGCTAAATTAAATAAAGCTGTCGCAAATGCATTTGATGTTTCAGGGCAAAAAACAAAAAGAACACGTTCAGTTTTAGTATTGTATAAAGACAAGCTGATAGCCGAAAAATATGAGGCAGGTTTTACTAAAAACAGTAAGTTACTTGGTTGGTCTATGACTAAAAGTATTACAGGAACTATCTTTGGAGTACTTCAAAAACAAAAAAAGTTTGATATTTATAAACCTGCTCCAATAGCCGAATGGCAAAATGATGAACGTAAAGTTATAACTACTAATGATTTACTTCATATGAATTCTGGTTTAGAATGGGTAGAGAATTACAATACTATTTGTGATGCAACTATTATGCTTTTTGAGTCAGAAGATATGGCAAGAGTACAACTAGAAAAGCCCGCTTTGTTTAAACCCAATACACATTGGAATTATTCTTCTGGCACAAGTAATTTGTTGTCAGCTATTTTGAGAAAACAATTTAAGACACATCAGGAATATCTAGATTTTTGGTATTCCGCTTTAATAGATAAAATAGGAATGAACTCTACTGTTATTGAAACTGATATGGTAGGGAATTATGTTGGCTCTTCTTATGCTTGGGCAACTACCAGAGACTGGTCTAAATTTGGGTTGCTGTATTTGCATAAAGGTAACTGGAATGGAGAGCAGATTCTGGATGAAAGCTGGGTGAAATATGTATCTACCCCAACCAATACTTCAAAAGGAGATTATGGTGCTCAATTTTGGTTAAATGCAGGTGGAAAATATAAAGATGCTCCAAGGGATATGTTTTATTGCAGCGGTTTTCAAGGTCAAAAAGTGTTTATTATTCCATCACATGATTTAGTGATAGTAAGAATGGGCTTGACAGATGATCTTGAATTTGATTTTAATGTATTTTTGAAGGAGGTAATTTCTTCTATTAAGTAAAGAAATTAACCGCAAAGTTCGCAAAGTAAAAGAAATCGCAAAGAGCGCTAAGTCCAGCTACTTAGTGTTGCGGTTAAAAATTTTTATAAAAAAAGACCGCAAAGCTTATAAACTTTGCGGTCTTTTCGTAAACCTATGCGAACTTTGCGGTTAAATCTTTTTACAAGACTTTCAGTTAAATTCTTTTATAAATCAAATCCCATTTTCACTCCTAGTTTACTAGCAATAATAGTGGTAATTCGTTTTTTTAATTCTGGTATTTTGATGCTTTCAATAACGGCATTCGAGAATGCATACATTAATAATGCTTTTGCTTCTTTTTGAGGAATTCCACGCGACTGCATGTAGAACATGGCAGTTTCATCTAATTGTCCGATTGTGCAACCGTGAGAGCATTTAACATCATCAGCAAAAATCTCTAATTGTGGTTTTGCATTTATTGTTGCTTTATCACTTAATAAGATATTGTTGCTTTTTTGAAATGCATTTGTTTTTTGTGCTACTTTTTCAACTAATACTTTTCCGTTAAAAACTCCTATTGAACGATCTGTGAAGATCCCTTTGTAATCTTGGAAGCTTTCGCAATTTGGAGTTGAGTGTTTAACTAATGTATAGTGATCTACGTGTTGTTTTTCTCCTATAATTGTTATTCCGTTTAACGTACTTGTCAATCTTTCACCAAAGTGATAAAAATTCAAATTGTTTCGGGTTAAATTTCCACCAAATGAAAACGTATGAACCGATGCGTGACTTTCTTGTTGTTGTGAAACGTAAGTGTTGTCAATTAAATTGGCTTCGCTATTGTCATTTTGAATTTTGTAGTAATCAACAATGGCACGTTTTTCAGCAAAAATTTCTGTAACGGAATTGGTTAAAACAGGATTTTCATTTAAACTTTGGTGGCGCTCGATAATTTGTACATGAGAGTTTTCGCCTACAATTACCAAGTTTCTTGGCTGAACCATAAGGGCTGCTTCATTTCCTGTTGAGAAATACATAATTTCAATAGGCTTAGCAGCTACTTTCTTTTTTGGAATATTGATATAAGCTCCTTCAATTGCAAATGCTGTATTTAAAGAAGTTAAACTGTCTTCTTTATTAGCAATTTGATTAAAGTACTTGTCAATAACCATTTTATATTTTGGTTTTGTCAATGCCGAAGACATTAAGCAAACATCAATTCCATCGTGTGTTGTAGAAGATAAATGCGAGCTGAAAACACCATCAATAAATACTACTTTATAGGTATCTATTTCATGTATAAAATATTTTTTTACATGATTAAATTCGATTGCATTTTCTTGTTTTGGAAATACAGTAAAGTCATTTTTTAAGATGGCATTTAGCGATGTATATTTCCAAGCTTCTTCTTTTTTGGTTGGAAAACCTTTATTTTCGAAGTTTTTTATCGCTTGTGTTCTGATTTCATGAAGATCCGTATGGACATCTACACGTTCTTCAAAAGCCATAAAAGACGATACTAATTTTTCTTTCAAATCCATTTATTTTTAGTCTTAAAGTCGAAGGTCGAAAGTCGAAAGACTTAAGATTGTCGACTGTTTTGCCAAAAGCTTGAAAATTTATTGCATAAAGTAATTTTGCTTTATGATTATATACTTTATGGCTTTGGGCTTAAATATTTAATAAAACCACTTAATAGTTTAGATATCTCTGTTACTGATTCTAAAAGTGTTTCAAATTCTTCCTTTATGATATATCCTAAATCAAATGCCAAATATAATTGTGAACGCACTTCTCCTGCTGATGCTTTTGCAACATATAAAAAGTAAACAAACTCTTTGTCTGTGTTTCTTTCAAAACCTTCTGCTATATTTGATGATATAGATATTGATGCTCGTCTAATCTGTCTTGCAAAATCGAAGTCTTTTTTGAAATTTGAATTCTCAGTAATTAAATATATTCTCTTGTTAAAAATTCTTGATTTTTGCCAAGAATTAATTTCTTCGAAAGAATTAAACTTACCTATGATTTCCTTTTGACTTTAAGACTTTTGACTTTATAGACTATATTAGTTTTCTGCTTTAATCCAGTCGTACCCTTTTTCTTCCAATTCGTAAGCCAATTCTTTTCCACCAGACTTTACAATTTTTCCGTTGTAAAGTACGTGAACGAAATCAGGAACGATATAATCTAGTAAACGTTGGTAGTGAGTGATAACGATAATTGCATTTTTGTCACTTTTTAGTTTGTTAACACCATTAGCAACAATTCTTAATGCATCAATATCCAAACCTGAGTCTGTTTCGTCAAGGATTGCTAATTTTGGCTCCAACATTGCCATTTGGAAAATTTCATTACGTTTTTTCTCTCCACCAGAGAATCCTTCGTTAAGAGAACGTGATAGAAATTTACGATCTATTTCTAATAATTCTGATTTCTCACGAATTACTTTCAGCATTTCGTTAGCCGGCATTTCTTCTTGACCGTTTGCTTTACGCGTTTCGTTAATTGCAGTTCTCATAAAGTTAGTTACACTAACTCCAGGGATTTCTACAGGGTATTGAAATGAAAGGAAAACACCTTTGTGTGCTCTTTCTTCTGGTGCTAAATCGGCTAAATCTTCTCCATCAAGGAAAACTTCACCTTGTGTTACTTCGTAGTTTTCATTTCCTGCAATTACTGCAGAAAGTGTACTTTTTCCAGAACCATTTGGTCCCATGATAGCATGTACTTCGCCAGCTTTAACTTCTATGTTTATTCCTTTAAGAATTTCTTTGTCGCCAATTGAGGCGTGAAGGTTTTTTATACTTAACATGTTATTTTTGTTTAAAGTTTAAAGTTTGAAGCTCTTGATTTTATTAAGAAGCAGCTACTTTAAATTTTTTCTTGTTTAAACTATTTATTTTCAATTTAGGTTTTGAACAAAGTTTCTATTTTGAAGTTTAAAGCGTGTTTTGCAAACTTGAAACCTGAAACTTGGAACTTTTTTAACCCACAGAACCTTCCAAAGAAATTTCTAATAATTTTTGTGCTTCTACAGCAAATTCCATTGGCAATTTATTTAAAACGTCTTTGCTAAAACCATTTACGATTAATGCAATTGCTTTTTCGGTTGGAATTCCACGTTGGTTACAATAAAATACCTGGTCTTCACCAATTTTACTTGTTGTTGCTTCGTGTTCTATTTTTGCAGAAGGGTTTTTGCTTTCGATATATGGAAAAGTATGTGCACCGCAATTGTTACCCATTAATAGAGAGTCACATTGCGAAAAGTTTCTAGCATTATCTGCTCGAGCACTTATTTGTACTAATCCGCGGTAGCTATTTTGTGATTTTCCAGCTGAGATACCTTTAGAAATGATTGTTGATTTAGTGTTTTTACCTAAATGAATCATTTTTGTTCCAGTATCTGCTTGTTGAAAATTATTGGTAACGGCAATTGAATAAAATTCACCTACCGAATTGTCTCCTTTTAAAACGCAAGATGGGTATTTCCAAGTTACGGCTGAACCAGTTTCTACTTGAGTCCATGAAATTTTTGCGTTAGTTTCGCATAAACCTCTTTTGGTTACAAAATTAAAAACCCCGCCTTTTCCTTCTTTGTTTCCTGGGTACCAGTTTTGAACTGTTGAGTATTTAATTTCTGCATCATCCAGAGCGATTAATTCTACTACAGCTGCGTGTAGCTGATTTTCATCACGACTTGGAGCTGTACATCCTTCTAGGTATGATACATAGCTTCCTTGGTCTGCAATAACTAATGTTCTTTCGAATTGTCCAGTTCCTGCTTGATTGATTCGGAAATATGTTGAAAGTTCCATTGGACAACGAACGCCTTTTGGAATATAGCAGAATGATCCATCTGAGAAAACAGCTGAATTTAATGCAGCATAAAAATTGTCTTTTTGTGGTACAACTGTTCCTAGATATTTACGAACTAATTCAGGATGCTCTTTTATCGCTTCTGAAATAGGACAGAAAATAATGCCTTTTTCTCCCAATGTTTTTTTGAAAGTTGTAGCGACAGAAACTGAGTCGACTACAATATCCATAGCGACATTGTTCATCATTTTTTGTTCGTCGACAGAAATCCCTAACTTTTTATACATTTCTAAAAGTTCCGGATCTACATCGTCTAATGTTTTATTAGGATCTACTTGTTTAGGAGCAGAGTAATATGAAATTGCTTGAAAATCGGGTTTTTGATAATGTACATTTGCCCATTCTGGCTCAATCATTTCTTGCCATGCACGAAAAGCTTCAATGCGCCAATCGGTCATCCATTGCGGTTCTTCTTTTTTTAGAGAAATGGCACGAACAATATCTTCGTTTAGCCCAATAGGAAACGTTTCCGATTCTATATTGGTATAAAATCCGTATTCGTATTCTTTAGTTTCGAGTTCGATTTTTAAATCGTCTTCAGTGTATTTGCTCATTGTTTCAATATGGTCTTAAAAGTTTGAATGTCTTAAGGTCCAAAGTATGTGTAGCTTCGTTTGACTTTAAGACTTTCGACGTTTGGCTAAAGTGAAAAACTTTCGCCACAACCACAAGTTCTACTTGCGTTTGGATTATTAAATACAAATCCTTTTCCGTTTAATCCACCTGAAAATTCTAATATTGTTCCAGCTAAATACAGAAATGATTTTTTTTCGACAGCAATAGTTATGTCGTTGTCTATGAATATTTTATCGTCGTCTCCTTTGGTTTTGTCAAATTTTAAATCATATGATAAACCGGAGCACCCACCACTTTTCACTCCTACTCTTACGTAGTCATGTGCGGCATCAAAACCATCGTCTTTCATTAAGTCGATAATTTTCTTTTTGGCAGAATCAGAAACCTTTATCATTGTTATATAGATTATTGTCTAAATTGTTTGCAAAGATACTATATAAAAACCTTTTTCCATAACGGTTCACATTATTATAACAAATGTTAAAATAGATAATATTTATTTCGATTACTGAATTTGTAAGAGATTATTTTAATACAAAATATAATTTCTGATTTTGTAACTTAAAAAAAGAGATGAATCCTATAATAGTATTTTTGGTAAGATGATAACATGGACTATATTAATTGCTAAGTAATACAAGTGTTTATACTTATGAAGAGGACGACACTAGAATGATAATTCTAAAAAAATGGGTAGTTATCAGGAAGAAGTTTTGAAAAGGAGTATGTTTTGTCAATTTTTGAGATAAAAAAAATAGTAGGGAACAGTTTGATTGTATTAGAATAAATTATGACTAATGTAGAATGACAATGAAAGTCTTTATAACTTTTTTAATAAGAAAGAAATTATATATTTGCCCGTTTTTAACGGATTAATTTAATAAAAAAATTTATGGATAAACCTTTACAAAGTTCTACAACTTATGAGTTACAATTTAATGGAAGCGGAAATGCATTCTTCAGTGTTATTGTTGTTAATTGGTTATTAACGATAGTTACTCTTGGATTTTATTACCCTTGGGCTAAAGCAAGAAAACTTCAGTTCCTTTATGGAGAAACATCATTGAATGGTGATAGTTTTTCTTTTCATGGTACAGGTAAAGAGATGTTCAAAGGCTTTATTAAAGCTATTTTTATTTTTGTTTTACTTTATGCACTTTTGTTTTTGTTTCTATATTTAAAAATTCCTTTTATTGGATTGCTGCTATTTTATCTAGGATTTTTTGCTATTTTACCTCTTGCAATTCATGGTTCTTATAGATATAGAATGTCGAGAACTTCTTGGAGAGGAATTCGTTTTGGATATAGAGGAGACAGAAAAGAACTTATAACAAATTTCTTTAAATGGATTTTCTTTACCATCATTACTTTTGGAATTTATGGATCTTGGATGTCAATTAACCTGAGAAATTATTTATTAGGAAATGTTCGATTTGGTGATGTGGAATTTAATTATGATGGAGATGGAGCTGATTATTTTGTATTGAATTTAAAAGGATATTTTTTGACTGTATTTACTCTTGGAATTTATAGTTTTTGGTGGCAAAAAGATCTTTTTGAATATTATGTTGATAATTTAAGTTTAAATCAGGACGGGAAAGAAATTACTTTAACTTCGACTGTAACTGGTGGTGGTTTTGCAGGATTAGCTATTGTGAATTTATTGATTATTGTCTTTACACTTGGACTTGGATATGCTTGGGTTGTTACGAGATCAATGAAATACATTTTTGAGAATATTAAATTAGAAGGTAATATAGATTTAGATTCAATTGCCCAGACAGAAGATAATTTTAAAGATGCTACCGGAGAGGATATTAGTGATTTCTTAGATTTAGATTTTGTAATTTAATAATATGAAAGAAAGAACAATCGGAATTTTTTATGATGGTGTGTCTTCTGTCCCTCAAGAAATAGAATTAATCTTTGATAAAGAAAAAAAAGGATTTGCTTTTAAGACGGCCAACAATAAATTGCATTTTTGGAAACTTAATGATATTGTATTCGGAAAAAAGGGGAGTGTACTAAATTTGGAACATGGAGAAGAAATTCTCCAAAATATAAAAGTCAAAAATATTGATTTTATATCAAGTGTAAATGTCTTTAGAAAGAAGAATGGATATATAGATTGGTATCAAAGATTAATTGATTTAGGGCTTAAGTCACATGTTATTCTAGCTGTATTTATCTTAATCTTTATTGTCTTAGGGTATATATTTGTTATTCCGTGGGTTGCTGAAAAATCGGTTGTTTTGATTCCAGAGGATTATGATAATAAATTAGGAGATACATTTTATGAACAGAATATGACTTTTAGTTCTATAGATAGTTCTAAAACTAAGGCTCTGAATTTGTTCGCAAAAGAGTTGAAATTAAATAACACTAAAAAATTAAAATTCACAGTTGTAAATTCGAGTGAAGTTAATGCTTTTGCACTTCCAGATGGAAATATTGTTGTTTTTACTGGAATAATTGATTCGATGACGGGCTATGATGAATTAGTTGGTTTAATAGGTCATGAAGCATCACATGTTAATAACCGACATTCGATGAAAATGTTATGTCGTAATTTATCTGGTTATTTATTTGTTTCTACGGTTTTAGGTGACGCCAATGGAGTGATGGCAGTTTTGGGAGATAATGTTAATATGATTCAGTCTCTTTCTTTTTCTAGAGAATTTGAGCGTCAAGCTGATTTAGATGGATTTGAAATAATGACATTGAATAAAATTAACCCTGAAGGGATGTCAACACTTTTCAAGAGATTGCAAGGAGAAAAGAATTTTTCGATCCCAGAATTTTTAAGTTCACATCCGGTAACTACTGAAAGAATTGGTTATATAGATGAAATGATAAAAACAAAATCATTTGTATTTAAAGAAAATCCAAGATTGAAAAAATTATTCAAAGAGATTAAGTATTAGTTTATTTATTAATAATTGGAATTTTCTTAAATTGCAAAGAATATTAAATGGAGAGATTTTTATCTCTCCATTTTGTTTTTTTAATCCTTATAATAAAAACACAATGAAACTTTACCCAATAGAATCAGGAAATTTTAAATTAGATGGTGGTGCCATGTTTGGTGTTGTGCCTAAAACGATTTGGAATAAAACCAATCCTGCCGATGAAAATAATTTAATAGATATTGCTGCAAGATGTTTGCTTATTGAAGATGGTAGCCGACTTATTTTGATCGATACTGGGATGGGGAATAAACAATCGGATAAATTTTTTGGATATTATTCGCTTTGGGGAAACCATTCGATAGATAAATCGTTGGCAAAATATGGTTTTCACCGAGATGATATTACTGATGTTTTTATGACACACCTGCATTTTGATCATTGTGGAGGAAGTGTACAATGGAATGCTGACAAAACTGGTTATGAACCAGCTTTTAAAAATGCTAAATATTGGAGTAATGAAAATCATTGGGAATGGGCAACGAAACCTAATGCTCGTGAAAAAGCTTCCTTTTTGTCTGAAAATATTTTGCCAATGCAAGAAAATGGACAATTAAATTTTATAAAACGACCCGAGGCAGATTTTCTTTCAGCTTCGGAACTCGGCTTTGGAATTTTCTTTGCTGATGGACATACTGAAAAACAAATGATTCCACATATTCAGTATCAGGATAAAACGATTGTTTTTTGTGCTGATCTATTGGCTACAGCCGGACATATTCCGTTGCCATATGTTATGGGATATGATACAAGACCATTATTGACTATGCCTGAGAAGTCTAAGTTTCTTAGTGAAGCAGCAGATAATAATTATTATTTGTTCTTAGAGCACGATGCACATAATCAAATTATAACGGTTGAACATACAGAAAAAGGAGTAAGGCTTAAAGATATTTTTACTTGTGAAGAGATTCTTTAAAGATTGTAGATTTAAAGCATAAAAAAATCCTGTTTTCATAGTTTTGAAAACGTGATTTTTTAAATGCTAATATTGATAAGTGATAGCTGGTATTAATCATTTCTAAAGAATGATTATATTTGAACCGTTTCTAGTTTGATGAAAAAAGATTGAGTAAGATTCCTAACAGTGTGTTAATCTGCCTTTTTTTTGTAACAAAAAATCATAAATTAGACCCATATTTTAACTTTTATTAAATTTATTATAAATGAATAGTATCAAACCTATTTACATATCTGCTTTTGCGTTAATGGTTTTAGCAGGTTGTGGTGCTACAAAACAAGCATCGATTACTACACCTCCAGTTGTTGAAATTGCTCCTGCAATTATTAAAAAAAATGCTCCAGTTACGGAGAATGAATTAAAAAGATGGAGTCATCTAGATTTAGTAAAAGATACTATTCCTGGAATGAGTGTTGACAAGGCGTATGCCGAATTGCTAAAAAATAAAAAAGGGCTAAAGGTAATTGTAGCAATTGTTGATTCAGGTGTAGATATTGAACACGAGGATTTACAAGGGAAAATTTGGACGAATACAAAAGAGATTCCTGGTAACGGAATTGATGACGATAAAAATGGTTTCATAGATGACGTTCATGGTTGGAACTTTCTTGGAGATGCTGTAAACGAAAATTTAGAACTGACTCGTATTGTAAAGAAAGGTGATGATGGATCTGTGCAATATAAAAATGCCTTAGCGATGTATAATGAAAAATACGAAAAGGCATTAGAAGATAAACAGCAGGTAGATTTTTTACTAGAAGTTCATTCGACTGTAAAAAAAGCATTAAATAAAGATACCTATAAACTTGAAGATTTAAGTTCTATTACTTCTACAGACCCGAAAGTAACCAGAAGTAAAATGATTATGACTCAAATTTTTACTAATGCAGGAGCTACTTTTAATCCTGAAGTAGATTTTGAAGAGTATAGAGAACAAGTTTATGATCAGTTGAATTTTAATCTGAACAAAGAATTTGATGGTCGAAAAATTGTAGGAGATAATCCAGAAGATATCAAAGATACTCGTTACGGAAATAACAACGTTATTGGACCAGTTAAAGATAAAGCATTACACGGAACTCACGTAGCGGGTATTGTTGCGCAGTTGCGTCATAATAATTTAGGTGGAGATGGTGTTGCTAGCAATGTTGAAATTATGGCAGTGAGAGCCGTTCCAGATGGAGATGAGTATGACAAAGATATTGCATTGGCAATACGTTATGCTGTAGATAATGGAGCAAAAGTAATCAACGGAAGTTTTGGAAAAAGCTTTTCTCCTCATAAACAATGGGTTTATGATGCTATAAAATACGCTGCTAAAAAAGATGTCCTAATTGTACATGCAGCTGGGAATGATGGATACAATATTGATATTGAAAAGAATATTAATTATCCAAATGACTCAGAGGATAATATCAAAGAATTTGCAGATAATTTAATTACAATTGGTGCAATAAATAAAGTATATGGAGAAAAGGTCGTAGCAGGTTTTTCTAATTTTGGAAAAATAAATGTTGATGTTTTTGCTCCTGGAGAAGAAATCTATGCAACGATTCCAAATAATAAATACAAGTATTTACAAGGAACTTCAATGGCTTCGCCTAATGCAGCTGGAGTTGCAGCATTAATCCGTTCGTATTATCCTGGGCTAACTGCTCCACAGGTAAAACATATTTTAATGAATTCTGGTGTTTTACTTCCTGCGATGGTGATTTTGGGTGAAAATCCAAATCCAGAAGAAAAGCCAGTAGCTGTTTCGTCAACTGAATCATCAAAAACAGGTAAAATGGTAAATGCTTATAATGCGTTATTGATGGCAGAAAAAATGTCAAAAAACTAAATTGTAAAGAATATTAATCCGATGGAAGGGTGGCAACCCTTCCATTTTTTATTATATAGCCCATGCGAAAAATTATATTACTTTCTTTTTTGAGCCTTAGTTTTGGTTCTCTGGTTGCTCAAAATGCTCCCTATTGGCAACAACATGTTGATTATAAAATGGATGTATCCATGGATGTAAAAAACTATTTGTACAAAGGAAAGCAAGAATTGGTTTATACCAATAATTCACCAGATACTTTACGAAAAGTGTTTTACCATTTATTTTTTAATGCGTTTCAGCCAGGAAGCGAGATGGATGCTAGAGTCCAAACTATTAAGGATCCTGATGGAAGAATGATAAATAAGGTAAAAGTTGACGGTAAAGATATTAAGGAAAGCCGTATGAAAACATTAAAACCTAATGAAATAGGTTTTCTTAATATCACTAATTTTAAGCAAGATGGTGTAACAGCAGTAACTAGAACTTCGGGGACAATTATGGAAGTTACTTTGGCTAAACCAATTTTACCAAATTCAAAAACTACTTTTACATTAGAGTTTGATGGACAGGTTCCAGTACAGGTTCGTCGTGCAGGAAGAAATAGTACAGAAGGTGTTGCTTTGTCAATGTCTCAATGGTATCCTAAATTAGCCGAATTTGATTTCGAAGGCTGGCATGCTGATCCATACATTGCAAGAGAATTTCATGGTGTTTGGGGGAATTTTGATGTAAAGATTACAATTGATAAGGATTATACAATAGGAGGTTCTGGTTATTTACAGAACAAAAACGAAATTGGTCATGGATATCAAGATGCGGGTGTTACTGTAGTTTATCCTAAAAAAACCAAAACACTTACATGGCATTTTGTAGCACCAATGGTACATGACTTTACTTGGGCTGCCGATAATGAATATATTCATGATGTAGTAAAAGGACCAAACGATGTTGATTTACATTTCTTTTATAAAAATAACCCAAAGATAATTGAGAATTGGAAGAATCTACAGCCATTAATGGTGAAAGTAATGGATTTTTACAATCATAAAGTTGGGCCATATCCTTATAAACAATATTCATTTATTCAAGGTGGAGATGGTGGAATGGAGTATGCAATGTGTACTTTGATGTTAGGAAATGGAACTCTGCAAGGAATGTTAGGTACTGCAACACATGAGTTGGGACATGCTTGGTTTCAACATGTTTTAGCTTCAAATGAGTCTAAGCACCCATGGATGGATGAAGGATTTACTACGTATGTTGAAGATTTAGCATTGAATGAATTGGCTGGAGATAAAAAAGTAGTAAACCCATTTAAAGGGAATTATACAGCTTATTACAATTTAGTTGCATCAGGTAAAGAACAACCACAATCGACACACGGTGATCGTTATGATGAGAATAGACCTTATAGTATTTCATCTTATGTAAAAGGAAGTATTTTTCTTTCGCAGTTGGTTTATGTAATTGGTCAGGATAATCTAGATGCTACATTAAAAAGATATTATAACGATTTTAAATTTAAGCACCCATCACCAAATGATATCAAAAGAACTGCTGAACGTGTTTCGGGAGCTGAATTAGATTGGTATTTAATTGATTGGACACAAACTACCAATACAATTGATTATGGTATTAAGGACGTAAGTGATAGCGGAGATAAAACAGTTGTAACATTAGAAAGAATTGGAAGAATGCCAATGCCTATTGATTTAACTGTAGAATATGCAGATGGGACAAAAGAGAGTTTCTATATTCCGTTACGAATGATGAACTTTATAAAAGAAAATCCTGATCCTTCTGTAAAAAGAACAGTTTTAAATGACTGGGCTTGGGCAATGTCAACTTATAATTTTACAATTGCTAAAAGCAAAAGTGCGATCAAGAAAATCATCATTGATCCAAGCGGATTAATGGCTGATGTGAAAGCTGCTAATAATGTTTATGAAGTGAAGTAATTCTTTTTGTAAATATAAAAGAAGCCCTTAAAGACATATTGTTCTTTAAGGGCTTTTTATTTGTCATAAGTCGATACTCGACTTTATGCATTGGTTTCTAAGGGAATATTGTTTTGTGTTGGTTTTTTAAATGGAAACAATTGTCTGTAACTTGTTACTCTCCAAAGCCATTCAATTGGGCCGTAATTGTATTTTGAAAGCCACCATTTGCTAATGAATAATTGAACTATAAAAATGAAAACAGCTAATAAAAAGTAAAACCAGTATGGCATGGTTTTTTCAATATTTAAACCAATTCCTGAAAAAATAAAAGCAGCGAGTATATTTTGAGCCATATAATTTGTCAAAGTCATTTTCCCACCAGCACTAAAGTATTTAAAGATAGTTTTGAGTTTGCCATTTTCGTACAACAAGCATATTCCCGTTGCGATAAAAATCATTGTGCTTAAAATAAGCCAGTAATAGGGGTTGAAGAATTTAAGGAAGTCAGCTTTGTTTTCAATAGCTAAGTAAAAAATAACACCGATTATAACGGCAAAAATCAGGCTGATTATTAGTATATATATTAAAAGTTTTTTCATTTCGTTTAAACGATTAAAGAAATCTAATTTTTGAAGCAGAATCCCAAAAAGCATACAGGCGAGCATTACAATATGTGCTATAATAGCATAGCCAGGAGAAATGATTTGTTGGTAATAAGAAGCCAATAGGTTAAATTTAAAAAAGTCCAGCCAGTTTCCGGAATGATATAATTTTAAATATTCAGGATTGGAGATAATCTCTATTCTTTCGATGTTAAAGCCTTTGATATAAGCCATTAAAAAAGGAATTGTAAGAACAAGAACAGCACAAATTATACTTAGCGTTTTTGTAGAACATCTGTAAAAAAACAATAATAGAATTCCTAAAAAAGCATAATCTTTTAAGATGTCGCCAAACCAAAAACAGCAATTAATAAAAGCCAAACCAAAAAGTAATATCATTCGCCAGCTAAAAAAAGTAACTGGATTTTTGCCTTTCGCGGCGACATTATTAATTAAAATAACAAAGCCATAGCCAAACAAGATCGTTAATAAAGTCCAGGACTTTCCAGAGAAAAAAAACTGATCAAAATTAGATAGTATTTCAGATAACATACTATTCGTAGTTTTTTTTGGTAAATCAATGTGCGGTAAGCCAGAATAATTACCAATAGCAACGCCTAATATGGCCCAGCCCCGAAGAATATCTACAATGGCAGTTCTTTTGCTTTGTTTGATTGGGTGATGTGAATTTGTCATTTGATTAACATTTTTGTTGTGATTTGATTGATGATTTTTGATAAAACTTATGCTATTGTTAAGTTGTTCAAAAGTATGAAAATTATAAAGTAACCAAATTTTAAAAGACAAATAATGTTTTTTGTAAAAAATAAAAGTCCATTTTTAAAAGGAATTCCTTTTAAAAATGGACTTTTATCGTATAAATGCGATATTTATTTTTTGTCGCCTAAATGCTCAAGCATATCTTTTGTCATAGACTCAAGGTTGAAAGTATGTTTCCAATCCCAATCTTCTCTTGCCGAACTATCGTCGATGCTAGCAGGCCAGCTATCAGCTATTTTTTGACGGAAGTCTGGATTGTAAGTGATTTCAAATTCAGGAATATGTTTTTTAATTTCGTTTGCAATTTCGTTTGGAGTAAAACTCATTGCTGCCAAATTGTATGAAGAATGAATTTTAATCTTCTCAGCAGGAGCTTTCATGATATTAATAGTAGCATCAATAGCATCGTCCATATACATCATTGGCATTTTTGTTTCTGATGATAAAAAGCATTCGTACTTTTTATCGGCAATAGCCTTGTAGAAAATATCAACAGCATAATCGGTTGTTCCACCACCTGGAGGAGTTGACCAACTTATTAAACCAGGGTAACGGATGCTACGTACATCAACACCATAAATGTTATGATAGTATTCGCACCATCTTTCACCTGCTTGCTTACTAATTCCGTAAACAGTTGAAGGCTCCATAATGGTGTATTGTGGAGTGTTTTCTTTTGGGGTTGTTGGTCCAAAAACAGCAATACTAGATGGCCAGAAAACTTTTTTTATTTTATTTGCTTTAGCTAGGTTTAAAACGTGAAATAATGAGTTCATGTTTAAGTCCCAAGCAAATGCTGGATTCTTTTCGGCTGTAGCAGATAATAAAGCAGCCATTAAATAAATGTCGGTTATTTTGTGAACTTCTACAAGGTGCTCGATTTGATTGAAATCTAAGGCATTTACTACTTCAAAAGGACCAGAATTAACAACATCAGTATTTAATTTACGAATGTCTGATGCAATTACATTTTCAGTTCCGTATAATTTACGTAGTTTTTGTGTAAGCTCCGTTCCGATTTGACCGCAAGCTCCAATGATTAATATTTTAGGATTCATTTAAGTTGGTTTAGTCTAGCAAAGGTAACGATTTCGCAATTATATTTTAATTTGCTATTGATTATTTAAGAACTTCTCAGAAAGGATGTCTGTTTCTTAAGATTATTCTTCTTTTTTTTGTTATCTGGAATTGATTAAAAACAGAATAATAAAATCATAACTTCTTCTTAAAGGGGAATTCATAATTGTAAATTTACTTTGTAACTTTGTAGCTTAATGTTTGAACCGATGAAATATAGAATATCTCTTTTTCTTCTTTTTGTTTTTCTTTTAAATTCTTGTCAAAATCAAGATGAAAAGCGACTTGCTGAAAATAAAAAAGAAGCTAAGAAGAAGGAATTAATTTTTAATAATATCAATAAAGGCTGGATTTTTTATGATACTCCAATCAATACAGTTTCAGAAGAAAATATAAATAGCTGGAACGAATGGCGCCAGTTTCTTGAAGAATTAAAAGGAAAGCCTAAAAAAACAATTGGTGCTTTTCAGAAAAAATCGAGTGCGATTGCTCAAAAAGCGATGGCATTAAATAATAATATTCCAGAACAATTTAATCAGCCGCAAATAAAAAGCAGAATTTCTATCTTAATTACTAAGATAAAAATGATGGATTTGTATATTCATTTAGATAGAATTCCTGATGAGAAAGTTGTTTTTTTAATAGGTGATATCAATAAAGAACTGGTTTCTCTAGAAAGACAAATGGATAAAATTGTTGAGAAGAATAAAATTCCGCTAGAAGAAGGGGAATCAGATTTGATGAAAATGATAAAGGATACAGCAAGAGCAATTCCTAATACACCTATAGATCCAAATATTCCTAGAGTTGAGTAAAAGTACTTTATATACTACGTACGATAATTTGCCTAAAACACAGCAAATTTCGAATCAGTTATTAGAAAATAACGAAGTGAAACTGCATCTTAACGGTCTGTTAGGTTCTGCAGTTTCGTTTGTAATTCGTTCTTTGTTTAAGAAAGTCGAACTGCCTTTTCTTATTATTCTGGATAACAAAGAAGAAGCAGCTTATTACCTGAATGATTTGGAACAAATGATCGGAGAACAAGATGTATTGTTTTATCCCGGATCTTATCGTAGGCCTTATCAGATAGAAGATACTGATAATGCTAATGTTTTACTACGAGCAGAAGTCTTGAACCGAATTAATTCGCGAAAAAAACCGGCAGTAATTGTTACTTATCCCGAAGCGCTATTTGAAAAAGTAGTGACTCGAAAAGAGTTAGATAAGAATACGCTGAAAGTATCAGTTGGCGATAAAATTTCAATTGATTTTATTAATGAAGTTTTATTTGAATACGAATTTAAAAGAGTTGATTTTATTACTGAACCAGGAGAGTTTTCGGTTCGAGGAGGAATTGTCGATGTGTTTTCTTTTTCGAATGATAACCCGTATCGTATCGAATTTTTCGGAAATGAAGTTGATAGTATTCGAAGTTTTGATGTTGGCACGCAGTTATCTGTTGAGACACATAAAAAAATTACGATTATCCCAAATGTCGAGAACAAAGTATTTCAGGAAAATAGAGAGAGTTTTCTAGATTATATTTCTGAAAAAACGGTGCTTTTTATCCAGAATACAGATGGATTTTTAAGTCAGTTGGATAAGCAATTTGCGCGAGCAGAAGAGGCTTACGAGAAATTGTCGCAAGAAATTAAACGAGCAACACCTGATCAGCTATTCTTAAATCAGAAGTCGTTTATAAAAAAGGCATTGGATTTTTCGATTGTAGAATTGGTTAGCAAACCAATTTTTAAAACGACAAAGAAATATGATTTCCATATTCAGCCACAACCATCATTTAATAAACAATTTGACTTATTGCTGAATAATTTAAGTGATAATCATTTTAATGGATACAAGAATTATTTGTTTTGTTCAAATGATGCACAGGCAAAACGGTTTCATGATATTTTTGAAACGTTGGACGAAGCCAATTCCGAGAATATCCGTAAGCAATATCATACGATAGTTTTACCATTATATCAAGGTTTTATTGATGATGAAAATCAGATTACGTGTTATACCGATCATCAGATTTTTGAAAGATATCATAAATTCAATATCAAAAACGGATATTCTAAAAAGCAGAATATTACGCTTAAAGAGCTTACCACATTATCGGTTGGAGATTATGTAACGCATATTGACCATGGTATTGGAAGATTTGGTGGTTTGCAAAAAATTCAAGTTGAAGGAAAAACGCAAGAAGCTATCAAATTGGTTTATGCTGATAATGATATAGTGTATGTGAGTATTCACTCGCTGCATAAAATCTCCAAATACAACGGAAAAGACGGAACACCACCTAAAATTTATAAGTTAGGTTCGAATGCTTGGAAGATTTTAAAACAAAAAACCAAAGCACGTGTCAAACATATTGCATTCAATTTGATTCAGTTGTATGCCAAAAGAAGATTGGAAAAAGGATTCCAGTTTGCGCCAGATAGTTATTTGCAAAACGAATTAGAAAGTTCGTTTATCTATGAAGATACACCAGATCAAACTAAATCGACACAGGAAGTAAAAGCCGATATGGAAAGCGATCGACCAATGGATCGTTTGGTTTGTGGTGATGTTGGATTTGGGAAAACTGAAGTAGCAATTCGTGCCGCTTTTAAAGCGGTGGACAATAGTAAGCAAGTAGCAGTTTTAGTACCAACCACAATTCTTGCCTATCAACATTATCGTACTTTTTCGGAACGACTAAAAGAAATGCCAGTTTCGGTAGGGTATTTAAACCGTTTTAGAACAGCAAAACAAAAAGCACAAACGCTTAAAGATTTAGCCGAAGGAAAACTAGATATTGTAATTGGGACGCACCAATTGGTAAACAAAAATGTAGTCTTTAAAGATTTAGGATTGCTAATTGTTGATGAAGAGCAAAAGTTTGGAGTTAACGTAAAAGATAAATTGAAAACTATTGCTGCCAATGTTGATACGTTGACATTAACTGCAACGCCAATTCCGAGAACCTTACAATTCTCCTTAATGGCTGCGCGCGATTTATCCGTAATTACAACGCCTCCACCAAATCGTTATCCGATAGAAACAAATGTAGTTGGGTTTAATGAAGAATTGATTCGTGATGCGATTTCGTATGAAATTCAGCGTAACGGACAGGTTTTCTTTATCAATAACCGAATAGAAAATATAAAAGAAGTTGCCGGAATGATTCAGCGTTTGGTTCCAAATGCAAGAGTCGGAATCGGACACGGACAGATGGAAGGTGCCAAGCTTGAAGAATTAATGTTAGCGTTCATGAATGGTGATTTTGATGTTCTGGTGGCTACAACAATTATCGAAAGTGGTCTGGATGTTCCAAATGCCAACACCATCTTTATAAATAATGCTAACAACTTCGGATTGTCAGATTTGCATCAAATGCGTGGTAGAGTAGGGCGAAGTAACAAGAAAGCATTCTGTTATTTTATCTGTCCGCCATATTCATCAATGACCGAAGATGCCAGAAAACGAATTCAGGCCTTAGAACAATTTAGCGAATTAGGAAGTGGTTTTAATATAGCCATGAAGGATCTTGAAATTCGTGGAGCAGGAGATTTATTAGGTGGAGAACAAAGTGGTTTTATCAATGAGATTGGTTTTGATACCTACCAAAAAATCATGAACGAAGCCATCGAAGAATTAAAAGAAAATGAGTTCAAGGATTTATATCCTGAAGAAAATAATATCGATACTAAGGAATATGTAAAAGACCTGCAAATCGATACCGATTTTGAGTTGTTATTCCCAGATGAATATATCAATAACGTTTCGGAGCGTTTGGTTTTATACAACGAACTAGGTGCTATAAAAGACGAAGCTGGATTAAAAGAATTCGAAAGAAAACTAATTGACCGTTTCGGACCATTACCAAGACAAGCTATTTCGTTACTTAATAGTATCCGAATAAAATGGATTGCTACGAATGTTGGTATCGAAAGACTGATAATGAAACAAGGTAAAATGATTGGATATTTTGTATCCGATCAACAATCCGATTATTATCAATCGTCTAAGTTTAGAAACGTTTTACAATTTGTGCAAAAACACAGTACGCTTTGCAAAATGAAAGAAAAACAAACCGTTAATGGCTTACGTTTATTATTGACTTTTGATAACGTAAAATCGATTAAAAAGGCGTTGGAGTTGATGGAATTGTTTCAGGAGTAAAATCAATTAATAAAATGCCTTAAATGAAACTACATTTGAGGCATTCTATTTTTTAGGATCTAATAAAATCTCCGTCATATTTTTATAATTGTTAAGGAAACCTTTGGTGACCAGAAAATGTTCTGTTTCTTCATAATCAATCTGGTGTATTCCTCTTTCATCCAATTGATATATGATTGCTTTTGGATATGCTAACAGGATTGGAGAGTGGGTAGCGATTATAAATTGCGAATTGTTCTTTACGTGTTCGTCTATTGCAGTAAATAGTGTAAGTTGTCTCATGGGAGATAAAGCAGCTTCGGGCTCATCAAAAACATAAAGTCCATTATCACCTAATCTTTCAGTAAGAATTTTCATAAAAGATTCACCATGAGAACATTCATGTAAGGAATGTCCCGTTCCTTGAAGGTTATCAGTTTGCTCCATATAGGTTGCAAGGTTATAGAAACTTTCGGCACGAAGAAAGTAATAATCTTTGGGAAGGCTATAACTTTTGATAATCTTCAAATAATTAAAAAGGCCTGAGATATTTTGATGGGTACTAAAACGAGCATGTTTGCTTCCTCCTTCTTGTCCTAGCCCCATGCATAAAGCAATTGCTTCTATTAAAGTGGATTTTCCTGAACCATTTTCTCCAACAATAAAAGTAACATCAGGATGAAACTCCATTTTATCCAATCCTTTTATAGAAGGTATCGTAAAAGGGTATTTCTCATAACTTTCAATCAACTCTCTTTTGAGTGAGATTTCTTTTAAATAAGGCTTGTTTGCTATCACTTACGAGTTGATTTTAATTTAATTAGAGAGTTTTCAAAAGTAAAACATTTTAGTGGAACAGTTTTTTAAAATGTAAAATTGATTAGCACATTTGAACGGATATGTTTTCTAGAAACAATATAAGTGACTGTTCGAAAAGTATTTTTCGGGCAGTTTTTTTGAAATTTTTAGAAAATGCAATAGATAATTGCTCCAGCGGAGCATCATATTTATAGTAAATTTAAAGGGGTTTGGGTTAAAGCTACAGCGTAGCGATATTTTGGTTTATCTTCAGATTAGAATATATGTCACCCTCTATGGGGGTTTGTAAAACGACTTTATTAATTTCTATAAATATATTGTCCCTCTGGGACTTAGAATATCATAAACCTGATTATTGAAATACTAAGGGTACATAAAGAATTTCTGCACTATCGTTGAGTAAATTTGAGCAATTAGAATAAGATTGTTTTAAATAAGCAAAGAGGATGTCTGAAAAATTACTTTTCGGACATCCTCTTATTTAGTTTGTCGGGATAGAAATGATACCCGATTTTTGTAATTAACTATTTGATAATTAATTTATTTTTTAAAGACTAATCTCGTTTAAACTTTCTTCAAGAAATTGTACCATTTCATCTGCATTTTGTTTGTTGAATGGCATTGGTGGTTTTATTTTTAAAACATTATGCAAAGGTCCATCTGTACTTAGCAAATATCCTTTTTCTTTCATTTTTTCGACAACAATATCAATTTCAGGAATAGCAGGTTCCATAGTGGT
Organism: Flavobacterium frigoritolerans; assembly: GCF_025847275.1. Lineage (GTDB taxonomy): Bacteria > Bacteroidota > Bacteroidia > Flavobacteriales > Flavobacteriaceae > Flavobacterium > Flavobacterium frigoritolerans. The sequence goes on from NZ_JAOZEV010000005.1 coordinate 288,399, forward strand.
TCTATCTTTTACCATTTCGGCACCAATGAATAAACCATGTCCACGAACATCACTAATGATTGGGAACTTATTCATTAATCCTTTTAGTAAATCCATGAGATAATTACCTACTTCTAAGGCATGTTGTTGCATTTCTTCATCTTGAATCACTTCGAGAACAGCTAGTCCAGCCGACATTGATACGGGATTACCTCCAAAAGTATTGAAGTATTCCATTCCATTATTAAAAGCATCGGCAATTTCGTTTGTTACGATTACAGCTGCAAGCGGATGACCGTTTCCAATAGGTTTTCCTAATACAACAATATCTGGAACTACATCTTGTAGCTCGAATCCCCAGAATTTATCGCCAATTCTTCCAAATCCTACCTGAACTTCATCGGCAATACAAACTCCTCCTGAAGCTCTTACGTATTCATATACAGTTTTTAAATAATTTTCTGGTAACGGAATTTGACCTCCAACTCCCAATAAGGTTTCACAAATAAATACTGCGGGCGATTTGTCTTCTTTTTTTAAATCTTCTATAATTCGTTGTACATCGGCGGCATATTTTTCACCTGCTTTTTCATCGCCATATTTATAAGGACCTCGATATAAATCGGGATTGATTGCTTTGTGAATCCATGGCATTTGTCCAAAGCCTCCTTTACTGTCAAATTTGTAAGGACTCATTTCCATGGCAACTGTTGAGGTTCCGTGATAAGCATGATCCAATACGATGATATCTTTTTGCTTAGTAAAGTGGCGACTCATTCGTATAGCAAGGTCATTGGCCTCACTACCAGAGTTTACGAAATAACAAACGTTTAATGACGATGGTAATGTTGCTGTAAGTTTTTCGGCATATTCTAGTATCGTATCGTTGAGGTATCTTGTATTAGTGTTTAAAGTAGCAATTTGTTTCTGCATTTTCTTTACCACTACAGGATGGCAATGCCCAACATGTGATGGATTGTTTACACAATCGACAAAGGTTCGCCCTTTATCATCGTATAAATATTGCAATGCTCCTTTTACGATTTTTAGTTTTTGGTTGTAACCAATACTCAGGTTTCGACCTACATTTTTTTGACGAGCTTGTAATAAATCTGAATAGTCGGAATCATTTATTACGCCATCAAATCCGCAAGCTTTTCTAAAAGTGTCCTGAGCTTTTATTGGGTTTATTTTGATGAGTTTGTACAATAACTCCCAAGCTGGTTTCTCGGTGATGAAATGATGGGCATTATCACTATTTAGCGATGCGTTATAAGCCGATTGTGTTACGCTTATACAAAGTCTTCCTGCAATTAAATAATATAATAAATCTAATTCTTGTGTTGTAAGCGGATATGTTTCGTGATACCCTTTTACTATAAATGAAGCGTCTGTTAACGGATCGTCACTTTCAAGAATTGCATAGGTGCAAGCTATCGCAAGGTTATTGATTAAAGCGGAATAGACCATATCGCCAAAATCAATCAAGCCGGTTGTTTTTTCATCTTGCGCCATTACATTACAATCATTGGCATCATTATGAATGTATGCATGATGAAGCTGATGTATTTGCGGAAGCACCTCGGTATCAAACTGCAAAAGGAAATACCCCGCAATTCGTCTGCGTTCGTGATTGGTAATATACTTCAGTTTTTCATTAGCGTCACTTGCTCTGCTAATGTCCCAAGTATAATGACGATGCATTGCCGGATGAGAAAAGTCCTGAAGCGATTTGTCCATATTCCCCATAAAAGCGCCTAGATTATAAAGCGCAGTATTTGATTTGTTTGGTTGTTCGTACCAAAAAGTGCCTTCAAGAAAGCTAAGGATTCGTATGTAATACGTTTTGTTGTCTCTAATTATTTGCGTTAAGGCTTCTCCGTTTTTATTGATAGAAAACTGCTGGAAACTTTTGGCTAATGGACTTTTGCTTAAATGCTGAATGATTTTTACCTGCGCATCTAGAAAAGGATACGGCTGATTTTCATCGGAAAGCTTTAATATATACTTCTGATTTTTTTCATCGGTTAAGATAAAATTCAATTCATCATATCCGTCTAATGCTTTTACGGTAGCGGATAATCCATAATGTTCTATCGCTAATTGCTGAATGTCTGTTTCTGAAAAAATCATTGGTAATGTTTATTAAGTTGTTTTGTCTGTTTTCTCGTAATTCTGCAAGGCCTTTTTTTGACCTTGTAGGTGTCTTAATTATACCTACAAGGTTTTTGAAACCTTGCAGGAATTAAATTTTGACTTTTTTTTATTTCCAAATAATGGCTTGTGCTGGTTGTAATGGGTTTTGTCCCACAAGAATTTTGCTTCCTTGAGGAATTGGTAAGTTTATAGGCTCGTTTGTATAATTTACACCTACATAAAAACCATCTCTCCATTCTACAAAAACACCTTTTGGTAAATCTTCGATAGCTACTTTTGCACGTTCATAAATAGTACGAACTACTTGTCTTTCTAGGCTTCCATCTTTACTTTCTGCTCCAATATAAGTAACAGTTCCTTTGCCTAGTTTTCTTGTAACAGCTGCTGCTTTACCTTTATAAAATTGATCTGCATAGGTTGCCAACACTTCTGTTCCTTGTTTAGGATTTAGGACATCTGCCCAGGTATTCCATTTATAAGTATTGTTTCCTGTAGTTATTGTTCCGTTTACATTGGCAACAAGCATGTCAAAAAACTCTACATCAGCACCGATTAACGGTACAATTGGTGCACTCCAATTGGCTTCAAAGAAATGTCCGTTTCTATCTTTTTGACCCGTACGGCAAGAAAGGATTAAGCTTCCTCCGTTTTCAACATATTTGGTCCATTTGTCTACCAATTTCTGATCTATAAGCTGGTAAGCAGGAGCAACGATAAATGGGTAAGCAGAGAAGTCATCGTTTTCGGTAATAAAATCTACTGGAGCACCAGTCGATTTTATAGCTGTTGTATAAGTATTTCTATGTCTCCAAGTACTCCAGAATTCGGTTTGTTTTTGGTTTTCTAAATCCCAAAGGTTCTCATGACTCCATAAAAATCCTGTTTTTCTTTTTGCAATTTCTTGTGGAATTACTGCTTTAGGATTGTACTCTTTACGAAGTAATTTCATGTCTTCAATAGATTGTACAAATTCTTTTCCGCCTGTTGTAAGTGTTACCCCATCTGTTCCTACGATTCCGTCATGGTACATTTCGCTACTTCCTAGTGGGTGTCTGTATCTGTACGTACAAGTAAATGAACAACCACCGCCAAAAGCTTGTGAGATCCACATATGAACCGTTCCAGGTTGTAATTGTGGGTTAATCCCTGCCCAGTTTACTTGCCCAGGTTGTAATTCCATAATACCAGTAACACCGCTTATAGATCTATAGTAATCGTTGGCTTCAGATATTTTGTTAGGTGATCCCATTCTAAAACTATCTCCTCCCAAAGGATTTTGACCACTTACAGGATACATCGTATACGTAATGAAATCCATTTTGTTGGCACTTCTTGGGTCGGCATCATAAATTACATTGGTAAAGTTGGTTGTTATCCATTGTTTTGGATCAACATACTTTCTAAGTATCTCGGCTTGTCTATTCAAATATTCACCTTGTGCATCTGAGGTAAATCGTTTAAAATCTAAAACGGCATGAGGGCTTAATTTATCTTCAAAATAAATTTCTGCATTAGGTAAAACGATTTGTTCGAAGTTATTATAACGGGTACTCCAGAAATTTCCAACCCATTCGGTATTTAATTTTTCGATAGTTCCGTATTTGGCTTTAAGCCAAATTTGAAATGCTTTGCGAGCTGAAGGACTAAAATCGGCAGTACCTAATGGTTCATTGTCGATTTGCCAGCCCATGATATTTTTATTTTTACCGTATCTTTTTCCAAGTTCGGCCACTATTTGATCTGTAAATTCTCGGTATTTTTCATTTGTTATAGATACATTCGCTCTATTGCCGTGCTCTCTGCGACGTCCGCTTGCATCTACCAAATAAATTTCAGGATATTTATCTCCCATCCAAGCTGGTGGAGTTGGAGTTGGAGTACAAAGAATCACTTTTAAGCCTTCTTTTTCAGCAATGGCAAGTGCATCATCAAGCCATTTAAAATCATATTTGCCTTCTTCGGGTTCCATATAAGTCCAAGCAAATTCAGCAAAATGCGTAAACTCAAATCCTAGTTTTTTTATGTTTTTTAAATCGCGTTCCCATTGTTCTTTTGGCCATTGCTCAGGATAATAGTAAACACCAATTTGCATTAAATCTGGTTTTGAAAAAAACCGTTGTGGGTCTTTCTTCTCTGTAGCGGTGGTTTTTTTACTTTGAGAAAAAACGGGAGTCGAATTACAATTTGCAATAAGCAATAGTGTAAATAAAATTTTAACTAAAGGTGTATTTTGCTTGAACATTCTTGGTTGTATTGGGTTAATCGAATATAGGTAATTTGTTATTTATGGTTGTAATTCATAAAAAAGGGATTTAACACATAGAAACATAGATTTAAAAGTTAAAACTTAAGGTCTTCTCTAGAAAATCTCGATTTTTTTGCATAGCACTATGTGTTTTATTTCTGAGTGAAACGCCTTTTTCGAAATTTGTAAACTATGTTTCTATGTGTTAAAAATAATTACAATTAGTAGCTTAATTATTTATCTTCTAAAAGAAGCATTAAATAATGTGAGGCCGACCAGCTAAAGTTAAAGGCTTCCATTCCTTTTCCTGTAAGCGGTTGGTAATTTTCTCTTATAGAAGTGCCTTTGTCCAGAACTCCTTCAGCATTATGAATGAGTTTATGTGCCAATTGGTTTGCTTCGGATGTATAACCGTATTTTTCTAATCCATTTATACCAAAATAACTTTGGTCAAGCCAAATTGGTCCTCTCCAATAGCCACGTTCTGGTTTAAATTTTGGGTGGTTTGCTGCCAATGTTGGTAAAGGAACAAAAGTGTTGAAAATAGTTGGATTCATCATGTTTTCTTTCATTGCTTTAGTTTGTTCAGTAGTAGCTACCTCAGCCCAAATAGGTAAATAACCTTCACATCCCATTGCTTTTATCAATGTTTTTCCGTCGATTGTTGTATCGTAATACCAACCTGTTGTTGGATCCCAAAATTGAGTTTGAATTTTAGCTTTTAATGCTACACTTTCGTCTTGCCATTTTTTAGCTTCTTCATTCAATTTTAAAACTTGAGCCATTTTATTTAAATAGTTCTTTTCGGCATATAAAAATGAATTCAAGTCAACGCTTTCTTGGTCTAAAGAATAGGCTTTGTCTCCGTTTTTCAGGATTTTGCTATCATCAAAACGTACAGCATTGTCCATTCCGCTTTCCCATTTTGCTGCAACCAATGTACCATCTGTAGAACCAAATTCGCATATTCCATCTTGATCGTGGTCACGTTCTTTGTACCACCAGTTATGATATGATTTTAGTTTTGGATAAAACTCTTTTATAAAATTAGCATCTTTGGTTTTTTCATAAATTTTCCAGATTGCCCATGCTGCAAGTGGAGATTTTGTGTTTCGGTAATTGTTTTCTTCGATAAGATTATTTCTGTAAACACAATCCGGAATAAATCCGTTTGGTTCCTGATAATCAAATAGTGCACGCATTTGATCTTTTGCTAATTCAGAATCATAATTGGCAACAGCAACAGCGTGTTTCCAACTGTCCCATGCCCAAAAACCATGAAACCATTCGTAATTGTAACTTGGGAAAAGCCCACCATGTTTTAAACCTTCGGCAGCAATTCGGGTATTGTTTTGCAATGTAAGTACCAGTTTTGCTACTAAATCAGAATAAGTATTGTCTTTGTAAATTGCTTTTTTCTTGGCAATTAATTGTGCCAATTGAGTTTCTTTTTCTTTTTGTGTTTTTTTAAGCAGGGTGTTAAATGTTGTTTTTGCTATAATTTCATTTTCATTTTTCCATGAATATTGTGAGAAAATAAAGGATTGAGAAACAACTATTTCTTTGGTTTCGTTTGGTTTTAATACCAATTTTTCTGTTTGAGTTTTATAACCTTGTTTGGTAATTTCAATTTCAGGTGTAGTATTAATAAACTGAATGTAACCCACAGCTGTACTTTTCGTGGAAACGATTTTTAAAGTTTTACCTTCTTTGGATAACTGTAAATCATCTAAAAAAATAGTCGAACCATAAGATGGGTAAAGCGTTATTGCTTTTCCAGATGTATTAGTAATACTTGTTTTTTGTAATGCCGAATGTCCTGATAAGAAAACAAGTTGTTGTTTTATATCTAATTTTTCGTTTTTAAATTGTTGTTCTAAGTGGCTATTGTAGCTGTTTTGACTTACTAATGCCGTTTTCCAGTTGATAATTTCTTGTTTGTTCTCGTCATTAAGTTGTAAGGAAACAAATGATGGACTTAACCAAACTCCGTTTTGTTCTGTCATTAAAAAAGGACCTGAAAAGCCAGCCTGAACTCCGGATGGTTCTAAGAATCCGAATCCGAACCAAGCTCCTTTATCCGAGAAAACTAATGATTTTCTATCGGTAGCTTTTGCCGGATTTCCTTTGTAATTTATACTGTTTTTTGAAGATTCTAAAATCGGAAAGTCTTTTTGTGCCCAACTGGATTGTAATATAAAAAAGAATGAAAGAATAAAAAGTGTTTGCCTTTTGCCCATGTTGTTTCGTCTTTATGGAGTTTTTTATTTTAAGATGTATTTTTTCTTGTAAATCGGTATCAATTGATAAGCATAATGTCGTTTAGTGTAATCCGTAAAAAAGGTATTTAACGCATAGCTTTCTATGCGGTTTATTTTGAGTGAAACGTCTTTTTTTATAAACCTATGTTTCTATGTGTTAAAAATTATTACTGCAACAAGTTATGATTATATAAAAAGAATAGCCCAAGAAATATAGGGCTATTCTTTTAAAAATTAAAATAATTCAATGGATTAATTTGCTTGTAATTCTGTTAATGGTATTGGATAAAAATTGTTTTTTGATGCATCAAAACCAGTGCGGGCTACAGCATCAAGTGCTGATTTTGTTTTGCCCCAACGACGTAAGTCATAAAAGCGATAGTTTTCTAGCGGAAATTCTAGTATTCTTTCGTGTTCGATTTGAGCTTTTACCTCATTACCAGTTGTACCAGTCATTGCAGGCATATCGGCTCTGTCACGAACTTTGTTAATGTATGGAATAGCTTCTGGTGTACGACCTAATTCGTTTAATGCTTCGGCTTGCATCAATAATACATTCGAATAACGCATAAGCGGAACGTTGATTGCTGTAAATTCCTGATCCATTTTTTCTTGTGTGCTAGGTATAAATTTACGGAATACTGGTTTGTCTGTATCACCAAATTTATCATCATAAGTAGTTCCTAATACTCTTGGGTTATCTGGATCATTAAAGTAAGGGTCTTTAAAGAAAAGTGTGCTATAAATACGAGAATCGTAATTTCCTGTAGTAGCTATTTTTCCTTCTTTTTTAAATTCGTTTACAAGCATTGTGCTAGGAAGAATCTCATCCCATCCGCCAAGTTCTGCAGCAGCCATCCAATAGTGGAGCGCATTACGATAGAACGCACCATTGGCAGTTGTTTCTGAGAATTGTAATTCGAATATAGATTCTTTAGAATTTTTGGTAGTACCATCAAACATAGACACATAATCTTTAACTAAATCATATCCTTGTACTTTATTTAAAGCAGCAAGAGATTCATTTAAGTAGGTTTGTTTTTGAGCTGTCTCCTCGTAAGCTCTGGTTAAATAAGCAAACCCTAAATAACTGTTGGCAGCTCCGCTGGTAGCACGACCGGTTTTGTCCTGTGGTTGTTTAGGAGGTAATATTGCAGCTACAATTTTAAGCTCGCTTGTAATGAAATCCCAAGCTTGTGCACGTGTTGATAACGGTATGTTTAAATCACTTTCTTTAATAATGTATTTATTTCTAACATAAATTTGCTCCCAGTTAAGCAATAATTTCATGTGATAATAGGCACGTAAAAAACGAGCTTCGGCATCTATTTGTGCTCTGTCGGCATCGGTGATAGTTGCTGAAGGAAGTTGTGGTAACTTATCTATAACCTGATTAGCATTACTAATTCCTCTATAATTGATTCTCCAATATTCGGTAAATTGGCTATTACCATTTGTGTAGGTAAATGTTGAAAGTTCTACCCAGTTTGGGTAATTTAATGCATCACTTCCTAAATCGCAAATGTCTTCACGATATGCTTCGACTGGCCATTTAACTTCGGCAAAATACCATTGATCGACAGCACCTTCGAGTTGCGAATAGGTTGCTGCCAAAGCTGATTCGGCATCAGATTTGTTCCTCCAGAAATTCTCTGAGGTAAGTTGATCGGGAGATTGTTGGTCTAAATAGTCACTGCAACCAGTGATTGTGAATAAACCTATAACGGATAATATAAAAAATATCTTGTTCATGATTATGTTTTTTATAATAGTATTAAAATATATATTGAACACCAGATACAAATGATCTTGTAAATGGGTACACAAAGCGATCTACTCCTGTATTAAGAACTGTTTCACGTGAGAATTCTGGATCAATACCTGAATAATTTGTGATTGTAAATAGGTTCTCTACACTTACGTAAAATCTAAGCTTGTCAATTTTTGCTCCACCTAACATTTTATTAGGTATTGTGTATCCTATTTGTAATTGACGCATTCTTATAAAATCACCACTTTCTAAGAAACGATCAGATTCACGACTGTTTCCGTTAGGATCTTGTAGTACTGCACGAGGCGTGTTACTGTGGTTTTCTGGTGTCCATGAATTAAGCGTTGAAGCCAACATGTTGGTTCCTGAATTCATAGATTCATAAAAATATCTGTTTCCGTTGTATAATTTGTTACCCCAACCACTTCCTATTAAAGCAGAGAAATCGAAACCTTTATAGCTAGCGCCTAAACTAAGGTTAGCTTCCATTTTTGGCAATCCTGTTCCTGCGTATGATTTGTCATTTTCGTCTATAACACCATCTCCGTTTAAATCTTTAAATCGGATATCTCCTGGTTGCGCATTTGGTTGTAATAAAACACCATTTTTGCTATGTGCATTTACTTCATTTGTAGATTGGAAAATACCATCGGTTCTGTATAAGTAGAACGCACTAATCGGGCTTCCTACACGAGCTTGAGTAGGGAAGTGTTCTGTACCAAATTTTAACCCTTGTCCATAAATAGTCTGCCCTTCGTTAGCAAGAGATTCTACGTTGTTTTTAAGAGTTGTAAAGTTAAAGCCTACGTTGTATTTAAACTCATTGATTTGATCGCGATAATTAACTTCAAGTTCAAATCCTTTATTACTAATTTTACCTACGTTAAGTGTTGGATCATCTACTCCAGCTGATGGGGCTAGTTTTTTTGTAATCAATAAATTATCGGTTACATTATGGTAGTAGTTCATAGAACCGCTAATTTTTCCGTTTTTAAGCGTAAAATCGATACCAATATTTTTAGAATCTGTTGTTTCCCATTGCAAGTTTCTGTTTTCTAATGCAGTTGCAATACTTCCTGGCCAAGGGTTACTTCCGCTTCCTTGTACATAACCTGAACCTAAAATGTTACCAGTTTTAATTAATGTATTTGCAGAGTAATATCCTAAGGCAGCTTCGTTACCTAATTGTCCCCAGCTAGCACGCAATTTTAAAGTTGATATAATGAAATCTTTAGGGAAGAAATCTTCTTTTTCTATCTTCCATCCTAATGCTATAGAAGGAAAAGTTCCCCAACGGCTGTCTTCACCAAATTTAGAAGAACCATCTTTTCTAACTGTCATTTGAAGTAAATAACGATCATTGAAAGAATAGTTTAATCGGCTAAAGAAAGAAACACGGTTGTATTGAAATTTAGAACCATCAGCAGAATATGTCCCTCCTTTACCAGCTCCGATAGTTGCAAAACCAGGATCTAAAAACCCAGACGGACGATCAATCGAAACCAATTGTCCATTCTCTACAGAATAATCGGTTGTTTTTCCTTCGACATTTACTCTATTCCAGTTAGACGAAACACCGTTTATAGTATTACCAAGCATTAAACCAAAGCTGTGTTTTCCAAAAGTTTTATCGACTGTAATAATGTTGTCTAATATTTGCTCATCCCAAAATGTTCTTAACTCTTCTTGCGAAGCATATTGATGTATTTCTTTAGGATTGGCAATGTATGGAGGAAAATGATAGGTTTCCTGATTGTTTTTTACACGGTAAGAATAAGCTATTTTATATTTTAACCAAGAGGTAATGTTTGCAGTAATGGCAATATTTGCGGTTAAATCTTGTCCTTTGTTCATACCATCTCTAAAATGCTCTTCGGCAACTGGGTTTGTACCAGCTGGCAAGCCATTTTTGTTAGACAATCCATAACCGTAAGGTTCGTTAGCATCATAAACAGGAACTAGCGGAGACATGGTGTACACTTCTTTTAACTGAAAATTAGGCAGCTCATTTTGTGTTGCTATATATGCCATTTTTCCATCTACATCAAAGATTGATTTTTTGAAACTAACTCTTGCACTAGCAGTTTGTTGACCAAATTCATTATCGATTATAATTCCTTTTTGCTTTACATAGTTACCGTATAAAGCAAATTTAATGTCGCCTTGTCTTCCTTGGATACCTAAACCGTAATTTTGAGTAAGTCCAGAACGGAAAACTTCATCTTGCCAATCAGTGTCGGTTGTAGATGGAGCAGATATATATGCTGGAAGAGATTTGGGAGAAGTAGCATATTTATTATATTCATCGTACATTCTTTTGTGTACGGTTTTATATTCATCAGCATTTAATAAATCCAACGTTTTAGATGGGTTGGTGATACTTAAAAAGGAGCTAAAATCTACTTTTACCCCTTCTTTCTGACCATTTTTGGTAGTAACAATAATAACTCCATTAGCAGCAACAGATCCGTAAATTGCAGCTGCGGCACCATCTTTAAGAACCTCCATAGATTCTATATTTGTTGGGTTTACAGTATTAATATTTCCTTGAAACCCATCAATAATATAAAGCGGTTCAGTAGCTCCAAAGGTATTTACCCCACGTATTTTTACGCTTACAGCTGCTCCTGCAACACCACCTGCTTTTTGCACATTTACTCCAGATACCAAGCCTTGTAATGCCTCGGCCGGATTTGTTGTAGCTCGTGTTTCTAGACTTTCTTTCTTTACAGAAGATATAGCACCGGTTACATTACCTTTCTTTTGAGTACCATAACCAATCACGATTACCTCGTTAAGTTTATTGGTTTCTTCTTGCATTGCTACATTAATCACGTTGCGATTGTCAAGAGCTTCCGTTTTTTCTATAAACCCTACGTATGAAAAAACGATAGTTTGATTTGTACCACTAGGCACATACGTTAAGGTATAAGTTCCGTCAAAATCGGTTGCAGCGTTGTATTTAGTCCCTTTTATAGATATACTAACACCTGGTAAAGTGTTGTTCTTATCATCTGTAACTTTTCCAGAGATGGTTTTTTTTGCCTGACTTTCCTGCGCAAGCAGGGTATTAGGCAGCCAAAAAAGGAGAATGATCGGCATTAGAAAAGGCTTCCTAAGTAAGTTTTTTAATTGTTTCATTTTGAGTTAGTTTTTGGTTTCTGGTTGTGGTTAAGCTTTTTATTCTATTTGAGGGAGGTATTTGCTGGAGTTATTAATTTTTTGTCATTATGTATGGGTTTTTCTTTTAAAAAAATGATATTTATTTTTTTGACTGTAATTTTATAAGAATAATGAAATCCAAATTTAGAGGATTGTATATATAAAATACACCAGTACCTACCAGTTTGTTTTTGATGCTTTAAAAAAAATGTGTCAAGTGTGCCATTTCATCTAGTGATAAAATTGATAGATTATTGAGGTTATAAAATCAAGAAATTAGTATGATTTTAAATGCTCATAAATTAATTAAGAGGAAGCAGCTATAGTGTGAAATTTGACTGAAAGACGAAAAAACATAAGTTTTTTCGTTGTAATATTAAGTGAAATGAATGAGTAGGAATATTTTAAAGTAATCTCTTAATTGTATTCTTTCTTTTTAAATACTGTTTTTTTGAAATTATTCTGTCCTCGTAATACATTTTTAAGTATGAGTTTTAGTACAATTAGGAGTTAAATTCTATTCTCTTTTTAATAGTAAAACTAGTAGTGAGAGAACTATATATTTTATTTGAGATGATCCGAAAATAACCCTACCAGTACAAATCGGTTTGTTTTTTTGTTGGTAATGTTTAAAGGATTTTTTTGGTTAATCGATTTTGTATGTTGCAAGTATTGAGAGGAATGCATAAAAAAATCCCTTTTTCAATTTTTAAATTGAAAAAGGGATTGAGAAGTATTTTATAAGAAATCTAGTTTTTTAAATCTTTGATAACTTTAAAAGCGATATCTACTTGATCTTCACTTACTAAAATCGTAAATTCATTTGATGTAGAGATTACTTCATTTATTATAATTCCTTCCCAGGCTAAACGCTGGAAAATGAAGTAATATATACCTGGAACTACGATGTTTTCTTTTGGTAGTTTTACAGTAATTGAAGCTAAATTGCTCAATTTTTGGATTAATTTTTCGCGAGCAAAATGTTTTTCAACTAGTTGATTTATACTGCTGCTAACTACAATGTTGGTTTCGTTTACTCCACGAGATGAAGTGTAGAATATATCTGATAATGTATTTATGTCTGAAATTAAATCGGCTTGTTTGTTTAATACAGTTTCTGATGCTGCAAAAGTGTAATCTGTAAGCTCAGATCTAACTGTAATCTCACCAATATTCTTGATTACTTTGTTTATCTTATGATTTAATTTAAAATCTAATTCTTCCGTTAGTCGTTTTAAAGACATTACTACAGCGCCTTGTTTTACTTCTTTACCAAACTCGCTTTCTAATTCAGTCATTATATTTCTAGATAATGAGGTCAAATTAATAATGCCAAGTGATAATGCATTTAATAAAAAAGGCTTCGTTTTGATGTAATTTTCTACGATGGAGGAAACAGTTTTCATAATTTTCTGGTTTTTGTACTAACTTAGTGTGGTTGGTTTAGTTAATTGTGTGTTATATTTTTTTGCAAATATAAATTAAAAAACAATTTGTTACAAATATAACAATAGAAAATTATGTTAAAAGTGATAAAAAGCATCTATAAGATGCTCAACTACAAATGATTCCTTGTTTTTATGGATTCCGACGATATCAAAACGAACCTCAAAATCTATTTCCCTATCGTTTATGTAGGCATTTACTGCTTTTACAAGTAGTTGAATTTTTTTTGCATCAACAAAATCTTGTGGTGATCCAAAATCCAAGTTCGATCTTGTTTTTACTTCTACAATAGCCAGGATATTTTCTTTTGTGGCGATAATATCAATTTCGGCTTTCTGAAAAGTCCAATTTCGATCTAGAATTTTATAGCCATTTTGTTGGAGATATTCTACAGCAAGTTCTTCTCCTTTTTTTCCGAGCTCATTGTGTTCAGCCATTTTGTTTAGTTATAGTTTTGAAATGTTATCTAAGGTCATAAAATGATATACAGATGCTTTTGAATTTCCTCCTGCTTCAGCTGGAGGTTGAAGAATCGATAATAAATGTGGGCTTCAGCCAAATGATAAATCCTTTTGGCTAAAGCCCAATCCTTGTTTTCTTTTTATTACTCCAGCTAAAGCTAGAGCCAATTCAAAAAAAGTGAATAGGTTTTATAACTATTTATTAAAAATAAGTGTACTTCCTGCCGCATTAACTTCTATTGTAACAGTGCTTCCCATTACCAATGCTCTGTTGTCTTGAATATGTCCTGCAGGGAAATTAAAAATTACAGGAATATTGTATTTTTTGGTAACATCATCAATAATTTCTAATGCATTTTTCCCCCATGGGATATCATTATCTTTCATTTTGGTCATAGCACCAATTACTATTCCTTTTAGGTTTTCGATACAACCGTTACGTTTTAAGTTCATCATCATACGGTCTATATGATATAGATATTCATCTAAATCTTCTATAAAAAGTATTTTGTTTCTGCAGTCAATAGCCGATTGTGATCCTAATAAACTATATAAAATTGATAAATTACCTCCAACTAGTTCGCCAGTTGCTTTACCAAATCGATTCATTGGGTCTGGTGAAACTGAATAGGAAATAGGGTTTCCAAACAAAGCCATTTTCATAGTAGCAATCGCATCGGGCGTTGCACGAGGAATACTTACAGGCATTATACCATGAATTGATTTGTATCCCATTGTATTAAGATGATTGTGTAAGACTGTTACGTCGCTAAAGCCTATAACCCATTTAGGATGTTGTCTAAATTTTGTAAAGTCAAGTAGGTCAATCATTCGAACTGTTCCGTAGCCACCGCGAACACACCAAATAGCTTTAATGTTTGGATTGTCCATTTGATGTTGAAAATCAATGGCACGTTGCTCGTCGGTTCCAGCTAGCTGATTGGTGTCTAAACCAATTGTACTTCCTATTACAGCTTCTATTCCCCAACTTTTAAGTAAGTCAATAGTTGGTTTTAAATTATCATCGATGTTTTTTCTTGCTGTTGCTACTAGGGCTACAGTATCGCCTTTTTGTAAATAAGGTGGTGTTATCATGTTTTGTTGAGATTGACAGGTGAATGATTGTAATGCTATTATAAGAAATGCGAATTTACAAAAAGCAAAATGTTTCTTTACGTATCGGAATTGGTTAGTATTCATGTTTTATTTTTTTAGTTCACAACAACATTGTCTAATGGCGTTGTAGTTATATCCGTTAGTTTGCCTTTTTTTGTTGTATTATTTCCAATCCAGTTGTATGTTTTTCCACCAGTAACTATGGTAATTCCTATAGAATTGTTATTGTCATATATGGTATAAATAACATTTTTATTCTGGAATGTTATGGTATTGTTTTTTCTGTCAAAATTAAAATCGGGGTTTTGGTAAGCGATATTTATAGGAAAGGAAAACTCCACTTCGTCATTTTTATCAATTAAAACATAGTTAAGTGTTCGGTCGTTATTATTAAAAAGCACAACTTGTTTTTGGTTTTTATCTACTTTAAAAGAGAATATTGTTTTTACACCTTCTTCGTCCAGCGTAATCATTCTTTTGGATATTGTTACCATTTTCTTGCCATCCCAATTTTGTTCACTGTAATTATTATAAGGGAAACCAGTTTGGTCGTCTTCGACAATCTTAATTACTTTCGGTTTGTTATTCTCGACAATAAATTCCGAAAACTGATGCCAGCAACAGCCATCTTTGGTCATTACACTTATTTTCTTTTGCTTGTAATCTACCTGAAACATGCCACAATATTCTTGAGCAAGCGCTGTAAAATCGGGGCTGAATTTAAAACCAGTTTTAGAGGCTAGATATATCCTGAAAGAAGGACCGTGGTAACAACTGTTTTGCCCATCTTCGATAGCAAAATCCTTAATTCCGTCAAAATTGTAATCTTCATACATGATTAAACTTTGCTCGCCATAAGGCAGTTGTTTTATGTTTGCCAACGCTTTTCCGTTATATAAACTCAACGCCAGTTCTTCAGCGGCTACTTTTATAATTTGTTTTTGAGATTTAGTATCATAAATAGCAATCCAACCTTTAGAAAATACTTCGGATGTGTCCGCGATAAATATCTTTCCATAATAATCCTTTGAGAAGTTATCTACTTTAAAAGTTGCTTGTGCAAAAGTAAAGTTGCATAAAAAAAGGAGTAAGGTTGCGGTTAAATATTTCATTTTATATCAATGTTATCAATGTGAATCCCTTATTTAGAACCTAAACAAGATTATCTGAAAACAAAGATAACCATTATGTAAAGTATTTTAAAACTTCTTATTTAAATGAATTAGTTTTGTATTTGAAAGAAATTTCTTTAAAATAAGTGTTTATAAATAAGAATAACAATGAGAACAATTGCTTTTTCGGTCTTAATTTTTTTAAATTTATTGTTGCAACAGCTACAAGCACAAACAAAAAAGTATGCTATTCATACTGTAGCTTTTTATAATGTTGAAAACCTTTTTGATACTATAAAGAGTTCAAATATCCGGGATGCCGAATGGACACCAAAAGGATCCCGACATTGGACATCCCAGAAATATTTTAAAAAACTAGAGAACCTTGCCAGAGTTCTGTCTGAAATTGGAATGCCCACGAATCCTAATCCGCCAACATTTATTGGGTGTGCCGAAATAGAAAATAGAGGAGTTCTTGAAGATTTAATAAAACAACCTAAATTAATAGATAATGAATTAGGAATCATTCATTTTGACTCCCCTGATCATAGAGGTATCGACGTAGCTTTGTTATATCAAAAGAAATATTTTAAACCAGTTACGTTTTCGAATATTCCGCTTGTTATTTATAAAAAACCGATAGAAAGTATTACTGATACAATTGAGGATAAGAAAAAACGGGTGTTTACTAGAGATCAATTACTCGTAACAGGATTTCTAGATGGAGAAGAAATTAATATAATTGTAAATCACTGGCCGTCACGTTCTGGTGGTGAGCAAAAATCGAGTCCGTATCGTGAAGCTGCAGGTGCATTGAACCGAAAAATAATTGATTCCCTGCAACGAATAAATCCTAACGCCAAAGTTATTACAATGGGAGATTTTAATGATGGACCTTATAACAAAAGTATAAAAGTTGCGCTTGGTGCGAAAGCCAATAAAGCCGATGTACCAGAGTTTGGAGTTTACAATCCCTTTGAAGATATGGCAAAGAAAGGAATGGGAACTATTGCTTATCGTGATTCATGGGATGTCTTTGACCAAATCATGGTTACAGAATCTTTGATTAAGACAGATTTTAAATCTTTTCAATTCTGGAAAGCCGGAATTTTCAATAAATCGTATTTAATACAAAATTCAGGGAAATACAAAGGATATCCGTTGCGACATGCCGCAACCGAAATAGGTTTTAGTGATCATTTCCCAGTTTATATTTACCTTATTAAAGAAATGAGTTTCTAGTTTTTAGTCGCAGTACCAGTGGCAGTATTCAGAAGTGAACTGAACACTGCGACTGCCACTGAATACTGAGAATGGTACTGAACACTGAATATTGTCACTGAACACCGAGAAAGAATACTTTTTACTAACTTAGCACCTCAAAACTAGCATCTCATAATTATGGCTATAGCAAAACCATTCAATCTTACTAAATGGATTGATGAAAATCGTCACTTACTTAAACCCCCAGTAGGTAATAAAAATTTATATGTTGAATCTGATGATTATATCGTAATGGTTGTTGCGGGGCCTAATGCCCGTAAAGATTATCATTATAATGAAACAGAAGAACTTTTTTATCAACTTGAGGGAAGCATAAAAGTAATTATCCAAGAAGATGGAGAACGTAAGGAAATGGATTTACATGCGGGAGATATGTATCTTCATCCTGCTCGTATACCACATTGTCCAGTACGTTCAGAAGGTTCTATAGGTTTAGTAATCGAAAGAAAACGAGTTGGAAAGGGGCATAAAGACGGATTGCTTTGGCATTGTGATAATTGCAATCATAAATTGTACGAAGTGTTTTTTGAACTTCATAATATCGAGAAAGATTTCTTACCACACTTTGAACATTTCTATAATTCTAAAGATTTGAGAACCTGTACTAAATGTGGTACTGTGATGGAATCTGACCCAAGATTTGTTGCGAAAAAATAATTCGTAGTTTTCTATTTAAAAGGCATACTTTTGCAAAAAAAAAATAAATTATCCACATGGACGATTATTATTCGAGGAAGAAGAAAGATAAACAGAAATAGTTGTTGTGTAATGCATGCGCTATTTCTATAATAACGTTTTGCATTATGATTACCTTTTACAAAAACAACAACGGATTATTCCCAACAGAAAACCGCGAAAACAACAAATGGATTAATGTAGTTTGCCCTACTCAGGAAGAAACTAAATTCTTACTCCAGGAGTTACAAATTCCAGAAGCTTTTTATAACGATATTGAAGATATTGACGAACGGCCACGTATCGAAATCGAAAATGGCTGGTTTCTTATTATATTGCGAATTCCTTTTAAAAGCAATGATGCAAAATTACCATTCAATACAGCACCATTAGGGTTAATGTTTAAAGATGATGTCTTTGTATCACTTAGTTTTCATCAAACCGAGATTTTACCCGATTTTGTTTTATATACCCAACGCAAAAAATCGGATATCAGTAGCCATTTTGATTTGGTTTTAAAATTGCTTTTGTCTTCAAGTATTTGGTTCTTAAAGTACTTAAAGCAAATAAATCAGCGTATTCGATTGGCTGAAGATAATCTTGAAAAATCGATTAAAAATGAAGAATTACAAGCATTGCTTCAAATAGAAAAATGTTTGGTGTTCTTTATTACTTCCCTAAAAGGCAACGATATGTTGTTTCATAGAATTAAAAACCTAAAAAATCACAGAGATGATTTTGACCCTGTTTTAGTTGAGGACGTTGAAATTGAGTTGCGTCAAGCCGAAGAGACTACAAACATCTACAGTAATATCTTAACCGGAATGATGGATGCTTATGCATCGGTAATCTCGAATAACTTAAATGTTATTATGAAAAGGTTAACTTCGATTTCTATAATTTTGATGATTCCAACTTTGGTAGCTAGTTTATACGGGATGAATGTTCCTAATAATCTTCAGGAAAACAACCACGGTTTTTTTATCATCTTGCTAATCTCTTTATTAATATCAATTTGCGGCGTTTTCTTGTTTAAGAAAAAGAATATGTTTTAACTCATAGGTCAATTCAATAATAAAGAAGGTATAAACATTATTTCACGCAGATTTCACAAGATTTAAGCTGATATACGCAGACTTATTTACTTATAAATCGGCTTTAATCTGTAATAGCTAGGTGAAACAAAAATCATTTTGCTTGTTTTAAATCCTTAATCGTAACTTTATAGAATTAAAATTAATTACACCTAACAGGTTCAAACTTAATTAAAAATTAAACAGCATAATGACTAAAAATATCTCCGAAAAATCATTTGAATCATTTAATTGGCTTGACATAAAAGGGCCAACAGAAGCACAATTAGAAGATATTGCTAAAAAGTTTGACTTGGAGGTTTTTCCTGTCAAGGATTCGGTAGAACATGGGCATTTGCCAAAAATTGAAAAAATCAAAAATTTTAATTTTATTATTCTAAGAGCTTATACTGCAAATGAATATGATAATAATTCTACAGTAGGAGAACTTTCAAATAAAGTAGCTTTTTTCTATAATGAAAAGCAACTAATAACGATACACAGAACTTCTTTTCCTTTTTTGGAGGATATTTTTAAATCAGATTTAAAGTGTACTTCTGTTTATGAATTGCTAATACGCATTTTTAAAGAAATTATTTTAACCTATAACGCTCCCTCGCAATGGCAAACGGATCAGATAGACGAAGTTGAGAAAACTATTTTCTTAAAGCAACAAAATAAAATCTCTTTGGAGGATTTGTATTTTCAAAAGGCAGAGACTAGAATTACTAAGAAATTATTGGTGCTAACGCAAAATGTAATTAATAAATTTCATGTTCCAGAAGAAAATTCTTCAGCGCTTGAAGATGTAAAAGATAATCTGGTTAAGCTTATACTAGCTTATGAGGAGGCTATGGATGATGCGATAAACTTAATGAATACTTTTATGTCGGTGACTGCTCAAAAAAATAATGATGTCGTTAAATTATTAACAGTTTTCTCCGCTTTTTTCTTGCCTCTTACCTTTTTGGTTGGGGTTTATGGAATGAATTTTAAATATATGCCAGAATTAGAATGGAAATATGGGTATTTGTACGCAATTATTTTTATGTTTGTCATGTGTGTTTTTATCTATATATGGTTTAAAAGGAAAAACATTATGTAACCACACGTAATAAAATTTTAATAGATAGATAAATTCAAATATATTTACATAAAAAAATATAACAATTTCTAACCAAAAAGTTACAATGATAACAATAGCAGAGCAATTCGGAATGAAAGACGCATTGGCGCAATTGGGTATAAAAGCCATTAACGAAGGAACATCAACCGGAATAAATAACTTTTCTTCAGGTGATATTCTTGAAAGCTTTTCGCCAGTAGACGGAAAATTAATAGCATCGGTAAAAACATCTACGGCTGCCGATTATGAAAAAGTAATGCAAACAGCGACTGAGGCATTTAAGGTGTTTAGACTTATGCCAGCGCCACAACGTGGAGAAATCGTACGTCAGTTTGGAGAAAAATTACGTCAGAATAAAGAAGCTTTAGGTAAATTGGTTTCTTACGAAATGGGGAAATCATTACAAGAAGGATATGGAGAAGTTCAGGAGATGATTGATATTTGCGATTTTGCAGTAGGATTATCACGTCAGCTTCACGGATTAACAATGCATTCTGAGCGCCCAGGACACCGTATGTATGAGCAATATCACCCAATGGGAATTGTCGGTATTATTTCGGCATTTAACTTTCCAGTAGCGGTTTGGTCATGGAACACGGCTTTGGCTTGGATTTGTGGTGACGTTTGCGTTTGGAAACCATCAGAGAAAACACCACTTTGTGGTATAGCTTGCCAAAATATAATTGCACAGGTAATTAAAGAAAACAATCTTCCAGAAGGTATTTCTTGCTTGATTAATGGCGATTATAAAGTAGGAGAGCTGATGACTGCAGATAAACGTATTCCTTTAGTATCGGCTACAGGTTCTACTCGTATGGGTAAAATTGTTGCCCAAACTGTTGCTGGACGTTTAGGTAAATCATTATTAGAATTAGGAGGAAATAATGCAATTATTGTTACTCCTGATGCAGATATTAAAATGACTGTCATTGGTGCTGTTTTTGGAGCAGTAGGAACGGCAGGACAACGTTGTACTTCGACACGTCGTTTAATCATTCACGAAAGTATTTATGATAAAGTAAAAGATGCAATCGTTTCGGCTTACAAACAATTACGTATCGGAAATCCTTTAGACGAAAACAATCATGTTGGTCCGCTAATCGATACACATGCTGTAGAGATGTATGCAAATGCCTTAACAAAAGTTGTTGCCGAGGGAGGTAAAATCCTTGTAGAAGGTGGTGTACTTTCTGGAGAAGGTTACGAAAGCGGATGTTATGTAAAACCAGCTATTGCTGAAGCTGAAAATTCATTTGAAATCGTACAACATGAAACATTTGCTCCTGTTTTGTATTTAATAAAATACAGTGGAACTGTAGAAAACGCTGTTGATATTCAAAATGGAGTTGCTCAAGGTTTGTCTTCAGCAATTATGACTAATAATTTGCGTGAAGCAGAGTATTTCTTATCTGTTGTAGGTTCGGATTGCGGTATTGCAAACGTAAACATCGGAACTTCGGGTGCTGAAATTGGTGGAGCCTTTGGTGGTGAAAAAGAAACTGGTGGAGGTCGTGAATCAGGTTCTGATGCTTGGAAAATATACATGCGTCGCCAGACTAACACAATCAATTATACTACAAGTTTGCCATTGGCACAAGGAATAAAATTTGATTTGTAAGATTAAAATCATTTATATAAAAACCGCTTTTTCTCCTATTATTTGAGAAAAGCGGTTTTTTTTAATGCTTAATTTATAGTGTTTTATTTAAATTAGCACTTAAATATGAAGTGTTCTGTTATTTCATGTGCTTTTTAAATAGTGGTAAATAAATAATATTTTGAAAAATTATTAATATGAGTTTAATTTTTTTAGCGGGACTTACTCCTTTTGGATATGGTTTTTTAGGAGTGATAGCGCTTTCTATATTAATTGCTTATATGTGGCTTAAGTCATCGGGAAAAAAAGAGAAAATGGGATGTTTCTCCATCGGATTTACTGCCTTTGTCATTTGGTTTGCTTTAATGTTTCCTGTTGCTATATCTTTCTCTATTATAGAGAATGGAACAAAAATTACCCAATTAGGAGTGGCTATTTTTTGGTTTCTACTTTTTGCTTTGGGAGCATATATTATATTTAGTAAGAATAGAACAGGAGTTAAAAAAGTGCTCTTAGGGATTTTTAAATACGTTTTGTTTTCAATAGTATTGGGATTGTTTTTAACGATGCTTGGCGGATTAGCTTATTTCGTTTATTTAAGGCTTTTTACTCATGAAAAAGATGATTCTCCTATTTGGGTTGCTCTGTTATGCATCTTTTTTTTAGCATCACTTATTTTGGCTGCTGTAGGTCTTTTTATCCAAAGTAAAGAAGGTAAGAAAAAAGAAAAAACTACTTTTTATAAGTTAGAAGAAGCAAAGCTAAAACCTGATATGGTAGTCGAATTAAATTTAACTAATGCTAAGCTAGATGCATTTCCCGTAGCAATTCTACAATTTAAAAACATTAAGTTTCTAGTTTTAAGTAATAATAATATTAGTGAGATTCCTAACGAAGTCAATAAATTGCAGCAATTAATCGGTTTAGATTTAAGTAACAACCCAGTTTCTGATTTAGAAAGAAATAAGATCCGAAAGTTGCTTTCTAATCAAGTAGAAATTGTGTTTTAATAATTTTAATATTGAATAATCTATAGTCTTAATAATGAACGAATTCTTTACATTTTTTGATCAAAATAAGCCAGATGGTGGAATGGTAGTTTTCCTGATGTTTTTTAGTCTGGGAATTGCATTGTTTCAAACTATAATTCTTTCAGGTTTATATAATTTAAAATTCCCAACATGGCTGTTTTTTGTTTTATGTCCATCGTTTATTGGCTTGAGTTTTCTAGTTGATTCCAAATATACCCTTATGGTTTTCTTTTTTTTATTTGCATCTGTTTTTATACTAGGAATTATAGGTATGTTTTATTCAGGAATTCAAAGTAGTAAAATTGAAAAAGCTGAAAGAGAAAAATTCAATAGAAAACATAATATTCAAAAAACACCTTTAAGTGAGAAACTGCTTGGTTTGCTTATTTTAGTTGTAGTGATTGGGGCAATTGCTTGGTTGGTTAAAATAGAGAAATTAAAGTTTCTTTTCTTTATTATTCCTGGGCTTATTTTTATAAAAATGATTTTTTTTCCAAGTAACAAAAGTAAGTTTCTTAAGCTTCAGGCGGTTTTGCCAACTTCTAAGATGAATGCGATTGCGATGGGATTAGTTGAGGTAGAAGGTGATTTGGAAGAAATTGAACCTATTATTTCACCTTATTTTAGTAAACCCTGTATAGGATATTATTATACCATCGAAGAAGAAGGACCTGCAGATGATGATGGCAAAAGATCTTATAGAACTATATTTACAGAACTTAAAACGGGTGTTTTTAAGATAAAAGACGAAACAGGAAGTGTTACTGTAAATGGAGAAGGATTAGAATTCTATTTTGATAGAATCGATAAGCAGGAGGGAGGAAAAAAGAGGTATTCCGAAACCTATTTAAAACATAACGATTATATGTTGCTGATTGGTTATGCCGATTCAGATCAAGGCAATGTCGTTCTCAGAAAAGGAGACTCTAATGGCATTTTTGGGGTAGCGATACCTCAAAGTATTTCATTTAGGAATAAATACCAACCATTGCTAATTTCATTTTTAACAACACTATTTTTCATTACACTTATACTTATCTATATCATTTTAAACTAAATAAAATATGACAGCACAAAACATTGCTTTAATCGTGGGGCTAATTCTGGTAATTATACTATTTAACTTTTTTATCGGTACTTATAATAAGCTGGTTATGCTAAAGAATAACTTCGAGAAAGCTTTTAGGAATATTGACGTTATTTTGATGCAAAGAGCAGATGAAGTACCAGAGTTGGTTAAAGTTGCCTCTAAGTTTATGGAACATGAAACAGCTATGCTGACTAATTTGACTAAGTTACGTACTGATTTCTTAAATTCTAAAACGGTCGATGAAAAAATAGAAAACGCTAATGAGTTTTCTAAATCCTTGAAAACGTTGTTTGCTGTTTCAGAAAATTATCCAACATTAGCATCTAATTCAAATTTTCTTGAATTACAAAAACGAGTTTCGCAAATGGAAGACAAAATCGCCGACAGAAGAGAGTTTTTTAACGATAGTGTAAATCTTTATAATATCGGTATTCAGGAGTTTCCAAACCTTATTTTAGCAAAAATGTTGGGTTATAAAACACAAACTTTATTTGAAGTTTCAACAGAAGAAAAAGCATATAATGGAATTCAATTTTAATAAACTCTTCGGTTATGAAACCGAAATAAACAAAGCCACTGATTTAGTTTTAATCTACGGATTTGCTATTATAATCTTTGGTATTTTAGGATTCACAATTATCGCGGCCATATTGAGAAAGATGGGTTTTACGGCTATTATTAGTTATTTCATTTCGCCACTACTATTGTGTTTAGGGCTTACGCTGTTATTATCAGTATTACCCACCATTCTTTTTTATGTAGTTGCTTCAGATGTGTCAGGTGTGCAGCTAATTTATAGTTGGATAACTATTTTCTTAGGGATGCTGTTTTTTGTAGTATTTAATCTCAGCACAATTAAAAAGTTTGTAAAAGAGTTCGGAAAGATGTCTGAACAGCAAGAGTTTAGAAATAGAAACAGGTAATGCAACAAAATTGCATTTTAAGCATAAGCGATTAATTCCAGAAATGGATTAGTGTTAATTGGTGAAATTGGTGTTGAAAACAGATTTCGCAATACAGTTGCAATAAAGAAAGACTTCCTTTTTTGGGAAGTCTTTCTTTTGAACAGTAATTTGCAATGAGTTATTTTTTAATTATTATTTGGTTTGATGTGCCTTCTGCTGTTTGTAGTTTTATTAAGTAATTCCCAGGAGTTAAATGGCTCATGTCGATTGTTTCAATGTCTTTTCCAGTAGTTTTTACTAAAGAACCATTCATGTTGTAAATCATTACATTCTCTATATTCTGATTTGAGTTTGATATATTTAAATAATCAGTTACGGGATTAGGGTACAAAATTATTTTTTTAGTTTGAATATTGTCATTAACCCCCAATGTAGTCTTGTACTCAGTACTTATATAATATAAGTTTGCCGTGTCGCCTTTAGAAATTGTATTGTTGCCAGCAGGAACTGTAATAGTAATGATTCCTGCGCTTGCAGTGTAATTTGTACCGTTTATCTTGACTTTTCCTGAAAAAGTATTGTCGAATACTAAAGTCAATGTTGACTCATTAGTTGTAGTATATGTTATGGTCGTGCTTGTTTCTATTTTTAAACGTGCAGTTAATGCCAAATCAGAATAACTTACAGATCCTGCTGTGGCATTCATGTTGCCAGTGATGTTGTAGAATGAACTTTCCTTGATAGATGCTGTAAAGTTATGTATTTGAGTGCCAGAAGCGCTTCCTACAGGTATAACTGTAACAGTTCCAGATAATATTGTCGGTGTCCCTGCAGTACCAATTGTAGTTACTGAATAAGATAGAGTAGCAGTAGGTGTTCCTGAGATTGTGATTGTTTTAGCAGAAGTATTTTTTACTACGCTAATTCCTGATGCAGGTAATCCAGATATAGTTACATCAGTAGCATCGCCTCCCCAAGTTAAAACGATTGATTCAATAGACGTGTTTTCAGCAACTTCTTGGCTAATGTTGTTAGTTGTTGCAATTAGTGTTTGACTGCTAGTTGGTATAGTTTGCTCACCTTGAATTGCTTTTAATGTTGTTTTGTAACCTATTAGAGCGTTTTTTAAGGGTATATTTACGGCATATGAAGTATCATCTACTGCGTTATCAAAACCAAATTTGAAATCACCACCGTTTATACGACCAGCGTATTGCATAACTTTTGTTTTTGCATCTTCAGGACTATCAGGAATGTAAGGATACATTATTGCTAGATTAGTGTCGAAGTTGTTATAAGTATTCCCGCCAGAACTTGATTTAACTGTTGCAGGAACTTGTTCGTTTCTTGTTAAAGCAACATAAGCGTCGAAGTCTGTTGTAGAATTAATTTTGCCAGCAATATTATATAAAGGATTTGGATCAGCATAAGCTACAAAACGCATGGAGTTAGTTCCGATAGAGGAGTCTAATGTGTTATTAAATGCCTTTATTGAGCCACCAGCTTCATTTGAAAAAGTTCCCTGATTACCAGCATCATTTGCTTGTTTAGAGCCGCTCCATATATCAGTACCCTGCATAGAGATTAGCATAGGATTTTTTGCATTACGAAAATAGTTTGCCTCCATAAATAGAGAAGAGCCTAAAGTAGCTCCTGACCCGTATTTAGAATTCCCATCATAATAGTTGTTGTATATATGGGCTGAGTAATAGCGTACACGCGGATGACGTGAATCAGAGTGGTCGTACCAATTATGGTGATATGTTATATATCCAGGATTAGCTCCTTCGCTTAAGCCTAATAGATTTGATTTTCCGCTATCCCAAAAGTGATTGTATGAGAATGTAACATAATTTGATTTTTTGCTGTCTAAAGCACCATCCCCTTTAATCTGATCGGCATCGCTGCCAGCATTTCCATAAAAGAAATCGCAATTATGTACCCAAACATAGTCATTGCTCTGCTGGAGTCCAATATTGTCACCTTCTCCGCTATTACAGTTCATAGTACCAATATTGCGTATTTCAATATTAGATGCATTTTTGATTCGTATTCCCCATCCATCGGCTACAGCATCATCCCCAATTCCTTCTACAGTGATGTAAGATGCAGCTGCATTATTATTTTCGATTACGATATCACCGGCTAACATATAATCAAGATCGGTTATTTGTCCAATCATACGTACAATTAAAGGGCGTAAATCTTTCCCTTTTTTATATCCATCCAATATTGATTGTAAGCCAACAGATGGACTAGGAGTTGCTCCGGTTACAGCCAATGAGACTGTGTTTTTAGTAGTTTCTGTTATATAAATAATTACAGCTCCATTTTTTGGAGTACCCTCTGAATTGTATGCACCGGGTATGCGACCGTTAGAAAATGCAAATCCAGCACGATCATGTGATTTTACGGTAATTGAAGCTGTCGTTGAGCTAGTTCCTTCTACGCCAGCTATAACAGGTTTTATTTTTACAGTGTATGCACCAGCTTTAATTCCGGGTATGTCTGCGCGGTAGTAACTCCCGTAACTTCGGATAAGTTGGTTATCTATTTTTTGATCAGTTATTCCCATTCCGGTATAGTAAACATTATAGCTTTGAGCATTAGCGACAGGCTGCCATTTTACATATGCAGATTCTAGCCATCCAGCAGCTTCGTTAATGGACACTTGTTGTGCCCATACTTGGACAGAAGCAAGTGAAATTGTCAAAAAAAGTAATAGTTTTTTCATAATTCTGGTTTTTGTTAATGGTTGGTTTTAAATAGATTACTCTAAATGTTCATTTTATTGTTAAAATGTAATCGATTACACGAAAGTAAATAAAATTTCTATATTATTATTTATTTTAGATAAAAAATACACATAGTAAAAAAATATCCATTTTAAATATTAATTATGTAATGATATTCTTTTAGCGTTACGTATTAGCTAATGGTTGAGATTATTGGCTTGGCTGAATATCACATCTTCATTTTCTGAAAATTTAGGACATAAAAAAAAGCAACTCGTAAGAGTTGCTTTTTTGAGCGAGTGTAAGTAAATACTACATTCTGTTTTGTAAATGTTTATTTTTTTGGTTTTATTATTCTCAATGAATATAATAATTTACCTTTTCTGTAGGATGGTTTCTCATCTGATTTTGTTAGAAGTACAAGATCATATAATTCTACTTTATCTTTTTGGAATTCAATTCCTAATTTTTGATCAGATCCATCCACTGTCGTGAAATTTATTGCTGTTATACCTCGAGTATCTGCTGAATCTCCATTTATGCTAATATAATAGCTTTTGAAATTTGCAAGACCATCTACTTTTCCATCTTCAGTAAACTTAATTTCAGTTTTTGAAGATTTAGTTGAATAAATGTTATCCGAGAGTGCTTTGTTTATTAAAAGACGAAGTACAGTTACGTTTGTTTCTTTCGCTTTTTTGACCAATGAACTATCTGCTTTGACATATTCTTGTGAATGATAACGTTCATCGAGTGGTAATAGGATTAAATTCCCATCTTGGATTACAGCTTTTTGAGTTTTGGTTTCATACAAATGGTTGACTAAAGTGTCGTTTTTAAAGGAAGCTAAATAGTTGCTCTTTTCGAGATCTTCATTTATAAAAGTAATGCTATCTTTCAAGTTTTCTGGTACTATAATTTCTGTAACACCATTGTGAATGGTCTGGATTCCATTATCAATAATTATATTATCGATGAAGTCTTTTGCAATCCAAGTGCCTGCGAAAGTATTAGGCTGTATTTTTTCAGTTTCCTTTTTAGAATCTTTACATGATACAGCAGTAAGTACTAAAAATGCTATTGATGTAGAGTAAAAAGTATTTTTGATAAATTTTTCCATAATTGAAGTGTAAATAATTTAGTACAAATGTATTTAATATATAATTGATATCTAGTGAGTTTGTGATAAAAAAAGGCCATTTGAAATTTCAAATGGCCTTTTGGATATGTTTAAGCTATTAAAGCTTGAAAAGTGTTGTTGTTTCTTTCTATAAACTAAAAGAAGCTCCTAAGCTAAAAGTAAATTGATTGTTTAAATGGTCAAACACTTTATCGTTGTCACCGTATTTAGCAATTGGAAAACCAAGTTCAGTGAATACACCAAAACCATCTGTAAAGAAATAACGACCACCAACATGACCGCCAAAATTTCTTAATCCAAGGCTTAAACCAGGATAAACATCTAGTTTTTTATCTACATTTATTACGTTTCCTAGGTTAGCATTCATTCTAACTTTTGCATCAAAACGATCTTTAAATGCAGGTTTTACTCCGTAATATTGAGTGGTACCATAAAAACCATTATATTCATTTATTCCTAATAAATAGCTACTTACAAATCCAATAGAGATGTTTTCTCCAAGACCTAAATCTATAGAAGCCTGAATTCCTGTACCACCATCTTGGATGTTTGCCCCGATGTTAACCTTAGTGTCACCTTTGCCGCTGAAAGCTTGTTGCGCTTGAGTTAAACCAAAAACTAATAAAAACGCAAGTGTAATAATCTTTTTCATAAAATGTAGTGATTTATAATTTTTGCAAAAATAAGTCTTTATATATTAATTCCTGCCTTTTTCGTCAAAATACAACTCGTTTAAAGGGTCACTTTGCCAGAATTCTTTACTGTCAATGTCCATAATGGTTAATTTTCCTGTAAATGCAGCACCAGTATCAACATTCCAAACATTAGCCTTTTGTATAGGGACTGTTTCATGAATTCTAGTAACAGGAGTATGCCCAATAAAGATTTCTTTATAGAGTTTTAATCTCTTTGGATAGAATAAAGAATCCGTTTTCATATTTGGATCTAATGCCATTGCAGTTTCCCACAAAGTTCTGTCCCAGTAAAAGGATTCAGATGAGTATTCGTAAGTCACGCCGCTCATATTTGTAAAGCCAGCATGTATAAACAATCTGTTTTGAGAATCAAGATAATAACCCTGCAGTGATTCTAAAAATGAAACGTGTATTTGTTTGTGAGTAGAACTAATCGATTCGTATGCAAGAACAGTAGCTTCGCCACCATGGTGATGCCATAGTTCATTGTCTTTACCGTCTCTCATCCATTGTTGAAGTAAATCGTCGTGATTACCACGAATGCAAATACAGTTTTGTTTTTGTTTTAGTTCAATTAAGTAATCAATCACTTGTGGTGATTGACTCCAACCATCAACATAATCACCCAAGAAAATTAAAGTGTCTTTGTTTGTTACAGCTGCTCTTTCGAGTACTTGTTTCAAAGCGATTAAGCCACCGTGTATGTCTCCAATAACGAATGTTCTCATTTTAATGTTTTGTAATGTACTTACAAAAATAGGAGAAAATGATTTGGTTTTTGCTTATTCACTTGTTAATGTTTGTTATTATCACAAAAATCTAATACCAGCTGTTTTATAAGTTAATTTGAATTTTTTTGTTTGTTGCGTTGGTTCGAAAAATTAACGTAAAAAGTTAAAATATTTATGATCATTTTATTCTCTTTTCTTGGTTTCCTATCTAAATTTGTAACATGTCTGACGTGCCTACATATCGAAAAATTATCCATATTGATATGGATGCATTTTATGCTTCTGTAGAGCAAATGGATAATCCAGATTTGCGAGGTAAACCTATTGCAGTAGGTGGTTCTGAGAATCGTGGTGTTGTGGCAGCAGCTAGTTATGAGGCTCGTAAATTTGGTGTTCGCAGTGCAATAAGCGGCATGCAGGCTAAGCGCAATTGTCCGCAACTTATTTTTGTTCGTCCACGTTTTGATCGATATAAAGAGATATCAAATAAAATTCACAAAATTTTTCATGAATATACAGACTTAGTTGAGCCACTTTCTCTTGATGAGGCCTATCTTGATGTTACAGTTAATAAAAAAGGCAATCCAAGTGCGAGTTTATTAGCGGAAGAAATTAGATTGCGAATTTTTAATGAAGTTGGATTAACTGCTTCGGCAGGAATTTCGGTTAATAAGTTTGTGGCTAAAATTGCAAGTGATTACAATAAGCCCAACGGACAGAAAACAGTTAACCCCGATGAGATAATTCCTTTTTTGGAAGAATTACCCATTCGGAAGTTTTATGGAGTAGGGAAGGTGACTACCGAAAAAATGTACCAGCTTGGTATTTTTACAGGAACAGATTTAAAGAGTAAAAGCTTAGAGTTTCTAGAAAAGCATTTTGGGAAATCGGGTACTTTTTATTATCATGTCGTACGCGGAATTCATAATAGTGAGGTAAAATCAGATCGAATCACGAAGTCGGTTGCAGCAGAACATACTTTTGATGTTAATCTTTCTTCGGAAATTTTTATGTTGGAGCAACTCGAACGAATTGCAAATTCTTTAGAGAAACGTTTGCAAAAGCATAAGATTTCAGGCAAAACGATTACGCTTAAAATTAAGTATAGTGATTTTACTCAGCAAACAAGAAGCAAAACATTGCCTTATTTCATAGCCCATAAAAGCTTGATTATGGAAACCGTAAAAGAGTTATTGTATCAGGAGCGAATGAAAGATTCAGTTCGGTTGCTAGGTATTTCATTAAGCAATCTTAATACCGAAGTTAAGAAAGCTATTGTTGTACAGCTTAAGTTTGACTTTTAAACCGCTTAAATTAGCGTTAAATGCAGCATAAGGCTATGATTGATGTTGTTTTCGATTTATCTTTGAATAAATTTTTATTTTATGTATAATTTAGATGCTTACGATGCTGCAATTGCAAAATACCATCAAGCGATGAATTGCAATGTTATCCCAGTGATTTCATGGGATTTTCATCACGAGTCTTTAAATGATTTAAAAAGTAATTATTCTGATTGGCAAAAAGTGCATCATATCGCAGATCAGTACAATTGGGATGAGTCCGAATTTGATGTTTTAGAACGATTGAAAGAAGAAGTTGTAGTAATTACAGATTTGAAACTGAAGATTGTTTTTGCTTCCAGCCGTATTCTTAATATGACAGGTTATACAGAAGTAGAAGTTCTGGGTAAATCACCAAAAATGTTTCAGGGACCTGAAACTTCCTCTGTTGTTAGAGAAGAAATTAGATTGGCTATAAAATCTCAGGAAACTTTTGAAAAGACTATTCTTAACTATAAGAAAAATGGAGAAACTTACTTTTGTACAATAAATGCATTTCCTGTTTTTAACTTAAAAGGAAAATTGACACATTTTATTGCTTTTGAAAAAGCAGCATAAAAAAAGCCTTTTTGATTTTCAAAAAGGCTTTTTTTATATAATTATTGAAACGATTAGTTTCTACTATTCAATTTAGATAACAATCTTAGGAATTCGATATATAACCAAACTAGAGTGATCATTAATCCCATTGCACCGTACCATTCCATGAATTTAGGCATTTTTTCCTGAACACCTTGCTCTATTCTGTCAAAATCTAAGAATAGGTTTAGAGCTGCAATAACAATTACAAAAACACTAATACCAATACTCATCATAGAGCTGCCATGATGAACAGGGGTAAAGCTTGTAAACATCGAAAATAACCAAGAGATTAAGTAGTAAGTAGCAATTGCTAATGTAGCTGCCATAACAACCGATTTGAATTGCTCTGTTACTTTTACGATTTTGAATTTATATAAACCAAGACAAACCATAAATGTTACAAATGTAGCACCAACAGCCTGAACTACGATTCCAGGATACATTGCTTCAAAAATTGCAGATATACCACCAATGAACAAACCTTCGAACAAGGCATAGCCAGGTGCTAGGTATGGAGAAAGCTGCGGTTTGAATGCTGCAATAACTACTAAAATTAATCCAACGATTGCTCCACCAATAGTAGGAAGCATAGGGTTGATTCCGTTAAAAGACATCCACCAAGTTATCATTGCAGTAGCAGTAAGCAATAAAAATAAAATAAGAGTTTTATTGATAGTACCTGATAATGTCATTTCGTTACCATAATCGATAACTCTTGCCTGATGAGGATTGTCACTTTTTGCTACAACCGAAGTTGGAGAAAAACGTTTATTACTTAAAAACGGGTTGTTTGAATTGAAAGCCATAATATATTTTGATTTTAAAACGTACCAAATATAACCTATATTTTGATATTTGCCTTAAGCGCTATAAATATTTTAACAATTGGATTATGTCTTTTTTATCCTGAGTGGCTTCTAAAGCATAAGAGTTCCATTTTTATTCTGAATTGCCTCCTACTTTAGCTGGAGGTTGATGAATTGATAATAAATGTGGCTTTAGCCAAAATAATTATAAGGTTAGACTAAAGGCTATACTAGTTTTAGATTTATTCCTCCAGCTAAAACTTACATTCTCTTAAATAACTTATATGGTTCAAATAAAAAAAGCCACCAAGTGTAAAACTTGATGGCTTGTATTTTTATGTAATTATGATTAGTTCAAAAGATCTAAAATCAAAGAAGGAAATAAACCTATGATGATGTTTAATAGTATAGAAACTACTGCAACAGCATAAATAAGGAATGGTCTTCCTGTACGAGCTTCATTAGGTTCTTTAGTGTACATTGCTAATATTAATTTGAAGTAATAACCAACACTTATGATAGAGTTAACTACTGCAACAATTACTAATGCGATGTATCCAGCTTGTATTGCTTGATTAAACAAGAATAACTTAGCAAAGAACCCAGCAAAAATAGGAATACCAGCCATAGATAAAAGCGAAGCCGTAAGGATTGCTGCTAATAAAGGATTAGTTTTTCCTAAACCATGAAAATTAGTGATGTCTTCATTATCTTGATTTTTACAAACATATAAGATTACACTAAAAGCTGCAATTCCAGCTAATGCATAAGCGGTAGTGTAATATAAAAGAGTTCCAGCAGAAGTAGCCAAAGTTAATAAAGTCATTAACATGAAACCAGCATGCGAAATACCAGAGTAAGCAAGCATACGTTTTACATTAACCTGACGCAATGCCATAATATTACCAACAGTCATAGACAACATCGAAACAATTACGATTACGATAACATAGCTTTCAGAAAGTTCAGCATTCAATATCGTTAACAGTTTGTATAAAGTAGCAATAGCAACAACTTTAGCCAAAGTACTCATTAAAGCAGTTGTTAAAGCAGGAGAACCTTCGTAAACATCTGGAGCCCAAAAGTGGAAAGGAACAGCAGCAACTTTAAACAACATACCAACAGTTAATAGAACAATACCAATTGGAAACCAAATAGGTAACTCAGCAGATTGAGATAAGTCACTAATTTCGATTACATCAAAACTACCCATAGCACCGTAAATCAAACAGATTCCGAATAAGATAATCCCAGACGCGAAAGAACCCATCAAGAAATATTTCATACCAGCTTCATTACTTTTTATCTTCGTTCTATCACTTGCAGCAAGTACGTATAATGCGATTGATAATACTTCGATTCCTAAAAAGAACATCGCTAAGTTTCCGAAAGAAACCATTGCTACAGCTCCAGCCAATAAGAATATTTTAATGGCTATATAATCAGAAATTTTTGTTTGATGATCTTCGTAGAAGTTGTAACTCAAAGCCACTAAGAAAATAGTTAAAACAATAAACAAAGATGAAAATGCCGTAGAGTATTTACTCACCGCAATCATGTTATTGTAATAACTTTCGGTTAAACCAAATTCTGAATAGTTTATTGCCAAAACGCCTAATAAACCAATTATAGTTACTGGAATAATGGCTTTTCTTAAATTAAGAATTTCAAACAGTAGGCAAAAAACACCCAATCCTATTATAGCTATTAATGTATTCATTTTTGTTTTTTTGATTTAGGAATCTAAAACTAATGATGCCCTAATTTATTTTTATTTAAAATATGTTATTTATTCTTTAGCAGTGTAACTTTTTAAGAGTCAGATAAAATCCGAATTCAAAAATAATTACCTTTTATTCTAAAATCTTAATTTCTATGTATAACTTTTAAAATTACATCTAAACTTGGAGAAATCAAATCTGTAATTGGTTTTGGATACAATCCAAAAAAGAATAATACAGCTATAATTGCTACAAGCGAAATTCCTTCAGAGATAGATACATCAGCAAAAGGTTTCGTATTTGTTTCGCCTAACATTACATGTTGAAACATTTTAAGCATATAGTAAGCACCAAGAATAATAGTAGTTCCACCTATAACGGCAAACCAAATATTAATTTGAGAAAGACTATATAATACTGTAAACTCTCCAACAAAGTTAAACGTAGATGGTAATGCTACCGATGCCAATACTAAAATTAAAAACATCGAAGTGAACTTAGGCGATTGGTAACGAATTCCACCCAACTCAGCAATAGCTCTAGTTTCGTATCTTCTGAAGATGATTTCGGCAGCCAAGAACAAACCAACTACCACAAAACCGTGAGCAATCATTTGTAAAACAGATCCGCTTAAACCATCAGCAGTTAATGTATAAGTACCTGCAGCAATTAACCCAACGTGAGCTAATGAAGAATAAGCAAGTAATTTTTTTAAGTCTTTTTGTCTTAATGCAACAATAGAACCATAGATCACACCAGCAATACCTAACCCAATAAATACATTCATGTATTCTTGTGCAGGAAGTGGAGCAATTGGCAACTGCCAACGTATGATACTATACAATCCCATTTTAAGCATGATACCAGATAAAAGCATAGTTCCTACAGTAGGAGCTTTTTGGTAAACACTTGCTTGCCAAGTATGAAAAGGAATAAGAGGAATCTTAATAGCATAAGCTAAGAAGAAAGCTAAGAATATCCAAAGTTGCTCAGTTGCAGATAAATTCAGTTCGTATAAATCAGTCAATAAGAAGCTACCCGCTTTTGTGTATAAATAAACAAATGCTACAAGCATGAATAATGAACCAGCAAGCGTGTAGATAAAGAATTTAACTACCGCTTTTCTGCGCTCTTCAGTATCACCATTACCCCAAATTAAGGCAATGAAGTAAATAGGGATTAATGATAATTCCCAGAAGATATAATATAACAAACCATCTGCAGCAAGGAAAGTCCCCACCATTGCAAATGCCATGAATAAAATTAAAGCATAGAATCCTTTTGCATTTGGGTAAGAATTACCAAAAGAAGAGAATATGATTATAGGCGTTAAAGCAGTTGTAAGCAACAACATTGCAATACCCAATCCATCTGCATTTAATACAAATGAAATTTTAGGCTGAATAATCCATTGGCTAATATAGCTAATGCTTTCGCCAAGATTATAATGATTTAACAATACAATCGAACAACCTAAAGCGGCCAAACTAAAGAACAAAGCTACTTTTGAAGCTAGTTTATCACCAACAAAATAAGTGACAAATGCACCAATTAAAAGTATAATTAATATAAGAGAAACGTTCATAGTTATTAAATTATTGAGCTAAAAATATATAAGAAACAATGGCACAAAGACCCAAAACAAATGCGAACAAATACAGTCCGATACTTCCGCTTTGTAATTTTCTACCTTGATAACTTATCTCATTGGTTACTTTTCCTAATCCGAAAACAAGTGCTGATATACTTGTTTCAACATAATCTCTAAAGAATTTAGATAATCCATTAATAGAGCGTACAAATACATAATCGTAAGCTTCATCAACATAATACTTGTTGTATAATACTTTTGCAACTCCAGTTATAGATTCATCTTCACCAGGAACATTATCCTGTTTGATGTATTTTAAGTAGGCAATAAAAATACCAACTAAACCACCAATAACAGCAACACCCATTAAGGTATATTCAGTAGTTCCTAAATGATGAGCTTCGCCAGCTACTTTTGTAAAAAGCGGAGCCAAATAGGTATTCAACCAGCTATTTCCAGGTAAGCTAATCAATCCGCCAAAAGTAGCTAAGATTGCTAAAACAATTAATGGGAAAGTGATTAAAGCAGGGCTTTCGTGTAAATGACTTTTTTGGTGTTCAGTACCTCTAAAATCTTTAAAGAAAGTTAAGAACATTAATCTAAACATATAAAAAGCAGTCATGATAGATGCAACCGATGCAACAACATAAAGCGGTATGTTATGGTGAAAAGCAGTCAATAAAATCTCGTCTTTCGAGAAGAATCCAGAAAATAATGGAACTCCCGATATTGCCAATGAAGAAACAAGCATTGTGATAAATGTAACTGGCATAGCTTTACGCAAACCACCCATTTTACGCATATCTTGTTCGCCGTGCAAAGCGTGAATTACAGAACCAGAACCCAAGAACAAACAAGCTTTAAAGAAAGCGTGAGTTATAACGTGAAATACTGCCACTTCGTAAGCACCTAATCCTAAAGCTAAGAACATTAATCCTAATTGCGAAACAGTAGAGTAAGCCAATACTTTTTTAATATCATTTTGAACCAGACCAATTGTAGCAGTAACAAGAGAAGTTATTGCACCAATAATAGCAATTAAGCTTTGTACATCTGGAGTTAAATCAAAAACAAAATTCAATCTGGTAATCATAAAGATACCAGCAGTTACCATCGTAGCAGCGTGAATTAATGCAGAAACCGGAGTTGGTCCAGCCATCGCATCTGGCAACCATGTGTATAACGGGATTTGAGCCGATTTACCACAAGCACCAATAAACAAACAAAAAGCAGCTAAAGAAAGCAACGGAACATTTAAGTCAGTTGCGCTAGCGATAGCAGTTTTTATAGTTGCATAATCTAAAGAAGAGAACATAGAACCGATGATAAAAATACCAACCAATAATCCTAAATCTCCAATTCTGTTCATGATGAAAGCTTTTTTAGCTGCATCATTATACTCTTGGTTTTTATACCAAAAACCGATTAGTAAGTAAGAACAAAGTCCTACACCTTCCCAACCAATGAACAATACTAATAAGTTACTTCCAACAACAAGCGTAATCATGAAAAACACAAACAGGTTTAAGTAAGCAAAAAACTGGTGCATTTTCTCATCATCATGCATATAGCTGATAGAGTATAAGTGAATCAAAGAACCAATACCAGTTACAAAAAGTAACCAAAGTAATGACAATTGATCTAATAAGAAACCTAAATCAACTTTGAAATTACTTATCTGAATCCATTCAAATAAAGAAATGTTGATAGGTTGTTGAGTCTGATTTATTTGAAGGAAAAAATAAATAGTTACAGCAAATGAAACCACTACAGAAAGCGTTCCGATAGCGCCAGAAACTGTCTTTCCTAGACTTTTTCCAAAGAAAACATTGATTAAAAATCCTAAAAAAGGAGCTAATACTAAAACTAAAGCTAAATTGGTATCCATTGCCATTTATCCTTTTAAATTTTTTAAATTATCGATACTAATTGAATGTATGTTTCTAAATATCGATACTAAAATTGCCAATCCAACCGCAACTTCAGCTGCAGCAACTGCCATCGAGAAAAATACGAATACTTGTCCTTGTGCATCTTGGTGATAAGTAGAGAAAGCAACAAATAATAAGTTTACGGCATTAAGCATGATTTCGATAGACATAAAAACGATAATCGCATTACGTCTGTATAAAACACCAAATATACCTACGCAAAAAAGGACTACACTTAAAAATATGTAGTTTTCAATACCTATTTGATTTAAAATATTATTCATTATTTTTTCAATTTTTCTTTTTTAGACAATAACACAGTTCCAATCATGGCAACCAAAAGTAAAATAGAAGCAAATTCAAACGGAACCATATATTCGTTCAGTAATATTTTACCTAATACTTTTATCGATTGAAAATCTTCACCAGTCGAGTCGTATTCACCAACAATTGGTTTAGAGTTAATAAATATTGCAATTAATACAATACAAATCAAACAGAAAGAAACAATAGCTCCCAAACGAGTAATTCGGGGTTTATGCACTTCGTGTTTTTCGTTCAGGTTCATCAACATAATGGTAAATAAAAACAAAATCATTATGGCTCCCGAATATACTATAATATGAACTATCGCTAGAAACTGAGCATTTAATAGTAAATAATGACCCGCAATCGAGAAAAAGCAAATCACTAAATAAATAGCACTATGAATAGGGTTACGACTAAAAATCGTTAAGAAAGCAGTTATCACTGTTATGAAAGCTAATATACAAAAAGTAATTTGTATTGCATTTGCATTTGCAAAATCAGGTATATGTATCATTAATTAGCGTTTTTAAGTTGAGCGTTTTTCATAGCCACATCTAGTGGCATCACTAATTTGTCTTTTCCAAAAATAAAATCTTCTCTTTCGTAACTAGAAGGAACCAATACTTTTGACGTAGTCAGGTAAATTGCATCTTTAGGACAAGCCTCTTCACACAATCCGCAAAAAATACAACGTAACATATTTATCTCATATATCGAAGCATATTTTTCTTCTCTGTACAAATGTTTCTCATTTGCTTTACGTTCTTCGGCTTTCATTGTGATTGCCTCAGCAGGACATGACAAAGCACATAATCCACACGCAGTACAGTTCTCACGACCTTGCTCATCGCGTTTCAACTGGTGTTGACCACGATAAACATCGCTTCGTACACGAACTTGTTCTGGATAGTGAATTGTTTTCTTACGTCTAAAAAAGTGTTTGATTGTAATAACCAACCCCTTGAAAATTGCAACAAGGTACAATCGCTCAAGAAAAGTCATCTCTTTGTTAGAGACTACCTTTTTTCTACCCGATAATGATATTGTTTCTATCGACATTTTAATTTATCATTTGCGATTTTGATTCCAAAACCAAATTCAAAAATTTATTTCTTTTATTTTTATCTGAAGCTAATCCTGCTATCTGTTACAATCTTTATTGTTTTAAAGGAAAACAATAAAGGATTTTCACTTTTATCAGGGCTAGGTATTTCCGTTTATTAAAACCCTAAATAAGCTGCAATTTCACCTCTTAACATCACAACACCTGTAATCATGATATTGATGATAGAAAGCGGAATTAATATTTTCCAACCCAAATGCATCAATTGGTCATATCTGAATCTTGGAATAGTCCAACGAACCCACATATAGAAAAATATGAAAAAGCATATTTTAGCAAATAAAACTACCATTCCTAAAACGTTAGCTGGATTTACACCTGCATTCTCCACCATCCATTGCATCCCAGGATAGTTATAACCACCAAAGAATAATACAGAAATAATAGTAGCAGAGATAAACATATTTGCATATTCAGCAAATAAATAGAATCCCATTTTCATCGAAGAATACTCCGTATGATATCCACCAACTAATTCCGTTTCACATTCTGCTAAGTCAAAAGGAGTTCTGTTTGTTTCAGCAAAAGCACAAATAAGGAAAATCAAGAAAGATAAAGGTTGGTAAAATACGTTCCAGTTCATTTCGGCTTGTTGCATAGAGATTTCTCTTAAGCTTAAACTACCAGTCATCATTAACAAAGCAATCATGGATAAACCCATTGCAATTTCATATGAAACCATTTGCGAAGCAGCACGAACCGCTCCCATCAATGAGAATTTACTGTTAGATGCCCATCCACCAATCATGATACCATAAACTCCAACAGAAACAACTCCGAAGAAATATAATAATCCAATGTTGATATCTGTAGCTTGTAATAAAATATCTCTGCCAAATAAGTGTAACTTATCTCCCCAAGGAATTACGGCACTTGTCATTAAAGCAGTACTCATGGCAATTGCAGGGCCTACTACAAATAAAAATTTGTTTGGTGTATTAGGGATAAATTCTTCTTTCGAGAATAACTTCATACCATCTGCAAGAGGTTGTAATAATCCACCCCAACCAGCACGGTTTGGTCCAACACGATCTTGTAAGTAAGCTGCAACTTTACGTTCAGCCCAAGTAGAATACATCGCCATAATCATAGTTACAGCAAAAACCACAAGAATTACAACACTTTTTTCTATTATAAATGTACTATCCATTTCTAAGAGTTTTTGTCGTTATTGGTTAATGGAATTTGAGCCATACTAATTTTTTTACGGTCTTCATCTCTACCTAAAAGAATATTCTTTTCAGTATCGATTTCTACTTTTTCTAACTTACGAGTATAGTTATTTTGGTTGATAACTGAATCTTTCTCAAACTCTCTTGGTCCTTCAATAGTCCAGTCAGCAACGTTTTTGTGGTCAAAACGACAACTATTACAAATAAACTCTTCTACTTCATGGTAAACATCTTTACGGCCAGTAACACGTTGTATTTCGCCACCAAACATCCAAACAGTTGTTTTACCACAACATCCAGGAGTAGTACATTCTCTGTGTGCATTATAAGGCTTATTAAACCAAACTCTTGATTTAAAACGGAACGTTTTATCAGTCAAAGCTCCAACAGGGCATACATCGATCATGTTTCCAGAGAACTCATTATCGATTGCTTTAGAGATACCAGTCGAAATATTAGCGTGATCACCACGATCTAATACTCCGTGAACTCTATTATCTGTCAATTGATCTGCAACTTGTACACATCTCTGACATAAGATACAACGGTTCATGTGCAATTGTATATGCGGACCGATATCTTCTGGTTCAAAAGTTCTTTTTTCTTCAATAAAACGTGATTTCGGATTTCCGTGCTCAAAACTTAAATTTTGAAGATCACATTCACCAGCCTGATCACAAATAGGGCAATCTAAAGGGTGGTTAATCAATAAAAATTCTGTTACTGATTTACGTGCTTCAGTTACTCTGTCAGAAGATTTGCTGTTTACTTCCATACCATCCATACATCCTGTTACACAAGATGCCATCAATTTTGGCATTGGTCTTGGGTCAGCTTCACTTCCTTTCGATACTTCAACTAAACAACAACGGCATTTTCCTCCGCTACCTTTTAATTTTGAGTAATAGCACATGGCAGGCGGAACTAAATCTCCACCAATCATACGTGCAGCCTGTAGGATTGTTGTCCCTGGCTCTACGTCTATACTTTGACCGTCTATGGTTACTTTCATCTCTATATTTTGTTATTTTAGTTTAAGGTTTAAAGTTTCAAGTTGTTGAACTTTAAACTAAAAAGCTTTAAACTAATTTAAACTGTTTGTTTTGTTACTAAATGTTTCACTTGCGAAAAAGGTTCAGCAACAAAATGCTCTCTGTTTTTTATCTTTTCTGGGAAACGAACGTGGTATTCAAATTCATCTCTAAAATGACGAATAGCTGCTGCTACAGGCCAAGATGCTGCATCTCCAAGTGGGCAAATCGTATTTCCTTCGATTTTACTTTGGATGCTCCATAATAATTCGATATCCTCTTCACGGCCTTGACCGTTTTCGATTCTCCACAATATTTTTTCTAACCAGCCTGTACCTTCACGACAAGGAGTACATTGTCCGCAAGATTCGTGATGGTAAAAACGTGCAAAGTTCCATGTATTTCTTACGATACAAGCAGTGTCGTTGTACACGATAAATCCTCCAGAACCTAACATCGATCCAGTAGCAAAACCACCATCACTTAAAGATTCGTAAGTCATTAAACGATCTTCACCATTTGCAGTTTTAAAAATTAATTCAGCAGGTAAAATTGGCACTGAAGAACCTCCAGGAACAAATGCTTTCAAAGGTCTGCTAGAAGACATTCCGCCTAAGTATTCATCAGAATTCATAAATTCATCAACACTTAAACCTAATTCAATTTCGTAAACTCCAGGATTTTTAACGTGTCCAGAAGCAGAGATTAATTTAGTTCCAGTAGAACGGCCTACACCAATTTTGGCATAATCATCACCAGAGTTGTTGATAATCCATGGCACAGTGGCAATAGTTTCAACATTGTTTACTACGGTTGGGTTAGCCCAAAGTCCAGAAACAGCAGGGAATGGTGGTTTAATACGCGGATTTCCTCTTTTTCCTTCCAATGACTCAATAAGTGCAGTTTCTTCACCACAAATATAAGCACCGGCTCCACAGTGAACGTGTAGTTCTAGATCATATCCTGATCCTAATATATTTTTCCCCAAAAATCCAGCAGCTTTCGCTTCGGCAATGGCTCTTTCTAATATTTTGTAAACCCACATATATTCTCCACGAATATAGATATATGATAGGTTAGCGCCTAAGGCAAAACTTGAAGTAATCATCCCTTCAATCAATAAGTGAGGAATGAATTCCATCAAATAACGATCCTTGAAAGTACCTGGCTCAGATTCGTCGGCGTTGCAAACTAAATGTCTTGGTTTTCCTGATTTTTTATCAATAAAACTCCATTTCATTCCCGCGGGGAAACCTGCACCACCACGACCACGAAGACCTGATTTTTTTACTTCTTCAACAACTTCGTCTGGTGTTAGCGTTTTTATAGCTTTTTCTACAGATGCATAACCACCATTTTTGCGGTATACTTCGTAGGTTTTAATACCAGGAATATTGATTTTATCTAATAATATTTTCTGTGACATATTATTTATCGTGTAATATTATTTTATTATCCTTGCAATCAGCGATTAACTGATCAATTTTTTCTTCGGTAAGTTTTTCTTTGTAGAAATCACCTAACTGCATCATTGGAGCATATCCACAAGCACCTAAGCATTCTACACCAGCAATGCTGAACATACCGTCAGGAGTTGTTTCACCCATTTTGATACCTAATTTCTCAGATGTATAATCCATTAAATTTTCGGCACCACTTAAACAACAACAAGAAGTTTGGCAAAATTCAAACATGTATTTACCCATTGGTTTTTGGTTGTACATAGTGTAGAAAGTTACTACCTCATAAACCTCAATTGGCTTTATATGTAAAATTTCGGCAACCTTATCCTGTAACTCTATACTTAGCCAATTTTCATGGGCGTCTTGTACTTCGTGTAAAACAGGCAATAATGCCGATTTTCTTTTGTCTTCAGGATAATGACTGATTAGTTCATTGATGCGGTTCATCAATGCCTCAGTCATATTTATTTCTTGTTTGTAATGTGTTCTTTCCATTTTATTTTAAATCTGAAATCAAAAATCGTTATTCTACAATCTGAAATCTTTTAAGCGTCTAACTCTCCAGCGATAACATTTAAACTTGATAATATTACAATGGCATCCGATAACATAGCTCCTTTAATCATTTCAGGATAAGCTTGGTAATATATAAAGCAAGGTCTTCTAAAATGCAATCTGTATGGAGTTCTACTTCCGTCGGTTACCAGGTAAAAACCTAATTCGCCATTCCCGCCTTCAACCGCATGGTATATTTCGGCAACAGGAACTGGAACTTCTCCCATAACAATCTTAAAGTGATATATTAAAGATTCCATATTAGTGTATACATCTTCTTTTGGAGGAAGATAATAATCAGGAACTTCAGCATGGAAAA
Organism: Flavobacterium frigoritolerans; assembly: GCF_025847275.1. Lineage (GTDB taxonomy): Bacteria > Bacteroidota > Bacteroidia > Flavobacteriales > Flavobacteriaceae > Flavobacterium > Flavobacterium frigoritolerans. The sequence continues at coordinate 332,138 of NZ_JAOZEV010000005.1, forward strand.
CATTTCCTTCAGGCATTTTATCTAATGCTTGACGAATAATGCTTAAACTTTCCCAAACTTCTGCATTACGAACGCAGAAACGATCGTAAGTATCTCCAGATTTTCCAACAGGAACTATAAAGTCAAAATCTTCGTAAGATGAATAGGGTTGTGCAACACGAATGTCGTAATCAACACCACTAGCACGTAAGTTTGGTCCTGTAAAACCGTAAGCCATAGCTCTATCGGCACTTATTGGTCCAACATTAACCGTTCTGTCAATGAAAATTCTGTTTCTTTCAAATAAGCTTTCGAATTCTTTCCATGCAACTGGAAATTCTTCTAAGAAAGTTTCGATTTTTTGAAAAGCGGCCTCAGACCAATCTCTTTCAAATCCACCGATTCTTCCCATATTTGTAGTTAAACGAGCTCCACAAATTTCTTCATAGATTTCGTATATTTTTTCTCTAAATTGAAAAACGTAAAGGAAACCTGTGTACGCACCTGTATCTACACCAAGAATTGAATTACAGATGATATGATCCGTAATCCTTGCCAATTCCATTACGATAACTCTTAAGTATTGAACACGTTTAGGTATTTCAATATCCAAAAGTTTTTCTAGAGTCATCCACCATCCCATATTGTTGATAGGAGAGGAGCAATAGTTCATTCGGTCTGTAAGAGGAGTGATTTGATAAAAAGGACGATTTTCGGCAATTTTTTCGAATGCTCTGTGGATGTAACCAATAGTTGTTTCAGCCTCAAGAATTCTTTCACCGTCCATTAATAGTACGTTTTGAAAAATACCGTGTGTAGCTGGGTGTGTTGGCCCTAAGTTCAGAACAGAAAGTTCACTTCCTTCGTCGTTTAGTTTCTGTTCGATTATTTTAGCATAGCGATGCTCTGGTGGTAATAATAGTTCTGACATTTATTTAATGTGAAAAATTATATGATTTTGTCTTAGAAATTTGTTGTTGTTCTTCCAAAGAACCTGTCGTCTTTATCTGTTCTTCCACTGTCTTCCAAAGGAAACTCTTTACGCATAGGAAATGAAATCATTTCATCCATGTTCAAGATACGTTTCAATTGTGGGTGACCGATGAAATTTACGCCATAAAAATCATACGTTTCTCTTTCCATCCAGTTTGAACACAAGAAAATGTTTGATATGGTTTTTATTTCTGGCTTTTCACCATTAATAAAGGCTTTTATTTTTATTCTTTTGTTCTCATACCAGTTATGCAAATGATATACTATTGCAAATTGATGATCAACGTCATTATCAGGGTAATGAATACCACATAAATCGGTTAAAAAATGAAAACGTAATATCGGGTCATTTTTCAAAAAAAGAATTACAGCTGTAATTTTTTCAGAATCAACTTCTAATGAAAAAATATCTCTTTCTTGATTGAAATTGAAAACACTTTCTCCAAATGTTTCAATTAATTTATCTTGAATTTCTATTGTCTCTAATGCCATTTTGTTATTGAATGTTATATGAAGCCAATAATTCTTGGTACTCAGGTGAGCTACGTCTTCTTACAGACTCGCTTTTTACTAATTCTTGTAATTTCATTACACCATCAAGAATTTGTTCTGGTCTTGGCGGGCAACCCGGAACATAAACATCAACAGGTATTATTTTGTCAATTCCTTGTAGAACTGAATAAGTATCAAAAATACCTCCAGATGATGCGCAAGCACCTACGGCAATAACCCAACGAGGCTCTGCCATTTGTTCGTAAACCTGACGTAAAACAGGGCCCATTTTTTTAGAAATAGTTCCCATTACCATTAACATATCAGCTTGACGAGGAGAAAAACTCACACGCTCAGAACCAAATCGTGCTATATCGTAATGCGAAGCCATTGTTGCCATGAATTCGATACCACAACATGATGTTGCAAATGGTAAAGGCCATAATGAATTGGCTCTTGCTAAACCTACAACATCGTTAAGTTTTGTAGCGAAGAAACCCTCTCCTGTGACTCCTTCTGGCGGGGCAACCATATTTATATTTGAATCGCTCATTTTTATCTTAGATTTCTGATTTCTAATTTTAGATTTTTTGAAATCGTAAAACGTGAAATCAATTTTTTTAAATCAATTGTATTAATTCAAGGGTTTTAAATTTTAAACTGTAATTATAAAATCACTAATCTAAAATCTAAAATCTCTTTTTATTCCCACTCTAGGGCTTTCTTTTTGATAATGTAGAAAAAGCCTACTAGAAGAAGCGACATGAATATTAGCATTTTTAGCATTCCTTCCATACCTAGTTCTTTAAAGTTTGCTGCCCATGGGTAAAGGAAAATAACCTCAACATCGAACAATACAAACAAGATGGCAACCAAGAAGTATTTTACTGAAAATGGTACACGGGCATTACCAATAGATTCGACACCACACTCAAAGTTTTTGTCTTTGCTGGCAGAAGCTCTTTTTGGACCTAATTTTCCAGAAATGATAATGGTTCCTACTACAAAACCAACAGCTAAAATAAGCTGCATTAAAATTGGAATATAATTTACTTGATCTGAATGCATAATTTAAGGATTTTTTGCTTAAAAATAAGTCACAAAGATAGCCTTCAAGTATGTAAATCACAAGCTAAAAAATGATTTAAGTAGGTTTTGAAATGTAGTAATAGTGTAATTTTTATTGATTATAAATAAGATTTCTAATTTTATGATTTTTTTAAGAAATAGACGTAAAAAAAAAGCGTTTCGAAATTAATCGAAACGCTTTTAAGCATTCGGTGGCAAAAAAAATAAATTGCTATATTTTTATGCTTAGATTACTGCAACTTTAGCAGCAACTTTACCTTTTCTTCCTTCTTCTTCTTCGTAGCTAACTCTGTCACCTTCGCGTAATTCTTCCGCGTTGATTCCTGATGCATGAACGAAAATGTCTTTTCCTGTTTCTTCGTCTGTAATGAACCCGTAACCTTTAGACTCATTGAAAAATTTAACTGTACCTGTACGCATTGTAATAGTAATAATAATTTATAATGAGGCAAATGTAAGATATAAAATAATACAAAAGACAACAAACTGTTAATTTTTTAGAAAAAATATTGATTTACAGTGTATTCGCTCGTTATATTGCGTCAATTTTGATATGTAATTCCTTTAATTGTAAAGCATCTATAGGAGCAGGAGCATCAATCATAACATCACGACCCGAATTGTTTTTAGGGAATGCTATAAAATCTCTAATTGTCTCTTGTCCACCTAGTATAGCTACTAATCTGTCTAATCCAAAAGCCAATCCTCCGTGTGGTGGAGCTCCAAATTGGAATGCGTCCATCAAAAATCCAAATTGTGCTTTAGCCTCATCTTCAGTAAATCCAAGATATTTAAACATTAACTGCTGTGTTGCTTTGTCGTGAATACGAATAGAACCTCCTCCGATTTCATTTCCGTTTAGCACCATATCATATGCATTAGCACGAACTTTTCCAGGCTCAGTTTCTAATAATTGCATATCTTCTGGTTTAGGAGATGTAAACGGGTGGTGCATTGCATGGTAACGACCAGTTTCTTCGTCTAATTCCAATAATGGAAAATCAACTACCCATAGTGGAGCAAATTCTTCTGGTTTACGCAAACCTAAACGAGTTGCTAATTCCATACGTAAAGCACTTAACTGAGTACGTGTTTTATTGGCTGGACCAGAAAGAACAAAAATCATATCGCCAGGTTTTGCTCCTGTAACTTTTGCCCAATTGGTTAAATCTTCTTGGTCGTAAAATTTATCTACAGATGATTTGTACGTTCCATCGTCATTACATTTAGCATACACCATTCCAGATGCACCAACTTGTGGACGTTTAACCCAGTCAATCAATCCGTCGATTTCTTTACGGGTATAATTTCCTGCGCCAGGAACTGCAATACCAACTACTAATTCGGCAGCATTAAATACTGGGAATTCTTTGTGTTGTGCAAATTCGTTTAATTCTCCAAATTCCATTCCGAAACGAATGTCCGGTTTATCATTTCCGTATGTTTTCATAGCATAGTCGTAGGTAATTCTTGGGAATTTATCTACTTCTACACCTTTTATTTCTTTTAGTAAATGTCTTGTCAATCCTTCAAAAACATTTAAAATGTCTTCTTGCTCTACGAATGCCATTTCGCAATCGATTTGTGTAAACTCTGGCTGACGGTCTGCACGCAAATCTTCATCACGGAAACATTTTACAATCTGGAAGTATTTATCCATTCCTCCAACCATCAATAATTGTTTGAAAGTTTGTGGTGATTGTGGTAAAGCATAAAATTGTCCTTCGTTCATACGACTTGGTACAACGAAATCTCTTGCTCCTTCTGGAGTCGATTTTATTAAATATGGAGTTTCAACTTCGCAGAAATCTAGGTCAGATAAATATTTACGAACTTCCATTGCCACTTTGTGACGGAACAGTAAGCTATTTTTTACTGGATTACGACGAATATCAAGGTAACGATATTTCATTCGGATATCTTCTCCACCATCAGTTTCATCTTCAATTGTAAATGGAGGTGTCAATGCAGCATTAAGAACAGTTAATTCGGTAACTAAAATTTCTATGTCACCAGTAATCATGTTTTTGTTTTTATTCTTGTCTTCACGCTCAATAACCGTTCCTTTAACTTGAATAACAAATTCTCTTCCCAGCGTTTTTGCTGCTTCAAAAACGGTTTTATCACTACGACTTTCGTCAAAAATAAGTTGTGTGATTCCATAACGGTCACGTAAATCGACCCAATTCATAAATCCCTTATCACGCGATTTCTGAACCCAGCCCGCTAGTGTAACTTCTGTATTAATATGTGAGGCGTTTAATTCGCCACAATTATGACTTCTATACATGATCCAAATTTTAGATTGCAAAAGTAAACACAAAAATTAAATAAGTCTAGTTTTCTAATATATAATGCTGTTGTTCTTAATTATTTTTTATTTTGGTTTATTTAAATGTTTATTTTTCTCTAATTATCTTTAAGGCTAAAAGACTTATTTCCTTTAATAGTTCAATTATTCAAGATGTCTTTTAAGGTTTAGAATCCGTTTCCTATGAGACTTTGGTTGGTTTCAACTGACTAGTCACTATGGTTTTCATATCTGGGTTTCTCACCAAGTTTACGTTTAGGTAAAGCATTGCAACCAATTGATCGGCTTCAAAAACATAATAGTTATTTCTAAAATCGTTGGGGTCTATTATTTTTCGGCTTACTTATATGTAAAAATGCACTGGGTTTAATTCTGCATCAGTCAGGTGTTTTTCTTCGGGAGTAAAACTGAGTTCTAAAAGTCCGTTGCTACTCATTTTTTTCTCAATCA
>NZ_JAOZEV010000049.1 GCF_025847275.1 Flavobacterium frigoritolerans
AAAAAAAGAAATTAATTTTAAATAAAATGGCAAAAGGAGAAATAATAGTAGAAGGAGCTAAATGTTTTTGCTCCAATTCTGTTGCTAACAATAGTAAGGCTACGGCAGTGCCATTAGCAGTAAAAAGTCAGATTAAAAAATTAGGAAAGAACAAGTATTTTGCTCAAGAAAAGCCTATCGCTACCAACCTTGATGATACAGCAGAGAGCTTTAATAACGGAGCGGGTTTTGGTGATTGTTATCTTCCAGACAAAAGCAAAAAACCAATGCCATGCAAAGCAAAATGTGACATAAAATACAAAGACTATTATGAAAATGTAGATTTTAATAATAGCATGAAGGTACTGCTCGATAAATCTACTGGTACCTGTGCCGGTTATCGTCCCGATAATGGTGCAGCTGGTACTATTAAATTTGCAACAACCGGACAAAAAAAAGCAGTAAACACAATTGATATTAGAGAAGCAGATGTTTTTGCTGTCGAAAACACTTCTGCACAATGGGAAACTGCTAAACCTAACAAAGGAGATTCGGTTTCTGAAATTACTATAATTACTCCATTTACAGAAAAACCTACAGGCAAATATTATTTTATTGAAAGAGCACCAAACATTTTTAATTTCCCTATTTCAATACCAATAGTAGAAACAAAACTTCAATTAAAAGCAATTTACCAAGGCGATCAAACAAAAATAATCTGGGCTTTGTTTAAAGGGGATGGAGTTAATGATAAAGTAAAAACTTTTGTGGGTATTGGAGCCAACATTGTATTTACATTAAGTAAACTTTTTAAAGATCAAGAAGAAGGTTTGTATAGAATTGAGGCCTATCCAAACAAAGCTGAATATGAAAAATGTGCCATATTTATCGAATATATAAAAGATCATATTGAAGGGATTTCTGCTCCAGGTAAAACGCTAGTAAAAAATACGCCAATTCCTTTAACATTAAAATTCAAAGCAAGTTCTTTAGTAGAAAAACAAAAAATCCTTAATCCATCATCATCCAATCCTGTTTATGAAGCGTCACCAATTGCCAGTTGGAGAGTAACTTGTAAGGATACTGTAATTTTTAATAGCCAGATTAGTAGTGAATCTAATCTGCTTAAAGTGGAGGTAAAAACTGGTACGCTTGGTGTTTTTTCCTTCAAAAACCCTGAAGTATATCAAGTAGAGGCTTATACATCGGCTAATGATTCAAGCCCAATAAAAACAACCCTAACTGTTTTAGAGTCTTTAGGAGTCAATACCGTAAAAGGAACCAGCAAGCAACTGTTGCGATATAATGAGAGCCTAAAAGTAGAAGTAAGCAAGTATAATGTTGATTTTTTGCCCACAAACACCGACAAAATGCAATGGCATTTGCAAAAAGATGGTGTACGATTAATTGCTTTTGAAAACGCTGCCATTTCAAAAGAAAAAAGCATCAACAAACCCATCAACCAAATACTCTATAATGATGCCAAAGCAGGCAACAACTATTTTGGCAAATATGTTATAGAAGGATATGCAAAACCAGGCAACAAACCCCTATTTAATGGATCAGATACTTTTCCCTTTGAGGTAATAAGAAATGCTATAGACAAAGTTACCCTTCCAAAATCGATACCCAGAGGCGCAAAAGTAAAATTTGAAACGACAGCCCGCATCATGCCCTTGGTAGGCGATGAAAAAATAAATTTA
>NZ_JAOZEV010000050.1 GCF_025847275.1 Flavobacterium frigoritolerans
TGATGACGATTGGCAATAGCAGTACCAATAACAATATCATTTTGTCCGGTATATTTCCCTAAAAGAATATTCACAGCGCTTAAAAGCAAACTATTTAATGTAACTCCTTCACGCTGTGCTAAATCACGCAATTTTTTACTAAGTCCTTTATTCAATGTAAACTCTTGGCTTGCGCCTCTGTAATCTACAACAGAAGATCTGGCATAATCAGTTGGAAATTCAAGAGTCTGATAACCCATTAACTTTTCTTTCCAATATCCTAATTGTTTTTCTAAAATGTCTCCCGTTAAATAATTGCGTTGCCACAAGGCATAATCCTTATATTGAATCTCAAGTTCAGGTAATTTAAATCCTTTATTATTTACTAAATAGGCATTATAATATGCTAATACTTCCTTTTCAAATATATCTTTTGACCATCCATCTGTAGCGATATGGTGTATATTGATTAACAGTATCGTCTTATTTAAAGAAGCATCAGTCTCGGAGTTAATAGTATAGAAATTAACTCGAATTGGATATTCACTACTTAAATTGAATGGACGGTTGATGGCTTCTCTAATAGATAATTCATAATCATCTGTTTCACTCCATGTAATTTCTAGGATAGAAAGAGGCTCTTCATTTACTTTTTGAATAGCAAATTCATCATCTTCTCCTTGCTCAATAGTAGTTCTCAATACCTCATGTCTAGTGACAATTTCTTGTAAAGCATGTTTTAAGCCTTCTTTATTTGCTGTAGCATCAAGTTCATATAATACTGGAATGTGATAGGCATTAGTTCCTTCTTCAAACTGCTCGATGAACCACAAACGTTCCTGAGCAAAAGAAAGACCGATTTGATCAACATCAATCTTTGGTATTATAATTTGAGACTGATTAATAACATGGGCTAATAATTGTGTTATTGTTTTATATTTAAAAACATCAGACACTTTTACATCTTTCCCTAATATTTTACTTGTACGATGTGAAACTTGTATAGCCAGAATAGAATTACCTCCTATCTTGAAAAAGTCGTCAGTAATACCTACTCGATCCAAGCAAAGTAAATCACTCCAAATTTTACACACCTCTATTTCTTCGTACGTTGTAGGTTCGAGATAATTCGAGTCTGAAGAATTAAAATCTGGATCAGCAAATAAACTCTTGTTTAACTTTCCATTTGCCGTTAATGGAAAAGAATCCATCTCGACAAAGGCGCTTGGTATCATATAATCTGGTAAAATACCAGATAAAGATCTCTCAATAGCATCCACAGTTAAGCCAATTCCATCTTCGTTCAAAATATAATATCCTACAAGATATTTAGAACTGCCACTTTCGATAACTTTATCTCTGGCCTGAACGCTTACTTGCATGATACCTTCAATCTGAGACATTGCATGTTCGATCTCACCCAATTCAATACGATAACCTCGTATTTTAACCTGATTATCACCTCTACCAATATATTCTAGAGTCTCATTGGCTAACCAACGAACCAAATCGCCTGTCTTATATAATTGGGTATAGCCGTTT
>NZ_JAOZEV010000051.1 GCF_025847275.1 Flavobacterium frigoritolerans
TTCAAAGTAATCTACTATTATCTCAGGCAACAATAACTTAAGAAGGTCGATAAAAGAATCTTGCATTAGGGAGTAATTTTAAAACACAAATATCTAGATTTTAATATTTACCCACAACAATATGTATTGACCTGTATTCTGTTTGGTTTAGAGTTCACTTTGATTTGTTATTTTGACAATAGGTAGGTATACTTCGTTGGGTTTTTTAAAGTTAGGAAATTCTTTTAGATGGTGATTTGATGGTGTGAGGGATATGGATTTTTTTAAATTCAAAGAGTTTGTGCTATTGAGTGCTTAGATAATTTTTGCTATATTTGAGAGAGATATTGTTTTGTTGAGGAAATTAAGGATTTTGAACGTTGATATCTTAAGTAATGTTTGATCTATGTTTTGGTTTGTGGTAATTGCATCTAAGGGTTTAATAATAATAATTTGAGAAAATGGATACTTCGAAATTTTTTGATTTAAAAGGGAAAACCGCGATAGTTACTGGTGGGGCAAACGGAATAGGGAAAGCTTGTTGTGAAATACTTGCGGCATATGGAGCAAATGTGGTGGTTTCAGATTATAACTTGGATGAGGCTAGAAAGACTTCGAAAGGTATAAATGAGAATGGAGGAAAGTCTATTGCTGTAGATTGTGATGTTACGAGCGATGAAGCCTTGGTGAATCTTGTGAGTGAAACAGTGAAAGAATTCGGAAGTATAGAAATCTTGGTCAATAATGTTGGAGGAGGAGGTGCAGGAAAAGAGAGTCCGTACGATATTACTATAGATCAATTTAAAAAAGTGTTTGACATGAATGTGTTTAGCATGTGGAGGTTGTGTCAATTGGTTGCGCCAGAGATGAAAAAAGCAGGATATGGAAGTATTATTAATATGTCGTCAATGGCTTCTGTTAATACAAGTCCGGCCATTAGTGCGTATGCATCCTCTAAAGCAGCGATTAATCATATGACTAAAAACTTGGCTTATGATTTTGGTCCAGACAATATTAGATTGAATGCTATTGGTCCTGGGGCAACAAGAACTCGTGCGCTCAGTACGGTTTTGACACCTGAAATAGAAGAAGCAATGCTTAGACATACGCCTATTCGTAGATTAGGAGAGGCGATCGATATAGCGGGAGCGGTGCTTTATTTTGCGTCACCAATATCAAGCTGGACAAGTGGTCAGGTTATTTTTATTAATGGAGGTGGAGAGCAAACGTTGGATATGTAGATTATGAGATAATGGTTAGTTTGCGAATTGTGTTTGCTTGAGGTTTTGATTGAATTATAGATAAGGAGTTGTCTCGGTGCTGAGATGACTTTTTTTATGTCCTTATATATAGGTGCAATATTCGACTATACTATATAGGAGGAG
>NZ_JAOZEV010000052.1 GCF_025847275.1 Flavobacterium frigoritolerans
TGGAGTTGCTACATTTACTGGGACATAAATTTTAAGACTGTTTAAATAAAAATAAATATCTTAGAATTATGAAAAAACGAGTTTACAGTGCTGAGTTTAAATCATCAGCAGTACGATTAAGTTACGAGCGGGAAAACATCAAAGAATTAGCAGATGAACTAGGTATCCAGGTAGAGCGTATTTATAAATGGAGATCCTCTGAAAAAACATTTACTAATCCAAAACCAATTATTTCTAAAAAAACAGAAACAGATTCTTTAGAAGTTAAACAACTTCGAAAAGCTCTTAAGGAAAAAGAATTAGAGCTTGAGATATTAAAAAAGGCCGTTCACATCTTTTCCAAGAGCGATGGGAAATCTACCAATTCATAGTGAGCTATAAACATTTATATCCTATTGAAAAGATGTGCAGCGTTTTAAAAGTAAGCCGAAGCAGTTATTATAGATGGTTTAGCGGCGGGCCTTCTAATAGATCTATAGAAAATAGTCTATTTACAGACTTGATAAAAGAAGTTTTTGATTTAAGCAGTCAAACTTATGGAAGTCCCAGAATAGCGGAACAGCTAAAAAGAAAAGGATATAAAATATCCAAAAGGAAAGTTGCTAAATTGATGCTTCTTAATGGCTGGAGAAGTAAACTTAAAAGACGCTTTAAAGTGACCACGGATTCTAATCATCGATATCCAGTGTGCAGTAATCATCTCAATAGAAATTTTACACCAAAATTACTTAATGAGGTCTGGGTGTCTGATATAACTTATATAAGAACAGCTGCCGGCTGGTTATATCTTACTACTATTATTGATTTATATGACAGGCAGGTTATAGGATGGTCATTAAGCACACGAATGTATACCGATCAAACGATTATTCCAGCTTGGAAAATGGCAGTATCAAAAAGAGAAATAACAGAATCTTTACTTTTTCATTCAGATAGAGGAATACAATATGCTTCGATAGAATTCAGAAAATTGATTAATAAAAATACTTTAATCACCCAAAGTATGAGTAGAAAAGCTAATTGTTGGGATAATGCTGTAGCTGAAAGTTTTTTCAAGACCCTTAAAGCAGAACTTATCTATCAGCATAAATTCACAACCATTGAAGAAGCTAAATTAGCAGTCTTTGAATATATAGAAGTATGGTATAATAGAAAACGTCTGCATTCTTCTTTGGGATATAAAACACCTAAAGAAATGGAACTAGAATTTTATAAAATTAAAAGTGTAGCATAGGTCTTAAAAAAATTGTCCGACTTTTTGTTGCAAGTCCA
>NZ_JAOZEV010000053.1 GCF_025847275.1 Flavobacterium frigoritolerans
AGGGCTAAAAGATTTAAAAGGAGATAGAAGTTTTATTCCTTTTAGGCAGCTTGGTCAATATGAGGATGTAGAGACAGAGCTTTATTATAATAGATATCGTTATTACTCCCCTGATGCTGGGGTTTATTTGAGTCAAGATAGAATTGGACTTGCAGGAAATAACCCGAATTTTTATGCGTATGTAAAGGACTCGAATAGCTGGTTAGATATTTTGGGATTAAATCCTATAATTGCAAATCCAAATGATATAAATTTTTCTCAAAGAACTGTATCTGATGTACGGGTTTGGAATCCAGAAAAATATACTAAGCCAATAGATGTTATGGTTAGAGATGGACAAATGGTTAGCTATGATAATAGAAGACTTTTATCCGCTCAAAATGCTAATTTAAGCGAATTAAAAGTGAATATGGTAGATGGTAATGATATAATGCCTGGTTCAAACAAGACTTGGAATGAGGCTTTTGAAAAAAGGTTTAAAGATATTAGAAATATTAGAGAGGGCGGTGTTGTACCAAATAATGGTTTGAAAGATAAACCAAAGCTTCCTTCATGTCACTAATAAATAAATTATATGAATAAACAAGTAATTAAACTAATTGAAAATTATGAGTATCCATTAATAAACTCAATAATATATCCAAATGGCGATATGTTGGTTATGGAAAGTTATAAAAACAGTAATAATAAATATATACTAAGAGTTCTATGCAAGTCAACAATAGACAGTTATTTTGAATATAATTCATTAGATTATGTATCCTCGATATTTGCATCTGTTATGGTAGAAAATGACATATATCAAATATTTGCTGGAGGTGGTAGTATGGGTGGAGATGGGATTGTTTATGTTTTTAACAAAAATATTCAGGAATTTTTATGGTTTTTCTTTTTAGATAACAGTGATGTATTTGTTAGTGCAATATTTGAATCTCCAACAGAAATAATATGTATGTCTACATCGGGTTTAAAAATCAGATTCCCTATACATCAACCAGACAAAATGGAGGTAATATATGAAGATTAGGGTAATGTATCAAAACATTCTATACCTCAATCTAGATAGACGAAGTTGTTTCAAATCCTCCCAGCTGGCACAAGCTTCTAGCTTGTGTACGTATAGAAATACAACAAAAAACCCTGAGAAATCGGGGTTTTGTGATTTAATAAATAGATTCAAAGGAAATAAGAAAGGATAAAAACTAATAGGGG
>NZ_JAOZEV010000054.1 GCF_025847275.1 Flavobacterium frigoritolerans
ATAGACTCTTATTACCAAGAGCTGATTAATAATAAAACGGTAAAAATAAAAGAAGATACGGCTTACATTCAAACTCAAGAATATATTGGCAGGTACAAAAATGATGTAGATCGTTATTGGAAAAGTGCTTTATCGGAAGTAGAAGGTACCAATGATATTAGTGCATTACTTAGCGATCCAATTGATTTTAGCAGTTATAAGCAGGTGGAAGTGTCCGCCAACAGTAGTTTGGAAATCAAAGGAGAATTGTACAGTCAATTGAAAGCTTTTACACAGAAAGAGGGGATTACTATAAATGTAATGATCCAGTTTATCTGGCATAAGTTACTCCATGTGTACAGTAATAGTCAGAAGAGTATAGTTGGAACGACAATATCAGGAAGAGAATTGCCTATTGATGGAATAGAGCAGAGTGTTGGTTTGTATATTAATACTTTACCACTGATTATCGATTGGAATAATCAGGGTACTGTTTTGGATCAATTGCATCAAATTCAAAAGAAAATTATAGAAATGAACACGCATAGTTTTGCTGACTTGGCAAAATTACAAAAAGAAGGAGAGCGACTTTTTCAGAGTTTGTTTGTTTTTGAAAACTATCCTGTGCCTGAAGGAGATGACGACCAAGAAACATCGAGTATAAGTTTAAGAAACTCGATAGAGAAGGTAGATTATCCATTAAATATTATGGCTTTCGAGCAAGGAGAATTATTAACCATTAAGTTTAATTATGATGGTAATTACCTAACGCAAAGTAAAGCGAAAGAGCATTTGGCGACCTTGGTTAATATTCTAAATCAGGTATTGTCAGATCCCAACAAATCCCATCGTCAAATCAGTTTGTTATCTCCAACAGACTACAAAGAACTTGTTTACAATTGGAATGCAACGGATAAAGCGTATTCAAAAGAGAAGACGATTCATCAAATGTTTGAAGAACAGGTGCTAAAGACTCCAAATGCTATTGCTTTGGTTTATGAAGGAAAGGAATTAACCTATAATGAGCTTAATGAAAAGAGTAATCAGTTAGCGCGTTACATTCGAGAGCAGTATCAAGAAAAAACACAACGATCACTTACTCCCGACACGCTAATTGCTTTATGCTTGGACAGAAGTCTGGAAATGATTATTGGGATATTGGCGGTATTAAAAGCTGGAGGTGCCTATGTACCTATTGATCCTACAATTCCACAAGAGCGAATTGATTATG
>NZ_JAOZEV010000055.1 GCF_025847275.1 Flavobacterium frigoritolerans
CTTACTTCTTATAAAAAGGAAGGCGAAACCCTACATCTGTTTTTAAAAGAGATTAACTCTATACCTAAAGAATATAGAGAATCAAAATTAAGTTCAAAAGGATTCTTTGAAGAGATAACGGTTCAGGATTTTCCTATCCGTGGACATCAGGTGTATCTCCATATCACTCGCAGAAGATGGCTAAATGAAGATACTGGAAAGGTCGTTTTTAGAGATTGGAATTTAGTAGCAGACGGAACTCGTGTAACTCAGGAGTTTGCGTCTTTTTTAAAAGAGATCAATAGATTCCAGTCCAAATGATTGTAATACCATTGCTTGCTTCTACGGAGTTTCTGGTAGAAACCTACAAGGTCAATACAAAGACTTTCTAAGTGATTTCAAAGTTTGGGATCAAATATCACACGCTAAAAAATGGCTTCTCTTTCCACGAAATATTGGAAAGCGTTTATCAATAGATGAAACTTCTCTTTCAAATGGCGAACTCTATACTATTTTAACCAATAAATCCGGTAAAGGTAGGAAAGGAACTATAGTGGCTATGGTTGCAGGAACTAAAGCAGAAACAGTTATTGGTGTTATTGAAAAAATCCCTCTTAAACAGCGAAATCTAGTCAAGGAAATTACTCTGGATATGGCTGGGAACATGGGATTGATAGCTAAAAAGTGTTTTCCTAATGCTACTCGCGTTACAGACCGATTCCACGTTCAAAAGCTAGCTACAGAAGCGTTACAGGAAATTAGAATCAAATATCGCTGGGAAGCCATAGATATAGAAAATGAAGCAATGGAGAGAGCCAAGAAGTCAAATGTAAATTTCCAATCTAATATACTTCCCAATGGTGATACACTCAAACAATTACTTGCTAGAAGTCGCTATTTCTTGTACAAAACCAAATCGAAATGGACTCAAAATCAAACAGAACGTGCTGCGTTACTATTTAAATTATATCCTGATATTCAAAAAGGATATAATCTAACTCAAGAGCTCCGTGGCATCTTTGAAAATACAAAAGACAAAATCATTGGTTTTGCAAAATTAGCCAAATGGCATGAAAAAGTAAATCAATCTGGGTTTAAGTCTTTCA
>NZ_JAOZEV010000056.1 GCF_025847275.1 Flavobacterium frigoritolerans
CCCCCGCCACCTCAGTTGGATTTTGCAGTTTGCTGGCTGGTGTTCTAGTAAAAAACAAATAAGAAGGCGTGACCGAAGGGAACTCCTTATCAAATTGAGAAATGTTCTTAACATTCTCTTTCATTTGAGATTCATTTAAATCTGTTCTAGTATTCTCATTGTTATCAGGTAAAACTTTCTCGTTTACAGGGTTAACATATTGATTTTCAGTAGTTGTTAATTTCGAGGTTTTGAGGTCTAAAACTGTCAAAATTTCGCTGTTTATATGCACTTCAACAGGTCTATTTTGTCCCGAAAAATGATAATCAACAAATACCCCACATTCTTCCAAACGTTGCCTATGGTTACGCACAGTCTTTTTACAGAGGTCTAAACTTGTAACTCCGTTACGTTGCAATGCAGTTACTAAAAATGAGTTGATTTTAAATTCTTCAATAGGTCTAATTGCTGTAACACGTAACTTCATATACTGCTCGTTACGTTTCATCAATTGCGAATTATATAAGTGCAATAAATTTTGAAATACTAATTCTGTAGCATATTTGACAGTTTGAATTTTCTTTTTCTCAATAATCAAACCGTGGTCTTTCATAAAAGCATCAGCCTGTACATTATATTCTCTAGGTTTAAGCATTTTACTTTTATGCAAAAAAACCTTTGCAAATTCTCTCTGTATATCGTTTAAATGATTTTCAGACAAGAATTTTCGAACTTCTCTATTATGTTTTTCTGTTAGTTCGTTTTCAGCAGTAGTTTTGAAATTATAGCCCGCAATGTACTTCCTATAATTATCCATAGTAATACTGAATGCTTCCATACTAATTGCAGGATAAACAGCCATAATACGATTTTCTGTTCGCAAAGCTGTTGCAACAGTTGTTGCTATGGTTTCCTGAATTATAGTTTTTTCAGCAGTGTTACCAAATCCAAAAAGATTGGATGCTAAGGAAAATACTCTACTGTCTAAATTTTGTTTGCTCATAAGTACTTCTTTCTAATAACCTTTCGGCATCGG
>NZ_JAOZEV010000006.1 GCF_025847275.1 Flavobacterium frigoritolerans
TTTAAGAAGGTCGATAAAAGAATCTTGCATTAGGGAGTAATTTTAAAACACAAATATCTAGATTTTAATATTTACCCACAACAATATGTATTGATCCATTGCGAGTGCAAAGTTAGCAGACATTAAAAGCTTTTTTTAAAAGAACTCCAAGCGAGCAAAAATTAATAAGCCAATACTTTGATTTCTTTTTAAATACTTTAAAAATCAAAAAATGGGATATTGGCGTACTTTACATTTATTTGACGACAAGAAATTTTACAAGGAGGTGGTTCCAGAACTCAAAGGAGAAATTGGTGATTTGACTCAATCCTGTCTGGAATTTTTAAAATATTATACTACTGGAGGTATTTCTCATTTATCTACTGAAAAACTAAATAGTCTTGTTGAACAGAATATTCAAAGAATTATTTCGATTTCGAACTCACTTGACGAAACATTTAAAATTCACCATGAATTTCATAAAATTACTAATTATGATAGTCAAAATCTTTTTCTAAGCAGTTTAGACGGTCATTATGAGTTCTGTAAATTTCTGGAATACTATTTATTTAAGACCTGTGCTGACTTCAATCCGCATTTAGGACTGGGTAAAGGTGGTATATCCCGAAACTTTAATATCCATATAAAAACACTCTCATATAATATTATTGAAGAACTTGATGATTGGAATGATTTTTTATCTCAGGATAGTATGGGTATTACAAATTGGATAACAAATGAAGATATTCAATTTCTTTTTCTTGATAAAGAAAATTTACATTTTGAAGACAATGACCTGGCAAAAGCTTTTCTGACATTGCTGGATATTGCACATAAGAACAAACTTGGCTTTATTATGGGAGTAGATATGAGAGAAAGCGAATTGGAATTACTATCGAAAAACAAATTACTAGTTAACGATTTATATTCGCACAAACCTGAATAATTTATAATTAAAAACACACAAAGAATATAAGTTTTTGCTTTTGTAATCTTTACGATATCTGAACGAAAATTATTGCTACTCAATGATATTTATTCTTTTTAAATCATCTATAAAATGGTTCGAAAATTGGTCCTGTTAGGGCTACTAAGACAAAGCTTCAGAGAAATCTGGAGCTTTTTTGTTTTAAGCTACTCTCCTCTATATCATCATTTATTTATCTCACGCATCTTATCCAGCAACTCCATTTCATCGTCAGGAAGAAGCTGTAAAGCAATTTCAAGTAATATTATTAAATCAATTGTAACATCAGAAGAAATATCTTTTTTAAGTAAACCAATACATGTTTTAAGTAAAGAAGAAACCGTTAGATTTAATTCATAATAAGAAGATAATTTTATTGGTACACAAAACGAATTATTTTCAGCATCGGGTTTTAGTTTTGTGAAATAGTTCATTTTACTCATTAATTCTAAAATAGTTGTCGCTAATTCTTTTTGTTGCGTTTCCATAATTTTAATTTTTAATAATCCTGCATTTTATACTCTACACTGGATTCCTCATTACATTTTTTTAGTACGATTAAACAAATATAGATAAAAAAACAGACTTATTTGACTGGATATATACGTTCCTGTTTTTTCAGCTACTTAATTATAATTTTCAAGTCTTAATAATAAGTGATGAGAAAAACTGAAGTACCTGAATCTGTGAAGATTGTTGGAAATAACATAAAAGAGATCATTAAAGAGAAAAATCTTAAAGTACGCAATGTAGCTCATGATGCAGATTTAGATATTGAAGCATTAAGAAGATACATGTTAGGTAAACAAATTATGGGTATTGATAAACTTATACGCATCAGCAAAGCTTTAAATGTCGAAATCTCAGAACTGTTTCAGAAAATATAATCTATTTAAATTCTAACCCAGTTGCGTGGATATACACAATAACAGAGTGGAATGTTGCAGGTACAAGTCCTCTTCCCGCTACTAAAAAAGCTTCAGAGAAATCTGAAGCTTTTTTTGTTTTAACTATAAATATGTAAACTTTTTTCAGGACGAGACAAAGAAGCAAATCATCCTAAATACAAAACCAACTATCTATTAAGTCTATTGACCAAATCTGTTGTTGTAAGCAGTGCTTTATTTTGATACTTTAGACTTCTTAATGTTCAAAGCTTTTTGTTTTATCCACTGAATTGAAATATCCACTGGTGCTGTAATATTGCCAGAAGTAGTATTGTGTGCTAATGTTGAAAACAAGGTATATTCGAAAGGTTTGCCTTGAGCTTTCAATGTATTTAATTGCTCCATACACAACTTTACTGGAATCTGTATATCTTTCTCACCAAAAAGCCAAAGTCCTGGAATTGAAAGAGTATTCAGAGAAGTTTTTGGGTCCGTCGCCACGAATTGATATCTATCTGGGTCATTTTTAGTATGTTCACGAGCATCTGATTCTGTATGATTTTCCCAAAAATTATTGTTCCCGTTAGTATAAAACTGAAATCGAAGTTGTTCTAGAGTTGTAATTGTTGGGCAACTAAATAAAACCATAAATTCTATTTGTGGATTTTCACTCGCAGCAATTGGAATTATCCATCCTGCTTGGCTGAAGCCAACTAATCCAATTGGTGTTTTTTTATCTTTCAAATAGGTTCGAAATGTATTTACTGCTGAACTTGCATCCTGAGATAATAAATTAAGATTAGTAGTGTCAATATTATTCGTGCCAACAGATGGCCCTACATATACACCGCCTGATTCTCCAACTCCACGTTTATCATATGTCAATACAGCAATACCTTCTTTGGCAAGACGTTTAGCGAACTCTATTTCTCTTTTTACAGGATCAGACCCATGAACAATTACAACTGCTGCAAATGTTTTTTTAGGCGTTAAAATCGAGCCTGCAAGAGTGACACCTTGACTTTCAAACTTTACATCTTGAATAGTAAAATCGGCCGATTGAGAAAACACCATTTCTGGTAAAGTTATTAATAATAACCAAAGAAATAAGTTAATGTTCATTTTGGTTTAATTTAAAGATTGTTTTGAATTGTCTTGGTCTTCATTAGCATTGCTTACGTCCCATTACTAAAGCGGGGTTTGGGACTAAATTAAGCCCTATTCTGGAATTTACCAAATCATCCCAAACACAAAACCTACTTCCCATTAAGTCAATTGCCTAAATCTGTTATAGTAACTGTTTACAGTAGTTTTTTATTTATTTTTAGCAATTCTAAATCCAAATCCGTCATTTCGTGTCCCTTTTGGAGATTGGTATCTAACTTCTGGCATATGAATTCCATATTCTAATGGCTTTCCATCAGCACCTTGGGTTTCGTAAAACCAACTAACTCCTTTCGAAATTTTATATGCTCCTTCTGTTGCTCCTTGTGGATTTTTTTTACTTACTAAACTATCCTTCTCAGGGTTATACCAATCAAAAACCCATTCACCAACATTTCCAGTCATATCATAAATTCCTAGTTCATTAGGTTTAAGTAAACCAACTTTATGAAAGATGCTGTCTGAGTTTTCTTTTACCCATCCAATCTCAATTGGATTATTACTACCACTATATTTGTAACCTCTAGTTTTCTTTCCACCTTTGGCGGCATATTCCCACTCTGCTTCTGTTGGTAATCTTCCCCCTGACCATTTAGCAAAGTCATTTGCTTCGTCCCAAGTTGCAAGCATTGGATTTTCGTCTATCCATTTATAATATACTTTTATTCCGTGAGCATTTTCAATAGGTGCTTCAGGCATTTTCCTACCTGTTCTTTCGCAAAATTCTCTAAACTGTTTAACAGTTATTTCATATTTACTTATGTAAAAATCATCAAGCTCTACCATTCGGTGTGGACTTGTAAAGCCATTTATTGTGTCGCCTTTGGGGCTGATGACGATTTGGTTTTTACCTTGTTCAAAAGTCCCGCCCTCTACAAAAACATAGTCAACATTGTCTTGTCTACAGGAATTTAACACCAAAAGTCCAAGAAATATTATAAATGTCTGTTTTGTCATAATGCCTTTTTTAAATTACTGCCAACTTTTTTATATCAGTGATAAGCCACACAAAACTACCCAAATTGAGTAGATATATGTGATAAAGTATTATATTTTTTCATCATAAATCATTAAGATTCGCATACTAAAATAGTATAATAATCTGGTTAGATATTTCAATATTACCTGGTACAAAACAAAAGCTTCAAATTTAGCCTAAACCCACCATATTTGCCAAACGGCGCTTAGTGGCAGCTTATTTTAGTACGCTATTTAATTCAACGAGCTCAAAGTCGTCATTATTTTGTAGTAGGTGTTTTAATATAGGAACATGCCCTTGTCCAAATATTAGTATAACGTATTTGTCCGAAGGTTCAACTTGATTTATAATATTTGAATAAATAGCAAGATTTCTTAAATACCAATCTGACACAGATTCTGCTCCTGCAAAATTTTTACCTGCTCCAATCTTTGCAATAAATTTTAGATAAATTGATAAATTTCTTTTTAATTCTTCTGGTTTATTTATGTATTTTAAAACTTCAGTTATTGTGCCTTTTTTTAATTTATTATCATAATCATTTATCATTTTATTTACTTCGGTCCCTAAATCTTTTAGCAAATAAAGCTGATTATTTTCTTTTGCGGTCACAGCCACTAAGCTATCGTGCATTCCATAGAATTTGTCTATACAATTTATTTGATTTAATTTTAATTTTTTACCTAACCTAAAACCAATTTGTTCTCTTTCTGAAACTGTAAGTTTATAATGATCCTTTACATACAAATTATACAAACTGTCGCTAGAACGTTGATTATCAATCGATCTTTCAATCATTACTTTAGTCGCTTTTGTTTGAGACAGAACATTAGTTAATTCTTCTAATTCACTTTGTCGCTTAGCACTAAAAAAATCGTCCACTTTTAGTTCAAATTGATCTGTATGTGGGGTTTCAAAATGAATAGTTCCTATTAATAAGATTTTAGTTTTATGTTTAGATTCTTGCCCAAAAGTTGTTGTTACTAATAAAAGCGTAATTAAGAATGTAGAAATTGTTTTAATGAAAGTCATTTTTTTTGGTTTGTTTTTTAGTTTATTTTATATAGTTGTCGTTCTCTCAAATTTTCACCAAATGTTGATTAGTTATTTCTGTCGCTCGAAAGTGACGCACAACTTAGCTATTCTAGTCACAAAATGGCATCAATATAACTTTTTAAGGTGGTTTTGAGTTATTCGGTGGTTTTTTCCAAGCGAATATAAAATATTTTATTACAATATATTAACCTTTTTTAAGGTAAATAAAATCATTATCTTCTCATTTAAATCTTCTTTAAATCATTTATAAAATGGTTCTTTAAGGACTACGAAAATCAATAATGAAAATGGCGGGCGACGAGAACTTAGAACTAGAAAAGTTAGATTGCGTTTAAAATCTTTAAATTCTCCAAACAAGTGGTTCGGAACTGTACCATCAAAGTCTATAATCTTCGAAGAGCCGAGTATAGAAATAAATAAGTCATAAAAGTGATTTTAATCGAAATCTCTTTTATTTTTGCCAAATGTTAGAAATTCTTTACCAAGACGAATATATTATAGCAATTAATAAACCAAGCGGATTGTTGGTTCACAAATCATTTTATGCGCGTGATGCTAAAGTTTATGCTATTCAAGAATTGAGAAATCAAATAGGAGGGCAACACGTTTATCCTATTCATCGGTTAGACCGCAAAACATCTGGTGTATTGTTATTTGCGTTGGACAAAGAGGTTTTAAAAATCATGAATGATCGTTTTGCCACACGCGAAGTCCAAAAAAAATATTTAGCAATTTTACGTGGTTGGTCACCCGAAGAACTAACGATTGATTATGATTTAATCAACGATGATGACATTAAACAAAATGCAATAACATACTTTCATCGTTTGCAAAATGCCGAAGTTGAGTTAGAATTTAATAATAAACCAACCTCAAGATATTGTTTGGTAGAAGCGATTCCTGAAACTGGACGTATGCATCAATTACGAAAACATTTCAAACATATTTTTCATCCCATTTTAGGAAGTCGACCACATGGTTGCAACAAACAAAATAAATTATGGCTGGAGAATTATGATTTAAAAGGAATGATGCTTCATGCACATCAGTTAATTTTTAATCATCCAATAAAAAATGAACAACTGATCTTGAATGCAAAGATTAATGAAGAGTTTAGCAGGATAGGTAATATTCTTAATCTAGATTTGAGTAACTATCAATAGAATAATATTTTAAAACTAAGATGCACATGCTAATACACTATAATAATTTTCAATAAGTCGGTTAGCTATTTCAATATTCACGCTACCAAAACAAAGCTTCGGAGAAATCTGGAGCTTTTTTCGTTTATATTTGCTTGCATTAAATTTATTTTAATAATAAAATACTGAAACCAAATAAGACATTACAATCAGAAACAAAAATGAAAAAAGAACTAATAACTATTTTATTTGTATTTACTGTTATAAATATGTTTGGACAAATTACAACCACTTCTAAACCAGACAAAACGAATTATTCTAATGATAATTTACTTCCTAATGAAGCGGTCACTAATAAGGTTATAAATCCGCTTCAAAAAGTTGAATTAGATGAAGAAGCAATCCTACTTTATGATTACGATGGCTCTATTTTTTCATATGATTTTGACTCCGAAGATATTAATTGGACTGTAAAAGCTACCGATTCTAATACTGAAATGTGCGCTAATAAAGTAACACTACATGATGGTGTTATATATGTGCCATTTATAAACGGTGAAATTTTCGCAATAGACAACGTAACTGGTGAGGCTTTTTGGAAATCAAGATTAGGCAACATTACAGATCAAATTATTCTAAAAGATCAAACTCCAATTATAAATGGGGGAAAACTATATATAACTGCTCAAAATCAAGATCAAAGCAGTAACATATACGCCCTTAATCTAAAAGATGGTAGTTTATCATGGAGCTACAAGTTAGATTCGCCAAATAATGACATTCCTGTGCTCTTTTTTGACAACAAAATTTTCACCCAAAGTGCGTCGAATGTTTATAGTTTTGATGCAAATACAGGAAAAGTTCTTAACCAAAAAAGCTTTGAAGAACCTATGCATGGAAAACCTGTAACTGATGGTGAGAATGTATTTATAGCAAATGAAAAAGAGGTGCTTTTTGCCTTAAGTCCTAACAAACTAGATATTTTATGGCAATTTAAATTAGACGAAAATCAACATAATATAAAGGAACGTATATTCTGCAAAGACAAAAAAGTATATTTTGCAGCACAAGGTTCTACCGTTTCTTCTGTATACGCTGTTGATTCAAAAACAGGAACTCAGCTATGGAAAACTGATTTTAAAGATGATACTATCGAATATATTACCGAGCATGATGATACTCTTTGGGGATATACTCGTAAAGGAAAACTTTTTAAACTAAACTTATCAAATGGTGAAATCGTATTAGAAATAAAGCTAACAACCATACCTGTTTCAAACATTGAATTTCCTGATGATGATAACTTGTTTTATTATTATTGTGACGCTGGTTTAATTGAATACAATTTAAAAGACAAAGAGGAAATCGTATATTATATGCGAACCTCACTTAAGGACGATATTTATAGCGCCTATATAAAATTAATTCGATAACAAAAAAAAAAGAGCTCACTGCACTACGAAGCTTTTATTAAAATAAATTATTCTATACCAATCTTCAATAAAATGGTTAGACATTTTTAATATTTCTAACTACTAAAACAAAGCTTCAGAGAAATCTGAAGCTTTTTATTTTAAGCTAAAACGTAAAAAAACCTGAATCTTTTATCAGGTTTTAATTTCCATAAGAACATCTAAAAAATTGCGCAAAATCAGAGCCATTTGCGCCACTTTTCATTAGAATACTTTGGAGAACTGGCTGAAATCTCAACAAACCCATATAGACACTAAATATCAATCAATTACAAACTTTAAAATGCCTTAAAAATTTTATAGCTTTTATCTTTTGAAAATGAACTTTCTATTTTTGTCTCAACAAGAAATATAGCAACAAAATCAATTACATTTACTCAAAAATGATGTTCACACCTCTTTAAACGAACTCACCTTGTGTGCCATCTAAACGAAATTTTCCAATAAACCAATAAATAGAAATTTGACAATGAAACATTTTAAAATTGTATTGCTTTTACTCTTATTTAACATTAATAGTTTCGGACAAAACGAATCTTTAATAAATTATAATTCCATTGCAGATAGTTTATACCAAGCAAAAAGCTACAACTCAGCTACAAATTTTTATATAAAAGCATCACAGTTTGCTGAATTCCCCAATAAAAAAGGAAGCAATTTATATAATGCGGCTTGTTGTCTGGCTCTTCAAAATAAAAAAGACAGCGCTTTAATTTTTATAAACAAAGCCGTAGATTTAGGCTATAATGATAAATTAAATATTTTAAACGACTCTGATTTAAATTCACTTCATGGAAATAGTGAATGGGATAATCTTGTAAAAAAACTTAAAGTAACAAAACCATTAAACGACAATCCTGCAAAAGTTACATTTTTTACAGAAGATATCCATAGATTTTGGAAAGCATACGATTTAGCCAATAAAAACCCGACTCAGTACAAAGAGATTTTTAAGACTAATTACTTTGACAAAGCAAGCATTGGAATGAATGATTATTTTAGTAGTAAAGTTGGCTCTATTGATCAGTTTATAAACCATATACAATCTGCACCGAAGTTCTACCAATCTATCCGAAAAAACACTTTAAAAGTCGATGATTATAAGAAGGATTTTAAAAGATCATTTCAAAATTTAAAAGACATTTATCCTGCTGCCAAATATCCAGATATTTATTTTGTAATTGGTGCTTTTACAAGTGGCGGAACCATTTCAACAAATGGCTTATTAATTGGCTTAAATCAAACAAGTCAAAGTGACGAGATACCAACAGATGAATTAAGCGAAGGTCTTAAAACAAGATTAAACAAAATTAAATATTTACCCAACTTAATTGCTCATGAACTTATTCATTTTCAACAAAAAACAAAGAGAGACACCATTACCTTAGGTTATGTAATAGTTGAGGGATCGGCAGATTTTATTGGTGAGTTGATAAGTGGAAACACAGCAAATCCAGATTTAATGAATTGGGCAAAAGGAAAAGAAAAGGCTATTTGGGAAAAATTTACAAAAGACATGTATTTTAACAGATACAATAATTGGATTGCAAATTCAAAACAATCTTCAAAAAACAATCCACCTGACCAAGGTTATTGGATTGGTTACCAAATTTGTAAAGCATATTACGAAAATGCAAAAGACAAAAAGAAAGCCATTTCTGAAATACTGAATATTCAAGATTATAGAAAATTTTTAGCTGAAAGCGGTTGGGAGGAAAAAGTAAGCAAGCTCTAATGAGGTAGTCTCTCACTAACTTACATAGCCTTATGAAAAAGAAGATTTACTATCGAATAAATTCTTAATCAAGAACAAAACATTTGCATAGCGATATATACTTTAAAGAAATAGGTTCAAGATTTATCCCTTTAGGGCTACTAAGGCAAAAGCTTCAGATTTCTCTGAAGCTTTTTTGCTTTAGGTGCTTTGTTACTTAGTTTAGAGAATACAAATTTTACTTACTTGATTAAAATTACAAGAGCAAAGTCGAGAAATATTAACGTAGCCTCTCATTAAAACCCTTCGAATAGTCGGTATCTTTAAAAAAACACGACGTAAAAGTTATAAGAATACACTTTCAAAATAAATAATTGTCAATTTTATTAAAAATTATATTTTTGATATTAAGATGAACAAAATCCTCTTCACCCCTTTTTTCTTCCAAAACAAACCATTATTAATCAAATAAATACACCTTGATTAATTCAATCAGTTTACGATTTATTATCTCTAAATGCGGTATTTCCTGAATAACTAAAAAATATTTTTTTTAAATCTTACTTGCGTATCTTAAAATTAGTTCTAATTTTGCACCCGCATTAGAAAAGTAGGCCCGTTCGTCTATCGGTTAGGACGCATGGTTTTCATCCATGTAAGAGCGGTTCGATTCCGCTACGGGCTACTAAAAACAAAGCTTCAGAGAAATCTGAAGCTTTTTTTGTTTACGATAATTTGTTTCTTTGCTTTCTCAAGCAAAAATCAAAGAAATTGAATGATAAATACTTTAAAAAATAAAGATAACTTTCGGTCTAATGCAAACTCACTACTCGTTTTATTTTCCATTCTTTATCTTTGTTTTCCCAGACAATTAAAAAATGTCCAACTTTTGAAGGTGTTCCAATTGGCTCCTGATTATTATGAAATTTTTGCAAACCAATTTCAATTGCACCAAAATCTTTAATTGGATAAACTTCTACACTTCCCTTAACTATTTCCCTTGTTACCTTTCCGCAAATATATTTTTGAGTTGCAGCACTAATGGTAAAATTATTATCTTAAAATACTTCATTGCTTTATCTTGATATTTATAGTTTAATTTGGTTTCAATTTCTGTATTGCTATTGAATATAGCAACCTACTTTACTTTGCACTCTTTTTTATTATACTTTTTACACTTATGCTACTACATTCGTTTACAAACACAAAGACTGGTTTTTATTAAACAAATATAACAAAATCGAACAGTACGAAGAATGGTTTCTAAACTATAATACTTAAAACGATAGCCTAAATTAAATCCAAATATTGCATGATTTTTAAGAAATAATTGAATCCCATTTATCATTTCTATAAGCAGATTTGTCTAGGTAATATCCATATTTGTCCATTGCCTCCATATAATGATCTCCTTAATTTTGTATATAAACACTATCGTTTCTTATTATATCGACTCTAAATGAACAAACATAAATTAATCCGATACCTATTTGCTCTCATCATGATTGGTTTAATGATAGGAGTTTCGGAATGGCTAGATGAAAAAGAAGTTCTATTTCCTGAGATGGCAGCTTTAGTTCTTGGTTTATGGGTTATAGATAAAAAAATATGGACTGTAAGCAAACCGATGTTTATAATACTGATGACTGTTTGTGCTTTTTTCGGAATTCTCCTTGTCCGTTACTCTCCCTTTCCATTGTTGGCAAATATTGCAATTTCATTTGTTTTTACTTCGCTCTGCCTCATCATTACACGTACCACGCTAATTCCCATAACGTCTGCTACAATGTTGCCTGTGTTAATGGGAACTCATTCATTGGTTTATCCTGCTTCTGTTTTTGTTATGAGTATTTTAGTCGTTACTGGACAGTGGCTTCTTGAGAAAAATAAATTACGCCAAACAATTCCTTTAAATATAAAAAAGAGTGCCATTCATAATCCAAAGCACTGGATCAAGCTGTTTTTTTGGCTATTACTCATAGCTGTAATTCCTGTTTCTACAGGTCAAGTATATTTTATAGTACCTCCGTTGGTGGTGATGTTTATAGAATTTAGTTCTTCTTCTGCAGGTTTTCGCAATCGCCCTCTCCAGGTTTATTCGATAATGGTAATTGCTGCAGTTTTAGGAACTCTCTTTCAATATTATCTTCATACACTATTGGGTTTACCTCTTGTATATACGGTGCTATTACTATTTTTATGTCTTTTTATCTCTTTTGAAATCGCTGGAAAACCTTTTGCTCCTGCTTGCGCAATTGCCCTTGTCCCAATGATTATTCCTCAAGAAAAAGTACTAGCCTACCCTTTTCAGGTGGCTGTTGGAACGGCTGTATTCTTATTTGTAGCAATGTTCTTTTTCCAAAAATGTTACCGCTGGAAACGTGCACATCTCCTAGTTTGCTTTATTCCTCATCCGATAAGATTAAAAATGGAACGTCCAAAACGCAAAATATAGGTGATTAGACTAATCAAATTACAATAAGATCATTAGGCAATATAAAATTTTATTAGAAGCCTATAAATACATCCATTTTATGAATATTGTTTACTCTCGTTCTCTAGTCTTTTAAATTCTATTTCGGCTATTTTCTTAGCTTGCTCAAAGAAAATAATACATTCATCTTCTAGTAGTTCACTACATGTTACAACAGTACTTTGTGTATTTTTTTGTTTTAACTTTTTTGTATTTACAGCTCTCAATTGGTAGATTGGATTATCTTTTTCATCTACAAAATCAAAAGGAAACTCGATTTCCTGTATATATTTCAATAACGAGAATAAGCAACTCCATGAAAACTTTCCTGTGTGATACCCTAAAAACAAATGAATATGTCCAATTGCAATTTGCTTCATAGCCTTATACAAAAAATCATTTTTCATTGCAACAGTATCGTCATTGAAGCAATTCTGCCCAAGACTAAGAAATTGTTGTGCCAGTACCATTTTGCTATCATAAATTTTTTTCACAAAATCGATCTCTCTTTCTAATTCAAAAGTTTTAGAATAAACAAGAAACAAAGAGTTGTTATATATCAAAAGCCCATTTGATATAATTGCATTAAAAAAATATTTCTGATTGCAATTTTTCTTACGCAAATGATTAATACTATGATTCAGAATAGTCACTTTGTACTTACCTTCAAACTTTTCTCGTATCAAAGCTTCTACTGATGCTACTCCATTTTCGATATGTTCTAAATTAAGTACCAGTAAATAAAAATGATAATTAGGAAGTTGATTGCTATAATTTGCACTTTTGTCTGTATTATCCTCATGAATTGTAGTGTATCCAAAACAATGTATTGCTCTTATTTTCTTAAAAGAATCTGTAATTACGTCACTTATCCTTAAGAATGCGTCATCCATGATGTAATTAGACTGAATTCTATTATTAAAAATAGATTTTCCTAAAAAATCCTGATTGTTTAACTCTTTTACTTTTTGCTTACATAACTTTATATATTCATGAAAGAGCCTGTTTATTTCTCTTTGCATTAATTCGATTTTAGCTTTTGCTATATCTATCAATGTAAAATCTATAGCTCCCATATCAAGATTTTGCTGTATACTGTTATAAGCCGTATTTAGCATTATTAAGATTTCTTTATCTTCCTGAATATCTTTATTTAATATGGTTTTAAATGTGGGTGCAAAATCAATAATATAATCGTAGTGTATCAATAAGCAGGTAGAACTAATAAATTCTGGCATAAGAAACTCTGAAGCACATATGTAGATGTAACGCAACGTTTGATGCATTGCAAAGGCTGCATCTACACTCTTATTACTTCTTCTATAAATTGACACATTGCGGAATACTACCACTGCTGATTCAATATCTATATCAAATCGCCTTTTGGCTTTTTTGGATAAATGTTTTGATGTATTTACCCTTGGATAGAATACTTTTGAATTTGGCTCAAAATAAACCAGCTCTTTATAAGTGCAATGTTGTATAAAAAATAGTTTGCCTTTTCTAAATCCGTAATCAGCCCATTTAGAATTAATGAATTTGAAAACAAAATCAGGATATAATTTTATAAACTTAAATGCTGTTTCTCCTAAAGCGTCTCCCTCCTGAGTACAATTTTCCTTGAGTATAAATGTTACTATAACATTATTATTACCATTACAAGACACGTAAACCGCTCCAGCTTCAATAAACAGAAGTAAGTCTGTAATTGCTTTTTCTAATTGTTCATAATGGGGATTGCTTTTTGGTATTTTAATCGGATACTCCATAATTTATTTTTGCAGACTAAAACAACTACCTCTTTTGATGACTACCTAATATTATCTCTTTAATCTTCTAAATACTACCGTACTTAAAAAGTTTGTCAATGCTTTTTGTCAATCAAAGCGTTAATGTAGCAGGGTCTTAATCATATTTGTACTTTTTTTTGTACGTTTGTCATTTACTTAATACTTTTCTTATATTATTGCAAATATATAGAGTTTATCCTACATATCACAATAAATTGAGTAAATAATCTATAATTAAAATACAATGATAGTCGATAGAATACTACAATTTATTGAATACAAAGGGATTAACAAACGTAAATTTTATATCGAAACGGGACTTTCTAATGGTTTTTTAGATAAGGTTAAAGATATTGGTGCTTCAAAAATAGAGCATATACTCAATGCCTATCCTGAGATTTGTACGGAATGGCTTTTAACTGGAAATGGGGATATGCTATTAAAATCGCATAAGTTTGGAGGCCAATTAAATATAAAAATTGATTCAGTTCATGAACCTAATACTACTTCTTACAAGCCTGAGAATAAGGAGTCCATACAAAAACAGCAAATTCCATTATACAACATACAAGCACCAGGAGGAATTGCCTCTTTATTTCAAGATGCAAATCAAGATCCAATAGAGTTTATATCAATACCTTATTTGCCTAAATGTGATGGTGCAATTCATGTAAATGGCGACAGTATGCATCCTCTTTTAAAAAGCGGCGATATCGTTATGTATAAAAGGATGAACAATGTTATTGAGAACATCTTTTGGGGCGAAATGTATTTAGTTTATCTAATAACCGATGATCTTGAAGAATTCGTTATGATTAAATGGATACAGAAGTCTGACAAAGGTGATGATTGGATAAAATTAGTAAGCGAAAATCCTCAACACCAACCTAAAGAAGTTCTTTTCACAAATATTAAAGGATTAGCCTTGGTTAAAGTATCGATCAGAATAAACGCTACGTATTAATTTTAAGTCACATAACCGTATGTTTAAGAGTTATTCTCTTTGCACTACAGTTGCTACCCAAATAAAGAAAGCTTCAGAGAAATCTGAAGCTTTCTTGTTTCATACCATTCCTATATAAATCTAAAATCAAAATAAATCATATATTAGCTAAACACAATCAGAACCAAACAGTTAAAGCCAAAAATAATGAATTTACCTCCTTACTCTAGTTTTCCAAATATTGTTGGCAATACAATTTCGTTGCGACAAATTACTCCCTCTGACATTAAAGATATTATTGAGATTTCATATTATGATGCCGTTCAAGCAACAACCGTAGATCAAGCTTCAGAAATGCAAGCCAAAATTAACAATGACTACAGTGACGGCAACTCAATTCATTGGGGTATTGCAGAAAACATTACAAATAAAATTGTCGGAACTTGTGGTTATTATCGCGGACTTGACATAGGAGCTGGCGAACTTGGTTGCGTTTTGTTACCTAAATACCGCGGTCAAGGCTTTATGTCTTTAGCAATGTCTTTAGCCATAGAATTCGGTATCAACCAAATTGGCTTAACCCGTATCTGGGCCGAAACATCTCAGGATAACGAGAACGCAATAAAACTTTTGGAGCGACTTAATTTTATCAAAATTGCCGATTTAGCTGATAATTACATTGAATACGAATTAAAACAAAATCTATAAATAGAAAGTCTCAATAAAATCATAACTCATTAATTTTTAACAATATATCATAAACACAAATACATTATATATTAGCTAAAGAATTAATAGAATCTTTTTTTAGTCTTTTTAGCGCCCAAAAAACTGAGAACAAATGATTAGTAGCATCAAATTAATAATAACTAAACTTGCCTCTAAGCCAAAGAATATTTTTCTTTTGGATAGTATTGGAGCTTTTATAACTGCTTTCTTGTTAGGGTTTGTCTTGGCGAAATTTCAAGATGCTTTTGGGATGCCTCAAACAATACTTTATTTCTTATCTGCACTAGCATTGGTTTTCGCAATATATTCTTCATGCTGTTATTACTATGTTACTACCAAATGGCGTTCCTATCTATATCCAATTATGATTGCTAATGTTTTATATTGTTGCCTCACATCTGGGCTTCTAATTTATTATTTCCATAAACTAACCATCTTAGGTTTAATTTATTTTATACTCGAAATTAGTATTATAATCTGCTTGGTTGTTATAGAAAGAAAAGTTCAAAGGGACCGAGTAACGAAGTAGCAAAGGTTTGGATTAAACATAAAAAAACGCAATATTATCTTTTGATGACAATATTGCGTTTTCGTTATATAAACACAGGCTTTATTTCTTTGAATATAAAAACTTTAGAATCTCCGAAGAAACCTTTTGAACCTTTGAGACTCTGTATCTCTGCCCCTTTTTTAAGCCATAAACAACATATTTTTATTATAATTATACAATACTAAGTCATACGGCACTACGTTTGGCAGTACTTTTTCAGAAGAGGCATCTAACTTAATGTTATTTGCTTTTCGGAATAAGTAAATATCTTTTAAACAATTTGATAAACTCTGATGAATCATTGATGAAGTCATAGGCAGTTTATTATCTCCTACCAATAAATCTATTTGATAATTGGAACTAGATTTAGAAAGATTATTACCTATTATTCTTATTTCGAATGTTGTAGGTTTCCCGTTATGTTCTCCCTGATATTGTACTCTCATAGTTTATCAATTTAAATTAAGTATAATTTCATTTATAAGGTTTTTTTATGCCTTTTGAAATATAAATTTACTAATAAAATTCTTTTTCAATCATAATTAATTCTGAAATTTAAAAAAACACAAATGCAGCTAACTATTATTATTTCACTTAAAACTCTTTTAGCAGCCAATTATCAATATCTCATAAAATCTGTAAATTAAAAATCAAAGCTGTAGTTATTTATGATAATTTCACGGGATGTAATTAGTATTTAATATTTTATTAATTTTGAATAACTAATCTTAAACCCTAATCTCATGGAAATGAATTTCATAGCATTTTTTGCTTCAGCATTAACAACCCTTGTTACTGGTTTCATTTGGTACAACCCAAAAGTCTTTGGAACAATCTGGATGAGAGAAGCCAGAATAACTCAAGATGATCTTAAGAAAGGAAACATGCTAAAAATTTTCGGATTAACTTATATCTTTTCCTTAATGATGACAATAATCGTTTCGGCATTAACAATTCATCAATCGGGCGCATTAGGAATGATTGGAGGCCCTCCAATGCTAGAGAGTGCAAAACCATCTTTTGCTGCTTTCATGGCCGATTACGGAACTGCTTACCGTACTTTTAAACATGGTTCGCTTCATGGATTCTTAACTGGGGTATTCTTTGCATTCCCAATGCTGGCAATTAATGGTTTATTTGAAAGAAAATCTTGGAAATATATTTTTGTACATGCTGGATACTGGATTCTTACCTTAACCATAATGGGCGGAATTATTTGTGCTTGGGCATAAAATCGAAATATAAAAATCCGTTTGAAAAATAAAAAATCAAACGGATTTCTTTTTTTAAGTATACTGTAGCTAAATAAGCCATAAATTATAATATTCTATTATTATTAAGTAAATTTGAAAAATATAGTACTCCTACCTTGAATGCATCTTATTCCTTCCAGATTTACAACAATACTGCGTCACTTCCTATATCATGGAATGATTTGGCTAGCCATAATATTTTTTTATCCAAAAAATATCTAGAGGTATTAGAAAAATCGGCGCCAACCAATATGTTGTGTCATTATATCGGACTTTTTAAAGAGTCTGAATTAGTCGGTATTGCGCTCACACAATTTTTAGATTCTAATCAACTAGAATCATTTGGTGAACGTGATCAATGTGTAAAAACTTCGGTTCGAAATTTTGCCTTCAAAAAATTTGCTTCTCATGTTTTGTTTGTGGGCAATAATATGCTTACTGGACAGAACGCATTTTCATTCTCTGAAAAGATAAGCGAGCCTAAAGCGATTAAATTATTGCATAAAGCTATTAATGCCCTAAAAAAAGATTTCAAATCAAAAGGCAAAAAAATTCACATTACGACTATCAAAGATTTTTCGACAAAAGAAATTGATATGCTCTCTACCGAATTTAAAAAAGGGTACACGTTTTCTATTCAGCCTAATATGATTTTTAAAATCAATGAAAGCTGGGAAACTGAAACCGATTATATTGATGCCTTATCCAAAAAATACCGTGACCAATACAAACGTACTCGCAAAAAAGCTTTGGGCATAGAGAAACGAAAAATGGATCTAAATGATATCATCACTTTTGAAGATACGATTTATGATTTGTATTATCATGTTGCCAAAAATGCTCCATTCAACACTTTTTTCCTGGCAAAAAATCATTTTAGAGTTTTTAAAGAAACATTAAAAGAGAAGTTTCTTTTTTACGGCTATTTTATTGACGGAAAACTAATTGGTTTCAATACTTTAATCATGAATGGAACCGCAATGGACACTTATTTTTTAGGTTACGACGAAAGCATTCAACGTGAAAAAATGCTGTACTTAAATATGCTTTATGATATGATAGCATTTTCTATAAACAAAGGTTTTAAAACCATCATTTTTGCAAGAACTGCTCTAGAAATAAAAAGTTCTGTGGGTGCAAAACCTGTAAAAATGTATGGGCTTATCACACATAGCAATGCTTTAATCAATCATAATATTGCCAAATTATTTAACTATCTAGAACCCAAAACCGATTGGCAGGAACGAAATCCGTTTAAATAATCATATCCCATCTTTGACAAAATTTTGAACGTTACCAAAGGTTCTTAAGGAATGGCAATTTTCATTTGCTTATGCAAAATATGGATATCTAGTTCAGTTTCTGCTCCACAATATTCTCCATCGACTTGAAAACTAACTGGATAATTTGTTTTCATTACCGCTCTATCTGTCGAAATAATAACAATATCCTCTGAATCAATAGGCATATTTCCTGTAATTATTTTTCCAAGAATTATTAAATCGAGGTTTTTTAAAACTACCAATTCAAATTTACCGTCATTTACAGTACCATTTGGATTAATTACAACGCCTGTCCCATATTTTTGAGAATTAGCAATTACAACCATCCGTGCTTCGTGTTCTACTGTTTGGTTATTTGCCGTAATAGCCACAACAAAAGGATCTCCTGACTCTTTTATAGTTGTGTAGGCCTGTGATGCATAACCCCAAAATCCTCTTATATTACTTTCTTCATAGTTCTTAATTAAATCGGCATTCAGCCCAATATCACTTAAATGAATACTTTTTTTACCATTAATAGAAATCATATCCATTTCGATATAATTACTATGAAAAGCAATACTCAAATTTTCCTCAAGTGTTTTTGGCAAATTTAAATCAACCGATAAACCATTAGCTGATCCTGCTGGTAATATACCAACAACAACATCATATTGCTCCATAGCTTCGGCAACCATCTTTACAGTTCCATCTCCGCCCGCAACAATAATACGAGCAGGCAAGTACTCTTTATGCAGCTCTCTTATTCGAGTAATATCATTCTTTCCTGTAGTTTCATAAACTTTTAAATTAATATGACAGGTTACCGCATAGGATTTTACTGTTGTAATAAGCTCTGACTTATCCAAATCACCCGAAATAGGGTTTACAACAAATAAGATATTTCGTTTCAAAATTTTATCTTTATATTTATTCAAAAGTAATTACACTAGTTATTCCAAAAGTACACAATTAATGAAACCTATTTTAAAATTATATCGCGGATATGCCAATGATCAGGAACTAATTGTCATGGGACATATTTTTAAACCATCAACGGCTAATGATTATGATTTTCAAAAGAAAAATTTCAAAAATGCTACTTCTGTTCTTAAGCTTTTCCAGATAAAAACGATTCCCAATTACGATGTTTATTTAAAACATGGAGATCGACAAATTCATACCAAAACCCTTGATGATGGTTTTTTCAAATTTTGCATTCCTCTAAAACAAGAAACTGGTTTTGGATGGATGGATTATGAAGTTAGTATTACCCATAAAAGTGAAACAATAACATCTTCTGCATCTTTCATCAGACCTCATGAAGGAAATTTAGGAATTATATCAGATATTGATGATACTTTCCTGATTTCGCATACAAAGAATTTTTTCAAAAAATTATACATTCTACTCTTTAGAAACGTAAATGATCGCAAAATATTTGATGATGTTGTACCCCACTACCAAGCACTAAGTTCTGCTGGAAGAAACAATAAAAATGAAAAAAATGCTTTTTTCTACATTTCAAGCAGTGAATGGAATTTGTATCGATTTATTATCCAGTTTACTAAAATACATGAATTACCAAGAGCTGTAATATTATTAAAGGATATTAAAACTGGAATATCCGACTTTTTTATGAGTGGCAGAGGAAATCATGACCATAAGTTTGACAAAATTAAACATGTTCTGGAGTTTTATCCAAACCTTAAATATGTTTTACTAGGCGATGATTCTCAACATGATCCAATATTATACGAAAGAATTTGCAAAATATTTCCTGTAACTGTGAAAGCAGTTTATATAAGACAAACCGGTAAACATAAAAAGGAAGCAACGGAAGCTATTATGAAAAATTTAGAGAACCTTGAAGTTTCTGTTTGCTATTTCAAACATAGCAGTGAAGCAATTGAACATTCTAAAAAGATTGGTATTATTGCCTGAATTATATGTTAGATGCAAGATGGCAGATATTACATATCAGATAAAAATACAAAGTAAAAAACTGAAAACTAAACCAACGAAAACCTAGAACAAAAAAAAACTGCATTTCTTGTTTTAAAAAAGTGACTTTAGATCCTCTTTTAATAACATTAGAAATGCAGTTTTTTGTGAATACTTTTAGCCGAAGCTAAAACAACTTACAAGTTATCTATTTCTTCCTGAACTACTTCCCATTCTGAAAGTAATTTATCTAATTCGGCTTTCTTTTTATTGTATGCCATAAAAAATGAAGCATCTTCAATATGCTTATCATAGTTTGAAGCTAACATTTTATCATCGTGCTGAATATCTTTTTCTAATTGTTTGATTTGACTTTCAACTTTACTCAAGCGATTCTGCAACGCTTTATTTTTCTTTTGGTCTTCGTATGAAGCTTTATTACTTTCTTTAGGAGCTCCTGCCTTTGTCGCATCTTTTTTCTCTACTTCACGCATGTTTTCTAAGTTGCGTTGTTCTAAGAAATAATTGATGTCTCCTAAATATTCTTTTATTTTTTGATCCTTAAATTCATATACCAAATTAGACATTCCCTGAAGAAAATCTCTATCGTGAGAAACAAGCAATAAAGTTCCTCCAAATTTTTGAAGCGCTGCTTTTAATACATTCTTAGATTTTATATCCAAGTGATTCGTAGGCTCATCCATCAACAAAACATTTATAGGTTGCAACAGCAACTTACATAATGCCAAACGGTTTCTTTCTCCTCCCGAAAGAACTTTTACCTTTTTTTCTACATCATCTCCACGAAACAAAAATGATCCCAACATATCACGAACTTTTGATCGGTTGGTATCCATTGCAGCATCTTCCATTGTTTGCAACAATGTGATTTCTCCATCTAAATATTCTGCTTGATTTTGGGCAAAATAACCCAACTGAACATTATGTCCTAATTTTATGCTTCCTTGGTATTCAAATTCATCAACAATCGCTTTGATAAAAGTTGATTTTCCTTGTCCGTTCTGTCCCACAAAAGCAATTTTGCTTCCACGTTCTACTAACAGATTTATATCTTTAAGTATAACTTTATCTCCGTAAGCTTTTGTAACACTATCAGCTTCGACCACTACTCTACCCGGCTCTTTAGAAACTGGGAAAGAAATATTCATTACCGAATTATCATCTTCATCTACCTCAATACGTTCTACTTTATCTAATTTCTTGATAAGCGATTGCGCCATTGATGCTTTAGAAGCTTTGGCACGGAATTTCTCGATTAACTTTTCTGTTTCTTCAATTTTCTTGGCTTGATTTTTTTGAGTAGCCAATTGTTTTTCACGAATTTCATGACGTAACAATAAGTATTCTGAATATGGTTTATTAAAATCATATGCTTTACCTAATGAAATTTCGATAGTTCTGTTGGTTACATTGTCCAAAAACATCTTATCGTGCGATACAATCACCACAACTCCTGGATAATTACGCAAGAAACTTTCTAACCAAATGATACTCTCAATATCCAAGTGATTCGTAGGCTCATCCAGTAACAAAATATCGTTAGACTGTAATAATAATTTTGCTAACTCAATACGCATTCTCCACCCACCTGAAAAGGTTTCGGTTTGGTTATTAAAGACTTCTCTCTTAAAACCTAAACCTAAAAGAATTTTCTCTGTATCTCCAACATAATTATACCCTCCTAATAATTCGAAACGGTGTGTATAATCAGATAAATCTTCAATAATCTGGCTGTATTCTTCACTTTCATAATCGGTTCTGGTTACCAATTGATGATTGATTTGCTCTAATTTTTTCTCTACAACTTTTATATCTGTAAAAGCTTCGTAGGCTTCTTCTAGTACTGTTCTTCCTTGTTCAAAATCGATATCCTGACGCAGAAACCCCATTCGTACCTCTTTCTCTGTTGCAATTTGTCCTGAATCTGGTTTAAAATCGCCTGCAAGAATTTTTAGCATTGTTGATTTTCCAGCACCATTTTTCCCTACAAGACCTACTCGATCTCCTGCACCTAAACGAAAAGTAACTTCCTCAAACAAATAAGATCCCCCAAACGAAACAGATAAATTATGTATATTAAGCATTTATTATTGTTATTTTATAACTAATTGATTGTGTAAATTAATATTTTCAAATTAATGAAAATCTAATTTTTTGTAGACATTAAAATACTTTTTCCTGAACAACTAAATGTTTTTCAAGCTTACCAAAGCTTTAATTTTACATTTAATTGACCCGTAATCCGTATTTTTGATTCTTGATTTTCTAAAACATATAGCAATTTATATTGCGTTTTACTTATAATTTTAAAAATGCAAAGGTAGTGAAAAGGAATGTATTATACTATAAAGTTAAAAACCCTGTTTACAACATACTTAGCCTCTCTTATTTATGCATTTTAGGATATTAAGAATCGAAAATTGTTAATATGATAATCAATGATTATCTTTGATCTAAATTCATCATTTTTTATTTAAAACAACTGTACTTCATAACTTCGGAATTGATACAGTATACTTTTACATATCACAAAAACTTACCCAAAATGTTCAAAAAAGGATCTAAACTAAATAGTATTTTAAAAGGCACTTGTCCTAAATGTCAAAACGAAAGTATGTACGAAGACAAGAACCCGTTACATTTAACTAAGGTTTTAAAAATGAATGAATCTTGTAGTCATTGCGGATTTGTATATCAAATTGAGCCTTCCTTTTTTTACGGAGCGATGTATGTGAGTTATGGTTTAAACGTTGCTTTAGGTATTGCAGCCTTTGTTATATCTTATGTTTTATTAAACTCAAGCATTGAAACTTCGTTTATAGCAATTGTAATAACTCTTATTCTATTATTTCCTTTTGTATTAAGATGGTCAAGAAACATTTACATTAATATGTTTGTTTCTTACGACCCAACTACTAACATAAAATAATTAGGTAATAACTAGAAAACTAAAATTCTGTATACAGTTCAGATAGCACAGTCGAACTTAGATAATCTACTTATTCTTCTTTCTATAAAATCGTTGGATATTTATTTCATCATCCAAAGGCACTTCATTTTCAATATTTTCAAATAAAGCTTTTGCCATAGCTGGTCCAAGCATGACCCCACGTGTCCCTAGCCCGTTAAGGATATGAAGCGATTTATGCATATTATGTGTTCCTACCAATGGCCTTCTGTCTTTTACAGTTGGGCGAACTCCCGCAAAATGCGCTACGATTTCAAATTCGCAAGTAATAATTTCACGAATACGCTCTAAAAGTTCCTGTTTAGCTTCTTCAGTAGGCAAATCCGTTTTATCCTTCCAGTTGTACGTTGCCCCCACTTTAAACAAATCATTGCCTAAAGGCAATATAAATACACTTGTATTTACAATTACATCTAAATTTAAGCCTACTGCTTTTATGATAAACAATTCTCCTTTTGTTCCATCCAAAGGCAAATCATTAAAAAATGGATTCTTATGCAATCCAAACCCTTCTGCAAAAATGATATGACGTGCTCGGATGTTTTTATATTGTATACCTGAATCTAAAAACTCTATTTGATTATAATCAAACGATTCTTGCAGCAACAAATTATTAGTAAGTAAATATTCACTATATTTTTCTAATAATAAAGCGGTATCAACATAACCTGTATGCAAAACTTCGCCATAATCATATGGAGAATCTATACTATTGTATTTTTTAGAAATTAACTTAGTAGACAAAAATGGTGCTAAGTTTTTTTTATCTGAAGCACTAAACCAATTGTTTTGTTCTTCTATCGAAAAAAACTTTCTCAAGATTGGTAGTTGATAGTTAAATTTTGTAGCTAGTTTACTTTCTATAGCTACATAAAAGGAATCCATTAAAACAAGCTGTTCTTGTGCTTGCCATACTTCACTAAATCTTTTTAAAATTACTGGATTATACAATCCTCCTGCAATTTTTGAAGAGTTTTGTGATTTATCATCTACTACCAAAATAGATTTATTGTGCGACAATGCTTTTTCTGAAAAAGAAATCCCAGCCAAACCTGAGCCAATAATTAAATAGTCAATCATTAAAAATAAATTAAACTGTTACAGCCATCAAACTTAAATAAAAAAAAACTCTTACCACGAATGGTAAGAGTTTATATTAAAGAAGGAAATTATTTTTTAGTAATTCCACATATCTGATTCGAAATTTCTAATTTTCTCTTTCACTCTCTCAGATTCTAACAATTGATTCTGAGCATTATCCTTCATGTATTCTTCTATAGCTCTATCTCCATAAACATTTTCTTCTTTATAGATTGTACTATTAAAACGTCTAGAGTTTAAGATTTGATCAAAAGAAATTGGCATTGCAGAGTTCTTGTCATTAAAAGCTTTAGCTTCATGCAAGACATTTCTAGCATCTGGGAAGAATACCCAGAACAATTCGATATAATCTTTTTCTTCACTATTAATAGTGTAAACATCTGGAGTAACAGGACAAATTCCTAATAGACGATACTTCAATTCACTTTGACGCTTGTCAAAATACCAATACCCTTTAATTTTATATTCTGTAACATCTTGAGCTGTTAAATCAGTTTTCAAGATATACTCAGAAGATATCGTTTTAGATGCAGGAACAGTTACTGTTTCACTTGTAGTTACTTTGTTCTTTCCTTTACCTGTTGTCTTCTTTTTTTCGATCGTTTGCATAACATACGCACCCGGATCTTGATTCAATTGCTCTCTACCTGCATCTGTTGTATCGATACGTGATAAAGAAGCCTGAATATCTTTCATAGACTTTTTGGTATTGAAATAACTATCAGTGTATACTTCAGTAATTTTACCATTTTTAATTGCCTTTGTCAAGACATCGTACATAGAACGTCTGTCTGAACCGATATTTGCTGTATCAATTGGAAAATATAGTGAGAAGTTGATTTTTTCGTTCAAATCAATGATTTCCCAAACCGTTTTTCCCATCAAAACATCTCTATCGTGTACGTAACCATAAGCTAATGGTTTGTCATTATCTGAAATAAGTTGTGCTGGCGTTTTCAAACCAATTTCTGCAGGTGTTTTTGCATTAAGCAAATTCGACTGTGCAAATGTGGTATAACTCCCTGCAACAGAGATAATAGCTATTAAAAAATTTCTTACATTCATCATGGTATCAGTATAAGATATTGAAGTAGTTTACTTTATAATTCTACTTATTATTGTATTTCAAAAATTACTGGAGAAGTTCTAGGTAATAAATAACTTCCTGCTCCAACAAGTTTAGTTTTAATCTCAGAAATAGTGACTTGGTCACCTCTACCTGCTTTTGAAAGAACTGATTTACATTGTGCATTTAATCTATTACCAGAAACTACAACTGTAGGTTGCCCAGTAACTTTTAAATTAAATCCAACAACATCTAATCCAACTTCAAAATCAAAATCAACTAATTTAGCTCCTATTGTTGCTACTTCTAAGTTTGATTTAGGTCCTTTTACGATACCCATTTCTCCTCTAATAGTTCCACTTGGTCCAGGAATACCTTTAATTCTGAACGTTTTCTTATCAGAAACAGTAGTTCCATTTGGCAATGTACCTGTAACAGAAATTGTAGTTTCTGTACCTGTACCTGGATTCATATTATATTTTCCTGGTTTACCTGCAGAAGACAATCCTGGAGCACTTGCTACAACTTTATTATCAGCAACTCCAGCAAATGAAACTGAGATAGGGTTAACAACACCTCTATAAACTACATTCATTTTATCAGCAGAAATAGTAGCTGAATTTGGTTTTGGTACTACAACATATTTACCTTCAAATTTAAGTGGAATCGTTTTCCCATCTTCTAAGAATGTAAATTGTCCGTTAATACTTTGCTCTCCAATTCCACCAGCAGTCATCGAAATAACAGCTTGTCCATTAACAATTTTACCTGGTCCAGAGAATGAAGTAGGTTTTGTGTTTTCGTCATAACGACCTAAAACAACTTTACCTGTAACAGTTTCTCCTTGAAAGTAAGCACTTTTATCAAGAACAACAATTGCTTTATAATTACTATAAGAAGCTGCTGCTACTGCTGCTTTTCCTAAAGCTGAACTATATACATCAGATTCTGCTTTTTTAACATCACTTTGCCAAGCTGATAATTTTGCAACTGATGCAACAGCTGGGAAACCTTTAAAATGATAAGTTAAAAATTTATCTTTTAATCCTTCTTGGTTTTTAACGTCAGAAGTATTAAATTTATTTTCAATCTCTGCTACAATTGCACTGTACTTTTTATCGCTCAATGCAGCTTTCATGTCAGCTTTGTACTTATTTATTTTTGCAACAATCTCGTTACCTTTTGCAGTATAACCTTCTCCAGTAAACCAATTGTCGATATTATCTCCTTTATCCATATTTTCATATGGTAACTTTCCAGTTGCTGCGTCTTTTTCGAATCCTTTTAAAACATCACCTTTTAATGAGCCAATGTAATCATAAAAGTCCTTAGATATAGCTTGTACTTTATGTGCTGTTTGAGAAGCCATTTCAAACTCTCCTTTTGCTTCAGCCGCCTTTTGATCTAATGCTGTTAACATTTGCTCATTAGACATATTTGAAGCTTCGTTTGCACTTTCAAATTTTTCATTCATTAAGCCAAAAGCTGATAAAACTTCTTTTGACATATTCATTGCTAACATTGCGATAAAAACCAGATACATCAGGTTTATCATCTTCTGTCTAGGGGTTAATTTTCCTCCTGCCATATTTTCTAAATAATTAGTTTTTTATTAATAATAATTGTTTTTAACTAATTATCCTTTATTATTCATAGCCGAAAGCATACCACCATATACATTGTTTAAAGAAGCAATATTTGCAGTCATTGATTGCATTTGCTCTTTTAATTTTGTTGCATTTTCAGCGATTTCTTTGTTTGCTTCTGCATTTCTTGAAGCACTTTCTAATTGAACTTTATATAAACTATTTAATGATTCCATTTGTGCAGCTGCAGTAGATAATTCTTCGCTGTATTTTTTAGTAGAAGCAATTGAATCAACTGTAGGCGAAATACTTTTGGCAGCAGATTCAAAGTTTTTGATACTGTTACCTAAGCTTGACATTAATTCTCCGTCAATTTTAGCTTCTTTAAGCATAACGTCTAATTTTTGAGATAATAAACCTTGCGCATCAGATGGTGTTTCAACTTTTGCTACTTTAGCTTTTGCTGATCCATTTGCCAATTCTGGATAAACTAATGTCCAATCTAATTCATCATCAACTGGTTCAAAAGCAGATAAAGCAAAAATTAATGCCTCAGTTACTAATCCGATTGAAAGCATCAAGGTTCCTGTTAACGGCCCGATTTCAAAGTGAGTAATTTTGAATAAAGCTCCAATAATTACTACTGCTGCTCCCATACCGTAAGCGAAGTTCATCGCTTTTTTACTTAATAATGCCATAATTCTGTTTGTTTGTTTTAGGTTTTAAAATAAGGATTTGGTTATTGTATTTAATTTACTTTCTCTTAATAATTAATTATTTTTTATTTCCAGTTGATTGCGTTCCCATATAATCTTGAACAGTTCTAAAACCGATAAAACTTCTTGCAGAATCTGCGTATTCAAAATCTCTAGTACTTACTTGCAAGAAATAAGCAACATCTTTCCATGAACCTCCACGCACTACTTTACGTTTGTTTGAAGTATCCTGTACATTAGGATTCATAGTTGATACATATTCGTAAGCATTTGGACTATAAGATGAATCTGTCCACTCTGCAACGTTCCCTGCCATATTGTACAAATTGTAACCATTTGGATCATATGATTTTGCTTCTACAGTATACAAAGCATTATCTGCAGCATAATCTCCTCTATTTGGCTTAAAGTTAGCCATAAAACAACCTCTATCATTTCTGATATAAGGACCTCCCCAAGGATAAGTTCCAGACTCCAGACCTCCTCTAGCAGCATACTCCCATTCTGCCTCTGTTGGCAATCTGAAAGAGTTTACTAAATCATGTCCTTTCTTTTTTGATTTGATGTATGAGTTTTTATTTAAAGTTCTCCAAGCACAAAATGCTTTTGCCTGAGTCCATTTTACTCCTACAACAGGATAATCTCCATATGCTTTATGCCAGAAATAATCATTATGCATTGGCTCATTATATGAATAAGTAAAATCTTTAATCCAAACTGTTGTATCTGGGTAAACCTTAACTTCTTCTGTCTTAACGAAATCTTTTCTTTTTCCTACTTTAGCTTTAGCTGCAGCCTGAATATCCATCCAAGAATATCTAAATTTCAACTTGTTAACATCCATCGTTCTTAAACCATTATATGATTCTTCAACAGGAATATACATAGAATCCATTACCTCTGCATAATACTCATCTGGATATGCTTGTGTACTCTTAGGTAATTTCACTTTTTTGTTTAACTTTCTTCCAGCGTAAGGATCATCAGCAGTACCTATACTATAATAATTATCGTACATATACTTATCATAAGCTGTCATCTTTTCTGGATCTGAATCGTTAAAAGCATAATCACCTATACTTCCACCTTTTTTACCTTTAGATTCACCTGGTTTTTGCCC
Source organism: Flavobacterium frigoritolerans (assembly GCF_025847275.1). Classification (GTDB taxonomy): domain Bacteria; phylum Bacteroidota; class Bacteroidia; order Flavobacteriales; family Flavobacteriaceae; genus Flavobacterium; species Flavobacterium frigoritolerans. The sequence continues at coordinate 28,883 of NZ_JAOZEV010000006.1, forward strand.
CATTTCGTCAGCCATAATAGCCAAACGAACTCTCATAGTAGAATCTTTAACCCATTCTACAAATTGACGGTACTCACTATTTGTTATCTCTGTCTCATCCATATAAAAAGAACGAACGGTAACGGTTTTAGTTGGCGCATCCTCTACTTGAGCCAAGTCATCATCTGACTTACCCATGATAAAAGATCCTCCTGGAATCAAAGTCATTCCATAAGGTTTTTCTGGATACCATTTCCCGCCTTTAACACCTACCAATTCTCCTTTGTCACTTGACCTACCACAACTAATCATTAGTGTTAAAAATGCCGCAAATGCAATAAACTTCTTCATATATATTTGGATTATCTATTCATTATTATAAGTCCGTAAACCTATTTATTATTTTTTAAAAAAACAATAGCTTTTTGTGTAATTTATTTCACGGTCCAAAATTAAAGTTAAAAAAAATAAAAAAAAAATATTTAGTCGATAAACTGCTACGAAATACCGCTAAAAAACGTTAAATTTTAATATTTGTAAGTTTAACCCTGCTAATAAAACCAAAAACAAGTATTCAAAAAACCCTTAAATCATTAGCATCTTATTACGAAAACGATTACACAGTATTTTTCCGTTGTGCTTTCCACCATCTTTCAGGTAATTCCTGATTACAAGCTATCAAATATTCATCATAAGAACAAGATAACAACGTATTTCTCTTCAATTTATTATTCTCATTTGAAATAAATGGTATCTCTATCCACCAACGGTCTGTTTTGTCACTTTTATAAAAAACCAACTCCTCTTCCTCTAATGGAACTATATATTTTAAATAGTTTTTTCGGCTACCATATGGATACTCATTTGAACGATAATGATACCCTTCGATGAAATACCAAACTATTTGCGCTATTATTGGAGCTTCCTGCAATGTATTATTATGATTAAATACTCCAAAGGTTGAGACTTTATCACTAATTCCAGCATATCTCGCAAGCGAACAGATTTCTTTACCATCAAAACCATTAGGTTCAAAAGCAAAAGTATTCCCTGAATCGGCAGATTTAACTGAATTTAAATCGAAACTTACTAAATCGGCATCTCTAAAAACTGGCTCTGCTAGCGCAATTTTATTTGAAATCTCACCCAATCGATAAGCATCAAAAAACAATTTCTCAATTAAATCTATCTCTTCTTGCGAATTATAATAAGTCTGATATCCGATATTACAGTAATTAAATAAATTGTTAGGTGCGTCTACTATAATTTTAGTTAAATAAGAAGTTGCTGAAGAATCTTCGCTTTCTTTTCCAAAATCAAATTTATTATCGACTGCAACTAAGTTAACCATCTGCTCTAAATCATCGTAAGCACGATATAATGCATAAGTTAAATCCTGAGATCCACCTATCACGATAGGCACCACTCTGTTTTTTATTAAAGCTGCTGTTATTTTCTTCAAAAGATAATAAGTATCATCTACCGAATCTCCTGGCACAATATCTCCTAAATCAGCAATAGACATATCCCAATTTCCGGGAAACATGCCATATAGTTTTTTCCGAAATGGATTTAAATCCACATCATTAATCGCTGATACATCTCCGCGATTATCCAAAACCCCAATTATAGCTATATTAACCTTAGTTATATCCGGAAATTGATCTTTGGTATGCAAAACTATTTTACTTCCCAATTCTTGAGAAGACAAGGTACCAACGTAGTTTAGAATTTCTTCGGCAACTGGTTGTAGAAAATCAAATTCCATTTTTTATTTCTTTTTTGCTACTGTTTTTTTCGCTACAGCTTTTTTAGCCGCTGGCGCTTTTTTTGCAGCTGTCTTTTTTACTGGGGTTTTCTTAGCTATCATTTCCTGAACTTCAGCCAAAGTCAATTTTGTAGCATCAACATCTTTACTTAATTCAATTTTAATTTTACCTTTTGTGATAACCGAACGTCCCCATCGTGCTTTTTCAACTAAGATTCCTTCTTCTTCCCAGTTATGAAGTACTTTATCAATATTTTTCTGAAGTTTATCTTCAATCAAAGCTTCAATATCCGATTGTGACAAATTATCAAAATCGTATTTTTTACTTACATTAATAAACAATCCATTCCATTTGATAAATGGGCCAAAACGACCTACTCCTTTTTGCACTCCTTCTCCTTTATAAACAGCAATAGGAGCATCAGCAAGTGCTTTTTCATCTATTAACTCTTGTGCTCTGGTAATTGTTACATCTAATGGATCTTCTCCTTTTGGCAACGAAATAAAAACACTTCCATGACGGACATAAGGCCCGTAACGTCCATTACTTACTTCTACTTCTTCTCCTTTATATTCACCTAAGTTTTTAGGCAATAAAAACAAATTCAAAGCTTCTTCCAACGTTATGTTTCCAATATTCTGATCAGCCATTAAACTGGCAAATTTCTTATCTTCATCATCCGGCTCTCCTATTTGCGCCATTGGACCAAACTTCCCTAAACGAACTGAAACTGGTCTTCCTGAAACTGGATCTTTTCCTAATATTCTCTCTCCACTTTCTCTTTCAGCATTCGCCTCTACATCTTTCACATTTGGATGGAATTTATCATAAAACTCCTGCATCATTTGTGCCCAATCAATATTTCCCTCAGCAATTTCATCAAAATCCTGCTCTACTTTTGCTGTAAAATTATAATCTAATATTGTCCCAAAATTCTTAACCAAGAAATCTGTAACAATTGTTCCGATATCAGTTGGAACTAACTTTCCTTTATCCGAACCTGTATTTTCTTTAAGCAACTTCTCTCCTACCTTATTAGATTGCAAAGTAAGTTGTGTATAATTACGTTCTTGTCCGTCAAGATTTCCTTTTTCAACATAATTTCTGTTGATAATAGTCGAAATAGTTGGTGCATAAGTAGAAGGTCGACCAATACCCAACTCTTCTAATTTCTTCACCAAAGAAGCTTCTGTATAACGCGCTGGCGGTCTTGAATATCTTTCAGTAGCCGTGATGTAGTTGTTTATTAATTTTTCATTCACTTTCATTGCTGGCAACATTCCTTCTTGCTCCTCCTCGTCATCGTCATGACCTTCAAGATACACCTTTAAGAATCCTTCAAAAAGCAAAACTTCTCCAGATGCTGTAAATATTTCACTATGATTATTAGCTTCAATTTTTACATTGGTTCTTTCTAATTGCGCATCACTCATTTGTGAAGCCAATGTTCTTTTCCAAATCAAGTCATACAAACGCGCTTGATCTCTGTCAATATTCACTGTATGACGCGACATATCTGTAGGTCGAATCGCCTCGTGTGCTTCTTGCGCTCCCTTACTCTTGTTTGTGAAAGTTCTCGGTTTTGAGAATTCTTTTCCGTACGATTTAATAATTTCTGCCTGAGCAGCATCCATCGCATCTTTAGAAAGATTAACACTATCAGTTCTCATATAAGTAATAAGTCCTGCTTCGTATAAACGTTGTGCTAACTGCATTGTGATTCCAACTGGCAAATACAATTTTCTCGCTGCCTCTTGTTGCAAGGTAGAAGTTGTAAATGGTGCTGTTGGTGATTTTTTGGTAGGTTTCGTTTCTAAGTCTGAAACCTTATATGAAGAACCTATGTTTTTATTTAAAAAATCTTCAGCTTCTTTTTTTGTATTAAAATTTTTAGGCAATTTAGCCTTGAACGTTTTTCCGCTTTCATTAGTAAACTCCGCAACAACAGAATATGATGCTACAGCTTTAAAATTCTGAATTTCACGTTCTCTTTCAACAATTAAACGCACAGAAACTGACTGCACACGTCCTGCTGATAAACCTCCTTTAATTTTCCTCCATAAAACAGGAGACAATTCATATCCTACTAATCTATCTAATACACGACGCGCTTGCTGTGCATTAACCAAATTATAATCTATTTCTCTTGGATTTTCAATTGCTTTTAGGATAGCCGATTTTGTAATTTCGTGAAAAACAATTCGCTTGGTTTTTTTTGTATCCAATTTCAATTCCTCAGCAAGATGCCATGAAATAGCCTCCCCCTCGCGATCCTCATCACTTGCCAACCAAACCATTTCGGCATTCTTAGATAATGTTTTTAGCTTACTAACCAAAGCTTTTTTATCTGGAGAAACTTCATATTTAGGTTTAAAACCATTCTCTACATCTACACCGATTTCTTTCGAAGGCAAGTCGGCAATATGCCCATAACTTGACTCTACTTGAAAATCACTTCCTAAAAATTTCTCTATCGTTTTTGCCTTTGCAGGTGACTCAACTATTACTAAATTCTTTGCCATTACTCTATTTTTCTGGAACAAAAGTATCTATTTTTTTTAAATATTGCGCTTTAGTAAATTTTAAAAATATTTTATACTATTAATAAGTGCCCAAATATAAACAAAATTACATGTTTTTTCTTACAATACAAATACTCAAATACACCCAAATCATTCACCTTATAAAATGACCAAAATAAAACAGCCCCCTATAAACTAAAATTTTCCAGCAATAACCACATCAATTCCAATTTCTTCCAGTTTTACCTTAGTTTCCGGATCAATACCATCATCAGTAATAAGCACATCAATTTTATTCAAATTACAGATTTTACCAAAACCTCTTATATTCATCTTCGTAGAATCTGCAAGTACTATAACCTTTTCTGCTACTTCAATCATAGCCTGATTTAAATGTGCTTCTAAAGCATTTGATGTACTTAAACCGAATTCTAAATGAACACCGTCTGTACCTAGAAATAATTTATTGCAAGAAAACTGACTCAATGTTGCTTCGGCTATCGGACCAACTGCTGAAGTAGAACTATTTCGAACATCTCCACCTAACTGTATCGTATCAATATTCATTTCTTTACTAAGTTCTAGAGATACTTTTAAAGAAGGTGTAAGCACCGTTAGTTTTTGAAATCCAGTAATTATTCGAGACAAATAATGAATATTCGAACCTGAACCTAATATAATATAATCGTGTTCACTAATATACTTTAAAGCTTCTTTGGCTATTTGCTTTTTTTGTTCTACCTGCAAAGTTTCCTTATCACTAACATCTCTTTCAAAAGCATAAATCGGCTTCTTGCTCGCCCCTCCATGTGTACGATGTAGTAACTTTTCATTTTCTAAAAAATTCAGATCCTTTCGTATGGTTACGGTTGAAACATTATACATTTCACATAAATCAACCACATTAACATATCCTTTCTGATCTAATTCTTTAAGTATATCTTCTTGTCTTCTGTTGATAATGGTCATAATGCAGCTTTAATATTAAGATTCTTCATGGCGAAAGATACAAAAATAAAATAATAAAATAAATTTCACTTTATTTTTTTTGGTTTCGTTTAATTTCATTATGTTTGTTATTCGAAAGCATTTTAAGAAATACGAAACAAATAAAACCGAACAATGAAACGAATAGAACAATTAGCAAAACTAAAGCAAACCTCCGAATGGGATGTAATTGTGATTGGAGGAGGTGCTAGCGGACTAGGGACAGCTCTTGATGCCGCAAGCAGAGGATACAAAACTGTTTTGATTGAAGCAGTAGATTTTGCCAAAGGAACTTCTAGCAGAAGTACTAAATTAGTTCACGGAGGTGTTCGTTATCTAGAGCAAGGAGATATTTCTCTAGTAACAGAAGCTTTAAAAGAAAGAGGACTAATGGCTCAAAATGCAGGCCACTTAGTTAAAAATCAATCTTTCGTAATACCTAATTACAATTGGTGGGGAGGCTACTTCTACACCATAGGGCTTACTATTTATGACTTACTAGCAGGAAGACTAAGTTTAGGCCGATCTAAATATATTTCAAAGAAAAAAACTATCGAGCTACTCCCTACTGTAGAACCAAAAGGTCTGGTAAGTGGTGTTATCTACCAAGATGGTCAATTTGATGATTCTCGTTTAGCTATAAATATTGCACAAACTGCAGTAGAAAATGGCGCTTGTCTTTTAAACTACGCTAAAGTTATTGGCTTATTAAAAAATGACAAAAACCAAGTTACAGGTGTTGAAATAGTAGATCATGAATCTGGTGAGAAATACGAAATAAAAGGTAAAGCGGTCATAAACGCAACTGGAGTTTTCACTAATGCAATAATGAAACTAAACGATACTGTGTACAAAAAATATATCGTTCCAAGTCAAGGAATTCACCTTGTATTCGACAAATCTTTCTTACCTGGCGATCAAGCATTGATGATACCAAAGACAAGCGATGGAAGAGTTTTATTTGCAGTGCCTTGGCATAATAAAGTAGTAGTTGGAACAACAGATACTTTAATTAAGAAACACAGCTTAGAGCCAATTGCATTAGAAACAGAAATTGAATTCGTATTAGAAACAGCACAACGCTTCTTAGTTAAAAAACCTACACGTGCGGATGTTTTATCTGTTTTTGCTGGATTAAGACCATTAGCAGCACCAGAAAAAGAAGGGAAAAGCACCAAAGAAGTTTCAAGAAGTCACAAAATAATTGTTTCTGAAACTGGATTAATAACCATAACTGGAGGAAAATGGACTACCTACAGAAAAATTGCTGAAGACATTATAGACAAAGCAATTACTGTACATAATTTACCGAAAGCAAAATGTAAAACTGAGCACATTGCAATTCACGGAAACAAACAAACCGATACAAAAGCCCGAGAAAACCACTTATATATATACGGAACTGATATTCCTAAAATATTAGAATTACAAAATAACGAACCCGAATTAAAAGAAAAATTACATCCGGATTACGACTACACTATGGCAGAAGTAGCTTGGGCAATTCGCTATGAAATGGCAAGAACCATAGACGATGTACTAGCCAGAAGAGTTCGTTTATTATTTTTAGATGCTCGTGCAGCTATCGCTTCAAGTGAAAAAGTTGCCCTATTATTAGCTAAAGAATTAGGCCACGACGAAACATGGGCACAAAGACAAATATCAGAATTTAAACATCTTGCAAACGGATTCATTTTATCAGATTTTCAAGAAAAACACCATTAACAGTACACCATTATGGAAAACAAATTTATCCTAACACTAGATCAGGGTACTACCTCCTCTAGAGCCATCATATTCAACCATGATGGCAAAATTGTAAGCATTTCTCAAAAACCTTATGAACAAATCTTCCCAAAACCAGGATGGGTAGAGCACGATCCCAATGAAATTTGGTATTCACAAATTAGTGTTGCTGCCGAAGTTATTGCAAAAATGGGAATTTCAGGAAAAGAAATAGCTGCAATCGGAATCACCAATCAACGTGAAACAACAATCGTTTGGGATAGAGAAACCAGCGAACCTCTATACAATGCTATTGTTTGGCAAGATCGTCGAACTGCAAAATATTGTGACGAATTAAAATCTCAAGGTCTTTCAGACATGATCCAAGAAAAGACTGGATTAAAACTAGATGCTTATTTTTCTGGTACTAAATTAAAATGGATCTTAGATAATGTTGAAGGAGCGCGCGAAAAAGCAGAACAAGGAAAACTATGCTTCGGAACTGTAGATACATGGCTTATCTGGAAACTAACCAGAGGAAAAATGTTCATGACTGACGTTTCTAATGCAAGTAGAACCTTACTACTAAACATTCATACATTAGAATGGGACACTGAATTATTGGAATTATTTAATATTCCAAGAGCAATGCTACCTGAAATAAAACAAAGTAGTGAAATATATGGTGAAACTTGTACAACATTATTTTCTACAAAAATTCCAATATCTGGTGTAGCTGGAGATCAACAAGCAGCTCTTTTTGGGCAACTATGTACTGAACCCGGAATGGTAAAAAACACTTACGGAACAGGTTGCTTTATGCTAATGAATACCGGAGACAAACCTGTTTATTCTAAAAATAATTTACTTACAACTGTTGCCTGGAAAATAAACGGAAAAACTACTTATGCTTTAGAAGGAAGCGTATTTGTAGGTGGAGCAGCAGTACAATGGTTACGAGATGGTGCAAAAATGATTGATTCATCTGACGAAATCGAAACTTTAGCAGCAACTGTACCCGACAATGGAGGTGTTTATTTTGTACCTGCTTTAACAGGATTAGGCGCCCCTTATTGGGATCAATATGCCAGAGGAGCAATTTTTGGCATTACCAGAGGAACAACAAATGCACACATAGCCCGTGCAACCTTAGAAGGAATTGCTTACCAAGTATTTGACTTAGCAAAATCAATGGAGGCTGACTTTGGAAATGAAGGAAAAGAATTAAGAGTAGATGGCGGAGCTGTTGTCAATAATTTAATGTTACAATTTCAATCTGATCTATTCGGCTTTAAAGTAATTAGACCCAAAACCCTAGAAACAACAGCATTAGGAGCTGCATACTTAGCTGGATTAGCTGTAGGTTACTGGAAAAGTATAGACGAACTGCAAGAACAATGGTCTATTGACCGTGAATTCTCACCAGAAATGCCAAAAGCTGAAGTAGATAAATTGGTACATAACTGGAACAAAGCCGTAGGTCGTACTACAAATTGGATTGAAGATTAGAGGATAAATCAATAAAAAAAACAAGAAGATGTCACCATTTATTGCAGAAATTATCGGCACAATGCTCGTTATCTTATTAGGTAACGGAGTTGTAGCAAACGTGGTTCTTAAAGGAACAAAAGGAAACAACTCTGGATGGATAGTAATTACTACCGGATGGGCATTTGCTGTCTTTGTAGGCGTAACAGTTGCAGGACCAATTAGTGGTGCACATCTAAATCCTGCGGTAACAATTGGATTAGCTATCATAGGGAAATTTGCTTGGGGGCAAGTAGCTTCATACATCATTGCTCAATTAATAGGTGCTATGCTCGGTGCGTTCTTAGTTTGGCTATTTCATAAAGACCATTTTTCTATAACCGAAGATGAAGGTTCAAAACTAGCCTGCTTTAGCACAATACCCGCCATTAGAAACAACTTTTCAAATTTGATTAGTGAGATAATCGGAGCTTTCGTTCTTATCTTCGTAATCTTCTACATTGCAGGTCCAGAACTCAGCATAGGTACCGCTACTGACGCTAAAATTGGACTAGGTTCAATAGGCGCTTTACCCGTTGCTATTTTAGTATGGGCAATCGGACTTTCTTTAGGCGGCACTACGGGTTATGCAATTAATCCCGCGAGAGACTTAGGTCCTCGTATCACACACGCTCTTCTTTTTAAAGGAAGTAGTAACTGGGACTACGCATGGATTCCGATTATAGGCCCTATCATAGGATCAGGTTTAGCAGCACTCTTATATATGGCACTACTTTAAATATCTTTTTTATAAAATAAAAAATCATGAAAAAAATACTATTTTTCTCTATAATCTCGATTATAGGGCTAACTGGATACGCTCAAAAAACAGCGGCCTCAGATAGTAGTTTCGTTTCAACAGAAAATACAAAACCCTCCCGTTTAGACTTTAATGCTGACTTAAAAACAAGTCACCTATGGAGAGGTCTTGTTATTAATGACGGTATGACTGCTACTGGAAATATTCATTACACATTTGATAAAGAAAGAAATTTCACTGTCGGAATATGGGGTGGTGCAGGATTTGACGGGAAATACCGTGAAATAAACTACTATATTCAATATCAAAAAAATAATTTCTCAATTGGATTATGGGATTTATTCAACACTACTGGAATTGAAAATCCTGAAGTATTTAATTACAATAAACTTACAAGCACACATCTTATAGACTTAAGAACTTCTTATCGCTTCCCAGAATCATTCCCTTTGCGAGTAGAAGTTGACATAATACTTTACAGCGGCTTAAAAGATAGAGAACTGAACAGCGATAACAGCTACAAAAGCAAGTACTCAACTTATACCGAGTTAAGCTATCCAGTCATAAAAAATCAAAAAGTAAATCTGGATATTTTTATGGGAGCAGGTTTTGCACTTGATGGAGAGAATTTCTTATACTCAAACAAAACAGAAAGTAGTTTCGGAATTGTAAATACTGGAATAAAAGCTACCAAGGAAATTTCTGTATTTAATTATAAATTGCCCGTTTCAGCAACTGCAATGTGGAACCCTGAAAACAAAATTGCCAGAGTACAATTAGAAGTTAATCTATTCTAAACTCATTTCGTTTTTTAATTTGTTAGCTAAAACTCTCTTTATTCTAAAGAGAGTTTTTTCATGTTAAGCAAAATTACAAAACAATGTTAAATCTTCGTCTGACATCTTGTCATAATCACGCAAATAATCGTACATTTGTGGCCTTATTAAAATACACTTTTGAAAGTGCCTTATGGAAAAGATTATTGAAGAAAGCAAACAAGGCGAAAGTCTTGTTTTAGAAAATAAACCTGAGAATACTAAGAAACTCTTTATAGAAAGCTACGGTTGTGCGATGAATTTTTCGGATAGCGAAATTGTAGCTTCAATTTTGTCAGACGGTGGTTATAATACAACTTCGGTTCTTGAAGAAGCCGATTTAGTTTTGGTAAATACCTGTTCTATACGTGACAAAGCCGAACAAACAATTCGTAAACGTTTGGAAAAATACAATGCCGTAAAACGCATTAACCCAAAAATGAAGGTTGGAGTTTTGGGATGCATGGCTGAACGCTTGAAAAGTCAGTTTCTAGAAGAAGAAAAAATAGTAGATCTTGTTGTTGGTCCTGATGCCTACAAAGATTTACCTAATTTATTAAGCGAAGTCGAAGAAGGTCGTGATGCTATAAACGTAATTTTATCAAAAGATGAAACCTACGGTGATATTTCACCTGTTCGATTAATGAGCAACGGAATCACGGCTTTAGTTTCAATTACCCGTGGTTGTGATAATATGTGTACGTTTTGCGTGGTGCCTTTTACCCGCGGACGTGAACGTAGTCGCGAACCACAGAGTATCATGAATGAGATTCAGGATTTATGGAATAAAGGCTTTAAAGAAATTACACTATTAGGTCAGAACGTAGATAGCTACTTATGGTATGGTGGTGGATTGAAAAAGGATTTTGTTAGTGCATCAGATATGCAAAAAGCAACTGCAGTAAATTTCGACCAATTATTAGAAATGGTAGCTGTGACTTATCCTAAAATGCGTATTCGTTTCTCGACCTCAAATCCACAAGATATGCACGAGAGTGTTTTGCACATTATTGCAAAATACCCAAATATATGTAAACACATACATTTACCAGTTCAGTCTGGAAGCAACAGAATATTAAAGGAGATGAACCGCTTGCATACACGTGAGGAATACATGACTTTGATTGACAAAATCAAAACAATAATTCCAAATAGTTCAATATCGCAAGATATGATAGCAGGTTTTCCAACAGAAACAGAGCAAGATCATCAAGACACAATGAGCTTAATGGAATATGTGAAGTATAATTTTGGTTATATGTATTCCTATTCCGAACGCCCTGGGACTTTAGCTGGAAGAAAAATGGAAGATGATGTTACCGAAGAAACTAAAGCCAGAAGATTACAAGAAATTGTTGATCTACAACAAAAACATGCTTGGTTTCGTTCTGAAGAATTTATCGGGCAAACTGTAGAAGTTTTAGTTGAAAAAGTTTCTAAAAAATCAAAAGAAGAATTCTCTGGAAGAAATTCACAAAGTATTACAGTAGTTTTTCCAAAAGAAGATTATAAAATTGGTGATTTTGTAAATGTAAAAATTACAAGTTGCACCAGTGGAACATTAAAAGGTGAAGCTGTTGGATTGAGTAACATGAATTGATTTTTTTAATGCCACGTAATTAATAATCATAAAATGGTACTTAAAACAATAACTTTAATAGTTTTCATATCTTTAATTTCTTGCTCTTCTATTAAAAACAAGACAGAAATCAAAGAGGTTTCAAATCAGTTATTTTTTAAGCCAGATGGTATATATTCAGAAAAACTTGATAACAATTCGACAAACATATATTATTTTAGTTCTATCGATAGTATTGTCTATTTTTCGAAAATAACAAAAGACCATAATGATTCTGTTGGCAAACAAAAATTATCAACAATACCATTTGGTAGATATTTAGTAAGCGGCAACAACATTAAAGTACAACAGGATATTGACAAATTGGTAAAAATTAAACCAAAAAGTAGTTACAATTTTCTTTTTATGTTTTTACCTACTAAATTTGGAAGTAACAGAAATGTAACGCTGATAGATAAAGAAATTATTACCGAAGGAGAAGTAAAAAAAGATAGCATTATTTTAACAAAAGAATATCTAGGTACTGAAGAGTTAAATTTTAAGAAACGAAAAGGCTCTAAAACAATTCCTAAAAATTCTTTATTAATTTTCAATGCGAACCTAAAAGGCATCGTTACAAAAGAAAGTAAATACAGCGCGAATAAGGCAACAATAGTATCAAATTAATTTGTGACAAAAAGAAAACATAAATGGAGACAGTTCAAGCTATAAAACAACGTTTTGAAATTATTGGAAATGATCCTAAGCTTAATCGCGCCATAGAAAAAGCAATTCAGGTAGCACCAACCGATATTTCGGTAATGGTAACTGGAGAAAGTGGTGTCGGTAAAGAAAGTATTCCAAAAATAATACATTCACTTTCACATAGAAAACACGGAAAATACATAGCTGTAAACTGCGGTGCAATTCCCGAAGGAACTATTGATAGTGAATTATTCGGTCATGAAAAAGGAGCTTTTACAGGTGCTACAAGTACTCGTGAAGGTTATTTTGAAGTTGCCGATGGTGGAACTATTTTCTTAGATGAAGTTGGAGAATTACCCCTTACCACACAGGTAAGATTACTTCGTGTACTAGAAAATGGGGAATTTATAAAAGTAGGTTCATCACAAGTACAAAAAACAAATGTGAGAATTGTAGCTGCAACGAACGTAAATTTATTTAATGCTATCGAAAAAGGTAAATTTCGTGAGGATTTATACTACCGTCTGAGTACAGTTGAAATTACTTTACCTCCTTTACGTGAGCGAAAAGAGGACATTCACTTATTGTTTAGAAAATTCGTATCCGATTTTGCTCATAAATACAAAATGCCTCCATTAAAACTAGATGATGATGCTGTACAACTATTGCAAAAATTTAGATGGAATGGTAACGTTCGTCAATTACGAAATGTAGCCGAACAAATTTCGGTTCTAGAAACGAATCGTGATATTACACTTGCAACATTACAATCTTACCTACCTACTGAGGGTCCAAATTTGCCTTCAGTAATTAATGACAAGAAAAACGATAGCGACTTTAATACAGAAAGAGAGATTTTATACAAAGTCCTTTTTGATATGAAAAGTGATTTGCATGACTTAAAGAAACTTACATTAGAATTAATGCAAAATGGTAGTGCAAATGTGCAAGAAACCAATAAAAATTTGATCAAAAAAATATATGGTTCACAAGAAAATGATAGTGAAATTGACTTTGAAGAAGAACCTAGAACAGCTGTTATGACCACTCCTAATCGTGAGGAACAATATCAGTCTTCAAACGATGATAATTATTTATTTGCAGAAACAATCGAAGAAGAAGAGGTTTTACGATTGGAACAAAAAGAAATCGAAATGATTAAAAAATCATTAGAAAAAAACAAAGGAAAACGAAAAGCTGCAGCAGACGAACTAGGAATTTCGGAACGAACTTTGTACAGGAAAATAAAACAATTTGATTTGTAAAATAACACCTCTAAATTGTATAAAAATTGACAACTAAAATAAATACCTTTGGGCTTTTAAAAAATAAAATGAGAAATATACAGTACCTAATTATAATTGCAATTGTTTTTACCTTTAGCAGCTGTTCAGTTTACAACTTTACAGGAACTGGTAAAATTGACGCAAAAACATTTCAAGTAAATTACTTTCAGAACAATGCTGATTTAATTGAACCAGGATTGGATCGTACTTTTACTTTACAATTACAGGATTTAATCCAAAATCAAACTAATCTAAACTTAGTGAGCTCAGGTGGAGATTTAGTTTACGAAGGAGAAATCACAGACTTTCGAATTAGCCCAATGACCGCAACTGCTGATCAGCAGGCATCACAGAACAGATTAAAAATTCGTGTAAACGTACGATTCACTAATAGAAAGAAAGAAACAGACGATTTTGAAAAATCATTCGAATTCTATTATGACTATCCTGCACAAGATCAACTTATAGGAACTATAAAGGACACTGCTATTAAAGAAATTCTTGACCGTATTACCCAAGATATATTTAATGAGTCTTTGGCAAAATGGTAATTTTAGGTTTAATCGTAAAACTGATAAAACCGATTAAACAATAGCCGATTAAACGAATAAACAATTTCAACGATTAAAGAAAAAAGTAATGAATGTTAACGATTATACTTACCTAATAAATAGACCCGATGCTATTACCGAAAAGCAAACGGATGAGTTAGGCAATGTATTGAATGAATTCCCATATTTTCAAAGTGCAAGAGCATTGCGATTAAAAGGTCTTTATAGTCAAAACAGTTTTAAGTATAATTATGCCTTAAAAGTTACTGCCGCACATACAACAGATAGAGCTATTTTATTTGATTTTATAACATCTGAAACTTTTTCAATTATTCAAAAAGAATATTATGACAAGAAAGCTTCGGCTCTTTTGAATATAACCGTAATTGATAGCGAACATCTTTTGCCTGAGATTGTAATAGAAGAAGTAATAGAAAAAGTAGAACCTAAATTTACAAATCCTATTGAGCAATCAATTCTTACTTCAATAAAAGAAGCTTCAATACCAAATATTGAAGTAAATGTAGAAGCAACAGAAGAGGCTATAGAAATTGCAGAAGAAAATCTAGAATTAGGTAAACCTCTGGATTTTTCTGCAAAAGAAAAACACTCCTTTCAAGAGTGGCTTCAACTTTCTAGAACAGAACCTATTGAACGAAAAGAGGAGAAAAAAGAAAAAGAACGAGAAGTTTTACCTATTGAAACAGACGCTGTATTAATCGAAATTAACGAAGAGAAAAAGAAGAAAGCGGAATTAATTGACAAATTCATCGAAACTAGTCCAAAAATTTCTCCTGTAAAATCGACCACAACAGTTGCAGCTAACATTCAGATAGACATCAATAAAGATGACAATACCTACCTAATGACTGAGACTTTGGCTAGGGTATATTTGGAACAAAAAAAATACACAAAAGCAATACAAGCATATGAAATATTAATTTTGAAATATCCAGAAAAAATTAGTTTCTTTGCAGACCGTATATCGGATATTAAGACATTACAACAAAATAACAATAATAATTAAACAATGAGCACATTTTCAATTTTTTTAGTTTTAATCACAATAGTTTGTTTTCTATTGATCGTAGTAATCATGGTTCAAAACCCTAAAGGTGGAGGATTATCTTCAACAATTAGTGGATCTCAAATGTTAGGTGGCGTACAAAAAACAACTGACTTTTTAGACAAAAGTACTTGGACGTTAGCTACAATCTTAATTGCATTAATCTTACTTTCTAGTTTAAGTTTTACGGGATCATTAAGCGATGTAGAATCTAAACTTATCGAGAAATCTGCTACTACAGCTCCAAGCACTACGCCTGCAGCTCCAGTTCAAGAAACACCTGCTGCGACTAACCCAGCAAAATAATACATTCTTTATAAAATATAAAAATGCCAGCCTGTCAAAGCTGGCATTTTTTATAAGAAATAATGTCAGTTTATCCAAGGTGGCATAGTTTCTGAAAGTTTATAAGCAAACAAAATTATAAACATAACATAATTATAAAATCATGACTTTAAACATTAAACCGCTTTCAGATCGCGTACTTATTGAGCCAGTTGCAGCAGAGACTAAAACTGCGTCAGGGATTTTTATTCCAGATACTGCCAAAGAAAAACCACAAAAAGGAACTGTTGTAGCAGTAGGAAATGGCACTAAAGACCACACTATGACTGTTAAAATTGGAGATACAGTACTTTATGGTAAATATGCAGGAACTGAATTAAAACATGAAGGAACTGATTATTTGATTATGCGCGAAGATGATATTCTTGCAATAATATAGCTTCATGCTATAGGCAATAAAAAACATAAATAATAATCGCAGTAAGGAACAAGCCTAAGGCTTATAGCCTACTGCCTAAAGCTAAATAAAAAATGGCAAAAGATATAAAATTTGATATAGAAGCACGTGACGGATTAAAACGTGGTGTAGATGCATTGGCAAATGCAGTAAAAGTAACTTTAGGACCAAAAGGTCGTAACGTAATCATTGGAAAATCTTTTGGTGGACCAAACGTAACCAAAGATGGTGTTACTGTTGCAAAAGAAATCGAATTAAAAGACCCATTAGAAAATATGGGAGCTCAAATGGTTAAAGAAGTAGCTTCAAAAACTAATGATTTAGCTGGAGATGGTACTACAACTGCTACAGTTTTAGCTCAAGCAATCGTAAAAGAAGGTTTGAAAAACGTAGCTGCTGGAGCTAACCCAATGGATTTAAAACGTGGAATTGACAAAGCTGTTGAAACTATCGTTGCAGACTTAGCTAAACAAGCAAAAGTTGTAGGAAGTGATTCAGAAAAAATAAAACAAATTGCATCTATCTCTGCAAATAACGACGAAGTAATTGGTGAATTAATCGCTACTGCTTTCGCAAAAGTTGGAAAAGAAGGTGTTATTACTGTTGAAGAAGCAAAAGGAACAGATACTTTCGTAGATGTTGTAGAAGGAATGCAGTTTGACAGAGGATATTTATCTCCATATTTCGTTACAAATCCTGAAAAAATGGAAGTAGAATTAGAGAACCCATATATCCTTTTGTATGATAAAAAAGTTTCTTCTTTAAAAGAACTTTTACCAGTTCTAGAGCCAGTAGCTCAATCAGGAAAACCTTTATTAATTATTGCTGAAGATGTTGATGGAGAAGCTTTATCAACTCTTGTAGTTAACAAATTACGTGGAGCCCTTAAAATTGCTGCTGTAAAAGCACCTGGTTTTGGCGACAGAAGAAAAGCAATGCTTGAAGATATTGCTATCCTAACTGGTGGAACTGTAATCTCTGAAGAAAGAGGCTATACATTAGAAAACACTACAATCGAAATGCTAGGTACTTCTAAAAAAGTAACTATCGATAAAGATAACACTACAATTGTAAGTGGTGCTGGTGAAGCAGACATGATCAAAAATCGTGTAAACCAAATTAAAGGTCAAATGGAAGCTACAACTTCTGATTATGACAAAGAAAAATTACAGGAACG
This sequence comes from Flavobacterium frigoritolerans, assembly GCF_025847275.1. GTDB lineage: Bacteria > Bacteroidota > Bacteroidia > Flavobacteriales > Flavobacteriaceae > Flavobacterium > Flavobacterium frigoritolerans. The sequence goes on from NZ_JAOZEV010000006.1 coordinate 46,052, forward strand.
TTTAGCTAAATTAGCTGGTGGTGTTGCTGTTCTTTATGTTGGTGCAGCATCTGAAGTAGAAATGAAAGAGAAAAAAGACAGAGTTGATGATGCATTACATGCTACTCGTGCTGCTGTTGAAGAAGGTATAGTTGCTGGTGGTGGAGTTGCTTTGTTAAGAGCTAAAAACGCTTTAAGCGAAATAAAAGCTGACAATGCTGATGAAGCTACAGGTATTCAAATCGTATCACGTGCTGTAGAAGCTCCATTAAGAACTATCGTTGAAAACGCAGGTCTTGAAGGTTCTGTAGTAGTTGCTAAAGTTGCCGAAGGAACAGGTGATTTTGGATACAATGCTAAAACAGATGAATATGTAGATATGCTTAAAGCAGGTATTATTGATCCTAAAAAAGTAACACGTGTAGCTTTAGAAAATGCAGCTTCTGTAGCAGGTATGATCTTAACTACTGAATGTGCTTTGATTGATATTAAAGAAGATAATGCAGGCGGAAACCCAATGGGTGGAGGTATGCCAGGAATGATGTAATATTATTTCTGACTTAAGTCTGAAAAATAAAAAATCCGAAGTTTATAGCTTCGGATTTTTTTTGCTTTGATTCAAAATTTATTTATCTATTTCTGTAGTTTAAAACTACAACTATACTTAGTCAAAAAAACTATTACAATTAATGCAAACTTAATTTTTTAGTTATACTATTAACGAAAATAGCACAAGCAGTAATCTAACGGATTATAGCACGCAATGAATAATCCTATCTTATTCCTGACAAAAGTCTAGAAACAAAAAATCCGAAGTTTATTAGCTTCGGATTTTTGTTTTAATATCTATTCTATTTTATCTGCCGGTCTTTTCTTTAATAATTTCATTAAAACTGGAAAAGTCGTTATGATAACAATAATTATAATAATGTATTCGATGTGTTGCTTTAAATCAACTCCTTGTTTCAAAAATATCCCATAAAGGTAATGCCCTGAAAAGATTAGGATAAAAGCCCACAAAAATGAACTTAATATATTATAAAACATAAATTTCTTTTTATCCATAGATACGATTCCAGCAACTATAGGAGCAAATGTTCTAAAAATTGGTAAAAAACGAGCGTATATTATAGCTTTACCTCCATATTTTTCAAAGAAATCTTTTGACTGCAATAAGTATTTCTTCTTGAACCAAAAAGTATCTTCTTTTTTAAATAAATAATAACCGCTTTTGGCTCCAAACCAATATCCAGTCATATTACCTAAAATTCCTGAAATAGCAACCATTAAAGAAAGAAGAAAAACATTTATAAAATCATTTTCTATATAAACCATGTTCTGAATTAATTCACGGCTATAAATTCCAGCTAAAAAAAGTAAGCTATCACCTGGTAAAAAGAAACCTGCAAAAAGTCCTGTTTCGGCGAAAACTATAAATATAACAATGTATAAACCAATTTGAACTCCACCTAAGGTAAGGGTAATATAAAACTCTGGATTAATTAATTGAGTCCAATCAAAATTATTCATATAAGCGATTTATTCGTTAAATTTATAAGTTGGTGAAAGTAATAATAAATTAGTTTAACCACAATAAATTGGGATATTTTAAAGTTTTATTAACGCTAAAAAAAGCCCAAATTCTAAGTTAAGTCCTAATATTAATTTCTTTCATATTTACAACACGTCGGAAGCCCATCATAAACATCTTGTGTAGCCTTTGCAACGTCAGTATCATGACCTGATTTAGCTATAGCATTTTTCACATCAACAGGAGAGGTTTTCTCTTCATTCAGTATTAAGCTTAATTTATGAGTACTAACATCCCATATTGCAGATTTCACTCCCGAAACACTAAAAGCAGCTTTTTCTATTCGTTTTTTACAGTGCTCGCAATTACCGCTTACTTCTGTTTCATATTTCGCATTTTTATTCTTTTTATCTTGTGCCTGAGCGGCAAATGAGAAAAAAGTAAGCAGTAGAACTATTATTACATTTTTATTCATCATTTTTCTATTCTTTTTTTGGAATTCATGGATCTTCGGTTTCATTTTGCTTTATTTTTAAAAGGTTCTATTATAATTATTTAATTGATTTTACAAAAAATTGAGAGTGATTCACAAAACTTAATTTAACACATAGAGACATAGATTTTATGTATAAAAAAGAGCTCAAAAAGAAATACATTTCTTTCACATAGCCGGGCTCTGTGCATTTTAAACAAATGAAATATCTCTATGTGTTGAAAATTAATCACACCCAATGGTTAAATTCTATTTTATTTTAAATCGCAATCCTGCGTAATACATTTGACCAAAAACTGGAGCATATACAATTGAAGCATCAAAGTCTGACCCAAACGGGTTACCACTTCCTAAGATTGCTTTGTCTTGTCGATAATTTCCAATGTTCTCCCCTCCTACATACACTTCAAAAGTATCCGAAAAAACTCTTGTTACTTGTGCATTCATTAAAGAATAAGAAGGCGAAAAATTAGGCAATCTATCCTTATTTAGATTCGAAGCTGTATTTGGTAATTGTTGTTGTCCAATCCAGTTAAAAGTATAATCCATTCTCCACTGCTTGCCGTCAACTAGATTTGTTTCGTATTCCAGATTACCAAAAAAACGATGTTTTGCCTGCAAAGGTCTTTCGAAATTTCCTGACAAATAATCGGTTCGGATATCATAATATTTATACGCCGAACGAAAATTAAAATTCTTTAGTAATTCATAATTAAACTCAACCTGTAAACTATTTGCATATGATTTCCCTTTTAAATTATAAAACAAAACTTCTTGTGGGCTCTGCATTACATCTACAACAACTTGATTTTGGAAATCGGTTCTGTATAAATCAAAAACTACTTCGGCATGCTTATCAAAAAGAGAAAACCTTTGCGAAAAGCTCACCCCATAATTCCAAGCAATCTCTGGATTCATCCCATAAATTTTACCGTTTTTATCCAGAATCGAAAATACTCTAGAACTAGCAAATAGCTGTTGGTTCTCAGCAAAGATATTAGCTGAACGTTTTCCTCTTCCTGCCGATAATCTCAAAACTGCTTTCTCCCAAGGATTATACCTCACATGTAAACGTGGCGTTACAAAAGTCCCTAAGCGATTATGATTATCAATTCTCCCTCCTAAAATAATACTAAAATTATCTGTGTTATCATATGTATATTCAAAGAAAGCTCCAACAGAGTTATCGATTCGGCTATAATCATTTACGTTTACAAACTCCTGATATTGATCGTATGCAAAATTTAATCCTGCTGCAAATTTATTCTTAGTATTATCGATAATCGAATTAAAAATTAAATTAGAATAATAACTATTCTGTTTGATATCGTATTGGTTTAAACCAAAATAAGATCTCTGATTGTGGCTGTTAAATGCATTCTGAAAACCAATACTCTGATAAGGCATATCTGGAAAAACATAACCTATTTTAGTAGCTACATCAATTCGCTCCGTGTTAATTTCGGATCCCCAATAATTTGTTGTCCCTTTATCACGATCCTTATCAAAATCGAGCTCTCCTGTTTCTTTCTTATCATTCATATATCTAAGATTGACAAAACCAACCCAGCCTGTTTCGGCATTAGTATATTGATAACGATTTAAAATATTGATTTGCTTTGCCAATGGATTATCCAAGAATCCATCATGATTCATGTCTGTTTTTGCAACACGTGCATTACCGTGAACTAATAAACTTGTTGCCCATTTATCTGAAAGCTGTTTAGTAAAATGAGTATTTAATTCAAAACGAGAATCTGTAGAACCATACGCATTTAAGAAAAATGGAATATCATTCATCGGTTTTAACAACTCTGTATTTATTTGTCCTGAAATGCTTTCATACCCATTTACCACACTTCCTGCTCCTTTGGTAATCTGGATACTTTCGACCCAGGTTCCAGGAGTAAATGACAATCCGTAAGCTTGAGAAGCCCCTCGAACAGATGGAACATTTTCTTCGGTAATCATTAAATACGGACTTGTGAGTCCCAACATTTTAATTTGCTTTGTTCCTGTTAATGCATCTGAGAAATTAACATCAATAGATGGATTTGTCTCAAAACTTTCGGCGAGATTACAACAAGCTGCTTTAAGCAATTCTTTACTTGTTATAAGTGAAGTATTTCCTGTAAGGGTATATGATTTTTTAATTCCTTTTTGCTTTTTAATAATTTTAACTTCTTCCAAATTTTCTTGTGCGAAAACAGGAATACAAAGTAAAAGCACAGCAAAAAGTGCTATATTTTTTTTCATGAGAATAATTTTAATGTTTAAAAAAGTAGATCCAAACCATACAAGATGATTTGATTTTAAAAAACATTAAAATCAGGCGTAAAATATATATTGTTGATAGAGCTTAAATAGCGGAGGTGCATGAGCATCGCTATAATAAGTAATTAGCTGTTTACTTTTAAATTTTGGAATAAAGAAAAAAGCAACTGTTTTGAATTCTTGTAGCGTAAAAGGAAAATCAAGCTGGAATAAGAATGTTTTAATAGTAGCTGTATCTGATTTTTTTTCAAAATGAACTACTTTGTCCTTGCAACAAGATGATTTTTTTTTGACAGCAATCCCGCAGCATTTTTTGACTGGGGGTGCTTCTACAGTTTTGTTCAATGAAATAGAAGATAACTTACCTCCACAATAATGCACATCAAAAGCAAGTCCTACATTGGAAACCAATAGCAGAAATGCCAAAAATAAACTAGTGCATCTTTTTATATTCATATCACCTACAAAATTAGCATTATAATTAATTTATAAAATGAAATTCCTGTTAAAAATTTAAAAATCATTTTCACAATTCAAATTCCTGCCCCATTAAAGGAATCGTGCAATTAAAACCATATTTTTCTTTAATTTTTATACGAAGTGCATCTGCTGGAACATTTTCTCCATGAACCAAGAATATTTTTTTAGGCTTATTTTCTAATACCGAAAGCCATGCAAGCAAATCATCCTGATCTCCATGAGCTGAAAGCCCTCCTATTTCTAAAATTTTTGCTTTAACTGGAAAATATTTCCCCCGGATTTTAATTTCATCCGCACCTTCTAGTAATTTTCTTCCTCGAGTACCTTCAGCTTGATAACCTACAATAATTACTGTTGTTTCCCGCATTCCTATATAATGTTCAAAATAATTCAAAACCCTTCCTCCTGTAGCCATCCCACTAGCAGCTATGATAACTTTTGGGCTTTTGTTATAAATGACATCCATTGTTTCCTGATAATCCGAAACTAGAGAAAACATTTTTGTCATGCCTGTACATTCTTCCAACGTAAGCTTATGCCATTCTTTATTATTAATAAATATTTCCAAAGCGCTAATTCCCATAGGCGTATCTATAATATATGGAATGTTTGGAATCCTATCTTCTCTCTTTAACTGCCACAACAAATACATTATACTTTGCGCTCGCTCTACAGCAAAACTGGGTATAATTACTGTTCCTTTTTTTTGAAATGCAGCATTGATATATTTTTCAAGTTCTTCTTTTGCATCTGTATCGGGATGCAATCGGTTCCCATAAGTGCTTTCTAAAAATATATAATCTCCCTTTTTGGGCTTTTCCGGAGGGAATAGCAATACATCATCATCTCGGCCAATATCTCCCGAAAACACTAAAGTTTTCTTCTCAACCGTTAATGCAATACTACATGCTCCCATTATATGCCCTGCAGTAGAAAAAACTGCCGAAATATCAGCTTCTAAAAGAAAAGGTTCATTAATCTTAACCACTCTAAAAAGTGGGAAAACTTTCTTAGCCTGTTCTACCGTATAAAGAGGTTCAGCAATTTCATGACTAGAATATCGCTCTTCGTTGGCCTTATTAGCTTCTTCTTCCTGAATCTTGGCACTGTCTAAAAGAATAAGTTTGGCTATTTCTTTTGTAGGCCCTGAACAATATATCTTTCCTTTAAATCCCTGATACACCAATCTAGGCAACCAACCACAGTGATCTAAATGTCCATGAGTAAGCAACACAAAATCTATTGTTGAAGGCAAAACCGACAAAGGCTCCCAATTAAGTTCACGCAAAGGTTTTATCCCTTGAAACTGCCCGCAATCAATTAAAATCCTAACACCATTACTCTCAATCAATGTTTTTGAGCCTGTAACAGTTCCAGCACCACCAATGAATTTGACTTTCATTTGATTTGAATTTAAATTACATAAAAAACTATATCCTTAAGAATACCTACACAACTCTGATGCTTCTTTTATTATACCTTTTATTCTTTGAGAACTCAATCCAATTTCTTCTAAACAATTATGATTGTTTAACAACTCTTTTACCAAAATTACATCCAAAGCCAATAATTTATCTTTTTCAGCGAGCGTAAGTGTAGTTAAACAAGTTATAGGGTATAGATTATTATTCTCATTCTTTGTTCTTAAATTATTATTTACAGGATAATCCCAACTCAGTAAATTCAATCCTGAACACGTTCCAAAAGTCATTGCATCTAATGTAAATCGGTTGTTTGTAACAATCCAACATTCAGAAATAGCATCTTTATCAGTAAAGACAGAATGTTTTTTTTCTTTAAGATCATTAAATCGAGATAAAATATACATCGGTACTTTTACATCTGTAGATGCTTCTTTTCCCATATGAAATTTACATTCAATCATTGCAATAACACTATTTTTCTTTATCAAAACATCTATTTCGTGTGAAACACACTTGCCTTGTAGCGTTAAATTAGTTTTTGTTTCATAATTTTCTATCGAGAAAAGTCTGGCAATATATTTTTCGAAGTAAAAACCAGCAGGACCCAATAACTGAATGGCTTCTTTTAAGTTATAACGTGCAGCATGAGAATTGGATTTTTTTCTTAAAAGATTAAAAGCCATCTTATAGATTCTCTTAGTAGAAATACCTTCGTAAATTTCTTTTTCGATTATTTGTAAAACTTCTTGAACAATTGATTGATTTGCCCCTGAATTCAACAAAGACTTTTCTAGTTTCTTCTTATCAAAAACAACAAATTCTCCTGATTTTTTTACAACTTTCATCTGTTTCCTGATTTGATAATTAAACAAATACAAACCGACTAATAAAGGTACAAAAAAAGAGCTATTTATTTAGCTTTTGATAATAAAATCCAGGAATAAACAACAGTATAAGAATGGGTTGGATTAAAAAACGACGTACATAAAAAAGCATCAAATTATTTTGATCGGCATAAAAATAAATGATACAATAAAAAGCAACAATTAAAATAAGAAAAAAAATAACATATAAAATCGAAGCAAATTTCACCAATTCAATTTCTTTAAAAAGCACATAAATTACCCCCAATGACACAATTGTATTTAATGCATATCGAAACAGCAATCCGAAAAACAAACGAATCGAATCGAATTCAGGCAGAGGAAGCGTTTTATAATCTCTTTCAAAATAAACTAGAAAAGGATCATAAAACAACTGATTTTCAAAAGCTCTTATCCCTACCAAAAGAAGCACAAGAAGAATCAAAAGAAAAACCTTTGATTTATTTTTAAGAATATCATTTAGCATATCTGGAAAATTTACTTACCCAAACAATCCACAAAATAAAAACCAAGCCATAAATCACCAGTGGAAAAAGCACGCCATGCAAAAAATGAGATTTCTCTGGAAAATAATACAACAATGCACACAATGAAGCAATTCTGCAAATATTAAGAATATAAATAAAAAGACTTCCCCCTAAAACATAAAGTAAAGTTGATTTTAATTTTCCTGAAAAAGCAATTATAAAAGATACGAATAAAATAATCACACTAATTGCATTACAGCCCTCTACAATTGAGGCAACAATCTTCTCGTTATATGATATCCTTACATACGGTTCCGAGGGAATTTTCTCGAATTTAACATCATCATTAAACAATTGTAATAATCGTTCGGTATGATTCCCTACTAATTTTGTTATTCCATCTAACTCACCAGCAGTTCCAAAACGGCTCAAATAATATTGATAAATTAACGTCAACAAAACATAAGCTACAAAAAACACCCCTATAAAAAGAAGAAAAGGTTTGTACTGGATTAAATATTTTTTCAAGAGAAATTTTTAACAAATTTATGTAATTTTTGATTTGGCTTTAAATACTTTTGTATAAAAACTAAATTAAGATGACATTTCAAGAATTACAACCAAAAATAACTGCGATTATAGCAGACACAGATCACTCAAGAGACGAAAAACTATTAAATATTTGTCAATTATTAAGTGATACTATCGATTATTACAACTGGGTTGGGTTTTATTTTGCTAATCACGAAAACAAAACATTGCATTTAGGTCCATATGTAGGGGCTGAAACTGACCACACTGTGATTCCTTTTGGAAAAGGAATTTGTGGACAAGTCGCTGTCTCTAACGAAAATTTTGTTGTACCAGATGTTGCTGCTCAGGATAATTATATCGCTTGCAGCTTTACTGTAAAATCTGAAATTGTTGTTCCTTTATTTGTAAATGGACAAAATATTGGGCAAATCGACATCGACAGTCATGTCCTTGATCCGTTTACCGAAGCTGATGAAAAGTTTTTGGAATTTGTAAATCAGGAAGTAGCTAAACTATTTTAAAAACAAAATTTACATGAAATTTCGACTTCATTATTATTTTACGATTGCATTTTTTCTATTAGTAACGACAAAATCGTTCTCACAAGGCTCCATAGACCTTAACAAAATGATTTACATGGATTCTACATATACAGAAGCCACTGCAGAAAACTATAAATACATTAGGATTGTCGAGGGATATTATCAAAACAGAACATCTTATGTTTTTAAGGATTACTATAAGTCTAAGATTCTCAAAATGATTGGAACATCTACAGAAAAAGATTACCTCAGTAAAGAGGGACAATTTGTTCATTATTATGAAAACGGAAAAAAAAAGTCAGCAGTAAATTACGTCAAAGGAAAAAAAGATGGTAAAGAATATAGTTGGCACGAAAATGGAAATTTAAAATCTGAACTTGAGTATTTTAAGAACAAAAAAGGTAAAACCTTTTTTAAAGTAAACAATTACTGGAATAATCAAAATGAACAAAAAGTAACATCTGGAAATGGTGATTATGAAATAGCAGATGATCGCAACGAAGAAAGCGGAAAAATAAAAAATGGCTTTCCAGACGGCATCTGGAAAGGAAAAAACATAAAATCTAATTTTACTTTTACAGAGAATTATGAAAACGGCGAATTAGTTTCTGGAATAAGCATCGATTCTTTAAACATCGAGCATTCTTATAAAGTTGCTTACGATCAGCCTGTTCCAAAAAATGGAATAGAAACTTTTTATAGATATATTGCACGAGAAATGTTTATTCCGATAGAAGCCAGAAATAAAGTTTATGGAAAAATATACATGACCTTTATTGTGGATAAGGAAGGAAATCTAACTGAACCAAAAATAGTAAAAGGAATTGGTTACGGATTAGACGAGAGCGCAATTAGCGCAATTAAAGGAGCTAAAAAATGGAAACCAGGATTAGAAAGAGGCATTCCGACAAGGGTCATTTATTCATTACCCATAACAATAGTAAAATAAGGGACAATAAAATTTATTTTTAAAAAAAAAAGTACTATTTTTGCACCCGTCTTACAATAGATGTATGACATACATAAAAATCATTAAATAATATTGGAATGTATTTAACTAAAGAAATTAAAGAAGAGATTTTCGCAAAACACGGTGAAGCAACAAACACTGGAAAAGCAGAAGCTCAAATCGCATTGTTCACTTACAGAATTTCACACTTAACTGAACACTTGAAAAAAAATCGTCACGATTATAACACAGAACGTTCATTAGTACTACTAGTAGGAAAAAGAAGATCATTGTTAGATTACTTGAAGAAAAAAGAAATCAACAGATATCGTGAGATTATCAAAGTATTGAATATCAGAAAATAATCAATATAAAAAAGAGGTGCGAGAGTGCCTCTTTTTGTTTTTACACAAAAAAAGAAAAAAAGTTTGGTTTTTCATTGGGTTTTAGGCATTAACTACGCACAACAACAACTACAACACAACTAAAACCCATTGTATAATCAATAAGGAAAAAAAAATTATGATTCCACAATTATTTGTAGAAAAAATCGATTTAGGTGATGGCAGAAGCATCACAATCGAGACAGGACGTTTAGCAAAACAAGCTGATGGTTCTGTAGTAGTAAGAATGGGCGACACGATGATACTTGCAACAGCAGTTTCAGCTCGTACCGCTAACCCAAATGTTGATTTTTTACCATTAACGGTAGATTATCGCGAAAAATTTGCTGCTGCTGGTCGTTTCCCAGGAGGTTTCTTCAAGAGAGAAGCTCGTCCTAGCGATAGCGAAGTATTAACAATGAGATTAGTAGACCGTGTTTTACGTCCGCTTTTCCCAGATGATTACCATGCTGAAACGCAAGTTATGATTCAATTAATGTCTCATGACGAAGAAGTTATGCCTGATGCATTAGCTGGTTTAGCTGCATCTGCTGCTTTAGCAGTTTCAGACATTCCTTTTTACAACTTAATTTCTGAAGTACGTGTAGCACGTATCGACGGAAAATTTGTAATCAACCCAAGCAGAGAAGACTTAGCAAAATCTGACATCGACATGATGATTGGAGCTTCTATGGACTCAGTTGCAATGGTTGAAGGTGAAATGAAAGAAATTTCAGAAGCTGAAATGGTTGAAGCAATTAAATTTGCTCACGAAGCTATTAAAGTTCAAATTCAGGCACAATTGCGTTTGCAAGCTGCTTTTGGTAAAAAAGAAATTCGTACTTACGAAGGTGAGAAAGAAAACGAAGAAATTTACAAAAAAGTAAAAGCTGCTGCATACGATAAAATATATGCTATTGCAAAAGTTGGTTCTGCTAAACACGAAAGAACTGCTGCATTTGCTGAAGTAAAAGAAGAAGTAAAAGCTTTATTTACTGAAGAAGAATTAGCTGCTGATGGAGATTTAGTTTCTAAATATTTCTACAAAACAAACAAAGAAGCCGTTCGTAATGTAGTATTAGAATTAGGTGTTCGTTTAGATGGTAGAAAAACAACAGACATCAGACCAATCTGGTGTGAAATTGATTATTTACCAAGAGTACACGGTTCTTCTTTATTTACACGTGGAGAAACTCAAGCATTGGCTACAGTAACTTTAGGAACTTCTAGAGAAGCTAACCAAATTGATTCTCCATCTGAACAAGGTGAAGAGAAATTCTACTTACACTATAACTTCCCTCCTTTCTCTACTGGTGAAGCAAAACCTCTAAGAGGAACTTCAAGAAGAGAAGTAGGTCACGGTAACTTAGCTCAAAGAGCGTTAAAAAACATGATTCCTGCTGATTGTCCTTACACAATTCGTATTGTTTCTGAGGTTTTAGAATCTAACGGTTCTTCTTCTATGGCAACAGTTTGTGCTGGAACAATGGCTTTGATGGATGCTGGAGTTCAAATGGTAAAACCAGTTTCTGGAATTGCTATGGGATTAATTACTGACGGTGATAAATTTGCTGTATTGTCTGATATTTTAGGTGATGAAGATCACTTAGGAGATATGGACTTTAAAGTAACTGGAACTGCTGACGGTATTACAGCTTGTCAAATGGATATTAAAATTGATGGTTTACGTTACGATATCATGGAGCAAGCTTTAGGGCAAGCACGTGAAGGACGTTTACACATTTTAGGAAAATTAACTGAGACTATTGCTGCTCCAAGAGCAGACGTTAAAGCGCATTCTCCAAAAATCATCACTAGAACTATTCCTGGAAACTTTATTGGAGCATTAATTGGACCTGGAGGAAAAGTAATTCAAGAATTACAAAAAGCTACTGGAACAACTATTGTAATCAACGAAGTTGATGAACAAGGTGTTATCGAAATCTTAGGTACAGATCCTGCAGGAATTGAAGCTGTTTTAGCTAAAATTCAATCTATTACTTTCAAACCTCAAATGGGCGAAGCTTATGAAGTTAAAGTAATTAAAATGCTTGATTTTGGAGCTGTAGTAGAATATACTGCTGCACCAGGAAATGAAGTTTTACTTCACGTATCTGAGCTAGCTTGGGAACGTACTGAAAACGTTACTGACGTAGTAAACATGGGAGATGTTTTCCAAGTTAAATATCTTGGACTTGATCCTAAAACTAGAAAAGAAAAAGTGTCAAGAAAAGCACTTCTTCCAAGACCTCCACGTGAGGAGAAAAAAGAGTAATCAGATCTTAGTTTACTAAAGGTTTATTTATAGAAAAAACCCCAATTCATTTATTTGAATTGGGGTTTTTCGCATTATATCTAGCCCTGAAATAGCAATACATAAAAGCATCGTTATAGAAACACTTCAAGAAACACGCTATATAAAGTGTACAGAAAAAACTATTCTATATCTTTTAAATTATATATTACCCTAAAACAAAAGACACAACAACTAGAAATAAATAATCAAACATGACATTCTCATGATCTTTTACATTATAGAGTCTTTTATCAAAAACACAATTATAAATGTAATTTCTAAGCTTTCTGAATTATTTAGGCAGCTATCTTGTGTTTTCCTAAATGACTCTTGCACTTCATTGTATTAACCGTTTTTCACATATCTGATTTTCACGTATTTACAATGTTTGTTTCCGGAATTTATTAGGAATAAGCCTCTTTTATTCGTATATTTGAATTTATACGACATATAGAAAATGTTTCTATAACGGATATTTTTTTATTAAAAATTCTTTGGTCTTTTTTATCGGAATTAATTTTAATTCCACAACAATTGTTTTTGTCACTTTAGAGGAAATCCCCACCTGCTTATTAGACAAAAAACCGCAAGACATAAGACTTTTATCCTATCGTTTAACGATACAATTATATTTAATTACTGTGATTTTCATCTCGGTAGAAACTTTTTTGCATTATGAATTTTAAAGTAGGAATTATTAGAGCTGGTCCTAGTGGTCTTGCTATGTTACGCGCATTTAAACCGGAACAGAAAAAAGGTAATAAAACACCAGAAATCAAGTGTTATGAAAACAAGATAACTGGTATGGAATGTGGAACTACACCAGAAGGACTGGAGTAGGAAAACACCATACCCCATGAATAAAAGAATTAGACGACAGTATTGAACGTTATCTTGAAGAAGAAGCGCCAGATGAAAAGCAATTGGAACGCACAAATTATTACTAAGTATTCTAAAAAAACTGCTGGCTAAAAACACAATCTGAATTGTTGTGATTTTACAAATTCATACACATAACTCTATGTACACTTAAAAATTGAGGAGATAAAAACATGAGACAACTTAAAATTACCAAGCAGGTAACTAATCGTGAGACTGCTTCATTAGATAAATATTTACAAGAAATCGGAAAAGTTAACCTAATTACCGCTGAGGAAGAAGTAGAGTTAGCACAAAAGATTAGAGTGGGTGACCATCTTGCATTAGAAAAATTAACAACAGCCAACTTACGTTTTGTAGTATCAGTAGCAAAACAGTATCAAAATCAAGGGTTAACACTTCCTGACTTAATAAACGAAGGAAATTTAGGCTTGATTAAAGCTGGACAACGTTTTGATGAAACACGTGGTTTCAAATTTATATCATACGCCGTTTGGTGGATTCGTCAAGCGATTCTTCAAGCACTGGCAGAGCAATCTCGTATCGTTCGTTTGCCTTTAAACAAAATTGGCTCAATCAATAAAATCAATAAAGCATATGCTATATTAGAGCAAAGTAATGAGCGCCCACCATCTGCTGAAGAAATTGCAAAAGAATTAGATATGACAATAAACGACGTAAAAGAGTCTATGAAAAACTCTGGTCGTCATTTATCGATGGATGCTCCTCTTGTAGATGGAGAAGATTCAAACCTTTACGATGTATTGCGTTCTGATGAATCTCCAAATCCAGACAAAAAATTAATTCATGAATCATTGAGTACAGAAATACAACGCTCTCTAGAAACATTAACTCCAAGAGAAGCAGATGTGATTCGGTTGTATTTTGGTCTTGGAAGCCAACATCCAATGACATTAGAAGAAATTGGTGGAACTTTTGACTTAACTCGTGAGCGTGTGCGTCAGATCAGAGAAAAAGCAATCCGTAGATTAAAACATACTTCAAGAAGTAAAATTCTTAAAACTTATTTAGGATAATACTATTGGATTTCAAGTTTCAGGTTTCAGGTTACTCAAAATAACTTGAAACTTGAAATGTTTTTAACGCAAACAACAGTTTGATTGACTGTTCGTTTTTTGGTTGATGATTGAAACTCCGGCTGATTACCGGAGTTTTGTTTTACAATCATACAATTCAAAAAATAAATTACTACATTAAAAGTCAAATACTCAATTAGATGAATTATTATTTTAAAATATTTTTAATTTAATTGTAACTTTTTTGTAACTCCATACGTATAACCATATGTACACTTAAAAATTGAGGAGACAAAAACATGAGACAACTTAAAATCACCAAGCAGGTAACCAATCGTGAGACTGCTTCATTAGACAAATATTTACAAGAAATTGGAAAAGTTGACCTAATTACCGCTGACGAAGAAGTAGAGTTAGCACAGAAGATTAAAGCCGGTGATCAAAGAGCATTAGAAAAATTAACAAAAGCCAACTTACGTTTTGTGGTATCGGTGGCAAAACAATATCAAAATCAAGGGTTAACACTTCCCGATTTAATAAACGAAGGAAATTTAGGTTTGATCAAAGCTGCACAGCGTTTTGATGAAACACGTGGTTTCAAATTTATATCATACGCAGTTTGGTGGATTCGTCAATCGATCCTTCAAGCATTAGCTGAACAATCACGTATCGTTCGTTTACCTTTAAATAAAATTGGTTCTATCAATAAAATCAACAAGATGTATGCATTATTAGAGCAATCTAATGAGCGCCCACCATCTGCTGAAGAAATTGCTAAGGAACTAGACATGACAGTAAATGACGTAAAAGAGTCTATGAAAAACTCTGGTCGTCACCTATCAATGGATGCTCCTCTTGTAGAGGGAGAAGATTCAAACCTTTACGATGTATTACGTTCAGGCGAATCTCCAAACCCAGACAGAGAATTAATTCACGAATCATTACGTACAGAAATAGAACGTTCACTAGAAACATTAACTCCAAGAGAGGCAGATGTAGTTCGTTTATATTTTGGACTTGGAGACCAACACCCAATGACACTAGAAGAAATTGGAGAAACTTTCGATTTAACTCGTGAGCGTGTACGTCAGATTAAAGAAAAAGCAATCCGTAGATTAAAACATACTTCAAGAAGTAAAATTCTTAAAACCTATTTAGGATAATAATATTTGGTTTCAAGTTTCAGGTTTCAGGTTACTCAAAATAACTTGAAACTTGAAACATGAAATGTTTTTAACGCAAACAACAGTTTGATTGACTGTTCGTTTTTTGATTGATGATTGAAACTCCGGCTGATTACCGGAGTTTTATTTTTTTAGTACCTGAATGATTTTCATAACTTATATTGAGATTTAACCTATTGCTATTTAACCGCAAGGGCGCGAAGATCTCATAAATAAGATGTAACAAAACACAACGTTCGAAAAGCTTTGCGATTAAATATTTCATGACTAATATTGAAGTTTTACCACATCCAGAGAAAACCTTTGAACCTTCCTTTTAGCCACAGAATAAAGGATTAAATAGATTAAAAGCTTTTGTGAACTTTGCAGTTAAAAAAATTATCTTTGCAAAAAAATAATACAACACACAACTACACAATGAAAAATACACTAATTGCACCCTCAGTTCTTGCAGCCGATTTTGCTAACCTACAACGTGATATCGAGATGATTAACAACAGTCAAGCCGACTGGTTTCATATCGATATAATGGATGGCGTTTTTGTTCCGAACATTTCTTTTGGAATGCCAGTTTTGGAAGCGATAAACAAACATGCTAAAAAAACCATCGATGTTCACTTGATGATTATTGATCCTGATCGATATATTAAAACTTTTGCTGACTTAGGTGCCAATATATTAAGTGTACATTATGAAGCTTGTACACATCTTCATAGAACTTTACAAGCTATAAAAGCAGAAGGCATGAAAGCAGGAGTAGCAATAAATCCACATACAAACATTGATTTGTTAGAAGATGTTATTAATGACATTGATTTAGTTTGTATCATGAGTGTAAATCCTGGTTTTGGTGGACAATCATTTATTGAAAATACCTATGCCAAAGTAAAAAAGCTAAAAGATTTAATTACTAGAAAAAATGCATCAACTATTATAGAAATTGATGGTGGTGTAACCAATAAAAATGCAAAACAATTAGTAGAAGCCGGAGCAGATGTTCTAGTAGCTGGAAGTTATGTTTTTAAAGCAGAAAACCCAACAGCAACTATTGCCGATTTAAAAGCGCTGACTTCTTTTTAATTTTTCAGAAGCAAATAAAAATACAATAGCCGAAGATAAATCTTCGGCTTTTTTTATGTCCATTCTAAAACTTGAAACGTTTTACAATTTAGATTAACGTGTTGGGCAAATTCATAAATTTTTATTTAAATATTAAACAATCATTTATGACACTTTTTTATTTAATACACACAAGGAATGGTTTTTAGTATCACATCGAACTATTAAGTATTTTATCTTACCACGTAATATTTGTTTTTTACCAAAACTTATTTTTTAAAAGAATTTTAAATATCTTTGAACTATGGACACAGCAACAAAACCAAAACATATAGGCAGAAACATTAGCCGAATTAGAGAACTACGTGGCATGAAACAAGAAGCATTGGCTATAGCAATTGGAGTAAGCCAACAATCTGTATCTAATATTGAAGCAAGTGAAACTATTGATGAAGAAAAACTACAAGCTATTGCAGTAGTTTTAGGGGTTTCTACAGAAGCAATTAGAAATTATAGTGATGAAGCTGTATTTAATATAATTTCTAATACTTATCATAATACAAGTAGTGATAACTCTACATTGATTGCAAGTTCTGTGAATTATCAGCCAACTTTTAATACAGTAGATAAAATAATTGAATTGTACGAACGTTTAGTTCAGGCTGAAAAAGATAAAGTTGAGTATTTGGAAAAATTATTAAAATAAAAATAACCTATAACTGGCACAGAAAGAATTTCCGCGCTATCATTCGCTAAAATTCGTATAATTACTTCGTCAGTTAGCTAAGGCTCCGAGGTACTAAGACACAAAGGTTTTCTCTGGATGCGCTAAAAACTCCTTTTATCCCGACAGCTATCTAGAATGGCTAAAATTTTTCTCTCGCAGATTTTAAAAAAATTTGAGCTGACGAGTACAGATTTATTTATGACTACTTTTTAAATTCAATCTGCGTAAAAAAAAGACTTTTAATCTATTATACCAAAAGATCTTTCGAATAATAACTACAATTTTGTTTCATGTTGTATGAATTATATTCTGACAAAATTTAACATTTTAAAATTAAGTTCTTAACTTAGCGTAAATTCCTATTTTTTTTTCAGAAATTATTAGATAATAATTTCCTCTGAATTCAATTTTCGATTCCTCATTAGCTAAATAAATTAAGACAACATGAAACAAACTTATTTTAATTCGAGTATTTTATTTACCTGTTTAGCATTTATAGTAGGCGACATTGCTAACGCTCAAGAAAAAACTAAATATCTAAATGCCGAACAAAGTGACCCAATCAAGATGGGCTGGATGGTTGGCTCTCCACCACCCGCAGACCGTATTCCTCGTTTTGATGATGGAAGTTTCTTTCAATTCCCTGCATTAAGATGGAGTGTAGCCCATATGCGTCAATTCATGCCAACAATAAATGTTTCTCGTGGTCTAGGTTCTTCAAGCCCATTAGAAACAAATATCAAGAGTGATATTGATAAAATTAAATTCACCCCTTTAGGCGAAAAAAAATCAATTACTTGGGAAGAATCACTGCAAAAAGTTTACGCCGATGGGGTAATCATTATGCATCACGGGAAAATTGTATATGAAAAATATTTAGGCGCATTAACCGTTGATGGTCAACATGCAGCTATGTCGGTTACAAAATCTTTTACTGGTACTCTTGGGATTTCATTAGTACAGGAAGGACTTATAGACCCTACCAAGCTTGTTTCTGAATACATACCTGAGCTTCAAAACTCAGCATTTGGAGACGCAACAGTTAGACAAGTTATGGATATGACCACTGCTTTACAGTTCAGCGAGGACTATGCCGACCCTAATGCCGAAATATGGAAATTTTCAGCAGCTGGTAATCCGCTACCAAAACCTAAGAATTATGATGGACCGAAAACGTATTATGAATACCTTCCGACGGTAAAGAAAAAAGGAACTCATGGAGAGGCCTTCGGTTACAAGACAGTCAACTCTGATGTTTTAGGTTGGATTATTGCCAGAGTTACAGGAAAAACTATAGCCGAAGTCTTATCTGAAAAAATATGGAAAAAACTAGGTACTGATCAAGATGCTTATTATTCAGTAGATGCCATTGGAACTCCTTTTGCTGGTGGTGGTTATAATTTAGGATTAAGAGATATGGCACGTTTTGGTCAGTTAATTTTAAATAACGGAAAAGCGGGTGATGAACAAATTATTCCAAAATCAGCAATTGATGATATAAAAAAGGGGGGGGATAAAAAAGCATTTGCTAAAGCAAATTACACTCTTTTAAAAGGATGGAGCTATCGAAATATGTGGTGGATTACCAATAATGCCAATGGTGCTTTTTGCGCTCGTGGAGTACATGGACAGGTTATTTACATAGATCCAAAAGCAGATATGGTTATTGTACGTTTTGCATCAAATCCAGTAGCAAGTAATGCTGCAAATGATCCCTATTCGCTACCTGCCTATGAAGCTGTAGCAAAATATCTTATTAAAGCCAAATAAGTACTAAAGCCTATTGCTTAAACGAAAACATTTAATACTTGATTTGCTGAAAATTTAACACATAGAAACATAGATTTAAAAACATAATTCAAGCTGTTTCTGGAAAACTATAATTTTTTCGCATAGCTTATGCGATTTATTTTAAGTGAAACGTCTTTTTTAGACTTTGTAGACTATGCCTCTATGTGTTAAAAATCATACTCAATAAAGTTAATATTTACTTTGTTTCTCTCTTACCCCAAAAAGGATTAGAATTAAGCCGCCATATATAAGCAATCTGGAAATTTCCAGAGGACAATCCTATGCTACTATTGTTATTATCTGAAAATGAAGAAAAAATAAGATTATTAACATAGGATAACCCAAGTGACCATTTTTCTTTATTATATCCTATTGCCACTCTTGGAAAGAATGTGGGGTATATTTCGATCTTTTTCTTACCAAAATAATTTATTCTTTCAGTACCAAAGTTGGCTCCCATTGTTGCTGAACCACTGGCAAACCATTTTTCATTAATCGCCCAAGTATAAGCATAACCTCCGCTTACTCCAAACTGAAAATTGTGTAAAGAATTCTTAGTCTTGTGTACAAAAGAACTATCTGAATCTATTTTTGTGAAATAAACACCTCCTCCAAGTAAAAAACTTCCCGCGGATTTTAATTGTCTTTCATTTTGATTAAAAGCTGCCTTATAAGAGAATTTTTTATTATTAAAAACATACTGTCCAAATGCCCCATATTGCTGAATTTTTAAATCTGGGTACAACTGTATATTTTTATCATTATCATCAGCAGTATAAAATCCGCGATACTTTTGGACAAAAAGGTCAATTATAAACTTTCGTCCATAATTATGGATTTGAAAATCCAATGCTTTAGTCTTTCCCTTTTCTTTATCTTTCATAAAATTCAAACCATATCCATAACTCAAATTAATTATAGTGTTATTTATAGACACTCCAAAACCTAAATTCATAGGTGTATTTGGCATGAATTTTTTAATATCTCCGTCTATTTCCTGTTCCATCGAAATAAACTTCATAGATAGATATGTTCTTAGCGAAAGCTTATTCTCAAAAGGTTTAACATAAGTAGTATCAATTTGCGCATTGCAAAGATATGGAAGAGTAAAAATGAGTAAAAAATAAAAATATGCTTTCATTATGCTATAAAACGGAAATTATTGGTCCTTATTATTCAAAAAAAAACAATAACAAGATTTCATCAAGTATCTAAAAAACCTAATACTTCTACAAAAGTATAAATCAATATTATTTAGGACTTACATTATCTCAAAAAAGAAAGTTAACAAATCTATTTATTCCTAAATGTTTCCAGAAATCGAGTTTTATTTTGATTGGTATTCATACTTTTGAATTACATAAAACTGACAGGACATGAAAATTTTAATAATAGAAGATGAGGCCGGTTTACGTGAAGTGGTCCAACAATCACTTGAAAAAGAAAAATATATTGTAGAAACTGCACATGATTACATTTCTGGGCTAGACAAACTAGGCGCATATGATTATGATTGCATATTAATAGATATTATGCTTCCTAATGGAAATGGCTTAGACTTACTGAGAGAAATAAAAAATCAGAAAAAGCAAAGTGCCGTTATCATTATTTCGGCAAAAGACGCTGTAGATGATAAAGTAAAAGGATTGGATTTAGGCGCTGATGATTATTTAAGCAAGCCTTTTCATTTATCAGAACTACATGCCCGAATTAAATCGGCACTACGTAGAAACAATCATAATGGAGACAATTTAATTGT
Source organism: Flavobacterium frigoritolerans (assembly GCF_025847275.1). GTDB lineage: Bacteria > Bacteroidota > Bacteroidia > Flavobacteriales > Flavobacteriaceae > Flavobacterium > Flavobacterium frigoritolerans. The sequence goes on from NZ_JAOZEV010000006.1 coordinate 66,724, forward strand.
TTGGAAAAACGTAACTCTTTGCCCTGAACAACGTACCGTAGTTATAGATAATAAAGAACTAATCTTAAACAGAAAAGAGTTTGATTTACTTTACTATTTTATAATAAACCCAAATCGATTGATTAATAAAACTGCAATAGCCGAATATGTTTGGGGCGACCATACGGATCAGGCAGACAATTTAGACTTTGTGTATTCTCAAATTAAAAATTTACGAAAGAAACTAAAAGATAGTGATGCCGAAATTGATATTCAGGCAGTTTACGGAATTGGATATAAAATGAATTAATGAAATTACAAAACTACACCATTCGCTATCTCGCACTTACGCTTCTTATTGTAATCCCTATTTGGGCTGGGATTTTTTATATGCTAATTTTAGATGAGGTACATGATAATATCGATGATGATTTAAAGAATTCTAAAATCATTATTATCCGTCATGCTTTTGCCGACAAAAAACTATTAAATTCTCCAGAATTTGGAATCAATAAGTTTACGATAAAACCACTTCCAAAAGGTAATTATTCTCGAAAAGATAAATTTTCTACTTCTAAGGAATTCATGGAATATGATAATGATAACGAACCTATCAGAACATTAAAAACTATTTTTAATGATGATAAGGGTAATCCTCATGAACTAATTATAAAAGCATCGATTGTTGAAGAAGATGAATTATTAGAAGATTTACTGCTTGCTTTAATTGGTTTATATGTTATGCTCGTAATTAGTATATTGGCAGTTAATCATTTACTCTTAAAAAAAATATGGAAATCGTTTCATATCATTTTAGAGAATCTTAAAGAAATTAAATTAGGAACTGGCAGCCGGTTAAAACCTGTAAATTCTTCTATTACGGAATTCAATATTCTAGCCAAAGAAGTGGAGAAAATGATTAATCGTAACGAAACAATTTATTCTAGTCAGAAACAATTTATAGAGAATGCTTCTCATGAACTACAAACACCACTTGCAATTAGTATAAACAAACTCGAATTGTTTGCAGAGAATAGTACTCTTTCTGATGAACAAATGATGGAAATAGGAAAGATAACTGATACATTAAATCGATTGACAAGATTAAATAAATCTTTATTGATGTTATCCAAAATAGAGAATCAACAATTCTCGGAAGGAGAAAATGTTAACTTTAATGAGCTCATTTTATTACTAATAGACGACTACACTGATTTAGCTGATTTCAAAAAAGTAAAAATAACAGTAGTCGAAAATGATTCATTGTATTTTATGATGAACAAAGGTTTGGCAATTGCGTTAATTAGCAATTTATTAAAAAATGCATTAATTCATAATCATCCAGATGGTTTTGTTAATTTCATAATAAACAAGAATGACATCATAATTTCAAACAGCGGAAACAATTCTCCTTTAAATTCTGAATTAATTTTCGGAAGATTCTATCGTCATACAACAACAAATGAATCTACTGGTTTAGGTTTATCTATTGTAAAATCGATTATAAATAATTACTCGATTACTATCGAATATTTATTCACTGGAAATCATCAATTCAAAATTAATTTTCCAAAAAAGTAGTCTTTTATCTATTTTCCTAATTGTTTCCAAATTCTGGTTATACACTTGTATTAGAATTAAAAATAAATAATTATGAAAACTAAATTAAACTTGGCTATGTGCCTAATAGCAGGATTAGCGTTTGGACTTTCTGCAAATGCTCAAAAAACTGTAATTACTAAAGCCGCATTACCTGTAAATGCTCAAACTTTTTTAAAAACCCATTTTGCAGGACAAGAACCTACTTATATAGTTGAGGATAAAGAAATGTTCTCTAAAGATTACAAAGTTCAGTTTGCTACTAATCTAGAAGTTGAATTTGATGGAAAAGGAAATTGGGAAGAAGTAGATGGTAATCATCAGGCTATTCCTATAACTATAATTCCAAAAAAAATCGTATCTTACATAAATACCCATTTTGCTAATACAGCAATAACCAAAATTGACAAAGGTGCTTGGGGTTACGAAGTAAACTTAAGCAACGGTTTAGAGTTAGAATTTAACTCTAAAGGCAATTTTATAAGAATCGATAATTAAGAATCAATAATTTAATACTTTTAATCATGAAAAAAATAATCTTATCCGGCTTTATTGCCTTAACGCTTTTATTTTCGGCAACATCTTGTAGTAGTGATGATGATAATAATGATTATGAATCTATAATTAGCGCTAAGGATTTACCTCAACCGGCAACAACATTTGTTACCTCATATTTCCCTACTGCTACATATAAACTAATAAAAAAACAAAACATTCCCGATTCTGATGGTTCTGTATATGATGTTTCACTGAGTAATAATTTCGAAATTGATTTTGATGTAAATGGAAATTGGGTTGACATCGATGGAAATAACCAAGCAATTCCTGTTGAATTAATTCCTGAAAAAATCAATACTTATGTAAAGGAAAATTATCCTAGTCAATCAGTAACATCGATAGATAATGAAAAAACGCATATCGAAATAGAACTTTCTAATAATCTGGAACTTGTATTTGATCTTGAAGGAAATTTTATTCGAATAGATAAATAAGAATTTGATTAAAAGTAAAATACCGTCTCTAATTATGAGGCGGTATTTTTTTTATTGTTTCTATTTATAAATCAAGTATTGCTTTCTCATTTTTTTGAAGGCTTGTAAACCTTCTTTCCAGCTATTTCTTATCTCTTTTTCTGAGATTCCTGCTTCAATTTGTTGCTGTAATTTTTCATTTCCTGCTCGTATTGAAAACTTTCTTTTGTCAAAAAACTTAGATTTATCCGATGTTGTTTGGTATGCCTTAATCAACCATTTGATTTCTAGTTTATCTATTTTAGGAATTGCCGATAAATCCTCTCCATTACACTCTACTCCATTATATAGAGGGTCTTTATCCCCAAAATTAGGCTTGGGAGTAAATGCAAAATCGCTTTTTGGTAAATAGGGAGATCCATAAATCTGAAATTGTTTTTCGGTTCCACGTCCCATGCTCACGTTAGTTCCTTCAAAAAGACATAAGCTAACATATAAATTAATAGATTGGTCATTAGGCAAGTTTGGAGAAGGTCGTACAGGCAAACTATAACTCATACTTCTGTCATAATTCAAACACGGGATAACAGTCAACTCACATTGAATTCCATCTTTTAGCCATTTTTCTCCATTAATCATCTTGGCTTCTTCACCTAGAGTCATTCCGTGAAGCAAAGGAGTTCTGTGCATTCCTATTCCGCTTTGAAAAGCAATATCCAAAACAGGTCCATCTACAATACCTATATTTGGATTTGGGCGATCCATAACTATCAACGGAACATTATTCTCTGCACATGCTTCCATTATTCTGTGCATTGTAGAAACATATGTATATAACCTTGTCCCTACATCTTGTAAATCAAATATCATGACATCAATTCCTTTCAATTGTTCAGAACTAGGTTTGTTATTTTTTCCATAAAGAGAAACAATAGAGAGGCCTGTTTTTGTATCTACTTCATCTGACACATGCTCACCTGCATCGGCAGTACCTCTAAAACCATGTTCTGGTGCAAAAATGGTTTTTATCTTTACCTTCTTTTCAACCAAAAAATCAACAAGATGGGTTTTCTTGTCAATAATACCTGTTTGATTGGTTACAATACCAACGGTCTTCCCTTTCAATAAAGGTAAATATTCCGTATAATTTTCTGCGCCTGTTTTTATTTTTTGCGCAAAAGAAACTGTTGTAATTAAAATACAAATCAATATTAGTTTTTTCATAATTTTTATTTTTTCGCCATGGATTAAAAGTTTTTTTTCACGCAGATTCTGCAAATGTTGTCTGTTTTTTTCTCGCAGATTCTGCAGATTCTGCAGATAATCACAGATTATAAAATTTAAATTAAATCTGTGTGAAACAAAAATCTTTTTTAATCCTTTAATCTGTGGTAACTCTACTTACTTACTCATTTATTTGTTTCCAGATTTTCGGGCAAAAATCATCTTTATACATTAATCTATTGGTTCTGGTTGGGTTTACACGATTAGTAAGAATAATCAAAAACCTATTATTATTGGGATTTAAAAAGAAAAACGTTCCTGTAAATCCTGTATGTCCAAAATCATTTTTCTTATAAAATTCATCTGGTTTTCGTTTATCAAAACCAAGCCCGCGATAAATTCCTTTTTTGGTAAGAGGTGAATTTGTAAACTCTCTAACCACCTTTGCTTTTAGAATTTGTTTTCCATGATACTTTCCTTTATTAAGTAACATTTGGCATATTACCGAGATAGATTGTGCATTTGCAAATAGCCCTGCGTTTCCCGAAACTCCTCCTAAAATGGCTGCTGCTTCATCATGTACATATCCTTTAATAGTATCCTTTCTAAAAAAGTTATCAATTTCAGTTGGTATCACTTTTTGCTCTGAAGTCCATTTCAGCGGATTATATCCGATTTTTGAAATAACTAATTCACTATAAATTTCATTCGCTAGTTGATCCAACTTTTTTCCTGTTTTTGTCTCCATCATTTGTTGCACAAGAATCAAGTTTAAATCGCTATACAAATACTTACCACGAGGATTGGTATTGGCTACAGCTATTTTCTCATATCCCGTTTTATAAAATTCAGGATTCAACCACATATTTTTATAAACTTGCACATAATTGTCTTTTGGTTCGAAAGAAAGGTAGTTGGAATCATAAACTATATTCTTGTTTACATACATATTATCAAATAAATCAGGATAATTTTCTGATTTTTGGCTGCTTAACAACGGTAATCCATCTGATGTAGAAAGTAGGCTTTGATAAAAAACAATGCCTGATTTTAGTCCCGTAGTATGTGTTAATAATTCAAAAAGAGTTAAATCGGCAATGGCTGTATTTTTGTAAATGCTAACTACATCTCCCAGTTTATCTTCTAAGTTTATTTTATCTTCTCCAACCAAATGCATTGCCACTAGAGTTGCTCCCAAAACTTTAGACATAGAAGCCAGATCGTACACATCGTCTGTTTTAACTAATTCTTTTTTTGAGTAATCATGGTAACCATAATTTTTCAAAATAAAAACAGAGTCTTTACTCCCCACAACAATTTGTGCTCCCGGAAAAAATTCTTTTTCGAGTGCATTATTTACCATCGAATCGATATAAATTTCATTTTGCTTTGTATCAAAAGACTTTTTTGAGTTCTTTAGGGAATGGCAACTAATCCCTAAAAGGATCAAAAAAACAAGTACGATTCTGACTCCTATTTTTTTCATTCTTTTAAGGGTTAATTCTTAAATCCTGCCCAGCCATAATTGGCTCGTTATTTGTTCCTGTAATCATAATTTTAACTGCTTTTACAGGTTGTTTCGGATAGATTGAGGCATTTCCATAATCAAAAATATCTCCTTTTTCAAAATCAACTCCGTTATACGAGTATTCAACATAACCATCATTTACAATAAATCTTGGGTGATGCGGAATTCCTGTTAACACATCGATTTTTGAAGAAACAACAGGATTAGTGAAAGTGTATAAAATCCAGTCTCCACTTACACACGGAACATCTGTACGCAAATAGGTTTCTATATTATAATCTTCTAATCTTGATAATGGAAATTTCGGATTCTCGACCATTGATGAGGTTACTTTTACCTCTGGTTCCATATAAGGTGAACAATTGAAGTTTACTTTCGCTGCAGATTCTTTTGCTTCTTTATTTTCAACAGTAAAATCCAAACGATAATTATTTTTATCGTTGTAATTTTCAATCACAAATCGCAAACGAGGTTTTGACTTCAGTGTTTTTTCTTCTGAATAGGTTTGTATTAATTTATCATTTTCAAAAAGTGAAACTGATTTTACTATTCCACTTGCTGTTCCGTCGGCTGTTGGATTAAAAGTTAGGTACCAAATCCCACTTTTATCGACATGCTCCGAAATATTCTCCGAAACAATTAAAGTTTCAACTTTTGATGTATTCCAACTTGCTACTGGCAGCTTCTCTACTTTTACTGCTGGGCTTGCTGCATCTTCATTAAAAAATGTACGGAATTGATATTGCTCATACTCTTTTGTCTGAATTGGATTTGTATATAAAGGCGATTGTCTTGTTGGTTCATTTCCTTGCGCATCATAACGTACAACAGCTCCTTCATAAGGTGGTGTTACTGTAATGATTCCACTTTTATAAATTGCTGTTGGAGGAAAATCTCTAAAAGCGATTCCCATATTAGCCAAACGCTGTAAATGACTATTGGTTAATCTTCCGTAAAAATTATCCCAATTTTTATCTTCTTTTTTAGACCATCCAATTTCTGACAAAGCACTAATTCTTGGATAACTTTGGTATTCTACAAATCGTGTTGGGCGATCCAAATATTCGCTCCACAAAGCGCCTTGAACTCCTCTTATCAGTTTTTGTTGCTCGGGTGTTAAATCATTATCTGGAATTGGCTCAAACGAATAAGCTCTTTTTGTATCTGTAATTGCTGCCCAGCGATGACCGCGCTCATTTTCGGACTGTGCCATATCAAAATATAAATATTGACCCGGAATCATTATTGTTGAATATCCTTTTTTAGCCGATTCTATTCCGTAGTTTATTCCCTGCCAAGCTAAGATTTCTGTGTTTGGACTCATTTCTCCTCCTTTCAATATTTCATTCCAACCTGCCGCTTTTTTATGGTATTTTTCTACGATTTTCTCCACACGTTTAAAGAAATAATTCTGAAGCTGGAACGTATCTGTATAGCCTTCTTTTTCCATCAACGCTTTACATTTTGGGCAATGTTCCCAATTGGCTCTGTTTACCTCATCGCCTGCTACATGTATATAATCAAAAGGAAACATTTCTGAAACTTCTCTAATTATAGAATCTAAAATTTGATAGTTTTCTTCACGCCCCACACACCATACATTTTTTACTTCTCCCTGTACACTTTTTGTTTCTTGTGTCGTAACACAACCTATTTCTGGGTACGCTGCTGTTACTGCGCGAGAATGTCCCGGAATTTCGATTTCTGGCATGATTGAAATTCCACGTGCTGCTGCATACGCTACAACTTCTTTCATATCAGCTTGGGTATAATACCCTCCGTAGCGTTTGTTTCCTGAACCGTATGATGGCAACAATACTTCTCCTGGACCTCTCCAAGCTCCTTTTAAGGTTAAGTCTGGCATCGATTTGATTTCGGCTCTCCAACCGTTATCATCGGTAAGATGCCAATGAAAAATATTCATCTTATGTGCTGCTAACCAGTCGATATAATTCTTAACTGTTTGCTTGTCAAAAAACTGTCTTGATACATCAAGCATCATTCCGCGCCATTCAAAACGAGGATAATCTTCTATTTTTACAAATGGTATTGTTCCTTTTTTTACCTCTTTGGCAGTACAAATCTGCAATAAGGTTTGAAGTCCATTTAAGACTCCATTTGAAGATTTTCCTTTTATTACAACTCCTTTTTTAGTTACGCTCAATTCATAACCATCATTTGGAAGATTTATTTTTTCATCTACTAAAAATGATATTCCCTCTTTTTTATGCCCTTTCCCAATAGTAACAATCGGTTTAATTCCTGTATTTCTAAAAAAATCACTTCCTATATAATCTGCACTATTTTGTATTTTTTTGTCTACAAAAATTTGTACTGATGAAGGAATTACAAATGTTCCTTCTTTCTGTTCTATCTTTACTGGCTGCGGAATTATATCGAGTTTCTGAGCTTGTAATATATTCAGGGAACTCAGGAAAACTGCGATTAGTAGCATACTTTTTTTCATCTTTTCTGGTTTTTTGTTTTGTTAAAATTGTATTGGAATACTTTCCGTTTGTGTGGTACTCAAAGCGGTAATAGCATATATATAGTTTTCAAAATTAGCATTTGGTACTTCTAATTTTGTTGCTGTGGTTACGTAGTAAATATTCTCTGGATTAGAGAAATCGGTTATTTTTCCTTTAGGAAATCTATAGATCACATATTTTTTATTGTTTAATCCTGCCTTCCAAGTAAGTACCCCTTTATCTCCTTTTTGAGTAATGGACGTACTTATTGGTGGTTCTGGTTTTATCCTTGTAATTCTATTTGCTTCTGGTGTTAATGCAATATATTTATATTGTTTTTCGATAATAGGTTTTCTAAGTGTATCTCCCATTCTTTTAAAAACATTTGCCGTAAAATGCATAGAACCGTCTATCAATGGTAAGTTTCTAATCATTTCTATTTGCTTCACAATTTGATCTGGACTTCTCCATTCTATGTCTTTAGATGTTTTCGAAATCTTATACTCCCCATGACCGATATAAACATTTGCTCCATATTTATGTTCTGCCCACCATTTTGCCAAAACTTCAAAATTTGCTCTATCAAAACCAATATGCCAATACAGTTGAGGTGCTACATAGTCTATCCAGTTTTCTTTCTGCCATTTTAAAATATTAGCATACAAATCATCATAATTTGTAGCTCCTGCCACAGTATTTGATCCTTCTGAATCTCTAGCTATATTTCGCCATACTCCAAAAGGTGAAATTCCGAATTCGACCTCTGGTTTATTTGCAATTATAGTATCTCTTATTTGCTTGATTATTAAATCAACATTGTCTCTTCTCCAATCGTCTTTGTCTTTAAATTGTCGAGGTTCTTTGGCAAATGCAACCTGATCCGGAAATTCTTGCCCTACAATTTTATATGGATAAAAATAATCATCCATGTGTATTGCCTGAATATCATAATTTCGAACTATTTCGCCCACTACTGAGGCTACAAAATCTCTGGTTTCTTTGTAACCTGGATTAAAATATCTGGTTTTTCCGTAAGTAAGGAATAACTCTGGTTTCTTAAAATACAAATGTGTTTTTGCTAGTACATCCTTGGTTGTGTCTTTTTGTACACGATACGGATTTAGCCAAACATGCACACTCATTCCTCTTTTTCCTGCTTCATCTATCATTAACTGCAAGGGATCAAAACCTGGAGCAACTCCCTGAGTCCCGGTTATCCAATGTGATGCTGGTTCTTTTGTCGATTTATAATAGGCATCTGCTGTAGGGCGAATTTGAAAAATTACAGTGTTCAAATTATAAGATCGTAAATTATCCAAAAGCGTTATCATTTCTGCTTTCATTTCTTTATCAGAAAGTCCTGGTTTTGATGGCCAATCTATATTATCAACGGTAGATATCCAAGCGGCCCGCATTTCTCTTTTTGCTGGTTGTTGTCCAAAAAGATTGGCTTGAAACAGCAACACTAGAATTAAAATTTTTAAGTTTTTCATAAATTCTATTTTTGGTTTGTTAATATATTTTAATCTTTAGCGGAGGATTTAACCGCAAAATTCGCAAGGGTTTTACGCTAAGCTCGCAAAGGTATTAATCTGTTTAATCCTTTAATCTGTGGCGGAAAATAACCCAAAACTCTTAACATAATTTGGAACGTGTAATTTTTTTTTCACGCAGATTTGGCAGATTAAGCAGATTTAATTTGTGCAATTGTTTCGCGAAAAGCTCCATAATATTTGTCTATAATAGATCCCTAACAGGTTTAAAAAAAACTGTTAGGATAAACTTACTCCAGCAAATAAATTCCTCCTTCTATTAGCGATGTCCAAACTTTTCCTTTATCATCAACTGAAAATCCATTTACACTTGAACTTCCTAAATTAATTTGTTTCATAATTTCAAATTTTTTAGCATCTACAATTACAACTTCTCCTTTTCGGCTTCCTATATATATCTTATTGTTATTTTCAAATATTGCTGCAGGATTGTGTTCGTATCCAAGTTTTAAATCCAAAACCTTACTTTGATTAATCAAATTTTCTTCGGTTAATTCCAAATTATCATTAAGTGGTAATCTCAAAAGTTCCCCATTCATTGTTTTCGCATAAAACCATTTTCCGTCTTGACTTTCTCCCATAGATTCTCTAACTTTCCATTTGGAGGTTCTTAAAAGTGTTTTGCCTGTTTGCAGTTCTAAAATTGTTAAGAATCGTTCGGGGGTAACAAAATAAAGTCTATTTTTTGACGACACTACATTTACGTTTCCTGCTGAATACAAAACTTGCTTTTCATTTCCGTTATTCCATTTCCAAATAAGTTCTCCTGTATTTTTATTTAGACAATAAAGATTGGTATCCCATGCTCCAAAAATAATTTTATCATCTTTTATTAAAGGAGTTCCTTGCGAATACGATTGTGGTAAATTATTCTTCCAGATTACCTGACCACTAACGGCATCTATGCAAATAAAAGCAGTTGAACTTGCTGTATAAATTTTATCATTTTCAGCAATTGGTGAACCTACCAATACTCCGCCAACTGGAATACTCCATTTTTGTTTACCCGATCCTTTTTCAAATCCTAACAGGTTTCCTTCTATTGTACCGATTACAAGATTGTTTTTTACAACTATTGGGGAAAAATAAATTGAATTTCCTGTCTCTATTTTCCAATTCTGTTTTTTATTTTTCAAATTAATCGATTGTATCTCACCAATAGAATTAGTAAAATAAAGGCTCTTTTTATCAAAGCATGGAACACTATAAATAGATGCAATGTCTTTTATGAATGGCGGAAAATTAGTTTCTAAATTATCTTTTGGAATTTCAATTTTTGAAGGTTTAGTGGGAACTGAGAAATTAAAAACACCTGGTTTATCTATCATTTTCTGATAAACACTAATACTATCGTTACTGATGATTACCTCGTTATAACTTCTTGTTTTTCCATCGCGCGAGGTAATAGATGCTCCCATAATTCCACTCAATCCTGAGAAATCATATTTTTTTAAGGTATGTCCATGACCACAAAAACTAGCTACAGTGGGATACTTTTCTAAAACAGATAGGACTTCTTTATAATTACTAACACTATTATCTAGTGGGTAATGTGCAAAGTTCAAGACTTTTTTATTGCTGTTTTTAAGACTGTCCTTTAATGTTTTATCTAACCAAAGAACATCTTCATGTTTTACAAAACCATCTCCCATTTTCATATATGGCCCACACGGAAATCCTATAAAAAGATAATCTCCTTTTGAGAAGACAAACCGATCATTGCCCCATATTTTTTTATATGTCAAACCAGCACTTTCGCTCCAATTTGTTTCGTGATTTCCTGAGATTACGTAATACGGAATTTTCAATTTAGCCAGAATAGAATGTACTTGTTTTAGTTCATCATCTGCTCCTCGATTCGTAAGATCTCCTGTTACGACAACAAATTCATTATCCGAATTATTGATTTCTTTTATAATGTTTTGCAGTAAAAAATCATTTTCGTTTCCTACAGAGACATGTAAATCGGTAAGCTGTACAAACTTAATATTTCCTGATTTTTCTATCTTTTGAGAAAACCCTGATGCGATTATAAAAAGCAATAATATTATGGAGAATGAATGTTTCATTGGTTTATTTTTTACTTTATTTTGAAGCAAATTATATTGTGGTTACGTTGTGTTAGACGCACTGCGGTGCGTCTCTACGATACATCTTTGTGTTTTTCCTCTCGCAGATTTAGCAGATTCGGCAGATTTAATTTGTGTAATTGCTTCGACCGTTTACTGTTAAAAATCTTTTAATCCTTTATGTTAGACGCACTGCGGTGCGTCTCTACACTGTACGTCTACAGAAAACCTTTGTCTCTCTGTCCCTTTGAACCTTTGTCCCTATCCTAAAACCCTATTGAAAAAATTATCAAAAAACAGCAATTGAAATTTTAAAGAGTTTTCCCAATATTCGATATTATGTTTTCCCGGACGCTCTATATAATCATGATTTATTTTTAGACCTAGCATCTTTGTATGAAGTTCTCTGTTTACATCAATAAAAAAATCATCTACGCCACAATCGATAATAAGTTTGAGATTATTATTTTCTACTAATCCTAGCATATTTACAACGGTATTTTTATCCCAATTCTCAGGAAATTCTGTTATTGAGCCTAAACGTTTTTTGATATCCCACTTTTCAGGAAACGGACGAAAATCTACTCCTCCACTCATGCTTCCTGCTGCTCCAAACACTTCTTGATGCTTAAACGAAAGATACAATGCTCCATGTCCGCCCATACTAAGTCCCGATATTGCTCTACCTTCACGACTTGCAATCGTTTTGTACTTTTTGTCTATAAAAGGAATTAATTCATCTATTATATAAGTTTCATATTTATAAGTGGGATCAATTGGACTATCAAAATACCAACTTGAAAAATTACCATCAACTCCTATTACTATAAAACCATATTTATCAACCTGTTGCCCAACTTCTTTAAAGCTTTTTACCCAAGTTGCATAATTTCCGCTATACCCATGAAGCAGATAAACCACTGGTAAATTTTTCTTTCTTTTTTTATAATTATCAGGAACTATTACACATGTTTTTATGTTTTTATTCATCGAAGTACTAAACACCTGTATAGTGTCAATCTTAGCTGCTTTTGCCGAAAAAAATATGAAAACTAAGAGGAATATATAGATTGTTTTTTTCATAGAATTATGGTTTCTTTTGGTTAAAAAGAGGCAATAACTTTTCTTCAAAATGTATGAGAATTTTTATTTCTGATACATTTTGACAAAAAAATATAAAATTAGATTCAAGAAATTTATCTCAAACAATCTCTCAAAATCGTCACTGGATGCATTGCTTTTCTATTGGTTCCGTCAAAAATCTGATGACGGCAACTTGTTCCTGCAGCCGCAATTGCTGTTGTTGATTCTGTAGCACGAATTTTCGGAAACAAAGTATCCTCTCCCATTTGCATACTAATTTCGTAATGCTCTTTTTCATAGCCAAATGAACCTGCCATACCACAACAACCTGAATTATAAATGGTAACCGAACTATTTTTAGGCACATTTAGCATTGCAAAAGAAGCTTCGACAGTACTCAATGATTTTTGATGACAGTGTCCGTGAATTTTTATTGTTTTCTCTACATCCGAAAATTGTCCGGAATGAATTTTTCCTTTTGTTATTTCTCTTTTAAAGAACTCTTCGATAGTAAATGTATCTTTCGATAATTTTTCGGCACTTTCTTTGTCTTTTGCCAATCGAATGTATTCGTCTCTAAAAGTCAATATTGCAGATGGTTCGATTCCTATCAACGGTGTGTTTTCTGAAATTAAATCCTTGAAGATACTCACGTTTTTATTGGCTATATCTTGTGCTTCTTCCAAGAATCCTTTGGATATAAAAGCCCTTCCACTTTCTTCATGATCTACTACAATCACTTCGTAACCTAATCCTGTTAACAATTCGTAAGCATCTATACCAACTGGAACATCATAATAATTGGTAAACTCATCACAAAAAAGATAGACTTTCCCGTTTTCTAAAGAATTACTTCTTGTTGCTTTTTTATTTTTTTCGTACCATTTTCTAAAAGTCGTTGGTGCTAATAATGGAACTTGTCTTTGAGATGCTATTCCCATACCTTTTTTAACCAAAGCTAGATTGGCTATAAAATTTGTCATGGAAGGCGCGATACTTCCTAACTTATTCAGTTTGGAATTGAACGCAAATATTTTATTACGAACAGAAAATCCGTTTGCTTTTTGGTATTGGTATAAAAACTCCGATTTTAAAGTCGCTACATCTACATTACTTGGACATTCGCTTGCACAAGCTTTACAGCTCACACACAATTCAAATACCTTATATAATTCTTCGTGGTCGAATTTATTGTCTTTCTCTGAATGGGTCAAATATTCTCTCAGTGCATTGGCTCTGGCACGAGTCGTGTCTTTCTCATTTCTGGTAGCGCGGTAACTTGGGCATAAAGTTCCTCCTGCCGAAGGTAATTTTCGGCAATCACCCGAACCGTTGCATTTCTCGGCAGCACGCAAAATCCCCATGCTATCCGAAAAATCCTGAATTGTTTTAATATCTGGCTCAACTCTCCCCGCTTCTACACGAAGGTTTTCATCCATCTTAAAAGCGTTCACAATTTTTCCAACATTTAAAATTGTATCTGGATCAAAAGCTTTTTTAATTCGTTTTAATAATTCATAATTTTTATCTCCTATCATAAAAGGTAAAAACTCTCCACGAACTATTCCGTCACCGTGTTCTCCACTTAGTGATCCTCTGTATTTTTTTACCAAAATAGCCACTTCGGTAGCTATGTTTCTAAATTGGTGTAATCCTTCTTTTGTTTTTAAATTTAAAACAGGACGCAAGTGTATTTCTCCTGCTCCTGCATGTGCATAATAAATAGCACTTTGCCCATGACTTTCCATCATGGCAGAGAAATCGGCGATATAATTAGGTAAATCACTTAGTTCTACTGCTGTATCTTCAATAGAATCGGCAGCTTTATCATCGCCTACAATACTCCCTAAAAGCCCCAATCCTGCTTTTCGTAATTCATTTATTTTATCAATATCGGATCCATAAATTTTAGGCAATGCATACCCGAAATTATTTTCCTTCAGCTCTTTTATCAAAGCATCCGCCTGTAATTCGGCATCTTCTATACTGTGATGTGAACCCACTTCCATCATAATAACGGCCTTAGGTTCTCCTACAATAAAAAACCTGTTTTTGGCCTGTTCTCTATTGGTTTTGGTACAATCTAATATCGTATCATCCATCATTTCACAAGTGTACAAATGATGTTTCATAGCTGTAACCACAGCCTCTAAACTTTCTTGAATAGTATGAAAATGTGCCACAACCATAACATTATTTGTTGGTGGCAAATCATCTACTTTCAGTGTAATTTCTGTAGTAAACGCCAAAGTCCCTTCACTTCCGCAAAGTAACTTCCCTAAATTTATTGTGTTTTCTGTGCCTGAGAACAGTTCTGATTTTAATAATAAATCGATCGCATATCCTGTATTTCTTCGGTGAATTTCTGGCTTTGGAAATTCTTTTACAATCTCTTCCTGATTTTCTTTATTCGAAAGTTCCTCGTAAATTGCTTTGTAGATTTTACTCTCTAGCGAATCTCCTTTTGTCTTTTCTATAAATTCTGCTGAAGACATTTCTTTAAATACAACAGTGCTGCCGTCACTTAAAATAGCTTTTATTTCGACTATTTTATCTCGGGTAACTCCGTATCGTATAGATGTTGTTCCTGATGAATTATTTCCTACCATTCCTCCAATCATGCATCGATTTGTTGTCGATGTATTGGGGCCAAAAAATAAACCATGAGGTTTTAAATACAAATTCAGTTCATCTCGAATTACTCCGGGTTGAACTGTTATCGTTTTTTTTATAGGATCAAATGCTACAATTTTGGTAAAATGCTTAGAAACATCTACAATTATCCCGTTACCCACCGTTTGTCCTGCCAAAGAAGTTCCTGCTGTTCTTGGTGTTATTGAAATTTTATTTTTTGCTGCAAAGCGAATAATTTTAACAATATCTTCTTCTGTCTTTGGAACTGCCACTGCGACTGGCATTATTCTATAAGCAGAAGCATCAGTAGCATATAATTTTTTATGAAGCTCGTCATAAAAAAGAGTTCCTTCTAATGAATCGGATAGTTGTTGTAATTGAAGTGAGTCGGACATTTAATTGGTACTATTGTTTTTTTAAAAATACGAAATAATTAATCTCCATTATTGTGTTACAAGTTTTTTTTTGGCTCTACAGCTTTGCAAGATTAAACCTAACAGATTTTAAAAATTTGTTAGGTCTGTGGCACAAAATCTTGCAGGATTATAATCCTACTTGGAAATTAATATTTTATTAATCGAAATCTGGTTGTTAGTAAGAAAAACGCTTAAAAGCTTCAATCGCTTCATATTCGGCAAGACCTAAATCATCATATAGTTTTGCTGTATTCTTATTGCGTTCTTCGGCTCGTACCCAAAATTCTCTAGAATCGTTTCCTTGAAACATTACTCTATCTTTTTGAGATTGATGGTACAAAATGGCATGTCTCTTAATAGTTACTTCGTCTGGACTCAATGGCACTGCCATATCTATTTCATGTATATCCCATTCGTGCCAAGCTCCTCTGTACAACCATAGCCAACAATCGTACATGTATGCTTCTGCTTTTAATTCCTTCATTGCTGCAAATATAGCATTCAGACATACTTCATGTGTACCATGTGGATCTGCCAAATCTCCTGCTGCAAATACTTGATGCGGTTTTATTTTTTCAATAATATCTTTAACGATTGCAATATCCTCTAATCCTAAAGGGTTTTTCTTTATTTGACCTGTTTCATAAAAAGGAAGATCTAGAAAATGAGTATTCTCATCTTTTAAACCAATATATCTTGTGGCTGCATACGACTCACGTCTTCTTATCAACCCTTTTAACTTTCTAACTTCTAATGAATCTACTTGATTCTCTGTCTTATTATTTAAAAAATCAATAACTGTTGAGAAATTAACTCCATCGATCTCTTTTCCTATAAAATCGTTACATACTTCTGCAAATTTTAATGCTTCATCATCTGTAACTGCTATATTTCCTGAAGTTTGATATACCACATGCACATCATGCCCTTGTTTTATTAATTTAGAAAATGTTCCTCCCATAGAAATCACATCATCATCTGGATGCGGACTAAAAAGAATTACTCTTTTCTTTGCTGGATTAGCTCTTTCTGGTCTATGTGAATCCGAAGTATTAGGCTTCCCTCCTGGCCAACCTGTAATGGTGTGTTGCAAAACATTGAACATATTAATATTCAAATCATATGCTGAACCTTCTTGGGCTAAAAGGTCTGACATCCCATTATTGTTATAATCTCTATCGGTAAGTTTTAATATCGATTGTTTGGTTTCTTTACATAGCCAAACGATTGCTTTGCTTTTTAATTCTTGTGTCCAAGTGCATCCACCAACTAGCCATGGTGTTTCAAAACGTGTTAATTCAGATGCTGAAGACTGATCTAATACAAAAGTAGCGTTAGAATGGTTTTGTAAAAATGTGGCAGGAACTTCTGAACTTATATCTCCTTGAATCGTTCTCTTGATAATTGCAGCTTTATTTTGCCCCCAAGCCATCAAAACAATTCTTTTTGATCTAAGAATCGTAGAAACCCCCATTGTAATTGCTCTTTTTGGAACGTTATCAATACCATTAAAATCTGATGATGCATCGACTCTGGTGATATGGTCTAATGTTATAATTCTGGTTCCTGAATTAATATGAGATCCTGGTTCATTAAAACCTACGTGCCCTGTACGTCCAATTCCTAACAACTGAAAATCGAGCCCTCCGGCTTCTTTTATTTTCATTTCATAATCAACACAATACTGATTAAGCTCTTCTAAGACAACTGTTCCATCTGGGATATTTACATTTTCAGGCTTAATATCTATATGGTTAAACAAATACTGATGCATGAAATAATGGTAACTCTGACGGTTCTCTTTGGTCATTGGATAATATTCATCCAAATTAAAAGAGATTACATTGTAAAAACTAAGACCATCTTCTTTATGCATTCGAACCAACTCTTCGTATACTTTTATTGGTGATGAGCCTGTTGCCAGACCAAGTACACAAGTTTCATTCTTAGTTTGTTTTGAACGTATTAATTCGGCTATTTCCTGAGCAACTGCTTTTGAACCTACAATTGAGTTATCAAAAATCACATTATGATTTTTCTCAAATCGGGTTTCTTCAAATTTACCAGGTATGTCGTAAGCCAAAGAAGTATCGGTTTTCATAATATATGTCTTAGTTAAAAAATTAGTTTAACAAATATATACAAAAAACAAAACGAATACATTATTTTGCATTATTTAACAAAAATAAATTCAAATACCGTAAAATAACGCAGAAAATATTGATTGAATTTCAAATTACAATACAAAAACCCCAGATTTTCTATATTCTTCCAGCCTTAAATCTTCTGGATCTAAATTAGTAACGATAGTATCTAGCTGACTAAGTTCGCAAACCACGTGCGGCATTTTTGTATTCAATTTATTTGAAGAAAACATAGAAACTACTCTATCAGAGGATTCTATCATCGCTTTTTTAACAATAGAAACTTCGTAACCTATCTCTGTCAGCCCTTGTTTTACATTAATGCTACTAGCTCCTATAAAACAAATATCAGCTTTGATCTTAGACAAAACTTGTATCACATCCATACCTATAGTAACCATTGCATTTTTCTGCATTTTCCCACCTATAAATATCAAATCAATATTTGGGTGCTGGGATAGCTGCATTGCTATTGGCAAACTATACGTATATATAGTAGCCTTCAAATCTGAAGGGATTAGCTTTGCAAAAACCAAATTAGTACTTCCTCCACTCATTATAATAACTTGTCCATCATGCAATAATGATAATGCTTTTGTGACAATTTTTTCTTTTTCCTCCTCGGCTGTTATAACAATATCAAAAACATTCGCAGACTTTTCTGTAACTTGTATTGCACCACCATAAACTTTCTCAAGAAGATTCTTGTTATCTAATTCATTCAAATCTCTCCTTATCGTATCTTCTGATAAATCTAGCGCCAAAGCCAGATCTGTCGTAACGACTTTTTGATCTTCAAAGAGTCTAGTCATTATGTATTTATGTCTTTCAGCTTTTAGCATTTTTTACAAATTAAAATTTTAGCACAAATATATCAAATATTTCAATTCAAAAGCAGACGATACCTCAACAACTGCAATAGTTTGCATATTTTAATATAAAAAACAAAAACAGAAGTCATAACGAATCAAACATGCATTATTTTGCGTTATTTTAGTTAATTTTTGAAAATAATTACAAAATACTGCATTTATATGCAATAAATAAATATATTTGCTCAACAACCATTAAAAAAACCAAATTATCATGAAAAAATTATTCCTTATTTCATTGTTGGTTTTGTTCATTCAAGTAACATTTGGGCAAACGAAAACAATTACTGGAACTGTAAAAAACAAAGCGGATGGGATTCCTATACCGGGAGTTAGTGTCCTTATTCAGGGAACTGCAAATGGTAGCTCAACTGATTTTGATGGAAACTACAGTATTGCTGTATCACCAGGACAAAGCCTTAGCTTTAGCTATATGGGATTTGAAACCAGAGTGATCAAATTTGAAGGACAGCAAAAGCTCAATGTTGACCTTTCAGAAAGTACTTCTAAATTAGACGAAGTAGTAGTCGTAGGATTTTCTTCTCAGAAAAAAGCCAATCTAACAGGTGCTGTCGCCTCTATTGATGTTAGCAAAACACTAGGAAGCAGACCTGTAACCGACGTAAGCAAAGCATTACAGGGTACTACTCCAGGAGTAAATATTAGTTTTAACTCAGGAAATATCAACCGTGCAGCTAACATAAACATTCGTGGTGCTGGAACTATTAATGGTTCTGACGCTCCTCTTATATTAGTAGATGGTGTTCCAACTGACTTATCGCTTATTAATCCGAATGATGTAGCAACGATGTCTGTACTTAAGGATGCTGCTTCGGCTTCTATCTATGGAGCTCGTGCTGCTTTTGGTGTAATCCTTATTACCACAAAGGGAGGTAAAACTGGAGAAGGAAAAGTTAGATTTTCTTATAGCGGAAACACTGCCTTAAACAACCCAATTTCTACACTAAAATTCCTAGACCCTACAGAAGAAATTCCAGGGTTAATTGCAGCAGCAACTCGTACTGGTAGTGTACCAGAATTTTTTGGTGCAAATTACAGCACAATGCTTCCAAAAATTAAAGAATGGAAAGAAAAATACGCAAATAACCGTACTAGCAATGAAATGGTTTATGGCGAAGATTGGGAAATTATAAATGGAGCTCCTTATTTTTACAGAGTTTGGGATGCTAATAAAGAATTGTATGCTAGCAATGCCGTTCAAACTTACCACAATTTCTCGGCACAAGGTAATCTCGGAAATAATAGCTCTTTCTTTGCTTCATTTGCCCTTACTGACCAAAAAGGAATGTTAAGAGTTAATCAAGAAACTAGAAAGAGAACAAACATCAATTTAGGATTCACAACAAAATTAGCCGATTGGCTTACTGGTGATTTCAAAGTAATGACTATCCGCAATACTTATGAAAGTCCTTTTAATTATTATGCAGGTGCTGGTACAGATGATACAGGATTTACTGGTTATCTTGGTTATGCACTTCGCTGGGGACAATACACACCTAATTTTGGTACTTACAGAGGATATAATTTCCGTACTGCCGGAGGATATTTATCTAATGCTTCTATGAATGAAAATGACCAATACAACAACAGATTAAGTGCTAAATTTACTGCTGAAATTGTAAAAGATTTTAATTTAATAGCCGAAGTAAGCAGTGTAACTGATTATTATTCAAGAAAACAAAACGGAGGTAAATTTCAAGCTTGGGATAGCTGGTCATCTATGCCTTATGACGCTACAACTATACAAACTGCAGTACCTACTACTCTTGAAGCAGGGAATGATTTTGTAGCGCAATCAAAAGCGGAAACAAAAACAAATGTGGTTAACATCTATGCTAACTATAAAAAACAATTCAACAATCACAATCTTAAATTCTTAGGTGGTTTTAACTCGGAGTGGCAAAATTTCTCACGTACTTATGCCCGAAGAAATACTCTTTTAGACAAATCTAAACCAGAATTTAACCTTGCAGTAGGAGAACAATTTGTTTCTGGAGCTGCAAATAGTACTTTGAATCCAGCTGAGACAACTTATTCTATTGCAGGTTTCTTTGCTCGTGTTAATTATGATTACAACGGAATTTATTTATTAGAATTAAATGCTCGTTATGATGGTTCTTCTAAATTCCCAACAGACCAACAATGGGGATTCTTCCCTTCGGCTTCTGTAGGATATAGAATCAGTAATGAAAAATTTATGGAAAGCACACGTGGTTGGTTAAATGACCTTAAGTTGCGCGCTTCTATGGGGGCAATTGGAAATCAAAACATTGGAAACAATGCCTTCTTATCTGTATTAAATGCCACAAACCCTTCATGGATAAATAGCGGAGCTGTATTACCTCCTTCTACTGGCTTACCAACTAATGTTGACCCATCATTAACTTGGGAAAAAGTATATACAAAAGATGTAGGTATCGATGTTAGAATATTTGACATGCTTGGCGCTTCATTTGACTGGTACCAACGCGATACAAAAGGAATGCTTGCTCCAGGTATAACACTTCCTGGTTCATTTGGTCAAGCTGCAGCTCAAACCAACTCAGGAAATATGAGAACTAGAGGTTGGGAATTGGCTTTGAATTTCAACAAACAAATAAACGAAAACGCTTCTGTATTTGTTGACCTTGCTTTATCTGATTATAAATCGGTGGTAACTAAGTGGAATAATAGTACAAAATTATTATCTACTTATTATGATGGATATGAAATTGGCCAGATTTGGGGGCTTACAAGTGATAGATTACTACAATCTAACGATGTAATAACTGATAATGGTAAAACTGTAAACGGAATCGACTATTCTAAAACAATGGGTGGTAATTTCAGATACGGAGCTGGAGATGTACATTATGTAGATACAAATGGCGATGGTGTTATCTCTCGTGGAGCTGGAACTGCAGACGATCATGGAGATTTAAAGAAAATTGGTAATACTACTCCTCGTTATAAATACGGAATAACATTAGGTGGTAAATTCCATGGATTTGACATTTCTGCTTTCTTCCAAGGAGTTGGGAAACGTGATTATTGGGCTGCTTCGGATGTTGTATTACCTTTTTATCGTTCACCTCAACAAATGTATGCAAACCAAGCTGACTATTGGACACCTGAGAATACTGGTGCCTACTGGCCTAACCCTTATTCTGGGGATGAAACAGGTGGTTTTGGTGGAAGTACTACTGGTAGAAATAACTTCATTACTCAAACGAGGTATTTACTTGATATGTCTTACCTACGTCTTAAAAACTTTAGTCTTGGCTATTCTTTACCAAAAGAATTCATTAAAAAAGCTGGCTTAGAGAAGGTAAGAATATACACTTCGGGTGAAAACTTATTGACTTGGGCAGATAGCCGTCTTCCTATAGATCCAGAAATTAATGAATCTGAAATTTTCTGGGGAAGAAGTTACCCTTTTACAAAAACATGGTCTTTTGGTCTTGAGCTATCTTTTTAATACTAACTATTCAAAATTTTAAAATGAAAAAATCAATTATAAAATCTAAATTACTACTGATGTTTGCTACTGCCTTTGTAGCAACTGCCTCAGTTAGTTGTGACGACTATCTATCAGACGACCCTGCAGATAAATTTACAAATGAGAACTTTTGGCAATCAGAAGACAATGTGAAGACATTTTCATGGATTAATTATGATACTTTTTATGGTTACGGAAATGGTGTAACAATCGGACTATCCTCTTTTTACTATCACGGAAGTGATTCTAAAATAGATGATAACCTATCCGCTTTTACTTTTCAGCAAATGCCAATTACAGCATCGCCTACCAATATTTATTCCTGGAATGATTATTACATACTTATTCGTCGTTGCAACTTAATGCTGGAAAAAATACCCACTGTTCCTATGCCTGAGGCAAAAAAGAATCATTATATAGGAGTAGCTAAATTTTTTAGAGCCTATACCTATTTCCGTTTGGTGCAAAAACTGGGAAATGTACCTTATACTGATAGATATTTATCTCAAAATGATCCTGCAGTTTATGCTCCAGCAAAACAAAGAGCAGAGATTATCGATAAAGTTATTGCAGACTTAGAAGAAGCAGCTGACCTGTTGCTTCCTGTAGATGATAAAAATGTTACTGTTAATAAATATACTGCTTATGCAGCTTTAAGCAACGTTTGTATCTATGAAGGAACGTATAGAAAATACCATTTAGGTCAAGACGGAAGTGCTTATCTTAACAAAGCCAAAACTGCTTCACTTGCTGTAATTAATAATGGGGGGTATAAATTAAACACTGATTGGAAATCTCTTTACAACTCTGTTGAATTGGCTGGTAATACAGAAGTGATACTTGCAAAACGTTATTTAACAAACGTATTAATGCACTCCCTTCAAAACTATACAAATTCATCAACCATGCAATATGGTTTAACAAAATGGGCTGCTGATAGTTATGTAACAACAAATGGATTACCGATACAACAAGCAGGAAACACTCAATATACAGGTGATGACAACGTTACAAAAACTTTTGCCAATAGAGATCCTCGTTTTGGTAAAACTGTAAATCCTGCCAATTATGGATATAAAGGAAAACCTTTTAGTGCTGCTGCATTGACTTCTATGTCAGGATATGTGCTTGAATTATACAACAACCCTGCAACAACAGGACCTGATGTTACAACTGGCGGACGTAATTATACTGATGCTCCAATATTTACATTAAGCGAAGTATATTTAAATTATGCTGAGGCTTGTGCTGAACTTGGTACTGCTACAAATACCGATCTTGATATGTCTATCAATAAAGTACGTGCTCGTGCTGGTATAGCTGCTTTAACTACAGATGGAACTAATGCATCTGCAGGAGGAATACAAATTAATGACCCAAGAAGAACTTCAACTTTAGAGCAAATCTCTGGCTCTGTAAGTCCTCTAATCTGGGAAGTACGCCGTGAGCGCCAAATTGAATTTATGAGTTGGACAACAATTAGACAAATGGATATTTACCGTTGGAAAAAAGGAGATTACCTTGATACTTCAAAAAATCCAGATGTAAATCTTGGAGCAAGAATAGGTACTCCAGTTGGATCACAAACTATCGTAGATGCTAACGGATATATAAAAATATACCCAACAAGTACAAGAAGCTTTGAAGCAAAACATTACTTAATGAATATCCCTACTAATGATATTGATTTATATAAAGCTCAAGGTGTTGAATTAAAACAAAACCCAGGTTGGTAATTCGTAATTACTAAATCTGATAAAATAACAAACTACCTCTGGACTTAGATATCCCAGAGGTAGTATTTTAAAAATTATATATTCGTACCTCGGAAATATAAATGAAATGATCTGACGAGAATAAAATTCCTAGTCTGAAATCTCAGATAAACATTACCTTTAATTAACTACAACCAACAACATCAATCAAGAAATACAGAATACCAATCAAACAATAATAAAAAAACTTTATTTAGTTAATTTCGGCCTTCTAACTTTTAAAAAGCAAAATAAAATGATAAAATTCATAGCAAAAAGTGCTCTTTTTATAGCAACTGTATTTTATATTCCATCCTATTCAAATACATTTCAGCCAGTTGCAAAAAACAACACTATAGAAATCAATAACCCGATTATTAAAACCGGAGCTGATAATTATGAAAAATACCTGCCTTTATTAAAAGATAAAAAAATAGGAATCGTTACGAATCAAACAGGAATTTTATCTAACAAAATGCACTTGGTAGATTTCTTATTAGAGAAAAAAATTGCTGTTCAAACTATTTTTGCTCCTGAGCACGGTTTTAGAGGAACGGCTGATGCTGGCGAACATGTAGTAGATGCAAAAGATTCTAAAACAGGGTTATCTATTATCTCTCTTTATGGAGACAATAAAAAGCCAAAAGCAGCACAATTAGCAGGAATCGATCTTATGATATTTGATTTGCAAGATGTTGGAGCACGTTTTTACACTTACATCTCTTCTTTACATTATGTTATGGAGGCTTGCGCAGAAAATGGAATTCCACTTATGATACTTGACAGACCCAATCCTAATGGCGCTATTGTAGATGGACCGCTTTTAGAAAAAGAATTCACAAGTTTTGTAGGCATGCACCCTATTCCGTTACTTCACGGAATGACTATTGGAGAATATGCTCAAATGATAAATGGAGAAAAATGGCTTAAAAATGGAATTCAATGCAAATTAACCGTTATTCCTTGTGTAGATTATAACCGAAATATGGAATATAGCTTACTTGCTAAACCATCTCCAAATTTACCAAATGACCAATCCATAAACCTATATGCAAGCTTGTGTCTTTTTGAAGGAACAAATGTGAGTATGGGACGTGGAACCGAAAAACAATTCCAAATTTATGGTTCTCCTTTTTTAACAAAAACAAATTTTAGCTTTACACCTAAACCAAATTTCGGAGCTAAAGATCCACTATATAATGGAAAAGAATGTTTTGGAGAAGATTTAACAACTTACCCTAAACTAACTCAATTAGAACTAAAATGGTTAATTAAAGCCTATCAAAATACCAGTGATAAAACGAAATTCTTCAATCCTTTTTTCACAAAACTAGCTGGAACAAAAAAATTACAACAACAAATTGAAAGCGGAATTTCTGAAAATAAAATTAGAAAGACTTGGCAAAAAGATTTAGAAGCATTTAAAAAAATGCGCATGAAATACCTAGTTTATTAAATCAATCAATGCCCTTATTTATTCCCGAAAAATCAGACTGGAATTCAATGAAATAAAGACATTGAAGGCGTCTTCAAAAAATAAAAATTAAAAAAAAATCAGTTAAAAAAATAAAAAATGGCAAAAATAAATCCAGATACAGAAAGAGAATCTCTTTATTCGAACTTAGATAAAATGAGTACTAATGAATTACTCTCAAGTATAAATAATGAAGATAAAAAAGTAGCCGATATAATTGAAAAACAAATTCCTAATATTGAAAAATTAGTAGATACTATTGTTTCTAAAATGAAACTTGGAGGAAGACTATTTTATATCGGAGCTGGAACATCTGGAAGAATTGGTATTCTTGATGCTTCTGAATGCCCTCCTACCTTTGGAGTACCAGACAATTGGATTATTGGTATCATAGCAGGTGGTGACTCAGCTATCAGAAAAGCAGTAGAAAATGCTGAAGACGATATTAATCAGGCTTGGAGAGATTTATCTGCTTACGACATTTCGAGTCTGGACGTAGTGCTAGGAATTGCAGCTTCTGGGAACACTCCTTATGTTATTGGTGGATTAAAAAAAGCAAGAGAAAACAATATCATTACAGCTAGCATTTCGTGCAATAGTGCCAGTCTGATATCAAAACAAGCAGATCATCCTATTGAGTTGATTGTAGGTCCAGAATTCCTTACCGGAAGTACAAGAATGAAAGCTGGAACATCTCAAAAATTAGTCTTAAACATGATTTCAACATCAGTTATGATTAAACTAGGAAGAATTTACGGCAACAAAATGATTGACATGCAATTGTCTAACAAAAAACTAGTACAAAGAGGTGTTGAAATGATTGTAGAAGAACTTCAGATTGATGAAAAACTAGCCTCTGAATTATTAAAAAAACACAAAAGTGTTAGAGCAGTTTTATTAGCTGAGAATAAAAATCTAGAAATTTAAAAAGCAAACTAATCAAAATCTTTTATAAATTTATGCACGTTGGATATAACTCATGAAAATTTCATTTAACACATAGAAACATAGGTTTTATATGTGAAAAAACACAAAGAGAAATAAACTTCTCTCACATAGTAAACTCTGTGTATTTTAAACAAGTGAAACGCCTTTTTTAAGATTAAAAAATCTATGTTTCTATGTGTTAAAATTAATTACGCCCAACAAGTAAATTTATAAAATACCAAACCTCTAAAGATATAAAATGACACCAAGCACAATCCTCATCCTAATCATCATTTACTTCGGAACACTATTCTATATCTCACATAGAGTCAGCAGAAAAGACGATGGAAATGAAGCTTTTTTTACAGCTAATAAAAACTCAAAATGGTATTTAGTAGCCTTTGGGATGATCGGAACTGCTCTCTCTGGAGTAACTTTTATATCTGTTCCGGGAGAAGTTGGCGCAGCAAGTGGAGAACAATTCAAATACTTTCAGTTTGTATTAGGTAACGCTATCGGATTTATAATAATTACAAAGTTATTATTACCCTTGTATTACCGAATGAATTTGACCTCTATTTATGGATACATAGAACAACGAATGGGGTTTTACAGCTACAAAACTGCAGCCTCTATTTTCTTAATTAGCCGAACTGTAAGTTCTGCATTCCGACTATACTTAGTAGTAATAGTATTGCAGCGTTTTGTATTTGATTTTTATGGTATTCCTTTTGCATTTACAGTATTGATGTCTTTAGTTCTAATCTTTTCTTACACGTATAGAGGCGGACTAAAAACTATTATTATTACAGATACTTTGCAAACATTTTTCTTAGTTACTTCAGTTTTCCTTACCATTTATTTTATTTGTGACCGTATGGATTTAAGTGCTATTGGCGCTTTCGAAGAAGTAAAAAACAGTAATTATTCAAAAATATTTTTCTTTGATGATTTTCTAGGAAGCAAATTCCATTTTATAAAGCAAATATTAGGAGGAATGTTTGTAACTATAGCAATGACAGGGCTAGATCAGGATTTAATGCAAAAAAACCTAAGTTGCAAAAACATTGGAGAGGCACAAAAAAACATGTTTACCTTTACAGGAATCTTCGTTGTTATAAATATCTTCTTTTTAAGTGTTGGAGCTTTACTATATATTTATGCAAACAAAAACGGAATTGCAATTCCTACTGACTTAATTACAGGTAAACCAAGAACTGATTTACTTTTCCCTGAAATCGCATTAAATCATTTAGCTACAATTCCTGCAATCGTATTCTTATTAGGAATTATTGCAGCAACTTTTGCCACGACAGATTCAGCATTAACCGCATTAACAACATCGTTTTGTGTTGATTTCCTAGGCATGGATAAAGCCGAAAATAGTAAAAAGAAAAATACTGTACGCATAAGACATTTAGTTCATATCAGTTTTTCAGCATTAATTTTCTTTGTGATACTCATCTTTAATTCCATCAATGATAGTTCTGTTGTTGGAATGATATTCAAGGTGGCATCCTATACTTATGGTCCATTGTTAGGATTATATGCTTTTGGGCTGTTCCAAAAAACAAGAAATGTAAATGATAAACTAGTTCCATTAATCTGTTTATTATCTCCTTTCTTTACCTATTTAATAAATGAAAATTCAAAAGTATTGTTTTCAGGATATGTATTTGATAATGAATTAATAGTGCTAAACGGACTAATAACCTATTTAGGATTGTTCCTGACAAGTTCACGCAGTAGCGAAAAAATAAGTTTTTAAAACCATGTTAAAAACATAACTAATCGACTAATCAATTAGGATCTATAAACAAGTAGTTTCTAATTGATTCAAAAAATAATTATATGAAAAATTCCTTCATAAAAATTAGCCTATACGCCACATTTTTATTTTTGATTACCAATTGTGCTACCAAAAACAACAATACAATTATAAATTCAGATAAAGACTCCTTTACAAAAGATACAGTCGTTTATATTGCTCCTAATAAATCAGATAAAAAAACTTTCTTCAAAGATTCGGACAAAGAGACTAATTGGGTTGACAGCATTTACAACAAAATGCCGCTTCGTGAAAAAATAGGTCAGTTGTTTATGATTTCGGCCTACTCTAATAAAGATTCCGTTCATACCAATCAAATCAATGCATTAGTTCAAGACTATAAAGTTGGCGGAGTAATATTTTTTCAAGGCGGTCCAGTTCGTCAGGCTAAATTAACCAACCTGTACCAATCTAAAGCAAAAGTTCCTTTATTTGTAGGAATTGATGCCGAATGGGGATTGGGTATGCGATTGGACTCTACATACCGTTATCCTTGGAATATGACTTTGGGTGCAATTAAAGATTTGAGCTTAATTGAGAATGTAGGAAGAAATATGGCCAATGAAAACAAGCGAATCGGAATTCATTTTAATTTTGCCCCCGTACTTGATATCAATACCAATCCTAAAAACCCTATTATAGGAAACCGCTCATTTGGCGAAGACAAAGTCAATGTAAGTGACAAAGCCATTGCCTTAATGAAAGGGGTACAAAGTCAAGGTGTTTTTAGCACTGGAAAACATTTTCCTGGACATGGAGACACATCAACCGATTCACACTATGCATTGCCTTTGGTTAATTTTTCAAAAGACAGACTTGAGTTAGTCGAATTATATCCATACAAACGAATATTCAATGAAGGCTTAGCATCAGTTATGGTTGCTCATCTTAATATTCCAAGTTTAGAACCAATACCAAATATTCCTTCCTCAGCATCTTATAATGTCGTAACCAACCTGCTTCAAAAAGAATTAGGTTTCGAAGGTTTGATATTTACAGATGGTTTAGCAATGAAAGGTGCTAGTAATTTTAAAGGTCCTGGGGATCTGGAAATAGCTGTACTTCTTGCTGGAAATGACATTTTACTTTGTCCGGAAAATGTACCTGTAGCAGTTCAGAAACTTGAAGTAGCCTATAATGACGGTATTATTACTGAGGAGCGCTTGGCACATTCGGTAAAAAAAATATTGCATTATAAATTTAAAATTGGGCTAAATAATTACAAACCAATAAATATGGCAAACATTTATGATGATCTTAATCCATCACAAAATGATGCTTTGCACTATAAATTATACGAAAACGCTATTACAGTTTTAAAAAATGAAAAGGAAATACTTCCTATCAAAAACTTAGATCAAAAGATTGCGTATGTAAAATTAGGAGAAGATGTAAACAGTGATTTTGTTACTACATTAAAAAAATACACCGAAGTAACTGAAGTAGCCAATACTAATATAGATAGCCTAAACAACGAATTAAATAAATACGACCTTGTTATCATTGGTTTTCACAAAGTAAATAAAACTTGGGAAAAACAGAATTTCACCGATACTGAATTGGTAAGGTTACAAGAAATTGCAAAGCACAACAAAGTGATTTTGGATATCTTCACAAAACCATATTCCCTATTGCCAATAACTAACTTTGATGATATCGAAGGATTAGTCGTTTCTTATCAAAACTCAGATATTAGTCAGATTGTTTCGGCAGAATTACTCTTTGGAGCAATCTCAGCCAAAGGAAAACTACCTGTATCTATTAATACGTCTTTTAATGTAAATGATGGTTTAACGACCGAAAAAATAAATCGTTTAGGTTTTACAAAACCAGAAAATGTAGGTATGAATCCGCTAATTTTATCTAAGATCGATGCAATAGCACAAAAAGCAATTGATGGCAAAATGACTCCCGGAATGCAAGTTCTTGTAGCACGAAAAGGAAGTGTTATTTTCCAAAAATCATACGGTAGTCAAACCTATGACAATACTCGAAAAGTTACCAATTCAGATTTATATGATGTAGCATCGATTTCAAAAATGATTTCGACATTGCCCAACGTGATGCAATTGTATGATAATGAAAAAGTAAATCTCGATACCAAATTAAAAGATATGGTGCCGCTTTTTGCAAAAACAAACAAAGAAAACATCACTTTCAAAGATTTACTTACTCATTATGCAGGACTACAAGCTTGGATTCCGTTTTACAAAGCGACATTAGATAGTGAAGGTAAGCCTTCGGCAAAGTATTATCGTAGAGTAGCCGAATCTGACTTTTCGACTAAAGTGGCAGATGGTCTTTTTATTAGAAATGACTATCATGACACCATCATGAAAATCATTGCAGATAGTCCACTATCCTTAAAAAAAGAATACAGATATAGTGATTTTACCTTTATCATCCTGAAAGAATATTTAGAGAGAAAAACGCATAAAAAATTAGAAGAGCTGAGCCAACAAAATTTTTACAGCACACTCGGAATGAATAATACGCTTTACAATCCTTTAGACAAATTTGACAGAAGTAACATTGCTCCTACCGAAATAGATAATTATTTTAGACATCAGGTAATTCAAGGATATGTTCACGACATGGCCGCAGCAATGGAAGGCGGAGTAGCTGGTCATGCAGGAATTTTTTCGAATGCAATGGATGTTGCCAAAATGATGCAGCTATTTTTACAAAAAGGAAATTATGGGAATAAGCAATATTTTTCAGAACAAACATTTGACGCTTTTAATACTTGTTATTACGCTGACAAAGGAGTTCAAAGAGGTTTAGGTTTTGATAAAAGAATAGCCGAAAAAGGCCCTACGTGTGCTTGTGTATCTCCATCTAGTTTTGGACATACCGGATTTACAGGAGACATCGCTTGGGTTGATCCGGAAACAGAAATTGTTTATGTATTTTTATCCAATAGAACCTATCCCGAAGTTATTAATGATGAAAATAAATTAGCAAAAGGAAAAATCCGAGAAGATATTCAGCAAATTATTCAGGATGCAATTATAAAATAAAGAATATATGTTAGTAATACATAATTCGTGATTTTTTATTTAACACATAGATTTAATTTCTAAGTCTTAGAATACAAATAAGATAATTCATTATCATCACATAGCTATGTGAATCTATGCAAAGTGAAACGCTTTTTCTGATTTCTAAAAGCTATGTTTCTATGCGTTAAAAAGAATTATATCCAACGAATTTAAAAAAAAATACTATTCATAAAAAAACCAAAACCATGAACACAAATCTGGAATTACTCTATAAAATTGCCCAAAAACCTTCCCGAACTATTATCGGATTAATGTCAGGTACTTCATTAGATGGTCTAGATGTCGCTTTATGCAAAATCTCAGGTTCTGGTGAAAACACAGAAGTTCAATTAGTACAATTTGATACTGTAGATTATTCAGAAGAAATAAAATCCGAAATCCGAACCGTATTTGCTAAACAAACAATTGATTTTCAGAAACTGGTTTTATTAAATGAATGGATTGGAGTGCTTCATGCCAATATGATTTTAGAATGTTTAGAACGCTGGGGAATCCCAAGTAACAAAGTAGATTTGGTAGCTTCACATGGGCAAACCGTTTTTCATGCACCGAAAATTTTACACCAACAAGATAAATTCCCGAACGCTACTTTACAAATTGGCGACGGAGATCATATTGCTGTAAAAACCGGAATTATAACGCTGTCAGATTTTCGACAAAAACACTTAGCTGCAGGTGGCGAAGGAGCACCACTAGCTGTTTATGGAGATTATTTCTTGTTTGGAAAAAAAGGCGAAAATCGTATTATGCTCAATATGGGTGGTATTGCAAATTTTACTTACTTGCCATCAAGTTGTAATCCTGAGGAAGTTTTTGTTACTGATACAGGAACAGGAAATACCCTAATCGATGCTTTTACCAGACTTTCGTTTCCGGATAAAGCCTATGATAAAGATGCTGAAATCGCAAAAAAAGGCACCGTAAATAATGCTCTTTTAAAAGCATTAAAAGAAGATGAATTCTTTCTTGCACCTTTTCCAAAAACAACAGGGCCAGAACTTTTTAATATCGAATATGTCAGAAAAGCACAAACCCAAAGCAACACCACAACCATTACTATTGAAGATTTATTAGCAACTCTAACCCGATTTAGTGCCGAAACCATAGCCAGTGCCATACACACAGCCATAAACAATACAACATATTCAGTTAAAAGTTTTACCATTTATATGTCAGGAGGAGGCGCGCACAATCCATTATTAGTAGGTTGGCTGAAAGAACTATTGCCTTGTACATTTTCAAGCACCGATACTTTAGGAATTTCAGGAGATGCAAAAGAAGCTATACTATTTGCCATTTTAGCAAACGAAACTGTTTCTGGCGGAACTTCAGATTTTGGAACACGCAAAGGAATTCCATCTGTATCAATGGGTAAAATTTCTTTTCCTAGCTAAAGAAAAACATTTAAAAATTCCTTATTTAAATAAATAACGAAACCAAAAAACCAAACTAATGACAAAAGAACGTTTAATATCGCTAGATGTATTTAGAGGATTTACTATTTTATTAATGACAATAGTCAACAACCCAGGAAGCTGGGCTTCTATATATCCTCCATTAGAGCACGCCGAATGGCATGGCTGTACACCTACCGATTTAGTATTCCCTTTTTTTGTTTTTATAATGGGAACAGCAATACCATTTGCAATGCCAACGAAACATTTTGACTTGGGTATTTTTAATAAAATCCTAGTTCGTTCCTTACGAATATTCTGTTTAGGATTGTATTTAGCATATTTTAGCAGAATCCAATTATTTGGTTTAGAAGGAATCCCATTATTACTACTTAGACTAGCGATAACCTTTGGAGTAGCTTATGCCCTTCTAGGAAATTTTACTTTAAAAATTAAAACCTACCTTGTTTTAGGAATATTTGCAATACTATTATTTTTAGCATATAGTAAGATCGAAGCTTATCAAGATGTAAGAATCCCAGGTGTTTTACAACGAATAGGAATTGTATATTTCTTTGCATCCCTTTTATATTTGAAAACAAATTTAAAAACGCAACTACTAATTGTAGCTTCAATTTTATTGGGATATTGGATTCTGATGGCTTTTGTTCCAGTTCCAGGATTTGGTGCTCCAAATTTTGAAAAAGGAACAAATCTAGCGGCTTGGTTAGATAATTTACTTTTAAACGGACATTTATGGAGCTACTCTAAAACTTGGGATCCTGAAGGGGTTTTGAGTACTTTACCAGCAATAGGCACAGGAATTCTGGGAATGTTTATAGGACAGATACTGAACTTACAAATTCCTAAAATTGAAATTGTAAAAAAATTAGCAATCACAGGAATTATTCTAATAATTACAGGTTTGCTTTGGGATATCATATTCCCAATAAACAAATCGCTGTGGTCTAGCTCATACGTTTTGTACACAGCTGGTATAGCAACAATATGCTTGACTCTATTATACTACATAATAGATGTAGCAAACTATAAAAAATGGACTAAGCTGTTTTTAATTTGGGGGGTAAATCCTATGATTGTATTTTTCTTTTCGGGCATTATCCCAAGAGTTTTAAGCTCAATTAAAGTACAAAATCCAGAAATAGCTACAGAAGAAATCAATCTTCAAACTTTAATTTACAAATTTGAAATTGTACCTTGTTTTGAAAATCCGTTAAATTCGTCATTAGCTTATGCAATATCATACGCCATTTTCTGGTCACTTATACTTTGGGTTTTCTATAAAAAGAAAATGATTTTTAAAGTATAAAATATACGGAAAGTTTTTTTTAGTTTTTTTGGGGGCGCCACGATCCGACCGAAGGGAACAGATGAAGTAATTACACAGATTTTCACGAATCAGAATATTCCAAATGAATATTCACTATGTTCAATTGACATAAAAAATCAGTGTAAATCGGTGTAATTCGTGGCAAACCTTTTTTATAAAAAAATCTATAAAATCATTTTAATTCATTCTAACTCTTTGCGAAAGGAACGCGAATGATACAGATTTACAAAAGTAAAAACGGAGATTAAAAACGGATTTTTAAAAATAAGAAATGGAAAATCCGTTTAATCCGCGTTCCTCTATAGACAATTTATTTTCCCCAAAAAGAAACCCCATCGGGTGGCATTACAGTAATCAGAAAAAATGACACATATCGCGCTGGAGCTTTTGATTATAATATACAACAGCTACAAAATGAAATTAAGACAATTATTCTTTGGATTGCTATTTATCGGACTTCTTTTCTCCTGTTCCTCAATCAAGAAAAAAGACAATTCCTTAGTTACATCAATTAGTGATAAGATTGTGGTGCGTCAAGATTTTAAAAAATATTTTGATAACTGTAATACCGAAGGCTCAATTGCTATCTATGACAATAACAACCATACATGGATACTATCCGATACTATCGATACAAAAAAGGAGACTTTACCAGCATCTACATTTAAAATCATCAACCTGCTTATTGCATTAGAAACAAAAACCATTGCTAGCGAGAATGAAATAGTCAAATGGCCTGGAACTACCGATACCATAAAATACGATTACCGCCCTACTATTTACCATGATATAACCGTAAAAGAAGCTTTTGAGGTTTCTGCAGGTTGGGCATTTATAGAATTGGCAAAGAAAATCGGCAAGGAGAATTACAAAAAATACTTAACGCTTTGTAATTATGGCAATCTTGACCTTTCGCAAACTGATCCTGATTTTTGGAATTTTGGTGCTTTTGGAATTTCTCCAATCAATCAAGTTGAATTTCTAAAAAGGCTTTACGAAGAAAATCTTCCCTTCTCAAAACGAAACATCGAAATCGTAAAAAAGGTAATGATAACCGAACAAAACGATGAATACAGTATCCGTTCAAAAACAGGCTGGACAAGAGAAAATAGAATTAATACTGGTTGGTGGACTGGCTACATTGTAAATAAAAGTGGAACTTATTTTTTTGCAACACGTCTTATACAAGACAGAAAATTTAATACTTCTAATTTTGGCAACTGTCGAAAAGATATTACGAAATCTGTGTTTATTGATTTAAATATTATCCAGCATTCAACTCATTAAATCATTCTTCATCAAACTATCTGACTTATAAAATTCGGAAAATTATAAACGAAAACACAAATCCTAAACCAAACCAAAGAAGTCTGGCTACTCTATTATCTCTAATAATTTCTTCTCTCTCTTCTCCCTCGCTATTATTCATTTTCACAATAATTGGTATTTTAATTTGAATGCGCAAAATACATTTAACTTATAAAACCAAAATAAATAATACGCCATTTAAATACCATAATAAGCCCAAATTTTAATTTCCAATTTCATAGTAAAACTTCTTATGCACCACAATTTCCTATAATAAAAGAAGAAAATTATACTTTGTCTCCGACCACCTCCCTTTTTATGGTTAAATTTTTAAGATCAAAAACTAAAGTAATCTAACCCCATTTCGAAAAAAAAACAATTAAAATATCACATTTTAGTATTAATTTAGTAAGCTCTATAATCAAGGCTGCAAATAACCAAAAATACATAAACATCAAAATATCAATAAATTGCAATTCATTCACTCCGCTTAAAGGAACACAAAACTGGACAAGCGCTTTTTTAAGATAGAACAATTTTAAAAATAAGGAAATATGAAAAAACTATTTACAATTTGCTTTCTCATTGCAATTTTGCTTAACGGAAAAGCACAAGATTTAGTAGCATTTAGATCAGACGAAAAATATGGTTTTAAAAATAGTGCAAATGAAGTTGTTTTGCCTGCTTTGTATCAATACGCAGAAGACTTTCAAAATGGACTAGCTGTAGCTCTGAAAGATAATAAATACGGCTTTATTGATAATACAGGAAAGTTTATTATTCCGAATATTTATGATCAAGCAGTTAGTTTTATTGATGATATGTCATTTGTAAGCTTAAATAATAGCGTTTTTGGAATTGATAGAAACGGTAAAAAAATAGCTGTTTTAAAGTATGATGAACTAGAAGGTAGCATCAGACGTTTAAGAAATCAAATTGGTGTAAAATTAAATGGCAAATTAGGGATGATAGATTATAAAGGGAATGAAGTAATTCCGCCAATTTATGATCTTATTTGGCCTAGAATTCCATCTAAGAAATTAGCCTTTGTATGTTTAGATGATAAAATGGGAATTATTGATAATAATGGTAAATTGATTCTACCAATTATATATGATTATGTCACCCCTTTTTTCTCATCAGTCAACAACTTGAGAGCATATAAAATTGAATTAAAAGGAAAATCTGGTGTCGTAGATGAACTAGGAAATATAATATTACCCACAATTTATGATAGAATAAATCATAAAAAAACTAAAAGGATAGAAGTTCAATTAGATGGGAAAATTGGATATTATGATTTTGAAACAAAAAAAATACTTTATATTTCCTTAGATAAAAAAGATGAACTAGATTGGATTAATAGTGTTGATGATGCAGAATACCGTTTGAGTAAAATCCCAACAGTCAGATAGGATATGAAAAACAAAAAACTGCTACTTAAAAAAGCTTTAAACATTTAAGTTATGGATAAATCATTTTTTAAATAAGACTTTCGGATGCTAGTCTATGTCAGAATTGTAGTTTATAAAACAGCGCATTTAAAAGGATTTATTTAATCAAAAATAGGTTTAATAGGATTATCAAATATATCCGTAACAAAGGAAGTATCCAGATAAATGTTACATTCGGGCATACGTTCTTTCATAATAAAACCTTTTTCAACTATGTTCTCTTCTGTATCTTCTGAACTTAAAAAGATTTCTCTAAGATTTTGATTATTCAAATTTTCACATAAATCAGATAGGGTAATTTTTGTTTTAGTAATGTTTAAACTTTTCAAACTCATCATTTGATTAAAATAAGGGATACTTGCCTTAGTAACTTCATCATGTTTTCTTAAATAAAGAGTCATTAGCCCTTTAAAAGTACTCATATATTTCACTCCTTCATCCGTAATCTGAGATTCTTTGAGATGAATTTCTGTTATAGATGTAATTCTTAAACTTAAAAAATAAAAAAACTCATCATCACAATCAGAATCGACTTCTTTAAAGACACCCCATTCTGAAGGGATATTTTCTGCTTTGTCAATACGAAAATGGCGTTGCCAAAATTTTTTTTCTTCTTTAGATAATTTCATTATAATTGCTAATTAAGAGCTAGAAATTTAATACAATTTTATCGATTTCATTCATTTTTATAATTACACTTTCTAATCTTTTTTTCTTTTTCAGTAAAAACACTTTTTTAGCATCTATTAGATTATAGAAAAAAAGGACTTCCATATATAAAGAGAAAGAAATTAAGTATGTACGAAAGCAGTATTCACCTTTAATTTCTGAACTTGATACTATTAAATTCAAGATAATTTTGAAATAAAAAGAAACAAAAAATTCCCCTTCATATTTTCATACTAACAACCTCTTAAATCGAACAATTAGTATTTCAAAAAATATCACATTTATTAAATGAAACCCAGCTAAACTTGAGTTATTTTATTGTATTCGTCTAAAGCTTTACTAGGATCAGAAGTAGCGTATTCATTCTCTGGTTCTGGAATTACATGGATTTTTGAATCACTTAATGATACAATAGCAGAACAAACATAAATCCCTATTTTTCCATCGCTATATTTAAAATCCAACAATGTTAATTTTACAATTTCATTGATAGAAAGCTCATAGTAATTTCCGTAACGAATGATCTTAAAATAAATTTCTTTTTTATCTACTATTTCAAATTGATTGGTTTGAATGTTTTCAAAAACAAAATTATTCTTTACATCCTTTTCATTAAATCCCCATGCTCTAAATTGAACAAACCCATTTACAAAATCAATTGATATATAATAGGCTGTTCCTTCTTTATCGCACTCAATAACAAAACCTGTTTTTCCCATTCCTTCAACTGCCAATGTACCCTCCCAAACAAAGTTATTTGCAGGTTTATCAAAACAAAAAACCTCGTACCCACTTCTGCAACCAAATCGCCATTTACTGTCACTTTCCAAATCAAAATTTGCCGAAGGATTCCCTAAAATCGGTACTGGAGTTGGTAAGTTTTTTTGAAGAATTGTTCTTTGATAAAGTGTCTTCCAATGATGATAGGTCTTTAATAAAAGCCTGCCATTAGAATCTACATCTAATTGTTTTGGAGGAGGAATTACACGAAGTGTATTGACATTTCCTCCAACAAAATAAAAATTATAAATTAAAAAATAATCGCCATCTTTTACAATTCTTGCCGCATAATTACCTTGTGGCATCAGAACATTATTATGAAAAGCATGGTATTCTCCTTTAAAATCCGGAGAAAACCAATAACGAACTTTAATATCTTCACGAATTGAACCTAATAAATAATGCATCCCTTTTATCTCTACTACACAAGGACATTCGATATCATCATATACATAAGCAACATGTAGTGGTTTTTGAAGAACAAAACCATTTGAACCCCTTTTAGCTACACCAATACAACCTCTTCTATAAGTAGGCCCTACTGCACTTCGAGCGCAAATCAGTAAATAGTCCTCTCCTTCAAATTGGTATTTATATGGATCTCTAAAACTAAGCCATTGACGAGGATTATTGTCTGAGCTTTCATAATAAGGTGCTTTACTTTTTAAAGGCAAACCATATAGATTTTCTTTTGTCCAATGGATTAAATCAGGAGAAACTGCTCTTCCAACTTTTTGCATAACTCCTTTATCTTTCCGTTTAAGACCTGTATAATACATCTCATAGCCTTCGCCATCAGAATTTTTACTAACATGCATAGTCCATAACATATCATCATCCCACTCTCCTGGATCACCTACAAACAAAGCATTTTTTACTCTTTTCCAAGAAAGTCCATCTTTTGATACTGCATGTGCAATATAATCGTGATTTGGAATTATCAAATGAAATAAATGATGCATTCCGTTTTCATCTATAAATACATCTACGTCGCCTATTTCCCAACTACTAAACCCTGAACCTGAATACATATTACTTAATTATTTTATAGTGTTTTAATCCCTCTAAAATTCCTAAAGAAGCTGAGCCTTTCGCTACATAAATACTTTTGGTTGTTTCATATTTGGCAAGTTCAGAACTTCGATTTCCTACGATAATCCCTTTAACAGAGCCTCTAAACATATCAATATCATTTCCTGAATCGCCCGCTGCAATTACATTCGATAAAGGAATCGCCCATTTACGACATAAAAATTTAACCGCATTCCCTTTTGATGCTCTTTTAGGAATAAAATCAATAAACTCTCCGTGACTTGGAATAATATTTACTTTATACCACCCTGTTCCCAAGACAGTGATTAATTGCTCATAATCGTATTTTTCTTTATCATAAT
This sequence comes from Flavobacterium frigoritolerans, assembly GCF_025847275.1. GTDB lineage: Bacteria > Bacteroidota > Bacteroidia > Flavobacteriales > Flavobacteriaceae > Flavobacterium > Flavobacterium frigoritolerans. Next base: position 106,158 of record NZ_JAOZEV010000006.1, read on the forward strand.
AATAGGAGATTTTATATGGATTTTGAGCTTCTTCTTCCTGCAATCTCAGCCATGCAATCCCTTTCAAACGATTTACAATATCTTCCCTTTTCCAACGACCTGCCAAAAAGGTAGCCCAACCTTTGTCTAGAATATAATTTTTCCCATTTGTATAATAAATTTCAGTTCCTACAGAACAAATAACAAAGTCAGGCAAAGGAAATTGTTCTTCATCTATGACTTTTTTAACAAGTGCCAAATTTCTTCCTGATGCCAAAGCAAAAGCCATTTTTTCAGTACGATTTATCAAATGCTCTTTCAATTCTTTTAGTCCTGGATTATTCAACTTTGGTTCAATTAGGGTCCCATCAATGTCAGAAACAAATAAATGCTCTACCTTTCTTTTTAAACGCTCAATATTAATATTGGGGTAATGTTGCTTTTTTAAGCCAGAACCAGATGATAATGATAAATTTTCATTAATCAATTCAACATATTGATTAACATGGCTTAACCAACTATAATGTTTTTGAATATTAATTGCTCCATTATTTGAGTAATATTTCCATTGGCTTTCATTAGTCAAAATAGTACGTAATGCTTTTTTGATTTCATTTTCATTCAGAGGATCTACTAATTCTCCGTTCTGACAGGTAGGAATAATTTCAGATGGGCCACCATTTTTAGTAACTACAACAGGCAACCCAGAACTAGCAGACTCAATGACTGTTAATCCAAAATTTTCATGTAAGGCCAAATTTACAAAGACACCTCTTTTTTCGGCAGCATAACGATAAATAATCGAAACCTCATTTTCTACATCATGCTTTTTAGGAATTGCCATTTTTCCATATAAATCATACTTGTCCATTAATAACAATAAATCTGTTAGAACATTTTTTTCAGATTCAGGCATTTTCGAAATATCCTTTCGAATCCCAGCAAAAATGACCAGATTGGCTATGCTTTGCAGCTCTTTATCTTTACCATAAACATCTATAAGAGTATGCAAATTTTTATGACGATCGGGTCTAGAAAGGGCTAAAATAAAAGGTTTGTGTGGATTTATTAAAAACTTAGAGATAGCTTCAGCCACCCAATATTTCCTTTGCTCCTCTTCCATTTGTTTATTAGCATCTTGCTCTTGATGATAATAAGGAACAAATTTACTAGTATCAATTCCAGGAGAAATTGCATGATACTTCCCTAGTTCAAAATTTTTATAGACTCTATAAGTTTCAATTTCTTGCTCTGTAGAGGTAACGATAAATTCCGATAATTCTAAAGTCTTATCCTCTGCAGCAATCCTTTGCTCAAACTTAAATTTCTTTTCAATTTCTTCTTCACTCAAGCCACTTTCCAGCAACTTTTTCTTTTTATGAAAACCCAAAGAATGTCCTGTATGAGCAAAAGGAATATTCAGTATTGTAGATAATTCACTAGCTACATATCCTGCATCTCCATAATGAGAATGAATCCAATTGGGGAAAATATCATGAAGTTTGATATGCTGTACAACTCCATCCACAAAAGTGTCTAAACCCTCCCATAATTGCTCCTTCGACTTATATTTTTTTCCTAAAAAAGAAATTCGTCTAATATCTAATTTATCATTAATGATTTCAATTGGCACTGCATATTCCGGAGAAAGATTCTTATCATCAATTAACCTTGTAAATAGATGAACATGCTCAACAGCTTCATGCTGTGATAAAAACTCGGCAAGTTCATAAACATACTTCGTTTGTCCCCCATTATCAGCATCTCTACCAATTTCTAGTCCTGATCCTTTTAAAAGCCCATGGATATTTATTAATGAAATTCGTAATTTAGCCATCTTCCTTTTTATTGGTTAGATTTTTAAGGTACGAAAATTAGAGCAGTTCACCCCTAATTTTAAGCAAAACAACCAGATTATTAACACTTTAAGATTAAATTAGTAAGACTTATAGCCAATACTAAGCCTCAATTACACAGAAATAATAGCGTAAATATGCTTGAATTCGGAGCTTAAAATTCTGGCTGTTTTTATCTAAAGTAAAATCTTTAGCCATTTATAATTATAATTTCCAATCCTATTGTAATGACATTTATTATTTGTTTCCTCTCAAAGATGAGTTTGTGACCGCAGTAGGGTTTGAACCTTTTACTAGAAGACTTTCAGCTTTTAAGCGATTTGACAGAGGTTTGAAAAGAAAAGGATTTGATTACTTAAGCTTATGAAATAAAATTTCACTTTAATAAAATTATAGAAAGGTTTTGCTTTATTAATAATTTAATGTTAGGATCTTATTATTAATACACAATACTACAGATGCTCTATACCCTAATTATATTACCCAGATTTCTAATAGCATTTTCAATTTTATTCGTCCATAAAGGACAATAGTTTAATCGAATATAGTTTTGATAGTATTCTAAAGAAGAAAAGATATGTCCAGGACAAATACCTATTCCCTGACTTAATGCCTTCTTCTGAAATTCAAATGCATCAATATCGCTACGGAGTTCAATCCAAATACTTAGCCCTCCTTTGGGTACTGCAAGTTTTGTTCCCTCTGGGAAATACTGATTAATTGCACCGATATATTTAATCATCTGACCCTGAAGGTCATTACGCATTTTTCTAATATGTTTGCTATAAAGACCACTTTCTAAATACTTACCGATAGCGTCCTGTAAAATCCCATTGGTAGATATATTAGAACCAAATTTTAATTTCTCAATATTTAGATGATGTCTGCCTGCGGAGACCCAGCCTATTCTGAAGCCCGGTGCGAGTGTTTTTGAGAAAGAGCTGCAGTAAAGAACATTATCATAATTGTCGTAGGCTTTTGCAGGATAACCATTAGCAGTACCAAAAGACAATTCTCCAAGACAATCATCTTCTATCATCGGAATATTTAGCTTACCTAATAATTCAACTAGCCTGATTTTATTTTCTTCGGGCATGGAACTTCCTGTGGGATTGTGACAGCGCGGCATAAAAATACAGGCAGCTACTTCATTATTTGATAAAGCCAGTTCAAGATCATCGATACATAAACCAGTTTCGGGATCCACTTTAATTTCAAGCGCCTTTAATCCACGACGTTCCAAACTTTGCAAAATCCCATGATAAGTAGGCGATTCAACGGCTATAATATCTCCCATATTAGTGATAGAATCAAGACAAAGATTGATAGCTTCCATTCCGCCATTTGTAACTAATATATTTTTCGGATTTAATGGCTTTTTCCACTCTAGGGAAAGCCTCGATATCTGTTTGAGAAGGTTCGGATGACCCTCTATCAACGGATATTGGAAGTTGTCGTTACCTGATTCGCTTAGCGACGCCTTTACTGCTTTGTTAAGACTTGTTATTGGAATAAATTCATTGACTGGTGCAAGAATTGAAAAATTTATAATGCCGTTTTCCTTAGCATTTTTCATCATCGCAGCGGCCATTGCAGTAATCTCAACTCTTGCTGGCAGCATTGGTCGGGATTTTGTTGCAGGTATTTTTAAAGAAGAGCCAAAGGAATTTAAGATATATCCTGAACGAGGACGAGAGATGATTAAGCCTTTTGCTTCAAGCAAGGAATAGGCCTGAAATACCGTATTTAAACTTACTTTCAAATCTTTTCCTGTTTGACGTACCGATGGTATTTTGTCACCTGCCTTAAGCTGTAAAATATTTATATTCTCTTCTACTTTTTCTGCTACCTGTTCATATCGAAAACCAATACCTGTTATCATATCTTCTTAATTAAATATTGATAAAGGCAAAGATACGAAATCTGATCTCATTTTTTTTACGAAATCTGAATCTGTTCTTGTGTTTGTATTAGTTGGATATTTGCACTATAAAATGATAAAGATATGACACTAGAAAAAAACACTATGAAAGCCTGGCAATTAAAAGGTTTTGGTTTGGATAATTTGAAATTAGAAAATATTGCTGTACCAACGCCTGGCAAAAACGAAGTTTTAATCAAGGTTGGAGCTGTTTCGTTAAATTTCCGTGATAAAGCAATTGTTGATGGAATCTATGAGCCAGATATGGTACCAAATCCATTAACGCCTGTATCAGATGCTTCCGGAACAATTGTACAGGTTGGTGTTGATGTAACTAGGTTTAAAGTAGGACAGAGAGTAACCTCTCATTTATACTCAAAATGGATAGAAGGTGCGCCCGCTCATAATGAACCGGATTTCTGTTTTGGTTCTCCGTTACCTGGCGGTCTTGCAGAGTATATGATTATTCATGAAGAATCAGCTGTTTTGGCACCATCAACATTAACTGATGAAGAAGCATCTACTTTGCCAATTGCAGCACTTACAGCTTGGTATTCTCTGGTTACCTATGGTAATTTACAAAAAGGAGATTCTGTATTAATACAAGGAACTGGTGGTGTTTCAATCTTCGGTATTCAACTTGCAAATGCTTTGGGAGCAAAGGTTATTGTTACGACTAGCAGTAATAAAAAAGGAGAATGGGCTCGTAAATTAGGTGCTCAGGAAATAATCAATTATGTAGAAACTCCCGACTGGGCTGCCGAAGTAGTTAGATTAACCGATGGGAAAGGTGTAGATCAGCTATTGGAAGTAGTGGGGGGAGATGGATTAAACGATTCTGTTAAAGCAACGAAAGTTACTGGGCAAATATCGGTTATAGGATTCTTAGCGGGTCAAACTACAGATCTTAACTTAATGCAGGTGATTTTCAGACAGACTAAAATTCAGGGTATCGCAGTTGGTAACCGTTCTGCATTTGAAGAAATGAATAAAGCTTTTGACCTGTATAATATTAAACCGGTTATTGAGAAAGTATATCAATTTGAAGATGCCATTGAAGCTTATCATCATTTAGCAAAAGGCGCATTTGGAAAAATTGTAATTAAAGTTAGTTAAGTATCGCACATATTATAATTCATATACTTTAATAACTTAACATATTAGTTAAAAACATTAAAGGGTTCGAACCAGAAAACTCAGTAGCCACTAAGGTTAATCAATCAAAAATATAGATGGTTTAGTCCGAATCATAAAAAAGCCTGTAAAATATTGATTTTACAGGCTTTTTGTTTTTTAAAGTGACCTTGACGGTACAGAATTCGAACCATTCATTGGAAGATCTGAGGATTTTAAATGATGCCTAATTTTAGGATTTGAAATTAGTATTACTATTGGTTATCTGTGTTTACGTTGATTCAATAAAGCAGCAGGTTCACCGAAATTTATACCCATGTCAGCATTAAAAGCGTTCGGTAAATTAAAAGTCCTTTTGATGATTTATAAGTTTATTATTATATATTTGATAATAAATAACCTGCCACTTATCAGACTTATCTACCCAATTTGGAGGTTATATGACGTCAGTAGTATATACTAGTTGGTGGCAATAATCCAGAAAATCATAACTAAAAAGAAAAAATATGTTTTCACTTTTTAACAAGAAAAACAACAAGACAGAAATACCAAATTGGGCTTCGTTTTTTGAAAATTCCGAATATTCTACATTCATATATGAAATTGAAAATTATTTTAGAAAGTTAAATATTGAAATTGAAATTTCCGATGGAATTATACTTGTAACTGAAAACGAATTAGGATTTAGTAATTTAGGATTAAGCAATGTTGCGCAAAATTGCAAACAAGACAAACCAAAAAATTATAAGAATATAATTAAGGATCACTTCAATTCATTGATAGAAGCAAACAAATTCGAAATAGAATTTGAAAAAATTGTGGATAACTTTGAGGAAGTTAAAAAATATATCGGAGTAAGATTATACAACGATGAATATATTGATTATGTTGGAAAAGAGTTTGCAATTGGAAAAGAATTTGAAGGAGATATTTATTCTATGCTTGTATTTGATTTTCCGCACAGCATAGCAAATATAAAACCAGAACAAATAAAAAAATGGGAGAAATCTATTGATGAACTTTTTGAAATTGGACTGCAAAATATTAAAGACAAATATCCACCAACAATAACAAAAGAAAATTTTAATGTTTTTGACATTTGGTTTGCAAATTCCGACCATTTCTTTACGCCAAATATAGTTTATGATTTAGAAAATCAAAAAGAACTAACAGGAAGTAAAGGTTTGTTAATTGGAATTCCACATAGACATTCAGCAATAATTTATCCAATTGAAAATTTAGAAGTTGTAAAAGCAATAAATGGAATTTTTCCTGCAATTTACAATATGAATTTAGAAGGTCCAGGTTCACTTAGCAATAAAGTTTTTTGGTATAATGACAGAGTTTTTACTGAAATTCCATATAAAATGGAAGATGGAAAATTGCAATTATTTCCACCAGATAATTTTCTGAAATTATTAAATGAACTAACTTGATAAATAAAATTACTGCCACCAACAGCTACAACGGGTTTGGGTAATTGACTTAATGGAAAAATGGCTTTGTATTTGGATGATTTATTTGACAAACATAAAGAATGAACTTAGTTTAGTCTCAAACCATTTGTAGCACGAGAACGTTATGTACAGGAAAACCCAAAAAACAATGCGGAAATTTATAACAATAGCAATAGTCTTTATTAATTTTAGTTTTATAAATCTTGGAATGGATTATTCAATTGAAGCTAATGTGAAAACAAAATGCAAAGATGATTTTCCTCCAAGATTATCATTTTTCTTTGAACAAATTGGAGGTTTTGGAGATAAAAGCATGGTTGCTCAAGTAGAAAAAATTCTAAAGATTGATCTCTCAACATTTCAAGAATATGATTATATGGATAATGAAGAATCATCAGATAAGTATTGGAAAAACACAACCACATTCGAAGCTGTAATAGATAAATTAATTTTAAAAATTAATACAAATCCAAAATATTACGAAAAGGTAAAATACAATCCTATAAAATCAGAATATGCATTTTCTTCTGATACAAATGAAATGAAGAAGATTAAAGCTAAAGAACAAGAATATGAAAATCATCCAATGTATGGCTATCCATACGATAATAAATATTTAAGTAGTGGAGCTATAGTTGAAGATTTAGAAATACTGAAAAACATATTGAAGTGTTATAAAAAAAATGGAGCAACAAAAATCAAATTGAGTTACGACTAAATTAACTACACTTGACGGCTACTACAACTGATTGGTCAATTTGCATAATTGATGTGCTAACTCATCATTGAGTTAAGCTGAAAACTACATTAGCTTTTAAAGTTGAGAAAGAAAATCGTAAATCTTTACAGATCCATGATGGGCTTCGAACCAAAATTCCCTGTAAATGAAGGCATTTAGAAAACTAGAAAAAATCCTGCAAAATAAATACTTTGCAGGTTTTCCTTTTTTCTAGTGACCACGGTAGGGTTCGAACCTACAACCCTCAGAGTCGAAATCTGATATTCTATCCAGTTGAACTACGCAGTCATTTTAATTATAGCATTCCTATTTAGATTGTTAATTGGAAACCTAAAATGGAATACTATAATCTATTTTTTTAAACTAATAATTTCTTTACAATTGCTGAGATCGTTTTCCCTTCAGCAGTTCCACCTAATTGAGCAGAAGCTAATCCCATAACCTTACCCATTGATGCAATTCCTGAAGCCCCAGTTTCAGCAATAATTTTAGCGATTACAGCTTCAATTTCTTCTTCACTTAATTGTGCAGGTAAGAATTTTTCAATTACAGCTACTTGCGCTAATTCTGGCTCAGCCAAATCAGGACGGTTTTGTTCTGTAAAAATTCTAGCACTTTCTTTACGGGTTTTAACTAATCTTTGAAGTAATTTAATTTCATCATCTTCAGTTAATTCTTCTTTTGTTCCAGAAGCAGTAGCTGCCAATAACATTTCTGATTTGATAGCTCTTAAAGCTTCTAATGCTACTGTATCTTTAGCTCTCATGGCGTTTTTAATTTCGTCCATGATTATTGTTTGTAAACTCATCTTAAGTTTTATTTTTAAATAAGCGATGCTTATCTGATTTGAAAATTTGATTTTGACTTCGAAATTGAGTTGAATTTGACAATGAAATTCAACTAATTTTAATTCTGTGCGAAGATAAAAAAAATAACCCGAAAATTAAATTCAATTTTCGGGTTACCTCATTTTGATTTTATCGTATTAATCTACGTTGTCGTGCAAAAATGAATTATTAGAACGCAACTGTAAATCATTATTACTATCTGTTCCTACAGAGATTCTAGAATTTGTATTATTTTGCGAATTATTTGAAAGATCAATACCTAATCTTTTATAGGCTGGTTCTTTCTCTAGTTCTTCAACTCTAGAAACGTTATTATGGAACTTATAATTAAATTCTTTTAATTTTTTTCTTCTTTCGTCAGCTCTCAATCGTAATGTTTCTTCGATTGTTAACTCCATAGGAGATACCTCTTCAGAAAAATTAGTTTCTGGTACTGCTGCTCTTTGGTGAACTGTAATATTTAACTCTTCTGGAATAACTTCTTCAATTACTTTTTCAGCAGGTTTTGATGAAGTTAAATCATTTTCAAGTTCCATATACTCTTCTAGAGAATACTTGATAATTCCGTTATCAGAAAGTTCCGTAACTGGTACGAATTGAACTGGCTGATTTACTTTAATATCACGTGCTTCATTTGTTAATTCAAACAATACTCTAGTATCTTCTTTTACAGGCTCAGCTTTTACTTCTGGCTCAGCTCTAAAAATAGGCAAATCAAAAGAGAAAGTAGTTTGTTCTTCCTTTTCTACGATTTTATGTTGAACAGCTCTTACAGGGGCAACTTCTGGAGCTGAAATTGTAAAATCAATATCTGTAATTGGAGAAACGATTTCAAAAGTTACATCTAAATTTTTAATAAATTCAGACATTACAACTAATTCATCTTCGTTAATCACTGGTGATTGAACTATTGGCGCCACCGCTGTAGGTTCTGGTCTATCGTCAAGTAATTCAAAAACTATTTTTTCTTCTGCTTTTGGTGTTGATGGTGTTTCAGCATTTAAATCAAAAGAGGTAAGTGTTTTATTTGTTAAATTATGAACACTTCTTTGTTCATCTTCTAACGTATGTATAATCTTTTTAGGCTCAGTATTTACGATTTCGTTTTGTTGTTCAACATCAAAACCTGTCGCAATAATTGTAACAGCAATAGCATCACCTAGAGTTTCGTCTTCACCAACCCCCATAATGATATTAGCATTAAAACCCGCTTCTACCTGAATATGATCATTGATTTCACCTATTTCATCTAGTGTAATCTCATTAGAACCTGAAACGATAAGCAACAATACGTTTTTGGCTCCAGTAATTTTATTATCATTTAACAACGGAGAATCTAATGCCGAAATAATAGCGTCTTTTGCTCTGTTTTCTCCAGATGCAGTAGATGATCCCATTATAGCAGTTCCACTGTTTGATAATACCGTTTTAGCATCACGTAAATCGATATTTTGAGTATAGTGATGCGTAATTACTTCAGCAATACCTCTTGAGGCTGTTGCCAAAACTTCATCCGCTTTAGAAAACCCTGCTTTGAAACCAAGATTCCCGTATACTTCTCTTAATTTATTATTATTGATTACAATTAATGAATCGACTTGCTTACGTAACTTTTCGATACCCAAAAGCGCTTGCTCCTGACGTACTTTTCCTTCGAAAAGAAACGGAATAGTAACGATTCCAACTGTAAGAATCTCTCTTTCCTTAGATAATTGTGCAATTACTGGTGCAGCTCCTGTTCCGGTACCACCACCCATTCCTGCAGTAATAAATACCATCTTGGTATTGCGATCCAACATCTTTTCGATGTCTGCAATACTTTCGATAGCCGACTGTTGTCCTACATCAGGGTTAGCACCTGCTCCTAAGCCTTCTGTTAGATTAACTCCTAACTGAATTTTATTAGGCACAGAACTATTTTGTAGCGCTTGTGAATCGGTATTACAAACGATAAAATCTACCCCTTTGATTCCTTGTTTAAACATGTGGTTTATAGCATTACTACCTCCACCTCCTACACCGATAACTTTTATCACATTTGATTGATTTTTTGGTAAATCAAATGAAATACTTCCAAATTCTGAGTTGCCCATCATATTTTTGGTTTTTTGATATTAAATATTAATTCTTGTCTTGTTTTGTAATCGCTTATTCAGCGTTATCTAAAAAATCTTTGATTTTATCGACATAGCGGTCAAAAAATGATCTTCTTATTTTTGTTTCAGTCGATTCTTCTTTAACTACTTTCTTCACTTCTTCAACAGTTTCTACATAAGATTCTTCAACCTCATGTTGTTGCTGCTGTACCGGAGCTCTATATATTGGTGCCTTTGGCTGTTCTACAACATCCATTCTTACGGCACTTTGAGTACTATTTTCAATACTGTTCATTACTAAACCTACAGCTGTAGCATATAATGGGCTTGATATTTCTTCATTTGAATTACCTGCCAAATGCTCATTTGGATATCCAATTCTGGTATCCATTCCTGTAATGTACTCTACTAATTGCTTAATGTGTTTTAGTTGAGCTCCACCACCTGTAAGAACGATTCCTGCAATTAATTTTTTGCGAGGATCTTCATGTCCGTATGCTTTTACTTCTGTAAAAACCTGATCTACAATTTCGACTACACGCGCATGAATTATTTTTGATAAATTCTTTAAAGAGATTTCTTTTGGTTCTCTTCCTCTTAATCCCGGAATAGAAACAATTTCATTGTCTTTATTTTCACCTGGCCATGCCGATCCGAATTTAATTTTCAATAATTCAGCTTGTTTTTCGATAATCGAACAACCCTCTTTTATATCATCTGTAATTACGTTTCCTCCAAAAGGGATTACAGCTGTATGACGAATGATTCCGTCTTTAAAAATTGCTAAATCTGTTGTGCCGCCTCCTATGTCAATAAGCGCTACTCCTGCTTCTTTTTCTTCCTGACTCAATACTGCATCTGCCGAAGCTAATGGTTCTAATGTTAAGCCTGATAATTCAATTCCTGAACTTTGGATACATCTTCCTACGTTTCTAATAGATGAAGCTTGTCCTACTACAACGTGAAAACTAGATTCCAATCTCCCACCGTACATTCCGATTGGCTCTTTAATCTCCGATTGTCCATCAATTTTAAATTCCTGTGGTAAAACATGAATTATTTCTTCACCTGGTAACATTGCAAGTTTATTAACCTGATCTATTAAAAGCTGAATATCATTTTCACCAATCACCTCTTCAGGATTGCTTCTGCTAATGTAATCTGTATGCTGGATACTACGAATATGCTGTCCTGCTATACCTACAACTACGTCTTTAATCTTGTAACCCGAATTATTCTCCGCTTCATGTATCGCTTGCTGAATAGATTGTATTGTTTGAGTAATATTGTTCACAACACCTCTCGCAACACCTAAGCTTTTTGATTTTCCTATTCCTAGAATCTCAAGCTTACCATATTCATTCTTCTTACCTATCATGGCAACAATTTTGGTTGTACCAATATCTAGACCTACTGCAATATTATCTTTTCCCATTATCTATTATTTTGTGCAAACTACTTGTTCCGTAAACCTAAGATCTATCTTACTATATTTATATAACGAACTATCTAAAACTGCCTTTTGAAAAAAGGCTTTATAATTATTAAATTTTCGTTCAACATTTATCGTTCTGCCGAAATCTATCTCGTAATTAAAATTTCTGTTAAGCATTTTTAAGCTACCATTAGGCATAATTTCAATCGCAATGATGTTTTTTTTCAAAAATGCATCGTCATAAATCATGCGGAATAATGTAGCTAATTCTTCGTTATTTTCTTTATTTAAATTCCCTGAAACAAGAGGAACTCTAGCTGTAAAATTATCAGATAAAGGCATTTTACCCCCCTCATAATCAACATAAAACGACTCATTCCCGTTCATAATGCGGGCTATCGGGGTTTTTTGTTTTACTACTGCTTTTAGAATACCATCAATACTCACAAAAACATCCGATTTTTCAATCATCTCTTGCGTATTAAGGGCTTTCTCTATCTTATTCAAATCTAACCCTTCTTTTTTAATGCTAGAAGCATCTCTTTTATTTTCTATTAACAATTTATTAACCGCTTCTGGCTTGATAAAAATAGAGTTTTCCCCTACAAAAACAACAGTGGATTTCTTTAGTTTTCGCTCTCCATTTCTATGTGAAGTAAACGAAAACAAAACGATAACTACCCCAAATATGAGGATTAACCGAATATTTGTCCAATTAATTAATTTCATTTAAAATATTTTTAATCGATGGTACTAATTCTCCTAAATCACCAGCTCCAATAGTCACAATCACAGTTGCATCACTCGCTTTAATCGAGGCTAACAAATCATTTTTAGCAACTATTTTCCTGTTAGAATTACTCATTTTATCCATTAACCATTGCGATGTAATACCTTCCATTGGCAACTCTCTTGCAGGATAAATATCTAATAAAATTATTTCATCAAAAGCTGATAAACTTTTGGCAAAACCATCAGCAAAATCTCTCGTTCTACTAAACAAATGTGGCTGAAAAACAGCTAATACTTTTTGCTCAGGATACAACTCTCTAACAGCCTGATTTACTGCATTTATTTCTGTCGGATGATGTGCATAATCATCTATATAAACCAATTTATCAGTTTTTATCTGATAAGAAAAACGTCTTCTTATTCCTTTAAATGAAGCTAAAGCTTTCGCAATTGCATCAGTCGAAGTTCCGTATGTTTTTGCCATAGCAATAGCCATTAGCGCATTCATTAAATTATGTTTTCCTGGTAACCCAAAATGCAAATCTTTCATAATTTCTGATGGCGTTTGCACATCAAAAACATAACTTCCATTTGCTATTCTAACATTAAATGCTTTGAATGGCGCGTCTTCATTTATAGCACATTGAACTCCTTCTAGCGGTAACTCTTTGGTTATAAAAAGGTTATTTTTATCCTCTACTTTTGAAGCAAATTCTACAAAAGATTCTTCAATCGCTTCGCTTGTTCCATAAATATCCAAATGATCCGCATCCATTGATGTAATACAAGCAATATTTGGATGTAAATGCAAGAACGAACGATCAAATTCATCTGCCTCAACAACAGTAATAGTTTTTCCGTTACCTATTAAATTCGAATTATAATTCTCAACAATTCCACCTACAAAAGCAGTAACATCAGCTCCACTTTCGTAAAGAATATGTCCCAGAATACTAGATGTTGTTGTTTTACCGTGTGTACCAGCTACAGCAAACGAAAACGTATCTTTTGTAATAATTCCTAAAACCTCGGCTCTCTTCTTAACCTGATAATTTCTTTCCAAAAAATAATTCCACTCCGAATGTTTATTCGGAACTGCTGGCGTGATTATAACCAATGTGTTCTCTACAAAATAATCATTCGGAATTAAATTAATATTATCCTCAAAATGAATATTAATTCCACTTTCGATTAGTTCATTTGTAAGCGTTGAAGGTGTTTTGTCGTAACCTGAAACCTGTTTTCCAATGTTCTTGAAATAACGAGCCAGGGCACTCATTCCGATGCCTCCAATTCCTATAAAATAGACGTTCTGTATTTGGTTTAAATTCATTTCTTTTTTTGCTTTAGGCTTTAGGCACTACGCTTTAATCGTAAACCTTAAACTTTATGACTGTTTTTTTATTTTATCAACTTTATAATTTCTGCAACAATTGCTTTTGTTGCACCTGGCCTTGCCAATTTTTTTATATTTTCTCTAAGCTGTTTTTGCTTTTCTTCATCCTTTAACAACGCTTCAAAAACAATGCTAAACTCGCTATTTAACTCAGATTCTTTCAATAAAATCGCACCTTTCTGATCTACAATAGCTTGCGCGTTTTTAGTTTGATGATCTTCAGCTACATTTGGTGACGGAATAAAAATAACTGGCTTCCCAACTATGCACAATTCCGAAACCGACGATGCTCCTGCTCTTGAAATGATAATATCTGCAGCTGCATAAACAAAATCCATTCGCTCTATAAAATCAACCACCTTTACATTTGGCTGATTGTATTTTTTATAATCTTCAAAATACAACTTCCCACATTGCCAGATAATCTGAACATTTTGAGAAAGCATATCAGGTAATTCTTTTTCTATTAATTGATTAACTCTTCGAGCACCAAGACTCCCTCCAAGCACCAATAACGTTTTTTTATTTGCATCAAGATTATAGAATACTATTGCTTCATCTCTTTTACTATCGATATCTATTAAATCCTGACGAACTGGATTACCAGTTAAAACAATTTTGTCTACAGGAAAAAATCGCTCTAGATTTTCATACGCCACACAAATTGCACTCGCTTTCTTACTCAATAATTTATTGGTGATTCCTGGAAATGAGTTTTGTTCTTGGATAACTGTTGGAATTCCTGCTGACCCTGCCATTTGTAATAACGGACCGCTAGCAAAACCTCCCGTACCGATAACAACATTAGGCTTAAATGCTTTTATTATTTTTCTTGATTGCAATAAACTACTTATCAACTTAAAAGGAAACATAGCGTTCTGGAAAGTTAATTTTCTTTGTAATCCAGCAATCCAAAGCCCTTTTATTTTATATCCTGCTTGTGGTACTTTCTGCATTTCCATTTTGTCTTTGGCACCAACAAAAAGAAATTCAGCATCGGGATATTGTAATTTTAATTCATTCGCAATTGCAATTGCAGGATAAATATGTCCTCCTGTTCCTCCACCGCTTAATATGAATTTATATTTTGTCATATTTTTAAATGTTACTACATTTTAAAAATTATTATATTTTCTCTTTTTAACTCCAATCATTTCATTACTGCTTCCATTGGATTCTTTACATTATCTTCGATTGAATATCCTTCTTCTTCATTCACTAATTCATTCTCTTCCTCTAATTGTTTATCAATTAATTTTTTTAGTGCCTCTTCTCTTTTTTCCTTTTCTTTTAGCTCTTCTTCTATTTCTTCGTCTTTTTTAGTAACACTAATAATGATTCCTAATGCAAAACAAGTCATCCAAATTGAACTACCCCCACTACTAATAAGTGGCAGTGTTTGTCCTGTTACTGGCAATAATTCAACTGCAACAGCCATATTAATCATCGCCTGAAATATCATTGGAAAACCGAGCCCGACGACGACTAACTTCCCAAATAAAGTATTGGCTTTATGCGATGCAATTACAAATCTAAACATCAGCAATAAATACAAGCCCAATATTGTCAGCCCGCCAATCAATCCGTATTCTTCAACAATAATTGCATAAATAAAATCGGAAGATGATTGTGGTAAGAAGTTCTTCTGAACACTTTTTCCAGGTCCCAAACCTCCTAATTTTCCAGATGCAATAGCAATTTTTGCTTTCTCTATCTGATAATCATCTTCATCTGGCTTATCAGTTGTAAAATTCTCGATTCGACTTCCCCATGTTCCTACCCTGCTAAAAAAGCGAGAATCAGGAAAAGCTTTCGCCAAGAGAAGAAAAAACAGAAACATTACTACTCCTGAACCAATAATTAATCCGATATATTTTAAAGGATACCTACCAATAAAAGTAAGCATCAATACCATCGAAAAGATAAGCGCTGTTGTCGAGAAATTCGCTGGTAAAATAAGCATCAGCGTAATAAAAACCGGCATCCAAAGCTGAATTAACGAAGTCTGAAAAGGTTCATCCTCATCTCTGGTTTTTGATAAATATCGCGCCACAAAAATAAACAATACCATCGATGCCAATGTAGATGTCTGGAATGTGATTCCGATAAACGGAACCTGAATCCAACGACTTGCATTTGCTCCGGCAATAACAGTTCCTTTTAAAAGTGTATAAGCTAATAATATCCAGACCACTGGTAAAGCTACTTTTGAGATTGCTCTAAAATAATGGTACGGCACTTTGTGTACCCAGTAAATAATTAAAAAACCTATACAAATATGAGCTAAGTGTTTTACCAAATAACCCAATGTATTTCCAGTTCCATGACCTATATAAGCCAAATTACTACTCGCACTAAAAACAGGCATAAACGAAAACAAAGCCAATAAAGCCACGAATGACCATATTACCCTATCTCCCTTTAATTTGTTTACTAGTTCTTTCATTTTATATTTTTAGATTTATGAATTTAGATTTTTATAAATTCTTAATTCTAGCTCATTACACTAATTCTATTATTCACCGCCTTTAAACTGTTCACTAAAATGGCAGTTAACTCATTTCCTTCTTTCCAAATTGTTTCTAATTCAGATATGCTAACCCATTTTTTTTCTGCTATAATTTCGATCCAAAATAAAGTTTCATCGGTTTTCTCTAAAACAATCTCCATTTTTGATGCCAATTCTTCGTCGCTTTTTGCTCTACAAACCGCTCTATAATCTGCTCCTACCGAAGTTCCGCTTTTAATAATTTGACTTGCAATTATTTCACTTGAACCAAAATTTGGTAATTTCTCAGCCAAATTTATAACCATCACAGAAAACTTCTTTGTTTTTACTTTCATTCCATCTGTCGTCATATCTATACTATCTTTTTTATGATTAACGTTAAAACCTTAGTCCTTACGAATAATTATAGATTATGCACTGCTTGCTTGAATTGCTTCCCTCTATCTTCATAGTTTTCAAATAAATCAAAACTTGCACAAGCTGGAGACAATAATACCGTGTCACCTTTTTCAGTTAAACGTTGCGCTGTTTTTACAGCATCCGCCATATTATTAACTTCAACCATAATATCAACTACATTACCAAAAGCATCAATTATTTTTCGGTTGTCAACACCAAGACAAATAATTGCTTTTACTTTTTCACGAACCAATGACATTAATTCGTTGTAATCATTTCCTTTATCAACTCCACCAACTATCCAAACTGTTGGAACATTCATACTATCCAATGCAAAGAATGTAGCATTTACATTTGTTGCTTTTGAATCATTGATATATTGTACATTCTGAATTTTCAGAACTTTTTCTAAGCGGTGTTCAACGCCTTGAAAATTAGATAAACTCTCACGAATTGTTGCATTTCTTATTTGCATCAATTTAGCTACTGAACTTGCTGCCATTGCGTTTTTCAAATTATGTTTTCCTTCTAAAGCAATGTACTCAGTATCCATTGTAAACTCTTCTTGGTTAATCTTAATTTCCATTTTGTTGTTTTTTATAAATGCTCCTTCATCGAATTCTTTAGTCAATGAAAAAGGAATTAGTTTTGCTTTTGTCGTATTATTTTTAAGCCATTCGGCTGATGCTTCATCATCGCCATCATAAATAAGATAATCACTTTCTGTTTGATTCATTGTTACTCGAAACTTCGAGTTAATATAATTCTCATATTTATAGTCATATCTGTCTAAGTGATCTGGACTAATATTGGTTATAATAGCAATATCTGGCCTGTAATCTATGATTCCATCTAATTGAAAACTGCTTAACTCAAGCACATAAAAATCAAATTTGTTTTCGGCTACCTGCCATGCAAAACTCTTTCCGATATTACCTCCCAATCCAACATTTAATCCTGCAGATTTCAACAAATGATAGGTTAACATCGTTGTTGTTGTCTTACCGTTACTTCCTGTAATTCCAACTGTTAGTGCTTCTGTAAAAGGCTTTGCAAACTCAATTTCGGAGATTACTTTAATTCCTTTTTTTACTAAACTCTTAACTATTGGTGATTTCTCAGGAATACCAGGGCTTTTCATTACCACATCGGCATTTAAAATTAGGTCTTCGGTATGTTTGCCTTCTTCCCATGCAATTCCGTTAATGATAAGAACTTCTTTATAACTCTCGTTTATCTTTCCATAATCAGAAACAAAAACATCATATCCTTTTTTCTTTCCAAGAATAGCAGTACCTACACCGCTTTCTCCTCCACCTAAGACTACTAACCTCATATTATCTTAGTTTTAATGTTACAATAGATAATATGGCCAACATAATCGCGACAATCCAAAATCGGGTTACAATCTTACTTTCGTGATACCCTTTTTTCTGGTAATGATGATGTAATGGCGACATCAGGAAAATCCTTCGTCCTTCGCCAAAACGTTTTTTTGTATATTTAAAATAAGCTACTTGAATAATTACCGAAGCACTTTCTGCTAAGAAAATACCACAGAATAAAACAATCAACATTTCTTTACGAACAGCAATTGCCAAAACAGCTATGATTCCTCCAATTGTTAAACTTCCTGTATCTCCCATAAAAACAGATGCAGGAAACGAGTTGTACCACAAAAACCCAATTAATGCACCTACGAAGGCGGATATAAAAACGGTCATTTCTCCCGAATTGGGGATATACATTATATTGAGGTAATTCGAGAAAATAATATTTCCGGATAAGAACGTAAATATTCCGAGCGCGAGGACGGACACTGCCGAAGTTCCCGCTGCAAGACCATCTATTCCATCGGTTAAATTAGCTCCATTAGAAACTGCTGTGATAATAAAAATTACAACTGGAATAAAAATCAACCAAGCCCATTTTTCATATCCTTCGCCTGTCCAAGCTAATAATTCGGCATAGTCGAATTCATTATTTTTAAAGAAAGGAATAGTCGTTACAGTCGATTTCTCTTCAAGTAATGCTGGAACGATAACACTCGTTGTTGATTGTACTCTATAAATATCACTATTACCAGTATCGGTTCTTACGGTAACATTTGGGCTAAAATAAAGCACTGACCCTACAATTATACCTAAACCTACTTGACCTATAACCTTAAAAATTCCTTTAAGTCCTTGTTTATCTTTTTTGAAAATCTTGATATAATCATCAACAAAACCAATTACTCCCATCCAAAGTGTGGTTACAATTAGCAATACGATATAAATATTATGCAGTTTAGCAAACAACAAAACAGGCACAAGGGTAGCAAATATGATAATTAAACCTCCCATTGTTGGTGTACCAGCTTTTTCATTTTGACCAGCTAATCCAAGCTCACGAACCGTTTCACCTACTTGTTGATTCCTAAGGAAATTGATAATTCTTTTTCCGTAGATTGTTGATAAAAGCAACGAAAGCAAGAAAGCCAAAGCCGATCTAAATGTGATGTACTGAAAAACTCCTGTCCCTGGCACATCTAATGTTTTGTCTAAATATTCAAATAAATAGTATAGCATATATCTGGTTTTATTTGTTTAGTTGTGCTAAAATTTCCTTAACTATCTTCATGTCATCAAAATCATGACGTACTCCATTTACTTCTTGGTACGTTTCGTGTCCTTTACCTGCTATTAAAATAATATCGTTGGGCTGTGCCAATTGACAAGCTGTTTTTATTGCTTGTTTGCGATCTGTAATTGCCAATGTTTTTTTATAATTTTGAGGTTCAACACCTTTTTCCATCTCACTAATTATAGTTTCCGGATCTTCATTTCTAGGATTATCAGATGTAAATATTGCCTTATCACTTAGCTCTGAACCAATTTGTGCCATAATAGGACGCTTGGTTTTATCTCTATTTCCTCCACAACCTACAACCGTAATTAATTGTTCATTTTTAGTACGAATATCGTTTATGGTTTTCAATACATTTTCTAATGCATCTGGCGTATGAGCATAATCTACAATCGCTGTGATATTAGAATCTGACACTATAAATTGAAAACGTCCTGAAACACTTTCTAAATCCGATAATAAACGTAAAGCTTCAAGACTATCAATCCCTAATTCGATAGCTGTTCCGTAGATAGCCAATAAATTATAAGCATTAAATGTTCCTATTAATTTTACCCAAACTTCATTATCATTAATTTTCAATAACAATCCTGATAATTGGTTTTCTAAAATTTGCGCTTTATAATCAGCATACGTTTTTAAAGCATAAGTACGTTTTTGAGCGACTGTATTTTGTAACATTACAGCCCCATTTTTATCATCGATATTTGATAATGCAAATGCCGTTTTTGGTAATGAATCGAAAAAAGACTTTTTTACATCTCTATACTCTGCAAAAGTTGGATGATAATCCAAATGATCATGTGATAAATTTGTAAAAATCCCTCCTACAAAATGTAAGGCTTCAGTTCTTTTTTGATGAATCCCGTGTGAACTTACTTCCATAAAACAATACGTAACTCCAGCTTCAATCATTTCATTTAAATAATGATTGATTGTAATCGAATCTGGTGTTGTATGAGTTGCTTTATACTCTGTCTCGTCAACCAATATTTTTACTGTAGAAAGTAATCCAACTTTAAATCCTGCTTTTTTGAATAATTGATACAACAATGAAGCAATTGTAGTTTTCCCGTTTGTTCCAGTAATACCAACTAATTTTATTTTTTCTGATGGATTATCAAAATAATTAGCTGCCATAAAAGCCAAAGCTGAATTGGTATCTTTAACTTTAATATAAGTAACTTCTTTTGCCAAAACGGCTGGTAATGTATCGCAAATAACAGCAGTTGCCCCAAGTTCAATTGCTTTTTGAATATAATCATGACCATCTGAAAGTGTACCACGAATGGCAACAAAAACATCATTAGTTTCTATCTTTCTAGAATCAAAATCTATTTTATGAATAGCAATATCCGTTGAACCCGTTACTGATTCAATAGCTACTTTGTATAATATGTCTTTTAATATGTTCACGATAATTCTAATACTATAGTTGTGTTTTTAGCTATATTCTCTCCTACCTTAAGCGATTGTTTTTTCACTTTTCCTATTCCGTTAACCTTTACTTTAAGCCCTAAATTTTCAAGTAAAGCAATTGCATCCATACCCGCCATTCCTTTTACATCTGGAATAGACTGTTTCTTTTGTACTTGGGTATAATATGCGTTATAATTGTTCTCTTGTTTTGATACCTTGCCGTCTATTTTATTAATCGTATTTGCAGATGGTGCATCTGTAAAAATCTTTTGTGCTATTCTTTTAAAAACAGGCCCTGCAACATCGGCTCCATAATAATTATTTCTGGATGTATTTGGTTTATGAACAACCACAATACAAGAATATTTAGGATGGTCTGCTGGGAAATATCCAACAAAAGAAGATGCATAATACAACCCTGCTCTCCCTGCATTTCCGTAATTTACCATTGCTGTTCCTGTTTTACCTGCCATCGAAAAATCTTTGGAATATAATTTAGAACCCGTTCCTTTTTTAACCACATTCGCTAAAACTGCTTTTAACTTATTAATGGTTTCTTGCGAACATATTTTAGGATTTAAAACTTCGACATCAAACTTCTTAATCGTTCTATTCCATTCTTTTATCTCCGAAACAAACTGCGGCTTAACCATAACTCCATTATTTGCAACCGAATTATAATAAGTCAACGTTTGCAAGGGCGTTACCGAAACATTATATCCAAAAGCCATCCACGGCAATGTAACTCCCGACCAATGTTTATCTCCAGGTTGTGGAATATATGGTCTTCCTTCTCCTTCAAAAGGCAATCCCAATCTTTTATTTAATCCGTATCCTTTAATATGATTTACAAATTTGGATGGGTTGTTTTTATAATTATCATACACCGCCTGAACCATTACCGTATTAGATGATAATTCAAAACCTCTTGCCAATGATATTTTTCCGTAACCACCTATACGTGAATCACGAACGGAACGTCCGTAATATTTTACTACCCCACCGTGAGTGTCGTAAACAGTATTGGTATCCGCAACTTTATCTTCTAAAATTGTCATTAAATCAACTAGTTTAAAAGTTGATCCTGGCTCATGCGATTCGGCTACAGCATAATTTGTTGTTTCATAATAAGAACCATCATCTGCTCTACCTAGGTTAGAAATTGCTTTAATATGTCCAGTTTCTGTTTCCATTACTACTACACAACCATGATCTGCTTCATAATCTTCTAATTGTTTTAGTAATGCGTGATGCGCGATATCCTGAATAAAAACATCTATAGTC
This sequence comes from Flavobacterium frigoritolerans, assembly GCF_025847275.1. GTDB lineage: Bacteria > Bacteroidota > Bacteroidia > Flavobacteriales > Flavobacteriaceae > Flavobacterium > Flavobacterium frigoritolerans. The sequence goes on from NZ_JAOZEV010000006.1 coordinate 127,990, forward strand.
GATATTACATCGTAACCATCTTGTGGATCTACCTCGTTTACATCACGAATAGGTTTCCATTGACCTTTTGCAATTTTTTGTTTTAGGATTTTACCATCTTTCCCATTCAAATAATTTCTAAACGCCCATTCGATTCCTTTTCCCATTGACTCTCCATTGACACCGCCTTTATCATAACCAATAGTACGTTCGGCAATTTTACCAATAGGATGTTCTCTTACCGTTTCTTGCTCAACAATAATTCCTCCTTTATAAGCTCCCAAATTAAATAATGGAAACCCTTTTATTTTCATGTAATCTGTATAGCTCAATTTTCGAGCTATCAAAAAATATCTGTTTTTATTGGCTCTAGCCTTTCTTAACTCATTTTGATAATAACCACTTGGTCTTCCTAAAACAATAGACAAAGAATCCGAAAGTAATTTTACATTTTTCTCGAATACTTCCGTTTTAGGCGTAACAGCATCAAATCTAATTTCATAATTAGGAATAGAGGTCGCCAAAAGACTTCCATCGGCAGAATAAATATTCCCTTTATTTGCAGGAATAATAAAATTCTTAACGGTACGTTGCTTGGCTAATTTTCTATAATAATCCCCCTCAACCCACTGAATATTAGTTAACTTTACGACAATACCAATTGCCATCAAAAAGATGAAAACTGCTACCAGATAAATTCTGTAGGATATATTTTTATCGTCTACTGCCATATGCGTTTAAAAAAGCTCTTTTCTTTTTCTTTCTTCACTTCAATTTTAATCGGCGGAACTGTTGATGGATAAATTTCTTTACTAAGCATTTTTTCCGATACTGTCGATTCCATTTTCAACTTCATCAATTCCGAACGTCTGTCTACAAACTCCGATCGCAATTCCTTTACTTCATTATTCAATTTTGCAATTTCAAAAACCTTTTGTTCGTATCGTTGTGTATTTGCAATCATTATTATTGCTAGCAAAATGATAAAAACGATAAAACGCCAATTTTTCATCGCGTCATCATTAATAAGAAATCTTGCTTTTAATATGTCAAATACTCCGTGTTTCATTATACCTTATTATAGTACTATCTTTTTTCAGCAATTCTTAGCTTTGCACTTCTAGCCCTGTTGTTTATTTTAATTTCTGCATCATCTGGCACTATTAGCTTTCCGATTGTTTTAAATGGAACTGAAAAATTTCCATAAAAATCACGTTCTGGCTCTCCTTCAAACATTCCGTTTTTAATAAAACGTTTCACCAGTCTGTCTTCTAATGAGTGATAAGAAATAACACTTAATCTTCCGCCTGGATTTAATATTTCTAACGATTGCTCGATAAATTCTTTTAACACATCCATCTCTTGATTTACCTCGATACGAATTGCTTGATAAATCTGAGCCAATATTTTATTACGAACTCTTTCAGGTAAATATTTTGCCAAAACTTCTTTTAATTCATCTGTAGTCTTGATAACCTTATTTTCTCTGGCTTCTACAATTGTTCTTGCCAGAACAGGAGCATTTTTCAATTCACCATAATCTAGAAAAACTCTTCGTAAATCTTGTTCGTCATATTCATTAACCACACGATACGCATTCAAATCATTCTTCTGACTCATTCGCATATCTAGCTCAGCATCAAAACGAGTAGAAAAACCTCTTTCGGCAACATCAAATTGATGTGATGAAACACCTAAATCTGCCAAAATTCCATCTACTCCTCTTACACCATGAAAACGCAAGAACCTTTTAATGAATCTAAAATTTTCATTTATCAAAGTAAACCTCTCGTCTGGCAAAGCATTTGCCAAAGCATCTTCATCTTGATCAAAAGCAAATAATTTTCCGTTTGGCCCTAGCCTGCTTAAAATCTCTTTTGAATGTCCCCCACCTCCAAACGTTACATCTACATAAATGCCGTCAGGCTTAATATTCAAGCCATCTACTGTTGGATGAAGCAAAACCGGATTATGATATTCCATTGTCGTCGTCATTTATATTTCCCATTACTTCTTCGGCTAAATCTGCAAAATCCATATCTTCGCCGCTAATTGATTTTTCGTATAACTCTTTATCCCATATTTCAACAATATTCACCGCAGATGAAAACACCACGTCTTTCGAAATACCTGAAAATGTCATTAGATCCTTCGGAACTAATAAACGTCCTAATGCATCAATCTCAACAATCTTAACTCCAGCGGTAAACCTTCTGATAAAATCATTATTTTTCTTTACAAAACGATTCAGCTTATTAATTTTCTGCATCATCAAATCCCATTCTTCCATCGGATACAACTCCAAACAAGTCTGAAACACGGAACGCTTCAAAACAAATCCGTTTTGAAGTGAGGTAGCCAACTGCTTTTTCAAGGGAGCAGGCATTAGCAGCCTCCCTTTAGCATCGACTTTACACTCATATGTTCCTACAATTGTGTTCAAAAAAAAGTATGGTTATGTTATACAGCAAAAATATAAAAAATATTACCACAATTTACCACTAAATACCACTTTGTTGATAAGTTTAACCACTTTTAGCCAAAAACTCTTAAATTATGCACAGTCAGATTGTTAGCTATTTCAAAAATTAGCTGTAAGAATGATTCTACATAACAAAAAATGAAGTAAGCATATTGAAAAATCTAAGCCTCTTTTTGGCAATTTTCATGAGAAAAAAGAAAAAAATAAAAACATCTAGCAACTGATTTTTAGCCATTTATTTCTTCGACTAAAATTATCTAGTTAAAAATTGTTTTCAAAAATCCATATTTATGTATTAAACCCTATATTTGTCCAAATTGAAATCGGTATTTAGTTAGATGGATAAACATTACAAAAAAGAAGGCAGATACAGCTATTATGAAGCTGGAGAAGGGACACCTATTGTTATATTACATGGCCTCATGGGAGGACTTAGTAACTTCGATGCCGTAGCCGAATATTTTTCAAATAAAGGGTACAAAATAGTAATCCCCGATTTACCGATATACACACAAAGCATCTTAAAAACCAACGTAAAAAGTTTTGCCAAATACGTTAAAGACTTTATCACATTCAAAGGATTTGATAAAGTTATTTTACTAGGGAATTCATTAGGTGGTCACATTGCACTATATCACACGAAATTATATCCAGAAAAAGTAATCGGACTTGTAATAACAGGAAGTTCAGGTCTTTACGAAAGCGCAATGGGTGATAGTTATCCTAAAAGAGGAGATTACGAATACATAAGAAGAAAAGCTGAAGATGTATTTTATGATCCAAAGATTGCAACTCCCGAACTTATTGATGAAGTTTATGCCTCTGTAAATGATCGCATAAAATTGATAAAGACACTTACCATTGCAAAAAGCGCCATTCGTCATAACATGGCAAAAGATTTACCAAAAATGCAAGTTGAAACTTGTATCATCTGGGGTAAAAATGACAAAGTAACTCCTCCGGACGTAGCCGAAGAGTTTAACAAATTACTTCCTAACTCTTCTTTATATTGGATTGACAAATGCGGACATGCTGCCATGATGGAACATCCAGAAGAGTTTAATAAAATTCTTGAAGAATGGTTGAAAAAAACCAATTTATAATAAACACTTTCGAATTTGAGGAGGTTTTAGAAATAGTATAGATATGAAAATAAATACCGCCGAATTTATAATCAGTAATTCAGATGTTAGCAAATGTCCTAAGGACTTCTTGCCTGAATATGCTTTTATAGGAAGATCAAACGTAGGAAAGTCTTCTTTGATCAACATGTTGACCAATCATAAAAACTTAGCAAAAACTTCGGGTCGCCCTGGAAAAACGCAATTGATAAATCATTTCCTGATTAACAACAATTGGTTCCTTGTCGATTTACCAGGATATGGTTATGCTAAAGTTTCTAAAAAAACAAAATCTGTTTTTCAACAGTTCATCACCGATTACTTTGAAACCCGCGAACAATTAGTTTGTGCTTTTGTATTAATCGATATTCGTCATGAAGCCCAAACTATCGATATTGAATTTATGTCGTATATGGGGGAAAGTGAAATTCCGTTTTGCATTATTTTCACGAAAGCTGACAAAATCAGTAAAACAAAAATTGATTCTCATATTGCCGCTTACAAAAAGAAAATGTTTGCCAATAACTGGGCCGAAATGCCACATTATTTTGTAACATCAGCAACAGAATCTACTGGTAAAGACGAAGTCTTAAACTACATCGACGAAGTAAACCAAGAGGTATTTAAAAATAATAGTCAGTTTTAGAAATCCTTTTCAGAGATAAAAAAAATCCCAAAATTAAAAATTTTGGGATTTTTTATTTGTCTCAATTACGACTTCTTCAATTCTAGTTTTTCTGCAAAATAATCACAGAAATCTTTCATAGTATCCGACATTTTCTCATCATCTGTAGCACGCTTAAATGTATCAGCCATTGCTACTAAAGTTTGATGAAAGAAAATTTTCATTTCATCTACTGGCATATCTTTCGTCCATAAATCAATACGCATAGTTTCCTGTACTTTACTATCCCAAATAGAAAGCATAATTGCTTTTGCATCTTGGGCTTCTACTCCTCCATCTTTTGCTGACCATTTTAATTTTTCTGGTACTCGATTTTCATCTAACTCTATAAGGAATTTAATTTCTGAGGTTTGTTTATTATCTGACATTACTTTTTAGGTTTATATTTTGACTTTTCAAAAATTTCTTTTGCGTTGGTTTTTAATAATTGTTCTATTGACACATCATTGTTTTTCATATACGAACGTACAATTTGCCATCCAATCCAGGTTCCAACGCGTCCTGGAGATTCGTTATCTATTTCGAGGTAAAATTTAGAAAATGGTGCTGTATTTATAAATCGTGACGCAAGTTTTACTTCATCACTATACAACATCTCTTTTTCTATAAAATAGCGCCACATATAGCCTTCATTTTCCTCACACCATTTTATTTGTTCTGGTGTATATCCTATTTTATCTGCATCGGTATAATCAGGTAAAAGCAGATCTTTTAAATACAATTGCTTTCCATAATACACCATCTTGTTTATTAAATTTTTATCTGTAATTGGCGAAATTTTCTTCAATGAAAAACTAGAAACCACATCTGGCATAATTTGCTTTTCTTCAAAATTCTCCTTTATATAATTCGGAAACTGATAGAACTTATGTTCTTTTCCTAAATACAATTCAAGCGCAACAATAACCAAGCTATCTGCATAAATTGCTTTATTATTATAATCCATTTCGGATATTATAGTAATTACTTTAGGCGTTTTTGTTTTAGGAAAATAATACTCTATATGCTGAAACAAACTATTAAACTCTTTGCGAACTGGCTCAAAGTCTCCATACTTCTTTTGAACTTCAGAATACAACTCTCTCCAAAGTGGATTTTGCATCTTCTCCAACCAAACCGAGTCATCATTTCCTTCTGGAAAGAAAAAAGGATACTCTTTTTTTACTTTAGCTAAATCCTTGGGTTGGGTTTCAAAAAACACTTTATCAAAACGTTCCACTTTAATATCTACTGGAATTTCTTCTACTGCTTTTTCAATTTTGCTTTTTTTATCACATGACAAAAAAAAGACACATAGAGCGATAGCAAACCGATATATTTTCATTTTATTTTAATTAAGTTTGTGTTGCAAATTCTATTAAGTAATGACTACTTAAATATAATTGTGCAAATATACATTCCTGTATTTTAAAACTTAAACTATTATGGCTAAAAAAAGCACTATTCAAACAGAAAAAGTAAATACCTACATTGTAGAGTGGTTAAAAGATTATGCCACCAATGCTAAAGTGAATGGTTTTATTATAGGAATTTCTGGTGGTGTGGACTCTGCTGTAACCTCAACATTATGTGCTCAAACTGGATTAAAAGTTTTATGTGTAGAAATGCCAATACATCAAGCTCCAAATCAAGTTTCCAGAGGAAGAGAACATATCGTTCAGCTAAAAAAACGCTTCCCAAATGTTTCTAATATAGAAACTGACTTAACAAGTACATTTGAAGCTTTTAAAGCATCAACTCCAAGTGATGCTGATATCGCTAAGGTTAATTTATCTCTAGCTAACACTCGTGCTCGTTTACGCATGACCAGTCTATATTATCTAGCAGGCATTCATGGTTTGTTAGTTGCTGGAACAGGAAACAAAGTTGAAGATTTTGGAGTAGGTTTTTACACAAAATACGGAGATGGTGGCGTAGATTTGAGTCCAATTGCCGATTTAATGAAATCTGATGTGTATGCATTAGGGGTATTTCTTAAAATTCCGGACTCAATTTTAACAGCTGCACCTACTGATGGTTTATTTGGAGATAACAGAACAGACGAAGACCAATTAGGTGCAAGTTACGATGAATTAGAATGGGCCATGTTAGCCGATGAGCTAGGAAAATCAGCTACTGACTTTACAGGACGAGAAAAAACTGTTTTCGAAATATACAAGAAATTAAACACAGCCAACCAACACAAAATGAACCCAATACCTGTGTGTTCTTTACCTAAAAAGTTAAAATAATCATTTTTATGTTGATTTACAATAAATTACAGAATTTATTTATTAATTTTACAATTCCAAAAAAAAATGAACAATTCTTAAAAAGGTAAAACTATGATTAAAGTATGTTTAGCAGACAACCACCCTGTGACGCACTTTGGCGTTAAGTCGTATTTTAAAGACCATGATGACATTTCAATCGTTGCAAATGTAGGTAACTTTACGATGGTAAAAGACATTCTTCAAACTAAAGACATTGATATTCTTATTTTAGATTTAGAATTAGAAGGTCTTGCAAGTATTTTTGAAGTTAAGTCTATTCTTAAAAACTTCCCTAAAACAAAAATCATCATCTTCAGTAATCTTTCTGAACAAATGTATGCTCCAAATGCCATAAAAGCTGGTGTTTCAGGATACATTCACAAAACAGAAAAACTAGAAACTCTGGGGATTTCGATTATCAAAGTACACGAAGGGAAAATTATCATCAATGAAACTGTACGTAAAAACATGGCATTGATTGCAAAACAAAGCAAAAGTGAACGTTTATATCGAAAACTATCAAACAGAGAAATTGAGGTATTACGCTACTTAAGCGATGGTAAGAAAAACAATGAGATTTCTAAAATTCTAAATCTTAACGAAAAAACAATTAGTACTTACAAACTAAGGTTACTAACTAAATTAAACGTTACCAATTTAGTAGACTTGGTTAATAAAGCCAAAACATTAGAAATTATTTAAGTATGGTAACGGGACATCACTCTCCCTAATTTTCTCGAAAACGAATTAATTAATTTTGAGTAGTCCATAACCATCATCAAAAGCTCCATATTATCTTCCTTCGGATTTGATACTATGGAGCTTTTTAATTCTTCAATTATCTTATCCACCAAAAACCAACGCATAGACATAATTGTCTCGGTTACATATTGACTTATTGATTCTGATTTACCTTTTGAAAAAATATTTTGCCCTTCCCAATCATGAAGTGTAACTTTTTCATCTTCCATCAAAATATCCGTTACTTCTTGAGCAAATTCAGGCTGCAAACGCATTAAATACTGCTCCAAACTAAATTTTTCATTCTGATGATAGAACGCAATTAAACCTGTAAAAATATCTCGGAAAAGAGTATTAGAAAGCTCTACCTCATCTTCCTGCAAACTCAAATAAATTCGCTGAAAAACTTTGTACTCTTTCTTTTCAGTGACAGTTTCGATTTCGCCTTCTCCATTATTTCTCAAGAAAACATCTTCAAACACTTCTGTCTTATCTCCATAAAGCAATAAGATCTCAATTACTTTACGTTCTAAATGATATAAAATATCAATTTTTTCTACTTGCTGTTGTTCCGGATATCCCGGCTCCCCTGGATAATCCTCAGGCGGTCCGTTTCTTGGATCTTCTGGATCTCCTCCTGAATACCCTGTATATTTTGGTTTTTGGTTTCTATGAACTTCAAAAGGTTTTTGTTCCTGCTTTTGCTTTTTACCAGCTTCTGCAATATCTTTTTGAATCAACTGTGCCAAAGTACTCACAAGTACCTGCTCAGAAATATCCATAATTCGCGCACATTCCTGAACGTAAATTTCACGCTGAATCCTATCTGGAATTTTAGAAATACTCGTAACCATATCCCGAATCAAATCGGCTTTCTTTATAGGATCATTTTTTGCTTCATCCATTAATAATGAAGCCTTAAACTGAATAAAGTCTTTAGCGTTTTCCTCTAAGTATTTGACTAAATCCTCATACGGAGTTTTTCTAGCAAAACTGTCCGGATCATCACCATCGGGAAAAGTACATACTCTTACATTCATTCCTTCTTCAAGAATCAAATCGATTCCTCGAATAGAAGCTCGTAATCCCGCAGCATCTCCATCAAAAAGCACGGTGATGTTTTTTGTTAACCGGTTTACCAATCGGATCTGATCAGGTGTTAATGCAGTTCCCGAAGAAGCAACAACGTTTTCTATCCCTGCTTGATTGAACTGAATCACATCTGTATATCCTTCTACCAAAAAACAGTTGTCTTGTTTTGCAATAGATTGCTTAGCCTGAAAAATACCATACAATACTTTACTCTTATGGTAAAGCTCGCTCTCTGGTGAGTTTAAATATTTTGCAGCTTTTTTATCATTAGTAAGTATTCGGCCTCCAAAACCCAAAACACGTCCCGACATACTTTGTATCGGAAACATAACCCTTCCTTTAAATCTGTCAAATGGGCGATCTTCTTTTGGAATTGTTAATCCTGTACTTTGTAAGAACTCTAATTTATATCCCTGGCCAAGCGCTTCTTTGGTCAAAGCATCCCAAGTCTCGGGAGAATATCCCAGTTCGAATTTTTTTATTGTCTCGTTAGTAAAACCTCTTTCTTTAAAATACGAATATCCTATTGCCTGACCTTCATCTGTATTTAAAAGAACATTATGAAAATACTTTTTTGCAAATTCCGAAACCAAATACATACTTTCACGAACATCTGTTATCGCTTTTTCTGCATCCGTTTGTTCTGTTTCTTCAATCTCAATATTATATTTTCTGGCAAGATACCGAATGGCTTCTGGATATGTAAACTGTGAGTGCTCCATTAGGAATTTAACCGAATTCCCTCCTTTTCCAGTACTAAAATCTTTCCAAATACCTTTTACTGGCGACACCATAAAGGATGGAGATCGCTCATCTGAGAATGGACTCAATCCTTTAAAATTACTTCCTGCTCGTTTTAAATTAACAAAATCGCCAATTACCTCCTCTACTCGAGCAGTTTCAAAAACGGTATCTATGGTATTTTGTGAAATCAAAACGTATTTATTTTTTAAAGATTGAAGCCTGTAAAATTACACAAATCAAATTTCATATTTGAATTATATGAAACAAAAAAAGCACTCCTTTCGAAGTGCTTCATTACTAAAAAACTAACTCAATTTATTAATTTAAATCAAAACGCAATCCTAATGAAACATTATTTTGTTTAATCTCATTATCAGTAAATAAAGGATTCAAGTCATATTTTAAATACAGGCTGACATCTTTATAGCCCATATATGTACTCAATCCGTAAATAAAGTTATTTACGTTATAATCTCCTTTAGCTATTACTTTTTCCTTTATATCGTCTTGATCGTATTTCAGAATCTGTTTTGATTTGACATTGATTCCTGCATAACCTCCAATTCCAAAACGAAAACTTTTATGTGTTCTAAAATAGGTTTTTCCATTCTCTGTCTTACTTCCAGAAAAATCAAACTCTAAGTGTAGTGGCATCACTAAATAAACATTTCTAAAACGAGAATCATCTAAGTTTATCGGATTAACTTCTAAAACTGTTTGCTTTCCATCTACCACAAAATTACGATTCTCAGTAGGTCGAAGATTATTGTACATCAATGACAATCCGTATTTAGCATGCAATAAATTATGATCTTTCAAAATCCTTGAATTAAATGTGAAACCCCATTCGTAAAAATGCGACCCCATAAATCTATAATCTGAATTTTTTATACTACCATCCGTTACCAAATTATTTAATCCTGCAGCAAAAACAAATTGCGATGTAGTTCTCTTTTCTCTATAAATTGAATCTTTATCTTTCCCACATCTTTTACAGTCAAAACTAATTATATAAGTACGAGTAGAATCTTTTTCCTTTATTTTTCCATCTACTTTTTGTTGAACCAAATCATTTAATTCATTTTGGGCAACTGTAACTTTTTGTTCAATTATAATCGCTCTTGCTTCTGCTAATTGTATTTTCTTTTTATCAGCCTCTTCTTTTGTGATTTTTCCCTCTGAAAGTTGCACATTCACAACCTCAACTTCTTGCTTTAAAGCTGCTTTTTCTTCTTTAGTTACTTTCTCTATATTATTAGCAATTCGTTTCGCTCTGGATTCGAATGTTTCCTGACCTACCATTTTACTAACAAATAAAAATAGGGTGAAGATTAAATAAATGGTAAAATTTCTCATGGTGATTTTTTTAAGATTGATTGATGATGATTTTTAATTTGAATGATTTTAATTCTGCAAAAGCTTATTCTTCAACATTTCTGTTTGCCAAAGCTACTTTTACGGTTTGATAATTTTTGTTAACTTTATTGATTACTTTTTCTCTAAACGAAAGTTCCAACTCCCCATCGACTTGTGAAAGCAAATCGTTAGCATTAATCTTCACTTTGTTTTTTTGCTGAACTCCTTTATCCATTGCTAATGTTTTTTCTGCTGAAGTTAACAATTGATCCACAGTTGCATTTTTTGAATTATCTGCAATTGCAATTTGATTGATTTTTGATTCTGTTTTTTGATTGTTTTTCCAATTCTCTCTATTGGTTTCTTTGATGATTGAACGCTCCGCTACTTGATTTTGATTAATTCTGTTTTGATTTACTTTTTCGCTTTTCCTTTCATGAACTTCCTCAGTTTCTTTTACAACAACTGCATTCGATTTTAAAGGTTTTAAAATTATTTTATCCTCTATAATATTGTTTGGCTTTGCAATCGAATCTTTCACTTGCACCTCTTTAACAACAATATCATTTTCTGGATTATGAACTGTAGTTTCTCTTTGATTGAAATAAACAGTACACACCAACAAAAATCCTATAAAACCTGCTGCAACATACATCCAAGTATGTTTTCGCTTTGGTTTAACTTCTTCAGCAACATTTAACATTGCATCCAATCGATCCCAAGCTTTATCACTAGGTTTAATTTCCCTTACATTTAGTTTTTCACGAAACTCTTTTTCTAATTTACTCGGTTCCATTTTCTTGTTTTTTTAATGTAATTATTTGCTTTTGTAGCATTTTTCGAGCATGTGATAATTGTGATTTCGATGTTCCTTCATTAATCCCTAACATTGTCGCAATTTCGTTATGTTTATACCCTTCGATAGCATATAGATTAAAAACCATCTTATAACCATCTGGTAAATTATCTATTAAAAACTGTATTTGATCTGTTGATAATTGACTCTCGATACCATTAAAGCTTTCTTCGGTATAATTCTCATCTTCTATAAACTTTATTTTTTTGTGAACCCGCAAATACGATATACATTCATTAACCATTATTCTTCGAATCCATCCTTCAAAACTTCCTTTATTTTCAAATCTTTTAAGATTCGTAAAAACTTTCATAAATGATGTTATCATTACATCTTCGGCTAATTGAATGTCTTTAATATACTGTCGGCAAACACTTAGCATTTTTGAAGAAAACTTACTGTATATCAGCTGTTGCGCCTGTCGATTATTATCGATTGCCAACTGAATAATTTCAGTTTCTTCTTGATGTAAATGGATTACTTTCATAAAAACGTAATAGAAAATTTCAAAAAAATGATTCCGTAAAAATTAACTCAAATAATAGCATTATAAATTGCCCGCTTAAAATCAAACCGACTTCTATTAGCATAGACGCTTTACGATTAAAAAAGGTTGCATGGAGATTTAAATATTTAATGATAAAATATTCAAAAAACCAAAAAAACAATAATTAAACAACTGTACTACAGCTATTTAAAAATAAAAAAACTAGAAATTATTTGTTATTTTTTTCTTTCAATCACATAGTTCACCATCAAAGTCAAGGCTGCTTTGAATTCTGAATCTGAATAATTGTTGAGTAGTGAAAGTGCTTCTTGCTGAAACTCGACCATTTTATTTTCGGCGTAAGTCAAACCATTATTATCTTTTACAAAAGCAATAACTTCTTTTACTCGCTTTTTATCTTTATTATGGTTTTTGATAGAATTTATAAGCCAGCTTTTTTCCTTAGAAGTACAATTGTTCAGAACATGAATTAAAGGCAAAGTCATTTTTTGCTCTTTAATATCTATTCCGGTAGGTTTACCAATAGCTTCTTCACTATAATCGAATAAGTCATCTTTTATCTGAAATGCCATTCCTATAAGCTCACCAAATTTACGCATGTTCTCTACTTGAACTTCATCTTCTATAACCGATTTTGCGCCAAGTGCACAACAAGCAGCAATAAGTGTTGCTGTCTTTTTTCGGATAATTTCGTAATAAACATCCTCAGTAATATCAAGCCTTCTTGCTTTTTCTATTTGAAGTAATTCGCCTTCGCTCATTTCACGAACAGCAACAGAAATTATTTTAAGCAAATCAAAATCGCCATTATCTATAGAAAGTAGTAATCCTTTCGAGAGTAAATAATCTCCAACTAAAACTGCTATTTTATTCTTCCAAAGTGCATTGATTGAGAAAAAACCACGACGACGGTTGCTATCATCAACAACATCATCATGAACCAAAGTTGCTGTATGAATTAATTCTATAACTGATGCTCCACGATACGTTCGTTCGTTCACAATTCCCCCTGACACCATTTTTGCTGTCAAGAAAACAAACATAGGACGCATTTGTTTTCCTTTTCTATTTACAATATAATAGGTAATTCTGTTGAGCAAAGCCACCTTTGAAGTCATCGATTCATGGAACTTTTTTTCAAAAAGTTCCATCTCGCTAAAAATGGGCTGTTTTATTTGAGAAGTAATATTCATTTCGATTCCAAATATACTATTTTAAATAAAAAAACGTTGTGTATTTTATAGAAGTATATCAACATTTAGAACTTTTTATACACTATTCTTATTCAAGCAGACCTTATTTGCTCTAAAGTTCATTATTAGCTCAAGTCTAATTGTACCGTTACTATCTTAATTTCCTTTTTATAAAATACCATTAACTTAGAATCTCACTATTAATTTAATTCTGCAATTACAAAAAAACTGTATCCGAATAAATCCACTAAAAAACAGTACCTTTTTTTATACAAAAGAAAAAGCATTAAAAACAAGTAGTAACCCCCGTTTTTAATGCCTTTTTTATTTTATGTTTAATTTTATCTAAGCTTCAGCTTCTTTATTTGCCAATTGTCCACATGCTGCATCAATATCTTTTCCTCTGCTTCGACGTACTTTTACCACAACTCCAATATTTTCAAGTGCTTTTATATACGCATTAATTGATTCCTCAGAAGCTTGTTGAAACTCTCCATCATCAATTGGATTATATTCAATTAAATTGACTTTACAAGGCACATATTTACAAAACTTAACCAATGCATCAATTGATGCTTTGTCATCGTTAATTCCTTTCCAAACTACGTATTCGTATGAAACTTTACATTTCGTCTTTCTGTACCAATACTCTAGTGACTCTCGCAAATCTGCCAAAGGAAAATTTTTACTAAAAGGCATAATTCGTGAACGAATTTCATCGATCGCCGAGTGTAACGAAACTGCTAATTTGAATTTAACATCATCATCTGCCATTTTTTTAATCATCTTAGGGATTCCTGATGTCGATACCATAATACGTTTTGGCGACATTCCCAAACCTTCAGAAGACGTAATCATATCAATAGCCTTCATAACATTGTTATAATTCATAAGTGGTTCTCCCATACCCATAAAAACAATATTCGACAGCGGGTGATTGTAATACAAACGACTTTCTTTATCGATGGCTATTACCTGATCATAAATTTCAGCAGGCTCTAGATTACGCATTCTTTTTAATCTTGCTGTAGCGCAAAAATTACAATCTAAACTACAACCTACTTGGCTAGAAACACAAGCTGTAGTTCTTGTATCAGTTGGTATTAAAACGGACTCTACCACCAATCCGTCGTGTAATCGAACAGCATTTTTTACTGTACCATCGCTACTACGTTGCATTGTATCGACCTTGATATGATTGATAACAAAATTATCCTCAAGCATAGAACGTGTTGCCTTGGCAACATTCGTCATATCGTCAAAACTATGTGCTCCTTTACTCCATAACCATTCGTAAACTTGATTTCCGCGAAAAGCTTTGTCATTATTAGCGACAAAAAAATCGCGCAATTCCTCTTTTGATAAGGCTCGTATGTCTTTTTTCTCCATTTGCATGCTGCAAAGTTACTAAGTATTTATGGAAACCTTTTCATTCTAAAAAAACTTTACACATAATACATCAAAATCTTAAAATTTGGCACGAGAATTGTTTTTCGTATAGAAGAAAAATAATCTTACAAAGAGCTCATTCATTTAAATTTTGTAACTTTATTTTTTGCACGTTACGACCATTATATTTTTCCAACCTTAAAAAATTAATTTATTATGAAAAAACAAATCTTAAGTTTAGCTGTTATCGCCCTATTAGCATTCGCTGTACAATCTTGCGAAAAGAAAGAACCAAAACCTACTGAAGAAGAATTAACACTTGGTAACAAGGTAGACTCATTAACTACTGATATCAATGAAGTAAAAGACACTGCTGTAACCAAAGTAGAGGATGCTGCTAAAGATGTAAAAGACGCTACTAAAAAAGCTGCTGAAGATGTGAAAAACGCAACAGAAAAAGGAGCTAAAAAAGTAGAAGAAGCTGCAAAAGCTGCAAAAGACGGAACTGTGAAAACAGCAAAAGAAGTTAACGATGCTTTAAAAAAATAATTTTTATTTCAGATAAAAGCTAAAACCATCCGCATGCGGATGGTTTTTTTATACCAAAAAGTGTAGTAGATATTTTTGTATTTTTGCATTTCAAATTATAGACTATACAGCATGCATTTTATATCACAAGACTTAGAAGACTACATAGAACAGCACTCAGAAAAAGAACCTGAATTACTAGCGCGTTTAAACAAAGAAACCTATCAAAAAATACTATTACCACGCATGTTAAGCGGGCATTTTCAAGGCCGAGTTTTAAGTATGTTATCCAAATTAATTCGACCAGTCAACATTCTTGAAATTGGCACTTATACAGGTTATGCAGCCTTGTGTTTATGTGAAGGAATACAAGAAAATGGACAATTACATACAATTGATATTAAAGAAGAATTAATAGACTTTCAACGAAAGTATTTTGATCAATCGCCATGGGGAAAACAAATTTTCCAACACCTGGGTGAAGCCACAACTATTATCCCCACAATTGATGTGAAATTTGATTTAGTTTTTATTGATGCTGATAAAGAAAACTACCTTAATTACTACGAAATGATTGTTCCAAAAATGAATAAAGGCGGTATCATTTTATCTGATAATGTTTTATGGAGTGGTAAAGTCTTAGAACCATTACATCCAAATGATATTAGCACAAAAATACTTTTAGAGTACAACCAGCTTTTAAAAAATGACCCAAGAGTAGAAACAGTATTATTACCTATTCGAGATGGACTAACAGTTAGTAGAGTTCTTTAGAAAAGATACTAAGTTACTAAGGCACTAAGATTCTAAGTTTTTTTGATTAAAAAAAACTCAGTTACTCTCTACTTTAGCTGAAAATAATTCAGAAAAAAAACAGCAATAATGAAACATATCAATAAAATAAACTCCGAAGGTTTTGCAATTATAGATCACGTTTATAATGAAACTGAAATTGAAAAACTGATTTCGATAATTGAAAGTGTTACTAAAAACAAAGCTGAAAAGACAACCTTTAGAAAATCCGAAGATTTATTTGCTATAAGACAATTTCATAAAGAAATTCCCGAAGCATTAGAATATATCTTTAATCCGAATTTAAAGAATATCATCAAATCTAACTTCGGCGAAAATTATTTCATAACTAAATCTATATATTTTGACAAACCCGAAAAATCAAATTGGTTTGTTGCTTATCATCAAGATTTAACAATCTCGGTTGATAAAAAAATAGATATAGAAAATTTTGAAAACTGGACTACTAAACAGAATCAGTTTGCTGTGCAGCCTCCGAAAGATATTCTCGATAAAAATTTCACAATAAGAATTCATATTGACAAAACGACTAAGGATAATGGCGCTTTAAAAGTAATTAACAGTTCCCATTCTAAAGGAATTTGTAGAATCGAGAATATGGACTTTAAAAATGAAAAAGAAACAATTTGTGAAGTCGAAAAAGGGGGAATAATGATTATGAAACCATTGCTTTTTCATGCTTCAAATAAGACTACAAATAACGAAAGAAGAAGAGTTATTCATATTGAATTCAGTAATCAAGAACTACCAAATGGATTAGATTGGAGTGAAAGAACTAATCTATAACAAAAATTTTAAAGTTATAAGATTTAGTTATTAGTCGAGTTCTAAAAAAACAATCCTAATAGTTTCTAGTTAAGAGAAATAAAAAAAGGCTTTAAACGAAAGATTCAATATTTCGTTTAAAGCCTTTTCTGTTATAGAAAAATTTTATTCCTCCACAATGCGCAAGAGACAATCCAAATTTAAACTGGAAAATATCTTGCTTTTGCTTTCAGATATATTTTATAGATTAAGAATCCAATTGTTATCCCTACTAAATATCCGCAAAGAATATCTAACGGATAATGCAATCCTAAGTAAATGCGGCTGTAAGCAAAAATTAACGGCCATAAGAACAGGAATCCAAAATATTTAAAGTGCTTATTAAGTACTAAATATAAGAAAGTCGCAGCTGCCATTGAATTAGCGGCATGACCTGAGAAAAAACTGAATGATTTTCGGGATTGTACAATTCGAATAAACGAATTAATATCTGGATTATTACAAGGTCTTGAACGTTGTACTGTATACTTAACCGCATTAGTTAACTGATCGGTAAAGGCTATTAAAATTGCTATAAACAGGAGTAAATACAAGGTTTGTTTTGTCCCTATTTTTTTATAGATAAGATAAAGTAATAGTAAGAAAAGTGGAGTCCAATTTAATTGATTCGTAATTATCAACCAAAATTTATCATATGTTTCAGAACCTAATCCGTTAAGAAATACAAATAGATTTGTATCGAATTCTTGTATTTTTTCAAGCATTATATCTGACGTTTTATAGGCCCCGTAATGGAATCAATATCTTCTTTTGTTTTTTCAAATTGTGTGGTAGCATCTCCTAATAAATTAGTTTTTGCTTTCTCGATTTCAGAATTGATATTACCTGTCATATCATCCAAAGATTTTGCATCAAAACCATTCGCTTCTGCTCCTTTTTGGATTTCACTTTTAATATCATTGGTCGCATTTTTAAGTTGCGCCATAGCTTTACCCATTGTACGAGCAATTTCTGGCACTTTATCTGAACCAAAAAGCATAAGTACCACAAATAGTATAAAAACTAATTCTCCTCCTCCTATACCAAACATATCTTTTTTATTTTATGTGCCACAAAGATATTAAATTTTGTAGCCTACTCTTTTAAAATTTACTTAAAAAAAGAGACTCTTGCAAGTCTCTCTTTTCCTTTATATTTAATCAAATTTTGATTTTACCTCTACTTTTGGCCATGTATTATTAGTTACATCAATATCTGCAGTAAGTAATTTTGGATCAATCTGAATGCTTTTTATAACTTTTTCAGTAGCATACACTTTTTTGGCAGTATCATTATTTTTTCTCCAAATTTGTGCTGGATATTTAAATTCTTCTTTCGTTCCATCTTCATATGTAATCTCAACAAGAATAGGCATAATCATTCCACCTGGTTTGTTAAATTCGACTTCATAGAAATATTTTGGAGCTTTTAAATTTGCTTTCTCTTCTGCTGTAAAAGTCTCTGCTACATAATCTGACAATAATTTTACATCATCAACTTTTAATCCTTTTTTATCAGATTTTTTTAATTCTTTATTTTCTCCCTCGATTAAATACACAAAAGGTCCTTTTTCAAAACCAAAACGTCCTTTTTTGATCTTAGTATTTTTCAACTCTGCTGTTGCCGTTTCACTTACATAATATTGCTTTACTTCTTTGATTCCAATATCTACAAAATCTGTTGAGTAAAACCATCCTCTAAAAAACCAATCTAAATCGACTGCCGAAGCATCTTCCATCGTTCTGAAAAAATCTTCTGGTGTTGGGTGCTTAAATTTCCATCTGTTTGCATATGTTTTAAAAGCATAATCAAACAACTCTCTCCCCATAACTACTTCTCTTAAAATATTAAGTCCTGTAGCTGGTTTTCCGTATGCATTATTTCCAAATTGGTGAATGGTTTCAGAGTTGGACATAATTGGTTCTAAAAACTTTTGATCTCCACTCATATAAGGAACAATATTTTTTGCTGGACCTCTTCTTGAAGGGAAATTAGGATCTAATTCCTGCTCTGCTAAGTACTCTAAAAATGAGTTCAGACCTTCGTCCATCCAACTCCATTGGCGCTCATCAGAATTTACAATCATAGGGAAAAAGTTATGCCCTACTTCGTGTATTACTACACCAATCATTCCGTTTTTTATTTCTTTGCTCGTTACCCCATTTTCATCAGGACGACCAAAATTCCAACAAATCATTGGATACTCCATCCCTTGATCTTCTGCCGAAACCGAAACTGCTTTTGGATAAGGATAATCAAATGTGTGTGATGAATAACTTTTTAAAGTATGTGCAACTGTTCTTGTTGAAGTTTCTTCCCAAAGCGGATTTGCTTCTTTTGGATATACTGAAGCCGCCATTACTGTTTTATCTCCGAGTTTAACAGCCATTGCATCATAGATGAATTTTCTTGATGTTGCAATTCCAAAATCACGTACATTTTTAGCACTGAATTTCCATGTTTTTTTCTTCTCTGAGAACCCTTTTTCTGTAGCTTCTGCTTCTGCCTGCGTAACTATAATAACTGGTTTATCGTATGATTTTTGAGCAAGCTCATATCTTTTTACCTGCTCTGGAGTAAACACTTCACTTCTATTCATTAATTCTCCTGTAGCTTCCATCACGTGATCTGCAGGAACTGTAATATTTACATCAAAATTTCCAAAAGGCAAAGCAAATTCTCCCCCTCCCCAAAACTGCATATTCTGCCAGCCTTCTACATCATTATAAACTGCCATTCTTGGATAGAATTGGGCAATTACATACAATCTGTTTCCATCTTTTTCGAACAATTCATATCCCGAACGTCCACCATCTTGTCTGTAATTATTGATATTATACCACCACTTAATAGAAAACGAAATTTTCTCACCTGCTTTTAAAGGCGTAGTCAAATTGATTCTCATCATGGTTTCATTAATTGTATAAGACATTGGATTTCCCTTAACGTCTTTTACATATTCAATATTAAAACCTCGTTCAAGTCCATCTTTCAAGTATTTTTTTGAAAAACCTTCAACTGCTAATACTGGACTAATTTTTTCACTCTCAGCCAATGTAGATTGTGTATTCTTTTTAGCTTGATTCTGATCTAATTGTACCCATAAATACTCTAGATTATCTGGTGAATTATTAGAATAAGTAATCGTTTCTGAACCAGTTAATTTTGCATTTTTATCATCTAATTCAACATCAATTTTATAATCGGCTTGTTGCTGATAATAGGCTGGGCCTGGTGCCCCAGATGCTGTACGAAACATATTGGGAGTTGCCAATAAATCATACATTTGACTAAATTTATTGGTATCGTACTTGCCTTGTTGTCTTACATTTGTGGTATTTTTTTCCTGTGCAAATAGAATGGCAGGGAAAAATAATAAAAACGAAATTCTTCTCATAACTGGTTTTTGGAGTTTTGTCAAGCCGTGAAAATAGCAATTAAAAGAATATTTGTATCAATTTATTCGTATTTTAACAATTCTTTCCTTGAATTCTCTGTAAAAAGCATACTCTTTTTTGTTCCTAACACCGAAACATGTGTGATATTTTGCTGATCAGAATTCCAATCTACTAAAATTGTATTTGAAATCTCTAAAGTTTTAATTTTACTTACATCATTTATTCTGGAGTAACAAACTAAAACATCATTTGCCTCAACTTCTTTTGACAAAAACACAATTGGTCTTGACTGACCGTTCACTTTTATAATAAAATGCTCTGCTAAGTATTTTTTCAAAAGAGCAACGTCGGCTTCTGTTTCTTTTCCCGTGCCAATATTGGCTTTTATTTTGTATTTTTTCTCAACACCATTATTCAAATCATCAATAAAAATCCGAGAAGTAATTTGTAGCATTTTTTTCTCTGGAGCATAATTTATTTGATAAACTCCAACATAAAATTTATGGAAAGAAAAAGCAGTACTCAATACAAACAATATAAAAAGAACAGGGAAAATTATCCTTTTTCTCATTTATTTAGAGTCATTTAGCTTTTTAAATTCTTTGCTTTTATTAATTAAAAAATCCATTAACTGAAATTGATCTTCGGGTTTTAAATATTGCTTAGAATGAGTATCATTAGAACAGTACAATAAAAACAATTCAACTTCATCATCTTTCAGATTTAAATCTTTTTCAAAAAACTTTGGACTAAAATTTAGTTTTACATATTCAGAAAAAGCTACATCGCTAACATAATCTTCTTGAACATTATCTTTCTTCTTCAATAGTTTCGAAACATCTTTAAATATTCGAACAAAATCAGTTCCGTATTTTATAGTTTGATCTGAATACATTGCAGAATTTTTTGCTGTAGATTGCTTATCATCTTCAAATTGCATATCAACATATTTCATAGAACCACCTTGAAAAGCTTTTACTTTAAGTTCTTTTGTAATAACAACCTCCTTCAGCTGATTATTTACCAAATCTAATTTTACCATAAAAAGCACCTGAGAACAATCTTTCTCTGTTAAGACAATTTTCTTAGATTGAAACGCTAAACCCGAAAACAGCAAAGTGTCTTTTGGCTTTGCCACAATATCAAACAATCCTTCAGCATTAATAAATGTTCTAACATTTGCATTTATATTTACTACATAGCCATTCTCTATAGCAATAAAATCATTTGTTACTCGTCCATGCAATGGCTTTCTTACCAAAGATTGTGCAAAACAAAGCTGACATAATAAACCCAAAACGAGTATTCCTATTCTATTTTTCATTCGATATAATTGTTAAATATTTCTGTGCCAACCCCGTAATCAAAAACATACAAACTGTTTTATTCTTAGCGTTCAACGAATTTACAAACTCTGGATCATCTATGCAATAAAGTTGAAACCCTTTTATGTGTTCTAGCGGAATCTTTAATCTTTCTGTATAATAATTTTCTTCGAAAAGATATTCAATTTTTGAATACAAAATTTCTTTCTTTTCAACAACCGCCTCTTTTTTCAACATTGCAGTCCTTCCTGAAATTTTATTCAAAAGAGTTTCTGTTATAGATGACTTTGCTGTATAAAGTTTTCGTTCTGCTGGTGTATATTTTTTTTGCCCATAAGGTATGATACCCAAATTTTCAGCATTTATATTCGAATACTCATTTATAACAACTTCTTTTAATTCAATATTTCTAGCTGTCATTTTAATCAATAACAGATCTAATTTTAAATCATTAGCTGTAATTCGTTTCCGGAGCGGTTCTAAATTCACTGCCGAAAAAACCAATACATCTCCATCTTTTACTACTATCGAAAACTGCCCTTTATTATCTGAGATAGTTGTTTCCTGAGTTGTATTATTAACAATTGTTATAGCTTCAACTGAACTCGAATCAGCAGTAACTCTTCCTGATATTTCTTTTGTGACAATAGTTTGCCCTAAACTTACCTGGAAGAATAAAGATAAAATAAATAAGAGTAAAATATTAATTGTTTTCACAGGCTATTATTTCTTTATATTTTACCGCTAGTTCCGCTAATAAAAACTCTGTTGTGGTCTTATTATTTGTGTTTAAAATCTTCGTAAAACTTTCATTTTCTACAGCAAAATACTCAAATCCTTTTACGTAATCTAAAGGAATACTTAGCTTTTGCACAAAATGATCCGTATTAAACATTTTTTCTAAAAGTCGCATGAAAATTTCCTTTTTCTCTACTGCTAGTTCTTTTTTCAACATTGCACTTCTTCCTGAGAAAAAATTCAGTAAAGGATCTAAAGCCACTGAGCCTCCTAAACCTACAGAAGCATCTAAGTCGGTTGCGCCTTTTAGTTTACGCTCGGCAGGAGAATATGAACGTTGCCCAGCTGGAATTATACCCATCGCAACCGCATTAATATTATCATATCTTTTTATGATGACTTCTCGTAATTGATTCATTCCTACCTCTATTTTTACCACAAAATTTCTCGAAGCAAAATCTTCATCTATCAAAACAATTCGCCGCTCTTTAAGCTGTACCGATGAAAAAATAAGTGTATCCCCTATTTGAGCTGGTATTGAAAAAGAGCCATCTGCATTTGTAACTACCGAAGTCTCTGTTCTCACATTTACCACATAAATCCCCTCTAAATCCATTATATTAGCATCTACTTTCCCTTTTAAAATAGTAGAAACTTCTACTTGTGCCAAAAGGTTGTTAGCAAGAAAAACAAAAAAAATACATACTGCCTTGTTCATCAAATAATTATAAGGATAAGTTGTAAAAGTATCTTAATGTCTTCTAAATTTAATACTAACGACTTGGTAAATATATGTTAATTAAAACTTTATTTCACGGCTTTAAAATCTACAATTTAATACCTTTAACTTAAATAAAAACACTATAAAACCTATGAAAAGCATTATTATTGCCAGCACCTCTACTCTTCATGGCGGCAGCTATTTAGACTATTTATTACCCGAATTGCAAGTACATTTTAAAAACTGTGAATCTATTCTTTTTATTCCTTTTGCAAGACCCGGAGGTATCTCTCATGAACAATACACCAATACTGTTTCTCAAGCATTCGGAAAAATAAACATCAATGTAAAAGGAATTCACGAATTTGAAGATGCTACAGCAGCAATTAATAACGCCCAAGGAATCTTTACTGGTGGCGGAAATACTTTTTTACTAGTAACTCAACTATACAAGAATAATATTATGTCCACTCTTGCTGAGGCTGTTAAAAATGGGACGCCTTATTTAGGAACAAGTGCAGGAAGTAACATTTGCGGTTTATCAATGCAAACCACCAATGATATGCCTATCATTTACCCACCAAGCTTTCAAACTTTAGGATTAATTCCGTTTAACCTAAACCCTCATTATTTAGATCCAGATTCTCAATCTAAACATATGGGTGAAACTCGCGAAACAAGAATAAAAGAATTTCATGCTTTTAATACATTACCTGTTTTAGGATTAAGAGAAGGAAGCTGGTTAGATGTAAAAGGAGATCAAATCGTTTTGAAAGGAAATTTATCTGCTCGTCTTTTTAGACAAAATCAAGAGCCTGAAGAATTAGAACCTCAAACAGATTTGAGTTATGTGCAATAAAAAAGCCGAAACTATTAAGTTTCGGCTTTTTAAAGAGCGAAAGACGAGGCTCGAACTCGCGACAACCAGCTTGGAAGGCTGGAGCTCTACCAACTGAGCTACTTTCGCATTAACAGGGTGCAAATGTAAAAAAATTAAATCATTTTAAAAAATAAAAATCAAAAATTTTTAATTTTGATAAAAAACCGAAACATTTGCAATTTCGGTTTTTTAGAGCGAAAGACGAGGCTCGAACTCGCGACAACCAGCTTGGAAGGCTGGAGCTCTACCAACTGAGCTACTTTCGCATTACTGTGGTGCAAATATAGATAATAACTTCAGTTAAAAACAAGTTTTTTTTATTAAAATTTCATAAAATTTAAAACAAATTCTATAATATATTTAAAACTAAAAAGTTATAATTTTACTTTTTTAAAAAACACTATGCCAAACATACAAGAAATACCTGCCCAAGAAACTTATTTAGTACGTAATCCAGTTCTAAGAAAAGGAAAACCTATAGAAAGTTGCCGTTTTGATGGCGATGATTTAGCAACAACACATCACTTTGGTTTATTTGAAGACAAAAGTTTGGTAGGGATTATTTCGTTATTCCAGAATTCCAACATTACATTTACAGAAAATCACCAATCGCAAATTCGAGGAATGGCTATTTTAGACGATTTCAGAAAAAAAGGATTCGGAGAAGCTTTAGTAAATTACTGCGAAGAATACTGTATAAATAATAATCATCAATTAATATGGTTTAATGCCAGAACCGAAGCTGTTGGATTTTATGAAAAAATGGGTTACCAAAAAATTGGTGCTATTTTTGAAATAAAAGATGTTGGAGAACATTTACTAATGTTTAAAAAACTTAAAAATGAATAAACTTTACTTTTTTATATTATTATCGATTGTTATAAGCTGCAAGAAAGAAGAAAAAGCAATTCCTGTAAAAAAAACAGAACCTCTTCCTGCAATTATTCAAACTGATGAGCGAAAAATTCAGCTAGATACTTCATTGATTGGTTCATTTAAAAGTGAAAATCTTCAAAAATTTTATATCGCCTCAAACAATGAAACCGTTTGGGGAAATCTAAAGAAAAGAACATTCATTATAAATGAATTAAAAAAATCGGAAACACTTGGTTTAAATCCTGATGATTATAATATAAAAAAAATAAAAACCTTTGAAAGCAAAATAAGTAAACTAGACGATGCTGACTTAGCTCTTTACGATCTCTTACTTACCTATAATTTCCAGAAATACTTAACACATTTATATAAAGGAAAACTAAATCCAAAGAAACTATATAATGATTGGGATTTAAACGAAAAGCCATTTGATGTAAATACCATTCTCATAAAAGCTTTTAATGATAATGACCTAGCTCTTACCATTGAGCAAAGCCAACCAAAAACAGACACCTATAAAAGACTCTTAAAAGCACTTGCGCTGCTAAATGATTTTCCAAACGACAACATTAAGACAATCGATGTTATAGATAAAGTAGTATTACACGATACTAATAGCGCTATGATTACGGTAAAAAAACGACTTTTATACTGGAAAGATTTAACAGGAAGAGATAGTCTAACCTCTATATACGACAGCAAAACATTTGAAGCTATTAAAAAATTCCAAATCCGTCATGGCTTAGCTGCTGATGGAGTTATAGGTAGAGGAACTATTAATGCTTTAAATTTTTCTAAAAACAGAAGGAAAAATCAAATTATCGCTAACCTTGAGCGTTGGAGATGGTATGCAGATACGTTGGCAGAAAATTACTTCATAATAAACATTCCTGATTACAGCTTAAATGTTGTTGAAAACAAAGACACTACTGTTGTTCGAAAAATTGTTGTTGGAACTATTAGCCGAAAAACGCCAATACTTACCTCAACCCTTAAAACTGTAGTTCTCAATCCTACATGGACCGTTCCTCCTACTATTTTGAAAGAAGATATTGTTCCTGCAATGAAACGAAATCGAAATTATTTAAAGAATAAAAACATCACAATTTACAGCAAAGATAATTCGGTTGTAGAACCAAATGACTGGAACGAAAATTCACCAGGCAGCTATCGTTATGTACAAAGTCCGGGAAGCAATAATTCTTTAGGATTAATGAAAATCTTATTCCCAAACAATCATAGTGTTTATTTACACGATACAAATCATCGTAGCTTATTTGGCAGAAACAATCGTTCCTTAAGCTCAGGCTGTATTCGTGTTGAGAATCCACTGGAATTAGCACAACACATACTAGACTCTAATAATTGGTCGAAAGAAAAAATAGACTCAGTCATTGTAACTAAAAAAACTACCAACGTAAAGATTGCTAAAAAATATACTATCTACCAATGGTATTGGACTGCTTGGAGCATAAACAACTCCTTACAGTTTAGAGATGACATTTACAATTTGGATGCTGATTTATATGCTAAATTAAGAAATTAGCCTTTCCTCCATTGCAAAAGTTCTGGATGGATGATAAATATACAAACATGATTTATCTTTTATTGTCTCAATAATAGCATTTGTTAATTCTACTGGGATAGCAGGACAGCCTAAACTACGACCTAACCTCTTGTTGCCTCTAATAAAGGATTCCGAAACATAATCAGCTCCATGAATTACGACCGCTCTCTCACGAGCATTATCATTAACTCCTCTTTCTAAACCATCTAAACGTAACGAATTTCCGTGTTTTCCTTTATAAACCTCAGCTGTAGCGTAAAACCCAAGACTACTTTTATAAGAAGAATTTGTATTCGAAAAATCCGATGCAAATTCATCCCCTGTATTTCTCCCGTGGGCAACTAAAGATTGAAATAATACGGTATTGGTAGAAAGATCGATAACCCAAAGACGCTTCATATTAGAAGACAAGCTAAAATCAATTAAAGTTAAAAGGTCTTTTTGTATAACACCTTTTTCTTTTAATAAATAAAAACCTTTTAAAGCTTCTGTAAAACTCTCAATTTCAGGTAAATCAAAATTATTTGCATTAAGTGTACTATAAACAGCTTTGATTCTTAAATCTAAGCTTGAAGTTACTGTACTT
Organism: Flavobacterium frigoritolerans; assembly: GCF_025847275.1. GTDB lineage: Bacteria > Bacteroidota > Bacteroidia > Flavobacteriales > Flavobacteriaceae > Flavobacterium > Flavobacterium frigoritolerans. The sequence goes on from NZ_JAOZEV010000006.1 coordinate 154,624, forward strand.
GCGATATTTTTCTTTTCAACTTTTTTAACTTCTGTGGTAGTTTTTGTATCCGTGGTAAATGACAAAAACATTACCAACAACATGGAGCAAATCTTATAAATCATTGAATGCGTTTAGGTTATAATTTGTTTCGTGGTTCGCAAATATATAAAAAATATGTAGCTCCCAAAATTTTAAAGCAGAAACGAAGTACTTTTTAATCATTTTTTAACGAATCAAACCCAATAATTATTGTATTCTCTTAATGAAAACATAACAAAACTTACTGAAATACAGCAAAATATAAATTAAAACCTACATGCTAGAAAAACAAATTATCTATTTCACCTGCAATATACTATTCTAATTAACTACATCATTTTAAACTAAATAAGCTCAATAGCAATTTAAAAATATTCAAACACATACTCGAAAAAAGAAAAACTCTTTAACAAGGCTAGCAATTTACTTATCAATATTATACTCAAACCTATTTTTCAATCTTAATTCACTATTTCATTGCCCTTAATGGTATCAAAAATAAAATCTAATCTGCATATATTTTAAAAAATTACAGCTTCTACAATTAAATTATTATTTTTTTACACCGTTCCCTTTATAAAGCATAATTGTATCTAAGTCGCTCTTAAACATTTTACAAATGGCTTATCTTTGTGCAAAATAAATTCTGATGAACAAAAAAGTAATCCTTATGATTTTAGATGGTTGGGGAAAATCTCCTGACCCTAAAGTATCCGCAATAGACAATGCAAATGTTCCATTTATAAATAGTCTTTACCAAAACTACCCAAGCGCACAACTTCGTACCGATGGTTTAAATGTAGGTTTACCTGAAGGACAAATGGGAAATAGCGAAGTTGGTCATATGAACCTTGGTGCTGGAAGAATCGTTTACCAAGATTTAGCAAAAATAAACCTTGCAGTAGCTCACAATACTTTAGCCAAAGAACAAGTACTTGTAGACGCTTTTACTTATGCAAAAGAAAACAATAAAAAAGTACATTTTTTAGGACTGGTTTCTGATGGTGGTGTTCACTCACACACTTCTCACCTACGCGGGCTAATTGATGCTTCTCAAGAATATGGCTTAGACAAAGTATTTGTTCATGCCTTTACAGATGGTCGTGATGTAGATCCAAAATCTGGAGCGACATACATTCAAGATTTAGAAAATCATATTGCAAACACTCCTGTAAAAATAGCATCTGTTATAGGTCGTTATTACGCAATGGATCGTGATAAACGCTGGGAAAGAATAAAGCTAGCTTACGATTTAGTTGTTAACGGACTAGGAACTCCTTCTAGAGATGCAGTAGCCTCTATTAAAGAAAGCTACGAAAATAACATTACCGACGAGTTTATTGCTCCGGTAATAATGGTTGATGAAAACGGAAAACCATTAGCAACTATCGAAGAAGATGATGTTGTTATTTTCTTCAATTTTAGAACAGACAGAGGTCGTGAACTTACTGAAGCATTATCGCAACAAGATTTTCACGAAGAGAATATGCATAAACTAAAATTGTATTATGTTACATTAACTAATTACGATGAAACATACCAAAATGTAAAAGTTGTTTACAACAAAGACAATATAACTGAGACATTAGGAGAGGTTTTAGAAAAAGCCAACAAAACACAAATTCGTATTGCCGAAACGGAGAAATATCCTCACGTTACTTTTTTCTTTTCTGGCGGAAGAGAAATCCCTTTTGTTGGAGAAACAAGGATTTTAAGAAATTCTCCAAAAGTAGCTACTTATGATTTGCAACCAGAAATGAGCGCTTGGGAATTAACCACTGCTCTTGTTCCTGAATTACAAAAAGGTGAAGTAGATTTTGTATGCCTTAACTTTGCTAATGGCGATATGGTAGGACATACAGGAATTATGAGTGCTGCAATTTTAGCATGTGAAGCTGTTGATACTTGCGTTAGAGCGGTTATCGAAACTGCTTTGGCAAATGATTATACTACAATTGTAATTGCCGATCACGGAAATTGCGAAACTATGATTAATCCTGATGGAAGTCCAAACACCGCACACACAACTAATCCTGTGCCGATTATTTTGGTTGACAAAGACATTAAAATAATTCACGATGGTGTTTTAGGAGATATCGCACCCACTATTCTTGAATTAATGGGAATAGAGCAACCTGCTGCTATGACACGTCATTCGTTATTGTAAAAATATCAGTTTTCAGTATCAGTAATCGCTGAAAGCTGTGACTGCAATTGTAAATCCGCATTTAAAAAAGCTGTTCTTTATCGAGAACAGCTTTTTTTTTGCACAAATAAACTTTAAACTCACTAAATTGAAAGTAATACTATTATATTTGCATTAAAAATAATTTTTATGGAAATTATACTATCAAATTTAAAAATCCAAGTCAATGAGAAGATCTATGTAAAAGATCCAGAAACATCTGCCTTAGGAAAAAAAATTATTGAGCAAAGTATTCTTCTTATTGATGCTATTGGTTTTGATAATTTTACATTTAAAAAATTAGGCAAAGAAATAGGATCAAACGAAAGTTCCATTTATCGTTATTTTGAAAACAAACACAAATTATTAGTTTATTTATCTTCTTGGTACTGGAGCTGGATGGAGTATAAATTAGTTTTTACCACTACTAACATCTCAGATAAAAAAGAGAAACTTAATAAAGCTATCACTATAGTTACCGAAAAAATAACTGATGATATCTCTACAGAACACATTAATGAAGCAATTCTAAATAAAATTATAATTGCAGAATTCACAAAGACACTTCACACTAAAGAAGTAGATCATGAAAACAAAGAAGGTTTTTTTTTAATATACAAAAGAGTCATTAACCGAATTGTTTCTATTGTAAAGGAAGTAAATCCAGAATACCCTTTTGCAAAATCTCTAGTATCGACTATTGTAGAAGGAAGTTTACACCAACATTTCTTGACAGATCATTTAAAAACAATTACTGATTGCAATGAGACTGTTACAACTACTCAATTTTATTTAAATCTTGCAGAAAACGTTTTGCGCTAAAAACAACCAATATGACTCCACTAAAAAGATTTTACAATTTACTTGAGCTAGATAAAAAAGATATTTATCAAATCTTTTTCTATGCTATTTTCGCTGGATTAATAAGTTTATCACTCCCGTTAGGCATTCAAGCCATTATCACTTTTATACAATCTGGCAGGGTAAGTGCCTCTTGGATTGTTCTTATTATATTAGTTGTTGCCGGAGTTGCACTTGTTGGTGTTTTATCTTTTATGCAATTGCGAATTACTGAAAACTTACAACAAAAAATATTTGTTCGCGCTTCCTTTGAATTTGCTGCTCGTTTGCCAAAAATAAAACAAGCCGAATTATACGGCACATATCCTCCAGAATTAACGAATCGTTTTTTTGATACCATGACCATTCAAAAAGGGACTTCAAAATTATTGACTGATTTTTCGGCGGCCTTACTCCAAATCACCTTCGGAATTATACTGTTGTCCTTGTATCATCCCTATTTTATTGTATTTGGTCTCTTATTATTTCTGCTTTTGTATTTCATTTTCAAATTTTCATACAAATCAGGTATAGAAACCAGTTTAAAAGAATCAAAATTTAAATACAAGGTGGCGGGCTGGTTACAAGAAATGGCACGCAATAATTTTAGTTTCAGAAATGAGCTGAATTATGATTTTGCACTTCAAAAAAACAACTCAATAGTCGCTGGATATCTTACTTATCGTGAGAAACATTTTAGCATTATCAAAAGACAATTTACACAATTGATTCTTTTCAAAATCATCATAACGGCTAGTTTATTATCTATTGGAGGCTATTTGGTTTTGAGTCAGGAAATGAATATTGGACAATTTGTTGCCGCAGAAATTATCATCTTATTAGTCATTAACTCTGTTGAGAAGATTATTCTTGGACTCGAAAGTTTCTATGATGTTTTAACTTCTGTTGAAAAAATAGGACAAGTAACTGATTTAGAATTAGAAGAAAATTCAGATTCACAAAATGACCGTTGTTATAATAACATTACTTTAGAAACAGAAGGCTTGAGTGTTAAGTTTCCTGATTCTCCAAAGAATGCGTTAGACTCTATAACTCTTAAAATAAATCAGGGAGAAAAAATAGTGATTGACGGTCAGAATGGATCAGGGAAAACAACTCTTATTCGAGTATTATCGGGTATTCTCAAACAAAACTCTGGCGCTTTTTATATCAATGATGATACTTTTAAGAAAATAAACCTAAAACAATATCGCTCTCAGATTGGCAGTATTATCCACAATGAAACTCCATTTGAAGGCACCATTTTAGAAAACATCACTTTTAATGATCCATCGATAAGTTCTGAAGATTTAAAATGGGCAGTAGATGGCGTTCAACTTAGCCCGTTTATTAAATTACTACCAAAAGGTTTAGACACTCATATTTATCCTGAAGGAAGACAACTGTCTTCATCAAACGCTCAAAAAATTCTATTAGCAAGAAGTATTATTCATAAACCAAAAATCCTTTTTTATGAGGATCCAACAGATACAATGGATGATAATGTTGCTAATGAAATTATTGATTTTATAACTTCAGATAAGAATAAATGGACCATCATTGTTTCCTCTAAGAATCCTTATTGGAAAACAAAATCTACTCGAAAGTTAACTATGCAAAATGGCCTCATTATTCTTGATCAAAAAAACTAATATGTCATGCTAAATATTTCCAATAACAAAACAAAATTACAGTCTTTAGACAAGTATAAAACTGTAAAAGACCTGAGCAATAGACCTCATTATAAAATCCTGAATAAAATAATAATAAGCACTGCAATCTTAGTAATAATAGCGCTTTTCTTGCCATGGACACAGAACATTTCTGGATCAGGAGCCGTAACAACCCTAAAACCTAACCAAAGACCACAATCTATCCAGAGCGTTATTTCTGGTCGTATCGAAAAATGGTATGTACAAGAAGGAGATTTTGTAAAAAAGGGCGATACCATCATGTTTATATCTGAGATAAAGGAAGATTACATGGATCCAAATTTAGTTAAAAACACTAAAAACCAAGTAGATGCCAAAAAGCACTCGCTTGAATCCTATGGAGATAAAGTAAATACTCTTTCTGAGCAAATTAGGTTTATAGAAAATGAAAAAAGATTAAAATTAGAGCAAGCCAGAAACAAAGTAAAACAATCTCTTTTAAAAATAAAAAGCGACAGTATTGACCTTGTTGCTGTAAAAACACAGCTAAAAATTGCAAACACACAATATAATCGTGCCTTACAATTAAACAAAGAAGGATTAAAACCAATGACAGATGTTGAAGAGAAACGCTTGAAACAACAAGATGTTGATGCTAAGATTGTAACTCAGGAAAACAAATATTTAACGAGCAAAAACGAATACATAAATGCTAAAGTTGAGATTAACAGAATCACTGCAGAGTATTCTGAGAAAACAGCTAAAGCAAAAAGCGATCAATATACCACTTTGAGTAATAAATTTGATACTGAAGCTCAAGTTAATAAACTAGAAAATCAATATGTAAATTATAGCGTACGAAATGGCATGTATTATATCAAAGCAGCTCAAAATGGCTATATAAACAGAGCATTGTTAGCTGGTATTGGCGAAACTATAAAAGAAGGAACTCCAATTGTAACCATAATGCCATCTGAATATGATATTGCTGTTGAAACCTTCATAAATCCTATCGATTTACCTTTGATGTCAAAAGGAGAAAAAGTACGTGTTTGGTTTGACGGCTGGCCAACTATCGTGTTTTCTGGCTGGCCTGATATGTCTTATGGGACATTTGGAGGTCAAGTGGTAGCTATAGAAAACTTTATTAGCGACAATGGTAAATACAGAATTCTAATTGCTCCTGACCCAGCTGAAGCTAAATGGCCTAAGCAACTAAGCATTGGTTCTGGCGCACAAACAATTGCTTTATTAGACACTGTACCTATTTGGTTTGAGATTTGGAGAACTCTTAACGGATTTCCTCCTAATTATTATAAGAGCGATACAAAAACTACAAAAGAAAAGAAATAATGAAACCGATATATTTAGTCTTTCTTTTTATTGGTTTTACCGTTTTTGGTCAAGAACCAATTACCAAGGAATTCACCTACAATGAATTTCTTGGATATGTAAAAAAATATCATCCTTTGGTTAAAAATGCTAATTTGGAAGTAAGCAAAGCACAAGCCAATTTAATGATGGCACGAGGCGGTTTTGACCCAAAAATTGAAGTTGATTTTAGTCAAAAACAATTTAAAGACAAAGAATATTACTCCATTTTAAATAGCAGTTTTAAAATCCCAACTTGGTATGGAATCGAATTAAAAGCAGGATTCGACAATAACGAAGGTATTTATCTTAATCCTGAAAATACAACCCCAAATCAAGGGTTAACTTCTTTTGGAATTAGTGTACCTATTGGGCAAGGATTATTTATAAACCAAAGAATGGCCGATGTTCGAAAAGCTAAAATTCAGATAAAACTAAGCGAATCAGAAAGAAAACTTCAAGCCATTGCTGTGTTATACGATGCCTCGATTGCTTATTTTAACTGGAAGAAAAATTTTGAAGAAATGAAGCTTTATGAAACGTACAATATTAATGCAGAAATACGCTTAACAGGAATCAAAGCTTTAATAAGTCAAGGAGACAAACCAGCAATTGATAGTATAGAAGCTGGAATTAGTTTAAAAAACAGAGAATTAAGTCTTGAAGATTCTAAATTAAAACTTGCTAAATCTAAACTAGAACTATCTAATTTCCTTTGGTTAGAAAACAATATTCCGCTGGAGATGTCAGATAGTCTTATTCCTGAAACTGCACTAGAAAATACATTGCAAGAAACTTTAAAAACCAATGATTTATTACAAAATGATTTTAGCTTAGAAACGCACCCAAAAATAAATGCACTACAAAACAAAATAGAGATTTTGAATGTAGAAAAAAAGCTAAAAGAGAATATGTTGTTACCCAAGATAAATGTAGGTTACTCCTATTTATCAGAACCTAGTTACATTGATAATTATAATTTTAAAGACTATAAAGTTGGCTTAGAATTTTATTTCCCATTATTTTTAAGAAAGGAACGAGGGAATTTAAAATTAGCAAAATTTAAAGTTCAAGAAAATGAATTTGCTTTAGCTTTAGAAAAAACACAATTAACCAATAAGATAAGTGCTCAAAAAATAGAAATCAATTCGCTCTTAAAACAAAAGAAGCTTGCCAAAGATTTAGTCGAAAATAACATTACGATGCTCAACTCTGAAGAACGTTTATTTTCATTTGGAGAAAGTTCTTTATTCTTAATCAATACTAGAGAGAACAATTTAGTAAGCGCTAAACTTGCCGCTATTGCTTTAGAAAATCGATTTTATATTTCTAATTCGGAGCTTTTTAAAATCATGGCAAATCCTGATTAAAACTGAACTTAAAACATTATAAAAAGAGACAATCCTTATGGTTTGTCTCTTTTTTTTAGGTAATAATATGCTCAATAAAATAAATAAAAAGACCAACAAACCCTCCTACTACAGTTCCGTTAATTCGGATAAACTGAAGATCTTTACCTATTTCTAATTCTAATTTATTCGAGATTTCTTCTTTGTCCCAGCTTTTTACCGACGAAGCTATTAAATCTCCAATCATTTGCTTATTCTTCAAGAGGATTCCTAGCAAATCTATTTTTATAAAATTATTGATTTTGCTTAGCATAACCTCATCTTCTTTTATACTGATTCCAAAATTCTGAATCATACTGATAATCTTATTTTTTATTTTAGAATCATCTTTCTTCTCTAAGTCGGCAGAAATAGCAACTTTTATCTGACTCCAAATATCATTGATATACTCTTTCACTTCACTTTTATGAGCAAACTCAATCACTAAATCATTTACTTTTTGCTGAAGCTCTGGCGAACTATTTAGCTCTGTAATAAAGTCCAGAACATAAGTGTTTATTTTTCTTCTGATACTGCTGTCCGTATGCTTTGCATCATCAATAAATTCATAAAGTCCATTAAAAATACCATCTGCAATTTTTTTATCGGCTACACCAAGTGTGTACCAAGGTGTCGATTTATTCACTTTTTCACGAATTACATCTCTGTTATTCTGCAATTCTTCGGTTAGTATTTTTAATACGTTGGTTATTAATTGTTCTTGTTTTTCACTTTTGGTTAAAGACTCTAACCCTATTGCGATCCATTCGCCAAAATTTATCTCTCGTAATTTGGTTTCAAATTTTGCCTGAATAAATCGCTGAACATCTTCATCGACAATTGTTTTTAAAATTCCTGGTATGATATCTTCAATAATTAATGAAGCTATCGTATTTGCATTGGGTTTATCAGACAACCAGTTTGCCGCCTTTTCAGCAAAATTAAACTGTTCGATTTTTACTTCTAATTTCTCTTTAATTAAAAACTCATCAGAAACAAAAGTGCCGAGATTTTGCCCAATAGCATCTTTATTATTAGGTATTAAAGCGGTATGTGGAATTGGCAATCCAAGAGGATGCCTGAATAATGCTACTATAGCAAACCAATCTGCAATACCACCAACCATAGCCGCCTCGCTAAAAGCTTTAAGCCAGCCTATTTTAAAGTAAATGGCAATTAGAAAAAGAATAACAGCTACACCCAATACTCCCAAAGCAAATCTTTTCATTTTGATCAAACCAGCCTCTTTGCTTTTACCTTCTTGATTACTATTGCTTTTCATAATATGCCGAATTAATTAATACGCTAATTTATTCAATTGTTTCTACAACTGTTTTCATTTTAATAAGATAATTTTACAATCTTTCTATATATTTATGGACTGCTTTTTAATCTAATTATAAATGATATAATTAAATACAAAGGCTTCTTAAAAAAAATAATATTAAAATTGTACTTTTGCAAACTGAAAATCCGAAATTATGATTATTGTAAAATCACGTGAAGAAATAGAATTAATGCGCGAAAGTGCCTTAATCGTATCAAAAACATTAGGAATGATTGCTTCTGAGATAAAAGAAGGAGTTACCACATTATATCTTGACAAACTAGCCGAAGAATTCATTCGTGATCACGGTGCAGTACCAAGCTTTTTAGGTTTATACGACTTCCCGAACTCACTTTGTATGAGTCCAAATTCACAAGTTGTTCATGGTATTCCAAATAACACTCCTTTAAAAAGTGGCGATGTTATCTCGGTAGATTGTGGCGCATACAAAAACGGTTATCATGGAGATCATGCTTATAGCTTTGAAATAGGAGAAGTTGCTCCAGAAGTTAAAAAATTACTACAAGTTACCAAAGAATCTTTATATGTTGGAATCCGCGAATTTAAAGCCGGAAACCGCGTAGAAGATGTTGGAAGTGCAATACAAAAATATACCGAAGCACATGGATACGGAGTTGTTCGTGAACTTGTTGGTCATGGACTTGGGCAAAAAATGCACGAAGATCCTGAAATGCCTAATTATGGTAAAAAAGGAAGAGGAAAACTTTTTGTTGAAGGAATGGTTGTTGCTATTGAACCAATGATTAATCTTGGAACAAGAAACATAAAACAACATAAAGATGGCTGGACAATTACAACTGCCGATGGTAAAGCAAGTGCACACTTTGAACATGATGTAGCTTTAATCGATGGTAAACCAGAAATCTTATCAACTTTCCAGTACATCTATAAAGCGCTAGGAATCGTGAGTAACGAAGAAGATGAATTCAGAAAAGTGCCGTTGGTATTATAAGGCAAGGCTATTACGCTAAGTTTCACAAAGAAAACGCAAAGATTTAGTTTCAAATAGTCTTAAAGATGAGTCAAGAGTTCTCCGAAATACCTGAAGATTTACAAGCAATATCGTACAAGGTAATTGGCTTAGCAATTGAAGTTCATCGACAACTTGGACCAGGTTTACTTGAATCTGCTTATCAAGAGTGCCTATTTTATGAAATTAAAAATGCGGGTTTAAAGGTTGAAAAAGAGATTACACTCCCAATTATTTATAAAGAAATTAGATTAGAACAAGGGTATAGAATTGATTTACTTGTCGAAAACAAATTAGTAATTGAGTTAAAAACTGTCGAAAATTTCAGTCCAGCTCATTTTGCACAAATAGTAACGTATTTAAAGCTGGGAAAATATCCATTAGGTTTATTGATAAACTACAACAGCACCATATTAAAAAACAATATAAAAAGATTTATAAACTCAAAATCAAATACCTAAAAACTTAGCGAATCTTTGAGTTCCCTTTGTGAGCCTTTGCGAAATAATTATGAAAAAACTTTTTAAACTAGTTCTTAATACCATTCCACGTCCATTATTGATTCGTTTGAGTTATGTGGCACGTCCTATTTTAGCCTTTACATTAAAAGGAGATAAATTTACCGATCCTATAGATGGTAAGAGTTTCAAAATGTTTTTGCCTTATGGATATGGCAAACAACGTAACAACGTACTTTCACCAAGTACACTTTCTTTAGAGAGACATCGCTTACTTTGGCTATACCTAAATGATCAAACTGATTTCTTTACAGCACCAAAAAAAGTATTACATTTTGCTCCAGAACAAGCTTTTTATAAACTATTTCGCAAGCAAAAAAATCTAGATTACACTACGACTGATTTGTTTTCGCCTTTAGCAGATGTAAAAGCAGACATCTGTAATTTACCTTTTAAGGATAACGAATATGATGTCATTTTATGCAATCACGTTTTAGAACACATTCCGGACGACACCAAAGCGATGCAGGAATTATTTCGTGTTTTAAAACCCGGAGGAATGGCTGTTTTGCAAATCCCACAAGATTTATCAAGAGCAGTTACTTTTGCAGACGATACCATTACAGATCAAAAAGAACGTGCTAAGATATTTGGACAATACGATCACGTACGTATTTATGGACGTGATTATTTTGATAAATTAAGAAGCATTGGTTTTATCGTAATCGAAGAAGATTACACCAATAAAATAGCTCCAGAATTAGTCGAAAAATATTGTTTAGCCAAAGGAGAAATAATTCCACTTTGCTTTAAGCAGGAAAACTAAATAGTTTTTTACTATATATAAATTCATTTAAAAAGTTTTCAAAATAGCAATAATTTGAAAACTTTTTAAATTTTATAGAACTTCCCAAATTACAACCAAACCAAACCTTTAATCTTGGAACCTTCGAAATCATTTCAATTTTGTTTTGACATCAGTTTAGAAAAAAATCTAAATATTCATATCCCAACAGCTTATATCGTTGAAGAAGCGAATACTAATGACATTAAATATTTAAACAAAAAAGCAACTAGAGACGTTCTTGAAGGTTTTGGAATTGTTTTCGAAAATTTAGATTCCAATACAAAAAAAATACTGACAGCTTGTGACTCTTTAAAGCCTGAATTTATTTTCAAGAAATTTAGTACCAAAATTAAATCAGCAAAAACAATTACTGATTTACAAAAAGATTCCAAAATAGATTTTGCAATTCGCCAGCATTTGCAACTAAATTTAGATTCTTTTTACACGCTAATTGTAAAAGAACAATTTCCTTTATCTATTAATATGGGAGTTGAAAAGGATTTCTATCGTTCGCGAGTTAGTACTAATCCTCTCGATTTTGAGCCTCAAATTCAATTTAACAAACACTCTGAAGGAATTACATATACGCTATCTTTAAAGGAAAACGACACTACATTTTTACCCATGAATAGTAGTATTGATATCCTTTTGGATGAGCCAGGCTGGCTGATGATCGATAAAAAATTAGGACAGTTAACAGCCTTGAATTCCAAAAAACTTTCGCCTTTTTTAAAGAAAAAATCAATCGAAATACCGTCAAGATTAGTTGATGATTATTTTAAAAATTTCATTCCTGAAATAGCTAAAAAAACCGACATTGAAGCAACTGGTTTTGAAATTGAACTTCGTGATAAAATTATCTCCTGTACAATTCAACCTGTTTATGATTTCTTTAAAAATTGTTATTATCTCAACCTTCATTTCGATTGTAACGGATATTTATTTGATGCCAGTAAAACTAAAAAAACACATACGTATGTTGATTTTAGCATAGCTAATGAACCAAAAATAATTCAGTTTAAACGAAGCCCTGATGAAGTTTTATATACCAACAAACTACTTGAAATTGGTTTCATAAAAATTAAAAATGAATTGTTTGGATGGAATTCGGATACAGAAACTACTGATCCTTATGCTACTATTCAATTAGTTATTGATCGCAAAGAAGAGTTAGAAAACTTAGGTTTTACAATCCAAAATTTGCAACTGGAAAGCAAAGTAATCATTACAGAAAATCATACCGTTTTATTTTCAAAAGGAGAAACAAAAGAAGATTGGTTTGACATCAAGATAATCATTTCGATTGGGAACTATACAATCAACTTCAGCGAAATTATTCCAAATATAAAAAGCAAAGAAAGACTCTTTTTATTGCCTGACGGAAACTATTTTTTGATCCCATTAGAATGGCTCAGCAAATATAGTTCATTAGCTAAATTAGCTAAAACAGAAAACGGGAATCTACTTTTGCGTAAAAGTAATTTTGCTGCTTTAGATGCAATTCCAGAAATCAAAAACGATGTAAACCCGATTCTTAAAGCTGAATATGTATCTTCTGATTTGCTAAAAGCGACTTTGAGACCGTATCAAATTGATGGAGTAAAATGGCTTTTGAGTCATTTTAATTCGAATTTAGGGGCTTGTCTGGCTGATGATATGGGACTTGGGAAAACCTTACAAACCTTAGCTGTTCTGGTTGCGGTGCAAGAACAATTAGGTTTTACAACCAAAACAACGAATTTTGATTTATTTCAAAACGAAACCGTTATTGAAAGAGAACCTTTAAAAACCTTGATTGTTTTACCCTCTTCATTGGTTTTTAACTGGTACAATGAATCTCAAAAATTCACACCTCATTTTTCAAAAATGCAGTATGTTGGTAACGACAGAAAACTATTAGTGAGTAGATTAGAATCATCCGATTTAATTTTTACCAGCTACAGTATCATTCATCGCGATATTGCAATTTTAGAAAAATATAATTTTCGCTATTTAATTTTGGACGAAAGTCAATACATCAAAAATAAAAATTCTAAAATTTTTAAAGCGATTAATAAAATAAATACGGAACATAAAATCGCTTTAAGTGGTACGCCTATCGAAAACTCATTAGACGATTTATGGTCGCAAATGCAATTTATAAATCCGGATATTTTGGGTAGCTATAATTTCTTTGCAGAAAATTATAAAATTCCGATTGAGAAAAAGCAAGATGAAGACAGTTTAGCTGAGCTAAAAAATCTTATTCAGCCATATATCTTAAGAAGAACCAAAGAACAGGTATTAAAGGACTTACCAGAATTAACTGAACAGATTTATTATTGCGATATGGATCCTGAACAGGAGAAATTATATGAAAAAGAAAAATCAAAAGCTCGTAATTTTTTACTAAAAACAGATGGTTCCGGTCCAGACAAAATTAGCATCATCAATACGTTGATGAAGTTAAGACAGCTGAGTAATCATCCAAAAATGGTAGATCAAGAATCAGAAATTGATTCTGGAAAATATAATGCAGTAACCCAATATCTAGAAACTTTAGTAAAAGAAAAACAGAAGGTTATTATTTTTAGTTCATTTGTTACTAATTTGAGTTTTTACACGACTTGGTGCAAAGAAAACAAAATAGATTTTTGTGAAATTACAGGCGAAACTCCTGCTAAGAAAAGAGAACAGCAAGTAAATCTGTTTCAGGAAAACGAAAATCCTTTGCTATTTTTTATTTCACTTAAAGCAGGTGGCGTTGGTTTAAATATCACCAAAGCTTCTTATGTTTTATTTTTAGATCCTTGGTGGAATCCTTTTGCCGAAAAACAAGGAGTAGGAAGAGCACACCGAATTGGGCAATTAAACAAAGTAAATGTTATCCGATTTATTTCGAAAAATACAGTTGAGGAAAAAATAATTAAACTGCAAGAAAACAAAAAGCTATTATCTGATTCACTATTAGAAGAAAGCTATATTAACGATGAAATCGAAATTAATTTAGAATACATATTAGGTTCTTAATAAATTGGTGCATTTTTCGTTATTTAAAATTGTTATATTTACATTCTTGCAACGTAACATATTATGCTAAATTCTATCTTCCGAAATTTAATTTTCATTCTTATTTTTACTTCGGCAACAGCCCAAGTACAATCTGAAACCATCCCTCCCTATAACATCAAAACTGTTTCGTTTGTACAAAGCGGGCAAAATGTTGTTCCAATATTCGAATTGGGAAGTGAGATTCAGCTGCAATTTGATGACCTCTTTGGCAATGAAGCCGATTATTACTATGAAATAACGCACTGCGATTATAATTGGATTCCTTCAGACATTCCAAAAACAGAATACCTACAAGGATTTGATGGGCAAAGAATCGTCAATTACACCAACTCCTTTAATACATTACAAATATATTCGCATTATAAAATTTCTTTTCCAAATCCAAACACCCAATTATTAATTACTGGTAACTACATTATCAAAATCCTGAATGAAGATAAAGAAGTTGTATTTTCTAAAAAGTTTATTGTATATGAAAATCTAGTCACAGTTCCTGCTCAGGTAAAAAGAAGCCGAACCGTAAGTAATATCGAATACAAACATAATTTAGATTTTACTATAAAATCTAGCTCCCTCAACTTTCAAACTCCTTTACAGAGTGTAAAAGTACTTTTATTACAAAATGGCAATTTTAACACTGCAATAAAAAACGTACCTCCACAATACACTATCGGGAATGACTTGATATACAAATACAACAATGAAACCCAATTCTGGGCTGGAAATGAATTTTTATATTTTGAGAATAAAGACATCCGTAACGCTGGTAATAATGTAGGAAGAGTCGATTCGAGCAAAGACATTTACAACTCCTACTTATATACTAACCAAGCCAGAGGAAACTTTCCATACACAAACTATCAGGATATAAATGGCAACTTTGTTGTAAAAAATATAAACGCCTCAAACAATGAGGTCGAAGCCGATTATGCTTGGGTTTACTTTACACTTTCGGCACCCGCTTTCCGACTTAACAAAGACATTTATGTTAACGGAATGTTTAATAATTACGGTTTGACTCCTGAGAATAAAATGGAATACAATACCGAAAAAGGGGTTTATGAAAAAGCAATAATGATAAAGCAAGGATTTACGAATTACCAATATCAAATAGCTGATAAAAAAGGAGCAATAGATTTTGAAAATGCAATTGATGGTAATTTTTTCCAAACCGAGAATGAATATACTATATTGGTTTATTATCGTGAGAATAGTGACCGTTATGATCATGTAATCGGAAAAGGATCTGCTAACTCATTGAATATCATTAATTAAAAAACATTTTAGAAATGATTCTTTTGAATCGATTTTTTTTGTAAATTTGCTTCTATTACGCACATATATAACACTTTAGTATGGTTTCTCAAATAACAAGAGGCATAAAAATATCCGTTTTAACTAGTTTTGAAGGAACCTACTTCAAGAACTACAAGATTCATTTTGCCTTTAGCTATGTGGTTACTATTGAGAACCATAGCAAGGATTCCGTGCAACTTACTTCCCGCCATTGGGAAATCTTTGATTCGCTAAACGATATCGAAATAGTTGACGGTGAAGGCGTAATAGGCAAAAAACCAGTTTTAAAACCTGGCGAATTCCACACCTACAGTTCAGGTTGTTTATTATCATCTCCTTATGGAGCAATGAAAGGATATTTCAATATGGTGAACTTCACTACTACAAAAATTTTCAAAGTTATAGTACCTACTTTTAGAATGTGCGCACCATTTGCACTGAACTAATTTCTTTATTGCATCGAAATATTTTATAATTAACTTATAACAAAATTATCAGATTATTAATTTAACCTTCGTACTTTTGTAGAGCGTTAGATAATTCGTATAAAATGAATTATCCAACTGTTAATTTGTCTAATTATCTAATTTTAAACAATATGCTAAAAGGATTTTTTCATGTACCTAAAGCGGTAAACGAACCCGTAAAAGGATATGCACCAAACTCGCCAGAAAAAGCAGCAGTACAAGCAGCTTATACTACAATGTGGAATTCTAAAATTGATGTTCCGTTATACATTGGAAGTGAAGAAATTAAAACTGGAAACACTAGAAACATAACGGCACCTCATGACCACAAACATGTAGTAGGAACTTACCACCTAGCCGAAAAAACACATATAGAAAAAGCAATTGCTAATGCGCTTGAAGCAAAAGATGCATGGGCAAACATGGCATGGGAACAACGTGCTGCTATTTTCTTAAAAGCTGCTGAACTTATTGCTGGTCCTTACAGAGCTAGAATAAATGCAGCTACAATGATCGGACAATCAAAAAACATTCACCAAGCAGAAATTGATGCTTCTTGTGAATTAATTGATTTCTTGCGTTACAATGTAGAGTTTATGACTCAAATTTATGCAGATCAGCCAAAATCAGATTCTACAACATGGAATCGTCTTGAATACAGACCTTTAGAAGGTTTTGTATACGCAATTACTCCTTTTAACTTTACAGCTATCGCTGCAAATCTTCCTGCAAGTGCTGCAATGATGGGGAATGTTGTTATCTGGAAACCAAGTGATAGTCAAGTATTCTCTACTAAAATCATTATCGACGTTTTCAAAGAAGCTGGAGTTCCTGATGGAGTAATAAACGTTGTTTTTGGTGATGCATTAATGATTACTGATACTGTATTAGCAAGTCGTGATTTTGCTGGAGTACACTTTACAGGTTCAACTCATGTATTCAAAGATATTTGGGCAAAAATCGGTGCAAACATTCACAATTACAGAACATACCCAAGAATAGTAGGTGAAACTGGTGGTAAAGATTTTATCATTGCTCATCCAAGTGCTAATGCTAAACAAGTATCAACAGGAATTGTACGTGGTGCATTCGAGTTCCAAGGACAAAAATGTTCTGCAGCATCAAGAGCTTATATTCCACAAAGTTTATGGCCAACTATCAAAGAACAATTAATTACTGATGTGAAATCTATGAAAATGGGGTCACCAGAAGATTTTGGTAACTTTATTACTGCTGTTATTCACGAAGGTTCTTTTGATAAATTAGCTAGTTTTATTGATCAAGCTAAAAAAGATGCTGATGCAGAAATAATCGTTGGAGGAAATTACGATAAATCTGTTGGATACTTTATTGAGCCAACGGTAATTGTAACTACTAATCCAAAATACACAACAATGGAAACTGAATTATTCGGACCAGTTATTACTATATATGTGTATGAAGATGCAAAATGGGAAGAGACTTTAGAATTAGTTGATAATACTTCTGAATATGCTCTTACTGGAGCAGTCTTTAGTCAAGATCGTTATGCTATTGAAGTAGCTACAACAAAATTACAGAATGCTGCTGGTAACTTCTATATTAATGACAAACCAACAGGAGCAGTTGTAGGAATGCAACCATTTGGTGGTGCAAGAGCATCAGGAACAAATGATAAAGCAGGTTCTGCATTAAATTTATTACGTTGGGCTTCTCCAAGAACAATAAAAGAAACTTTTGTAACTCCAGAAGATTATAGATATCCATTTTTAGGAGAATAATCTCTAAAGTTTAAAAACTATAAAACCCCACAAGCTTCAACTATTTTTGAAACTTGTGGGGTTTACTTTTTCATAAAAATTTTAATCAAACATTATTTTGTTTGTAATATTTTTCACTCTTTATTGATTTTCAGAAACATAGCACCTATAAAAAAAACCCTATCGTGTTATTTTTAAAACTTATCATTACATAGAAAAAATTAAGCTCGCATGTAAATTTGGAAATTCTTGATTAAACAAATAGACTTAAAAAATAAAGAATAAAATATTCGCACATAAATACTAAATTAAGCAATAATGAAAAGTATAGAAAAAGCACCTAAAATAATCCGTGAAGCCAAAAGCATCAATCATCCAATTGATTTTAAATGGAATGGAAAAATAATGGAAAAACTTATCGATCCGGCAGAAAATCACAACAAGCTAGAACTTGCTTTAACAAGCATTAGTTATAAAGCTTCTTTAGGACTAACAGCAGCTCTACTTGAATGGATATATTGGCGTTATAAAAATCGTACCGAATCATCTCAAGAAATGAAACAGCGTATCGAAGCTCTTTGGTGCTCAATATCACATCCCGAATACACTAAACCATTAGTTTTTGATCTCAACATGAATGCTCCTGCATCTGGACCTATAGACGGCCCACTTTGGGTTGCACTTATGAATGTGAGAATGATAGATGTACTACGCCGAAATGGTTCTTATAATCTTCAAAGTGAAATTGTTGGCCTAGTATTACTAGTTCGCCATACCACTCCTAAGAAAAAAAAATTCAACAAATGGCTTAAAAGCAACTTAAAAAGACTTAATCTTTTATTTCCTTGTCAATATACTTATGACGATTATAATAATGAGGAAGCCTATAACCCTTCAGAAGAACCTGTAATATGCCGTGACTTTTTCTTTGATCCACTATACAAATACACAATAAAATCTTCTGAGATTGCAATTAAGACTTTTGTTGCAAGGTTGGATTACGAAACAAATCCTTTTTTATGTTTTCCAAAAGAAGCTAGTTAAATCAATCTATTTTTATAAAAACCCACAACTTTAAAATGTCTTTAAATTTGTGGGTTTTCTTTTTAGTATAAACGAAGTCTATTTCCCTAATTCAAAACTAGAAATAGTATGAAAGGAATCTATTTCTGTATTCTTCTCCCCTTTAAAAGTATCATAGTTTACAACCAATAATTTTCCTTTATAAATTATCGTTTCACAAGGATTATCTAATTGTCCATCAGAACCATCTGCATTGCCATTTTCCCAAATTAAATGCATCGTATTCGTATTTAAATCCAACTGATGAACACTATTATTATCATAATTAGCTATAAAAATAGAATTCCTTTGCTCGTCATAAAAAAAGCCATCACAACATTTTAATTTATCCGAATCAAAAACTACTTTCTTAGATTTTAGCTTACCGTCTTTTGTAAATTCAAGTTTTGTAATCACACCATCTCCAAAGTTCCCTGCATATAGATTCCCCTTTTTATCAAAAGCAATACCGTCAATTCCAATAGTTCGTTTGGTTACTTCAGGCTTAAGAGTAAATGTGGTTACTAGATAATTGGGTTTCGTATTCTTATCCAAAATTATTTTCCCAGAATTTAATTCCTTTAACGAAAAACTATAAATCCCACTTTCTCTTCTATTCTCAAAAAGAGCATCAGTAATATAAACTCTATCTTTATACCACCTTACAGCTTCTCCAAAATTGAAGCCTTCTGCCAGAACCTCGGCATATTTAGGCTTTCCATTCTCAACTACAACCCTTATCAATCTAGAAAAATTTTCATTATCAGTAAAAAACTGATTATCCATTAAATACAAATTTCCGTCAGGACCAAATTCCATTCCCATAGGATGTACTTTCTTCGTTATGGGATGTACTGGTAATTTATCAAACCATGTTATGGGTTTATCATTTTCATCAAAAGTTAGAATCTTACTTCCGTGCTTTTCAAAAGTTACCGGATTAGTAATTGACAAATAAAGATTCCCTTTTTTATCCAAAGCCATACCGTCGGGAGTTTGACACGTTTCGCCCAAATCGGCAAATAAGGTTGGCTTAATTGTTTTCGAAACTTCACTATAAGTAATCTCTTGCTTGCTTTCTTGTGAAAATAAATTTACGGTATTCATTAAAATCAGAATACCAAGTACGTTTTTAATCATTGTGTTCATTTTGTTTTGGTTTAATTATTTTTGGATTGTTTTATAACAGAATACTTTTTAGTTCATTTACTAAAAATAATGCGAATAGAAGAATCAGTTTTATCATGATTTATATATTTGAAAGCGAATATAATTCCAGAGTCAATTCGCTGTTTAGTGCGCAATCGAAAACACAGCTTTAGCATTCAAAAAATAGATTTTAGACGAATATTGCATTCGTATGCCCAAATGCTATTTTTGGAAGCAAAAACTCTTTATTTAAATCTAGGGACAAAGCATACCTCTATATTTTATTATCTTGTTCCCTCATAAAACATTATAATGAGTTTTTTAAAAAATATCGATCTAAAAAGAATTCTCTTCCATTGCATCTATTGGATTTCCTTTTTGCTTTTATATATTTCCAGCAAGTCTAATGACATTAGTTCTTATGACTTTACTTTTGTATATACATGGAAAGTCTTAGCACAAGCAACAGCCGGCTACGGATTAATTTATTGGATTATTCCTCAAACACTGGATAGAAAAAAATATTTACTTTTTATAGTTTTTGCCACAAGCTGGCTCTATCTTGTTTTTGCTGTTTTAATGATTTTTAAATACTATTATCTTGAACCAAAATTCCCAGGTTTCTTTGATGATTGGCTTGGACACAAAATGTCTGTTCCCGAAAGATTAACTTCGTTTAAATTAATATTTAGAGAGTTTTCTTTTATCACTTATCCAATTATCATATTAGGTTTTATTAGTTTTAATCGCAAACAGCAACGCCTTTTAAAACTAGAAGAAGAGAAAAAATCGATGGAATTGAAAGTATTAAAGAATCAGTTAAATCCACATTTTCTTTTTAACACCCTTAATAATTTATACACATTAACGCTTAAAAAAGATGATAAAGCTCCCGAAGTAATTGCGAAACTATCCGAAATTCTGGACTTTGTATTATACCGTTGCAATGAAGATTATGTTTCTATTGAAAAAGAAATTGCTTTAATTGAGAATTATATTGCTTTGGAAAAACTCCGCTATAGCGAAAACAGATTAGATATTTCGTTTACCAAAAACATTCAGGAAAGTAACAAAATTTCACCTCTTATTATATTGACATTTATAGAAAATGCTTTTAAACATGGTGTAATCAATGAAACGGAGAAAGCTACTATCATACTGAATTTAGAAAGCAAAAAAGGACAAATCTTTTTTAGTATCGAGAATACAAAACCTCAGAATAATTTTGCTACAATTACTAATAAATCAAAAATTGGATTGGAAAATGTTCGAAAACAATTGGATTTATTATATCCAAAAAAACACAAATTAGAAATAGAAGAAACGCAATTTCTTTTTAAGGTTAAACTTAATCTTAATCTCTAAAATTTCAAAACAATTTTCTACAAAAAACTAACCCTCTCAACTTTTATGAAAAAACACCTCCTAATTAGTCTTTTATCTATTTTCTGCTTTATCACCGCAAAAAGCCAATCTAAAACCGTTGATACGTTAGTCGATGTAGGGAATCACAAGATTCATTTTAAGATTGTAAAAGGCAAAGGTATACCTATACTTTTTGACTCTGGTGGCGGGAATGATGGTTCCGTTTGGAATTCTATTTTAAAACCAATTTCCGAAATAACAGATGCGACTTTAATAACATACGACAGAGCTGGTTTTGGCACAAGCACCATCGATACTTTACAAACCAATGATGCTAAACAAGGAATTATAAGCAGTATTGAAGATTTAGAAATTGGCTTAAAAAAACTAGGATACGATAAAGAAATCATGCTTGTTTCACATTCTTATGGCGGTTATCTATCAACTCTTTATGCTACCAGACATCCTAAACTTGTAAAAGGGGTTGTATTAATCGATGTTAATCATAGCTATTTTGAAGACGGCTACATTGAAAAAGTATTAGCTACACAAGATAAACTTATACCACAATGGAAAAAGAGCAATAAAGGCATTTATTATATGTCGGCAACTATTGCCAAAACTGTAAAAATAATGAGTAAGTTATCCATTCCTCAAAACATTCCAGTTGTTGATTTTGTCAACGGAATTCCTTTCTATAAAATACCCGATGAAATAGAGCGATGGAAAAATTGTCATAACAAATATGTCGAAAATAACCCTAACGTTACCGGCATTATAGCTTATGGTTGCGGTCATGCTATTTGGATGGACAATCCCCCATTAGTAATTACAGCAATTACCAAAATGTATGCAAATAGTTCTAAACAAAAAACTGAAATTCAAGAACGCGCTTTACAATACACAATACAGGCTTTTAACGAGGATAAAAAAGAGCAATTGGCACACAATAATTCCGAAGACGATTTGAACAATTGGGGATATGAATTATTACGTAAAAATGAAAATGAAAAGGCTGCCGAAGTCTTCAAATTAAATATGCTTTTAAATCCAAAAAGCGCCAATACCTATGACAGTTATGGCGAAGCTTTACTAAAAATCAATAAGAAAGAAGAAGCTATTGCAATGTATAAAAAATCTATAGAACTAAATCCTGAAAATAAAAACGGAAAAGAAGTTTTAGAACGCATAACAAAAGAAACTGCAAAATAACTAGATTAGATTGCAAACAAATTTCAAAAAGGTTAAAATTGCATCTGTTAAACATAAAAAATTCAAATGAAATATAAATGCATTATCATTGACGACGAGCCTTTGGCGAGAGAATTAATTACCTCTCACCTTCTAAATTTTGACAACTTCGAACTTGTCGATTCATTTGAAAATGCATTAAAGGCATATACTTTTTTAGAAACAAATACTGTAGATTTGATTTTTTTGGATATCGAAATGCCTTTATTAAAAGGAAATGATTTTTTGAAAAAATTAAAAAATCCACCTAAGGTAATTTTCACAACTGCTTATCGCGAATATGCCATCGAAGGATATGAACTCAACGTTATTGATTATCTTTTAAAACCAATTACTTTTGACCGTTTTTTTGTTTCAATAGAAAAATTCAAACAGTTTCAAAAACCTAAAAAAGAAGAGAAAGCAATTCCTGAAAATCATATTTTTGTATCTAGTGGAAGTAGGAATATCAAAATAGTTTTTGAAGAAATCTTATACATCGAAAGTTTAAAAGATTATATCACAATACATCTTGAAAACGATAAATCGCATCATCTCAAACAGAACATTTCTGCCTTCGAAAAATTACTAGATTCAAATTTTGTTCGAGTTCACCGTTCTTTTATTATTCAAACAAAAAAGCTAACTGCTTACTCTAAAAATGAAGTCGAAATAAACACAATAGAAATTCCAATAGGAAGTAGCTATAAAGAAAACTGGTTGGCCTATTTAAAAAACATCAAATAATATAAAACCCCACAAACTCAGAATAATTCTGAAACTTGAGGGGTTTTACTTTTTTTAAAACATTAAAAAAAAACAGTTAGAATTAATTATAAATACATATAACCAGCTATGCGAAAGAAATATATTTCTTTTTGTATTCTCTTTTACACATAAAACCTATGTCTCTATGTGTTAAATAAAATTTTACGCGCCGAGCAAACCAAACAGATACAGTAATTACACGCAACAGATTAAATTAATTAAAACTTATTTTCTACTTCTGCGGCTTGCAGCATCAAATAATGCAAATCGGTATTTTTTACGAAAGGTTTTAAAAGTTCGCTTCCGGGACCAAACATAGCCAACTCAACATAATCGGCAGAGTGATCCATACTAATCCAGCCCACCGAGTTTATTTTTCCTTGCATTTCGGCAAACGCTTTATAAGGCAATTTCTTGTAATTGTATAATCCGTCTTCCTTATGTAAACCATCGTAATAACTCAAAACTGTTTTAGCATCATCATCCGAAACCGAATGTCCATTTGCCTTTTCTATAATCTCTTTTACTTGTGATATTGAAGAATCAGGTTTAATTTGATTTAAAATCCATTCATTTGTCTGCGTATATTTCTGAATACTATCAAAATTCTCATTGGCATACTTGCCATAAATAATTCCTGGATTAGCATTCCCATGATCGGTAGTAATAATAACTAACGTTTCCTTGTCTTTTTCAGCAAAATCAATTGCAATTTTTACCGCTTCATCAAATTCAATTTGGTCATTAATCAAACCAGCAATATCATTCCCGTGCGCAGCCCAGTCAACCTTTCCGCTTTCTATTTGCAAAACAAAGCCATTTTTATGGTCTTTCATCCTGTCAATAGCTTTCTGAGCCATTTCGGCTAAACTTGGAACTGTTTGTTTTAAATTATTATCGCTATTTCTATCTACATAATACGGAAGACCGTCCTCTGAAAACACTCCTAAAATAGGCTTAGAATTAGATGCTGCATCCATTTCAGAACGTGTTTTTACCACCTGATATCCTTTTGCGCTAAAAGCAGCATACATATCCTTCTTATCTTTTCTTACCCCAGAGTTAAAATAGTTTGAACCTCCACCCATCATAACATCAAAACCAAGGTCTAAATATTGTTCGGCGATATCATCCTGAGC
Organism: Flavobacterium frigoritolerans; assembly: GCF_025847275.1. Classification (GTDB taxonomy): domain Bacteria; phylum Bacteroidota; class Bacteroidia; order Flavobacteriales; family Flavobacteriaceae; genus Flavobacterium; species Flavobacterium frigoritolerans. Next base: position 178,970 of record NZ_JAOZEV010000006.1, read on the forward strand.
ATTTCTGCTTTTACTATTTACACAAAAACCCGCAGGAGTTGCATGAGTTATTGGAACTGTAGTTACACAACCAGCCATTTTCCCTGATTTCTTGAACTTTTGCCAAATAGGCAAATGTGGTTCCCCTTGAGGACTAACATTAAGCACTCCATTATTTACTCTGAAACCACCACCCCAAGAAGAACTTGCAGCCGATGAATCGGTAACAATAGAACTAGCAGAAGCTGTATCCATCAGAGCTCTTGAAACTCGATTGTCTTTATATAACTGAATCCAATTAGAACCTTTTCCTGTTTTTCTGTTTAGGAATAAATCGGTCATATTTAAAGTTCCAGTGCTCATTCCATCACTAACTAAGAGAATTATATTTTTGGCTTTCTTATTTTTATTAACTGATTCTAAATCTAAAATATTAGCCGATCCCTGAAAAGGATTCATAACTGCTGCTCCAATTGTAAATAAAGAGCCATTTCTAAAAAACTTCCTTCTATCCATCATTACTTTGTTTATGTAAGTATTTCAAAGATAAAAAAATACACCAACTAACAAAATTATCTTTCTGTTATGATACCGAACTAAAAAGCAAAACCCCATCTAATCTAGACAGGGTTTTATAAATTGTATTTCGGTAAATCTTAAACTATAAATTTCAAAGGTAAATGAACTACTTTTTTGGTTTCAAAAAATTCATCTTCAAAGAAATCTGCTAAATTATATTCTGTTGCTTTAGGAAAATCTTTCAATTCTTCAGTTAAATCTCCTCCTTTAAGGTATAAAATTCCGTTTTTAAGTTCATGTTTGTGTTTTTTCTTGATTTTATCTTTAATCCAAGAAACAAAATCAGGCATATTAGTCACAGCACGACTTACAATAAAATCGAAATCTCCTTTTACATTTTCAGCACGAAGCTGTTCTGCTTTTACATTTTTTAAATCCAAAGCATCAACAACGCCCTGAACCACTTTTATTTTTTTAGCAATAACATCAATCAAATAAAAACGGGTTTCTGGAAAAAGAATTGCTAAAGGAATCCCAGGAAATCCACCACCAGTACCCACATCAAGAACATAAGTCCCTGGTTCAAATTTTATAATTTTTGCAATTCCAAGCGAATGTAGAATATGCTTGGTGTATAAGGCATCAATATCTTTACGTGAAATAACATTAATTTTTTCATTCCAGTCATGGTATAAAAAATCTAATTTTTGAAATTGTTCTTTTTGAACGTCAGTCAAATCAGGAAAATATTTCAGAATCTCATTCATTGTTCTATTTTTTTAACAAAAGTACTACTTTACAGTCGAAATATTTAACTCATTTTTGTAAATTGAAAATTTATAATAATTACCTTTGAGAACTATTTAAAATTTATATGAATAAGACCATACCTACATTTGCTAAGCAAGACAATTTAAAGTTTTTTAGAACACTTAACTCTCGAGTGAACAGTTACTTTAAAGATAATAACATCCAAAAGACAGGAAATTGGAAACTTCATTTAAAAGCCATTATTCTGTTTACAGTTTTTCTTGCGCCCTATTTTTTAATACTTACACTCGATATGCCATTTTGGGCTCATTTACTATTAACCATTGTTATGGGAATTGGTATGGCTGGAATCGGAATGAATGTAATGCATGATGGAAATCATGGTTCTTATTCTACCAAAAGTTGGGTAAACAAAATCATGGGAGGAAGTATTTATGTTCTTGCAGGAAACGTACACAACTGGCAAGTACAGCATAATGTTTTACATCATACTTATACTAATATTCATGGTCATGACGAAGATCTTGATGCAGGAAGAATTATTCGTTTTACACAAAATGCTGAGTGGCATCGTTTTCATAAGTTTCAACACTATTATTCGTTTTTCCTTTACGGATTATTGACTTTCAATTGGGCTTTAACAACCGATTTTAAGCAAATGAAAAACTACTTAAAAAGAAAACTATCATACGGAACACCACAAAGTCCTGCCAAATTATGGACTGTACTTGTAATTACAAAAATTATTTATGTACTAATCTGGATGGCATTACCAATGCTTTTAGGTATTGTATGGTGGAAAGTTGTTATTGGATTCTTTGTAATGCATTATACAGCAGGATTAATTTTGAGTATCGTATTCCAATTGGCACACGTAGTCGAAGAAACATCTAACCCTGTTCCAAATGAAGATGGTGAGATGGAAAACACATGGGCAATTCACCAATTGTACACTACAGCCAATTTTGCTCCAAAGAACAAAGTTGTAAACTGGTTTACAGGCGGATTAAACCACCAAATCGAACATCATATTTTTCCAAACATAAGCCATATACACTACGGAAAAATTGCCGAAATCGTAAAACAGACTGCAATCGAATGCAACTTACCATATCATGAATTCAAAACCATGAGAGGAGCAGTTTTGGCACACTACAAACATTTACGAGATTTGGGTATGAAACCCGAAATAGCATAATATCAACACAATAACAAACCACAATTAACTATAAAATGAATCACATTCTTTCAGACAGAATTAACAATTTAGCTACATCACAAACTTTAGCAATGGCCGCTTTGGCACGCGAATTAAAAGCACAAGGAAAAGACATTATTAGTTTAAGTTTAGGAGAACCTGACTTTAATACCCCTGACTTCATTAAAGAAGCAGTTAAAAAAGCAGTTGACGAAAATTACAGTACATATTCTCCAGTAGAAGGTTATCTAGAATTAAGAGAAGCAATTTGCAGAAAATTTAAAAGAGATAACGGATTAGACTACAAACCAACTCAAATCGTAGTTTCTACAGGAGCAAAACAATCTTTATACAACATTGCGCAAGTAATGTTAAACGATGGTGACGAGGTTATTTTACCAGCACCATACTGGGTTTCTTATTTCGAAATTGTAAAACTTTCTGGCGGAGTTCCTGTTGAAGTTCCAACATCTGTAGATACCGATTTTAAAATTACACCAGAACAATTAGAAGCTGCCATCACACCAAAAACAAAAATGATGTGGTTTAGTTCTCCTTGTAACCCTTCAGGTTCTGTTTACAGCAGAGAAGAATTGACAGCACTTGCAAAAGTGTTAGAAAAACACCCAAATATATACGTCGTTGCCGATGAGATTTATGAGCATATCAATTTCTCAGGAACATTCTGTAGTATCGGTTCAATCCCAGGAATGTTAGAAAAAACAATCACTGTAAACGGAGTTGCAAAAGCATTTGCTATGACAGGATACAGAGTTGGTTATATCGGAGCACCCGAATTTATTGCAAAAGCATGTACAAAAATTCAAGGACAAGTAACATCTGGAGCAAACTCTGTAGCACAACGCGCTACAATTACAGCAGTAGATGCTGATCCAAGCGTATTAAACCACATGGTTCAGGCTTTCCACACTCGTAGAGATTTAGTTGTTGGATTATTGAAAGAAATTCCAGGAGTAAAAATCAATGTTCCAGAAGGAGCATTTTATGTTTTCCCAGACGTTTCTTCATTCTTCGGAAAAACATTAAAAGGAACTCATATCAAAGATGCCAATGATTTCTCAATGTATCTTCTTGGTGAAGCAAACGTAGCAACAGTTACAGGAGATGCCTTCGGAAATCCAAACTGTATTCGTTTCTCTTACGCAACAAGCGACGATATTTTAAAAGAAGCATTACGCAGAATCAAAGAAGCTTTGGCTGCATAATACCATAAAATAAGTTTATTTAAACGGCTTAAGGTTTAAAGTTTCATCACTTTACACTTTAAGCTGTTTTTTTATGGGGTTTCCTCTGGTCGGGCAATTCTCTGCAAATCCTCGCACTACTTCGTCATTACGCTGGGGGAGTTTTTTATTTAAATTGAAAAATAATCCTACATTTGCAGCATTTTATAAATCAAAAATATTTTATGACACAAATTGTACGTAATCTTTCTTCAATTCTAATTTTTACACTATTTTTTTCTAATCAAACAAAAGCCCAAACAACAGGCAATTTTATTAAAGTCTCAATAGGTTTTGGCTCAAGTACTTCAAATTACGAAGAAGAAAATCCGGAAATCATAGATGGCACTGGTTTTTTTACCCAAGGAGAATATATAATAGGAGTTACCAAATGGTTTAGCGTAAGACCTTATGCCGGCGTTATTTTTACCTCAACTAGTAAAGATGCTATTAAAAACCCACAAGGCTACAAAGTAGAAACTAATGCATTTTTACTAGGAACAAAAGTTCGCCTTTGTGCTCCCATACCTTGGGTTGCACCATTTATAGAAACTGGTATTGGCGCTTCAATAGGCTCTTTTAAAACCTACACTAATTATGTCAATGAGAAAAAAAGTGGTGTAATTGCACATATTCCAATTAGCATAGGACTTGCATTGGGTCCAAAAAACAACATAGAAATTGGAGTTACGTTTTACGGAAATCTATCTGGTGAGCAAGCTTTCGGTGCATTTACAGCAGGATATACTTTTCCAATAGATTAAAAAACAGCAATCCTTAAACATCATCATTCCATATTACCTAACTATTTCAAAAAAAGTCACTTTAGCATTAGTAAACTCAAATAATTTATAAGAACTTTGCAAACTTTTTTAGGCGAAAGCCAAAAAGTATAGCGTTTTAGAAATAAATAATTTATCATCAACTCGATGAAGAAGAAAATCGAAATATTAGCTCCTGCTAAAGATTTAATTGGAGGAATGGCAGCTATAAATAGCGGAGCCGATGCAGTTTACATTGGGGCACCACAATTTGGAGCCCGTTCTAATGCAAATAACTCTCTTGAAGATGTTGCTGCGTTAGTAAAATATGCCCACTTATTTAATGCACAGGTTTTTGTCGTTATGAATACCATTTTGTACGACAACGAATTAGAAACCTGTCGCCAAATGATCTATGAATTATACGATATTGGTGTAGATGCATTAATTATTCAGGATATGGCAATTATGGAAATGGAGCTACCTCCTATTGTACTTCACGCCAGTACCCAAGCCAATAATCGTGATGCTGACAAAATTAAATTCCTAAAAGATGCAGGAATAAAACGTGTGGTTTTAGCACGCGAACTAAACTTACATCAAATTAAAACGATTTACGACGAAGCTGATGTTGAACTAGAGTTTTTCGTAACTGGAGCTCTATGTGTTTCATTTAGCGGAAACTGCTATATGAGTGTGGCAAACGGAGAACGTAGCGCCAATCGTGGTTCTTGTGCACAAAATTGTCGTTTACCCTACAACTTAATCGACGGAAACGGAGAAACTTTAATAAAAAACAGTCACTTACTTTCGATCAAAGATTTAGATATTTCAGATCAAATCCCGAATTTAATTGAAGCCGGAATTGTTTCTTTTAAAATTGAAGGAAGATTAAAAGATGTTGTTTACGTAAAAAATAACGTATCCTTTTTACGTCAAAAACTAGACAGCTATTTAGAAGGAGCAGGAAGCGAAAAATATACCAAAGCTTCTTCAGGAAAATGTACGTATACTTTCGATTCTTCTTTAAACAGAACATTTAACCGTGGTTACACCGATTATTTTGTAAACGATAGAAATCATAGTATTGGTTCTTGGGAAAGCCCAAAATCAAAAGGACAATATATAGGCAAACTAATCCGAACGGTTGGAAACGCCTACGAAATAGAAAATGGCGAATTGTTAAACAACGGAGACGGACTTTGTTTTATCAATGAAAACAATGAAGCCGATGGAATTTATGTAAACAAAGCCGAAAATGGCAAAATTTACCCGAACGTTTTAAAAGAAGTAAAAGACGGAACTTTTATTTACCGTAATAACGACGCTGCTTTCATTAAAATTGTAGAAAGAGAAGACAGTGCAGTTCGTAAACTAAGCACTACTTTACTGCTTACTGAAAACGAAACTGGTTTTGAATTAATCGCAACCGACGAAGACGGAAATGTAAGCGTTGTTACTTTAGAACATTCAAAAGAACAAACTAAAACCGGCGAATCAATAGAAGAAAACATCAAGACACAATTGGCAAAAACAGGTTTTACACCTTATATAGCCAATGAAATTAATATAATGTTTACTCAAAACTGGTTCCTTCCTATTTCAAAAATCAACGAGATGAGAAGAACAGTTTACGATCAATTAACTGAAATTCGTTTAGCAAATTACAAGCGCGAAGAACACCAATTAGTAAAAACATCACATCCGTACCCTGAAACCAAATTAGATTTCATGTACAACGTTTCGAACAAAACGGCACGTAAATTCTACGAACGTCATGGCGTAACCGAAATCGAAAAAGCATTTGAATTGCAATGGGATCCTGGGAAATCACGTGTAATGACAACCAAATATTGTATCAAATACGAATTAAAAAAATGTCCAATACATCAAAAAGATATAATGGGTGTTAAAGTAAAAGAACCATTGGTATTAAAACAAGGCGAACTAGAATACAAACTGAAATTCAACTGTAAACCTTGTGAGATGGAAATTTGGGAAAAAGATGCCGAATTTGAAATCGAAGAAGATCATTTTCACTAAAAAACAAAAAAGCGATACTTGGTAAAAGTATCGCTTTTTTTAGTTATTTTTTCTTCGTGTTTTTTGGTACTGGCTTTGTTACCGCCTTTGGTTTCGTGTTTTTTTGATCCGCTTTTTGTTCTGTTTTCGGTTCTCGTTTCTTCACAGGTTTCACATTATACAAATTGACAACTTTTTCAATGTCATCATATTTATATTCCTTCTCTTCAATTTTTTTAGCTATGTCCGGATTATCACTAAAATAATAAACACCAAACTGTCTAAAAAAAGCATTATAACCAATAGAAGCTCCATTCGAACTTACAGAAACCAATATAGGATAATCCTCATTATTCCTTTTCATATAATGATTAACCTGTTTACTAACCACTTCCATTTTAGATTCTTTTATCTTTTCTTTTGTCTCTTCATCCTTTACCTTAACTTCTTTTATTCCATATTCTTCACCACCTAAATACAAAGATGCTTTTCCACTAATCGTTTTACACAACCATCTTTCTTTAATAACCTTAAAATCTGTACCTTTCTTTTTATATTCTTTTGTTTTCGTCCATAAGAAAGTATACGACAACTTTTTCTCTGCATCAAAAATCTGGATTGAATCTATTTCACTAGCCGCATATTTTTCATTAGTATCTCCTACTTTAATTTTCACTTTCTTATCTTCAAAATCAGGGAAATGAAGTATGCCACTAACTGTTTGCTTATCTTTTTTAAAAATTACAGCTTCTGCTTTCTGCTGGCCCAGTCCAAATCTATATATAACGATCTGACAATTTGCTGCTGATGTAATGAATAAAATACTCATCACTAAAAAAAATTTAAATTTCATTTTTGGGGGTTTTATTTGTAAGCTGGCAAATATATAAATATCGTATGGCATTAAAAGAAATTTCAAATCAGTTATAACCATAATTATTAACAAAAAATTTCTCCGTAAAAACTTTTCAAAATTTGAGCGTGACCACAAGGGTCGGGCTATTCGCTGCAAGTCCTCGCACTTCCTTCGTCAGGCTGTGGGCTATCCGCTACTATCCCTCACGCAAGTCTGCAAACGAGAGCTATTTATTTCCAATTTTATTTACACGTACAGATTGTAGAAACGCACCGCAGTATTTCTACACACAGTATTTCTACTCAGCTATTAATTAAATCTGCCGAATCTGCAAAATCTGCGTGAAACTCTTTACCTTAAACATAGATTACATAGAAGCACTGCAATGCATCTGTACATTAAGACATATGAATTGAACTTTGCGGTTAAAAACATTTTTCGCTACTTTTACTACTCCAACATTACAAAACTCCAAATGAAAATACTACTTCTAGGTTCAGGCGAATTAGGTAAAGAATTTACCATCGCTGCACAACGAATCGGACAAACTATAATTGCTGTAGATAGTTACGAAAATGCCCCTGCAATGCAAGTTGCACATGGTTTTGAAGTAATCAATATGCTCGATGGCGAAGCCTTAGACCGAATCGTAGCTAAACACAAACCCGATTTTATAGTTCCCGAAATAGAAGCCATTCGTACTGAACGTTTTTACGATTACGAGAAACAAGGAATTACTGTAGTTCCATCTGCGAAAGCGGCAAACTACACCATGAACCGTAAAGCAATCCGTGATTTAGCAGCTAAAGAACTTGGACTAAAAACCGCCAAATACCAATATGCAACCTCAGCCGAAGAATTACAAAAAGCCGTTCAGGAAGTAGGAATGCCATGTGTTGTAAAACCTTTAATGTCCTCATCAGGAAAAGGACAATCAACCATAAAAACCCAAGATGATATCCTAAAAGCTTGGGATTATGCCGTAGCAGGATCTCGCGGAGATGTTATCGAAGTAATTGTAGAAGCCTTTGTAAATTTCCATTCAGAAATTACACTTTTAACAATTACTCAAAATAATAATCCAACACTTTTTTGTGCACCAATAGGTCACCGACAAGAACGTGGCGATTACCAGGAAAGTTGGCAACCCGCCAGAGTATCCGATAAAGATTTATACGAAGCCCAAGATATGGCCGAGAAAATAACCGAAGCTTTAGGAGGCGCAGGGCTTTTTGGAGTAGAATTTTTTCTAACCAATGAAGGAGTTTATTTCTCAGAACTTTCCCCTCGCCCGCATGATACCGGAATGGTAACTTTAGCAGGAACGCAAAACTTCAATGAATTTGAATTGCATTTACGTGCTATTTTAAGTTTACCTATTTTCGAAATAACACTAGAGAAAGCTGGAGCAAGTGCTGTAATTCTAGCCACTGGAGATTCAAATAGCCCAACTTATACCGGGATAGAAAAAGTTGCTGCATTACCTAAAACCGACTTCCGTATCTTTGGAAAACCAACCTCAAGACCTTATCGCCGTATGGGAGTTGTTTTATCAAATGACATTCTGGAAACTTCTATTGAAGAAGTAGTCGAAAGAGCAAAAAAAACCGCACAATTAATAACCGTAAATTTATAAAAGATGAAAAAATTAGTATTCTTAGCATTTCTATTCTTGAGTATTACAATCAATGCACAAGACAAAAAAACCACCGAAAAACCTCAAATCGTAGAAGCAGCTTGTGGAGAATGCCAATTCGGGATGAAAGGCAATAGTTGTGATTTAGCTATTCGTATTGATGGCAAACCCTATTTTGTAGATGGAACTAAAATTGACGAACACGGAGATGCTCATGCAAAAGATGGCTTTTGTAATACCATTCGTAAAGCTGAAGTTACTGGGAAAATAGAAAAAAACCGTTACAAAGTAACTTCGTTTACATTGATAAAAAGCAACTAATGGCTTTAATTCTAGAGAACATTGCCAAACACGTTTTACTAACACCTGAAGAAGAGGCACATTTTTTATCAAAAACAGAAACTCGCTTTTACAAAGCCAAAACTATTTTATTGAATGCAGGAGATGTTTGCAAAGAATCTTATTTCATAAATTCAGGAATCATCCGAAGCTTTAATATCAATGACAATATTGTAGAGCATGTATTAAGTTTTTCTTGCCAAGGCTGGTGGATTAGTGACATGTATAGTTTAATTACACAAAAACCAGGACAACTCTTTATAGAAGTTTTAGAAGATTCTGAAGTAGTAGTTCTTAGTAAAGAAAATCAAGAACAATTGTATTTTGATATTCCAAAATTAGAACGTTTTTTCAGGATTTTAACCGAAAATTCATTGGTTGCCAATCAGCAACGGTTAATGGATAACTTAAGTTTATCTGCCGAAGAGCGTTTTGAAAAATTCTGTACTAAATATCCAACACTAATCCAGAAAGTACCTCAAAAACAAATAGCTTCTTTCATCGGAGTTACACCTGAGTTTTTTAGCAAAATGAAAGCAAGGCTTTTGAAAAGCAAATAATATTTTTTTTTAACCATTAAGAGATTAAGAAAAATTAAGCTTATGTCTTAACGAAACTTAATATCTTAATGGTTTAAATTTTAAAATCAGTTCAATGCTAAACTAGTTTTATTGAATTAAAATTGTTCAACCTCAGTAGAATGTTTCATTGCTGTAGTTGTTGATTTCCCTATCGTTACTGTATTTTGTACCGCATCAAAATAAGAAGTTCCTACGAAAGCCTGATGTTTTACAGCACGGAATCCGCTACTTTGCAATGCAAATTCTTTTTCCTGTAATTCAGAATAGCCTGCCATTCCTCTTTCTTTATATGCTTTAGACAATTCGAACATACTTGTATTTAAAGCATGGAAACCTGCTAATGTGATGAATTGGAATTTATATCCCATTGCAGCCAAGTCTTCTCTAAAAGTTTCCATCTCGGCAACAGATAATTTAGCAGCCCAATTAAAAGATGGAGAACAATTATAAGCCAGCATTTTATCTGGAAATTGCTCACGCATCGCATCGGCAAACTTTTTAGCATATACCAAATCCGGGTTACTGGTTTCCATCCAGATTAAATCAGCATAAGGTGCGTAGCTTAATCCCCTTGCAATTCCTTGATCGATTCCACTATTTACATAAAAGAAACCTTCGTTAGTTTTTTCGCCAGTAATAAACGGCGCGTCTCTAGGATCTACATCGCTCGTTAATAAATTAGCTGCATCGGCATCTGTTCTCGCAACAATAAGCGTTGGCGTTCCCATAACATCTGCTGCTAATCTTGCTGCTACCAATTTATTAATCGCTTCCTGAGTTGGCACTAAAACCTTTCCTCCAAGATGTCCACATTTTTTAGCAGAACTCAATTGATCTTCAAAATGAACTCCAGAAGCACCAGCCTCAATCATAGATTTCATTAGTTCGAATGCATTTAGGTTCCCTCCAAAACCAGCTTCGGCATCGGCAACAATAGGCACTAAATAATCTTTTTTATCTTGAACTCCATTAACAACCTGAATTTGATCGGCTCTTAATAAAGCATTGTTTATTTTCTTAACCACCATAGGCACACTATTTACAGGATAAAGAGATTGATCAGGATACATTTCGCCAGCCAAATTAGCATCCGCAGCGACTTGCCATCCACTCAAATAAATAGCTTCTAAACCTGCATCAACTTCTTGTATCGCCTGATTACCAGTTAAAGCACCTAATCCTGCTACAAAATCCTGACTTTTAAGTTTTCTCCATAATTTTTGAGCTCCCATTTTGGCAATAGAATGTTCTATTTCATAAGAACCTTGTAAAGTAACCACCTCTGTTGCTGTGTAAGGTCGCTCTACTCCTGCCCATCTTGGGTTTGTTAACCAATCGTTGATCAATTCCTGAATTCTGTCTTCTGTTGTTTTCATAGTATCGTTATTTGGGTTGTTAGTAAGCAATTTTCTGTTTTTTGAGTAATTTTCAACACATAGAGACATAGCTTTCCTTTGTGGTTATAAAGGCGTTTCACTTATTTAAACACACATAGCTATGTGTGAAAATCATGATTTTTTAAAATCTCCTTAATTTTAAATTCTATCCCGATACTTCTATCGGGACTATGTTTCTATGCGTTTATTTTTCAATTATTAAGCTCAACGTTTTTTTATAAATATTTGTAACATGGTATAGTAAGAAAGTTTTCAAAGTCGAGCGTTACAACCAACCTTTCTAATACTTTTTCAGCCAAAGGAAACCAGCGTTTTTCATAGTTTTCTTCGCCCAATTCCTTTTTAATTTTACTAAATTCATCTAAAGCTAATTTGTGATAATAGGCCAGATTCAACTGCTTTCCATTATCCAAAACCACTTTGTTATACAACCATTGCCACAATTGAGATCTCGAAATCTCTGCTGTTGCCGCATCTTCCATTAAATTATGTATAGCTGCTGCACCTTGTCCGTTAAGCCAAGAAGCCAGGTACAAAACTCCCACATTAATATTTTTTCGAACTCCTTCTTCAGTTATAGTACCATTTGGCACTTCAAGCAAATCTTGTTCGGTAATTGTAAGGTGTGGTCTTGCAATGTGAATCTGATTTGGCGTTGGCATTCCAGCATCAAATACCTCTTTTGCTAATGAAACCAAATCTGGATGTGCTACCCAAGTTCCGTCATGTCCATTACGTACTTCACGCTCTTTGTCCGCTTTTACTTTCGCGAAAGCGATAGCATTAGCTTCATCATTATTCTTAATCGGAATTTGTGCAGCCATTCCACCAATCGCATGAATTCCTCTTTTATGACATCTCTGAATTACCAGATTAGAATATGCTTTCATAAAAGGCGAAGTCATATTTACCTGATCTCTGTCTGGAACCAAAAACGAAGGATGCTTATGGAATTTTTTTATGTATGAAAAAATATAATCCCAACGACCACAGTTTAATCCAACGATGTGATTTTTTAATTCGAATATAATTTCATCCAACTGAAAACTTGCTGTTATCGTTTCTATAAGAACCGTAACTTTAATCGTTCCCTGAGGAATTCTTAAATAGTTTTGAGTAAACTCGATAACGCTATTCCACCAACGCGCTTCTAGATAATGCTCTAATTTTGGAATATAGAAATAAGGAGCTGTTCCGTTTTCAAGTAATTTTTTATGATTATGAAAAACATACAAGCCAAAATCTACCAATGATGCCGAAACTACCTGACCTTCTACTAAAACATGCTTTTCTGTAAGATGTAATCCTCTTGGACGAACAATTAATGTCGCTATATTTTCATTTAACTGATAGGTCTTGTTTTTAATCTCATCTGTTAAGCTGATTGTTTTATTTACGGCATCAATTAAGTTTACTTGCCCACTCATTAAATTAGTCCATGTTGGTGATGTACTATCTTCAAAATCGGCCATAAACGTTTTTGCTCCAGAATTCAAGGCGTTGATAATCATTTTTCTATCTACTGGTCCTGTAATTTCTACTCTTCTGTCTAATAAATCTTTCGGAATAGCTCCAGCTGTCCAAGTATCTTCTCTGACCAATTTGGTTTCGGTTGGAAAAGCTGGCATGACACCTTTATCAAATAAAATTTGTTGTTGCTCTCTTTGCGTCAACAATAATTTTCGTTGTGAATCAAATTTTAAGTGCAATTCTGTGATAAATGCAACTGCCTCATCTGTCCATATAGCAGCATAAGAATTGTTTTTTTCGGCTAAAAATTCCATTGCCGACTCTGTAGTTTCTAATTGATTTTTCATAGCTAATTCGTTTTACACTACAATGTTATAAAAAAGATTAATACAAAACAAGCGAACGTTCGCTAAATATTAAAAATATTTTTTTGGCGATTATTTTTTTATTGGTTACATTTGATATTATGGATATCGAAAAAGACTACATCAAACTTATTTTTGGGCTAAAACTCAAGCAAGTCCGAACTCAAAAAAACCTTTCGTTATTTGGCTTAGCCAAACTCACGAACCTTTCTAAATCGTATTTAAACGAAATAGAAAAAGGAAAAAAATATCCGAAGACTGATAAGATTTTACTTCTGTGCGAAAACCTTGACATTAGTTATGATCAAATGGTTTCTTTAAAACTGGATAACAACTTGGCTCCTATAGGTGAAATTTTGAAATCTGGTATTTTAAAAGAAATTCCATTAGAACTTTTTGGCATCCATGAAAATGATTTGATTGACATTATTGCCAATGCTCCTGCAAAAGTCAATGCTTTTATTAGTACCATAATCGAAATTGCTCAACATTATAATTTAAGCCGAGAGAGTTTTTTCTTAGCATCATTGCGTTCCTACCAAGAAGCGCACATCAATTACTTTGAAGATCTGGAAAATAAAGTAATTGCTTTCTCTAAATCATTCCAGATTAATCTTGAAAATCAAATTTCGACACTTGAATTAAGTGCTATTCTAAAAGAAGAATATGGCTATACCATTAAAGATTTACTTTTTAAGGATCAGGAAGCTTTGGGTGATTTACGATCTATTTATGTCCCAAAAAGCAAAACACTATTACTTTCTAAAGAAATAGACGACCCACAAAGAGCCTTTATATTAGCCAAAGAAATAGCCTATAACTATTTAGAAATAACTGATAGATTACTAACATTCAGCTGGATAAAGTTTGACAATTTTGATCAGGTCTTACATAATTTTTACGCTTCCTATTTTGCTGGAGCGCTATTATTGCCAAGAAAATTATTAATAGATGATATCAATCTTTTTTTAACCAAAGAGAATCCTAAGCCTGAAGAGTTTGTTACATTAATCGAAAAATTTAATGTTTCTCCTGAATCTTTCTACCAGAGATTAACCAATCTTTTACCGAAGGATTTTCATCTAAAAAACTTATTCTTTCTGAGAATGTCTCACCAAATAGGCTCTGGCACATATCAGATAAAAAAAGAACTCCATATTACCAATCAGCAAGAACCTCATGCCAATGAAATGAATGAGCATTATTGCCGCCGATGGGTTTCTATTAAGACCATCGATGAAGCTATCAAACAAAACAAAGCTCATTTTTTTGACGCCCAAATTTCAAGTTATGAAAATAGTGGAAACGAATATTTGGTTTTTTCATCAGCTACCAAAGATCCTTTTGTAGAGAACTGTATGCGAAGTATTTCGGTAGGGATTTTGATTACTCCTGCCATGAAAAAGAAATTCAAGTTTATAGAAGCTAAACCAATCGTAAAACAAATAGTTGGTGTTACTTGCGAAACCTGTGCTGTTAAAAATTGCTTGGAGCGAGCTTCTCCCCCTAAACAATTAGAAAGCAAAAAGCGCCATGAAAATACTGATTTGATTGTACAGCAATATATTGCAAAGTACAGTTAGAGTATTGGATTGTTGATTATTCGAAATTAAGAACCCAAACAATAAAGATATCGTTGCAGATTTATATTGTGAAGACGCACTGCTGTGCGTCTCTACAAACATGACGTAATAACTATTGCAATAGTATTGATAAAAAATTCACATCTCAAAACGACAAAATTGTCATTAGACTATCTATAAAACAGAGTAAATACTCTATATTTTACGCAACACTACCTTAGCAACTTAGAGTCTCAGAACCTTCTCCCTTTTCCCTTTTCCCTTTTCCCTTTGAGCCTCTGTCCCTCTATCCCTTTGGATCTTAGAACCTTTACCCCCTTTGAACCTCAAAAAAACCACTTCTTAATCTAGGTTAAGTGCTTTCCCTTTCCTTTGGTTGTAAATTTGCACTATCAAATAACAATTAATATTCATAATCATGGAAAATATAGTAATTCATAAAGCAGAAACAAGAGGAAACGCAAATCACGGTTGGTTAAACGCTTACCACAGTTTCAGTTTTGCAGCTTATTACGATTCAGAGCGTATACAATTTGGAGCACTTCGTGTTTTAAACGATGATACTATCGCTGCAGGAATGGGCTTTGGCACACATCCTCACGATAATATGGAAATCATTACCATTCCGCTAGAAGGAGATTTAGCACATAAGGACAGCATGGGGAATACTGAAATCATCAAACATGGAGATATACAGGTAATGAGTGCCGGGACAGGAATTCAACATAGTGAGTTCAATCCAAATGCGGATCAACAAACTAAATTATTACAAATTTGGTTGTTCCCAAACAAACGTAATGTTACCCCTCGCTACCAACAAATTTCGTTAAACACTGAGGACAGACATAATAAATTACAACAAGTATTATCTCCAAATCCTGATGATGCTGGTGTTTGGATTCATCAAGACGCTTGGTTTCACATGGGAAATTTTGATGCAGGCACTACAAAAGAGTATTCGGTTAAAAAAGAAGGAAATGGTTTGTATGCTTTTATTTTAAAAGGAAACGTAACAATAAATGGACAAGAATTAAACACTCGTGACGCTATCGGAATCACAGATTTTAAAACTGTAAACATTAAAGCAAATACAGATGCTGAATTTCTATTAATGGAAATTCCGATGAATTATTAATTCAAACCACAACAAACAAATTCTCCTAAACGGGGCTAATAATTTGAATTTTAAATTATTAGCCCCGTTTTTTATTCTACTATCATTCTAAAAACTCGAAAAGAAAGATTAATTTTATAAGGCTAATTGATTTATCAGAAACAAGATAAACCGCAAAAACTCCCTGTAATGAATCCAGACAACCTAACAAAAGAATATACCAATGGTGAGGTAACCATAGTATGGCAATCTGAAAAATGCATTCATTCTGCAAATTGCGTCAAAAACAATCCCAACGTCTTTCATCCCAAAGAAAAACCATGGATACAACCTGAAAATTCGAATACTGACAAAATTATAGAAGCAGTAAAAAAATGCCCTTCTGGAGCTTTGACATTTTACATGAATGGCAAAAAATAAATAACAAAAGTCATTTCTTAATCTAGGTTAAGTGCGATTACAACACTCCCGAAGTAACTTTGTACCATCAAAATGAAATTATTATTATATAAATAAAAACAAAAAAATTATGGCAACTACAAAATGGGCAATTGACCCAACACACTCAGAAATTGGTTTTAAAGTTAAACACATGATGTTTACTAATGTTTCAGGTAAATTTAATGACTACGAAGCAACTATTATTAGTGACGAGAATAACTTCGAGAATGCAAAAATTGAATATTCTGCAGATATTAAATCTATTGATACTGGAAACACAGACAGAGACAATCACTTAAGAAGCGCCGATTTCTTTGATATTGAAAACAGTCCAAAAATGACTTTCAAATCAAGTTCTTTTACCAAAGTAAATGATGGAAACTATGACCTTACAGGTAAATTAAACATTAGAGGTGTTGAAAAAGAAGTTAAATTCCCTGTAGAATTTAGTGGAATTATGACTGATCCTTGGGGAAATACAAAAATTGGTTTGAACATTACTGGAAAAATCAATCGTAAAGATTGGGGATTAAACTGGAATTCTGCTATAGAAGCTGGTGGTGTTTTGGTAAGTGATGATGTTCGCTTAAATATCGAATTGCAATTTGCAAAACAATAATTATCCCTTATAAATTTTAGTATTTAATTTGGTTAAGCCCTATACTTTGCAAAAAGTATGGGGCTTTGTTTTTTTTTGTGTTCATGAAGGTTATAAACTTTGCAGAATTATATTATGAAGACGCACTGCTATACACCTCTACGAACAAGGCGTAATATCTGTTATTTGAAAAAAATCCGTTTAATCTGCATTCTATTTACCATGAGATTTTCGATTGTAATTCTGTTAGTTACTCAGATTACGAGGCTTCGACTCCGCTCAGCCTGACAACTGCTTTCCATCTCCAATCTTACCTTTTGCTTCTCACATCTTGCTTCTCATATCTTGCTTCTCATATCTTGCTTCTCACATCTTGCTTCTCATATCTTGCTTCTCACATCTTGCTTCTCACATCTTGCTTCTCACATCTTACTTCTCACATCTTACTTCTCACATCTTGCTTCTCACATCTTGCTTCTCATATCTTGCTTCCCATATCTTGCTTCCCACATCTTACTTCTCACATCTTACTTCTCACATCTTGCTTCTCACACAAATCACTTCTTCAAATTCCTAAACTCTGTTGGCGATAAATTGGTGTATTTTTTAAAGACTCGAGAGAAATATGAATAATCATCATAGCCAACTTCTTCTGCAATTTCATTTACTGCCAGTTGCTTATCAATGAGCATTCTTTTTATTTCCAACACAACTCGATCTGTGATTACTTCTGTTGCTGTTTTTTTTAAAATATTATTACATATTCTATTGAGATGCTTTAAGGTAATATGCAATTGTTCTGCATAAAATGAAGGTGATTTATTTGTCTTGTAATACAACTCCAGAAGCGCTTCAAAATTTTTTATTTTCACATTATACGAATGAACCTCATGTATCTCAGAATCATTATATTTTCTTGCAATTTCAATATGAATGGAATCCAATAGATTGAGCATCTTATCTAATTGGTATTTATTTTTTTGCTTACTTTCTCGCATTAGCAATTCAAAATAAGGCGTAATTCCTTTTGTAGCTTTAGCATCAAAATAAACTTGTGGTTTATTATTTATAGAACTATAAAAAGCATAATCATTGATTTTTTTTTGACCAAAATACAGATTATACATTTCCTGAGAAAAAATTACCACAAATCCCTCTACATCTTGTGACAGGCTCCAAAAATGAATTTGCCCAGGCTGAAGTAAAAACAAACTTCCTTCTTTTATATCAAATCTATCAAAATCAATCTCATGAATTCCTGAACCAGCTGTAAAAAACACCATTAAATAAGAATCATGGCGATGTGGTTTTTCGACAAAACTATGTGTTTTTAAATGTTCAGTAAAAGAATTCACATAAAAATCGCTTCTAGTATCATTACAACTAAAATTGGCAACACTATAGATTGGGTATTTTTTCATGGCTACAAATGTCTTTATTGTGCTATAATAAGCGAAGATATAAAAATGGAATTGAAAACGAGCGAAGTATCTTTGTATATAATAAAAAATGAATCAATTATGTCATATATGATCACCCATGTTTTACGAAATGAATGTCCTAATTGTCACAAAGGAAAAGTTCTTGATGAGAAAAATATATTTTTTACCTTCAAATTTCCGAAAATGCACAAAGAATGTAGCGAATGTGGTTTTAAATTTGAGAAAGAACCGGGTTTCTTTTTTGGTGCCATGTATATGAGTTATGGACTAACTGTAGCACAAGGTATTGCTACTTACTGCATTGCTCAATTTTTCTTTGAAAAAAATTTCGACTTAAGAATCATTCCTATTATTGCTGTAGTGATTATTGCATTTTCTTTCTTTAACATCCGACTTTCGAGATTGTTATGGATTTATATGTTTAAGAATTATTCAAGCTAAAAAAATAGTATTTTTGCCTTTCAATTGAAACTAATTTTTCAATTTTAGAATCATTAAATTTTTAAATTAAAACAAATGAAAGCATACGTATTTCCAGGTCAAGGCGCACAGTTTACAGGAATGGGCAAAGACTTATATGAAAATTCGGCTTTAGCCAAAGAATTATTCGAAAAAGCTAACGAAATATTAGGTTTCAGAATCACAGATATCATGTTTGAAGGTACTGCTGAAGAACTAAAAGAAACTAAAGTAACTCAACCTGCAGTATTCTTGCATTCTGTTATTTTGGCTAAAACTTTAGGAGAAGATTTTAAACCAGAAATGGTAGCAGGCCACTCATTAGGAGAATTTTCTGCTTTGGTTGCAAATGGTACTCTTTCTTTTGAAGACGGATTAAAATTAGTTTCGCAACGTGCTTTGGCAATGCAAAAAGCATGTGAAATAACTCCATCTACAATGGCTGCAGTTTTAGGATTAGCAGATAACATAGTGGAAGAAGTTTGTGCTTCGATAGACGGAATTGTGGTTGCAGCAAATTATAACTGTCCTGGACAATTAGTGATTTCTGGCGAAACAACAGCTGTTGAAAAAGCTTGTGAAGCAATGAAAGCTGCTGGTGCAAAACGTGCTTTGTTACTACCTGTTGGTGGTGCTTTTCACTCACCAATGATGGAGCCTGCAAGAGAAGAATTGGCTGCCGCGATTGAAGCAACTACTTTCTCGACTCCTATTTGTCCTGTATATCAAAATGTAACAGCAAGCGCAGTTTCTGACGCAAATGAAATAAAAAAGAATTTAATCATTCAGCTTACAGCTCCTGTAAAATGGACTCAATCTGTACAACAAATGATTGCTGATGGCGCTACTTTATTTACAGAAGTAGGCCCAGGAAAAGTTTTAGCTGGATTAATCGGAAAAATTGATAAAGAAGCTGTTACGGCGAATGCATAATTTTTTAGTATTCAGTTGCAGTTTTCAATTTTCAGTCTAAAAATTGTCAATACAAATAGAATCCTCACAAGCATATGTTTGTGGGGATTTTTTTAATGTCTTTTCATCATCACCATAAGTAGTATTTATGTAATTTTGAAACTCACACAAACTACAAGGCTACAATGACATCTGAAAAATTTACCTTCATAAAAACAGATAAAAAGATAATCAAATTATACTTTGATACTATCGCTGTCATTACTGGTTTAGGAAATTATGTACAAATAATAACTGTAGATAATACAAAATATACTTATTACAAATCCCTGAAAGATTTGATTGATGTATTGCCCAATGAATTTATGAGAGTTCACAATTCTTCAATAGTGAATTTAACCAATATCGATAGTATCGAAGACAATCATATTATTGCCAAAGGAAACAAAATCACTATTGGAAAAACCTACAAAGAGTGTCTTACTACCGCTCTCGATAAATTTATGTTATAACCACCTACATAAAGAAACAGGCTATGTGTATAGTATTTATACATGTATGTATAAAATAGTTTCATGTGCTTTATTCTTTGTTTTCATTTGCCTGAACATTAAATAATTCAGTAATGATTAAAGCAATTTTAAAAATCACATTATCTATTATTATGACTACACAAATTTCGAATGCACAGAAATATCCACTAAAAGAAGATGTAGCTACTATTAACGGAATTATGAAAGCTACTTACGAAGCTGTTTCGGGAGAAGCTGGTGAAAAACGACAATGGGAACGTGACCTTTCACTTCATGATCCAAATGCTATTTATTCTTTTCCGCTAGAAAATGCTTCTGGTAAAACACTACAAACCACAATGCCACTTAAAGAGTTTCATAAAGAAACCGATACTATGGTTGCAAAAACTGCCTTTTATGAAAATGAAATCAATAGAGAAGTTAGAATCTTCGGAAATATTGTCCACGTTTGGAGCACTTATGAAACTCGGTTAGTTAAAAATGGTCCTGTTGCCCGAAGAGGTATTAATAGCATTCAGCTTTATTACAACGAAGGTAGATGGTGGATTATATCCTGGACTTTTGATAAAGAAAAAGAAAACCAAAAAATTCCACAGACCTTCGACCAACAATAACAACTTCTAGGTTATCCCGCAAGGTCTTTTTCCTGACCTTGTGGACATAATAATCCGAGAGGCAATTAATTTAACACATAGAAACATAGATCTTCTATTCTCTAAAAAAGGCGTTTCACTTATTCAAAAAACACATAGACAGAGCAATGTGAAAGAAATACTTTTCTTTTTGCCTTCTTTTTTCACACATAAAAATTATACCTACAAGGTTAAAAAACCTTGCAGAATTAAAATCCTTATCAAAAAGAAAAAACTTATCTCGCTTGAACAGCTGTATCGGTAAAATCAGAAAACACACCATCTAATCCTAATTTATAGAAAGCCTGATATTCTAAAGTTGGATTATTTTTATAATTACTCAACAATCGTTTTCCTTCATTTCTGAACGTATATGCATGCACTTGCAATCCTTTTTTATGTGCGTCTGAAATTAAAGCTGTTGGTGGTAGCGCTACTTTATCAGCGTCATCTACTTTACCATCACCATTTATATCATCTGCCTTTCCATCGTTGTTTGCATCTATTCCTTTATACGAAATGATAAAAGGTTTCCACGGACCAATTCCTGTTGCATACGTTTTAACAAAATCCAAACCTGCCTGAGTTCTAAAAAATCCGTAATCTCTAGCATCTCCTTTTAGATGCCAATCATATGGTTTTCCATCAGAAATCATTCCTCCTTCTGGAACTGCAAAAACTAAGTCTCCGTTTAGAGCCACATCGTAACATCCTAACAACTGTATTGTTTTAACAGTTGATTTAGTTCTTATGTACTGCAAATTAGAAACTTCAAATGACTGAATATAAACTGGAGATGAAGCACTGTTCCAACCCTCGGCAGTTAACATCTCTAATAATTTATCGGTTATTTTTAAATTTAAAGCTTCATGAAAAGACGGATGTTTAGTTTCTGGATAAATCCCGACAACACGTCCTAATTGTGCTGATTTTTGTTTTGCCAAAGCAATAACTTCCGCAAATGTTGGAATCGAATATTTATTATTATATTGTTGTGAGCGCTCCGTAAAAGCTTGTTTTGCTTTTAATTGTTTAATTTCTGCTAAAGTAAAATCAGAAACAAACCAATCAGTTATCATTGCGCCATCGATATTTTTGGTCGTCTTTTTAGAAGCAAAAGCTGGAATTTCCGATACGTTTGTTGTTCCGGACAACATTGGTTCATGTCGCACCACAAGTTGCCCATCTTTTGTCATCACTAAATCCGGCTCTATAAAATCAGCTCCCATTTCGATAGCTTTCGTATATCCTTCGATTGTATGCTCTGGCAAATAACCTGATGCGCCACGGTGAGCCACTACAATAGGATTTGCACCTGTTAAAGTTGGATATTTTCCATTTTCAGGCGTTTGATTATCATCATTCATATCACAAGCCAATAACAAAATTACACCACTTAAGAAAATTGTACTTTTTAAAATTTGAAATGAATTCATAGTTTATATTTTTAGCAAATAAATGCTATTTTCACTCCATAAACGTTAGCAATGGGTTAAGTATCAGTTATACTTTTCTTCTAAAAAAACAGAATTAAAAACATTTGCTTCTTCACTATGATTATTTAAAATTCCCGTAATCAAGAAATTTTCATTCTTTTTTTCAAAGAAAACAAACCATGTAGTCCTTTTATTTACTTTATAAAAAATATAATTTGAACCTAAATACTGGAGTGATTTTGGTGTTGTTCTATATGGAAAACTAGAAATTTCTAAAATTATAAAATCTACAATTTTATCAACGTAAAGTTGAGCGCTTTTAGGATAACTAAAATAGTCTTCCGTAAAGAGAGTAAAAACCAATTTATCAAAATATTCCAGAACAACTTCTTCAAAAATTATTTTTCCCAAGGATATGCTTTTATTCTTTTATACATTTCAGCCTTAAATTCCTCTGGCGTAAGTCCATTTTTCATCTCTTCATCAAAATCAAAAGTAGCTCTATCGATTCCTTTAAATTTAGTCTTAGAAATTTCATAAGCAACCGAAGGCTCTTCTACTTTATTTATTTTAGGATTTTCTTTTTTAGCATTCATAATGATTTTATTTAACAATCAAATTTACAACATTTTACACTAAACAAAAAATCCCAAACTATCAAGATGACAATTTGAGACTTCTATATAATTAGAAACAAGATTTTTATACAATCCTTTTTTCTTTCTTTTTATAATTGATAATAAAAACTCCTGATATAATAAGTGCTGTAGCAATAATAAAATCGGCTGTAATTACTTCATCTAACAACAACCAACCTAGAAAAACGGCGATTATAGTATTAATATAAGACAAAATAGAAACTTGAATAGCCGTTACTCGTTTTAAAGCATAATGATAAGAGAAAAAAGCAAGTATCGACCCAAAAACAGACAAATATAAAGCTGCAAAAATACTTCTTGTACTCCATAAACTTACATCTGGATTTGGAGAAAAAATAAAAGCTAAAACCAACTGAACTAAAGTAGCGATAGTAAACTGATAAAATAAATTCAGTGTAATATTATTCGATTTATGGGTGTGAGTTTTTGTATAAATTGTTCCTGCTGCCCAACCTGAAATTGCCAAACTCATAAATATAAGTCCGTGTTGATAATTAGAATCTAAAAACGAACCTAGTCCATCTTTAAAAATAAAAACAACTCCCGTAAAACCAATTACAACACCTACAAAACCTTTTATACTTGGTTTTTGTAATCCAAAAAACACACTACCTATAAAAATAAGTACAGGCGACAAAGCACTCATTATTGATGCTAACCCACTTGGCAAAGTTTGCTCAGCAACGGTAGTAAAACCATTTGCAATAACAATCATTAATAAAGCTGGAATTAATTGGTGTTTAAAATTCTCCCAGCCAATCCATTTTAATTCTTTTTTAAACAGTAAAATAGTCATCGCTATTAATCCTGCTAAACCCTGACGGATAGAAGTTACAAACCATGGCGGAATGGTTTCTACCGCAACCCTGATTCCTAAAAAAGTTGTTCCCCACACAATCCCTACTGTTACCATACAGAGATATAATTTATAATCTGGCTTTTGTTGCATCGCTACTACTATGTCTTTTAAATATAAAAGTCCCAAATTATATTCTATAATTTGGGACTTTTAAAATATGATCTATTTTAAACTAAGAAACTTTGTTTCTTATCTTTTCTTCCCATTTCCAAGCACTCTTCATCGCTTCATCTAGCGTTGATTGAGCTTTCCATCCCAGCACATCATTGGCTTTTGCAGTATTAGCATAGGCCTCGGTAATATCCCCTTCTCTTCGTGCTACAATTTTGTATGGTAATTTTTTATCACTTACTTTCTCAAAACTCGTAATCACCTCAAGAACAGAACTTCCCTTTCCTGTACCCAGATTAAATGTCTCTACCTTATCCAGATTCTTTTTATTCAATAACCGCTGCAAAGCCACAACATGTGCTTTTGCTAAATCGACAACATGAATATAATCACGAACACAAGTACCATCGGCTGTAGGATAATCATCTCCATAAACAGACAATTCCTTACGCAATCCTATTCCGGTTTGTGTAATAAAAGGAACTAAATTCTGAGGAACCCCAATTGGCAGCTCTCCTATTTCTATTGAGGGATGTGCACCAATTGGATTAAAATAACGCAATAAAATAGCATTGATATTAGTTGCCTTCGCAGTGTCTCTAATAATTTCTTCCCCTATTTTCTTGGTATTTCCGTATGGAGAAATAGGCTGTTGCACAGGAGCATCTTCTGTGATTGGCATTTTTTCTGCTTGACCATAAACCGTACAAGAAGAACTAAAAATAAAACTAGCTTCTGGTTTTTGCTGTAACTCTTGTAAAAGATATACCAAGCTACTAATATTGTTTTCATAATACAAAAGTGGATTTTCGACACTTTCACCAACCGCTTTTGAAGCAGCAAAATGAATTACCCCAGTAACATCATCATATTTTTTAAAGAAATTTTGTACCGCTGCTTTTTCTCTCAAATCTAATTTTTCAAATACAGGCGTTTTACCGGTAATGGCTACGATCCCTTTTAAAACATCTTCTGAAGAATTAGAAAGATTATCAATTATTACAACTTCAAAGCCTTCTTTTTGCAATTCGACTACAGTATGCGAACCGATAAATCCTAATCCTCCTGTTACTAATACTTTCATTTTCTGGTTGTTTTTTGGCTATTTATTTGATTTGGTTTATTTCAAAAACTCAATTACACTATCTGTAATAAACTTAATTTGTTCATCGTCAAGTTCTGTATGTATTGGTAATGAAAGTACTTCTTGTACCAATTGATTGGTTACTGGAAAATATTCTTCTTTATAACGAACATCAACGTATGCTTTTTGCGAATGCAACGGAATTGGATAATAAATTGCACAAGGAATTCCTTTATCCTGTAAGTGTTGCAACAATCCGTTTCTATCAGCATTTATAATTCGCAAAGTATATTGGTGAAAAACGTGATCATTTTCGTTAGCATTAAATGAAGGCGTAATAATATTAGCATGTCCTGCTAATGCTGCATTATATTTAGTTGCTGCTTCACGACGTGCTTCATTATACTCATTTAATAACGGAAGCTTTACATTTAAAACTCCTGCCTGAATACTATCTAAACGTGAATTCACACCTACAACATCATGATGGTAACGTTCGTACATTCCGTGATTTACAATTCCACGAATAATGTGTGCCAAAGCATCATCATTAGTAAAAATAGCTCCACCATCACCATAACAACCTAAATTTTTAGATGGAAAGAAAGAAGTTGCAGCCACATGCCCCATAACTCCTACTTTAGTTTTTGCACCAGATTTAGAAATATAATCAGCCCCGATTGCTTGTGCATTATCTTCGATTACGTACAGATTATGTGCTGCAGCAAGCTCCATAATTGCATCCATATTAGCCGCACGACCAAACAAATGTACTGGAACGATTGCTTTTGTTTTTGGAGTTATTGCTTTTTTAATAGCCTCGATAGAAATATTCATACTATCCATTTCAACATCTACCAAAACTGGTGTTAATTGCAACAAAGCAATCACCTCTACAGTAGCCGCAAAAGTAAAATC
The DNA here is from genome assembly GCF_025847275.1 of Flavobacterium frigoritolerans. GTDB lineage: Bacteria > Bacteroidota > Bacteroidia > Flavobacteriales > Flavobacteriaceae > Flavobacterium > Flavobacterium frigoritolerans. Next base: position 204,889 of record NZ_JAOZEV010000006.1, read on the forward strand.
AGCAGTAATAACTTCATCTCCTGGTTTTAAATCCAGACCCATCATTGCAATTTGCAATGCATCGGTACCATTTGCACAAGGAATAACATGTTTTACTCCTAAATAGGTTTCAAGATTTTTTTGGAATTGATGAACCAATGGTCCATTAATATATGTATTTGTATCTAAAACGTCTTGAATTGAAGCATTTACTGCTACTTTTATTTTATCATATTGACTTTTTAAGTCAACCATTTGAATTTTTTTCATTTCGATATTCTAATTTAAAGTTTGCATTTCCGAATAAAGAAAGCCCCATCTTAATTGACTTTCAAAATAATACTTCCGAAAACGAGGAACAAAAATAGTTATTTAATGAGTTTAAACCAATGAAAATAATTGAAAGAAACGTATTTTAGCCCCAAATATCCAACTATGCTTTTCTTATACAATCTAATCGTTATTATTGTAAGCTTTTTATTAAAAATAGTAGCTCTTTTTAGCCGTAAAATCAAACTTTTTGTAGATGGTAGAAAAAGTGTTTTTACTACGCTACAAGAAAAGATAAAACCCACAGATAAAACGATTTGGTTCCACGCTGCTTCATTAGGAGAATACGAGCAAGGCCTGCCTGTTATTGAAAAAATTAAAGAAAAATATCCTTCACATAAAATTATTGTTACTTTCTTTTCTCCTTCGGGTTATGAAGTTCGAAAAAACAATACTGTTGCCGATGTAACCCTCTACCTACCTTTGGACACAAGACAAAATGCCGAAAAATTTTTAAAACTAGCTCATCCAGAAATGGTCTTTTTTATCAAATATGAATTTTGGTTAAACTACCTTAATGAATTAAAAAAGAACAACATCCCAACCTATTTAGTTTCTGGAATATTTAGAGACAATCAGATATTCTTTAAATGGTATGGCGGTTTTTATAAAAAAGCACTTGACGCATTTACCTATTTTTTCGTTCAAAATGAAAACTCTAAAAACAAAATTAAATCTATTGGTTACAAAAATGTAATTATTTCAGGCGATACTAGATTCGATCGCGTGGTTGCTATTTTAGAACGCAACAATACTTTAGATTTTATTGCTGAATTTAAAAACAACACCCCTACTATTGTTATTGGCAGCTCATGGCCTAAGGATGAGGTTTTACTAACCCAGTACATCAATACCACCCAAGAGCGTGTAAAATTCATTATCGCTCCTCATAATATCAAACCAGAACAAATTACCGCTCTACAACTATCTATTACTAAAAAGACAATCTTGTTTTCTGAAAAAGAAGGCAAAAACCTAGCAGATTATGATGTCTTTATCATTGATACTGTCGGGATACTAACCAAGATATATAGTTACGCTACGATTGCCTATGTAGGTGGTGGTTTCGGAAACCCTGGCGTGCATAATATTCTCGAACCTGCAACTTTTGGTCTTCCTATTATAATTGGACCAAATTATTCTCATTTTGCCGAAGCAACAGAACTCGTTCAATTAGGAGGCTGCATTTCTATTACCAACGAAACAGAGTTAGAGACCACATTTAACCACCTCATTTCAAACCAAAGTTACCTGAATGAAAAAGGCCTAATTTGCAAGTCTTATGTCCAAAATAAAAAGGGAGCTACAGACACAATTATGAATGCAATTTAATCTCACTCCCTAATTTACCATAAAATATGTTATCCAAATCATAATTTTTTATTGTTTGGAGATGAGAATCGATTTATAATTTTAATTTCACACAACTAACACCAACTCTTTTTTATTACGATAAATTCAACTCAAAATAAAAAAACACCGTATTTACTACCATTCGCGAGCATTACCCTTTAAGAAACATTTAATTAAACCCTAATTCACCACATAAAAAAGCCTTTTAACGTTTTTGGCACGTTAATTGATAATAAGATAAACGTAGGCAACGAAGAATATTTTAAAAAAAAAATAAAAAAATATTTTACATATTAAAAAATTTATATCTTTGCCACGAATTAATAATTAACCTTTTATAATAAAGTAAGATGAAAAAAGTATTTTTAAGTTTAGCTGTTGTTGCTGTTTTAACTGTTGTATCTTGTAAAAAAGCTGACGCTGCTCCTGCTGACGACGCTGCTGCTGTAGTTGATTCTGCTGCTGTTGTTGTTGATTCTGCTGCTGCTGTAGTTGATTCTGCTGCTGTTGTAGTTGATTCTGCTGCTGCTACTGCTACTGAAGCTGCAAAAACTGCAACTGAAGCTGCAAAAAAATAATTAGAACTTAGATTCTAAAATTTTTAAAGCCATCCGCTTATCGCGAGATGGCTTTTTTATAGGATTAAACTTTAGCTTTATGTTTAAGCAAAAAAAAAGAGAGCATTTTGACTTGTCAAAATGCTCTCTTTTTTTATTTCAATTCCCTACTTAATCTTCAAAAACAAAATCATCCACAGAGAAATCCAAAATTTCAGCTTTAGCCCCATAAGTAACAATCTCCTTTATCCCTTTCTGAAGAAGCAACTCTGTTGTATATTTTCTACTCGTTGCAAAATGATTATCGTTAAATACCAACTTAAAAAAATACTTCCCTCCAGACGATTTAAACTTTAAAAATTTAGCCGACTCTATACTACCCTTAAATTTCTCAATCTCCTCCTCACACTCAAATTTAAGCTCATAACTAAGACTTGTAAAGATGACCTTCCCTTTTCTGGAAGTAAACACAAATTTATACTCATCATTAAACCTCTTACTTATTACAAAAGCACCCATTTATTTTTTAGATTTTTTTTAGATTGTTATCCCGATAGCCACCGGAATTAGAATTAGCGAAGATTTATTTTTTTTTAAAGCCCAAAACCAAGCACCATAAACTTACTTACAAATTACAGACTTTTGTAAAATAAAAAAACCCCTTCAAAAAGAAGAGGTTTCTTGTACTCAGAGCGGGACTTGAACCCGCACGAACATTGCTGTTCACTGGATTTTAAGTCCAGCGTGTCTACCAATTTCACCATCCGAGCATTATATGGCTTTGAGCGAAAAACGGGGCTCGAACCCGCGACCTCGACCTTGGCAAGGTCGCGCTCTACCAACTGAGCTATTTTCGCCTTTCAAATTCTAAATAAGAACTACAATACCTAACTTGTTCTGTATTGCGAGTGCAAATTTAAGACATTTATTGAGTTATACAAGCGTTTTTCGAAAAAAAATTTTACTTATTTCATAACCTACTGATAACCTAAAACTTAAATTTGAAATTATTTTCTAGTAATCATTCTTTTAATCTCATTAAGTTTCATTAACGCCTCTACAGGAGTTATTGCATTTATATCAAGATTTAAAATCTCCTCTTTAATCTCTTCCAATAATGGATCATCTAGATTAAAGAAGCTCATTTGCATTTCATCATTATCCGATTTAATTCCGTTTAGCGCATCACTTGAATGATCCTTCTCTAATTTCTTTAAAAGCTTTTGCGCTTTCAAGATTACAATCTGAGGCATTCCAGCCATTTTTGCAACGTGAATTCCAAAACTATGTGCACTACCTCCTTTTACAAGCTTTCTAATAAAAAGAACAGTGTCTTTTAATTCTTTTACTGCAACGTTATAATTCTGAATTCTCGGAAGCGAATCGGTCATTTCATTTAACTCGTGGTAATGTGTAGCAAATAAAGTCTTAGGTCTTGATGGGTGCTCATGCAAAAACTCTGCAATTGCCCATGCAATCGAAATTCCATCATACGTACTGGTTCCTCTTCCTATCTCATCTAACAACACTAAACTTCTGTCTGAAATATTATTCAAGATTGAAGCCGTTTCATTCATCTCGACCATAAAAGTCGATTCTCCCATCGAAATATTATCCGAAGCTCCTACTCTGGTAAATATCTTGTCTACCATTCCCATCCTAACACTATCCGCAGGAACAAAACTTCCCATTTGGGCCAGCAACACAATTAAAGCGGTTTGACGCAAAATAGCCGACTTACCAGACATGTTGGGTCCAGTAATCATTATTAGCTGCTGTGTTTCTCTATCCAAGAAAACATCATTAGCTATATAAGGTACTCCAACTGGTAATTGTTTTTCGATAACAGGATGTCTTCCGTTTTTAATTTCTAATTCGAAAGTGTCATCAATTTCTGGACAAACATATTTATTCTCGATTGCTAGTTGTGTAAATGAACACAAACAATCTAATTGCGCCACCAAACTTGCATTCATTTGCACAGGTTTGATGTATGTTGTAATCCAAGAAACCAATTGCTCAAAAAGCTCTAACTCTATTTTATGAATTTTTTCTTCGGCACCTAGAATTTTAGTTTCGTATTCTTTTAATTCTTCAGTAATATAACGCTCCGCATTAACCAACGTTTGTTTACGAATCCATTCTGCAGGCACTTTATCTTTATGCGTATTACGAACTTCTATATAATATCCAAAAACATTATTGAATGATATCTTCAAAGAGGTAATTCCTGTTCTTTGCGATTCTCTGGTTTCAATTCCTTCTAAATATTCTTTTCCTGATGTTGATATTGCTCGTAAATCATCCAGTTCTTCACTAATTCCTTTTGCAATAGCATTACCTTTATTAATGGATACTGGTGCTGATTCTTGATTTAGAGTAGTTTTTATTTTCTCACGTAATAAATCGCAACTATGCAAACTATCTCCTATTACTTTTACCGCTTCTTGAGGACTTTTAAGCGCAAGTTCTTTTATCGGAATTATTGCATCTAGAGATTCTTTTAAATAAACAATCTCTCGTGGGGAAACTTTTCCCGCTGCAATTTTAGAAATCAAACGTTCTAAATCTGATATTTGTTTAATCTGATATTGAATATCATGTAGCACTTCCTGATTTTCCTTCAGATATGTTACTACCTCATGACGGCTTTTTATCTTATTACTATCTTTAAGAGGTAAAGCAAGCCAACGTTTTAATAAACGGCCACCCATTGGCGAAAGTGTTCTATCAATAACATCCAGAAGCGTAACCGCATTTGGATTATAGCTGTGATACAACTCTAAATTTCGAATCGTAAATCGATCCATCCAAACATAAGCATCTTCTGCAATACGCTGAATTGTTGTTATGTGCTGCACTCTATTATGTTGCGTTTCGGACAAATAATATAAAATAGCCCCCGAAGCAATGATTCCTTCTTTTAATTCCTCGATTCCAAAACCTTTTAGAGAAACCGTTTGAAAATGCTTCGTTAAAATCTCTAAGGCATAATCTTCTTTGTAAATCCAGTCTTCTAAATAAAAGCTATGAAAATCTTCTCCAAAAGCTTCTTTAAAATTATTCTTATCATGCTTTGGAACCAGAACCTCACTTGGACTAAAATTCTGTAATAATTTATCAATATATTCAGCGTTTCCTTGAGCAGTAAGAAACTCTCCCGTAGATACATCTAAAAATGAAACTCCTATATTTTTATTGGTAAAATAAACAGACGCCAAAAAATTATTGGTTTTTGACTGCAACACCTCATCATTAAGAGAAACACCAGGAGTTACAAGCTCGGTAACACCTCTCTTAACAATTGTTTTAGTCATTTTAGGATCTTCTAACTGATCGCAAATTGCTACGCGAAGTCCTGCTTTTACTAGTTTTGGCAAATACGTATTAATAGAATGATGTGGAAAACCCGCCAAAGCTGTTTCAGTTTCTGAACCTGCTCCACGTTTTGTTAATGTTATACCAAGTATCTTAGAAGCTCTAACAGCGTCTTCTCCAAAGGTTTCGTAAAAATCACCTACTCTAAAAAGCAAACATGCATCTGGATATTTTCTCTTGATTTCATTGTACTGTTTCATTAACGGTGTTTCTTTCACCACTTTCTCTTTCGCTGCCAAATTACTGTGTTTTTAAATGAAAATTTATGACAGCGAATTTATAAATTTTAAAGCGAATAAAGAATCCCTGAAAAAATTAAAATATTTTTAAGGCAATTTTAAGTTACACTTTCATTATTTTACATAAATTTGTTAATAATTAAAAATTAAACTGAAAATGAAAAAAATAATTTTACTTGTAATGTTTACAGTATTAAGCGTTGCTACATCTAATGCCCAAGCAAAAGCTAAAACTGCTAAAGTTGATGGCGCTGGGATGGTTTTTGTTAACGAAGTTATAGATTACGGAACTATTGCACAAAATGCAGATGGAAAACGTGAATTTGTATTTACTAACAACGGTAACAAACCATTAATCATTACTAACACACAAGGATCTTGTGGATGTACAGTACCAACTTCTCCAAAAGAGCCTATTGCTCCAGGTGGAAAAGGTATTATTGGTGTAAAATACGCTACTGACAGAGTAGGTGCTTTTACTAAAACTGTAACAGTTACATCTAATGCAGCTGGACAACCTACAAAAATACTTACTATTAAAGGTACAGTTTTAGCGGCAAATGAAGCTCCAAAAAGCTAAATCGTAAAACAACCACAAAAATAAACGAAAAGCTTCCTTACATTTGGAAGCTTTTTTTATTACTAGAATTTAAATATTTATGAGAAAACTCGAAAACAGCGAACTCGAAAGAAAATCTATTACTGATTTTAAAAAATCAGAAAAAACACCTCTTATTTTAGTATTAGACGATATCCGCAGTTTACATAATATAGGCTCTGTATTTCGAACTGCAGATGCCTTTTTGATAGAAAAAATAATCTTATGTGGCATCACTGCTACTCCACCCAACAAAGAAATTCATAAAACTGCACTTGGCGCCACCGAAACTGTTACTTGGGAGCATCATGAAAACGTATTAGAAGTAATCGAAAATCTTAAAAAAGAAAACATTACAACTCTAGCAATTGAACAAGTTGAGAGTGCAATTTTTTTACAAGATTTTGAAGTAGAGAAAGACAAAAAATATGCGCTAGTTTTTGGAAATGAAGTTTATGGTGTCGCTCAGGAAGCTGTTGCAATTTGCGATGGTTGTATCGAAATTCCGCAATTAGGAACCAAACATTCACTTAATATATCTGTAAGTGCAGGAATTGTTGTTTGGGATTTATTTCAGAAAATGAATTGGCCAAAATAAAAATAACTTTATTGCTATTACAATGAAATTCAAACGTTGGACTTATCTTCTAATTGGTTTATCAATATTTCTTTTCTCAGGAATATGGGCTTTTAAAAAATTTAATTTTAATACAGAACATACCATAGGGCAACCTCTGGACAGTTTGAATGGTGTTCGTGTTTATTACAATGGCGGAGTAAATAATGTTACTGATAGAAATCTTACTGCAGACAATTACAATCTTGGCTTAAAATACCAATGTGTAGAATTTGTAAAAAGATATTATTACGAACATTTTAATCATAAGATGCCTGATAGTTATGGTCATGCCAAAGACTTTTTTAACGCAGATCTTAAAGATGGACAGAAAAATGAAAAAAGAAATTTGGTACAATATACCAATCCAAGCACAAGCAAACCAAAAGCGGATGACCTTTTAATTTATAGCGGAACCATTTTTAATCGATTTGGGCATGTTGCCATTATTTCGAATGTTACCGATAACGAAATTGAAATAATCCAGCAAAATCCTGGTCCTTTTAGCAAATCGAGAGAGGTTTTTTCTTTAATCGAAAAAGAAGGTAAATGGATAATTGGCAATGATCGAATTCTGGGTTGGTTAAGAAAAGAATAGCTACCCTATTTTTTTCTGAATTTCCTCTAAAACAAAAAGATAGTCCTCGTGTTTTTTTACAAAATCACGGTCTGAAACATCAATAATCAGAACATTCAAATCTGATTGTGATTTTATATACTCCAAATATCCATTATTGATTTTATCCAAATACTCAGCCTCAATGTTTTGCTCGTAGCTTCTGCCTCGCTTTTTTATGTTCTGTAATAAGCGTTCTGTATTTTGATATAAATAAACATACAAATCTGGTTTTGGCATTTCCTTATAGATAATATCAAACAAGTTTCGATACAAGCGATATTCATCTTCGGCAAGTGTTATTTTGGCAAAGATTAATGATTTAAAAATATGATAATCGGCTACGATAAAATCTTTAAATAAATCAAATTGCGCTAAATCATCTGATAATTGCTGATAACGATCTGCCAGAAAAGACATTTCGAGCGGAAAAGCATATCGGTTTTGATCTTTATAAAATTTAGGTAAAAATGGATTGTCTGCAAAACGTTCTAATACTGTTTTAGCATTAAAATCATCGGCTATTTTATGAACTAAAGTTGTTTTTCCAGCACCAATATTTCCTTCAAAAGCAATATAATTAAATCGTTGCATTGGAATTTCCTGCAACGGGCTTTTCAAATCCTGAACTACCGTACAAATACTATCATCGGGTGTTATTGCAATTAATTCTGAAATTGTTTTTTGAAAAATTGGATGTTTCCAATTTAAATTTAAATCTTGAATGGGCATCAAGACAAAATTTCGATTTTGCATCAAAGGATGTGGAATCTGAAGCTTATCAGTATCGATAATTTCATCTTCATAAATAATCACATCAACATCTATAAGTCGGGATTGATATCCTTGTTGTTCTGAACGAATACGACCTAATTGTTTTTCTACTTTTAGAACCTGATTTAATATTTTTTGTGCCGATGCATTGGTATGCAAAATTAAGGCACAATTATAAAATGCATCACTTTCAAAACCCCAAGCTGGTGTTTCATATAACCTCGAAACCTGAACAACAGTACCGATTTCCTGATGTATCAAATTAATGCAGTTTTCTATATTTGCTAACCTATTTCCTTGGTTACTTCCTAGGGATAAAACGACCTGATGTTGTGATTTCATAATTAGATGCAAATTAACTAAAAGTATTTTAGAAATAGAATATATTTGTATAGCGACTTATAACAAAATAAAAAAATATAAAGTCTCGATTTGTAACATTTTAGCTTTTTAGCTACTTATTAAAAAAATGTAATTATGAAATTTTTAGGAAATGTAATAGCTACCGTAATCGGTATTTTTGTTTTTTTCATGCTGTCCTTTTTTGGAATAATGTTATTAGCTGCGCTTTTTGGAGGCGATAGTAATGCTGTTACCGTAAAAAGTGACTCTGTAATTGAACTTGATTTAAGAAAAATACAAAATGATTATGCTGGAAAATATAAAGACCCTTGGGTAACTATTTTTTCTGAGCAAAAAGGTATTGGGTTAACAGATATCATTAATGCTATTGATGTCGCAAAAACGGATGATAATATTAAAGGAATTTCAATTCTTAATGATGCATCATCTTTAGGAATGGCACAAAGTAAAGATTTACGAAATGCTCTTGAAAGTTTTAAAAAATCAGGAAAGTTTGTAATGGCGTATTCTAATGCGTATTCTCAAAAAGAATATTATTTAAATTCGGTTGCAAATACAATTTATTTAAATCCCGTTGGTGATTTAGATTTTAAAGGACTGTCTTCTGAAATTATGTTTTTTAAAGATTTTCAAGAAAAATCAGGTATTCACATGGAGGTAATTCGTCATGGAAAATATAAAAGTGCTGTTGAACCATTTCTTGAGAACAAAATGAGCGATGCCAACAGAGAGCAAACTGGAGCTTTATTAAACTCTATTTGGAATACTGTTGTTGCTGATATTTCTAAAAGCCGTAACATTCCAGTTACCCGATTAAATGAAATCGCAAACGGACTTTTAGCCCGAACACCAGAAATGGCAAAAACGGAGCGTCTTGTAGATGTTATTGCCTACGAAGATGTATATCATAATGCTATCAAAAAAGCATTAAAAGTAACAGGCGATGATGATTATAATAAAGTCTCTATCTCTGATTATACACAAAATATCATTACAACTGCTGTTAGTTCTGATTCTTCAAGCGATCAAATCGCAATTATCTACGCTCAGGGAGAAATTCAAAGTGGAGAAGGCGATGTCACTGTTATTGGTGAAGGATCTATGCGCCGTTCTTTACAAGAAGCTCGTAAAAACAAAGATGTAAAAGCAATTGTGCTAAGAATTGATAGTCCTGGAGGAAGTGCTTTAACTTCTGATTTAATTTGGAGAGAAGTAGAATTAACTAAAAAAGTAAAACCTGTAGTTGTTTCTATGGGTAACTATGCAGCATCTGGAGGATATTATATTGCATGTAATGCTAATAAAATATTTGCCGAAAGCAATACAATAACTGGTTCTATCGGAGTTTTTGGAGTACTACCAAATTTCACTCCTTTGGCAAATAAACTAGGAATTAATACTGAACAAGTAAAAACTCACGTAAATGCTGCCAACTATAGCCCGTTTGTACCTTTGGATGAAAACTTCAAAGCTGTGACCTTAGAAAGTGTTGAACATATTTACAAAACTTTTGTAACTCATGTTGCCGAAGGAAGAAAAATGACTTTTGATCAAGTTGATGCTATTGCACAAGGAAGAGTTTGGACTGGTTCTGAAGCCCTTAAAATTGGTCTTGTAGATAAAATTGGAGGCCTAAATGATGCGATAGCTGAAGCTGCAACTCTTGCCAAAATAAAAGACTACAGCACACAAAACTATCCAGAATACGAAAAGAAATTTAATGATATGTTGCAAGGTTTGCCTTTTGCAAAATCAAAAGAGAATTTCATTAAAGAAGAAATAGGTGAAGAAAAATATTTTATTATCGAACAAGTAAAAAGATTACAAAATAAAAAAGGAGTACAAGCAATGATGCCCTTTCAAATTAATATTCAATAATTACAACTTCATTACATATTACAATCCGTTTGAGTCTAACTTAAACGGATTTTTTATTTTATATATAATCGCTTAAAGTTAACTCAGGTTTAATTTACTGGTAACACATCTAAGTGCATCTTGTTGCTACTTTAGCAAAATATTGCAAGGTTAGTTATACAAGCTTTTAAGACATTTTACGCTAGTAGAATTCATAACAATATTACCCTGTTTATTTTTTTGAATAGCTTACTCATGTCAGCCCCTCGATATGTAGTAGGCTATTTTTTTCTATTTAAAAAAAGATAAAACTTACAAATAAATGTGCTTCAATTTCTTTTTATGAAAAAATTGCAGAAGGAATCACACATAAAAGTTTATTTTTGCAATAAGCAGGCACAAAATTTGCTTGTAATAACTGAATCCAAATAACTACATATATGCTAAAGAAAGTTCTGAAAATCGCAGGAATAGTAATCGTTTTACTAATTGCATCGTTGTTTGCAATTCCATATTTTTTTAAAGACCAGATAAAAGCCAAAATATCTGAAGCCATCAATGAGAGCGTTGATGCCAAAGTTAGTTTTGTCGATGCTGATTTGAGTTTATTTAAAAACTTCCCGAACGCTAACGTTTCCATAGAAAAACTGGTGATTATCAATAAAGCTCCTTTTGAAGGTGATACTTTAATTTCATTGGGTGAGTTAAATTTGAAAATGAGCATCAAAGAGCTTTTCAAAGGAAAAGATGAACCTTTGAGTATTCAGGGAATTGATACCAAAAACGGATTAATCAATATTATATTTGATAAAAATGGTGTTGGTAATTTTGACATTGCATTAAAAAAAGACGATTCAAAAAAAGACGAGACGGCAAGCAAACCTCTTTCCTTAAAAATCAAAGGTTATAAAATCGAAAATTTCACTTTTAGATATTTTGATCAAGGTTCAAAAATTAAAATGGTTATCGATAGTTTGAACCACGAAGGTAACGGAGATTTCACTGCTTCTAAGTTGGACTTAACAACAAAATCGACCGCCAAAGTATCTTTGGATATGGACAAAATCAATTATATGAAAAATGTGTCACTAACTCTTGATGCGGTTTTAGGTATTGATTTAGAAAAAAACAAATACACATTTAAAGAAAACAAGGCTTTAATTAATCAGTTGCCTTTAGAGTTTGATGGTTTTATTCAAATGGTTGAAGGTGGACAACAATATGATTTAAAGTTCAAAACACCTACCTCATCGTTCACTAACTTTCTGGGCTTAATTCCATCTGCCTATTCTTCTGGATTAGATGGCGTAAAAACTACAGGAGATTTTACTGTTGCTGGATTTGCAAAAGGACTATTTTCAGACACTACTGTTCCTAAATTCAATATTGAAATTGCATCTAACAATGCTTCATTTAAATATCCAAACTTACCCAAATCGGTTCAGAACATTGTAATCGACACTAAGATTATAAACGAAACTGGAGTTTTAAATGATACGTATGTAAATTTAGATAAACTTTCGTTCAAGATTGATCAGGATGTTTTTAACGCTAAAGCAAATATCAAAAACATTACTGTTAATCCTATTGTAGATGCTGCCTTAAAAGGAACTATTAACTTAGCCAATCTTTCTAAAGCATATCCTATAAAAATGGACAAACCATTAGCTGGAATATTAAAAGCCGATGTAACTACTAATTTTGATATGGCTTCGGTTGAAAAAAGTCAATACCAAAACATAAAAAATGCTGGTACAATGAGCTTATCTGGATTTAAATATACAGATGAGAATAATAAATCAATGAATATTAGCACTGCTTTGGTTCAGTTTAATACAAGTACAATTAACTTAAAACAATTTGATGCTACAACCGGAAAAAGTGATATTAGCATTAATGGTATTCTTGAAAATTTCTATGGTTTTATGTTTAAAAAACAAGAGCTAAGAGGGAATTTCAATATGAGTTCAAACCAATTGGCTGTTGATGACTTTATGACTACGGGAGAACCTGCTGCTGCTAAAACTGAAACCGATTCTAAGGCTAAAGCTAAACCAGCCGAAGCTATGAAAATTCCTGCTTTCCTAAATTGTACATTAACTGCAAAAGCAAATACAGTTTTGTATGATAATTTAAAACTAACAAATGTTGCTGGAAAAATAATTGTAAAAGACGAAAAAGCAACTTTAGAGAACTTTAAAACATCCATTTTTGGAGGAACTATTGGCTTAAACGGAACTGTTTCTACAAAAGAAAAAGTTCCTACTTTTAATATGAATTTAGGATTCAATCAAGTTGATATTGCACAATCATTCACGCAATTAGATATGTTGAAAAAGATTGCTCCGATAGCAGGAATTATCAATGGTAAATTAAATTCGACTATTAAACTTAACGGAAATCTAAATGCTACCGAATTAACTCCAGATTTAAAATCAATTTCAGGAGATTTGATAGGGCAATTACTTTCGACTACTGTAAATGCTAAAAATTCGACGGTATTAAATGCTTTGACTTCAAACATTAAATTCATTGATATGAATAAAGTAAATTTGAACGATATTAAAGCAGCCTTATCTTTTGAAAATGGAAAAGTTAACGTAAAACCGTTTGACATTAAATATCAAGATATTAAAATTACTGTTGGCGGAACTCACGGTTTTGATCAAACGATGAACTACAATATTAAGTTAGACGTTCCTGCAAAATATCTTGGATCTGAAGCCAATGCTTTTATTGCTAAAATGTCTCCTGCTGATGCTGCTAAACTAGAAAATATTCCGATTAACGCATTATTGACTGGAAATTTTTCTAGTCCAAAAGTATCTACAGATATGAAAAGTGCCATTACGAGTTTAACTACACAATTGGTTAATCAGCAAAAAGATAAGCTTACTAAACAAGGAACAAGTGCTTTAACAGATTTGATTAATAAAAATACCAAATCAAAAGATACTACTAAAGCTGGTGCAACAGCTAAAGAAAAAACTACTCAGGAAGTAACTAATAAAGCGAGTGAATTATTAAACGGTTTGTTTAAGAAAAAGAAAAAAGAAGAGCCTGCAACGACTCCATAAAATTTCATCATTACGTTTAAAAAAAGCCTAAGAATATTAATTCTTAGGCTTTTTTATTGATGGCTATTAAATTTTTCTTTCTAAAACAATGTATCAGGATCTGTTAGTTTTTCTAATTCTTCTTTTAATTCCGTTTTTAAAATACTCAATCCAACCTGATAGGAAGCATTCATCCAACCAAAACCTTCTTCGGTAATATAATCGAATGCTGTACCTACATTTCCGTATTCAGCAAATATTTTTAGGGAACTGGTTTCTAAATTAAATTTCTCCGGAATAGTCCCGTTATAATCTACTGCATTGCGAGTAATAAGCCATAACCATCGATAAATCATTTCCTGAGCTTCATTTACATAATTATAATTCAGTAATCCTTCCCATAAAAACATTTGATGTGGCGCCCATCCAAAAGGGTAATCCCATTGTCGTTGTGGTGAATTTACATCTAAATCATCAATTGCTTCCTTGGTACTTCCTGCGATTCCTCCTTTTAATTTAAATTTAGGTAATGCGTTTTTAACTAAAACTTCGGCTTGTTCTGCATTACATAAATTTGCCCAAAGCGGATAAAATGTTGCTGCTGCATCAAATTGGTGTGGTTCATTCTTTACAAAATTATAATCGTAATAAATCCCTGCATTGGTATCCCAAAGCAATTCATTGATTTTTTCTTTTCTAAAAGCTGCTTTTTCTTTCCAATATTCACTAGAATATGTTGTGTGTTTTTCATCTGTAAAATGATTATCAAACTCTGTTTCAATTAAGAAAGCAATATCTATTTCATATTTATAAAGCAAACTGTTTAGATCTATCGTATTTAAATCGGCACAAACATTTACAAATCGATTGGTTGTATCGTGACCGCTTTCTCGCATGCTACGATCGTGAACAAAATAGGCATCTAGGCTAGCATCGGTAATTTCTCTGTCAAGATATTTTTTTTCAAATTCTCTTAAAGGTAAATTATATAACAGCGCATATTTCTCCAGAACATCATCAAAATGCCCTACCTCAACTTCAAACGGAAGACCAATTCCTTCTGCTTTATATCGGTTTAGTCCATTTGGCGTAAGCCTCTTCCCTTCTTGCATCCAAACGGTTTGGTATTCTTTTATTGCAGTATGCAGATGTTTTGCAATCCAGTCTTTTTCTGGCTTAGAATTTTCTGTAATCGCAACAATTAATGAAGTATATAATGGGGGTTGTGTTCGTGTTAAATAATAACTTCTGTTTGCATTAAGTATCTTGCCATAATGGTCGATTTGATATTTAAAATTCTCGGCAATCCCTACAGCTAGTTCTGGTTTATTATCCAGCAAAAGTCCTATTGCAATAAAGTAGCTATCCCAGCCATACATTTCGTTAAATCGACCTCCAGGAACTACAAACGGAACACCTTTTATCTCCTTATTGTCTTGCTGCAATGCCAGAGCCAAGATTCCTGGTTTCTTGTTTAAAGTCAATACATATTCTGATGAAATATCCTTGGCTAGTTGAACCACTTTTAATTTTGGAATAGATGCTTCTAAATTTTTAAAATACTCAAAAGCTACAGTATCTGTTGCTGGAACATATAAATACGAAATTGCATTTTCTATCTTATCATCTTCAACAATTTTTGCAACGCCTTTTGCATCGATAGTTCTCGTTAATCCATTCCAATATAAATTCTTTATTTTTCTGGAAATGCGACTTACTGGATTCTCTATTATTTCGGAACTATTTATTTCTGCAAATTCTGAATTGCTTTTTTTAGACAATGCCAATTCCTGCAATAAATTAGACAAATGATAAGTTCCCTCTATGTTTAGAGAATTTCCGTTTTCATCTTCTAATAAAAAAGTTTTAGGCCCTTTATCGTCTATCGTAATTTTTTTATCACCATCCGTGTCTTCTTGTGCCAATAACCTCTGAAGCGTCTGATTTATGTTTAGTTTAAATTTCATTTTTAGTCGTTATTTTTTTTAATATAAAGAATGACACCAATAATAATGACATTGGAATCAATGTGTAATAAAATGCATTTTGTGGTCCTTGATTTTGAAATAACCATCCTATTATTCTTGAACCTATCGTTCCTCCCAGTGCAGAAAAAACTACGATTAATCCTGTCATGGAACTATGTAACTTTTTAGGCAAAGCGCTCAATATAACTGAATTTAGCAACGGATAAATAGGTGCTATAAATAATCCCACTAGTGGAAATGCAAAGCCTATTAATGGAATTTCGCTAAACGAATGAATCGTTTTGACCTCTAACCCTACTGCTTTAGGTAATACAAAAATTACAATGAGCATAGCGCATATAATACAACAACTCAATACCCAAATCCAGTTTATTTTTTTGGTAATTTCTCCCGCCAATATCCTTCCAATTGCCAATGAAATAGCCAGAATACTTGCCATCATTATACTATTGTTTTCTGATAGATGAAGCACTTTATCATTAAATGTTGGCAACCAAGACATAATTCCTTGTTCGATCATTACAAACAAAAAGGCACTTACTACGAAAACTATTACGAGTAGCTTTGCCATTAATTTTATCATTTGCACAAAATCATCAGCAAGATTTGCCCCTGGAATTTCTACTGGTTTTTCTATTTTTATAAAAAATAAAAAGCCAAATGATAGTAATGTTAATAAAGCCAAAAACCAATATACGTTAAGCCAAGAATCAGGATTAGTATCATTATTAAAAGCAGGAAATAAAAAATAGGCCAATGCAATTCCTATCATAAAAACGCCTTCGACACTACTCATCAAAGCGTTATGTTCTTTCTGATTATTGGTTACTGTACCAATAAGGGAATAAACGGATACTTTTATTAATGCAAAAGAAACTCCTACGGTTGCAAAAAGTAATTTGGCATAATTAAAAGAGTTACCATAATACATAGCGATACAGGCAAAAGTGACCAATCCTAGCCCGATAAGCATTGCTTTTTTATAGCCTATTCTTGGTAAAAATGAAGCTATCAAAAATGACACAATTGCGATTGGTAAATCCTTAAAAGCTTCTAGAATACTGGCTTGTAATTCATTTACGCCATAATTTTTTTGCGCTTTCAAAATTACTATCCCAACGCTGTTCAGTAATATTGCAAACACAAAGTAATTGAGATATAATACTGCTGTTATTCCTGCTTTTTTCATCTTAACATTTTGATTTACTAATGAATGCAACAAAAAGCCAAATGTTGTTATTAAAACAGCATTCGGCTGAACTAATTAATACTCGTCGAGTATAATAAAAAACACAATATTTTATTTTTTTTAACCCGTTGGGTGTAATTATTTTAACACATAGAAACATAGTTTTTTTAGCTAAAAATAAGGCATTTCATTTATTTAAAGTGCGCAGAGTTAGCTATGCGAAAGAAATGTATTTCTTTTTGTATTCTTTTTTACACATAAAATCTATGTTTCTATGTGTTTGATTAAGCTTTTGTGACCCGAGTAAAGCGAATAGACGAAGTAATTACACCCCAACGGATTTATTTTAATAAAACTCTACATCTATATAATCTCGCAAAGTCGCAAAGTTTCTACAAATTATTTTCTTTGTGTCTCGGCGTCTTTACGAAAGAACCTAAAAGTTAATTGCTACAGAAAATCTAAAAGCACGTCCTAAAATCGGTCTTGCCAAAAACACATCTGTATCTGATGTTGATTGTCTTGGATTACCTTCTGTCAAACCAATCTCGTTGAACAAATTTGTTCCATCAACAGCAAATCGTAAATTGTTAACGGTGTAACTTAAACCTGCTCCAACTTCTTTAAAAGCTGGCAAAACTTGTTTATTATCCTGATTTGTATATTTTTTATCAAAATAAGAATACTGAACATATCCTGATAATCTTTTGGTTATATCTACTTCTGGTCTTATAACACAAAAGAATTTAGGGATTCTACGGGCGGTGTTTCCGTTAAAATTAAATGTACTTCCATCGGCATTTTGACCTGTAAAATTATCATACTCTGGATTTTGAAGTGTAAAATTAAAGTTCAATCTCGCAATGCTATATCTTACATTTGTTTCTACTTCTAACCCTAAATTATTTACATCAGCAAATTTATTTTCAGATGATCCGTCTGCTAATATATCCGTAAAAGCAACATTCTTTAAATTCATGTGAAATAAATTGGCATTTACCGAAAGGAATGAATTCGCATATTTATACCCAAACTCTAATTGGTTTACAAAAGTATTTTCTAGTTTGCTTAAATCATTGGCATTGTCATAAAATGACTCTTCTATTGGCGATCTAAAACCATGACTATATCTTATATAAGAAGCCATATTTTCATTAAACTTGTAATTTCCTGCTGCTGTATAAGAAAGTTCACTCACATCATATCTCCAATACGTATATGGATTTCCCTGAATTGTTGTTACCGCATCATCCGCAGTATTATTATCCAAAACTCCTAAATTTTCGGCACCAAATCGAGCATTATCTCTGTATCCTGAATACACATTTTTGTCGTATCTCAAACCGGCATTAAATGTTAAATTATCGGTAGCTTGAATTTCGGCATCAACATAAAAATCATTTAATTTACCTTTTGTTTGTGCATCTCTTTCTAACCATGTAATTCTTTCTATCCCGTTCCATGTATGTGCTATCCCGCTTGCAGTATTATTTACGTTTACCAATCTTGGATTATCGGTAACATCTACCAAGTAATTACTCCAGTTCCAGTATTGATTTGATTTCCAATTAGAGTAATAATATCCAACTGTAAGGTTAACAGGTTTTAAATCGAAATTAAAAGACAGGTTATTGGCAAAATTTTCCATTTGTTTATGAATATACCAATGATCTGCTCTCATAATTAACGCGTTTGGATTTAATGCTGTATTATTATCTACATATGTATAGCTTAAATCTCCTGTGTTTGCTGGAGCTAAATTTTGTACATCTGTTGCATAACCATCTTGTGTCCATGGTCCACCGCTACTATAAATGGCATTGTAATTCAAATCTATTTTAGTATTTCTGAATGCATTTTTCAGGGTAACTTTATCGGCTATTTTCTTTTTAAACTCAGCTCCAATGGCATCTACAACTGGGTGAACTCCATCTTCTAAATCGGCTTTAAAAGTTCCTCCTCCATATTGCGGTACACTTAAATGAGAGAAGTTTGCTGAAGTCAACGTTCCATAATTTGGATCAAATCCTGCTACTCCCTCTACTTTTCCGTTATTACTTTTTAATGGAATTGGCAAATAGAACGTATTTCTATCATCTAGTTTTTTGTAATTCAATCTCAAATAACCTCCATCATCAAATTTATAAGTAAGGTTCATTTTTACTTGTCCTCCTTTATTTGCAGTAAAACCAGTTTTTCTAATTCCGTCATCAGCTCTATAAAATCCTCCTACATTAAAAAACAATTTATCTTTTACCAAGGCTCCTCCTAAATTAAGATCAGTACGAAACAATCCATAATCTCCTACAGTAAGTTTAGCTCTTCCTTGAAATTCATTTTGTCCTGTTTTCGAAATAAAATTGACAATTCCTCCTGGTGCATTCGATGCAAAAATCGATGCTGAACCTCCTCGAACGGCTTCCATTTTGCTTACTGTTTCATCAAGTCTGTACCAATTATCTGCATTTGCAAATTGTAAAGCTCCATCTTCAAAAACTGGTAAACCATCTTCCTGTATTTGCACATATTCATACGCTCCTGCCGACGGAATTCCTCTTGCAAAAAGGTTATTTCCTACTTCTCCTCCCGATGTTTCGACAACAAATCCCGGAATAGTCTGAAGAAGATCTGCTGTACTTATTGGTGCTCTATTTTCGATTGCTTTTGCTCCTAAAGTCGTAATTGCAATGCTTGATTCTAATTTTGATCTTGGATTTGATGAACCTGTAACAACTACTTCTTTCAAACTTTGAGATTCGGCTTCTAAATGAAAATCAATTTTTATATTTTCTCCATCTTTAAGGGTAACACTCTTTTGAGTTGATTTATATCCAATATTTGTAACAAGAATAATATAAGTCCCTCTTGAAAGATTAAAAAATGTATATCCTCCATCTGCATCCGTACTCACCGCTAGTGAAACGTCTTGGATAACGATATTTACACCCGGAGCTGATTGCCCGTTTTCATCGAATACTTGCCCCGAAACACTACTTTTTTCTTGTGAAAAAACCATTGCTGGAAGAATAAATAACAATAACATCCAGAACGACGTTATTGAGCTAGAATTAAACTGTTTCATGATTAATTTATTTGGTTAGGTTATTAGTTAGGGTAAAACTATTGCCTATTTATTTATATCAATGAATATTTTCGTCGAAAACGTTTTCGATTTAACCGAAAACGTTTTCGATTCATTAAAATTAACCCATTGAGTGTCATTTCTAAAAATTTTATATAACACATAGAAACATAGATTTCATCTACAGAAAAAAACACAAAAAGAAATACATTTCTTTCACATAGCTAACTCTGTGTACTTTAAATAAGTGAAACGCCTTTTTTAAGAGTACAAAATCTATGTTTCTATGTATTAAAATAATTACACCCAACCGGTTAAATTTAATTAATTATCAATTAGTTTTATTACTTTTATTCAATGAATGATACCAGACTTATAGACATCGCAGCTGCCTTAGGAATTTCTGTTACTACAGTTTCAAAAGCACTAAAGGGCTACACTGATATTAGCGATAATACCAGAGCAAGGGTTCTTGAAATGGTAGCTACTATGAATTACAAACCCAACGCCAATGCAGTAAATCTAAGAACTAACGAAACCAAAACTCTTGGTGTTGTTATCCCTACTATGGTACATCATTTCTTTTCGAGTGTTTTAAATGGAATTATAGATGAGGCAGAAAACAGAGGGTATCTTGTAATTATTTTACAGTCTAATGAAAAGTATGAGCTTGAAAAAAAGCAGATTGCTTTGCTACAACAAAAAAGAGTTGATGGAATTTTGATTTCGTTATCCAATGAAACGGATAATTTCTCTCATATTAATGATGCTATAAAAAAGAATACTCCTGTAGTATTATTTGATAAAATTGCCAAATTAGTCGATTGCTCGAAAGTCATTATCAATGACCGAAAAGCTGCTTATGATGCCGTAACGTATTTAATAAATAAAGGGTATAAAAAAATTGCACATTTTAGAGGTTCTTATACTCCACAAAATTCTATTGATCGTTTTCTTGGATATAAAAAAGCGCTCGAGGATCATAATATTCCTTACGATCCTACACTTGTTTATTTATGTGATCACAATTCCGATTTTGAAGATGGTTACGCCAATGCACAAAAACTAGTTGCTGAACATAAGGATGTTGATGCTGTTTTTGCCATAACCGATTTGGTAGCTATTGGTATTATAAAATACCTCAACGATATGCATATTAAGATTCCGGAGCAAATTGCTGTTTTTGGTTTTAGCAATTGGTTTATGTCTACCGTAATTTCGCCAAAGCTTACCACGATTGACCAACCTGGTTATGATATTGGTCAACGTGCTGCTGCTATATTAATAAATGAAATTGCCCAAATCAAAGAGCATCTTCCGGTTATTCATCAAACTATCGAACTCCCTACACTTATTATCGAGAGGGAATCAACGATAAGGAATTAATAACTACACATTCTCAATTATCCCAAAACATAGAAACATAGCTTGACTTTCAAAGTATATAAAAGACGTTTCACTCAAAATAAATCGCATAGTACTATGTGAAAAAATCATGATTTTCTAGAAACTCTTTTAAGTTTTTAATCTATGTTTCTATATGTTAAATATCACTTTTAAGAATTATACATTTATTGTTACCACATATCCTTCGGAACCACGAATATTAAAAACTGTTCCGTCTTCAAACAATAAATACTGTCCTTTAATTCCACTAAGTTTTCCTTGAAAAGTTGGTGTTTTATCCAAACTCAAACTTGCTACTTTTTTTGGATATTCAAGAACTGGATAATGCATTTCATACAAATCATTTTTCTCTGGATAAAAATATTCGCGAACTTCATCTGGAATCAAACTTTCGACTTTAGCTTTCTCAAGAATTAAATCAACGCTTTCGATATTATTTTGAAGCATTTTTCTCCAATTTGTTTTGTCGGCATAATGATTTTTTAATGCCACCTCGGTGATTCCTGCTAAATAACGATTCGGAACTTCTACGATTGCCAATGCTTGTGTTGCACCCTGATCGATCCAACGTGTTGGTACTTGTGTCTTTCTAGTCACTCCTACTTTTACTTCGCTAGATAAAGCCAAGTATACAATATGCGGTTGCAATTGTACTTTTTCTTCATAAACTAAATCACGATCCTGAATTCCTAAATGCGCCGTACTTAATTCTGGTTTCATAATCCAATCTCCAACAGCAGGGCTTGAATAAAAACAATCGTAGCAAAATCCCTGACGGAATATTTTTTTCTTTTTACCACAATTTAAACATTGGTAGCCTACAAAATTGATTTCAATTTCTTTATTCAATAATTGATTGACATTGATAAAACTATCTTCAAAAACCAAATAATATTGAATTGGATTCCCTATTTCGGTTTGCATCTTTGTAAGTACGCCTTGATATTGCATTAGATTTTAATTTTTAGCCCCGAAGCTATCGGAAGCTGATTTTAAATTTTTAGGTTTTAGATTCGTTCTAAAGAATTTAAACCTCGATACTGTTAAAACTCCATTTTTGAATTGGAATCTTTGCCATAAATAGAATTGTCATTTATAAAAAAACACTATTTTTGATACAACGACAAAGTTAGTATTTGTCTATCGATATTCAAATCTTAAATTCCTGACTTTTTATGTTAGTAAGAAAATCAGCAATCTAAAATCTAAATTCATTCATGCCTCTATCAATAATCAACTCCTTTGCTTCTTGGGTTCTTAAACAAAGAATTCATCAAATAGAGCTTTTTCTTAAATATCCAAATGAAGTTCAGGAAGAGCTCCTCCATAATTTAATATTGGCTGCCGAGAATACCATTGTTGGAAAACAATACGATTTTGCTTCGATAAATTCTTATCAAACTTTTTCTGAAAGAGTGCCTATAGCTACTTACGAAGAATTGCAACCCTTGATTGAGCGCACGCGCCAAGGCGAACAAAATGTTTTTTGGGAAACTCCTATAAAATGGTTTGCTAAATCGAGCGGAACTACAAATGCTAAAAGTAAATTTATCCCTGTGAGTAATGAGGCTCTGGAAGATTGTCATTATAAAGGAAGTAAAGATTTATTGTGTTTATACTTGAATAATAATGAAGATTCAGAATTGTTTTTAGGTAAGAGTCTTCGCTTAGGCGGAAGTTCTCAGATTTATGAAAACAACAATACTTTCTTCGGAGATTTATCGGCTATCTTAATTGAAAATATGCCTATTTGGGCGGAATTCAGTAGTACACCAAGCAATAAAACGTCGCTTATGAGCGAATGGGAAACCAAAATTGCTGCTATTATAAATGAAACCAAAAATGAAAATGTAACCAGTTTTGCTGGTGTTCCTTCATGGATGTTGGTTTTAATGAATCGTGTTCTTGAAGATTCTGGAAAAGGAAATTTATTTGAAATATGGCCTAATCTGGAAGTTTACTTTCATGGCGGCGTGAGTTTTTCTCCTTACAGAGAACAATACAAAAATATATTACCGAAAAAAGATTTTAAATACTACGAAATATACAATGCTTCTGAAGGTTTCTTTGCCATTCAGGATTTAAATAATTCCAGTGATTTATTACTAATGCTGGATTACGGAATCTTCTACGAATTTATTCCTATGGAGACTTTTGGGAAACCAGAACAAAAAGTAATCCGTTTGGCCGATGTTGAATTAGATAAAAATTATGCAATCGTTATTACTACCAATTCTGGTTTATGGCGTTATTTAATTGGTGATACGGTTCGTTTTACTTCTTTAAATCCATACAGGATCCGAGTTACAGGAAGAACCAAACATCATATTAATGTTTTTGGCGAAGAACTTATGGTTGAAAATACCGATCAGGCTATTGCCAAAGCATGCCAGTTAACAAATACTGAAGTTATAGATTATACTGTAGCTCCGATATTTATGCAAGACAAAGAAAAAGGAGCTCACGAATGGATGATTGAGTTTAAGAAAAAACCTGCTGATGTAGGGCTTTTCCAAAAAGCGCTTGACGAAACGCTACAATCTCTAAACTCTGATTACGAAGCTAAACGTTATAATAATATGACGCTAAATCCTTTGGTGATTAATGTTGCCAGAGAGAATTTATTCTATGATTGGTTAAAAGAAAAAGACAAATTAGGTGGTCAGCATAAAATACCTAGACTTTCGAACCAAAGAGATTATTTAGAGCAATTGAAGGGGATGTAGTTTTAAAATACCAATAATTTTGTTCATTGCTGACGCGAGCGTCTCGCTCGTGAACACAATCAATTTTAAAATATACTCTTTACGGGTACGAGCGAGACGCTCGCACTAGCGCTGGGAATTTAGAAACCTCAAAACCCAAGTTGTCTAAAATCTACTGAGTCGCATGAGGGATAGCAATGGAAATCCTTTTTATTTTTTTCTTTAAAAAATAAAAAGATTGCAATGTATAGCCCGACCCGCTTTTTCTGCGGGGCATGCCCATAAAAAAACCTCAGCTTAAATTAAAACTAAGGTTTGTTATATAAAAAGGCTTCGCCTCCGCTCAGCCTGAAATTATTATAAATAAACTACATCATATCAATATATCGGTCATGATATCCTAATAGGTACAAAACTCCATCGAGTCCTAAACTTGAAATTGAGGTTGATGCGCTTTCTTTTACCGTTGGTTTAGCATGAAATGCGATTCCTAGACCTGCTAAATTTAGCATTGGCAAATCGTTGGCTCCATCTCCTACTGCTATAGTTTGATTGATATGAATTCCTTCTTTTTCGGCAATTGCTCTTAGGTATTCAGCTTTCTTCTGGCCATCTACAATTTCGCCTAAATATTTACCAGTTAACTTACCATCTTTAATTTCTAATCGGTTAGCATGAACGTAATCAATACCTAATTCTTTTTGTAAATAATCACCAAAATAGGTAAATCCTCCCGATAATATAGCGGTTTTATATCCGTAATATTTTAGAGCTTTCATTAAGCGATGTGCTCCTTTGGTGATAGGTAATTTTTCGGCAACTGATTGTAAAACATCTTCGCTCAAACCTTCTAACAATGCCATGCGTTGCTTGAAGCTTTCGTTGAAATCTATTTCTCCATTCATAGCCGATTCTGTAATTGCTCTTACTTGCTCTCCTACTCCATTAAGTTCTGCCAATTCGTCTATTACTTCAGTTTGGATTAGCGTTGAGTCCATATCGAAACAAACTAAACGTCGGTTTCTTCTGTAGATATTATCTTCCTGAAATGAAATATCTACATTTAGGGTTCTGGAAATTTCCATAAAACTTGCTGTCATTGCAATCTTATCTACAACATCTCCTGTTAACGATAATTGTATGCATGAACGAGGGTAATCTTCATGTTCTACAACTGATGTTCTACCTGTTAGTCTTATTATGGAAACAATATTTAAATTTTGATCGGATAATAATTTTGCAACTGCTGCTAATTGTGAAGCTGCTAATTTTTCTCCAAGAATATTAACTATGTAACGTTGTTTGGATTGTGTTTTTACCCATTTTTCGTAATCTTCGATAGAAATTGGGATGAACTTTACCTTTACTTCTAATTCATAAGCTTTAAACAATAAGTCTTTTAATACTGGTCCTGAAGTGGAACCAGCTTCGATTTCGAACAAAATCCCCAGAGAAAGCGTATCGTGAATATCAGCTTGTCCAATATCTAAAATAACGGCATCATAAGTAGCCAATACTGCTGTTAATCCTGCTGTAACTCCTGGTTTGTCATGACCTGAAACTTTTAATAAAATAATCTCTTTATCTTCTGTTGTCATTTTATCTTTATTGATTTAGAAGTGACAAAAATCGGCAATCTATTGTTGATAAAAAAGAATATGCTTTGTTTTCTTGTAAAGAAAAAACACAAATCGATATGATTTATTTAAATAATTTAATGTTCTATTCCAATGTTTAAAATAACTTGCATTGAAGCAACTTTTAATAAAAAAAGATTATTTAGTACAACTGAAGAAACAAGTAAATCTTGTTCTAAAATTATCCTAAATAATCTCCTGAATTAATTACTTAACAATAGTTATTTAATTAGCTGCTTGGCATATTTTCATCAAAATTCACCATCCAGTTTACTCCAAACTTATCGGTAAACATTCCGAAATAAGCGCCCCAAAAGGTTTTACCCATTGGCATAAATGGATTTCCTCCTGCTGAGAGTCCATTAAAAATTCTATCGCCTTCTTTTGCACTTTCGACATTAATTGAAACCGAAAAATTCCCTCCAAAAGTTACAGCACCAGATTGTTCGGTACTATCACTTCCCATTAAAATGGTTTGACCAATTGGTAAACTAACATGCATAATTCTTTCTGCTTCTTCGCTATCGCTTGATACTTGTGAACAATTTTCGTGTGCAGGCATATCTTTGAATTTTCCAATGTATGCAAATTCGCCTCCAAAAACTGATTTGTAAAATAGAAATGCTTCTTCGCAATTTCCATTAAAAATTAAATAGGGATTTACTGCTGCCATGATGTTTTATTTTAATTATTAGTGTTTTTATTATTTTGCTTCTGATAATTCTTTTACCTTTTCTAATCCTTTCGGAAAAGCTTCTTTAAAATAATCGATATATTTTTCGAGCGTATCAACTTTAGCTTCAAGAATAGTATAATCATTCTCTTGAATCAATCGATAGGTTTCCAATGCGCCAGTCCATTTTTTTGTTTCTTCATCGATTGGCATTTCTTTAAAATCTTTTAATCCGCTTATATGCTTAAATGCCATATATTCGTTTAGTATTTTCTTTTCGATAATGCTATTCATCCCTTCTCCATTTGGGTCTAAAAAATGAATTTTATCTCCTTCATTCCAATTACTTATCGCATAAGTACCTTCACAGAAAACACTTGTCCATTTTCGATAAGTTTCATCGTTCCATAAAATACCCCAGACTTTTTCTCTAGGAGCTTTAATCTTTATCTTAAATTCTAATGTTTCCATAATCTAATTTTTTTATGATAATTTACTAAAATCCATGAATAAAGAATTCCAACGATGTCCATCTAGATCTGCAAAACCACAACCGTACATCCAACCTTGATTCAAGCTTGGAGCTGCAAAAACATTCCCTCCTGCTTCCTGAACTTTTTTAGCAATTGTATCTACTTCTTCTTTACTTTCAGCATCTATAGATATTAGTATTTCTGAACTTGTTTTTGTATCTGTAAGTTTATTTTGAGAAATATCTTCAAACATTTTTTCTTCAAAAAGCATTATTACAAATTTACCTTCACCAACAAGCATACAAGTTGATTTTGGCGTATCATGCTCTTCATTGAATGAAAAACCTATTTTCGAGAAAAAGGCTTTCGATTTTGCTACATCTTTTACTGGCAGATTGAGCCATATTTGTTTTGCCATTTTTTGATATTTAAAGCTATTATTTTTAAACCATACAAGTTATATAAGATAATTAAGGCTATGCTTATATATTTACCTCAAAGGCATTAAGTCACAACGTTTTTTTTCATATTTGAGAGAAGCCTTAGAGTCTTTGTCTCTTTGAACCTTAGTTCCTTAATTAATTACGCTCTACATAACTTTTAAAATTATCTAGAATCGCTTGCCATCCACCACGTTGCATCTCTTCTGGATTTTCTGTCTCTGGATCAAAACTTTCTATTACTTCTACTCCGTTTGGAGTTTCTCTAAAAGTAATTTCGACTTTTCTCCCATCTCCAATTACATATTCAATAGCTTCGTTTTCTTTTACTAAGGTATATTCTCCTTCAAAATCAAAACTCATACTTCCGTCTCTGGCTGCCATTGTCGATTTAAATTTACCTCCTGTTTTTAAATCATTTTCAGCATACGGTGTATGCCATTCTGGCGATGGACTATTCCATTCTTGTATGTGTTTTGGAGCTGTCCATATTTCCCAAACTTTTGCTATTGGAGCTTTTACTGTACTTTGAACTGTTATCATATTCAATTGATTAAAATTATACTTTATAAATTGACTTTTAATTTTTTGGCGCTTGACTTTCATCCATGAAAAATATTTCCCAATGATGCCCATCTAAATCTAAAAAAGCTTTTTGATACATCCATCCATAATCTTTGGCTTCCATGTATTCTGTACCACCAGCTTTTACTACTGCTGTAATTATTTCATCTACTTTTTCTCGGCTATCAACAGATAACGCCATTAAGATTTCGGTCGTGGTTGCTGTATTGCAAATTTGTTTTTGTGTGAATGTTTTAAAAAACTCTTCTAACAAAAGCATTGCAAATATATTTTCTCCGATTTCTAAACAAGCTGCTTTATCATCTGTAAAATTTAAATTGAATGTAAAACCTAATTCTGTAAAAAAAGCCATGCTGCGATTTAAATCTTTCACTGGAAGATTTAAGAAAATTTCTGTTTTCATTTTTATATAAATTTACAAATTATTTAAAGCAAATTTAAAGTAATCACCTAGCCTTTAGACTATAATAAAAGTCATTTTTAGGGTCATTTAAGACAAAAAAGCTATTTTTGTATGAGTCATTTCCATTAAAAAAAGAGAAATAATGAGTAAAAAAGTTGGGTTAATCGTTCCGCATGACTATAAATTATTGAGTATTGCAGCCATTCTTGAAGTTTTTGAAACTGCTAATAAATTGCATTCTGAAGGCGAAAAACCGTTTGAGATATTCGTTTTTCAATCATCTGAACAAATGGAGCAAGAAAAATTGTTTAATTATAAAGTTAATTCCATCCAATCCTCCGATGAGAAACTTGGATTGGTTTTAATTCCTGCATTTACCACGGATGATATGAAAGGAATGATTGCAAAAAACAGCAATTTTATTCCTTGGTTAAAAAAACAGCATTTGTTTGGAGCAGAAATAGCTAGTTTTTGCACAGGCGCTTTCTTGCTTGGTGCTTCCGGATTACTAGATGAAAAATCAGCTACAACTCATGTTGACGCTTGTAGTGCTTTTAACCAATCGTTTCCTTTGGTAAATTTAAAACCCGAAGAAACATTAACTGCCGATGGAACGCTTTATACAAGTGGCGGATCAACTTCTTCTTTTCATTTACTGATTCTTTTAGTTCAGAAATATTGCGGAAATGAAGTAGCTGTACAAATTGCTAAAA
Source organism: Flavobacterium frigoritolerans (assembly GCF_025847275.1). GTDB lineage: Bacteria > Bacteroidota > Bacteroidia > Flavobacteriales > Flavobacteriaceae > Flavobacterium > Flavobacterium frigoritolerans. The sequence continues at coordinate 233,900 of NZ_JAOZEV010000006.1, forward strand.
TTTTTGCCATTGATTTAAATCGTCATAAACAAAGTTATTTTAGCACTTTTCGTCCTAATCATTTACATAATGATATTCTTGTTGCTCAATTGCAACACAAAATAGAAAATGAATACAGCACAATAGAAAAACTGGAAGAAATTACTAAAGACATTCCGACTAGTAATCGTAATATGACTCGAAGATTCAAGCAAGTAGTTGGGATTCCTCCTATAGAATATTTACAAAACATTCGTGTAGAAAGCTCTAAAAAATATCTGGAACAAACACAACTTTCTATATCCGAGATTATTGAAAAAACAGGCTACAATGATCCTAAATCTTTTAGAAAAGTTTTCTACAAAATGGTAGGAATGAAGCCAATTGAATATAGAGAAAAGTTTAGAGTGAGATAAAAAAAAACCTGTTCAAATAAATGAACAGGTTAAGATAAATCTTTGACAAAAATTTAAAAATTTGACAAAGTTATTTCAAGATTTATGAAGCAATTTCTAATCGTTTCAATAAATTCTTATTCAAAGTTTCTTTGGCGTACTCTTTATCAATCTCTAATATTTTAACATCTGAGCTTGGTAAATCATACATAGCATCGGTTAAGATAGCTTCACATAACGAACGCAATCCACGTGCTCCTAATTTATACTCTAATGCTTTTTCTACAATAAAATCCAATGCTTCATCAGTAATCGTAAACTCTACCTCATCCATTAAAAACAACTTTTGATATTGTTTGATTAATGCATTTTTAGGTTGAGTAAGAATTGCACGCAATGTTTCTCTATCTAAAGGATCCATATGCGTTAAAACTGGTAAACGACCAATGATTTCTGGAATCAATCCAAAGTCTTTAATATCTTTTGGAATGATGTATTGTAATAAATTGTCTTTGTCAATATTATCCACATTTTTTGATGTGCTATAACCTACTGCCTGACGGTTTAAACGTTTTGAAATAATACGTTCTACTCCATCAAAAGCTCCTCCAGCTATAAACAATATATTTTGTGTATTTACCTCAACAAATTTTTGGTCTGGGTGCTTACGTCCTCCTTTTGGTGGTACATTTACAACTGTTCCTTCTAAAAGTTTCAATAATGCTTGTTGTACTCCTTCGCCCGAAACATCACGTGTTATTGATGGATTATCGCTTTTACGAGCAATTTTATCTATTTCATCAATAAAAACGATTCCTCTTTCGGCTTTTGCCACATCGTAATCGGCAGCTTGAAGCAAACGTGTCAAAATACTTTCTACGTCTTCTCCAACATATCCTGCTTCGGTTAGAACGGTAGCATCAACAATTGCCAAAGGAACGTCTAACATTTTTGCAATGGTTTTTGCTACTAATGTTTTTCCTGTTCCCGTTTGACCAACCATAATGATATTACTTTTCTCTATCTCTACTTCGTCATCCAACTGTTGTTGCATTAAACGTTTGTAGTGATTGTAAACCGCAACCGACATTACTTTTTTAGTTTGATCCTGACCTATTACATATTGATCTAAGAATGCTCTAATTTCTTTTGGTTTCTTTAATATTAAATCACCAACTAATTTTGAGCTTCCACTTGATTTTAATTCTTCTAAAACAATTCCGTGTGCTTGTTCGATACACTTATCACAAATATGTGCATTAATACCAGCAATTAATAAATTGGTCTCTGGCTTTTTTCTCCCACAAAACGAACACTCTAATACTACTTTTGCCATCTATTTTTAGTTGCAAAGTTACAAAGGTTCTAAGGTCCTGAGGTTCTTACATTCGAAACTCAAAACTAAGGCAACCTATAACTTCATTTTATTTTAACCTAAATTTCTCCTATTCAAATTCACAAAGCAGCGCACTTTGAAACTTAGTGCCTTTGTAACTTTAAACCTTAAAAATTTATCCTCTTCTCAAAACTTCATCAATCATTCCGTACTCTTTAGCTTCATCAGCAATCATCCAGTAATCACGTTCGCTATCTTTATGTACTTTATCAAAAGTTTGTCCTGAATGCTGAGAGATGATGTTATATAATTCATCTTTCAGTTTCAACATTTCGCGTAAATTGATTTCCATATCAGTAGCAACTCCTTGAGCTCCTCCAGATGGCTGGTGAATCATTACTCTTGAATGTGGTAAAGCCGAACGTTTTCCTGCAGCTCCTGCACATAATAAAACAGCTCCCATAGAAGCAGCCATACCTGTACAAATTGTAGCTACATCTGGTTTAATATATTGCATTGTATCATAGATTCCTAATCCTGCATAAACACTTCCTCCAGGAGAATTTAGATAAATCTGAATATCCTTAGATGCATCCGCACTTTCTAAAAATAATAATTGTGCCTGAACAATATTTGCAATTTGATCATCAATACCTGTTCCAAGGAAAATAATTCTATCCATCATTAATCTTGAAAAAACGTCTAACTGTGAAATATTCAACTGACGTTCTTCTATAATATATGGAGTCATATTAGTTGGAGTCATTGCACTTACGATTTTATCGTAATACATAGCATTCACTCCTTGGTGCTTTGTAGCAAATTTTTTAAATTCTTTACCGTAGTTCATATTTTTTTGTTCTAAGTTGTACGTTACTATATTATATATTTTATTTAATCAAAGGTCATACCTCTTTATAAACAATGCCAATATGTCTTATTTTAAATTTGAAACCTAAAAAAAGAGCGTCAAAGAAAAATATTCTTTTGACGCTCAAATATACTTATTTTTTTAGAAATTATTCTCCGTAAGAAGCTGCAATAAATTCTTCGTAAGTTACTTCTTTAGTTGTTGGATTTGCTTTTTCTTTAAACAATACCAATAACTTCTCAGCTACAACTTGCTCTGAAAGTCTTTTTACTTCTTCTTGGTTTGACAACACTCTTGCAACAATTCCTTGAACTTCTTCGTCTGTTGGGTTTGTTTGTCCAAATTGAGCCATTTGTTGTTTGATTGCACCTGTTGTGAATGCTTTCAAATCTTCAAACGTGATTTGGATATTACTTTGAGCCATTGCTTTTCCTTCAATCAATTGAAAACGTAATCCTTTTTCTGATCTTGCGTATTCAACTTCTGCTTCTTCTGGAGATAATTTTTTCTCACCTACAGTTTGCAACCATTTTTTAAGGAATTCAGCTGGCAATTCAAATTTAGTGCTCTCAATTAAGAAATCTTGAACATCTGCTAATAATTTTTGATCTGCTTGTTGTGCAAATTGAAGTTCTGCATCTTCTTTAATTTTTGCTTTCAAATCTTCTAATGAGGCTACTTTACCTTCACCAAAAAGTTTATCAAACAATTCTTGGTTTAATTCAGCTAATTCAGCTCCGTTGATAGCTTCGATAGTAAAGTTAACATCTACATCTAAACCATGAACATCATCATGACTTACTTTTAAGTAATCCATTAATTGGTGATCATCTTCGAATAAACCTTTAGTATTTACAGTTACAACATCTCCAACTTTTTTACCGATGAATTTATCAGCAGTTTTTTTATCTTTAAAGATAGAAAGTGAAATTGTTGTAGTATTGTTGATTCCTTTTTCTTCATTTGTAAAAGTTCCTGTAATATCAGAATCAGCTACAACTACATCTTGAGGAATTGCTTTTCCAAATTGTTTTTGGATACGCTCTACTTGACCGTCAATTAATTTATCATCAGCAGTAACGATATATTTTACGATATCATTTTTAGCTTCAAGATCAATTTCGAAGTTAGGTACTAAACCAATTTCATATTCGAATACTAATTCTTCAGCATCCCAATCAAAATTTTCATTTTCTTTAGCAAGAGGAGTTCCAAGAAGATTTAATCTTTCAGATTGTACATAACGCTCCAAAGCCAAATCAACTACTTTTTTAACTTCTTCTTGTTTTATTCCTTTTCCGTATTGTTTCTCAACAAGGTCTTTAGGAACTTGTCCTTTTCTAAAACCTTTTACAGTTGCCAAAGGCATTTTTTCGTTTAATCTTTTTTGAACTTGACCTTTGTAATCCATATGAACAACGTTCAATACAATTGTCTCATTTACTGCGTTTATTGCTACTCTTTTAATATCCATCTTCTTCTTTAATTTACATAATAAAATTGGGTTGCAAAATTATAAAATTTTTGCAACCCAACCAAGCTTTTTAATATATTGATAAGAAGTGCTTTTTAAGACTCCCCTTCCTTATTATTTTATCTATCTTCTCCTAATATTTTATACGTAATAGACTGTAGAATAGACAGAACGATACTAAATATTAGTGCCGTCCAAAACGAATCAACTGTAAACCCGCCAACAATTTTGGTACACAACAAAATAATTATAGCATTAATAGCTAGCAAAAACAGTCCAAACGTAATCAAAGTAACTGGCAATGTGAATAATACTAATAGCGGCTTAATAAAAATATTAAGCAATCCTAGCACCACAGCAACAATTAAAGCAATAGTAAAACTAGCTACATGAACGCCTGGCATAAAATGAGCAATTAGTAATACTAAGCCTGCGGTAATCAATATTCTGAGTAGTAATTTCATATTTTTTTGTTTTAAAATTTATTTAAAAGTAATAAAATTTTCATTAAACAAAGTAATTATTTTTTCAAAAAATCGATGGATAGTTCGTAAAACATCTTAGGATTTTCGGCATGTAACCAATGCCCAACGTTTGGAATCGTCTCAATATTTGAATTTGGAAAATGTTGCTTGATATTCTCAAAATCTGAATCTAAAATATATCTCGAAGCGCCTCCTCTAATAAATAATGTGGGATTATTAAAAACCAAATTGACATCTAATTCTTTACCTATAGCTTCTAAGTTAGTATTAAAAACTGGTAAATTAAATCGAAATGCTAATTGTCCCGGCTCCAGCCAATACAGATTTTTCATTAAAAATTGTCTTGTCCCAAAATCAGATATATACGCTGCCAAAATAGCTTCGACATCATTGCGACTTGGTTTTACTGAGAAATCAACTGCATTTAATCCAGCCAATATATCTTGATGATGTTGCTTATAATATTTAGGTGCGATATCGGCAACAATTAATTTATTAACTTTCTCAGGATGCTTTGCTGCAAAGAACATAGCCGTTTTACCTCCCATCGAATGCCCTATGATATCGACTTTATCCAAGTTATTAGCTTGACAATATTCGAAAACATCTTGCACCATTGCCTCATAAGTAAATATATCGGAATGAAAACTACGTCCGTGGTTACGTAAATCTAAAATATGAACCTGAAAACCACCAGCCGCAAATTGAGTACCAAGCGTTTTCCAATTATCAGACATTCCTAAGAATCCATGAAGAATTAGTAACGGCTTGCCTTCCCCTTCTATTTTTGAATATAACATACTATTTTAGTTTACGCAAATACATATTAATCACATTATCTAATCCAAGATAAAGCGCTTCTGAAATTAAGGCATGACCGATAGAAACCTCTAATAATCCCGGAATATTTTGTTTAAAAAACTCAATATTATCCAAACTTAAATCATGCCCAGCATTAATCCCTAAATTAAGTTCATTTGCTAATTTAGCTGCTTCGGTATAAGAATCAATTCCCTTTTCGTTTCCTAGACTATATTGATGCGCAAAAGCCTCTGTATATAATTCTATTCTATCTGTTCCTGTTTTTTTAGCACCTTCAATAATTTCAAGAACTGGATCAACAAAAATCGAAGTCCTAATTCCGTTACGCTGAAACTCCTGTATTACTTCTGTTAAATACGCTTGATTCTTTATAGTATCCCAACCTGCTGAAGATGTAATAGCACCAATTGCATCTGGAACCAATGTTACCTGATCTGGTTTACATTCTAAAACCAAATCGATAAAATTATGTTGTGGATTTCCTTCAATATTATATTCTGTATACACAATTGCTTTTAAATCTCGTGCATCCTGATAACGAATATGGCGTTCGTCTGGACGAGGGTGTATTGTGATTCCTTGGCCTCCGAATTTTTGAATATCGGTCGCCACTTTTAATAAATCCGGTACATTTCCGCCACGCGCATTACGTAACGTTGCAATTTTATTGATATTTACACTTAACTTTGTCATATAAATGGATATTAATTCTAGTAACACTATATTTGTTACGACAAAAATACAAAGTAAAACTTAGGAGTTTTTGCTATTTTTTGATTATTTTGCATCAAATATTGCTAATTGGATTATGACAGATATTACTAATTACATTACCAATGACTTTAGAGCTATAAACAGCCAAGAAACCATCACTTCGGTACAGGATTTCTTTGCTGACCTAAGCTTCTCTCATTTTCCTGTTTTGGAAGATGGAGTATACATTGGTTGTATAGCCTCTGATGATATTGAAACTTTTGATAGCGACAAAAAAGTAATTGATTACAAATATACTCTCGAGCATTTTTTTGCTCGAAACAATATGATTTGGCTAGATGTATTGGAAGTTTTTGCCAAAAACCACACCAATTTAATCCCTGTTTTAGACGAAAACAATGTTTATCTTGGATTTTATGAAATAGGTGACATCATCAAATTCTTTCATGAAACACCCTTTTTAAAAGAACAAGGCGGAGTAATAATCGTAAAAAAAGGACTTCTGGATTATTCCATGAGTGAGATTACTCAAATTGTAGAGAGTAATAATGGTAGAATTTTAGGTGCGTTCGTTTCTGATGCTAATACAGACAGCATTCAAATAACCATTAAAATTAGCTTAGGAGCAATGAACGAAATTATACAAACCTTCCGAAGATATAATTACGAAATTATATCCGAACACCAAGAAGACACATATATCAATAATTTAAAGGAACGCTCTGATTACTTAGACAAGTACCTTAATATATAAAAAATTAGGCGATGTGTCAATTAGATAATTTTCACATTATGCAATTGACAAATTATTTAATTGACACATTATTTAATCAAAAAGAATGAAAGTAGCTATCTACGGACAATACTATCTAAATAGTACAGACCCAATTATTAAAGACATATTTGTTTTTTTTACCTCGAATAATGTTGAAATGGTTATCGAAGCCAATTTCTTGAAGATGCTCCATGAAAAAAAGATAATCGAAAAAGAATATAAAACTTTCTCAACTCACACTGAATTAGACAGCAGTTTTGAAATGCTGATAAGCATTGGTGGAGATGGAACCATTTTAAGAGCCGCAACATTAATTCGTAATTCAGGTGTACCAATTTTAGGCATCAATGCCGGTCGATTGGGATTTCTTGCCACTGTACAAAAAGAGAACATAGCGGCATTTATGCAATTTGTAATTGATAAAAAATACACTGTATCTGAAAGAACTTTATTAAGTTTAACGACAGAACCAAAAAATGAGGCAATAGAAGAACTGAATTTTGCTATGAATGAAGTTACAGTAAGCCGAAAAGATACTACTTCGATGATAACAGTAGACACTTACTTAAACGGAGAATACCTAAATTCATATTGGGCAGATGGACTAATCATATCAACACCAACAGGCTCAACAGGATACTCATTAAGCTGTGGTGGACCAATATTGACTCCAGATGTAAACAGTTTAGTAATTACACCAATTGCGCCACATAATTTAACAGCCAGACCGCTTATAATACCAGACAATACCGAGATTAAACTTCGCGTATCAGGAAGAGAAGATCATTATCTTGTTTCATTAGATTCAAGAATAGCTTCAATAAAAAACGAATCTATTTTAACAATAAAGAAAACCGATTTTAAAATAAATATGGTTGAAATTCCCGGAGAAACTTTCTTAAAAACCTTACGTAATAAACTACTTTGGGGGGAAGACAAAAGAAATTAAGCTTTTTTCAAGCGTACTTTATACTATTTGTAATGTTTTTCTCGTTTTGCAAGTATCGAATATTCAGTAATTGTTGAGATATTTCGTCTATAATTCAAAAAAAGACAGTTTTAACTTAATCAGCATTGATTCGTATTGATTATTATTATATTTGCACGCAATTTTTAATTAAATGAACAAAATTTTTAATTTATTGTTATGTTTCTTTTCCTTTACAAGCATGAACGCTCAGATACATGAGGTTGGTGTTTTTTTAGGAGGTAGTAACTATATTGGAGATGTAGGAAGTACAACTTATATTTCACCAGATAAGCCTGCTTTTGGTGTATTGTACCGATGGAATAAAAGTCCTAGACATGCCTATCGCTTTTCATACACACAATCAACAATCACCGCAAATGATTTAGACTCAAGAGAAGGAGGTCGAAAACTAAGAGGATATCGTTTTGACAATACAATTAGAGAACTTTCTGCTGGTCTTGAATTTAATTTTTTTGACTTCAACCTACATGAAGAGAAAAGAAAATTTACACCATATGTGTTTTCAGGTCTTAGTTATTTCAGATATGATGAGTTATACATTCAATCTGGCGAGACAAAAAAAGAAAAAAACACAGGTTCATTCGCAATTCCAATGATATTAGGTGTAAAAACAAATTTAACGAGTAATTTTGTTTTAGGATTAGAGGTTGGCGCACGATATACCTTTACAGATAATCTTGATGGCAGCAATCCAGATAATGATAATTTAAAATCATTACGTTTTGGAGACTTAAATAATAATGACTGGTATGTTTTTTCAGGAGTAACTTTAACGTATACATTTGGAAACAAACCTTGCTATTGCCCATATTAAAAAAAATGAATTTAGACACAATAGATAAAACGAACTTACCACGACATTTAGCCATCATAATGGATGGAAATGGGCGCTGGGCTAAACAACAAGGCTTCTTACGAGCTTTTGGCCATGAGAATGGAACAAAATCTGTAAAAGAAACCATCGAATCCTGTGCCAAGATAGGAATTGAATATCTAACATTATACGCCTTTTCAACTGAGAACTGGAATAGACCAAAATTAGAGATTGAAACTTTAATGAAGATACTTATAAATTCATTAAAAAAAGAACTTGGTACATTACAGAAAAACAACATAAAACTTAATGCAATTGGTAATTTAGAAAAATTACCTAAATCCGCACAAAAAGAGCTATTGGATGTTATTGAAAAAACAAAAAACAACACAAGGCTTACGCTCACATTAGCTTTAAGTTACGGTTCAAGAGAAGAACTTGTAAACGCTGTTAGAATCATCAGTAATAAAGTTAAAAATAATATAATTTCAATAGACACTATTGACGATTCAATTATAAATGAGCATCTTTACACGCAAAATTTACCAGATGTAGATTTATTAATACGAACAAGTGGAGAACATAGAATAAGTAATTTTTTGTTGTGGCAAATTGCCTATGCAGAACTATATTTTACTAATGTCTTATGGCCAGACTTTAAAGAAAAGGATTTATATGAGGCTATCATTAGTTATCAAAAAAGAGAACGTAGATTTGGAAAAACAAGTGAACAAATTAAATGATTTTTTAGTGTTACAAAAAAGAATAAAAATAGTACTTACCTTATTGGTTTTTGGTAGTTTTTCACAAATAAAAGCGCAAGAAAGAATTCCTTTTGACCAAGGGAAAAAATATATTCTTGCTGACGTATCTGTAATTGGTAAAATAAGCTTCAATGAGCAAACTGTTGTCACTTTTTCTGGCTTACAAAAAGGACAGGAAATAACAGTTCCTGGTGAAGAAATAAGTGGAGCCATCAAAAAGCTGGGAAAGCTTGGACTTTTTGACGAAATTTCATTCTATGTAAATAGAATTGAGAATGATAGCATCTATCTAGATTTAGATATTATAGAGCTACCTAAATTAAACGAAGTAAAATTTGTCGGTATAAAGAAAGGTAAAATTGAAGGCCTAATTAAAGACAACAGTTTAACAAAAAACAAAATTGTAAACGAGAATTTAATTACAACTACCAAGAATTATATCGAAAACAAATACAAAAAAGAAGGTTACTATAATACCAAAGTAACCATTACTACTACTGCTGACACCACCTCTACAAACCAAGTAAATATGCTAGTTCGTGTAGATAAAGGGGATAAAGTAAAAATTAGTAAAATCGAATTTGAAGGCAATAAACAATTGTCAGATGCTACTTTGCGAAAAGCAATGAAAGACACCAAGCAAAAGAATCCTATTCGTGTTTTTAAAGCTTCTAAATTCATCAAAGACAAATACAAAGCTGATTTAGAAAAAGTTATCGCCAACTACAAAGAAAAAGGATATAGAGATGCTCGAATATTATCTGATACTATTGTTTACGATAAAAAGAAAAACACATTAGCCATAAAAGTAGATGTTGAAGAAGGAAACAAATACTACTTTGGTGACATCAAATTCTTAGGAAACACTGTATATACAGACCAATTATTAAATCGTTATTTGGGTATCAAAAAAGGAGAAACATATAATGGTGTACTTCTAGAAAAAAGGATTGCCGATAAGACAAAACCTGATGCTGAAGATATCACGAATTTATACCAAAATAATGGTTATTTATTCTCTAACATTAATGCTGTAGAGGTAAGAACTGTAAATGACACTATTGATTTCGAAATTAGAGTAACCGAAGGTCCAATTGCATATTTTAATAAAATATCAGTTGTAGGTAATGACAAAACAAATGATAAAGTAATTTACCGTGAGTTAAGAACTAAACCTGGTGAAAAATACAGTAAAGATTTATTAGTAAGAACAATTCGTGAGATTGGACAATTAGGATTCTTTGATCCAGAAGCAATTGACCCAAAATTCAAGAATGTAGATGCTGCTGCAGGAACTGTAGATATAGAGTATAATCTTGTAGAAAAAGGATCTAGCCAGATAGAACTTCAGGGAGGTTATGGAGGTGGTGGTTTCATCGGAACCTTAGGTCTTTCATTTAATAACTTCTCTGCCAGAAATTTATTTAACAAAAATGCCTACAAACCTTTACCAATGGGTGATGGACAAAAAGTAGCACTTCGATTACAAGGAAGTACTTATTTCCAAACCTATAGTGTATCGTTTTCTGAGCCTTGGTTTGGAGGAAAAAAACCAGTACAATTTAGCACATCGATATCATACAGTACTCAGTTCTTAAATAATTACATCACACAAAAAGTAGACAGAAGCAAAAGCTTTAACATCTTAACGTTATCGGTTGGTATAGCAAAAAGATTATCGGTACCAGATGATTACTTCGTATTATCACAATCGGTTAGTTACCAACACTACGATTTACATAATTACAATACAGGATTGTTTACTTTTGGTAATGGAACTTCAAGAAACTTAGCATATACTATTGGACTAACCAGAAGTAATAAAGGGGTAAACCCAATATTCCCAACATACGGTTCAGAATTTAGTGTTTCTGCAAAATTGACTCCTCCTTACTCTTTATTTAATGGAATTAATTATGCTGATTTAGGTAATCAGAAAGAATACAAATTAAGAAACACTACAGATAGAGGAAATGTTCCTGATGCAAATGGAAACATGGTGCAAATTGGAGATTTAATTGATGCGAACGGAAATAGAGTCGAGCCAGATGATTACAAAAATGCCGCTACAGATCAAGGAAAAGTTGACCAAAAGAAATTTAATTGGCTAGAATACTACAAAATTAAGTTCAAAGCTGATTGGTATACCAAAGTTTATGGTAAATTAGTACTACGAACGCTAACTGAATTTGGTTTCTTAGGAGCATATGACCAATCTAGAGGTGTAGTTCCTTTTGAAAGATTTTATTTAGGAGGAGATGGTATGGCAAACTACTCTATGGATGGTAGAGAAACAATAGCATTAAGAGGATATGAAAATGGTTCATTAACGCCAATACAAAACGGAGAACAAATTGGAGCAACGATTTACAATAAATTCTCATTAGAATTACGTTATCCAATTACATTGAAACAATCAGCTTCGATTTATGTACTTACATTTGCTGAAGCAGGTTCGTCTTATCCAAGTTTCAAAGACTACAATCCTTTTGATTTAAATCGTTCTGTGGGAGCTGGTTTACGTGTATTCATGCCTGCATTTGGATTATTAGGAATTGACTTTGGTTACGGATTCGATACATTACCAGGACAAACAAAACCAAGCGGTTTACGCACGCACTTTATTATTGGACAACAATTTTAATCGTATTGGTTAAAAATTTCAAATAAAATTAATGTTATGAGAAAACAATTTTTATTTATAATTTTGGCTTTGATAGTAGTAAATACAAGTCAGGCACAAACCAAATCGACAAAAATAGGATACATCGACATGGAGTATATTCTACAAAATGTCCCTGACTATAAAGAGGCTCAAACTCAATTAGAGCAGAAAGCCGAAAAGTGGAAACAAGAAATTGAAACTAAGAAATTAGAAATCAATAAACTTAAAGACGCTTTAAAAGCTGAAAAAGCATTATTAACGAATGAGTTAATTGATGAAAGAGAAACTGAAATTAAGTTTCTTGAAAAAGAAACGTTAGATTATCAGCAGCAACGCTTTGGTGTTAATGGAGATTTAATTAGACAAAAATCGGCCTTAGCAAAACCAATACAAGATCAGGTTTTTACTGCTGTTCAGGATATAGCAGAAGCTAAAAGATATGATTTTATATTTGATAGATCATCCGACTTAACAATGCTTTTTGCAGCAAAAAGATATGATGTTAGCGACCAGGTTTTAAGAGTAATTACCAGAACCGATAAAAGAGAGCAGTTGACAAAAAAGCAACTTGCCATAGAAGAAGAAAAAGAAAATAAAGAAAGTGCAATTGACGAAAGTCCTGCTTTACAAGAAAGACAAAAAATCTTAGACGAAAGAAAAGCTGCAAGAGATAAAATACTAGAAGACAGGAAAGCAGCACAAGAAGAAAAGATAAGGATATACGAAGAAAACAAAAAAGCAATTCGTGACGCAAGGGAAGCTAAAAAAAATGGCACGGTTTCTGAAACAGTAAAAAAGGAAAGTACACCTTCAGTAGCTAATCCAACTAAAGAGGCAGTCAAAACAACTCCAACTACAGAAGCAGCTAAACCAACTGCAACTGATGATACAAGAGCTAAACAAGCTGAAGAAAGACAAAAGCTTTATGACGAACGTAAAAAAGCTTTAGAAGAAAGAAGAAATAAAATTTTAGAGGAAAGAGAAGCTGCAAAAAAAGCGAGAGAGCAAAAAGCAAAAGAAGACAAATAAAAACAAGGAAATACGACCAATAATTAATTAATATTTTAAAATGATGATGAAACAAATCAAAACTTTACTAATTGCTGCAATACTAGTTTTAGGAGCAAACCAAATGAATGCTCAAGCTAAAGTAGCTCACGTTGATGTAAGCGAAATTATGTCTAAAATGCCAGCAATGATAGATGCACAAAAACAACTTGAAAAACTAAGCGGTACATATGATGCAGATTACAAGAAAATGGTTGAAGAATACCAAGCAAAATTAAAAAAATACGAAGCTGAATCAGCTACAGTAACAGATGCAGTTAATGGAGAACGTTCAAAAGAAGTTCAAGATATGCAAAAAAGAATTGTAGACTATAGAGACAATGCTCAAAAAGAATTGCAACAAAAAGAATCTGACATTGTAAAACCATTAATGGAAAAAGTGAGAGCTTCTATCCAAAAAGTTGGTAAAGCAAAAGGTTACCAATATGTTTTAGATGGTTCTACTCTTTTATTAGCTGACGGTCCAAACGTTACTGCTGATGTAAAAAAAGATTTAGGTTTCTAGAAAACTGTCTTAGTAAAAATAAAAAAACTGCTCACCAATAAAATGGTTCGAGCAGTTTTTTTATACATGAAAATTAATTTCATTCCACTTAAAAATCCTCGTTAAAGACTTTTTTTTGATTCTAAAAAATACTTAACTTTGTTTTTATGATAAACAATAATCCTATAGGCATTTTCGATTCTGGCATTGGTGGCACTTCAATTTGGACTGCAATTCATCAATTACTTCCAAACGAAAAAACCATCTATTTAGCTGATAGTAAAAATGCCCCTTATGGTCAAAAAACGAAACAGGAAATAGTAGCCTTGAGTAAAAAAAATGTAGATTTTTTACTAGATATGGGTTGCAAACTAATTGTTGTTGCGTGCAATACAGCAACCACAAATGCTATTAAAGAATTAAGAGAACAATACACCGTACCGATTATAGGAATTGAACCAGCTATAAAACCAGCTGCGACTAACTCAAAAACGCAAACTATTGGAATCCTCGCTACTCAGGGAACTTTAAATAGCGAGCTTTTCAATAAAGCAACTGAAATGTACCAAGACACTAAAATTATTGAACAAGTAGGTCATGGTTTAGTACCGTTAATTGAGAATGGAGATTTAAATTCTCCTGAGATGGCGCAACTTCTCGAATCGTACCTCAGACCAATGATCGAAGCTAATATTGATTATTTGGTATTAGGATGCAGTCATTACCCATATTTAATACCTCAGATAAAAAAAATATTACCAGAACACATTCATATTATTGATTCAGGCGAAGCTGTTGCTAAACAAACTCAAAACATATTGCGCGAAAAAGCAGGATTTAATAATGGTCCTCTAGATGAACCTATATTTTATACTAATGGCAATCCTAAAGTTTTATCGGACATACTAGAAAATAAATATAAAGTTGAAGAAAAAGTTTTTTAGTAATTAATCTATTTTTCTCTTAACAAACCATATTCCATCCAATGCTAAATTGAGTGATAGTTTATGATAATTCTCTTCTATAAGACTGTACCTATTTTTCCTTTTAACCATTAAGAGTAAGAAATATTTAGAGCTGAAAAAGTATTATTTTTCCTCTTCTTTAAACCAACTCGAATACATTACATAATTATTAGAAATACGTTCAATCTCGCCAGCAAAGTCTGATTGGTCGATATCTTTCACTTTCTTAGCAGGCACTCCTGCATAAATACTGCCTGAAACTACTACTGTATTTTGAGTTACTACAGCGCCCGCAGCAACAATAGCATTACTTTCGACTACACAATTATCCATTACAATAGCTCCCATTCCTATTAATACGTTATCGTGAATTGTACAACCATGCACAATTGCATTATGTCCTATAGAAACATTATTGCCAATTATTGTTGGATGTTTTTGATAAGTACAATGAATAATAGCTCCATCTTGGATATTTACTTTATTCCCTATTTTAATAAAATTTACGTCTCCCCTAATTACAGCATTAAACCAAACACTGCATGAATCTCCAAAAGAAACATCTCCAACAATTGTTGCATTTTCAGCTACATAGCAATCATTTGGAATGTTAGGCATTTTTCCGTTTACAGATTTTATCAACATACGTTTATTTATTTAAAATGAATTATAATTAGTTTATTGCAGGACAATCGCAATCATATTTTTCCCGCTTACAGAATAAATTAAGCCCCAAAGTAATTTGATGATATGCGCCATTATCAAATTTTACATTTCCTGTAACTTGAGAATAGGTGTAAGCAAACATGAAGTTTTTATAGTTAACTCCTAAAATTGGTGTTATGTATTGTAGTTTTTGAGTAGAAACACTTGAACCATTATAATATTGTGCTCCATCAAAACTTCTTCTGTATGATAATCCAGCCCAAACACTTCCAAAATCCATATTCTTATAAGCCTTTATATTAAAATCGATTAGCTTCTCTTTGGTTTTATCAAATAATTGAAAAAGTACCGAAGGCTCCCACAATAGTTTTCTTTTATTTCCAAAAACATATCCTGCACTCAAAAGATATTTTCTGAGATTATCACTTTCAAATTCTGTATAAATTTGCCGCCTTGTTTCTACTGCCCCCTGAACCGTTGCATGAGCATAAAAATTAAGAAAATTATATGACGCACCAAAATCTACATTAAAATAAGAGTCTCTCTGAATGTTTCCAAAAACAATCGGGTCAAATTCTCCAAAAGAAGTTTCATCTAACTGATTCTGAATTACTCCTGCGTTAATACCAAATGAAAGTTGGTTCAAATCGATTTCATTTCTCGAAAAAAGAATATGATACGCGTAAGTAAGTTTAATTCCTTTTTGAGAATGATATCCATTTTTATCATTAAAAAGTATAATTCCTGCCCCTGATCTGTCACCTACCCGACCGTTAAAGCTTAATGTCTGAAGTGCTGGTGCATCATCCTGGCCAAACCATTGTTTACGTGCGGTTAATCTAAGTTTTGCACAATTTGCCGCTCCTGCCATCGAAGGATGTATCAAATAATAATTATCTGATAAATAATCTGAATAAACCGGGATACCTTCTTGAGAATAAGAGTATAAAAATATAAATAATAAAAAAATTGAATATTTAATTTTAGAATACATTAAAGGTAGCTTTATTTAAAATAGATGTTAAAAATATATTTCAGCATCATACTATGACAAATTGTATTGAGATAGATGGAATAATACGTTATTTTTATATTAAAAATCAAATATAACTATTAGTAGAAAATAACTTTAGTAAATTTGTAAAAAATTACTAAATCATGACAAAACTCACTATAAAAGAAACGCAAAACCCTAGCATATTAAAATTTGAATTCCCAGACTTTATCACTAAAAATGAGAGCTTTGAATTTAAAAATATTGATGAAGCTAAAAACTCTCCGCTAGCCCAAAAATTATTTTATTTACCGTTCGTAAAAACAGTATATATTTCGGGGAATTTTATTGCCATCGAAAGATATAACATCGTTGAATGGGATGATGTAAAAGATGCTGTAGTGGAGCAAATCGAAACATTTGTAAACGATGGTGGCGTAATCATATCTATTGACGAAAACAAACCAAAGAAACAGCCTATAACTGTTTATGGTGAATCAACTCCAAACCCTGCTGCTCTAAAATTTGTGGTAAGCAGAATGTTGACAAAAAATGCTATTGAATACAAAAACATTGATCAGACTGCATCTTCTCCACTTGCGAAAGAATTATTTAAATTCCCTTATGTAAAAGAGATTTTTATCGATGAAAATTATATCTCGGTAACTAAATATGAAATTAATGACTGGCAAGAAATTACTCTTGAACTGAGAACTTTCATCAAACAATATATTGAAAATGGAGGAACTGTTTTAGACGAAAGTTTAATTGAAGTAGCAACCAAAAATGATGTTACCAAAGATGAAGCTTTTGATAAACTAGATACAACATCTCAACAAATCATCAATATATTAGAAGAATATGTTAAACCTGCTGTAGCTGCAGATGGTGGAAACATTGCTTTTGATTCCTATAATGATGTTGACAAAACTGTAAAAGTAATTTTACAAGGAGCTTGCAGCGGTTGTCCTTCATCTACATTTACTCTTAAAAGCGGTATAGAAAATATGCTAAAAAGCATGCTAAATGATGACAACATTAAAGTAGAAGCTGTAAATGCATAAATAACTTTTATAAAAAAATCAAAAAAAGCGCTTCATATGAAGTGCTTTTTTTTGATCTAAAAATAAAAACCAGCAAACACAAATTACTTACTATCAATAAATTATAATTAAACAGTTACTATAATTCTTAAAAAAAAGATTAATATTGTAATCTATATTAACTAACAAGAACTATTATGGGATTATCATCATTTTTTAAAAATTTATTCGGCACTGCTAAGGAGTCTGCTACTGAATTAGCAAGCCAAGCCGAAAATACATTTGAGCAAGCTAAAGAAGCGGCTGCGCCGTATATTGAGAAAGCAGAAACATTTGCCGGAGAATCAATAGAAAAAGTCAAAGAAGTATCAGCTCCATATCTTGAAAAAGCAGAGTCATTTGCCGAAGAAACAATAGATAAAGTTAAAGAAGTATCCGCTCCTTATCTTGAAAAAGCAGAGTCATTAGCTGGAGAAACAATAGATAAAGTTAAAGAAGTATCCGCTCCTTATCTTGAAAAAGCAGAGTCATTAGCTGGAGAAACAATAGAAAAAGTCAAAGAAGTTTCTGCTCCTTATCTTGAAAAAGCCGAAACATTTGCAGGAGAAACAATAGAAAAAATCAAAGAAGTATCAGCTCCTTATCTTGAAAAAACAGAATCATTAGCTGGGGAAACAATAGAAAAAGTTAAAGAAGTATCCGCTCCGGTATTAGATACTGCTGAAAATCATGTTCATGAAGCAAAAGATGTAGTTACTGATTATACTGAAAAAGCTTCAGATGATTTAGAAAAAGTAGTTGATTCAATTAAAGAAAAAGCTACAGTAACTGCAGATACTGTTGTTGAAGAAACTAAATCACTTGCAACCGATATTGCCGATGAAACTTCAGATGAAGCATTAAATAAATAGTTAAAGATAACTGCAATATTTATTAATAAAAATAATTAATTTTTATCTTTGCCTCACTAATTCGAACCTTCTCATTGAGAAGGTTTTTTTATACTAAAAAAATGAATCTAAATCCCGAACAAATTAGTGGTTATGTTAACCAATTTATCCAAGTACTAGTTGATTATTCGCCTAAACTAATATCTGCCTTCCTTATTCTATTTGTTGGGCTATATATTATTCGCGTTATTAATAGACTAATACGCCGTGTAATGGTAAAAAGAAACTTAGACCCTACCTTGACTAAATTTCTTGCTGATATTTTATTGTGGGCTTTACGAATATTACTATTTGTATCATTTATTTCTAAACTAGGAATAGAAACATCTTCATTTGTAGCCATCCTAGGAGCTATGGGTCTTGCTATAGGTTTATCTCTTCAAGGATCGCTTTCTAATTTTGCAGGAGGTATGTTAATTATTCTTTTCAAACCTTTTAAAGTTGGTGATACTATTGAAGCTCAAGGAATCGTTGCAACTGTATCTGAAATACAAATTTTTGTAACTAAACTACTCACTGCAAACAACCAAACTGTATTTATGCCAAACGGAGCTTTATCTAATGGCACAATTATTAACTACTCTATGCAAGGCCAACGTAGAGCTGACTTGACATTTGCAATTGCGTATGATGCTGATATTAAAAAAGCCAAAGATATTCTTGAAAAAATTTTAACAGACAATCCAAATGTGCTTAAGGATCCTGCTCCTGAAGTTTTCGTAAAAAACTTAACAGCTAGTTCAATAGAGTTTGCTGTACGTCCTTGGGCAAAAAAGGAAAATTACGGAACTGTTTTTTCTCAAACTTTAGAGAATTGTAAGATTGCTTTAGATGAAGCCGGAATTGCGATTCAGCCCTATACCCTACAAAAATAAGGCTGTTTTTTATTGCTTTTTAGGAGTTGTAACCATAAAGTCTTTCAAATAATAAGGTTCAAAATAAGCGACATCTACTGTGTCGCTTTTTTTGTATTTATCGTAGCTTATGATACACATTTCTTTTGCTGATGGAAATTTAATATCCTCTAGAAAAATAAAATTTTCTTTTGTTAAAACTGATTTGCATTTTTCAGCACAATCACCAACAAAATAAAGTGTTTCATTATATTCCTCAAAAGAGTTTTCGGTAATTATTTCAGCCAAAATTTCTCTTTGTTTTTCAAACTTTGAATTAAATACTGCGCTATATACTTCCATTCGTCTTGCATCTAGCATTGGAACTATTAACCCTTCAGTAATTTTAGCTTGAGAAGCTAATGTTTGCAATGTATCAATAGCAATTAATGGAATATTTAATGCAAAACACAATCCTTTTGCTGCCGAAACTCCTATACGCAATCCTGTGTACGAACCTGGACCCTGACTAACCGCAATGGCAGATAAATCCTGAAATGAAATTCCAGCTTCTTGAATACATTCTTCAATAAAAACATGTAATCTTTCGGCATGAGAATAGCCTTCTTCGGAAATTTCTTTACACAAAATTATTTTTCCTTCTTTTGCTAAAGCAACAGAGCAGTTCTTTGTAGCGGTTTCAATATTAAGAATGTAAGCCAAACTAATTTTCTATTTATGGTAACAAAAAACAATCTAATTCTATTATAGAACTAGATTGCCTTCGTTATTATTATTTTTTTACTTTTTCAGATTTAAGACTAACCTTATCTCCTGAATTCAAATCTTTCGAAACTGTTGTATATGGTCCTGTAATCACCACATCTCCTGCCTTAAGTCCTGACATTACTTCGATGTTTGTATCGTCTTGAATTCCTGTTCTTATGATTCTAATTTTAGCTTTATCTCCTTCTTTCACAAAAACACATTCGAATTTTTTGTCATTTTTGGGAACTATCTTTTTATCATTTGGATCTTCAATTTTGATTTCTTTTACTGCTGCCGTATCCGATTTTACAACTACTGAACTTATTGGTACTGCCAACACATTCTTTTTGGTATTTGTTATAATATCAACCGTAGCTGTCATTCCTGGTCTAAAAGGAGAATACGCCTCTGGTTTTCCTTCCAATAAATCTTGATAAGATTCTTTTAAAATTCTTACTTTAACTTTAAAATTTGTTACCTGATCTGATGTTAAAGTACTGCTAGCTGAGTTAGAGATACTGGTTACTATACCTTTAAATTGTTTTTTCAAGTAAGCATCTACTTCTACATTTGCCTCGTCTCCTACTTTAATTTTTACAATATCATTTTCATTTACATCTACTTCAACTTCCATATTATTTAAGTTTGCAACTCTTAAAATTTCGGTTCCTGCCATTTGTTGTGTTCCTAAAACACGCTCGCCTAGCTCAACATTAAGCACCGAAATTGTTCCATCTGCAGGAGCATAAATAGTAGTACGGCGTAAATTATCTTTAGCTTCATTTACAGATGCTGAAGCACTTTGTACTGCAAAATAAGCATTCTCTTTCGCTGCTTTTGCTACTTCAAAAGAAGCAATTGCTTTATCCCAATCTGACTTAGAAATTATTCCTTTCTCAAATAATTTTTTATTTCTCTCATAACTAGCCTTTGCTTCTTTAAAAGACGCATCTGATTGACTCAAACTGGCTTTAGTCGCTGACAGATTAGAAACGGTACGATTATATCCTGAAGTATATAAATCAGGATTTATCTTCACTAATAAATCACCTTTCTTAACAATCTGTCCTTCTTTTACATTTAGTGCAATAATTTCTCCCGAAACTTCTGATGAAATTTTTACTTCAATTTCTGGCTGGATTTTCCCCGTTGCCGATACTGTTTCTACAATAGTCGACGCTACTACTTTTGTAACTTCTACTTCTGTACCTGTATCTTTATTTCCTATTATACCTGCTTTCGAGAATCCAATTAAGGCTGCAATAACTATAACTGCGCCTCCTAACAAGAAATAAACTGTTTTTTTTGACATAATAAATTAATTTTTAACTATCGGAACAATAGGGATTCCAAAATAGAATTCTAATATTTTTGTTTTAAAGATATAATCGTATTTTGTTCTAATTACTTCTGATTGTGCATTGGTCAATAATGTTTGTGATTGATTAAAATCAAAAGCATTCATTAAGCCTACTGCAAATTTTTCTTTTGCATAATCATATGCTCCTTGTCTTGCTTCTAAAGCTACAACAGCTGCTTCATGCGCATTTAAAGCCCCTCTTGTGTCTGTAAAAGCGGTATAAACATTACGTTGCAAATCTAAGTTTTTTTGCTCTAAATCAATTTTAGATTTCTCTAAACTTACCTTATTACGTTCTACATTATTTCTTGTAGAAAAACCATTAAAAATTGGAATCGATAATTCTGCTCCAAAAGACTGCCCTTTGTTATCACTAAACTGATTCCAAAATGGAGCAGGCCCTGTTACAACAGGAGTTCCGCCAACTAGTGTAGTTCTATCTGAGTTTGAAACTCTGGAGTTAAAGTTATAGAAACCTCTTAATGAAGGTTGATAAGCTCCTTTAGCAATAGCAACATTCTTCTCTGCAATTTCAAGATTAGTCTGAGCTATTTTTAGTTCAGTTCTAGTTTCTTTAGCTTTTTCATAAATCGCTGTAGGCGATTGTGCCAAAATAGTTTCTCCAGCATTAATATTTGTATCATCAACTACATCAAAATCATTGAACTCTTTTAATTGTAATAACTGTGCTAAACTTAGTTTAGAAATCAACAATGTATTCTCTGCTATAACAACATTTTGTTTACCTGTTGCTACTGTTGCTTTGATGTCTAGTAAATCTCCTCTTGGAATTGTTCCTGCTTTTACCAATTCGTCTGAACGTGTATATTGCTTTTCGCTAATTGCAAGCTGTTCCTGCTGTACTTTTAGATTTTCTTTATTAAAAAGCACTTGTAAAAAAGCATTAGCAACATTAAGCGAAATATCTTCTTGCATTTTTAACAATTGATATTTAGAAGCTACTATAGATAAATTTGCTTTTCGTAATGCATTCTGATTTTGCAATCCTTTATAAATATCAACTCCTACAGTTGCTCCTGCAGAGGTAAACTGTGTGGTTTGATTACGTAAAATCCCTGTTGTTATATCCTGATTTAAACCAATATTCCATGAATGTGATACTTGTGCATTGGCGGTAGGAAGAAATTTTCCAAATGCATCTTTTTTATCGATAGCAGTAGTTTGAGTATCCAATTCCGATTGCTTAATCGAGATATTGTTGTCCAATGCATACCTTACACATTCTTCAAGAGTCCATTTTTTAGTTTGCGCCTGTATTGACGCTCCTAATAGTAAGACAAAAACAAGATAAATATATTTATTATTTTTCATAAACTTTGAATCAAAGCATAGCAAAGATACTATACAAATTTAACATTCTTTAAAAACCAAAAATTCTTTTTTAACTGCTACTTATTTTTTTTCTTCTTCTTTTAACAAGCCCTGATTCCAAATTTTTATTTTATCAGTAGCTGTAATTCCACTTTTCACCTGCACATAAATTCCATCACTAACTCCTAAAACAAGATCTTTTCTTTGAAATTTTTGTGGTGCGGTTTCTACTTCAACGTATGGTTTTTGAGTTTTCTTGTCAAATTGTACTAATGATTCTTTTATAGCCAAAACTTTTTCTGCTTTCTCTAGTATAATTGATGCATTCGCACTTAAACCTGCTCTAATAAATGTATCATCTCTATTTTCAAGTGATCCTTTTATTTGAAACTGAATTGCTCCATTTTCTACTACCCCTTTTGGTGCAATATAACGCAAGGTTGCATCAAATTTTTTATTTTCAATAGCTCCGATGGTAATTTCGA
Source organism: Flavobacterium frigoritolerans (assembly GCF_025847275.1). Taxonomy (GTDB): domain Bacteria; phylum Bacteroidota; class Bacteroidia; order Flavobacteriales; family Flavobacteriaceae; genus Flavobacterium; species Flavobacterium frigoritolerans. The sequence continues at coordinate 256,933 of NZ_JAOZEV010000006.1, forward strand.
TTGGCATATTTTCTTTGATTTTACCAACTTCTGATTCATCAATTTTCCCAACAAAAATCATCTTTCCAACATCTGCAACGCTAGCAATTGTAGTTCCTTCATTAAAGTTATTACTCTCAATAACCTGATTTCCTACTTTTACTGGCACATCTAATACCATTCCGTTTACCGTAGAACGAATTAAGGTATTGGCATAATTCCCTAGTCCTGATGTTGTTCCGGTTTTTACAATATCAAAACTTTGCTTTGATGACAAATAACTTTGTTTAGCCTGTTTATAAGCTAATTGTGCTGCATCAAAATCATTTGCAGAAATCACTCCTTTATCAAACAATGTTTTTTGTCTCTGGTATAATTTTTCTTGGTTGTCCAATGCAATTTTAGCAGTTTGAACTTGATTTTGAGTGTTGCTTACATTAGAAACATTTGCAACAACTTTTATCTTTGCAATCATATCTCCTGCTTTAATACTTTCTCCTGCTTTAATATAAACAGCTTCAATAATTCCTGAAATATTTGGTTTGATAAGCACCTCTTCATCAGGCTGGATATTCCCCGTTGCAATTGTATTTTTAACTATCGTTTTTATTTCAGCTTTCTCTGTTTGGTAAACAATTGGTGACTCTTGATTTTTTGCATACAAATAATACAAAGCACCAAAGAAGACTACTGCAATAAAAATTAAAATGGTTATGGTTACTCCTTTTTTCATTTTGTTTTTTGTTTAATCGATTATTTTATTGATTGATAATTTATTCTGTTCGCAAAGCATCTACTGGCTTTACATTTATTGCCGTTTGCGCTGGAATAAACCCTGCCAACAAACCAGATCCTACTAATATTAATAATGCTACAAAAACAACCCCTAAATCTACAGTTGGACTTGCAAACATAGTATTACTGTCAGCAGGCATCGAAGCGAGTACCATATTAAGAATTGCAATGACTCCTGTAGCAACTGCAATACCTAACATACCCGAGATAATGGTTAAAAATATAGATTCTGAAAGTATTTGTCTTCGAATTGCTCCTGGTGTTGCTCCCAATGCTCGTCGTATCCCTATTTCTTTAGTTCTCTCTTTTACCACAATAAGCATTATGTTAGAAATTCCGATAACACCCGATATCAAAACCAATGTTCCTACAAAATAAGCAATAAATGTTAAGATTGTAAACAATCCCTGTACTTGATTAAATCGTTCAAACAAATCAAAATTCCCTACTGCCCTATCATCAGTCGGACTAACAGAATGTCTTTCTTTTATTAATTCTATTATTTTAGGTTTTAGCTCTGTAATTGATACTTTATCATTTGCTGTAAGTGCCATCCAACCTACTTTATCTCCATAATTAAAAGCTTGCTGAAAAGTTGTAAAAGGAACAAATATATTTTTCTGTTCTGCTTCTGCACCTCCATTATTTTGATTTTTAGAATAATATACTCCAACAACCATAAAATTCACCCCATTTACTTTAACATAAGTTCCTATAGCTTCTTCTTCTTTTCCATAAAGTTCACTTATAACTCCTTTTCCAATAACTGCTACTTTTCTGTTGTGCTTGATATCTTGTTGGTTTAAAAAACGCCCTTTAATGATAGTCATTGGTTGCTGCATGATAAGCTCCGGATAATCACCATATATGGTAAAAGCTGAAGTTTTAGTCCCTCGAACTACATTATTGGCACCATTAAAATCTCCTAATTGATTTCTAGGTGAAACATATAGTAAATCTGGAAAAGCTTCTTTTAAAGCCATCACATCGCTATTCTTAAAATCATATCGGCGAGTTTTAGGCAAACCTTTATATGCTTTTGATGTGGTTTGACTCCACATAAACATAGTATTTGTTGCAATTCCATCAAATCCTTTTTTTACTCCATTCTCCAAACCATTTCCAGCAGCAAGTAATATTACCAAAATGAATATCCCCCAAAACACACCAAAAGCAGTAAGTACTGTTCTAAATACATTAGCAGTTAAAGCTTCTAAAATCTCTTCCCAATTATCTCTATCAAACATAATTATTCGTCTCTAAGTGCTACAATAGGTTTTATTTTTGCTGCTCTATATGCTGGAAAGAAACCAGCCATTGCTCCTGCAAATACAAGCAAAACAAGAGTGGTCAATGCCACACTAAAATCAACTTCCGGATTTAAAAAGAATTCACTTTTTATCATTGGACCAACTACTTCCAGCAATAATAAACTTGCTAACAAACCTATAAAACCTGCAATTGTTGTAATAAAAATAGACTCATGTAATATCATTCCAATAATTGATATTGGTGAAGCACCAAGTGCTTTTCTTATTCCAATTTCTTTAGTTCTTTCTTTTACAATAATTAACATGATATTACTAACTCCAACAACACCTGCTATAATTGTACAAATTCCTACCCACCAAAAAAATAGTCTAATATATAGATTCAGATCATATACCTGTTTTGCATCCTCAACTGAGTTGTTCAAACCAATACCACTATCATCATCTGGAGCTACATTATTTTTACTCTTAAGAAGTGCTTTTAAATCTTCACTAAACTTTTTAGATTCTGCCAATGCTTCTTCATAAGTAGCTTTTTTGTTTAAAGTAAAGAACAAATTACTCACTTTGTCACCAACCCCATAAGCTCGTTGTGTTGTTGACATTGGTAAGTAAACTCTTGTTTCCTCTCTTTCACCAGCCGGATCTGTAAAAACTCCAACAACTTTGAAATTAATATTATTAATTGCAATTTGTTCTCCAAGCGGATTTTTATCTTTAAACAAGTCTGTTTTTACTTTCATTCCAATAACAGCAACTTTTTCATAATTAGCCAAATCTTTGCTATTTATAAATCTCCCCATAACAACTGTAGCATTTTCAATTCCCAAATAATCGGGATCTACACCTCTAAATTGATACGTTGAAGATTCTTTTCCGTAACTCACTGAGGCTCCCCAAAAGTTATAAGTTGATGCTCGCTTATCTAATTTATCTTCAAATTTTTGAACGGATTGCGAATAATCACTATTTCGAAACTGAATTTGTCTTCCAGGATTTAGTCCTTTATATTGTTTGGCAGTAGTACCCGTCCAAACTTCTATAATACCAGCTGCATCACGTTCGAATTGTTTTTCGATTCCATTTTGAATTCCTTTACCTACCCCAAGAAGAATAACTAATATAAATATCCCCGAAGCAACAGATACCCCCGTAAGAAAGGTTCTTAATTTATTTTTAGCGATTGCCTCAAATATTTCTTGCCAACGCTCAATATTAAACATAAGCTGATGCTCTAACTTGTTCTACATATTTATCATCGATGATTAGTCCATCTTTCAAGACTACATTTCTCTTACACATTGCCGCTATATCTGGCTCGTGAGTTACAATCAGGATAGTTTTTCCTTCGTCATTGATTCCCTGAATCAATTCCATTACTTCGTATGATGTTTTTGTATCCAAAGCTCCTGTTGGCTCATCTGCCAATAATACTTTGGGGTTTGAAGCCAATGCTCTGGCAATTGCTACACGCTGTTTCTGCCCACCCGAAAGTTCACTAGGCAAGTGATGTGAATGCGAATCCAAACCCACTTTTTTTAAATAGGTCATAGCAATTTCATAACGCTCTTTTCTTTTTATACCCTGATAATACAATGGCATAGCTACATTATCGAGAGCGGTTTTATAATTAATCAAATTAAATGACTGAAAAACAAAACCCAAAAATTTATTTCTATATCGAGACGCAATTGTTTCATTAAGATTTTTAATTGGCACATTATCCAAAATATATTCTCCAGAATCTGCTTCATCCAATATTCCTAAAATATTAAGCAACGTTGATTTTCCTGAGCCTGATGACCCCATAATTGCAACCAACTCTCCTTCTTTAATATTGAAATTAATACCTTTTAATACATGCAATTCAGATTTTCCCATTTTATAGGATTTATGTAAGTCTTTAATTTCAATCATGATTTGTTAATTTTAAAACAATAATACCTATTTTGCCAAGCAATTTACTACAATAAAATGTTAATACTCTTAATCTATTACATCAATAAGACTAAATCTCTATCAAAATGTTACACTTTAATCTTAAAATATATTTGTTTTCTTAATTTTACATCTTAAAAAAAACACAATGAAGAAAATTTTTTCGTTTCTAATACTCTCAATGGCTCTACAATTTGTAGTTGGTTGTTCTTCTACTCAAAAACTAGCAACATTAAAACCCGAACCTGATGATGCCAGTCCATTACTATATGACAACACTCCTTCATTTATTAATTTACCCATTACTGTAAAACTAAAAGATATTGAAAACCAAACCAATACTTTGCTTAACGGTTTAATTTACGAAGACAACAACATTGAAGATGACGATATCGAAATTAAAATATGGAAATTAGCTCCTATAAAAATCGAGACTGATCCAGCTAATCCTGGTAAAAAAATAAAAACTATTTTACCTTTAAAAGCGCTTGTAAAATACCGAATAGGAACTAAACAGCTTGGTGTCGAATTATACGATACACGAGAATTTAATTTGAATGGAGTAATTACATTAATCAGCTCAGTAGGTTTAACCAACTGGAAGTTAAATACTAAAACCGAATTAAAATCATTAGATTGGAATGAGAGCCCAACAATGAGTGTTTTTGGAAAAAATATGCCTGTAACTTATCTTATAAATCCAGCCGTTTCTATTTTCAAATCAAAAATAGAAAAAAGTATTGATGCAGCAATCGAAAAATCGATGGATTTTAAACCAAATGTTTTGGCTGCTTTAGAAAAAATCTGTACTCCATTTCAAATGAATGAAGAATACGAAAGCTGGCTTAAGATTGTACCTATTGAAATATACTCTACTGATGCAAAGCTAAAAAATGATTCTTTTTTGCTGGAAATGGGCATGAAATGCAATATGGAGACAATAATTGGCAAGCAACCTGAAAGTAAGTTCAGTGCTTCTAAAATAGTTTTAAAACCTGTAGCAAAAATTCCAAAACAAATTACAGCTAATATCGCTGCAGTTTCAAGCTACAAAGATGCTTCCAAAATCATGTCTAGGAATTTTGCAGGACAAGAATTTGGAACGGGAAGCAAAAAAATTACCGTTAAAAATGTTGAAATCTGGCACAAAGAAGGAAAAATGATTATTGCCTTAGATGTTTTAGGAGCTGTAAATGGTACACTTTACCTAAACGGTTTTCCAAAATATAACCCACAAACAAAGGAACTTTATTTTGATAAACTTGACTACGTTCTGGATACAAAAAGTAAACTCACCCGTACCGCTAACTGGCTTATGCAAGGTTATATTTTAAAGAAAATGGAAGAAAGCTGCCGTTACTCGATACAACCTAACTTAGAAGAAGGAAAACAAAGCATGCTTACTTATCTTAAAAATTACTCTCCTATGCCTGGTGTTTTTGTAAATGGAAAAATGGAAGATATTGAGTTTCAAAAAATAGAATTGACAAATCAAGCCATTATTGCTTTTATAAAAGTTAATGGAACTGTGAATGTCTCGGTAAACGGATTAAAATAAAATCTAGTCTACGCGTTTTTCTTTTTAGATTGATACATTCTATAAATCAAATAACCAATTACTGCAACTAGTAAATACGGAACTACCATCAGGTAAACAATTCCATCATTTACTGCTTCTGCTTGTTTCGTGTTTTCGTCTCCACCTAAAGCGGCACGACACATTGCACATTGCGCGTTAGCAGATAAATTAAAGAAAAAAATAACCAACAAGAAACTAATCTTTGCTAGTCTAGAAACACCTTGTTTCTTGTTGTTTGTATTTATATTAAACATAATAAGGGGAAATCATTAAATAAACAATCACTCCAGTAATAGCAACGTATAACCAAAGTGGAAATGTAACTCTTGCAATTTTTCTGTGATTTTCAAAATTTTTCGCAATTGCACGAACGTATGTTATCAAAACTAATGGAACAATAGCAATTGACAATAAAATATGAGAAATTAAGATAAAGAAATACACATATCGAATTGCTCCTTCTCCACCAAATTTAGTAGAGTCTGATGTCATATGATATGCAATATACATTACCAAAAAAACTAACGAAAGAGCTATTGCTGTAGTCATCAAACGCTCATGAAGCTTTCGATTTCCTTTTTTAATAGCCATTACTGCAATAATCAAAACCAAAGCTGTAATACCATTTATTGTAGCATAAATAGGCGGCAAAAAAGTAAGTGGCTCTACATTATATCCAAAATCTTTAAGTTTGACTCCAAATAAGATAGCTACTACAACTGGAATTACAATTGAAACAAGTACAATGTACTTGTTATATTTTTTTTCTAATGAATTATCCTCCATCTTATTCTTCTAATAATATATTTATATCTTGTTGTATATCTCTAACTCCTTTTTTGTCCAATCCATCGTAATAAAGTATTGGGTTTCCAAATTCATCTTTACGACAACGAATGTCTCCATTTTTATCTATTAAAGCAAATAAACCTGAATGCTCAAAACCTCCACTCACTTTACTGTTTGCTCCTGCATATAAATTAAATCCTTTATTAGATAAATCCATAATAACATTTTTATCTCCTGTTAAAAAATTCCAATTAGATGACTTAACTCCTAACATCTTTGCATGATCTTTTAAAACTTGTGGTGTATCATGAGCTGGATCAATTGTTATTGCAACAATACCAAAGTTTGGATTTCCAAAAAATTTCTTTTCTATTTCTAACATACTCAAATTCATCTTAGGACAAATTGATGGACAGCTTGCAAAGAAAAACTCCAGAACATAAACTTTACCTTTATACGTTTCATTAGATATTTTAACGTTATCCTGGTTTACTAATTCAAATTTAGGTGCTGGACCAATTTTTACTAATTTTCCGTCATCCTTAACATTTTTACCTTCAACGCTATCTAAACGACTTCCTTTTACAATTGTATCATTTTTTACTCTATCTATAATTTTAGGAATAGCATAAATACCAAAAATCAATACTATAAATGAAATTCCGATATATGATTTGTTTTTAAACATGATAATATAATTTTAAAGTTGTTTTGTTGCATTATGATTTTTCTTAAGAGCTGCACGATATTCGTAAAGGATAATCTTAAAATCATCCAACATTTCATTACTTAACTCTGAAGGGTGAAATGTATTATACCCTTCTTTGTAATCTTTCTCATCTTTTCGCCCTCTTAAATTACGTTCTTTATCAACAATAAAAACATTAGGAGTTCCTAGGTGCTGATCTAACTTTCCAACTAAATGCAATTGATTGTAATATGCACTAATTTCAGCTGGAGATGCAAAAACAAAATGCCATTGTGACACATCTGTAAACGCTGCTAAAGCATCTACAACTTTGCGTGCATCCTCTTCTGTTCCTAAAGGACAGATTACAACAAATTGTAAATCTTGAAAACTATGATAACGCTGGTAAACTTTTTCATTTAGATTAAAATAATTACCACGATTTTTTAGAATTTCTGCTCCTGAAAAACCTAGTATTGTTATTTTATTATCCAAACCAACTTTCTCACCTCTTAAAGACTTCCAGTCTCCTAAGTTGGCAATTTTAGATGTTACAATAGGCAGTTTAGTAAAGCCATTCACGCCAGATGCAAAAAAAAGATATGCAACTATAGGCAAAACGAAGAGAACGAAAAGAACTATATTTTTTTTCATTATACAAGGGAAAAAATTAAAGTACAAAAATAAAAAAAGGTACGCAATGCGTACCCTCTTTTTGAATTAATATCATGTTAAAAATTCCATTTGATGGTAGAATTTTTAAAAACCTCAAAAATATAATGTCCTTCGGTTAAGAGAATGAACAATAAATACAAAACTAGGAAAATAACCGTTGAAACTACCGACCATCTTAGGCTACTTTTTTCACCCTCCATATGCATAAATGCCCAAACTATATAATAAGCTTTATATATTGTTAGAATATAAAATATCCAATTCAATAAATTTAAACCTATAAAATGATTAAACTCTAATATTCCTGGCTTATAAATCCCAAGGATAACCTCTACTGTTGTTACAACTGATAAAAGTGCAAAAACAAACCAGATTCTTTTTGTATGTGATACATATTCGTGTGACATAATAATATAAATCTAAAATTAAACTAAGTAGAAAACTGTAAATACAAATACCCAAACTAAATCGACAAAGTGCCAGTATAAACCAACTTTCTCCACCATTTCATAGCTTTTTCTCTTTTCATAAGTACCTAACAATACATTAAAGAAGATAATAATATTGATGATAATTCCTGAAATCACGTGAAAACCGTGAAAACCTGTAATAAAGAAAAAGAAATCCGCAAACAATTTATTTCCGTATTCGTTTCTAGTTAAATTAGCACCTTCTACAACGTAATGTGCTTGACTTAATCTAGCTTCTGACTCTTCTCTTGTTAGAATAGTTTTTTGCTTTTTCTCAGTAAGTTTTTCTGTTCTTACTAATAATTCAGGATGTGCTTTAAAACCTGCTTGTACTTCGGCTACTGAATATGTTGGCAATGTTTCTGCATCGCTCATAAACCATTTACCTTTGTCTCTAGTCAATGCTTCTCTTCCTTCTGGCAATTTCACTGCAAAATCTGCAAGAGCAACACGTTTACCATCTTTATCTACAAACTGAAGTAAACTTCCTCCTTTTGTTTCAATAGCTCCGTATTCTCCTTTGATAAAGTTTTTCCATTCCCAAGCTTGTGATCCAACGAAAATCAAACCTCCAATAATAGTTAAAAACATATATACTGCAACTTTGTTTTTCTTCATTTGATGTCCTGCATCAACAGCCAAAACCATTGTTACAGATGAAAAAATCAAAATAAATGTCATTAATGCGACATAATACATAGGTGCAGGTACACCATGCATAAAAGGGAAGTGATTAAACACTTCATCAGCCAATGGCCAAGTTTCAATAAATTTAAATCTAGAAAAACCGTAAGCCGCTAGAAATCCAGAGAACGTTAAGGCATCCGATACGATAAAATACCACATCATCATTTTACCATAACTTGCTCCTAATGGCTCATTGCCGCCTCCCCAAGTTTTTTCTTCATTATTTGCAGTAGTAACTGTCGCTTCCATAAAAGATATTCGTTAAAAAGTTCCCAAATTTACGTTTTTTTCTTATTTAAAGAAATATAAAAATAAAAATAAATAGACCCACAAGAAATCAAGAAAGTGCCAGTACATTGCACCTAGTTCTATTCCAAGAGTTTGAGTCGAATTGTATTTCTGTTTAAAATGATTATAAATAATAACTAAAAGAGAAATGATCCCTCCAGCTAAGTGAAATAAGTGTGTAACTGTTACAACATACAAGAAAGTTGTTGTTATTGTACTCTCTGCTCCTGTAAAATAGTACCCATCTGCCACGATTTGTCCAAATCCCACAAACTGTAAAACTACAAACAAGATCCCTAATGCTAAAGTAGTCAAAAGTAAGTTAGTTGTTGCTTTTCTGTTGTCTTTTTGCATTGCTTTTTTAGCTAAATGAAAAGTAACACTACAACCTATAATTACCAAAGTACTATAAAAAAACGCCGGTGGTAATTGAAAATCCTTCAACCAGTCGGTTCTTGACTTACTTACCACAAAAGCACTTGTAAGTCCTGCAAACATCATGGTCATACTAACCATTGCGAACAATAAAATTAATTTAGATGACTTAGCGCTCCTTGCTCTATTTTCATCTGCTGTCATTGTCATTTCCATAACTATCTTAAAAATTTATCAAATATATAAATCAACTGCAACAAGGTAATATAAGAAACACTTACCAACATTAATGTTCTTGCCGCCTTAGCTGTTCTTAACTTATACAAACGAACTGCATAAATCAACATCCAAATCCCTAACAAAAACACTAAAACCGCTGCTATTGGTGTAATAAACAATTTACCTGTATAACCTAAAGCTGGCAATAGTGACGCCACTATAAGCCATACTGTGTACAAAATAACCTGTAACGCAGTTCCTTTATCTTTTTTCCCTGTAGGAAGCATAAAAAACCCTGCTTTTTCATAATCCTCATACAAGAACCAACCAATTGCCCAAAAATGAGGAAACTGCCAGAAAAACTGAATTAAAAAAAGTGTTCCTGCTTCTATACCAAAATCTCCTGTAGCAGCTACCCATCCTAACATAAATGGTATTGCTCCTGGAAAAGCTCCAACAAAAACTGATAATGATGTTACCGTCTTTAATGGTGTATAAACACTAGTATATAAAAATATAGAGATCGCTCCAAACATTGCTGTTTTTGGATTGATCGCATAGAGTAAAGTTAATCCGATAATTGTAAGCAAACTTGCAACAAACAAAGCCACTTTTTGTGACATTCTCCCAGAAGGAACTGGTCGATTCTTTGTTCTATCCATCAAAGCATCCAAATCTTTCTCGATAACCTGATTAAAAGCATTTGAAGCTCCTACCATACAATATCCTCCAATTGCTAAAATTAGAAGTACCGACCATTGAAAAGGATGTTTATCATCAAACCCAAGTAAATAACCTGCTATTGAAGAAAACAAAACACTTACAGCGAGTCTTGCTTTTGTGATTTCTTTGAAATCATTAAAAATAGATTTGAGCGAAAGTGTATTTTGTGTTGCGTCCAATGCGTTGATGTTTTTGTTTTTCCAAAACTGGTGCAAATGTACAAATTAGATTGCAGAATTCAGGATGATAAAATTACATTTTTTCAAATGAAGCATCCAAATACACCACAATTTCACCATAAAAGCGAATCATTTGCAAAAAATCTTACTAAATATTCTAATAATCAAAATACCAATTAAAGACATCTGCTCTTAATCCGAAAGTAAACCATGTTGTGCTTTGCTTAAAAGTAGCCTCAGTATCTTTAGTAGGATCAAAACTTCTGTAAATCAAGCTTCCAAATAATTTTAAATTTGTTGCTGGGTTTACCAAATATCCAGCCTGTATATCTGTAATAAAAACTGCTGTTTTATTTCCCTGTCCAACTTTTACCCCTTTATTGTAAGGTCTTTTGCTATCATAACTTTTATAAATATTCGATCCATAATTAAATGAATCCTCTGTCGTATCAAAATCTAAACCTCTTGTACCTGTAGTGATTTTTGCATCTGCAAAATACCTTCCTTTATGATATCGTGCTATTGCAATAAGCTCACTAAAATTACCGCCCCATTGATGTCCAATACTCTGATTATTATGTCCGTAATTTGTAATAACCGCACTATGTGAATATACATATGGACGCACATGGTTATACTCTAACTGTACTAATAAATTTGGAATTTTAAAAGCATCATAATATTTAACTCCTAACTGATATCCGAATTTATTCTTCCAGCTTTTTTCTCCGCTTTTCATATCACTAACTGAGAATTCATCTAAAAGAAATTGTCCGTATAAATTTATTTGATCATTCCATTTGTATTTTGCCGTTAAACCTAATAAAGCATTACCGCTTTTGGATGAGGAAGCAAATTCTACTGATCTATAAAAAATGATCGGATTAGCAAAAGCCATATCAAATCCTCTGTCGTTACTATTGGTCCAAATTACAGATTCGAAAAAACCTAAATTTAATCTATTTGTAACATTCAAACTTAAGTAATGGTTTGCCATGAATTTACTGGCATAAGTTTTATCAACTGTTGCATCTTGTCGAATATCTTTAAGAAACATATAGGTATTAGTATACTTTATCTTCCAAAAGGTTGTATTCATTTTAAAATACGGATACGGACTTGCTCCATCACTTTCTAGTAAAGAACGATATCCATCTCCTATAAAATTTCTTCCATAACCCAATTGAAAATTAAAAATCTTACTTGGTGTGTATGTCAAATTTGCTTCGGCTGAAGGAAAATCGAAACCGTTTGTTTTAAATTCCTTTCCTATTCCAATTCCCGGAACTACCCCTGGATTTCCTCCCGAAGGCTTTATTGATCGTGCATAACTATTGTAATAATCTGCAAATCTTCCCTGACTCTCAAAAACAGTTGTTGTAAAATTAAGTTGCTTACCCAGTCCTCCTCTAAAATTAAGAGCTCGTGTATTTACGTAAGTATAAGAAACATCACTTTTTGTATCCTTACCAACTTGTAAATCCATAATCGCATTTAATGTAAACCAATACCCTTCTCCTTCGATTTCGACTAAACTTTCATTCCAAAGCTTACGTCCCAACCAACTAGAAACATTCTTTTTAAGCGATTCATTCACCGCTTTAAGGTTATAATATTTTGAAACTTCTGCATACGTATATGGCTTTGAGCCAGTATGGTTGTTACTTCCCACTCTATTCATCGCTCCATCAAATTGAGCGTAATAACTATGTGAAAACGGGATATTTAAATGACTTTCGAATTCTGGATTTGTATATTTCTTGTAAACAATACTATCCAATTCCGTTAATGGCTTAGTCGCTGGTTTAATAATTTTAGCCGCAGCTATGGCTTCTTCTGAAATTTGTCCTGCCGTTTTTAGCGGTATATTAATTATGATTGTATATTTAGAATAGGTAGGCTTACCATCATAAGTAGACGGTTTAATCTTTGGAAATGCTGCAAAAACACGTTTTGTTTCCTGAACTAATTCTTCATTATTTGCATTAACATATATTACCTTAAACTCTCCTGTTTTATCAACCTCAAAAAGCACTTTAACATCTCCTTTATAATTATCCTGCTTTAAAGCTGATGGCACTTGAAAATTATTAAATACAAAATCCTGAACCTTGTTATAAAAACAACTTTCTAAAGCCTTCGATTTTAAATTTTCACATGTTGGGAAAATTGGAAATTCTTCGGAAGTAAAACTAGAATTAACGGCTAAATTATTCCCTTCCTGAGAAAAAGCTAGTAAGGAGTTCAATGTTATAAGAAAAGTTAAGAAACCTTTATTCATATAGTTTTGGTTGTGAATTTTAATATTGGTTTTGCGAAATTTCTCCGTTTGCAATTGCTCTAGCATTTGAAGTCCCTATGCGCTTCACTCCAAGATTAATCATTTCAACAGCCTCTTCATAAGTTCTTACTCCACCTGCTGCTTTTATAGGTAATGGCGAAGCGTTTTCAAGCATCATAATAATTGATGGAACTGTTGCTCCATTGGGTAAGTTGTTTTCTGTTTTATAAAAACCTGTAGATGACTTTACAAAAACAGAAGAATATTCATTCTCCTCAAAATTCTGAATGACTATATTTTTTATTAGTGCTGATAATTGTATAATTTCTTTATCATTAAGCGCAGCAACTTCTATAATCCACTTTACAACTTTACCATTAGTCAATCCTAATAGTGTACACTGCAAGATTTCATTTTTAACTAAATCAATTTCTCCATTTTTAAAGGCTTCATAATTACACACAAAATCCAGCTCATTTGCCCCATCTTGTATTGCTATATTTGCCTCCGCAATCTTTTCTTCTAAACTTGATTTACCTTCTGGAAAGTCAATTACTGTCCCTATCAAAAGATTCGATTTAGCATTCGAAATCATTTCTTTGGCTAAACTTACTTTATCTGGACGAATCATTATCAATTTGAATTGCTCTACTATAGCTTCTTCAATCATATCCTTAACTATCTGTGTATTTTCTGCTTCACTTAAATTTGCCTGCTCTGCAGTTTTTAAATATGTCGAGTCTAAGTATTGTTTAATATTCATAGCCATAATAAATTGATTGTATTAAATCCTAATTGACAAAAATACATTTTATATTGGGATAAGTCTGGAATTAAGGGCTACTTTTATCTAGCTTATTCATAACAAAATTTTTACTGCAAAAGCACATCCTATAAATTCCCAAAAACAAAAAATCCCACCGAAGTGGGATTCTTTAATTTACTATTTTAGTGATTAGCCTATTAAATAAGAGCACAGCAATTATTGCTGATGTTGCCCCTAGTGAATTGGCTAAAAAATCCATCATGTCTGCACTTCTTGTCAAAGTGTATTCACTTTGTAAAAGTTCGATTGTAATTCCAAAAAAGGTTGAAAAAACAAAAGAAAGTAATAGTGGTCTAAAATCATCCGCGTTCTTAAATTGTTTTTTAAAATATAAAAACCACAGAAAGGTAAAACCAAAATAAAAACAAAAATGAACTAATTTATCTATGTTTGGTATAGTTACAACTGGTATATTACTTGATTCAGTTAAACAGAGAAAAATAATAACCCCTGTCCACAATAAAGCCAAACATAAAAAAAATATTTTTTTAAGCACCGATTAATTCTTTATAAGCTTCATCAGATAATAAAGAATCTAATTCTGATGTATTTGATATTTTAATTTTAATCATCCATCCAGCACCATAAGGATCTGAATTTACTGTTTCTGGAGCGCTTTCTAAACTATCATTAAAAGCAATAATCTCTCCAGACAAAGGCAAGAATAAATCTGAAACTGTTTTTACTGCTTCAACTGTTCCAAAAACCTCATCTTTATCAAGTGTTTGATCTAAAGTCTCTACTTCAACATAAACGATATCTCCTAATTCTTTTTGTGCAAAATGAGTAATTCCTACTGTTGCAACATCACCTTCAATGCTAACCCATTCGTGATCTTTTGTGTACTTTAAATTTGTTGGTATATTCATAATAAATACTTATTGATAATTGATAATTTAATTTTAATAGGGCAAATGTAATAATCTTCTAATCAAATTCTCTTTAGAATCTGTAATTTAATTTCCAAAATTATATCGAATGGTAAATCCTGATCGAATATTCGTTAGAGGATATAAAGTCGAAATAACTGCTTTAGAAAATGAATGATCATAATAAAAGATTGCTGTTAGGTTTTTACTAAATGAATAGTCGGCTGTGATTTTTACTGACCAAATGTTTTGTCCAGCAGCCAATTGATTGTTATCATAATCTAAATAACGAACCATTGTTTGATTATTTCGATATGACAAATCTCCTTTTATGTTGATATCACTTTTTATAATTCCTGTAGGGCTATCTGCTAATGTTGATGAAAAAATCACATCTTTAATACGGTATCCAAGACCTATGATATATTCCATTCCTTTTACTTCTGTCAATAAATTATTATCAAAACTCATTGATAATGCTCTATCCTTTTTAATTTCCGTAAGTACTTTCAAAGAACTCTTTAGCTCAAAATCCATTCTGATAAGCGGACTAAATTGTTCCACTAAATTCACATTAGACATGATTGTCGCATTATAAAAATTATCACTATCTGGATCAACTCCTCCTGGATTTTGGTCATATTTAAAATTAGAACGATACTGGTTAATTGTATAAGACGCTCTATAGTTATGCTGCAATGAGAAACGTTTGAAATTTTCTTTAAAGTATCTATAACGCATCAATCCATTGTACTTTATACTCCAGTTTGGAAGCGGAAAATTTCTAAAAATACCTGTCGAACTACTTGAAGCATTGCCTCCCGAATAAGCCGCCAAAAACGAAGGTAGTAATACTGCCTGATTACTTTTTGTATATCCTATAGGAAACCCTTCATTTGATATATAAATATCTCTCTGACCATATTTAGGATCTGTTGGGTTGGTCGGAATAGGATTTGCAGCATCACCATAACGAGGAATATCACTTCCATAATGACTTTCTGCCAAACGATTTGCAATTACCAAACGATTGGATCTAAAATCATCAAACGCAGATGAGAAATTTTCATCACTTGTAGAAAATGCTGTTTTTATCAAAATAGTCGAAATAGAAAACATTCCGTAATTGTATGGTGATCTCGCATGATACAATCCTGTTGCATCAACATCATATTGCTCTGAGAAATTAGCCGAATAAGAACGATCTAAATTCAAATCTATTTTTAAATCTGGTAACAGATCTATATTAGCTGTCGCTTTAAGCATCTTGTTTGTTACCTGCGAAAAGTTCTGGTTGAAATCTTGATAATTGGTTAACCAGCCATTTTTAGCTGCCTCATAACGTACGTCATCCTGACTTCCGAAAATAAACCCTAATGATGGTCGAGATGAACCTAAAAATCCAACACTTGGAGTATATCCAGGTAAAACTGTTCCGCTATTTACGGTATAATTAACCTGAATATTTTTTATGCTTGTTAACACTCCTATTAAACCATCTTGGAATGCACTATTTTTTACCAATGCTTGATTTGTATTTACTACTTTCTCACCTGGTTTTGGCACAGTAGGTTTTGCTTTAGGAGTTTTAGCACCTCCTTTTGTAAGTCCCAAATACTTATAAAGCGTATTCATATTCATTGCCGCAGTAAATGTATTCGAATTTGCATTTTGAACTGTATTCCCCAAATCATACATATTCCCTTTATCATCTTCATACCTTGATAATGCCTCTGATGTACGCTGCCAGCTATAATCTCCTGTATAAGTATAATTTGCTTTTAAAAACCCTAATACTGGTATTTTATATAACGGAATTTCATAATTTAAAATCAATTGTTGCATATGCTGATTTGGCGTACCAATATCCCAATAACTATCCCAAATACTAAAGCTATCAATTGGTTCGTTATCAGCATTCATATAATTTTTAACAATATTATTAGATGATGCTGTATAGTTTATTTTTAATGATTTCGTAAGATTAAAATTAAATCCATACTGATAATTAAATGCAAAATTTCTTCTATACATCGGGTCTAATCCAATACCTTCAACATTCTCAACTTGTCTAAACTCCTGACGGTTGTATTGTCTTATAATATTAGTATTAAATGTTATGTTTGATGGCAAATAATTAAAATTAAAATCACTTAACATTTTCCAATAGTCACTTTTCTTGAAATATTTACTTTTCTTAAATGGCTCAACTGCTTTTGGCTGAAAGCTGTATGCATAATTTACAGTTGTGCTCGATTGCTTATCTTCATAACTTCTTATCTCATAATCGTGACGTTCTACTTCATTATATGATTGTGAAAATGTAAAATTTTCAGGATCATAAATATGTTGTTTTTGTTCAGGTGCTCTATCTTTTCTAACTCCAATAAAATTGATACTTCTACGCTTTGTATAATCAATAGCACGGTTTCTTATATTCTCTTTTTCTGCAGAATTTGTAGTTATATCCAGTAACTGTTTAAGTTTAATATCTTCGTTAAACGGGTCATATTCTGGAGTAATTATCTCTTCTCCTACTGCATAATTAAAAGGTAAATTAATCCCCCATTTTGGCGGTAATAACTTTCCTAAATTTAAATTAGTTACAATATTATATTGTTGTATATCTTCTCTACTTCTTTCATTTGGCCCTTGCTCTAGAGAACCAAATCCTATTGTACTTTTTCTACCTGTTGCAGAAACTGTAGCAAAATCAGCAAAATTAGTATCAAGGTTCAGCACTGCCGCCATCCCTCCTTTATTATCCATTTCGGCTAGACGTAATTCATTAAACCAAACTTCTCCTTTAACATCTTGGTGCGTTTCTAAGTTTTTAACACCTATCATTAAATTCCTAACTAACCCAAAATTCGGATTTCCTTTTATTCCTAATCGCAATTTATTATCTCCATCTCCACCTGAATTGGCTAGATCATCATCTGGATAATATATTCCATCTAGCGGCAGTGTATTTGGATCAATTTTCATTGCCTTAATTTTCATCTGTGTCAATAATTCAAGAGCCAAATCAATATTATTTTCTTCTGGCCAAACAACTTCTGGACTTAAAGGCGAACAATCTTGTCCTGTCATTGAGGTTGGAATTGTTACTTTTAAAGGTATTTCAATTTGATAGAAATTCTGAGTAAAGTCATTTCCAAAACGAATAAAACCTACCATTTGTCCATCTCTCAAAACTACTTCATCTGGTAATGATTCTGCATGTAAAAACATTTTCAATCTGTTGTATTGACGCATATCAACACTTACATTTTTAAATACTGCTCTGGAATCTTTTGGCTGTAAACCATTTCCTGAAACTCGTAATGCCAATGCCTGCTCATTTTGATTGATAATCGTATTATTATTATACAATTGCTCTCGTGCTACTTCTGGAGGTGACACATAATTTATTGGACATCTAGTACTATTCTCTTCAATATTTACTGCCGAAACATCAAAATTTGTATTATCATCTTCTACATTAACATCTGCAGGATCCAATGTACTTGTATATCTTCTCCACTCTCCTCTCACTAAATCTAATGCTCCAAAACGAACTGTAACGTTGCTTCCAAACCCTGTCATGAACATTCTCATAAAACGAATTGATCTGAAATCAGATATATTACCAACAGTATTTTGAGGTTGTGAAACTGGAATCTTAAACTGAATCCATCTGGCATCAGTAACCGAACCATTTGCCATTGTTACCTGGGTATTTTTTATATCTGTAATATAATTTTGCCCTACGGTCATATTTGGCTTAATATCAACACCATACTCATAATAGGCATTGATTGTATTCATGGTGTTGTCTCTATTAATATCTTCAACGTCTGGAAGTGTTGTTGAAGCTCTATTAGCATCATTTATGTCTACTGCTGAGTTTCCTTCTACTCCGTTATAATTTTTATAACGATCCAGAACTCCACCTGTAGTATTTAAATAATATCTATAATCATCTGCTGCTGGATCTGCCTCTGAGGCAAAATTATTATAAATTGATCCTTCTTTGGCATTTGGCAAACCATCTAAACCTACATCTTGATTTGCTCTATTTGAGCTGTTATTATCAAATGCATAAATTAAAGATTGTGATGCTGGAACATCTCCCCATAAAGGCTGAGGCTTCACTAATATTTGATTTGGTCCTAAACCATTTTCATATTGCTTTCTACCATCTTTCAAAATATCTTCTGAAATTTCTCCTAAGTTAAAATAAACCTTACCTGTATTAGTTTGATCTGTTTGTCCTGCACCTACAAATGGATCTAATACCCAAAACTGGATGTACTCAACATTTCCTTGTTCAAAATCAGTTGAACTTAAAGCACGCATTATCCCTCCAAAATTATCTTTTGGACTCGTTGCATAATTTAAATTATTGTTATAAGGTCCTCTTTCTGATGGATAGTATGTTAAATCTAATGTATTTACCACTTGTGATTGTCCTTGGGCAATATCAGTTAGTGGATACAATTCTTCACTGTAAATTCTACGGGTTGAGTTCAACGATAAATCATCATTAGTAATTCCAGATGGTTTCGAAGCATAAAAAATTGGATCGATTGTATACCATGATAATTTTGCTCTTTTAAAACCGTAGCTTAAATCATTATTTTGTGCATTAAAATTATAGGTACTTAATGCATTATTATCCGGTGTTGATGCCAAACTCCAAGCATATGCCGAGCGCATATCTATTGTTGATTGTGATCCTTCGAAATCATCTACATAAATAGTTGACTCTCCTTCAAAATTGTCTGCTTTTGGAGTTCCCGGTTTTAAGAAAGCAACTTCTCCTCTTATCGAAAGATTAGATGGAACATCGGTATCCATAAATGGCAATTTATTTACCAATCGGGTAAAGAAAGGAACTTCTGTAGAGAAATTTGTATTGAACCCATAAATCATATTATTTACAGATTCCTGTCCGTAACTTGATTTTTGTGTAAATGGCTTCTCTGTCATTTGTAAAAAAGTACCTCCAACAGTAAAATTCTCTGAAATTTTATGTTGTACATCTATTCCCATAAATCTTCGGGTTTGTTGCCCGAAAATAGAATTATTCTCTAACGAAATTTCGATTGGTGTATTTGATGCCTGAAGTGAAGGGTCCAAAATCTGAACTCTTCCTAATTGATAATTTACACTATAATCAATTCCTTCGACTAATACACGGCCTGCTGCAGTAACAACAACTGATCCTTGAGGAACATTA
Organism: Flavobacterium frigoritolerans; assembly: GCF_025847275.1. Lineage (GTDB taxonomy): Bacteria > Bacteroidota > Bacteroidia > Flavobacteriales > Flavobacteriaceae > Flavobacterium > Flavobacterium frigoritolerans. Next base: position 276,788 of record NZ_JAOZEV010000006.1, read on the forward strand.
AAAGCTCCGATAGGAATTCCGTCACCTCCTGTAGATTTATATTTACCTCTTAATAAGAATTTATTTTTATCACTATCCTGTAAAGCTCCCGATTGTGTATTCGCATACATATTACGGAATACATATTTACTCTGATTCGGGTTATATGTACTTGTATTACGATAGTCTTCTCCTGCGCTATTTGATAGTTTTGAGAATAATAGTTCCCCAAAAGGTTCTTTGGTTGTAAATATGATTCTACCATTTTGCACATCCATTGTCAATCCTGGTAAGAAATCAAAAAAACCATCACCTCCAGCTTGCGGGTCGTTATTATAATTTAATTTATCCAGATTAAACACTTTTAGCAAAGGTGTATCTTCTACCTTGTTGCCTGGAGTAGGATTTGAAGGAAATGGTGTTCCTGATACTGGCGTAATATAGTTTATAGGAGATGGATCTGTATATAATATATTAAATCTAAAATCTTCTTGTTTTATTTGATATGCCCCAGGGATTTGATAGATATTTTTCATCATCAAATTCCAAACTGGATTTTTGACATTGGTCAAATTACTTTTTAGCATTTTCAAAATCAAACTCTGCGTTATGATTACTTGGTCTGAAGGATTGTTTCCTGTTACAATTGTACCATCCACACCATCGTTTCCAAATTCTCCAACTTGGTATACCTGATCCCCCATTGTATATTCATAGGCTACCGCCAAAACTTCATCATTTGCTAATCGTTGTTGCAACGAAACATATCCTAATTGTGGGTTAAAAGTATATTCATTTGAATTTAACTTTCTTGCATTTTCTAATTTCGAATAATCCTGACCTTCACTTACTGTAACACCTCTAAATCCTTGACTTGAAGTAACTATTTCACGAATCTCACTCTTTAAGAAACCTGTTCCTGCAGCAATTAATTTTGGGTCATATTTATTATTTCCATTATTTGCTGGGGTATTGATTGGGTTTAAAAACATCCCTGCAGATGGATTTAGAACAACAACTTCGCTATCTGAAATTCCTGATAATTGCCCTTCTCCTAAATCCTGAAGTGCTATAATATTTCTTAAATTATTATTTGTTGTACTAACTCGATTTTGCTTATTAGTTACCCAAACTTCTAATCTTGTTATTTGAACACGACTATCAATAAAAGGATAGTTTTTTAATGATGAATCGTATTTATTTCTAAAGTACTGAGATAAAAAGAAGTGTCTGTCATTATCATAATTCAGAGCATATAAATCGAAATTCTGAACTGTTCCTCCACCTTCGGCTACTACACTTTTGGCTTGCGATTTTTGTTCTGAGAAAACTCCTGTAATTGTAGTTTTTCCAAATTGTAATTGAGCTTTTACTCCAAATAAACTTTGTGCTCCTCTAATTAAAGTACTATTAAGTGGCAAACTTACGTTACCAACTTCAATTTTTTGAATGATATCGTCTTCAGATGGTGAATACTCTAATTTTATTAAATTTTGAAAAGCAAACGTAGATTGTGTATCATAATTAGCATTTACATTTAATCGTGTACCCACTTTTCCTTGCAAGCTCATACTAATACGCTGATCAAAATCAAAAGAAAGATTTGATCTATTTCTAGGAGAAAAGGACGGATTGTCTTGTTTTGTATAACGAGCTCCTAGATCTATTTCGACTGAACCTGTTGGTTTTACATCGATGGTATTGCTTCCAAAAATAGATTCGAAAAGTCCCGATTTAATATAATATCTAGGTAATAAATCTTTTTTTGCATCTTCGCTTCCATCTTTTTTACCATCTATAGCATCTGCTTTTTTCTTAAAATAATCTCTTCGAGATTCTTTTAAGATTAATCTTTCATACTCTTCTGGCGTTAAAATAATGGGATAATTGATCGAAAATCCATCTACAGTATTAGTATAGATATAGCGATCTGTAACAGGATCATAGGTATATGCAGAAAGTATGCTTTGCGGATCTTTTATTTGTATTTTACCAACAGAATACCCTGCTTTCGTTGTATCTTGAGCCTCTTCTTTCACTTGAGCTTTCGATACAAACCCACAAAATAAAACCAGTAAAGAAATACAAATTTTATGCATATATCCGGTGTGTTTTTATGTACGTTTTTTATAAACTTTTTAAAGCCTTCTTAATTATTGACTCAACAGTCGCTTCAGGATCTTCTTTTATGATTTTTTCAATCACTTTTTCAGATGTTTTTCTAACGAATCCTAAAACTTCTAAAGCAGATAACGCTTCATCTCTGTTTGTATTGTTTTGAAGCATCGAAACTTCATCTAAATCGTACAATTTAACAATTTTTTCTTTCAAATCAAGGATTACTCGTTGGGCTGTTTTGTTCCCAATACCTTTTATTGATTGAATTACACCAACATCTCCTGATGCTATTGCATTAATAATTTGTTTCGGGTCTAATGAAGACAACATTGTTCTGGCAATATTTGCTCCAATTCCCGATACGGATAGTAACATTCTGAAAATTTCTCTTTCAGATTTTTCTACAAAACCAAATAATGTATGCGCATCTTCTTTTATTTGAAGATGCGTATACAATTTTATAAGATCATTATTTGGAATTAATGAGTACGTATGCAGGGATATATTTACATGATACCCAACTCCCCCACAATCGATAACAACTTCGGTAGGGGTCTTTTCTACCAATTTCCCTTGCAAATGTGCAATCATAATATAATGTTAATAAGTGCCAAATATAGCAAAATTTGAAGTAAAAATACGACAACTATAAACAATACTTATTTACACCTTATTATTTAATTAAATTATTCTTTTTTATCTCTTTTTCCTGAGCATCTATAACTGCGATAGCCGACATGTTTACCATCTCTTCTACACTTGCTCCTAATTGAAAAATATGAACTGGTTTCCCCATTCCTAACATTATTGGCCCTATTGAATCTACTTTATTCAACTCTTTCAATAATTTATAAGTAATGTTTGCTGATTCTAAATTAGGAAAAATAAGTGTATTTACTTTTTTTCCTGCTAATTTAGAGAAAGGGAATTTTTCTTGTAGCATTTCAGGATTCAAAGCGAAATCTGCTTGAATTTCTCCATCTATAACTAATTCTGGATGATTTTTATGTAAATAAGCAACTGCTTCTCTCACTTTTGATGCTCCTGAATTTGTTGAAGACCCAAAATTAGAATATGAAACCATAGCAATTACTGGCTCTACACCAAACATCTTTGCCGTTTTTGCTGTCATAATAGCAATTTTAGCTAAATCATCTGCTGATGGATTTATATTAATTGCTGTATCTGACAAAAACATTGGCCCTCTATTTGTCATCATCATATTTGCCGTAGCTACAAGTGAAGCTCCTGGTGCTTTTTCTATAAGTTGCAACATTGGTTTTACAACCGATGGATAACTTCTTGAATGTCCTGTTACTAATGCATCTGCTTCTCCCTCATTAACCATCATTGCAGCAAAATAGTTTCTTTCGCGCATTAATTTTTGAGCATCTAGCAAAGATATTCCTCGTCTTTCTCTTGTTGACCAATAAGATGAAGCAAATTGATTTCTTCTTTCTTCTTGATCTTTTGTTTTAGGGTCAATGATTTCTACATCTGCATCAAAACCTAATTCTGCTTTAAGCTCTAAAATGATTTCTTTATTTCCTAATAATATTGGAAAACCAATACCTTCTTCATGTACAATTTGAGCTGCTTTTAATACATTTAAATGATCTGCTTCTGCAAAAACGATTCTTTTTGGATCCATTTTTGCTCTGTTTGTAATCAAACGAACCATTTTATTATCGTTTCCTAAACGATCCAAAAGTTCTTCTTCGTACTTTTCCCAATCTGTTATTGGATTTAAAGCTACTCCTGACTCCATTGCTGCTTTAGCTACTGCTGGTGCAACTACGGTAATTAATCTTGGATCAAATGGTTTTGGAATTATATACTCTCTTCCAAATCCTAATTTAGTAGCTCCGTAAGCAACATTTACTTGTTCTGGAACTGATTCTTTTGCCAATGAAGCTAGTGCTCTAACAGCAGCCATTTTCATTGCTTCGTTAATTTTAGTAGCTCTTACATCCAGCGCTCCTCTAAAAATATAAGGAAATCCTAATACATTGTTTACTTGGTTAGGATAATCTGAACGACCTGTAGCCATAATAACATCTTTACGAGTTGCAATAGCTAGGTTATAATTGATTTCCGGATCTGGATTTGCCATTGCAAAAACGATAGGATTTTCAGCCATTCCTAACAACATATCTGCTGTCATGATATCTCCTGATGATAATCCAAGGAATATATCTGCTCCTTTTAAAGCTTCTTCTAAACCTATTGGCTCAATATCTTTAGCATATTTTAATTGTAAGGCTGATAATGCAGGGTTGTTTTTTGTTAAAAGCCCTTTACTATTGTACATTAAAATATTCTCTACTTTCACTCCTAATAGAACATACAAATCAGCACAAGCCAAAGCTGCTGATCCTGCTCCTGAAACTACCATTTTTACATCTTCGGCTTTTTTATTTGCCAACTCTAATGCATTTATTAAAGCTGCTGAAGATATAATTGCAGTTCCATGCTGATCATCGTGCATCACTGGAATATTAAGCTCCTCTACTAATCTTCTTTCTATTTCAAAAGATTCTGGTGCCTTAATATCTTCCAGATTGATCCCTCCAAATGTTGGAGCAATATTCTTTACTGTCTGAATGAATTCTTCAATATCTTTTGTTCCAATTTCAATGTCAAAAACATCGATATCCGAAAATATTTTAAATAACAATCCTTTCCCCTCCATTACTGGTTTTGATGCTTCAGGACCAATATCTCCTAAACCTAAAACCGCGGTTCCATTAGTTATTACAGCAACAAGATTCCCTTTTGCAGTGTATTTATATACTTCGTTTACATCTCTTGCAATTTCTAAACACGGTTCGGCAACACCTGGTGAATACGCCAAAGACAAATCTCTTTGGGTTGCATATTTTTTGGTTGGAACTACTTGAATTTTTCCTGGAGTAGGCTTTGAATGATACAATAACGCCTCGCTTCTTTTACTATCTTTATTCATTGTTTTTAGATTTTATTCTAGCTTACAAAGATATAAGACTTGGTTTAAAAAGGAAGCTTTTTACTATTCTTTTATTTAAAATGATATTTGATTATAATCAAAAAAAAATAACCCAATTAATTTTGGGTTATTTTTCAATATACATTTAGTTTATTTTTTTACTGTGATATATAAGAATTTAGATGATTAATAGTGTCTTTTTGAATTTCTATTATTGATTTCACAACATCACTTATAGAAATAATTCCGACCACAATATCATTATCCACTACTGGCAGATGTCTTATTCTTTTGCTGCTCATTAATTCCATACATGAATCTAAACTATCGGATAAGCTTATTGTAATGACATTACTTTCCATGATTTCATGAACAAAAGTCTCTTTTGAAGATTTGTCTTTCAATACAATTTTTCGTGCATAATCTCTCTCCGATAATATACCTTTTAGCTCTGTTCCATCTATAACTAAGATGGCACCAATGTTTTTATCACCCATTACTTTTAAAGCTTCGTAAACGGTGGTTGATGAAAGTACTGAGTAAACTTCTTTTCCTTTCGTGCTTAGTATTTGATTAACAGTCATATCTGATATTTTTAAGAACTATAAATTTAAAAAAAAACAAGTTACAAATAACATTATTTTTAAATTTAACTCAAAAATCCATTCAATTTACCATAAAAACCAGCAAAACAAAGCATTTATTCTATTTTTGTAATGCATTTATTAAATATTTATTAATAGAAAAACGCATTTATATAAAACAAACAATGCTTTTTCTTGATTAAGAAAAAGCATTGCTTCTAAATAGTGGTATTTATTTAGATGTACTAATATATTATTCCATCGAAACGATAATAAATTCGCTTCGTCTGTTTAGCTGATGTTCGGCCTCTGTACATGGTACTCCATCTGAACACTTGTTTACTAACTGACTCTCTCCATATCCTTTTCCTGTTACTCTATTTGGAGCGATACCATTTTTTACCAACCATTGAATAGTTGATTTTGCTCTTCTATCTGATAAAGCAATATTATATTTAGCCGTTTGTCGGCTATCAGTATGTGAACGCACATCTATTTTCATCTTTGGATATTGCTGCATTACTGCTAAGATTTTCTCTAATTCAAAAGCTGCATCTTTACGGATGTATGATTTATCCAAATTAAAATAGATAATCGGAATGTCAAGTGTCTTAGCTAAATCGGTTCCTACACCTATTGGTTTAATTCGTTTTTCTAAAGATACCAATACATTTGTTTCTCCTGTTACCGTTTTGATTGCAACTGGAAGTTCTTTGGTTTCGTAATCTTGTTTACTAGCTCTTATATGGTAGTTTTTGCCACAATCTACATTAAATGTATAGCTTCCGTCTGATCCTGTTACAACTTCACCTATTGCATTAAATTGTTCGTCTAACAAGGTTACTTTAGCATTATCTACTATTTTGCTAGTTTCTAAATCGACTACTATTCCTTTTAATATTTGCTTACAAAGTAGTTTTCGGATTTCGGTAAATCGATAGATATCATCGTTTCCATTTCCTCCTTCTCTATTAGATGAGAAAAATCCATTTCTTTTTTCGTTGTCAATGATAAAAGCAAAATCGTCTTGTTTGCTATTTATTGGTGCTCCTAGATTCTGTATTGCTGAAAAAGTTCCATCCTTACTGATTCTAGATACAAATACATCTAGTCCTCCCAAACCTGGTCGCCCATCACTGGCAAAATAGAGTTCGTTTTCTGCTGAGATAAATGGAAAAGTTTCTCTTCCTTCGGTATTAATTGCTGGTCCTAAATTTTCGGGTTTTCCAAAACTTCCATCGCTATTAATCGTTACACTATACAAATCAGATTGCCCTAAAGTTCCTGGCATATCTGATGCAAAATACAGTTTCTTTTCATCTTTACTCAATGCTGGGTGCGCTGTACTATATTGATTACTATTGAATGGTAATTCAGTTACATTCGTCCATTTACCATTAGTAAAATCTGCTTTATAAAGTTTTAGCAGTGTGATTTTTTGCTCATCTCTTCCTCTTTTGCCATCTAGAAAATTGTTTCTTGTAAAATACATCGTTTTCCCATCCTTTGTAAAAACTGGCGTAGATTCATTAAATTTAGAATTGATTTTCTTTTCGAATCGTTCTGGTTTCCCAACTGTTCCATCTGATTTTAATTCAGCCGAGTATAGATTTGTAAATGTTTTATTTGTCCATTTGAATGTGTTTCTGACTACTCCTCCTGTATCTCTAGCTGATGCAAATACGATTTTATTATCATAATAAGCACTCCCATAATCTGTTTGTGTTGAATTGATTCCAGCATCTGCTATTTCGAAACGACCTGAATTGGCTTTTATTTGTTCAAGATAGTTCTTGTTATTTTCAAATAATATTCCTCTTTTATCTGTGTTTATTTTTTTATTGAAAGCTTCCAAAGTTTTATCTGCTTTAGCATAATCTCCTGTAGCTTTTAATGTTTGCGCATAACGATAATAATATTCTGGCTCTTGATCTGCATTCATAGCAAAAAGAGCATCATACCATTTGGCTGCTTTGATTAATTCTCCATTAAAATAGTAGGCGTTCCCTAATTTCTGGAACATTTTCTCGTCTTTATATCCTTTTTCAGCTACTCTTTCATAAGTTGCAATTGCATCTATATATGCATATTGAGCATAATCTTTATCTGCTTTCTTCTCTATTCCTGTTTGCGCATTTCCTTTTAGCGCAATCAGTACTAAAAAAATAGTATAAATTGTATATTTAACTTTCATCTTTGGGGAAATTAGAAGAATCTTGGTGATGTTATTCGGCTATAGTTATTAAAGAATTCAAATCGTAAGAATATCTCGTGAGACCCTGAGTTATAATTATTCAATCTTGTAGTTTCACGATCGTATGCGTATCCTATGTACAACCCATCACTTACCTGAAATCCTACCATAGCACTTAATGCTGCACTCCATCTATAGGCTACTCCTGCTACAAACTTGTCATTAAACATGAAGTTTGCTGAAAGATCTACTTGTAATGGTGATCCTTCGACCATTTTGGTAAGTACTGCTGGTTTAAATTTAATGTATGGATCTAAATCAAATACATATCCTGCTATTAAATAGTAGTTTATTTTCTCCTTAAAAATAGCTACCTCATTATCCTTATCACTGTATCTATTAGTTTCAATAAAGTTCGGCACTGATAATCCGATGTACGCTTTATCAGAATGCCAATATACTCCTGCTCCAACATTGGGTGTGAATTTGCTGTTTAGATCTTGAAATTGTGGGTCACCTTGATGTTCTGGATTTAATTTATTTATATCCAAATTGAACAAATTAGCCGTTGCTTTAATTCCAAAAGATAACTTAAAGGTTTCTGATGTTGGAACTGTATAAGATAAATCTGCTGATAAAGTGTTCTCGTTTGTCGGTCCTATTTTATCATTTACAAGCGAAACTCCTAATCCTAGATTACTGTTATTTAGTGGCGTATTTAATGAAAAACTACTGGTCTCTGGTGCTCCATCTAGCCCAACCCATTGGGTACGATACAGTCCGAAGATACTCATTGCTCCTCTTGATCCTGCATATGCTGGGTTTATATTGATGGTATTGTACATATATTGCGTGAACTGTGCATCTTGTTGTGCATATCCCACAGCGGAAAAAAACATAAAAACTAAAACTAATTTTCTCATTTATTTTTCTTTTAAGAATGGCTTAGCTTTTTATCACTAAGCCTTTTCTATTTGTTTTTACTATTATTTATTAATATATAAATATCCTGCTTTTTGATGCGCATTAGATTCACTATCCTTGTATTTTAGAACGTAGTAATATGTTCCTACTGGCAATCCTTCTGATTTTTGAACTGTTGTACGTCCTTCTGAAAATCCTTTAAAGGCTCTTTCTTCATTATTGTAACCATCTCGTTCAAACACTAAGACTCCCCATCTATTGTATATCTCTACTGTATTATCTGGGTAACACTCTAATCCTTGGATGTAGAAACGTTCGTTTCGAGAATCTCCGTTTGGTGATATCGCATTGAAAACTTTGATTACACATCCTTCTATTGGAGAAACTGTTGGATTGTCATCTACTTCACTTAGATTATCTGACATATCCTCAACTGTGATTCCATTTGCACTTGTTCCAAATACTGTTGCTTGGTTACTTATTTTACCTAAATTAATATCCGATTGTTTGATAACATAAGTACCTATAAAAGAATTTTCATCTACTTCATTTACTCCTAATGTTATCGGCCCTCCTGACATAACAAGCCCTGGAAGCTGGTCATCTATAATAACATTTAAAAGAGGTGTGTTTCCAGTATTTGTAATCTTGAATTTATATGTTATTGTTTCTCCTGCATTAGCATAACCACTTTTATTTTCATCATTAAACACTGCTGTTTTTACAACTGCAATTGATGGAACTTCTACAAAGATTGTAACCTTAGCAGTAATACAGTTTGATCTATTTATCACATCACAAATTTGATATGTTAGTGTATAAACTCCTCCTGGTGTATTTGGTGCTACATCTATTGTACCATCAACATTTAATGTTATTCCTGATAAAACTGTTAGACTTTTTAAAGTAACAACCGCTGGATTACTTATTTTTCCTCCATTCAACCTATCATTATCTAATACATTGATTACCTCTAATGATCCATTAATACCATCTGCAAAAATTACATTATCATCTACTGCATCTATTACTGCTGCACCTACCACAACTACTGAAATTACAGTATCACAATTTGTTGGATTAGTTACTTCACATATTTGATATTCTACATTATAATTTCCTGCTGGTGTATTTGGAGCGACTGTCACTGTCCCGTCAGGGTTCAATGTCAATCCTGTTGGCACCGTCTTTGGCGTCAAAATTACATCTCCAGGATTTGTTCCTATTACTACTTTATCTCCGTTTAATGTATCATTCGATATTAATGATGATGTAGTTCCTCCCGTTATTCCATTGATTGAATCGGTAGTTTCTGTTACAGCATCTATTACTGGTTTTTCTACTACTACTGTAACTGTAGTTGAACTGCAATTTGTTGGGTTCAACTTCTCACATATTGTGTACTCTACTTCATAAGTGTCTGCTGGTGTACCCGGTGTAACCGTGATTGTTCCATCTGCATTTAATGTAATCCCTGCTGGATACGTTCCTTTTGGTGTCAATGTAACTTCTGATGGAACTACTGCTTTACCGTTTAGAGTATCATTATCTAATACGGAAACTGTAGTGCTTCCTCCGTCTTTTCCATTGATTGCAGCTGGTGTATCTTTATTGGCAACAATAGGAGCTGCTGTTACAGGTACTGTAACTGTAGTTGTACTGCAATTTGTTGGATTTAACTTCTCACAAATTGTGTACTCTACTTCATAAGTGTCTGCTGGTGTACCCGGTGTAACCGTGATTGTTCCGTCTGCATTTAATGTAATTCCGGTTGGATACGTTCCTTTTGGTGTCAATGTAACTTCTGATGGAACTACTGCTTTACCGTTTAGAGTATCATTATCTAATACAGAAACTGTAGTACTTCCTCCGTCTTTTCCATTGATTGCAGCTGGCGTATCTTTATTGGCAACTATTGCTGCTTGTTCTACCACTACTGTAACTGTAGTTGTACTGCAATTTGTTGGATTTAACTTCTCACAAATTGTGTACTCTACTTCATAAGTGTCTGCTGGTGTACCCGGTGTAACCGTGATTGTTCCGTCTGCATTTAATGTGATTCCGGTTGGATACGTTCCTTTTGGTGTCAATGTAACTTCTGATGGAACTACTGCTTTACCGTTTAGAGTATCATTATCTAATACGGAAACTGTAGTACTTCCTCCGTCTTTTCCATTGATTGCAGCTGACGTATCTTTATTGGCGCAAATAACATTTCCTACAGTAACATTTAAAGATGGTAATGAAATACATCCTATTTCACTAGTTACAGTAAAACTATAAGTACCTCCTGGTATTAATCCTGTAATAGTTGTAGTTGCTGTATTTCCTCTGATATTTCCTGGATTGACTATCCAATCTCCTGATGGTAAACCACTCAAAACTATACTTCCTGTAGGAACTAAACATGTAGGCTCTGCTAACACTGAAGCTACTGGAGTCTCTGGTAAAGGAGTCATCCTTACATTTAAATCATCTGTTGAATCTGTACAAGACATATTTGAAATTGTCCATCGTAAAACGTAAGCTGTTCCCACTGTCCCTGTAAAAGTTGTTGTAGCATCAGTATCTAAAGTAAACACTCCATCATCACCACTTACAATTGTCCACTTTCCAGTTCCTGCTGTTGGTACATTCCCAGCTAGTGTAACTGTAGTCAAGCCACAAGTTGCAAAGTTAACTTGATCAAGCCCTGCATAAGCTATCGTTGGTATATCATTTACTGTGATTGTTCCTGTTGCTGATTTAGCAGTTCCACATCCTCCAACTAATGGAATATTGTAACTAAAGGCACCCGAGGCTGTTGGTGTTCCACT
>NZ_JAOZEV010000007.1 GCF_025847275.1 Flavobacterium frigoritolerans
ATCTTTAAAATTGTTTCTTCTTTATAATGAAATAAAGTATCTGTTTGAATTTCAAAAACGGCACTTTTGTATTGTATCTTTCGGTAGGATTCTTCTAAAGCCGTAATTACTTTTAGGTTTGTCACATACTGATTTTGATTAGCTTTATTATTTGTTATAAAATTTATCCTTTCGGTACATTCTTCATTTACTATATCTTGCGACTCAAAACACAGTAAAGATTCGCCAGTGTCAGATTGAATAAATTTTGTCTTTCCAATACACTCTAAACTTCCAATAGATTTTATATACCAATTAATTACTGTATTATTGGGTTGCTGCCCATTATCAATTTTTGGATTTAAAAAAATTAAATTCCAAAAAGTTTCTTTAAACTTATTTTGGATAAAAGTTTCTTCATCATATACATTTAGATTAAATTTTTCTAATATGTCATTGGCATTTTCGCTCCCCTTGTATTCTTCCATCAGAATGGCAATGTTTTCTTCCCATCTTTCAAGCCATTTTTTATATTCAACCATCTTAACAAATTCTCCTTGACTCGTTGTTTGAATTTTAATTGGATAGGTAAGCTGATCTAAATTTTCTAGAAATGTCAAATAGGTATTTTCATCACTAGGAGTATTAAGAGCTTTTGTCTTACTAATTTCGTAGGTATTAAAATCTGATTTTTTTTCTAAAGCAAGAAACTCAACATCAAAAGAAGTTTGAATTTCTTTTACATTATCATTAACTATTGTGTTTATTTTATGAGTTATTTCAAAAGTCATTTTTATGTGAACTTATATGTTATATTCTCTTTTTTTATACAATCAACTACATCGTAATACGTATTTAGTTCTACTCTTACTTACCAGTTGATTTTTTTATCTATATAAAAAAAACTTCCATCGCCTTTCATTACTCTAAATTTTATTGAATCATTAATTTTATTAAAATCATTAATCATTTCTTTATTTTCTATTCTAAATTTATCATAGGTTGTTAATTTTATGGTGTCTTTAAATTTTAAATTATCCAAAGACCTGTTGATATCGTATTTTTTTAATAACTCCTGAGCATTTTTTTTTGAAATTAAATGATTTCTTTCTTTTATGATAATGTTAATTGATTTATCATTTAATGCTTCATTGAAATTTAATTGATGTATAGGCTTTGTTTTGTTTTGTTTATTATAAACTTGATATTCAACAAAATCATCCCATAGAATTTTCCCATCTATACTATAGTGCCAAGCTATATAGCTAACTGAATAATTTATAATTATTTCAAATTCTGTTGGTATCGATATAACAATACTGTCTTTAATAGATGGATTTTTTAAACTTGGAAGAATTGTTACAATTTCGTTAGAAACAATTTGTTTAACTTCAATAGGGGCTTTTGAGTTACAAGAAATTAAAAATAAAGAGATTAAAATGTAGCAAAAATTATGTTTCATATTTTACCAATTAATTTTTTCTTTTATAGCTTTCTTTTTACCCCCTTCTAACAATACGCTAAATACTATTGAATCATTAATTTTATTCAAGTTATTTATTATTGAACTATTTTCTTTTCTAAATCTGTTAGATGTTGTCAGTTTTATAGTGTCTTTAGGTTTTAAATAATCTAATGATTGATTAATATTGTATTTTTTTAAGAGTTCTTCTGCATCTTTTCTTGAAATCATTTGTCTTCTTATTTTTACTATAATTTTAAATGTTTTTTGAGATGATAATTGTTCTGAATCTACTGAAAAATAAATAGACTTTGTTTTGTTTTGTATGCCATAAACTTGATAATCAGAAATGTCATCTAGCAATCGTTTGTTGTTAATTAAGATAAAATATAAATCAAAGGATTTTAGATTTGACGAATTCTGAGTTATTTCGAACTCTATAGGAATAGTAATAGGAACACTATCTTTTGTCAAAAGATTTTGATAATCAGGTTTAATGGTTACCATTTCATTAGAAATAATTTGTTTAACCAAGATGGGGTCTTTTGATTGACAAGAAATTAATAATAAGTTAGTAACAAAATAAATAAGTATTTTTTTCATAGCTTTAAATTTACAGATTTGTAAAAATGGTATCTATTAATACTAAATTTTCTTCGTTTCCTTCTTGATGTTTTTCATGATGAAAAATTGTATAAATTAATTTAGTTTGGTATTCATAATTATCAGTCATTTCTCTTAATTTGGCTTGATTGTTTCTTAATTCCTTTAAAGTTTTAAATTCTCCTTTTAATATTCTATTCAAAATTTCTTGGCTAATTTTTGTAATAGCATATTTGTATCTTTCATCTTTTCCTCCGCTAGTTTGCAAAAAATCATTAATTCCAGCAATCCCTTTATCTTTGGCTCTTTCTGCTTGTTCGTAAACAACATTATCCCAAATTCTTACTATTGGTTCTCTAATACTTGGGTAAACCATTGCATTTAAAAAATCTAATGGTACAAATGCTGTTATAATGGTATCTGCTTTTTCGTCTACATCAAATTTTAGTACATCGAGAATTTGCAAAACCCAAGATAATTTTTCGGCTCCTTTTAAAATAGTATTGCGAATTCCAACTTCTCTAAAATAATCCAATTGGCTAATTCCTTTGGTCGTTACAAGTTTTCCATCTTTTTTATAGCCAAAATTGGCAGCTTTGGTAATTTCATACACTTTGCCACTATTATCAAAAACAGGTTGAGTATATATTCTACGGCTAAACTCTATTTTACCCATATTATTTGCCAAATGCCCTTTTTTAAGTTGCTTTACAGCTAATGTGTATCGTAGTTTATCACTATACTTTACCATTTTCTCTCGTAACTCACGCATTGCATTAGCTTTTATATCGTCAAGAATTGTTTCCATCGCTTCTTCTAATTCTTTCGAAGGTTCTTCTGTAGCTAATATTCCTGCTGAGAATACTATAATATCTCCATCGGCAGTTCTAATCTCTGGAAATCCATTGTTTTATCATAAATTACCAATTAATTTTTTTTGCAATTAGTAAAGTTTTTTTTGTTTTCCAATCTCTTACTCTAAAAATTATAGAATCATTTATTTTATTTAGTTCTTTTATAATACTTGGATTATCCTTCTTGAATTCGTTATAAGAAATTAAAGTTATGGTATCTGAATCTTTTATCTCGGAAATATCTTTATTAATTTTGTATTTTATTAATAATTTCTGAGCCTGTACTTTAGATATTCTTATATCATTTTCTGTTATTAATAAATGATCTGGTATTTCATTGGGATCTAGTTCTACTGTAGCATAAATTAATTTATGATTTGCTTTACTAAAAACTCTAAAATCCTTAAATTCTTCTAAATCCTTTTTGTTAGAAACAAATATAACCCCGAAGCTATATAGGTCTTTTTTTTCTTTTATTAATTTATATTCTAAAGGAATACTAATATTAATACTGTCATTATTCGAGTTTCTTATGTCTTTATAAAGTTGAACTTTTTCATCTGAACTAACTTGATCTACTGCCAATATTATTTTTGGTTGGCATGATACTAAAATTAAGGGTATTAAAATAAAAAATGTTTTTTTCATGTTGTGGAGTAATATTAATCGTTTATAAAAACACTATCTATTATAGTTAATGTCTTTTTAGTATTTTCATCTAATAAATCATAACAAATAACTGTGTAATCTTTATCAGTTCTATCTTCGTTGTTTAAATTAGTGAATTCTCTAAACGTTTTAATCTTTCCTTTTAAAAGACTATCTAATGTATTTTTACTGATGGAGAAACTACGGAATAATTTTTCCCTTGTCCAAGAACTCTGTATAAAATCTTGAGCATATTTTAATCCTTTACATTTAACATTTTGCCAATCTGCCCACATACTTTCATCTACAACTTCTTTCGATTCCTTAAGAGATTCTTTTACCATCCACCCAATTGCTTCTACACCAAAAGCAATTACTTGTAATTGAGGTATAAAACCAACAAAAGTAGATAACGAAGGCATGTTAATCTTTTCGTTGCTACTAAGCATTGGTGTCATTTTTACTATAAACTACCAGTTGATTTTTTTATCTATATAAAAAAAACTTCCATCGCCTTTCATTACTCTAAATTTTATTGAATCATTAATTTTATTAAAATCATTAATCATTTCTTTATTTTCTATTCTAAATTTATCATAGGTTGTTAGTTTTATGGTATCCTTTGGATTTAAATTATCTAAAGACCTGTTGATATTGTATTTTTTTAATAATTCCTGAGCATCTTTTTTAGAAATTAAATGATTTCTTTCTTTAAGAATAATACTAATAGGATTATTATTTACTGTTTCTTTAAAATCTAATTGGCGTATTTGTTTTGTTTTGTTTTGTTTGTCATAAACCTGATAATCAAAACGGCTTTCGTTTAGAATTTTACCATTAACATTATAATGCCAGGCTATGTAACCAACAGAAGAGTTTATTGTTATTTCAAATTCTAAAGGAATACTTATACGAATACTATCTTTTATTAAACTACGATCTTTATAGTTATCTTCAAGAGTTACAATTTCGTTAGAAACAATTTGTTTAACTTCAATAGGGGCTTTTGAGTTACAAGCGATTAATAATAAGAATATTAATATATAAGTGTATTTCATTTTTTTATTTATTAATGTTTTATAAAAACTGAATCAATATAAGTTATGTATTGATCTGTATCCTCGTTTATTTTTGTATAATAAAGAACAGTATAAATTAAGCTATTTTCATATTCATAGCTATTCATTGATACTCTTAAATTTATTTGATTATTTTCTAATTCTTTTAAAGTTTTAATTTCTTTTTTTAACAGTTTGTCGAGTATTTCTTGGTTTATTTCTGTACATTGATAGTCTCCGTATCTATCTCTATTAAACCAGTTAGAAGTTACTAAATTACGTATCCCACGAATACCATTATCTTTTGCTTTTTCTACTGCATCTACTACTAAGTCATCCCAAATTCTTACTATTGGTTCTCTAATACTTGGGTAAACCATTGCATTTAAAAAATCTAATGGTACAAATGCTGTTATAATGGTATCTGCTTTTTCGTCTACATCAAATTTTAGTACATCGAGAATTTGTAAAACCCAAGATAATTTTTCGGCTCCTTTTAAAATAGTATTGCGAATTCCAACTTCTCTAAAATAATCCAATTGGCTAATTCCTTTGGTCGTTACAAGTTTTCCATCTTTTTTATAGCCAAAATTGGCAGCTTTGGTAATTTCATACACTTTGCCACTATTATCAAAAACAGGTTGAGTATATATTCTACGGCTAAACTCTATTTTACCCATATTATTTGCCAAATGCCCTTTTTTAAGTTGCTTCACAGCTAATGTGTATCGTAGTTTATCACTATACTTTACCATTTTTTCTCGTAACTCACGCATTGCATTAGCTTTTATATCGTCAAGAATTGTTTCCATCGCTTCTTCTAATTCTTTCGAAGGTTCTTCTGTAGCTACTATTCCTGCCGAGAATACTATAATATCACCATCGGCAGTTCTAATCTCTGGAAAGCCATAGCCTTCGTATGCCGGCTTTATAAACAAAGTAGTTTTCGAAGGATAGACATGTAGTAGGTTATTCACAGAGTTCCACTTTTGATTATTGTATTTCCAGGTCCAATAAAATTCTAAATGTAAATTGTAACTTAATTTTTTATCTTTAATGATATCATTATGCCACTTTGGACTCAAGAATAATTCTATTGTTATTCGGTGTTTTCCGTTTACTTCTCTAACAACAGCATCTCTAAAAACCTTTTCGCCATCGAATTTGTTGTCGTCAAAATTGGGTGAGGATTTAAAAGGGGTATCTTTATCCCAAAGCTGAAATGTAATATTTGTTCCCAAAGGAATATGATTGCTTACATTTAATTGAAAGTAAACCGTTTCTTCTAAATATGCTTTAGGATTTATGCTATCTCGTTCTAAATTTCGCGTTCCATCATAATCAGGACTCCACCAGCCCGAAAAAGTAATTTCTTGTTCTTCCTCTTCTTTTACCACATAATCCCCAAACTTTTTTCCACCATTTTTTCCATGAAAAGTAATCTCTTTTGGAGATTTAAAACTCAATGGTCCTTCAGAAGCATTTATTGTAATAGACTCTGCTTCCTTATAAGATGTTCCAAATATGTTTCGTATTATATTTCCGCTTTCTCCTATCATATTACTATATTTTTACCTCTTTGCCGCTATCAATATTTACCTCATCAGCACTTTCCATATTTATAGATTCTTTAGTACTTGTGTATATACCTTTCTTCATGTTTTCAGTAATGTTTTTAGCTTTACAATTTTTATCTATCAGCGCGTTCTCTATAATATTACTTGCTGTAAGATTATAATTTTCACTTGCAGTTTCTATAATGCTTTCTCCTGCAATAATATTTACATCTTTTTGTGCATTAGTCACAATATTTTGTCCTGCAGACATAATTATACTTTCACCAGCATTCATCCTAATGTTTTTTGGCGCCGCAACATCAATATTCCCATCACCATCCATAAACCACTTGTTTCCTGAAGGGTCTTTTATTAAAATACTCGAATCCCCTTCATCAAAAGTAAACTCGCTTCCTGTGCGGGTATGAATGCCTTTAATTTTATTGTTAACTTGTCCGCCTGTACCGGTTTTACCATTAAACAAACTTCCAATTACAAAAGGACGGTTAGGATCGTTGTAGCGAAAACCAAGCATAACGTGGTCTCCTACTTCAGGGATAAAAACTATACCTCGGTTGGTGGTAACCTCATCACTGGTTCCTGCATCGGGAGTCATTACTCGTAACCATGGAGTACGTTGTTGTTTAGTGGCTTGCCATAACATTTTTACACGTATTCTGCCTTGCCCTTTTGGATCATCATTGGCTACTACTTCTGCCTGTTGCATTTGGGCTATAGGAAAGGTAATATTTGGCTCTGGTAACTTGCGTATTTTGGCAGGCAAGGCTTTAAAACTATTTTCGTACTCGCCTATATCGCTGGCTTTATGTGTTATTTCGGTGATGATATAGATACCTACTTCGTTGGTTTCGTAGTTTATTTTATTAATATCTTGTCCGCTGGTAAATGCAGCAAATTTGTCTTTTACCTGCATGGCATCTATGCTTATGCTCATGCCTATTCGTAAGCTTCTGTTTCGACTAGTGGCTGTTATAAAATTAGATTCTGCTGCTGCACTTTGCTGACGATTTTGCAATATGGTTTGCAAATACATATCGTCACCAGTAGCAATTCTGCCATATTCTAATGATGATGTAGCATATAGTTTTTGAGAAGCGGTTATAGCATCAGTACCTAATCTTGGAAATCCTTCTATTTGGTCTTTAGTCTTGGCTTGGTACAATTTGTTTGCATCTTCGTTATAAGTAAATGCTCCAAACTGGTTGGGAATTGCCTGAATAGAAATGTTTAAGTTAGAAAGATCTTTGTTGTAAACTAATTTTGTAAATTCCATACTGGCATCTGGCTTACCAAAAAACAGTTTTTCTCCATCATAATACAACCATTCGTTGTATTGTTTAGCCAAGCGTTGTATGAATTGAAAATCAGTTTCGAGATATTGCGTTTGATAGTCTAAATTGCTGGCAAACTCAGGTTTGATGGCATTTTGCAATTGTTCACCTGTTGCTGTTTTTATCACTTCTTCAATGATATCTTGCAAATTGGTATCTTCCCAAGAGTTGAGTTTTGATCCAGATTCAAGAAGAATAGTTTTAGAATAACCCGAAATAATAATTTGACTTCCCACATGTCCTAATTTTTGGGCATATTGAATATTGGTTACTATTCCTAAAAAATTATTGTTATTTTCAAAGGCAATGTGCAAAACACCTCCCAACCATTTTTGAGCACTTTCTATGGTGTATGCTCTTGGTTTTTCGACCACAGAATGTGGAACACTTATTTTAAAATGATGGTGGTTATTAATCGTTTGGTGCAACTCGATAGTCGTGAAATGTGATATTTGTTTTCTATCAATACCAAATATTATTTTAGGAATGACCATAATATGTCTAGTTTTAAATTCATTTTTTTAAATTTTAACTTAAAGAGATTATAGTTTAAAGTCCTTTTTTCTAAAGTTCTTATGGCGAATTCGATTTTAAGCTAAAAATATCATGTTCTGAAAAATAGAACTGATACCTTATTTAATGTTTTTTTGAAGAGATTCTATAATAAAGAAACAAGAAGCGATACATTACCGCTTCTTGTCAATGGAGAAAAATTAGATTTTAGCCCAATTGTTATCTAATACCGCATTACCTAATGTGATTTTCTCTGCCGAGAAAGTGATCTCCGTTACCATTGGAGTTTCTGCCAAAGCATCTAATTGCTCGCTGAAAAAAACAATAAAAGCATTCTCAAAAGAAAGTTCTTTCATCACTTGTTCTGAATCAGCTTTAAAAAACTTTACTTTTCCGCTTACTGGTTTATGCTGACTGTTTACTGCCTGTTCAATAACTGTAGTATTGTCTGTAGATTTTACTTTTAAGTTTAATCTGCCTCCTTTAATTTCTGATGAAACAGCCCCTTTACCATCAGTATGTCTTATCATCTCTACTTTTGAGAATAATACTTGGTAATCGTTTCCTTCGAATTCTAAAATTGCTTTAAATGCCATAATAAAAATAATTAAATTGTTAAAAATTGTTTTTTATAGAATCTCCTTTTGTTGTTTGACTAGTATAAACAGAAAAAGGAGGATTCTAACTGATTTTAGAATACTCCTTAATGTACAATGTACTTTTTGACTTACTTCTTATAGGAAGATAAAGGTATTATAAATCATTTTTGTACGAATATACAAATACAAATTACATATTTAAATAAATTAACACTATTTTTCATAAAAAATATAATGAGTGAATTCAAAAAACACGATATGTAATCTTCTTTTGTAATTGTAGCTTCTACATCTAATCCATTTTTATTAAATCACAAGTATTTAAAAAATAAAGACATATAAAAAAAACTCCTTAATTTCTTAAGGAGTTTCTTGGTGCATTGTCAGGGATTACAATCGAACACTTGATAGGAATATTTAGCGTTAGTTTTTTTGTCTCAAAATATACAATCCTCCATTTTTTATGATAGGCTCAACAACACCTGTGCTATCGTTCATATAACCACCAATATTAATAGTATAATCTAAAAAAGCTACTTTTGATTTTGTTCTCAAATGCTTGGGCAATTCATATAAATATAAGTCGTTTTTACATTTGGAATCCTTAAAATACTTTACTGCCTTCTCTTTGAAAAACAAACTTTCGTTGTTATAAGCAACTTGATAGTAAGCTGTGTTAATAAAAGATGGAAAAACCCAATCTGGAAAATCAAAGTAACCTCCTGTAAAATAATACTCGTCTTTTTTGCGAGAAAGCAATTCGATTGAATTTGAACTTTGGTAATCAAACTTTTGCTCCTTTAACAGTTGTGTATAATACATTTTTAGATAATTATCATCTATTTTTTCGCCAATCTGTTTGGTAGAATAAATTCCGTTTTTTTGGTTTTTTAAAACAATTAACCTTTTGTCAGCAAATTTTGCGGGAAAATTTAAAAAATCAATCTGACCAATGGTATCATTTTCTAATTTGTTACTTCCAGAATGCGTAAACCTATAATCTCCTTTTTGTGAGAATAATAAAATCCAATTATTTTTTATTTTAAAATACATTGGATAATTGTCAGCTAGATAGTCAAAATTCCTATTGGTGTCATAAACTACCATTTCAGCATCTTTGTAATATTTCTCAAAAAGTATTTTAAAATCACTATCCTTAATTTCATTTTTAAAATTTAGTATTTGCAAAAACTTAGTATAAACCAGCTTCTTTCCTGAAAAATCATACACTCCATTTTCCGCAAATACATACGGTATAAAATTTGCAAAATCAAAAACAGATGTATATTTTTCTTTTGCTAAATCATCTGATATAATAATATTTCCTAAATAATTATATTTTGTTAAACCTTTATTATTAGAAACGTAATAATCATTATTAATACTATCAAACAATATTGGAAAAGTACCATTCACTGGTAAAATTTCATAATTTTTAGATTGCGGTTTTTCTATTAGGCTTTTAAAATTTTTATAACCTTTTGGCTTAAAAAAATCATTTGTTGATATATTATAGGTCGTACATCTGTCTAAAAATAATAACATCAAAAGTGCACTAATAATCAAGGAATAAATTATTTTTTTCATATTTTTTTGATCAATTTTAAGCTTTCGGAGGCAAAATTACTGCGCACTTGTATATAATTCTGATAAAGATAAGATTTACTTACTATTTTGTGGACTATTCTAAAATTTGCATGAAAGTTTTTTTTAACAACAAGAATTTCAAAAAAAGACATAAAAAACTCCATTATTTCTAAATATTATTTATGAAGCAAGCATATTACAATTTTACTGGATTAAATAAATTTTATAGCTGATATAATTTTATATATTTAACTTTGAGAAACTTAACATTCTAATGAGAATTAAAATTTTTATTTTACTGCTATCAATTTTTACTTCTAATCTCGTTTTATCTCAACATAAAAAGAGTGAAGTTATTAATTATCTCAAAAAGGAAATGGAGGAAAAAAAAATTCCAGGTTGTCAGCTTGTCATACTTAGAGATAATAAAATTGTATTATCCGAAGCTCTTGGAATTGCTTACTTACCATTTTCAATACCAGTGAAAACAAATACCGTCTTTTCAATAAATTCTATTTCTAAAGTTTTTACCTCAGTTGCTATAATGCAATTACAAGAGCAAAATAAACTCAATATTAATGACCAAATTTACCATTATATAGATTCTATTCCTGAAAATTGGAAAAAAATAACAATTAAACAATTGATGAGCCACACATCTGGGCTTCCTGATATTGAGGATGAAAAAGGTCTTATTGGAGATATGGGCCAAGATTCAGCATGGCTAAAGGTTCAAAAATTGCCATTACAATCCGAAGTTGGAGAAAAGTTTAATTATAATGCCACCAACTACTATATTTTACAACGCATTATTGAAAAATACAGTGGTACCACATTTGAAAAGTTTGTCCGCAGAAATCAGTTTGATGTATTACTAATGAAGCAAATATACTATGGCAATTCTTATGATGTAATTGAGAACAAATGTCCGACTTATACCTATTATAATCAGGATAAAATAACGGGAGAATATATCAAAGAAGCCAAATTAAAGGAGGTATATGAAGAATTTCCATCAAAAATGATAACCGATGCTGGGGCATTTACAACAGCTGAAGAAATGGCAAAATGGATAATCGGACTGCGATTGGGTAAGCTTCTTAAAAAAAATGAAAATATTAATACCATTTGGGAGCCTGTAAAAATGAATAATGGATCTTATGATGGTCTTGGCGGGCTTTTAAATGCATATGCTTTAGGCTGGCCAGTAATTACTCGACAAAACCATTCTGCAGTTGCCTCCGTTGGCGGCGGTCGTGCAGCTTTCATTATTTATCCCAAAGATAATCTTGCAATAATCCTTTTTACAAATCTTACAGGTATCTCAATAGAAGAAATCATTGAAAAAATAGCAAAATTATACGTTGATGATGTAGGTAATTGAACTTTTGAACATGATCCCGAAGAATTTCAAAATTTTCCTATTTGTACCAAAAAATATTTCAAAAAAAGACATAAAAAAACTCCATTATTTCTAATGGAGTTTCTTGGTGGGCGATGAGGGGTTCGAACCCCCGACCCCCTCGGTGTAAACGAGGTGCTCTGAACCAGCTGAGCTAATCGCCCTTAACAATTAATTAATTTCTTAACCCGATTGCGAGTGCAAATATACAGCTAGAATTCGTATTAGCAAGACTTTTTTTAAAATAAATTTAAAGTTTTTTTTACAAAGCTCTTTTACAACACTTTAATTACTTCACGAAATGATATAATTCTTTTGTAATAACTCACTATAGTCATACATTTGTATTTATATATATTATACAATGGCAAGATACAACGAAAATGATTTACCTAAATCAAAAATAACCGCTACTTCACTCAATAAAGCAACAATAATTTTTAAATACGCAGGAAATCACCAATGGAAATTTTATGTTGGATTGGTATTTTTGCTCTTTACAGGAGCAACTGCATTGGCTTTTCCTAAGTTAATGGGAATGCTAATAGATTGTGTTAAGAACAAAGACAACTCCGAAGCTAATATGATTGCGCTTGGACTGGTTGTTATTCTTTTTTTACAATCTATCTGTTCTTTCTTTAGATTATCATTGTTTGTAAATTTCACCGAAAACACACTGGCAAATCTTCGTTCGGCGCTTTACAGTAATTTGGTAAAATTACCCATGTCTTTCTTTTCTCAAAAACGTGTAGGAGAATTAAATAGCCGAATCAGTGCTGATATTACTCAGATACAAGATACCTTAACATCTACAATTGCAGAATTCTTACGTCAGTTTATACTAATTATAGGAGGAGTTATTTTATTAGCTACCGAAAGTTTAAAACTGACCTTATTAATGTTATCTGTAGTTCCGCTTGTAGCAGTTGCAGCAGTTATTTTTGGACGTTTCATTCGTAAATATTCAAAAAAAGTGCAAGATCAGGTTGCCGAAAGTCAGGTAATTGTTGAAGAAACAATGCAAGGAATTAGCATCGTAAAGGCTTTTGCTAATGAATGGTACGAAATTGCACGTTATGACGGAAAAATTAAAGAAGTAGTAAAACTAGCTATCAAAGGAGGTAAATACAGTGGTTACTTTGCTTCGTTTATTATATTCTGTTTATTTGGAGCAATCGTAGCTGTAGTTTGGTATGGTGTACGATTAAGTATTGCCGGCGAAATGAGCGTAGGACAATTAATTTCGTTTGTACTCTACTCTACTTTTGTTGGAGCTTCTTTTGGTGGAATCGCCGAATTATATGCACAAATACAAAAAGCAATTGGTGCAACCGAGCGTGTTTTTGAATTATTAGATGAGCATCCTGAGAAAATAAACTCACACCAAAATTCAACGACTATTGAAAAAATACAAGGAAATGTAACTTTCAAGAATGTACAATTCAGTTATCCGTCAAGAACAGAAATTATGGTGCTAAAAGACGTCAATTTCACTGCCAAATTTGGTCAAAAAATTGCAATCGTAGGACCAAGTGGAGCCGGAAAATCGACAATCTCTTCTTTATTATTACGATTTTATGATATCGATGCAGGAGAAATCATTATAGACGGAAAAAATATCTATGATTATGATTTGGAAAATCTAAGAGGAAACATGAGTATTGTTCCCCAAGATGTAATTTTGTTTGGAGGAACCATTAGAGAGAATATCGCCTACGGTAAACCAGATGCTACAGAAGAAGAAATTTTACTGGCAGCCAAACAAGCCAATGCATTTAATTTTATTGAAGGATTCCCTGAAAAATTCGACACGTTGGTTGGAGAAAGAGGAATTAAACTTTCTGGCGGACAGCGTCAGCGTATAGCAATTGCACGTGCATTACTTAAAAACCCAAGTATTTTAATTCTTGATGAAGCAACATCATCATTAGATAGCGAAAGCGAAAAATTAGTACAGGAAGCATTAGAGATTTTAATGCAAGGAAGAACAAGTATTATTATTGCACACCG
Source organism: Flavobacterium frigoritolerans (assembly GCF_025847275.1). Lineage (GTDB taxonomy): Bacteria > Bacteroidota > Bacteroidia > Flavobacteriales > Flavobacteriaceae > Flavobacterium > Flavobacterium frigoritolerans. The sequence continues at coordinate 13,624 of NZ_JAOZEV010000007.1, forward strand.
TTTATCAACCATTCGTAGTGCCGACCAAATCTTAGTTCTTGATAATGGAATAATTTCTGAACAAGGAACACACCAGGAATTAATTACTTTAGAAAACGGAACATATAAAAACTTAAGCAACTTACAATTTAGTAATTCTTAAATATAAAATCAATCAGCAAACTTGTATAAACAATAACGCAGATGACACCCTATTATTAAAGTAAAAACACTGATAATAGGCCTCAAGAAAATTAGTAAAGCAACCATACAAGTAATTTAACAACGATTGAGAGTATTTACTACTTAAAATTAATTGTCATAAAAAGACATAAAAAAAACTCCAATTTTCATTGGAGTTTTTTTTTATAATTAACTGAGATTACAGCCTACAACTGAAAACTAGGATTAAAACCTACTCTCCTTTTCTTCTCTTACGCTCAGTTTTTAAAAGCTCTAATTCTCTATTAGTTTGTCCAGCAACCGAAGTATTTTCTTCCGCTCGACGGATAAGGTAAGGCATAACATCTTTTACAGGTCCAAACGGAAGGTATTTAGCAACATTATATCCATTTTCAGCCAGATTATAACTAATGTTATCACTCATACCATATAACTGACCAAAACAAATTCTGTGGTCGTTATTTTTAATCCCTCTTTCTTGCATTAATTGCATTAAAGTATAAGAACTCGTTTCGTTATGTGTTCCTGCAAAAATAGACATTGTATCTAAATGCTCTAACATATATAAAACTGCTGCATCGTAATTAATATCAGTAGCTTCTTTAGAAACACAGATTGGAGAAACATATTTTTTCTCTTCAGCTCTTTTATTTTCTTTTTCCATGTAAGCACCACGAACTAATTTCATTCCTATAAAGAAACCTTCAGCTTTAGTTTGTTCGTGTAATTTTTTTAAATAATCCAAACGATCCCAACGATACATTTGTAATGTATTAAATACAATTGCTTTCTCTTTATTGTATTTACGCATCATTTCGGTAACTAAATCATCTGCGGCATCTTGCATCCAACTTTCTTCACCATCAATAAGTAAAGCCACATCATTTTTATGAGCTTCCTTACACACAATATCAAAACGCTCTACTACTCTATTCCACTCTGTTTGTTCAGCAGGGCTTAAAGTTTGTTTCTCACCTAATTTCTCATACAATTCAAAACGACCTAAACCAGTTGGTTTAAAAACCGCAAACGGAATAGCTTCACGTTCTTTGGCAAACTCAATTGTTTTTAAAGTCATTTTTAAAGCAGCGTCAAATTGCGCCTCTTCTTCTTTCCCTTCTACAGAATAATCTAATACAGAACAAACACCTTTGGTGTACATTTTGTCAACAACAGTAATACAATCATCCTCATTTACTCCACCACAAAAATGGTCGAAAACTGTGGCACGAATTAATTTTTCTACAGGTAAGTTTGCTTTTAATGCAAAATTAGTAACCGCTGTTCCGATACGAACTAAAGGTTGATTAGCAATCATTTTAAAAAGAAAATAAGCTCTATCAAGTTCTGTATCACTTTTTAACGAAAATGCAACTTGTGTATTGTTAAATATTTTTTCCATTATCTAGGGATTTTTTTTTGTGCAAATATAGAGAGAGTTTGAATATTATTTACTTAAAAATGCCTTATTTTGCGCTTTCAATTAACTACAGAAAACATGCAATCAATTCACGCCAATAATTATCCTATTCATTTTAATGAAAATGCATACGAAGCTTTAAATAATCATTTAAAGGAAAACAAGTATTCTAATTTATTTATCGTTGTAGATACAGATACAAATGAGTATTGCTTACCTAAATTTCTACCATTATTAGAAACTGACCTTACTATAGAGATTGTCGAGTTTGAATCGGGTGAAATCAATAAAAATATTGAGACTTGTATTGAAATATGGAAAGTACTAACTGAACTTGGTGCCGACAGAAAAACATTAATAATTAACCTTGGCGGTGGTGTTGTTACTGATTTAGGTGGTTTTGTAGCTTCTACATTTAAACGTGGGGTCGATTTTATACACATACCAACTACCTTATTATCTATGGTCGATGCTTCTGTAGGAGGTAAAAATGGTGTTGACTTAGGAAATCTCAAAAACCAGATTGGTGTTATCAATGTTCCAAAAATGGTATTAATTGATACACAATACTTAGAAACTTTATCGCAAAGCGAAATGCGCTCTGGTCTTGCTGAGATGTTAAAACATGGATTAATTTACGATGCAGCCTATTGGGAAAAGTTTTTAGATTTAAAAGCTATCGATTTTGCAGACCTTGATGAATTGATATATCGTTCTGTAGAAATTAAAAATGAAATCGTAATGCAAGACCCTACCGAAAAGCATATTCGTAAGGCTTTAAATTTCGGACACACACTAGGACATGCAATCGAAAGTTACTTTTTAGAGAATAAAAATAAGAAAACATTACTACATGGTGAAGCAATTGCTATTGGAATGATTCTCGAAAGTTATATCTCATTACACAAAAACTTACTTACTAAAGAGGAATATTCTCAGATAAAATCAGCTATAAAATCAATTTATGACGATGTCATTATTGAAGAAAATGACATCGAACCAATCTTAGAATTGTTAATTCATGATAAAAAAAATGAATATGGGCTAATTCAGTTTGCATTGATCGAAGGAATTGGAAAAATCAAGATCAATCAATCGGTTGAAAATGAATTAATTCTTCAATCCTTTCAAGATTACAAATCTTAACTTATTTTTTAATAAAAAAGCTTTGCTTTAAGTATATAATATTTTTTACATTTGCACCGTGAAAAAAAATCAAAAACAAAAACAATTTAGCTCACACAGAAGCTACGCCAATACTTCATTCTTGAGGATATTGAACCGTTTTTATAACATAAAAGGAAACTTTTGTTTTGATATCTTTCAATGCTCAAAAGCAGAGCACGAAAAATTGCAAATCGTGTTCGCAAATATTAGGGTTTGAATTCTAGATTATTTTATTGTTTACAACTAATTTAATTTATAATACACCTATCTCAATGAATACTAAATATTCTGATTTAATCAATCAAACATATTACTTTCCTCAAGAGGAATTTACTTTAAACAAAGACAACCTTCATTTCCACAACATCGATTTGATGAAATTGGTAGAAAAATATGGTACGCCATTAAAATTCACTTATTTGCCTCAAATTTCTAACAACATCAACAAAGCAAAAAGTTGGTTTAGAAAATCGATGGAAAAGAATAAATACGAAGCTAAATACTATTACTGTTATTGCACTAAAAGTTCTCATTTTGAATTTATAATGAATGAAGCTTTTAAGAACAATATTCATATAGAAACTTCATCTGCATTTGACATCAATATTGCAGAGAATTTATTAGAGAATGGCAAAATCAATAAAAATACTTACATTATATGTAACGGTTTCAAAAGAGACCAATACGTTACAAATATTGCAAGACTTATAAATAATGGTCATAAAAACACCATTCCGATTATCGATAACTACGAAGAACTTGATTTACTTCAAGCAGAAATCAAAGGAAAATTTAAAATCGGAATCAGAATTGCTGCCGAAGAAGAACCTAAATTTGAGTTTTATACTTCAAGATTAGGAATAGGATACAAAAACATTGTTCCTTTTTACAAAAAAGAGATCAAAGAGAATAAAAATTTAGAAGTGAAAATGTTACACTTCTTTATTAATACCGGTATCAATGACAATGCATATTACTGGAATGAATTAGTAAAATGTATTAAAGTATATGTAGCTTTAAAAAAGGAATGTCCTACTCTTGATGGATTAAACATCGGTGGTGGATTCCCTATTAAAAACTCATTAGCTTTTGAGTATGATTACCAATATATGATTGATGAAATTATCAATCAAATAAAAATTGCTTGTGATGAAGCTGAAGTTGATGTTCCAAATATTTTTACTGAATTTGGTTCGTTTACTGTAGGTGAAAGTGGAGGTGCTATCTATCAGATTTTGTACCAAAAACAACAAAATGACAGAGAAAAATGGAATATGATTGACTCGTCTTTCATTACTACTCTACCTGACACATGGGCAATCAATAAACGATTTATTATGCTAGCCGTAAACCGGTGGAATGATACTTACGAACGGGTTCTATTAGGCGGACTTACTTGTGATAGTGACGATTATTACAATTCAGAGCAAAATATGAATGCCATTTACTTACCCAAATACAATAAAGAAAAACCTTTATATATTGGTTTCTTCAATACAGGAGCATATCAAGAAACAATTGGAGGTTATGGAGGATTACATCACTGTTTAATTCCACAACCAAAGCACATTTTAATTGATAGAGACGAAAATGGATTTTTAGCAACTGAGGTATTTTCTCAAGAGCAAACATCAGATGAAGTATTGAAGATATTAGGATACAGTAAAAAACAATAAAAAAAATCGCAAATTGTACTAAATATTTATAAAATTTATTAATTTGCATAACAATCTTTAAAGGTTTTTAGCCTTTGAAATCATAAAAAAAAGAAAAAATGAAAGGACCAATTAGTCAGTTTATTGAAAAACATTATTTGCACTTTAACTCTGCATCACTTGTAGATGCTGCAAAAGCATACGAACAACAATTGGCTAATGGTGCCAAAATGATGGTAAGTATGGCTGGAGCAATGAGTACTGCCGAAATTGGAAAGATTTTTGCCGAAATAATTCGTCAGGATAAAGTTCAAATTATTTCTTGTACAGGAGCAAATCTTGAAGAAGATATCATGAACTTAGTAGCGCACTCTCACTACGAAAGAGTACCAAACTACCGTGACTTAACTCCACAAGATGAGTGGGATTTATTAGAAAGAGGATTAAACAGAGTTACAGATACTTGTATCCCAGAACATGAAGCATTCCGTCGTTTGCAAAAACATATCTACAAAATATGGAAAGATGCAGATGATAAAGGAGAACGTTATTTCCCACATGAATTCATGTACAAAATGTTACTTTCAGGAGTTTTAGAAGAATATTACGAAATAGACTTAAAAGATAGTTGGATGTATGCTGCAGCAGAGAAAAATTTACCTATTATTGTACCAGGATGGGAAGATAGTACAATGGGAAATATCTTCGCTTCATACGTAATCAAAGGTGACTTAAAAGCATCTACGATGAAATCTGGAATCGAATACATGGTTTTCTTATCTGATTGGTACCCTAAAAATAGCACTAACGGAATTGGATTTTTCCAAATTGGTGGTGGTATTGCTGGAGATTTCCCAATTTGCGTGGTACCAATGTTGTACCAAGATATGGAAATGCATGATGTTCCGTTTTGGAGCTATTTCTGCCAAATTTCAGATTCAACAACCAGTTATGGTTCGTATTCTGGAGCTGTTCCTAATGAAAAAATTACTTGGGGTAAATTAGATATTAAAACTCCAAAATTTATTATTGAGTCAGACGCTACCATTGTAGCACCATTAATTTTTGCATATTTATTAGATTTATAGAATAACTTTATGAAAAGAGTAATAGTTGATTACGCTAAACTTACCAATGAAATTTTAAACTTACTAGTTGAGAAATTTCCTGATGGTTATGATGATTCGGATGTTATCCGTTTTAGAAATGCTAAAAACGAATTGATAGAAGCTGTTGAAGTACGTACAGAAGACACTATTTATTTAGTGAAAATCAGTACTAAACTTGCTGATAGAATTGAAAATTACGATGAAGATGATGAAATCGATGCTGACGTTGATACAATCGAGCCAATTAAAGGTCTTGATTTAGAAGATGAAGCAGACGACGAAGATGAAGATGAGAATCTAGACAAACCAGATCTTGACGGAGATGATGACGATGACGACCAAGATAAAGACATCGCCGATGAGGATGATGACGAAGATGATGAAGATTAATTAATCTGAATATTTCAAAATAAAAAAGGAACTCGTACATGAGTTCCTTTTTTATTTAGTAAATTACCTACAAAAATATAAGCCGATGGATACTGCGCTATTACATGCCAAACTAAAGGAAAATTTTGGATTCGAAAAATTTAGACCCAACCAAGAAGATATTATAAATACAATACTTTCAGGTCAGGATACTTTAGCTATTATGCCAACTGGTGGAGGAAAATCAATCTGTTTTCAGTTACCTGCCTTATTATTACCAGGAATCACAATCGTAATTTCTCCCCTAATTGCTTTAATGAAGGACCAAGTTGATAGCTTAAAAGCAAACGGAATTGCTGCTTGTTTCATAAATAGCAGCCAAACTGATCAAGAGCAGCAATTTTATATGGAAAGTTTAAAATCCAATACAATAAAATTGGTTTATATAGCTCCAGAAAGCCTATCTTATCTTGACATCCTTTTTAATCAACTAACAATAAGCCTAATAGCGATAGATGAAGCACATTGTATCTCGGCTTGGGGGCATGATTTCCGTCCAGCATATACCAATTTAGGTTATCTAAAAAATCGCTTCCCTTCTACTCCAGTCTTAGCATTAACCGCTACAGCAGATAAAGCAACCAGAACCGACATAAGCGAACAATTAAATTTAAACAATCCAAAAACAGTTGTTGCTTCTTTTGACAGAAAAAATTTAAGCCTCGAAGTTCGTCCTGCTCTCGACAGAGTAAAACAAATAATAGATTTTATTGAAACCAAACCCAATGAATCTGGAATTGTATATTGTCTGAGCAGAAAAACAACAGAAGAGCTAGCAGATAAACTAAAGAAAAAAGGAATTAATGCAAAAGCATATCATGCAGGACTAGAAAGTAAACTGCGCTCCAAAACTCAAGATGATTTTATAAACGATGATTGTCAGGTTGTTTGTGCTACAATTGCTTTTGGAATGGGAATTGATAAATCGAATGTACGCTGGGTAATTCATTACAATTTGCCCAAAAATATCGAAGGTTATTATCAGGAAATCGGAAGAGCTGGTCGTGATGGCTTACCTTCTGAGACCATTTTGTTTGAAAGTTACAGTGATGTAATTCAATTGCAAAAATTTGCTTCAGAAGGCTTAAACGCCGAAGTACAGCTTGCTAAACTAGAGCGAATGAAACAATATGCAGATGCTTTAAGCTGCCGCAGAAAAATATTGCTTTCCTACTTTGGTGAATTAGTAAATGAAAATTGCGGTAACTGCGACATTTGTAAAAATCCTCCAACATTTTTTGACGGAACTGTTATTGCACAAAAAGCACTCTCTGCAGTTACTCGTTTGCAAGAAAAAGAAACTTTACCAGTAATTGTTGATTTTCTTAAAGGTTCTAAAAATGCTCATATATACGAAAACGAATACCAAAATTTAAAAACTTACGGAATTGGTGCCGATATTTCTTGGTACGATTGGAACCAATATCTAATTCAGTTGATAAATTTAGGCTATTGCGAAATTGCATTTCATCAGCATAATAAAATCTTATTGACTCCTTTTGCAAAAAAAGTTTTGTTCGAAGGTGAAAAAGTAATGCTTACTACTGTAGTTAAGAAAACTATTGAAAAAACCGAAATACAAGAAAAAGCAACCAAAGCCAAGCCAAATTCTCTTTTTGAAATACTTCGACAATTGCGATACAAAATTTCTAAAGAAGAAGAAGTGCCTGCATACGTCATTTTTAGTGATGCCGTTTTAAGACAGATGGAACTATTACGTCCTATGAGTGATGATGAACTAATAGCGATAGACGGAGTTGGAAAAGCAAAACTCGAAAAATACGGTTCAGATTTTGTAAATGCCATAATTGAGTTTTTTAAAAATAAAAAAAAGCCTCAAAAAAAATCAAAAAAGGAAAGCAGTACGTATAAAGTAACATTAGAATTATTCCAGGAAGGAGTTTCTATTGAGGCAATTGCTGTAAAAAGAAAACTGGGAATTTCGACAATCGCATCACATTTGGCAAAATTATACGTCGATGGACACGACATCGATTTATCTGATTACGTTTCAGATACCGAAATTTTTAAAATAAGAGATGCGCAAGTAAAGCTTGAAAATCCAGATACACTAAAACCTTATTATGATTTTCTTGAAGAACAAATTTCTTATGATAAAATACGGTTAGGTCTTGCTATAATTGAGAAGAATTATTAAAATATTTTAGGTTTTACACGCAGATTTTACTGATTTGCTTAAACTAAGAAGCCGAACGCAACGCTTCAGGACAGATAAGTTATCATCCCTCTCCTTACTTAAATCCCCTCCTGTTATAATCATAGCCCACGGTTTTAAACGTGTGGTATTAATAGTAATAATGCATTGCCAACGGTTGAAGCCGGTGGCAATGCCCAACATAAAGCTTTGTCATAGTTTTGAAAAAAGGATACAAGTAATATTTATAAAAACCCAAATTTACTGTTGGTCTGCGTATTTTTGCCATTTCTGAAATGACAAGTTTGGGATTGTTTTGTGTAAAACCAAAGTTACTTACACTCTTGGTTAAAGACTTACACAAAGATTACATTCAAACTTTAATCACAAAATCTATTCGAAATTAAGATAATCCTTAGCCCTGATGGAAACGGCATCCTTTTTATCGCGCCGTAGCGGATAAAAAGATATAGTGAACAGCAGGAATAGCTCCAAAAAAAAAATCCTATGAAAAACTATTTCACAGGATTTGTAATTTTTAATTGTAGTGCTTATTAACTACAAATATCTTTCTTGAAAAACTTTTTGATGATGTTTTTGATGACCAATAATAACAAAACCTAAAGCTCTAACTGACATCTGATTATTAGATGCTGTACCAATTCTTTTAAGTTGCTCCTCTGACAAACTTTTATAAAACAATAAATTAGAATGTCTTACAGCAGATAATTCAGTCAATAGATCCTGAAGACCTCTTGCATTCGCATTAGTATTATCTACATAATCATTTTCTTCAAAACTAGCCAATGCCGTTTTATCATTTCTAGAGAACCGTAAAGCACGATATGCAAAAATACGCTCCGTATCGATTATATGCTGAATGATCTCTTTGATTGTCCATTTTCCTTCTGCATAACGATAATCAAATTTATCCATCGGAATATTTTGAACAAACTTTATAAAATCATGCAATGAAATTTCTAATTCTTCAATCAAATTTACATTCCCTGCTTCTTGAACATAAGTTGTAAATCCGCCTGAATATTCATTTTCTAATAATTGTGATGCTAACATAATAATTAAATTTAAGCTGAGTTTCTACTTGCATTTGTGTTTCCAAAAAGAGAACGTGTTACTATCTTCTCGTATACCTTAATCAAATCATCATCGACTTGATCCTGCTTGTTTAATTCATTAATTCTCAACAAAGCATATTGTTGTATTGTTAATAATGGCAACACTATACGCTCTCTTATCTGAATAGAAGCTTTACCATCTGGATAGTTTTCCATTAGCTCTTTATGACCTGCAATTTTAAGTAACAAACGTTTCGTTTCTGAAAACTCATCATAGATAATTTGCCAAAATTCTCCAAACTCAGGGTCTTTTCTCATATAGGCTGTTAGTGGTAAAAATGATTTTGCCAATGACATCATACTGTTTTCTAATAAGGTTTTAAAGAATAATGAATTATCATATAAACCCTGAACTTTCTCCCATTGATTCGTTTCTTCAAAATGTCTTAATGCTGAACCTACTCCAAAGAAACCTGGTACATTTTGTTTTAATTGACTCCAAGAACCAACAAACGGAATGGCACGTAAATCTGCGAAATCTAAATTTTCTGACTTACTTCTTTTTGATGGTCGGCTACCAATATTTGTTTTTGAGTAATATTTTAAAGTACTCATCTTCTCTAAATAAGGAATAAATTTAGGATGATTTTTAAAACTTAAGTACTCTTGATATCCTAGTTCTGCCAATTGATCCAAAACATTTTTCTCATCTACAGTCAATTCATTTTTGCCTTTACTAAATACCTGATTTGTAACTCCAGCACTCAATAAATTCTCCAAATTATAACGACATGAATCCAATGTACCAAAATTAGAGCTTATAGTTTGCCCTTGAACAGTAATCTGAATTTCGTTATTTTCAATTTTCGGACCTAATGAAGCATAGAACTTATGTGTCTTTCCTCCTCCTCGAGCAGGTGGCCCACCACGTCCATCAAAGAAAATAGCTTTAATTCCGTATTTTCTAGAAATTTCAGTAAGTGCTTCTTTGGCTCTGTAAATACTCCAGTTTGCCATTAAATACCCACCATCTTTTGTACCATCAGAGAAACCTAACATTATTGTTTGCTTATTTCCTCTTTCGGTCAAGTGTTTTGCATATTCTGGATTTGTATATAATTGCTCCATAATTTCATGAGCCTTTTGTAAATCATCTACAGATTCAAATAGCGGAATAATATCAACCGTTGGATTATCCCAATTATTCAATCTTATTAAAGCAAAAGTCTCCATTACATTCAGTGCACTTTCGTTATTACTGATTATATAACGATTTGCTCCATACTCCCCATTATTCTCCTGAATGGCTTTAATAGCTTGTATAGATTCAATTGTTGACTTTGTAATTTCATTTTCAAACACACTTGGATTAAGATTTCCTTTTACTTTTGAAAGTACTGCTATCTTTTCACCCTCTGATAAATCATAATAATTGGCAGGAAAAACGGTAGAGTCAGACTTTAAGTAATACGTCACAACATCTTTAAAAACAGCATCATGTATCTTGCTGTTTTGACGGATATCTAATGTTGCAAAATAAAAACCAAACAAGTTAATTTTGATAAGCAGTGCTTCTAATTCATCCAAATACAATGACTGGTGCTTCTCAATAATAATCTCTTTGATCTTATTTAATTGTGTCTTAAATTCATCTAAAGTGATATAAATCTCCCCTTTAGAATAAAATACTGAACGATATAATTTGTATTCAAGATCAGAAACTAAAGTATCCACTCCTGCAAATGTCAATTTTCTTTTTAAGTTTCGCATCTCAACATAGTAACATTTTAGAATCGAAGTTCTCAAACGTTCTGCTACTTTTAAGGTAATAGCTGTTGTTACGAATGGGTTTCCATCACGATCTCCTCCTGGCCAAAATCCGAGTTTTATCAAAGGATTTTGAATCGATTTTCCGTGAAAGATATTCTTTTGAAGATAATGTACTATTTCACCCGAAGTTTCATAAAATACATTCTCCAAATACCAAATCAAACTAACTGCTTCATCATAAGGATTTGGCTTTTCGTTTTGTATAAATGGTGTTTTACCTAATTGAGCAAGCAATTTCTTGATTTTAAGCAAATCATTTGAGCGAATTGCCGCAGTTAAATCATTAATAATACCCAATACTGGCCCTGGGTAAAACTGTGTAGGATGTGCTGTTAGTACGGTTCGAACATTAAAATCTTCTAAAAACTCTACTAAATCATCCTCTTTATCTTTAGCATCTGATTTTTCCTTGATATCACGAAGCGACCCTCTTCCTTCCATATTATTAACGGTAGGAAATGCAGCATCCTCTATAGCGTCAAATAATACAATTTGACGTTCTATGTACTGAATAAATCGAAACATTAAATCAATTTTATCTTTCTCTGAAGCATCATTTAGATACTTTCCTGAGAAAAAATTCACAATTTCTTTAGGTGTTTCTTGTTTTTTAAAGCCTGTTTCGCAAACTTCGGTAAATAAAGGAAGTAAAACCCCAGTATTATCAATAGAGTCAAATGGCAATGTAATAAAGACACTATTGTAAATATGGTATTTAGAAAGAACGTCTTGATTAAAACGTTCTATTTTTGGAAGCGTATACATAATGTGTTATAGTTGGTTGGTGGTTAATAGTTAATTTTACATAAAAAAACCCCAAGAAAAACTTGAGGTTATATTCAATATAGCATTCAAGATCAATTACATATTTTTAAAAATAGTATGCATCAAACGCTTCTTATCATTAATACTTTCTTCTAACGAAATCATAGTTTCTGTTCTGTAAACTCCTTCGATATCATCAATCATAAAGATTACTTCTTTCGCATGTTTAGTATCTTTTGCTCTAATTTTACAGAAAATATTGAATTTTCCTGTAGTTACAGATGCAACAGTTACAAAAGGAATTTGATTAATACGCTCTAAAACAAATTTTGTTTGCGATGTATTATTTAGAAAAACACCTACATAAGCTATAAATGAATATCCTAATTTATCATAATCCAATGCTAATGAAGATCCCATTATTATTCCGGCATCTTCCATTTTTTTCACTCTCACATGTACTGTTCCTGCAGATATCAATAATTTTTTTGCAATGTCAGTAAACGGTACTCTTGTGTTGTCTATCAACATGTCTAATATCTGGTGATCTACTTCATCCAAACGAAATTTACTCATAATTCTTTAATTAATATTACTAATTGCTATTACAAAGTATAAAAATATATATAAAAAATAACAAAATGACAAAAAAACTAACTTTTTATCAATCCATTAACAAATTTTATGTTTTTATCTAAATAAAAATCTGCTTTCTGACTTGTTTTCGGAATATTATTAAAATCATCAGTATATTCTGCTCCTTTAGCATCATATTCAAAATGACCATAATAATTTTCTAATTCACCAACTTCGGTAATATAAGCAGTGAAACAAATTTTATTTTCAATCAATTCTTCTTTGTATTGTGCGGCAAAATTCGTGATTATTTCGATACCATCATAATTTATTTTGATGTTTTTATACATAAAATCATAAAAAACGACTTTATTTTGTGAAATATTCAAATATTTATTAATTCCATTGACAACTATATCGTTTTCGCTTAGAGCTTTAAACCCTGCTATTAACGCAAAAAAGATGTACTTCCTTGTGACTTCTCTTTCATAATCATGAGCAAAATGTCCCGCTTCAAACAAAACCGTAGGCACTCCTAAATACTGAAACGTATCTCCTATACAATTAATATTAAAAGAATCATCAAAACGACCTACTTGTCCTGGGATGTAACGCTGTAAAACATCATTCATAGCCACAATCAAGTCTATAGCTTTCGTACGTGACTCATTTATCTCTCGCTCTTCATTATATGCTGGAGCCAAAAATGACACTGTTGCAGGCTTTCCTGTATCACCAGCACCAAAAATTGTACGCTGATCGTGCAAATTATAACAATAATGAGGTTTAAACTCTTCAAAAGCCGCTCTTAACACCTTACTTTCTGGTTGTGTTAACTGCTGCGAATCACGATTCAAATCAACTTTATTAGCATTTTCTCGAGTATATAACTTCGCTCCATCAGGGTTTAGTATAGGAATACTATAAAAAGTAAACATTCCAAGCAGTTTATTTGCAAAATCAGAACCACTATTCAATACATTAATAAAGTCAAATAACGCTTTTGTAGTCGTGCTTTCATTTCCATGCATTTGCGACCAAAGGTAAATTCGAGTTTCACCAGTTCCAATTTTATAACTATATATAGGTTCTCCTAAAACAGATTTACCTATAACCTCAACTTGATTATTCGTATTTAATTTCTCTAATAAAGGAGCTATCGCATCTAACGTAAGATACCTTCCTCCTATACTTTGTTCTTTATGTAAGCTAAATAATTCTTCTAAATTCATGTCGTATTGTTTGGTTTACAAAAGTAAACATCTTTATTTTTACAATTGTAAACATTAAAATAATTTGATAATCTACATTTGTAAACGCTCATTTTCTCCTAAGAACCCTGATTTATCCTGCTTTTGATAACATTTGTTACTTACTTACAAAAGCAAGATTAAAATATTATACATTAGATACTTACACGTCTTTACATAAAGCTAAATAGTCAACAAAATAGAGCTGTTTACGCTATTTACAATTGTATAATTGGTGTTTCAGTATATTTTAATTACATTTGTAAACCGTCTTAATTTAAAAAGCAATTTACAATGGTAAACATCGAGGATTTTATAAAAAGATTGGAAATCATACTAGATTATTATGGCTTAAACGCCTCTTCATTTGCTGATAAAATCGGAGTTCAACGCTCTAGCATGTCTCACCTACTTTCGGGTAGAAACAAACCTAGTTTAGATTTTATATTAAAAATTATTGAGGTTTTTCCCGATATAGATTTGTACTGGGTTTTAAACGGAAAAGGGTCTTTCCCTAAAAATGAAAATAACGAAGTTGCCATAAATTCAATTCCGGAGGAAATCGAAAAACCCATTGCTCCTATTTTTCCAAATAAGAATTTCATCCCCGAAGATTTATTCTTAGAGGTCGAAAATACAAATGAAAAAAAATCGATTGAAAAAAATACTGTCGAAATAAAAAACACAATTTCCAATACCTCTTCTGAAGAAATAGAGAAAATTGTGCTCTTTTATAAAAATGGAACATTTAAGGTATATACTCCTTAAATTTTAATTTTGCGTATTTTGAAAATTGTGTTTTTTTTTATTTACACAACTTTGAAGAAATCTTAAAAAAATTTACAATTGAAATCCATTGTCTGGAATTTTCCCAACTACCCCTTTATAGTGTTGTTTTAAAATTTCCATATCAGCTTCATAATTTCCTGTTGGATAAAATGGCTTACCCAGATTAACTTCTTTTTTTCCCCAATCAAAAGCTACAGGTACAATTGGCACATTTGCTTTTAAAGCGATATAATAAAATCCTGTTCTAATTTCTGAAACTTTTTTGCGAGTACCCTCTGGAGCAACTGCCAAACGAAAAATTTCTTTTCTGTCAAAAATAGCGGCAATTGAATCTACTTTATTCAAACCTCCTGAACGATCTAAAGGTTCTCCTCCTACACTTCTGAAATAATATCCAAAAGGAAATCTAAATAATTCTTTCTTTCCTACCCAATTCATTTCTAATCCAGATATTCCTCGGGTAAATATTCCTAAATAAAAATCATGATTACTTGTATGGGGCATTACCATCAATACGCATTTTTTTACCTCAGCATTTTCTACCCCTACAATTTTCCATCCCATTAACTTCAAAAAGATGAATTTATATAATTGTTTCTTCATTAATTTTATTTTAATCTACAAAATAAATAATTTAAATCTTAAATTTGATAAAAACGCATACGAATGATTAAGAAAATATTCAGTTACCTTGTTCCTATAAAAATATTTGAAAAAAAATCTGCTCGCAGTAAAGCTATTGAGGTTACTTGGGCAAATGGTGAACTAGTTTTAGATTCCGAAAATACCAATTACTCTTATGGTAGTTTACAACGTATCCTGAGATATGGTTTAAAAAATATTGGCTTTAAAAAAATTCTCTCCATGAAAGAGATATTACTTCTGGGTGTAGCTGGAGGAAGTGTTATCAAAACTCTTGTTGATGAAATAAAATACGAAGGCAAAATTACTGGAGTTGAAATTGACCCCGAAATACTTGAAATTGCTAATAAATATTTCAATCTAAATAAAATTAAACAACTTGAAATTATTATTGACGATGCATTCGAATTTGTCTTAAAAACAAATAAAAAATACGATCTTATAATAATCGATGTTTTTGAAGATACTACAATGCCTAACTTTTTATTTGAAAATTTTTTCAGTAATAGAGTTTGTGATCTTTTAAAAAATAATGGTTTTGTACTTTTCAATACCATGATTCTAAATGAAACACACAATATCAGAAACCGAAAATACATTTCGGAAATAAATAACCAGCATGTCGTAAAAATGCTCCCTCGAATTGAAGAGCACAATGAATTGATAATTATTGAAAAACTAGCTTAGTTATAATTTCTCTTAACGAGTTATGCAATTCTTAAAAATTTAATTTAACACATAGAAACATAGATTCGACATCTGTAAAAGAATACCCGAGAAAATATATTTCTTTCACATAGCTGGCTATACATATTTTTATAATACGTGAAATGCCTTTTTTAGAAAATACAAAACCTATATTTCTATGTGTTAAAAATTGATTATACCCAACTGTTAAAAAAGATATATGACCACATTAGAATCTGTTTTACAAAATCTAACCCCAACAAAAGTAATCGACACTACAATCGATTATGCTCAATATATTCCTTTGGATTTATCAATCTCAAATCAGGAATTAGCTAATAAAAAACCTCAAACAGCTACTGATTTTGAAAATTATATCGAGAATTTATTAGCTCCCACAAAAGCCAAAGTTGCTTTTGGCGGCTATCTAGAGGAGAGAAACATATACAAAAGAAGTGAAAATTTTAATAATTCTACAACTCCTGAGCGCAACATACATATTGGTTTAGATTTATGGATTAAAGCTGGAACTCCTGTTTTAGCAGTACTTGACGGAACGGTTCATAGTTTTAAAAATAATACTAGTTTGGGCGATTACGGACCTACAATTATTTTAAAACATACTATCGAAAATCATATTTTCTATACTTTATATGGGCATTTGTCGTTAGAAAGTATAGTTAATCTTAAAGTTGGAGCTGTTTTTCAAAAAGAACAAATTTTGGGCACTTTAGGAAAACCAAATGTAAATGGCGATTACGCACCACACTTACATTTTCAGATTATAAAAAACATAGGAGACAATTTTGGTGATTATCCAGGTGTTTGCAGTAAAATAGATTTAGATTATTACACTAACAACTGCCCAAATCCCAATTTAGTATTAAAAATAACATAAAGAACAATGAAGAAAGTACTATTTATTTTAAGTTTGCTTCTGTTGGTTGGTTGTAAATCAAAAACAGGTGGAAACAAAACAGAAGATTTAAAAATATCAAAAGTTTTAGCTACAGAAGTAGATAATAGCCAACAAAAAAAAGCCTATGATTTAGGAAAACGAGTCTTATTGACTTGTAACACCTCAAAATTTAAGCCTTTTAATGAAACTGAAGTTACACCATCGGTTATGGCAAATACTACAGAAGAGCGGTTAACAAAAACATGTCAGAAATTCCGACAATGGTACGGAGGCTTTAAAGATCTTAAACTAGATGGAGTTTATAAAACTAAACATGAAACCATCTACAGATACAGAGCTTTGTATGAAAAAAAAGTGGCCAATAAAGAGCTTCGTGTGTATGTAAATGAAGACAATCTGATTTCTGCTATAAAATCGTTGGACTGGGACGAAACATTCGAGTCAAAATTAATTGAAAAATAACCCCTTATGAATTATAAAACACTACTGATTTTACCCTTTCTTTTCTTATCCATTTTGGTTAATGCTCAGGAGTCGCTTAATTTTAAAGGAAAAACATACCCTGCTACACCTGCTTGGGATTTTATCTGTGAAAATTATGCTTTATCTGGCGAAGCCAATATTCAAATTGCAAAAACTGAAACAGGAGGACTTTTAAAAATTAGTGTGGCAACAACTGATCCTAAATTACAAATTACTGGTACTACTTATATTTATTTAGTAGATAATACCATTATTGTATGTATTGATAAAAAGAACACTGAAGCAACCGAAAATAAAACGGCAACTTACTTCAATCTTTCTGCTATTGAAATGAACAAACTAAAGAAAACTGATATCCAATCTATTAGATTCAATATTTCAGGAACTACAAATAAATTCAGTAGTCAAATTGGGAATTTTACAGCTGTAAATAAAAAATCTTATTACGCTACCAAATTTGACAAATCTAAAAATAGCTTTGATACTGCTGCAGAAATTCAAGTTTTGTAAGTTTTTTTATTAGTATGAAATCAATAATTCTGTACTTTTATACTCTAAAATACATCAAAAATGACTGCAAACGAAATCACTATTACGAAATTCTATACTGCATTTGCCAATGCAGACGCAGCTAAAATGAGCGAATGTTACCATCCAAAAGTACAATTTCGTGATCCTGCTTTTGGCTTACTAAAAGAGGATCAGGTTTCTAGAATGTGGGAAATGCTTCTTAAAAAAAGCAAGGGAAATATTAAAATAGAATTTTCGGATGTAAAAGCTGATGATTTTGTAGGTTCTGCACGCTGGGTTGCTTCTTATGTTTTTAGCAAAACAAATAAAAAAGTTGTGAATCATGTTTTCGCCGAATTTCAATTTCAGGATGGTCTGATTATCAAACACACTGATGCTTTTGATGTTTGGAAATGGTCCAAACAAGCATTCGGCATTACCGGCTATTTATTAGGATGGACCGGTTTTTTTCAGAAAAAAATACAAGAACAAGCCTTATTATCGCTTCATAAGTACCAATCTAAAAAATAATGGCGCATTGTGATACATTGAGAGCTCTTTTTAATCGTGATCTCAATAAATTAAAACTCGAAATCGAATCCTATCAAAATGAAGCTAAAATTTGGTCTATAGATGAACAAATTTTAAATTCGGCAGGAAACCTATGTTTGCACTTAATAGGCAATTTAAACACTTATATTGGAGCTGCATTGGGTAATTCTGGCTACATAAGACATCGTGAATTGGAGTTTTCGTTAAAAAACATTCCAAAAACCGAATTAATTACAAAAATAGAAGAAACAATTAGCGTTGTTGATGCCGCTTTAAGTAATTTATCTGAAGCCCAATTAGAACATGAATTTCCAATTATTGTTTTTGAAGGTAAAGATTCTACGGGGTTTATTTTAACACACCTCACCACTCATCTAGCTTATCATTTAGGGCAAATAAACTATCACCGCCGATTATTGGACGATATCTCAATTGTTAATGAATAAAAACAACTAAAAGTGTTCAGTTGCTTAAATATAAAATATTCATTTACCTACAAGTTAAAATAAAGCATAATGTATGACTAAAAAATTACACTACGTATCTGGACTCATAATAACATTTTTTATTGGATTACATTTATTTAATCATACTTGGAGCATTTTAGGAGCGGAAAAGCACATTGAGATGATGAATACTTTACGTCTTTTTTACAGAAATTTATTCATTGAATCCATTTTGTTATTAGCTGTATTTATTCAGATTTTCTCAGGACTTAAACTTTTCAAAATAAATAGAAAAATAGCAGCCAGTAATTTTGAAAAAATTCAAATTTGGTCAGGTTTATACCTCGCTATCTTTTTTATAATTCATTTAAGTGCCATTTTTATTGGAAGACTTATTTTGAACCTTGATACTAATTTTTATTATGGTATAGCGGGATTAAATACTTTTCCTTACTACTTCTTTTTTATTCCCTACTATGCACTTGCAATACTTTCCTTTTTCGGACATATTGCTTCCGTTCATAATAAGAAGATGAAGCAATCCATTTTCGGAATTTCTCCCAATAAACAATCAATAGCAATTTTGACTTTTGGAATTATATTAACTGTAGTAATATTTTGTGGGCTAACAAATTATTTTAACGGAATAGCTATACCAAAAGAATACAATGTACTCATTGGAAAATAACCAAAACCTAATTTTTCTTAACAACTTAATGGTTAAAAAAAAATCAAAAAAAATAGCTTCAATTGAAGCTATTTTTTTGTTTTATGATGCAAACCAACCTGCGACTAGTTCGTCTTCAAAAGAATTTACATTTTCATGTACAAATTCGTTGGTTTCTTTGTTGTATTCATAATCCAAAGCCCATTCTTTATGGTTTTTGGCTAACTCTTTAATGCTTTCGCAAACAAAAGCAATTTCATCATTGGTCGTTGTAGGATGTATTGACATTCTTATCCATCCTGGCTTACGTATTAAATCTCCAATAGTGATTTGATCAATTAATTTACTTGATGTTTCTTGATCAACATGCAATAAAAAGTGTCCGTACGTACCAGCACAACTACAACCTCCTCTAGTTTGGATTCCGAATCTGTCATTCAATATTTTTACACCTAAATTAAAATGTAAATCTTCAATAAAAAACGAAACTACTCCTAAACGTTCCTGATGTTGCCCTGCTAAGATTTTAATATTCGGGATATCATTCAATTCATTAAAAACAAAATCAACGATTTCATGCTCGCGTTGTAACATGTTATCTACTCCCATTTGTTCTTTTAGCTCTATTGCCAAAGCCGTTTTTATTACTTGTAAGAAGCCTGGAGTTCCACCATCTTCACGATCTTCAATATTATCAATATACTTATGTTCACCCCAAGGGTTTGTCCAGCTTACTGTTCCTCCTCCCGGACAATCTGGAATCATATTCTTGTATAATTTTTTATTAAAAACTAAAACTCCTGATGTTCCAGGTCCTCCTAAAAATTTATGCGGAGAAAAGAAAATTGCATCTAAATAAGCCTCTGGATCTTCTGGATGCATATTTATTTTCACATAAGGTCCTGAGCATGCAAAATCTACAAAACAAACTCCATTATGCTGATGCATTAATTTGGCTGCCTCATAATATGGCGTTTTTATTCCTGTTACGTTTGAACAAGAAGTAATCGAAGCTATTTTATAGGCTCTGTCTTTATATTTATCTAATAAAATTTCTAGTTTTTCAAGGCTAAAAAGCCCTTTTTCACATGCTGGAATAATTTCAACATCAGCAATCGTCTCCAACCAACTAGTTTGGTTTGAGTGATGCTCCATATGCGAGATAAAAACAACTGGCTTTTTATCTGCAGGAATTGTTGTGAAATCTTTTAGGTTTTCAGGAATTTTTAATCCCAAAATACGTTGAAATTTATTAACAACACCTGTCATTCCTGTTCCATCTGTAATTAAAATATCATCTTGATTTGCATTAACATGACGTTTAATAATATTTCTGGCATGATGGTACGCTTTTGTCATGGCAGTACCTGACACAGTGGTCTCAGTATGCGTATTTGCGACAAAAGGTCCAAATTGGTTTATAATTTTCTCTTCAATCGGTCTATATAATCGCCCGCTGGCAGTCCAATCGGTATAAATTATCTGTTTTTTACCATAAGGAGAGGTAAATTCCTGATCGATTCCAATGATATTTTTTCGAAAATCTTGGAAATAAGCTTCTAAAGCCGTGGTATTGTTTTTGATATTCATTATAAACTGATTTGATGCCAAAGGTATATATTTTTTATATAATTGTGAATTTGTTAATAGTGAAGTTAAAACTATAGTACAATTTCTTTTATTTACATTTAAATACCTCTTTAACGGGCATATTTTTAGCAAAAGCTACAAATTTAGAGTTAAATTTGAATAGAAAACATTAAAATGTTCTATTCATAATCAATAAACAACAATAATTATTTTAAATTATATATATGAAAAATTTATCTATAGCAACTTTTGGAGGAGGCTGTTTTTGGTGTATCGAAGCAGTTATTCAGCGCTTAAAAGGCATAATATCAATAAAATCAGGCTATGCTGATGGACATATAAAAAACCCTGCTTATCGTGAGGTTTGTACAGGAAGAACAGGTCATGCCGAGGTTGTTCAGGTAACTTTTGACCCTGAAATCATTTCATACCATGACTTAATAGCTATTTTTATGACGAGTCATGATCCTACTACTTTAAATCAACAAGGAGCTGACAAAGGGACACAATACCGATCGATTATTTTATATCATGATGATACACAAAAAGCAATTGCTGAACAAGTATTTGACGCAGTAAAACCTTTTTATGCTGATCCTATCGTAACCGAACTAAAGCCTTTTGAAGTGTTTTATGAAGCCGAAGAGGATCATCAAAATTATTACAACAACAATCAGGAAGCTGGTTATTGCCGAATGGTAATTGACCCAAAAGTGCAAAAATTAAGAAAAATGTATGCCGATAAACTCGCATAAACAAGCACATTTTACTGTTATTGAAATTGAATAAAAATGAAAAAATTAAATATACATAATCGGTTCACAGCCGAACTTCCTGAAGATCCACTAAATACTAACGAAACAAGGCAGGTTTTAAATACTTGTTTTTCTTATGTTAACCCACGAATTCCCGCTGATCCAAAATTAATTCACGCTTCTGAAGCTGTGGCTGAGTTAATAGGGCTTTCGCCAAAAGATATTCAATCAGAATCATTTCTGAATGTTTTTTCGGGTAAAGAAATACTACCTACCACGCATCCATACGCGATGTGCTATGCTGGACATCAATTTGGAAACTGGGCAGGGCAATTAGGAGACGGCAGAGCTATTAATTTAACTGAGATCGAGCATAATGACCAGTTTTATACTTTACAGCTAAAAGGAGCCGGAAAAACGCCTTATTCAAGAACTGCTGATGGTTTAGCTGTATTGCGTTCCTCAATTCGTGAACATTTATGTAGCGAAGCGATGTTTTATTTAGGAGTCCCAACTACCCGTTCTCTTGCTTTACTATTGTCTGGTGACGAAGTATTGCGTGATAAACTGTATGATGGCAATCCTGCTTATGAAAAAGGAGCTATTGTATGCCGTGTAGCGCCCTCTTTTATACGTTTTGGAAGCTTTGAAATGCTAACTGCAAGAAACGAACTTAAAAACCTGAAATCATTTACGGATTATACGATTAAATATTATTATCCTGAAATAAAAGAAGAGGATGATAAAAAAACCTATATCCAATTTTTTAAAGCTGTTGCTGATAAAACCCGAAAGATGATTCTTAATTGGCAACGAGTAGGTTTTGTACATGGCGTGATGAATACTGATAACATGTCAATTCACGGCTTAACAATAGATTTTGGTCCTTACGGATGGCTAGAGGATTACGATCCTAATTGGACCCCTAATACTACCGACAACCAACATAAAAGATACCGATTTGGTAATCAGGCTAATGTTGCTAAATGGAATTTATTTCAATTAGCAAACGCACTATATCCTTTAATCAATGAAGCTGAGGGGTTAGAAAGTATTTTAGAATCTTTCTCCGATTTATATGATGAAGAATACAAAGAAATGATGCTTAATAAACTAGGCATTTCAACTCCTAAAGAAACTGACAGTAAAATTATCTCAGATTTAGAAACTAATTTGCAATTATCTGAAACAGATATGACCCTCTTTTTTAGAAATTTAAATAAGATCAAAAAAGAGGAATCTAATGAGCAAGCATTTGCTCATATTCAGGAGGCTTTTTATAAACCAGAAGAAATTAAAGGTGCTGTTTTAAATACTTGGTTAGAATGGTTCTCTGTTTATTTAACGCGCTTAAATACCGAAAAATTATCTAACGATGAACGAGCAGCAAACCAAAACAAAGTAAATCCGAAATACGTATTGCGTAATTATATGGCACAATTAAGCATTGATGCTGCCGATGAAGGCAATTACTCATTAGTAGATGAGTTACATCAATTGCTTAAAAACCCTTATGATGAACAGCCAGAATACGAAAAATGGTTTGCCAAACGCCCAGATTGGGCAAGAGATAAAGTAGGTTGCTCGATGCTTTCTTGCAGTTCTTAATATTATTTAATCCCTCTGGCATAATAATCTTAACACATAGAAATATAGATTTTACAAGCTAAAAATAGACGTTTCTCTTATTCCAAATCCACATAGCTATCTATGTGAAAGAAATATGTTTCTCTTCGTCTTCTTTTTACAAAAAAACTATGTTTCTATGTGTTTAATAATTTTTACAAAACTGTACTCAACAATTATTTCGAAGTAATATAATCTACAATCATATTGGCGTGAACGCGTGAATTCTCTATAAACCATTTATGAGTTTCCATTCCGCCACAAACAACACCTGCCAAAAACAATCCTGTAACATTGGTTTCCATTGTTTCGGGATTGTATGTTGGTACTTTTCTTTCATCATCTGATAATTGAATCCCCATTTTTTCAAGAAAAGTTAAATCTGGTTTATATCCTGTAAGTGCCAAGATAAAATCACTTTCAATTTTTACTTTTCCATTTGGAGTATCAATTTCGACTTCATTTTCATGAATTTCAGTAATATTAGACTCAAAATAAGCTTTTATACTCCCTTCAGCTATTCTATTTTCAATATCTGGTTTAACCCAATATTTTACTCGATTATTTATTTCGCTTTTGCGGATTACCATTGTCACATTAGCTCCTTTTCGCCAGCATTCCAGAGCTGCATCTACTGATGAATTGTTGGCACCAACAACTACAATATTCCTAAAAGCATATTCATGCGCTTCTTTGTAATAATGACGAACATGCGATAATTCTTCTCCTTTTACATTCATATGAATCGGAATATCATAAAAACCTGTTGCAATAACTACATTCTTAGCTTCATACTGGCTTTTATTTGTAGCTATTTTAAAGAGTAAATTCTCTTGTTTGATAACTTGTGTTACTTTTTCAAATAAATGAATAGAGAAGTCAAAATAACGATGAATATTGCGATAATACTCTAATGCTTCCTGACGACCTGGTTTGGGAGCTAGGCAATTAAAAGGTATGTTCCCTATTTCTAGTCTTTCTGCTGTAGAGAAGAAAGTCATATACAACGGATAATTGAAAATACTATTTACAATAGCACCTTTTTCGATAATCAAATACTTTAATTTTTTCTTTTGTGCTTCGATTGCGCAGGCCAAACCTATTGGTCCCCCTCCAACAATTATCAAATCGTATTGCTCAACTGTCATAAATACTATTTATTTTCCCACTCCGAGAATGGATTTTTACTTAAATAAGCATTGTAGTACCTTGGATCATTGGTAACTTCTTCTCCCAACCAATCTGGTTTTTCGAATGTATCCGTTTCTGATTGCAGCTCTATTTCAGCAATTATCAATCCTTCGTTTTCTCCATAAAATTCATCTACTTCAAAAACATGATTTCCTGATTTTATTTCAAATCTGGTTTTCTCAATTTTACCTTTTTCGCATAATTTAAGTAACTCTTGTGCTTCTTCCAGCGGAATTTCATTTTCCCACTCAAATCGCGACATTCCGCTCTCATTCCCTATTCCTTTTATTGTTATAAACCCTCTTCTACCTTTTATACGAATGCGTACAGTACGTTTTGGTTCTGAACATAAATAACCTTGTGCAATTCGATTTTTGGCGAAAGCCTGTTCTTTAAAATCGGTTGTTTTAACTAAAAATTTTCTTTCTATTTCGACCATCTTTTCCATAACTAAATTCAGTTAGCAAGTTACTGATTTTAATTAATTGGCGAATCAAGATTCTTAATACCGTTTTACAAACTCTAAATTATAAGTCTTAAAAAGTGAGTTATTCCCAAAACACAAAGCCAAAATAATTACAACAATAATATTAAAATAACTGACTAGTAACGTTTTGCATTTATTTTTTCGTTAAATTTGAGAGAATTTAACTCATAAATATTATGTCTAAAAAAACACTTTATCTATTAGGCATTGTAGTCACTATTATTTTAGGTACATTTTTGTATTTAAAATTCTGCTGCAATTGCTGTATGAAAGAACCTGCAGACGATATCGAAAAAGTAGTTATTGTAAAAGAAACTGTCACAGAGATTGTTCCTTTTGTAATTAATGGTGATGGTATTGACTACCGCAGTAGCGACAATATTAAGTTCCTGAAGAACAGTGCTTCAGTTATCTTACCAGTAAAAGACTCCGTAACAATTGGCATTGAAAAGCTAAAAACTTTCTTAGATGGAAATCCTAAACAAAAGGTTACCATTACTGGATATGCTACTACTGAGGAAAAAAATACTACAACTTATCCTAATCTGGGGTTAGCGAGGGCAAATGATGTTAAAAACTATTTTGTATCAAAAGGGCTATCTGCTGGGAATTTTGACACTAAAGGAGAAATAATTGATAGTTGGAAAACTAATGCAGATACGTTGTTAGGGCCTGTTTCATTCCAAATAAACACCTTAACTGATACTGTTGCATCAAATACTAATGGTGAGGATTTTGCGGCTTTAAAAGCTAAAATAAATGCTGATCCTTTGGTACTTCATTTTAATACCAATAGATCTAATAATAGCCTAAATGCTACAGAACGCCAGAAAATTAAAGATATCACTTATTATATCCTTCACGTAAATGATGGCTCCTTATTGGTTGTTGGACATTCTGATAATGTTGGAAAACGTGAATCGAATGTTGTTTTAGGGCAAAAACGTGCTGATTTTACTAAAGACTATTTATCTAAGAATGGTATTGACGGCAACAAAATCGAAACCCAATCAAAAGGGCCTGATGAACCTGTAGGTGATAATACAACCGCCGATGGGAAAGCAAACAATCGTAGAACTGTAGTTACAATAAAATAATTAATCCAAAAAAATAACATTATGAATATACCTTGTATCTTAATACCAGCACTTGTTGGGTTAATCTGTGGAATTTTAGGTTACTTAATAGGAAAAATGGCTTCGAAAGGAAACGATTCTGATTTACTTTCTTTACAAGCCGAATTAGACTCTTGCAGAGCAAACACTAAGAATTTAAATGCAAAAATAACTTCTTTAGAAGCCGATTTAGCAGCTAAATTAAATTCTTCGGCATCTGCACAATCATTTGTTGGCAAAACCACTCCTGAAATTGCTTTTGATGCTGCACTGGCTGCCACCGCATTTGGTAAAAAAATAAAGAAAGATGACTTAAAAATAATTGAAGGAATTGGTCCTAAAATTGAAGAACTATATCATAAAGCCGGAATCAAAACTTGGTTGGCTTTATCAGAAACACCAACGTCTAAATCGCAAGCTATTTTGGATGAAGCAGGCGAAAGCTACGCTATTCATAATCCTGGAACCTGGGCAAGACAAGCCAAGTTGGCTTATGAAGGTAAATGGCAAGAATTAAAAGAATGGCAAGATGCCTTAGATGGCGGAAAAGAATAATTTTTGTTCTCTAAACTTAAAAAACTAGCTTTATGCTAGTTTTTTTTTGTTCTTAGACTAAAGCTTATCAAAAAATCCTTGATAAAAGCTCAAGTACAAAGTTGGTCTGTGCATTTTTGTCATTTCTGTTAATGACATGATTATGGTGGTTTTATGTAAAACGAGGGTTCCTTACAGTCTTTTTGAACTTTAATAAAACATCAATAACCCTTTTATCTATAAAGTATCAAAATCAATTTCCCAATTCAGATTAGGATTGTACCATAATTGGCCTTGAGTAACTTCTAATGGACAATCAAAATTATTGGTGTATAATGCTCCTGTTCCTAATCCTTGTGGCATCGTATTATTTTGTAAAAAAGTCCATTGTGCAATTGCATTAAGTCCAATATTACTCTCTAAAGCCGATGTAATCCACCAACCAATATTATATTTTTCTGCCAATGTTATCCACTCTTGAGTACCACGAAAACCGCCTATAAAACTTGGTTTTAAAATAATGTATTGTGGTTTTATCTCTCGTAATAATGCTTCTTTATCTTGTAAAGAAAAAACCCCTATTAGCTCTTCGTCTAATGCTATAGGAAATGGTGTTGTTTGGCATAAATCTTCCATAGCCTGAATATTGTTTTGCTTTATTGGCTGTTCTATACTATGCAATTCATATTTATTAAGTTGATTTAACTTATCTAAAGCTGAATCTAAACTAAAAGCACCATTTGCATCTACTCTTATTTCGACTTGTTCTGAGCTAAAATGACTGCGAATAAAACTTAATAATTCAAGTTCTTTCTCAAAATCGATAGCACCTATTTTAAGCTTTATACAACGAAAACCACCAGCCAATTTCTCTTCAATTTGTTGCTTCATAAACTCTGGCTCTCCCATCCATACCAAACCATTTATTGCTATCGATTTTTCTCCTGTCGTAAAATCTGAAGGAAATAACATAAAAGGAGTTTCACTTTTTAAAGAACGAAAAGCCATTTCTACACCAAACTGTATTGAGGGGAATGCTAATAAGGCTTCCCAAAGTACTTTTTCACCAAGATGTATATTATTGCATGTCCATTTTAGTTTTTCTTCATAATCATCACGATCATCGGCGCTTAAACCTCTAAGGATTCCACACTCGCCTATTCCTTTTTTATTATCTTCTTCAATTATAATAAACCAGGTTTCTTTTTCATTCATTACGCCACGCGAAGTCCCCGATGGGCGTTTAAAATTGAGTGTGTATTTACAATAATTTGCTTTCAAGGTAATTTACTTTTTTATTAAACATATAAATAATACAAGTAAGGATAAGCTATTGCCTTTATCCTTTTTATACAAAGTCAGATTAACTCTAAATCCCTAAATACTTCCTTTGTTAACCACATAAGTTATGACGCCATTTATAACCTATTACTTGAAGCATTATAATAAATGGTTACCTTTTACTTATTTGGGCAAAAGACTAATTAAAAAGGCTTAAAACTCTTTCGAAATTCTCAGAAGGTAAATTTGCTTTCTTAAAAACAGCAAAATCTAGTTTTACTTTTTGAATCCAGCTTAAACTATCGGTTACATTTTGAGCCTGATATTTTTTATAAATAGCTTTGGCATCTTTATAATCACCATTTACCAAATAGGCATGCGCTAAATTGAGTTTTAGCTGCAACTCCGTTTCATCTAATTTTTCGCCTTCTTTTAAGAATTTAATTGCTTTTTCATATTGTTTGGTTACAACATAACAATATCCAATCGAACTATAATCTAACGCTGTTGCTTTTTTATCTGAGATTATTGTGTGAAGTAAAGCTATTGCTTCCCCATATTTCTGACTTTTAATCAGTTTAGAAGCCTGACTTCTTAAATCACTATAAATATTTTTTGAAATATTAGTATCGCCATAACATGTACTTCCATAATCTTTATAAGCTTTGATTTTTTCCATTGCCAATAGTTTATCGAACTCGGTATAACGATATTGTTTTTGAATTTTTTCAAGAATACAAACGCAAAAATCATCAGAATTTGCCATTTTTTGTGCCAAATTTGAGGTTTTACATTGGCTGATGATTTCTTTCTTATTCTCCTGATTCCAGCCACGGCTTAGCTTTACATCAACCCACGGCACCACTTCTAAAACTACTTTTTGCTTTAAAAGCCAATTTTTACTCTCGAACCCAAACCAAATTACATTTGTGTTTGACTGCAAACAACTTAACTTATCTAACGATAAACGTTTTGCATCTTTACTTATCGGTTCTTCTTGCGCATAACATGCTTTATCTGTTTTACCGCTTTGAACATAACTTTTAGCTGTTGCCTGATCGGTAAAAAGTGCATACTTACACTTATCATCACCTGATATTTTAGACATTAAAAACACTGCTCCTGCTGAACCTTGACTAATTCCCGTAGGATCTGGAATCGATTTTAATACTGACACCAAGCTACTTGTTAATTTTTGATTTTCATCCAATAGCGTAATTCTATAAACCACTTCGGTTGTTCCTAATGGTAAATCTTCAGTTGAAATGATGATTCTGTCGCGGGCTGGAACGATTATTTCTTTGGTGGTTGATCGTTCTTTATCCCAATAGCCTTCTTTTTGAGCAAAAGCTGAATAAAATGAGCTTATTAAAAGTACTAAAACTAGATTTCTAGAATTCTTTCTTGCCATAATTTTTAATGCCACATTACTTAATTAATATGTTTTCTGTAAATTTAATCCAATCATAGTCGGGAATAGTCTTATCGATATAATAATCCGGCTGAATGCCCTTTCTATCAATTTGCATATCTGGAATTCTGAGACTTTTTGAAAGCGAATATCCGAGCTTCAAATCTTTACATGGAGAATCAATAAAATACATATTAGAAATATCCAATACCCCTTCTGTTGTTGTCCCAAAAAGCTTAACTTTTTTACTTTGCTTTGCTGTTAATAAAAATTCCTCTGCTGTACTTCCATTATTTTTATTAATGATAACTGCTACATTTTTAGGATTATCATAAACACGATCTAATTTATATTCTTCAACTGTATTTTCTTCCAAATTAACATATTTTCCAATGTTAGCATTCAGTTTTTCTAATCCTTTCCTTGCCCATTCCTTATCCCCTTCTGACCAATCTGGATCTGCCATAAAATCTTCCATTCGTTTATTATTCTGCACGGTAGATAGAAACTCAACACCTACAGTTCTAATAGGATTCGTATATAAATATGGAATTATTTTTTGGAAACTGGCATCTGAACCACCTCCGTTATTTCTTATATCAATTATTAAATTTTCTCTTGAAAGAATTAAACTATTGTTAGCTACAAGTATGCTATCAATCATTTTTTTATTAGAATAAATAAATGATGGGATTCGCAACAAAATAGTTTGTTTTGAAATCTCTTTGAGGTAAGGTTTTTGAGTGGTTAGCGATTCTATATAATCATTTATTAATGGATTATCTTCTAAGTTATTTGGGAAGATTCTTTTTAATGAAATAAAGCCGATTTTTAACAAATTATTTCCAATAAGCTGTACGTCATTGAATTTTTGAATAGAGTAATCTCCCATATAATACACAGCATTATATGTTTTATCTAAATTCTCTTTAACCTTAAATTTCACTTGATATTGCTTCCATTTTGTTCCTGCTGAATTTAAAATGTAACCAATATATTCATCATTTCTTTTTACAACTCCAATAGTATAAGCTCCAGATTCCCATATCCCTTCAAAACTTGGCTGTACAACTCTTAATAAATTATTCTTTAATTCATCTTCCTTTATTTCTACTTTTTCCCAGCTTTGTCCAACTTCTGTATCAACCTTAGTAGCTGTTTTTTTTATATTTTCCTGATTTACCGATAGTGATAAATGTCCGGATCTAAAAAAAAGTAACCAATCCGAAAGCACTTTTTTGCAATCATCTAGATCTTTTATTTTTTTTACTTTTTTGACAAAAGTGCTATTGTAGTTTTTATATTCGTCTAGTCCTTTTTCATCAATGACGTACTGAAAACCAGCGTCATTTTCTTCAAACGTTTTCTTTAGCCAATAAAAATTATCTTCACAAGAACATTTTTGTGCATAAGAGCTATATGAAACAATAATCAAAATAAATAAAAGTACTTTTCTAGAATTCATGCATTATTGATTAAATATGTGTTTTTTTTTTAGCTCTGTTCCTAATTGCTATTAGAAACTACTATATCTTTTCCCTAACTTCTTTAGCTAGGAAAAGATAAAGCGTATGGGCAGGTCACTAATAAAATGAACTAACGAAGCAAATAACTTCTAATCCTTTGATTACCTCAGGATAACAAATACTATTCCATTTATAATTCGATAGATTCTCCTATCTCAAGGAGCATCAAATCTTTTCCTTTATCGAAAAACTTACGAATTGCTTCGTCATGATTAATTTTAATATATCCGAAAGTATCATAATGATACCCTAGAATTTTATCACATTCTATAAAATCGGATGCTATAATAGCATCTTCAACATCCATGGTAAAGTTATCTCCTATTGGCAAAATAGCTAAATCTAGCTTAGTACGCATTGGGATTAACTTCATATCCATTGTAAGCGCAGTATCTCCTGCTATATAGATATTTTTGTGTTCGCCTTCGATTACAAACCCTCCTGGGTTTCCTCCGTTACTACCATCTGGAAACGAGCTTGAATGTATTGCATTCACATATTTTATTTTTCCAAAATCAAATTGCCAGCTTCCTCCGTGATTCATTGGATGGGCATTTAACTCTCTTTGGGCAAAATAACTTGCAATTTCGGCATTAGAAACGATTACTGCTTCGGTACGTTTAGCAATTGCTTCGGCATCCAGAATATGATCACCATGTGCATGCGTTAGTAAAATATAATCAGCTCTTAATGTGTTAATATCGATATGTGATGCCAATGGATTTCCTGAAATAAAAGGATCTACCAAAATATGTTTTCCTCCAACTTCAATTCCTAATGACGCATGACCGTAAAATGTGATTTTCATATTGATACAAATTTTAAGTTTAACATATTTATCTTCCGCCTAAGAAGAGATTAACGATAATATCTGAAATTAATGAAATCATACACAAAGTCAATAATACTGAAAGTAAAAATGTACTTAGTGCTACTCTTTTTAATTCTGGATCTAATAGCTTAGGCTCTTTGTTTTTAGAAACCACAATTAAATGTTTTGTTAAAGGTATATAAGCCAATAAAAACAAGTATTGATCAAAATTATAATCACTTAATATAGCAAATACTACTACCGAAACCATTGCGGTTATAATTAGGAAGTAATGGTACTTTTTAGCTGCCTGACCTCCCATTTTTACCACAATTGTATTCTTACCTGATTTTCTATCTGAGGCTTCATCACGCATATTATTTAGATTCAAAACCCCTACGCTCAACAATCCTATTGCTACTGCAGGTAAGATTAAAAGCGGATCTACTTCTTTTGAATATAAAAAGTTTACTCCTAATGTACTTACTAAACCAAAGAATACAAATACGAATATATCTCCAAATCCTTTATAACCATAAGCTGAGTTCCCTACTGTATAACGAATTGCTGAAACAATTGCTGCGATTCCTAATACTAAAAAAAAGATTGAATACACAAAGTTTGTTTCACCAAAAGCAAAATAAATCAATGTTATTGCTGACAATAAAGTTAATATAGATGTAATAATTATAGCCTTTTTCATAGCTTGTGGCGTTATTACTCCACTTTGTATGGCGCGCTTAGGCCCTATTCTATCTTCATTATCAGTACCTTTTACTCCATCGCCATAATCATTGGCAAAATTGGATAAAACCTGCAATCCTAATGTTGTCAAAAGTGCAAAACCAAAAATTTTCCAATTAAAAACTTCTGTTGGCGTATAAACGTTTTCTGTGGGATTTGCCAAAGCATACATACTACCCACAATAATCCCTGAGACTGATAAAGGTAATGTTCTTAATCTAGCGGCTTCAATCCAATGTTTCATTCTGATTTTTTATTTAGTTTGTTTCAGGTTTCATGTTACACGTTTCAAGTTCAGAACCTGGAACCTGAAACCTAAAACATTTTTTAAACTTTTTATTTATGGTAACCATTTGTTTTCGCCAAAATTAGGCTTTCTTTTTTCCAGAAAGGCATTTCTACCTTCTTTTGCTTCTTCAGTCATATAAGCCAAGCGGGTTGCTTCTCCAGCAAAAACTTGTTGCCCAACCATACCGTCATCAGTAAGGTTCATAGCAAATTTTAGCATTTTTATAGATGTTGGTGATTTTTGCAATATTTCTTGTGCCCACTCGTAAGCTGTATCTTCTAGTTCATCATGAGGAATTACTGCATTTACCATTCCCATATCCATAGCTTCCTGAGCTGAATAGTTACGTCCTAAGAAGAAAATCTCACGTGCTTTTTTTTGTCCAACCATTTTGGCTAAATAAGCTGATCCATATCCTCCATCAAAACTAGTTACATCAGCATCAGTTTGCTTAAAAATGGCGTGTTCTTTACTTGCCAATGTCATATCGCAAACAACATGCAAACTATGTCCTCCTCCAACTGCCCAACCTGGAACCACTGCTATAACTACTTTTGGCATGAAACGAATTAAACGTTGTACCTCTAGAATATTCAAACGATGTTGTCCATCTTCTCCTACATATCCTTGATGACCTCTTGCATTTTGATCTCCTCCACTACAAAAAGAATATACTCCATCTTTAGTAGAAGGTCCTTCTGCAGATAATAAAACTACTCCTATCGAAGTATCTTCTTGTGCATCATAAAATGCTTGGTATAATTCGGATGTTGTTTTTGGTCGGAATGCATTGCGTACATTGGGTCTGTTAAAAGCTATTCTTGCAACTCCATTACACTTTTTATAGGTTATATCTTCAAATTCTCTGGCGATAATCCAATCCATTAGATGCTATTTTTAATTAATTATAGTGTAAAAATAAATCATTTTTTACACTTTAGACTATACATTCTTGATGAAGTCGCTTCTAAAATAATTTTATTCAAATGTTAAAACTTGTTTTAAAATAAAAAACGATATTATTTTATAGTGTATTTTGTTTTTTATTTTTATCTTTACCATCTATTAATCAATGTGATACGGTATTTTTCGTACACATTTTAAGATTGATTTTCTTTCACTGATTTATTAACCTAAAAAATGATTTTTTGAGAAAATTTAAAAAATTTGTCGCTCATTTTTCTATGGTTTTAAATTTAAAAACTCTAGACCATGAGCAAATGAGAATAGCATTTGTCGAATTGCAAAAAAGAGATAGTAACACCTACGGTTAACAAAGAAGATTTATTAAACTACTCTATAAATGAGTACATATTATAGTTTGATTATCTTTAAAAATATTAAAAATAAACCAAAGGTTCTGCCGTGAAATTGATTTTAGCTTATACGTATTTGTTATCCCTATTTCCAGACAAACCCATCTGAAAAAGTAGTAAATCACACGCAACAAGATTAAAAAATACAGTATTTACATATTGTGTGATTCTATTCACTTTTCGCGATGAAAGTAGATTTATTTTTTATTTTTGTTTTTATTTAATTACAATTTTTTTTTAAAACTAGAATAAAAAGAGAAAGGCTAATCGTAATGATTAGCCTTTCTTGTTATATTATTCCTTAACTAAGTAGATTCCGTCTTCTTTTATCTCAATTAGTTTCTCTCTATAAAGTGCTCCAATAGCTTTTTTAAACGTTTTCTTACTCATTTTAAGTACCGTTTTAATATCTTCTGGATGAGAATTATCTGTAAGTCTTAAAAAACCACGGCTTGCTCTTAACTCATCCATAATTTTCTCGGCATTTGGCTCGATACTTTGATATCCCTGCACTTGCAATGAAACATCTATTTTATTGTCAGGGCGTATATTTTTAATATAACCACGCATACGATCTCCTGTACGGATAGCATCATCATAAACCTCATCTTTGTACAACAACCCTTTATGTTTTTCATTGATGATTACATTGATTCCTATTTCAGTAATATGAGAAACAATTAAATCTACTTCTTCTCCATTTTCAACTGTTAAGTTGTCATTGTTCAAAAATTGGTTTGTTTTACTAGAAGCCACCAAACGATTGGTTTTTTCATCCATGTATAAATATACCAAATAACGCTTTCCTTTTTCCATAGGACGCGCCTGCTCTTTAAACGGAACAAGTATATCTTTTTCCATACCCCAATCCATAAAAGCACCAATCTGGTTAATGTAGTTTACTCGTAAAAGGGCAAACTCATTTAGTAAAATATAAGGTTCTAATGTTGTAGCAACCGGTCGCTCTTCATGATCTAAATAAACAAAAACGATAAGTTCTTCGCCTATTTCAAATTCATTTGGAACATATTTGTTTGGTAAAAGTATGTCGTGTATCCCTTCTGGATCTTTTTCGGGGTTACCCAAAAACAATCCTACTTTAGTATCACGTAATATAGTTAGTGTATTGTATTTTCCTATTTCAATCATCTTCTTTAAAGTTCTGTATTGCTATCTAAGCAAGTTTCTAAGTTGCAAAGGTACGAAGTTTGAATCTACCAAGGAAAAGTATTTATTAAGGATTCTTGTTGTTATGTTTTCTAATCGTTTTATTTTTTAATTAAATTTGAGATCGTATTAATAAACTCCATATAAATGAAACCACTATTTCTTATCTATTTCTTTACATTACTATTTTTCTCTCCACTTATACAGTCTCAAACAAATGATGATCCTGAAATAAGAAAAATGATTACAGAGGTTAAAGCCGAAAATCTTGAAAATACCGTTGTAAAATTAGTTTCTTTCGGAACCAGACATACCTTGAGTGATACCAAAAGTAAAACACGAGGAATTGGTGCTGCCCAAAAATGGGTAAAATCTGAATTTGACAACTATGCATTAGAATCTAACGGAAGATTAACTGCTACCATTGATTACTTTACGGTAAAAGCTGATGGAAAACGCATCCTAAAAGACAGTCAACTCGCAAACGTTATGGCTACTTTAAAAGGAACTGATCCTACTGATGATCGTGTACTTATTATTAGTGGACATCTTGATTCACGCGTATCCGATGTGATGAACATTAAGGACGATGCTCCTGGAGCAAACGATGATGGTTCTGGAGTTGCAGCAATGATGGAAATAGCTAAAATCATGAGCAAAAGATCTTTTCCTTGCACGATCATTTTTGTTGCTGTTACTGGTGAAGAACAAGGCCTTTATGGAGCTAAACATCTTGCTGAATTAGCCAAAGAATCTAAATGGAACATAATCGCGATGATAAATAACGACATGATTGGGAATAGCTTATCTAGCGGTACAAACCTTAGAGATAATACTCAGGTCAGGGTTTTTAGCGAAACTATTCCCTATCTGGAAACTGAAGAAGAAGCTAAAATCCGTAAAACTACAAACAAAGACAATGATAGCCCTTCAAGACAATTTGCGAGGTACATTAAAACTACTACAAGTCAATATGTTGATCAATTAAATATTAATCTTGTTTACAGAAACGATCGTTTTTTACGTGGTGGTGATCACACCCCATTTAGTCAAAATGGTTTTACTGCGGTACGTTTTTGTGAAATGAACGAAAATTTTAATCATCAGCATCAGGATATAAGAACAGAAAACAATATAAAATATGGTGATCTTCCTGAATTTATGGATTTTGAATATTTAAGAAAAATTACCTGCTCTAACCTTGCAACCTTATCAAACCTGGCTTGGTCTCCCAAAGCTCCTATTAACGTAGGCATTGAAGTAAAATCTCTTTCTAATTCATCTACATTGTTGTGGAGTCCTGCCGCCGATAAAAAAATATATGGCTATCAAATTTTGATGCGAGAAACCTCATCATCACATTGGGAAAAAACTTTTTTTACTACTGATACTAAAATAGAGCTTCCGTATTCCAAAGATAATTTTTTCTTTGCTGTACAGGCTGTAGATTCACTGGGGCATGCTAGTTTAGCTGTTTTTCCTATTCCTATAAGATAAAGTCCTCAATTAATTTTCATTAAAAAAGCGCCCAAAAGGCGCTTTTATTATTTTATAATGAGATACTATTTGTAAACACTTTCTTTTTTAAAGTGTTTCGTTAATAAATAGTATACAACTGCTCTATATTTATTCTTATTTGAGCGTCCGTATTGTTCTAATACGGCATCGATTCCAGCATCTAAAGCTGGTGTATCTGGCAAGCCTAATTTCTTAATTAAAAAATTATTCTTTACTGTATCTAATTCCGATTTTTGCGTTCCTGCAACCGTTGCTGCATCTGCATTATATATTGACGGACCACAACCAATAGTCACTTTTGTCAATAAATCCATATCTGGAGTTACACCACATTTGTCTTTTAAATCAGCAGCATACTTTACAATTAATTCGTCTCTTGCACTCATAAATAAAAATTTAATAGTTGATTAATAATTGGTTTATATTCTCAAATTTAAGCTTTTATTCTATACATCGTGTTTTATTTAAGAAAAAATAAACAGTAATAAACTTATAATAGTTCTTTAAAAAACTGAAGCAATATTTTATCGTTTTCAATTGTTGGTGTAAAAATTTCCAAAATTGCTGGCGCTCCCTTTGTATTGTATAATGTTTTTAACCCCAATTGTAACGTACTTTCATCATCAGCCTTTATATAATTCATTTTAAACATTCCTGCCATATATTCTGCCGTTAAATGGTGTGATGTTTCAAAAAAGGTATTGAATACAGGTTGCTCCTGATGTCCTGGCAAAATACGGAAGATTCCTCCTCCTCCATTGTTTACGATTATGATTTTAAAATCATTCGGAATATAACTGTTCCATAAAGCATTACTATCATACAAGAAACTAATATCTCCTGTAATAAAAACTGCTGGCTTAGGATTACCTACTGCTGCTCCTATGGCTGTCGATGTACTACCATCGATACCGCTCGTACCACGATTACAGAAAACATCTATCGATGAATCTATATCGATTAATTGTGCATATCGAATAGCCGAACTATTACTTATTTGCAATTGGCTGTTTTTTGGCAATGATTCAATTACTTTTTCGAAGACTTTAAAATCTGAAAATGGAACCTTTCCTAAATATTCTTGTGCTCTTTCTTTTCTTAAATCATTTATTTTTTCAATTTTTGAAAAGTAATCACTTTTTATAGATTGCGTTTGAGGCAAAAAGGCTTCGAAGAAATCGTTTGGATTTGTTTTTATATGATTTGGTGAAGCTCCAAATGTATCATACGCTCTTAACGTATCTATATGCCAATGTTGCTTTGGTTTGTACTTTCTTAAAAATGCTTTGATGCGTTTAGAAACTATCATTCCTCCAAAAGTGACTAAGATTTCTGGTTGAAAATTTTCAAAATCAGTTGGTGTAAACGGTGTAATTAAGGTATCGATACTGTTTACAAAACTTGAATGGTGTAAATTAGATGTTGTTTCGGTTAAAACTACTACTGATTCATCATTGGCTAATCTTTCGATTATTTCCTGATTAATGGTATTGGGCTCATTTACTCCTACAAGTACCATCTTACGAGCTGATTTATTCCAATCAGTAACCATCTTGGCTAAATCTGCTATTGTTTCTGAATGGTTTTCTTTTACGTAAGTGTTTATTATTGGTCTTACAGCAAGTTCTGAAACTGTTTCATATAAAGGCTCTTCAAATGGAGCATTAATATGTACTGGTCCTTTTTGCACTCTGGCTGTATCTATTGCTTCGTTGATTTTCTTGTCATTTTCTAGCGAGACATCTTCATGTAAATTAGCATTATACAGGGAGTGATTGCTATATACATTTTCCTGTCGAATGGTTTGTCCGTCGCCTATGTCTATTTTACTTTGTGGACGATCTGCTGAGATTACAATTAACGGTATCTGGCTATAAAATGCTTCTGCAAAAGCAGGATAATAATTTAGTAATGCTGAACCCGAAGTACAAACTAAAGCCGTTGGTTGATGGGTTTGCTGAGCGATTCCTAATGCAAAAAATGCTGCGCATCTTTCATCTGCTATACTGTAACACTGAAACGCTGGGTTACTAACAAATCCTATGGTTAAAGGGGCATTTCGTGATCCGGGAGATATAATTATATTGGTTATTCCTTTTTCTAAACAAATCTGAATGATACTCTGTGCAAGTGGTATTTTGGGGTAAATCATTTTTTCGAAATTATAAAACACAAAGTTAACGAGTTCAGATATGATTTAGGGTATAAATAACAATATATTACCATCTACTTATAGAAAAAGGAAATATATTTGTAAAAATTGTCTTTAATAAAACTGAAGAATTATGCGCTTTATTTATCTATCGTTACTCCTACTTTTTATACATACAGGAAATGCTCAAAATCAATTCATTCATGATGACATTTCATACAAAGATGCTTTAGTAAAGGCGAAACAAGAAAGCAAACCTGTCTTTATTATGCTTTATGCTAATTGGTGCCCGCATTGCAATGCTATGAAGAATGGTACTTTAAAAGATACTACAGTAATGGCTTTTTTAAAAGACAATTACATTTGCGTTTGGAAAGATATTGATAAAGAAGAGGGACTTGCACTAAAAACCAAGTTTGATACTAAATCCTTACCAAGTTTTTTAATTGTTGACTCTAATGAAACTATTTTGTATAATTTGAAAGGCGAAATAAAAACTGCTGAATTCTTAAACGAAATCAAAAACGCTTTAAATCCTAAAATGCAATTGCCTTATTTGGAGTCAGTATTTATGGCTGACCCAAGCAATCCTAATAAATGTTTGGCTTACTTAACTACATTGAGAAAAGGTCGCGA
The DNA here is from genome assembly GCF_025847275.1 of Flavobacterium frigoritolerans. Classification (GTDB taxonomy): domain Bacteria; phylum Bacteroidota; class Bacteroidia; order Flavobacteriales; family Flavobacteriaceae; genus Flavobacterium; species Flavobacterium frigoritolerans. The sequence continues at coordinate 53,062 of NZ_JAOZEV010000007.1, forward strand.
AAGAATCGATTTATCCAAAGCTACTCATACCTATCTTGCCACACAATCGGATGCTCAATTGCTTAGTGAAATGAACTGGCGCATTATTGCCAATGGTGTAAGTGATATCAAATCACGTGAATTTCAATATGTATTACAGCATCAAAAAGAATTTGGAAATGTTGCTTCTCCTGATCGTGTAGAGAAAAAGATAATTAATATCGTAACCGAATTACTTCGTCCTTATACCGAAAGCCTAGATACTATTAATTATTACAAGCAAAGAGAAATTGCAAAATCGATTCGTCTTCAGAAAACAGATTCTCTTATTTTTTCTTATGATTTAACAATTGCCGAAAGAAGTACCAATTGGAAGTATTATAACAAAACTGCTTTAGAGGGAACTCAAAAATATGTATGGAATACTGCTAGTATCTTAAAAGAAATTGGACAAGTTTACCTAAAAAATATTACTGATATTGAAAGCCTTAAAAAATCTACCGAATGGGTAAAACGTTCTTTAGATCTAAACGATGCTTATGATGGGAATTTATTATTAGCTCGTCTTTATATTAAAATTAAAGATAAAAAATCGGCTTTAATCTATGCTAAAAAAGCTAAAGCTATTTGTAAAGAAATGGATTGGGACTCGAAAGATGCCGATGCTTTATTAGCCGAACTTAAATAAAACTACAAATAATACAACTCAATATGTCTGTTACAATTCGACCAGCAACTCCTCATGATTTAGTAAAAATTCTTGATATTGTTAACTATTCTATTCTTCATACTACTGCTAATTACAGCTATGAAACTCAAACAATCGAAGTTCAGAAAAAATGGTTTGAAGATAAAAATTCCAAAAACTTACCTGTTATTGTAGCTGAGCTAAATGGTGATGTTATTGGTTTTGGCAGTTATGGTCCATTTAGGGAAAAAATTGGATATCAATACACAGTAGAGCATTCTGTGTATGTAACTGAGAATATAATTGGTAAAGGTATTGGTTCTAAATTATTGACTGAATTAATTCGTTTAGCCAAAGAACAAGGATACCATGTTATGATTGGAGCAATTAATGCTGATAATGCCGGAAGCATTAGTTTTCATGAAAAATTTGGTTTTGTAGCAACTGGAACTATCCGCGAAGTAGGTTACAAATTTGATCATTGGCTTGATCTGGTTTTCATGCAATTGATACTTAAATAAGAATCTACTTTTAACAATATAGCATCTAATTAACATACGTTTCTGAATGGGTATGAAGTGCCATTTGGAAATTGTTTATTAATTCTTCTCGTGATGCAGAAATATCCAATAAACTAATATCCTCAATGTTTTTAAACCTATACAATACCTCTTTATTAAAACTACAGACTACAATGGGCACTCCTTTTCTTTGTAATTTAATAAAGTCAAATAAGTCCTCTCCCGAATAAACAATGAAAAAAATAAACGAATATTCCTCTTGTATATTGTCAAAATTATCCTCTGAACTAAACTTCTTGTAAACTTTAAAATTGATCTCTTTTCCAAATTGCTTTTTTAGGAATCTGGAAAAACCATGCTGATTATCATATACCAATACCTCTTTTGTCTCCATTTTATTGTTTTTTACTAAACTCTATTTTGCAATTAACTTATTTTTCATTCCCTATTACTGAAAATAAAAAACACAAAATAATAGATTTTTTTTGATAGAATACATTAAAAAAATAACAGATTAAGACATATTTTAATCATTCAATACTTTTTCAATAAATAACACATGCCAAAAATCAAAATAAATACGAATTACTCATAAAGTAAAGAATTGTACCGTTTAAAAAGTAGCTTTAACAAAATCGTCAGAAGGTTTTCTTCCGAATTGTTCAAAATATTTTGAAGTAAAGTAATTTATTTTAGCATAATTTACTTCTTGCGAAATCGCTGCCAATGAATCAAATTTTCCACTTTTAAGAAGTTCATTAGCAAGAATCATTTTTTCTCTTAAAAAAAAATTATTTGGAGTGCCTGTAAACATTTTTTTAAACAAAGACATGTATTTTGAAACTGACATTCCTGCCATATCTGCTAAAAAATCGATACCCGGAAATCCTTTATATAAGTTATCTAGCAAATATTCTTTTGTAGTATTTAAAACTTCAACTTCTCTTTCTGGTACACAATGAAGCATTGGTAAGGGATTTGAATAACGGTCGATAAATTTTGCTAATAACCTAAGCGCAACTCCTCTTAAATATATTTCGAAAGCAGGATCTAGAAAAGACTTATTTTTAATAGCATGCATAATAACCTTACTTTCACTATCGATATGGTCATAAAAGAAAAGCGTGTTTTTTCCACTTTTTATTTTACGTTTATTAGAATCTCTAATAGTTCCTTTTACAATCGAAAATTCCAATAAGTCCTTCGCAACCAATAATCGCATGGCAAAAACCCGCTCGCCAACAACGGGTTGAAAAATATTATCGATAGCATTATCAAATACTCCCAAACCTAAATTTGCTTTATACCCAATTTTATGCTCTATTTCTTCAACTTGAATAAGGTTCATCTCATCACTAAAATCATAATGTATTATATATAAATCATCATCCGATTTAAGTCTTTTTATAAGAATGGGTTGTTTAAATATCAAATCCCAAATTATAACCGAAAGACCAGGCATTACCTCTGTATAATAAAATCCACCATCTGCCACTTTTTTAGGCATGAGCAGAAGTTTTTCAGCAATTAACTCTGCTCCTAGCTGCTCAATAAGCTGTTTTGCAAGTTGTTTTTGCCATAACGATGTTAAACTATACGTGTGACTAATTTCGATCATTATTGCAGTTTTTTAATAAAATTCTTAGGTGTCATTCCAAATAATTCTTTAAATTTTGCAGCAAAATAAGAACTATTGGCGAAATTTAGCTCTGTCGAAATTTGACTTATCGTCAATTGCTGTTCTTGTAAAAGTCGCTTAGATTCCAACAGTTTATTATTGAGAAAAAAAGCATTGGGTGTTGATCCTGTAATTTTTTTAAAAAGAATTTTATACTTTGATACAGACATATTAGATTGTTGTGCTAAAAAAATAATGCTCGGAAATGTGTCATTTAAATTTTCGATTAAATAAGCTTGTGATTGTATGATATTAGCCAAATCATTCTCATTAACGGTATCGACCACAATTTCATCAAAAACCATTTTTTCAATATATTCCGCCAAAAGATTTTGTACTGTTCCTCTTAGATGCAGTTCAAAAGATGCTTCCTCTGGCTTATGAGCTCGTAAATTCATCAGAAGATTATAACTTTCATTACTCATTATTGTGAATTTTACTATCGTATTTAGCTCTGGATTAAACATGTCATCTGCATGATCTTTTATAAATGGATTCTTTTGAAGATAACCTTTTATCACTTCTTTTTTTATAAAAATACAAAGCGTAAACACTTTGCTTCCAGATTTAACAATATAATCATGGCATAAACTACTATCTACAAAAGCTAAATTGTAATTCCATCTGCCAATGGAATTTGATAAATCATCTGATACAAAAATTGCTTCACCTTCGGTTAGGTTATAATAAATCCCTATAAAATCATCTGTTTTATTCTCTTGCCTAAAATGAATCTCTGTATTATATAAAACATCCAAATAAAGTACCGAAATCCCGAAATCACAATTTAAAAAATACCTAACTCCAGTGTGAATATGATCGGGCACCAAAATAAAATTACCATCAACTTTTCCTTCAAGTTGCTTTGTCAAGGGGGCTACCCAGTCTAACTCTACTCCATAATGATGTGTGATTTTTTTCATAAATAGTCTATTTAAACCTTTTTGCAAAACAAAGTTGGCTTTACATTATTATAATTTCAAAAAAACCTCCACAATCAAACAGCAGGTCAATTGATTCTATTTATTGAATATCTATCCCTAAATTCCGATTAAACCAATACTGTTAACCAGTTAATTTCTTTTTATATTTCAAAAAAAAAACAGAGCACAAAATGAAACAATATTTTTAATTCAATACATTAAAAAAACACCAGATTAAGCCATTTTTAAACATACAACGTAAATATAAAAATTATTCACAGAAGTATTACAATAAAATCAATGCCGAAATCAATAATTTACAAAATAAAAACATCTATTTAAAACATTCTTTTCGACTACAAAAAAAGCCTTAAACTACTATTGTTTAAGGCTTTAATTAAATAAAAAAAAGACTGCACGTAAATTCATACTATTACTTATCAAGATATTCTTGTGTGGTTAATACCGTTGCATATAAATTCCCTAAAGCTGTTAATCCTGCCAGAAAAGATTCATGAATCTGTTTTGCTGGAAGAGTTTTTCCATAAAGTTTACGATCTTCGGTAGCGCAAGCATCACCAATAACTGTTGTTGTATATCCTAAATCCATTGCCGCCCTTACCGTTGTTGCTACACATACATCGGTCATCATTCCGCAAATAAGTAATTCGTTAATTCCTCTTTCAGTAAGATATTCCTGTAATACAGTATCACGAAAACTATTAGGGTAATGCTTTATAATTATTTTCTCTTCGCTAAGCGGTCTTACATCTTCGTGTATTTCTGCACCTTTTGTATTAGGTAAAAAGAAATCAGCACCTTCGTTGATAGCTAAATGCTGAATATGGATAACGTCTATATTATTATCACGAGAGTGTTCCAGGATTTTTTTGGCATTAGCCGAAGCTATTTCTGGCTGATATAAAGTATGTGTTCCATTAGCAAAATAGTCATTTTGAATGTCGATAAGTACAAGTGCTTTTTTCATAATTACTGTTTTTAAATTTATTAAGCAAAAGTAACTCACAGTAATCAGGAAAACTTTGAACTAGTTCAAAAAAGCACTTTAAAACATTATTACCTTTTGTGTATTTTCTTTCTGATTTTACTCAAAAACTCATGTGAGATTCCTAGATATGCTGCTATTTGTTGCTGCGTAATACGTTGTTCTAATGACGGATATTTTTCTAAAAATTCTAGATATCGTTTATCTGCCGTTTGTCCATGCGAAGAAATAAGTCGGCGTTGAAAAGCCACCAATGTTTTCTGATTCATGATACGAAATAATTTCTCTACAATTGGTAGTTGGTCGTATAAACTGTCTTTATCTTGTTTTGAAATAATCAATACCTCACAATCCTCTAAAGCTTCTATGTTAAAAATCGATGGAACCTGATTCATGAAACTATCAATATCAGTTGCCCACCAATCTTCGATAGCAAAGTATAAAATTTGCTCACTACCCGATTCTCCTGTATAAAAAATTCGGAAACATCCTTTGGTAACAAAAGCTTCAAAAGTACATATTGCACCTTCTTTGAGTAAAAAATCTTTCTTTTTTATTGAAATCGGATGGAAATAACCACAAAAATTTCCAAATTCTGCATCGGTTATTTCGATATGTCGTGCTATATTTTTACGTAATGATTCAAACATAATTTTAAAAGTATAAAAAATAAACGATTTTAGATTGAGTTCTGAAGATTAAAGGGATTTCCAATTATTATTTTTGTCACAAACGGAGATTCGTCGACTCTGCTCAATGACAATATTGAAAAAAAACTTTGCGAACCCTGCGCTATTTGCGATTAACAAGCTATCCTTTATAGCAATAAAAAAAGCGATTTCCAATAATGAAAACCGCTTTTGATTTGATTTTTAACGCTTATTAGCTTTTAATCCAATTGATAATTTCTGGATCTGTTGGTAACGTTTTAGGCGCAATTACTTTTACCAATTCTCCTTTTTCATTGATCAAATATTTCTGGAAGTTCCACTCTACTTCTGAGTCTTGTAATCCGTTTTTAGCTTTTTGAGTTAAGAACTTATATACTTCGTTCATATCATCTCCTTTTACTGATATTTTGTCCATCATAGGAAAAGTTACACCATAGTTTTGTTGGCAAAAAGCTCCAATCTCTTCATTTGTTCCTGGTTCTTGTGATGCAAAATTATTTGCTGGAAACCCAACAATTACAAAACCTTTATCTTTATATTCTTTGTAAATTGCTTCTAAATCTTTGTACTGCGGTGTTAATCCACATTTTGAAGCTGTATTTACTATCATTATTTTTTTTCCTTTTAAAGAAGCGAAATCAAATGGATTTCCCGATAAATCTTCTACTTTAAACTGATAAATAGTTTGTTTTTCCATGACGTTTTCGCTTTTGCTATTTTTATTTTTTTTAGTTTGTGCTTGATTCTGACAGCTAAATAAAAACATAACTCCACAGAATAGAAACAATATTTTTTTCATAATTATTTTTTTATAAAATTAATCAAAATTGATTTACCTGATTTCTTTCTTCACTTTATTTTATGATTGAACAATTGTTAATTAATCAAAGAAGCCTAATGCTTTTAAACATTAGGCTTCTTCAATAAACAAATTAAATTATTCTCATTAAATTCTTCTTTTAAAAAAGAAACTTTAGCCGTATGCTACTTGTATTAAAATCATAAAATAGGAAAAGGTTTCCAAATTCGTTCCATCATTTTTTTTCTAGAATCGGGCTAAATATTATCCCCCATATTTGCCTTAACTATTCCTAAATCGCATTAGAATGGAAACCTATCCCTTATTTAACCAATTATTCTAGTCTAAATTATCCCCCATTTAGACTATCATAATTTATATATACGAGATTAGTTCATGCTTGGTTTTAAAAAATCAAAAAAAGTTAATATTTTATTTTTTATCACTTTTTAAAAGCATTATAGTTATAAATAAATTACAATTTCTTTAAATTTTTGAATTATATTTATACCAGCTTTAACAATATTCATAGTTTTTAAACTAAAAAATACAAGTTTTTTCACCCTAAATCTACAAAATATGAGTCAAGACGAATTATTGGTATTAATTTATAAGAAAGACGAAAAGGCTTTTACATATCTATATGATATGTATTCCAAAAGTTTATTTGCCGTTATCAATGTTCTTATAAAAAATAGAGAAGAAGCCGAAGATGTGCTTCAAGAAGTATTTGTAAAAATCTGGAAAAACATCGATTCCTACCATGAAAACAAAGGTCGTTTTTACACCTGGATCCTTAATATTGCCCGAAATACGTCTATTGACAAGCTTCGTTCTAAAAACTTTAATAACAGTCAAAAAAACCTTTCTTCAGATAATTTCGTACATCTATTAGACGACAGTAATAAACTCGTCAATAAAATTGATACTATTGGAATTCAAGAGTTTGTAAAAAAACTAAAACCAAAATGTATTGCAATAATTGATTTATTATTCTTTAAAGGATATACCCAACAAGAAGCTTCAGAAGAGTTGGCGATACCTTTGGGAACTATAAAAACACAAAACAGAAACTGTATTAATGACTTACGAATTTATTTGAAATTATAATGGAAACAAAAGAATATATAGAATCAGGTATTTTAGAGCTTTATGTTTATGGATTACTTACCGAATCTGAAAGCATGGAAGTAGCTGCTATGGCCAAAAAACATGTAGAAATTAACGATGAGATTATAGCCATCGAAAAAGCAATTGTAGCGCTATCTTCTAGCTTTTCTCCTTTTCATTCGGTAGCTAATTTTGAAAAAATAAAAGCGAAACTAGAACTTAAACACGGCAAAGTTGTCGATATGAAACCTGCTACAAGCTGGTCGCAATACCTAGGCTGGGCTGCTGCTGTACTCTTCTTATTAGGTTTTGCTTACCAATATGTGCAACTTACTCAAACTAAAGAAGCAATAGCAATTGTTGGAGGCGAAAAAGACAAATTAAAAAATGATTATGCACTTTTAGACCAAGAAAATAAAGTTACTGAGCAAAGTTTAGCCATTGTAAGGGATATAAAAAACACTGGAGTTACACTAGGCGGACAAGCTGTGGCACCACAATCTTTTGCCAAAGCATATTGGAACAAAGACACCAAAGTAACCTATATTGATGCTGCTGGATTACCAAAACCTCCAAAAGGCAAAGTATATCAGGTTTGGGCTTTAAAACTAAGTCCTGTACTTACTCCTACAAGCATTGGTTTGTTAACTGACTTTGACGCTAATAATCAAAAAATATTCAAGGTAGAAAATACGGGTTATGCCGAAGCTTTTGGAATCACGCTTGAGCCTGAAGGCGGAAGTCCAAGTCCTACAATGGATCAATTGTACACTTTAGGAAAAGTCTAAAATTCAACTTATTACAAATTTAAAAACGCATATTAAAACAACTTAATATGCGTTTTTTTATTATTTTTAAAATCGAAACTAACCAATACTAAACCTATTTAATTTATGAACAGTACTTTAATTTTAAGAGTTGCAGTTGCTATAATCTTACTTACACATAGCGTTTTCGGAATATTCGACAATGGTATTAATGATTTTGGAAATCTTTATTTAAACCAAATTGGGTTTGCTCCTTTTGGCGTATTCCTCGCTTGGTCTATAAAATTATCGCACATTGTAGCTGCTGTACTTTTGCTTATCAATAAATATATCAACTTTGCAGCAATCGTTACTATTTTAGTACTTATTATGGGGATTATTTTAGTACATTTTAAAGAAGGTTGGTTTGTTGTAGGCGGTGGAAGAAACGGAATGGAATATAACTTTTTACTGATTTGCGTTTTATTGGCAATTATGTTTCCAAAAGGTTTTTTTGGAGGTTCTGAGGTTTCTTAGTTTGTGTATAAATCTTTATGAGTGTGCTTTGTGAACTTTGCGTTCTTTGCATTGTTTAGTCACAGCATCTCTCAATTTTGTCAACCCAGACGGAGGAAGGGTCTCATTAAGTAGCTCGATATAGCTTATAGAGCTACTTGCTCTTTTTTTGCACGCGGATTAAACGGATTTTTATTTATTGTTTTTAAAAGATTATAAGGTTCAAAAGGTTACAGCATATACACAAACTAAGCAACCTTTGAACCTTTGCAACTCAGAACCATAGTACTTTAAAAAAAAATTAATCCAAATCTGAAAAACCAAAATCTTCTTCCATCTCTAAAAAGTCTTCTTTGGTTTGAGTAGAAACAAATAAGGGATAATCTTCTGATAAATCTCCATTATCATCTGTATAATACCAAATTAGCTTCCTGTCATTTTCATAAATGATCCAGTTATTATGGTCTACAACTTTTTGCCAATTATTAGTGGTAATCTCTTCTATAAATTCTGGTAATTCATCCTGACCCATATCGTAAATTGCCCCAGAAAACGGATACCCTCCTTCTGCACATTGTCCGTACATTATCATTTGTAAAAAGTCTGAAAGTAAAATTTCTTCTGGATACCATACTGCTTTGTCTATATTTTGAACTTGATAGACTTGAAGATTATTTTCTTTGCTTTCTTTGTCAACTCCCCAATAACAAACCTTTTGGTTCTCTTCTAGAAAAACTAATTTTCCATCTTCATAAAACAAATCTTCGGGTTTTAGGAATCGCTGAAATGAAGACATAAAAACATCTAATTTACCTACTGTAATATAAAATTCTTTCAATATTGCTGGTATAGTATGCCCTAGCCTAGCTTCTGCATTTTCAATTATTTTTACATCAAATCCGTCATTATTTGTTAATGAACGTCCTAATAGTTTTTCAGCAACTTGTTTTATCATATTTTTTAATTAGTTATTGCTACGCTAAATTTAATTTATAAGCACACTTTTTTAATCGGTACACAAAAATACTTAATTCATAATTTATTTCTTGCCCTAAATAACTACTATTATCGGCTAAAAGCGATCTAAAGAATACTATTTATTGTAATACCTTTTTAAGTCTATACACATCAATACAAACCAATTATAATAAATTTATCTTAATTTTCTTTTGTCACATGAATCTATATCGTAATATTGCAATATAAAAATATAACAATGGGAGCAACTAAATCTGATTTCTTTACAGACAATCAAAATGAACTGGCTATTCTGACAAAGGCATTAGGACATCCTGCAAGAATTGCTATTATAGAATACTTACTAAAGGTAAATGCATGCATTTGTGGTGATATTGTAAACGAATTACCTCTTTCTCAGCCAACAGTTTCTCAGCACCTTAAAGAGCTTAAAAATGCGGGATTGATAAAAGGAAGTATCGAAGGAAATGCAATTTGCTATTGTATTAATGAATCTGGCTTTGAAAAAATTAAAGTTTTTTTCCAACATATTGAAACGCATTTGGAGAAAAGAAATAATGAATGTTGCTAACTATTAAAAAATAAAAACTATGAAACTTTCAGAAATTAAAAACATATTAAAAACAGTTGAAGCAATTAATTTTCAGCTTCCAAATGGGACTTTTGTACCCGAATATTTTCACGTAACCGAAGTTGGCTTAATAACCAAAAACTTTATCGATTGTGGCGGGACGGTTCGCAAGGAAACAGTTGTCAATTTTCAGCTTTGGGATGCTAATGATTACGAACACAGATTAAAACCTCAAAAACTAGTTCATATCATCGAGCTTTCGGAAAAGGTTTTAGGCATCGAAGATTTTGAAATTGAAGTTGAATACCAAGATACTACTATCGGCAAATACGATTTAGACTTTAACGGTAAAGATTTTGTTTTACTAAATAAACAAACGGCTTGCCTTGCTATGGATCAATGCGGAATTCCATCTGAAAAACAAAAAGTAAATCTTTCGGATATATCAAATCAATCCAACTCTTGTACTCCAGGCGGAAGCTGTTGCTAATTTTTAAAATATCTTAAATATGAGCACACTATTTCCCGAAATCGAAAACACAATTCGTTCTTTTGATTTTAAAAACATTTCTGCTGAGCGCAAAGATATTTTGCTCCCTTTGGTAGTTTTTATACAAAATAGAGTGAATACGCTACAAGAAATTAGACTGAATTTTATTTGTACTCATAATTCGAGAAGAAGCCATTTAGCACAAGTTTGGGCGCAGACTGCTGCTGCACATTTTGGTATAAAAAATGTTTCTTGCTATTCGGGAGGAACTGAAGCGACTGCTTTATTTCCTGTGGTTGCTAAAACGCTGGAAGAATCGGGTTTTAAAGTCGAAGCTCTTTCAGAAGGTAAAAACCCTATTTACTCGATAAAATTTGCATCTAATGAACATCCTATTCTTGGATTTTCTAAATCATTTGATGCTAATTTTAATCCCGAAAGTGAATTTGCAGCTATAATGACGTGTTCGCAGGCCGACGAGGGTTGTCCGTTTATTGCTGGTGCAGAAAAACGTATTCCGATTACTTATGATGATCCAAAAGCATTTGATAATACACCTCAACAATTAAAGAAATATCAAGAACGTAGTGTACAAATTACTACCGAAATGTTTTATGTTTTCTCACAAATAAACAAATAATATGTCTGCTAATACTTGCTCCCCAACTGCCGAAAGGAAAAAACTAAGTTTTCTTGACCGTTTTTTAACGCTTTGGATTTTCCTCGCTATGGCTATAGGTGTTTCAATTGGTTATTTTATTCCATCTAGCGGAGATTTTATCAATTCTTTCTCGCGCGGAACTACTAATATTCCGCTTGCAATTGGATTAATACTAATGATGTATCCTCCGCTGGCAAAAGTTAAATACGAACTCTTAGGAGACGTTTTTAAAAACACCAGAGTTTTAGGCGCTTCTCTATTTCTTAACTGGATTGTAGGCCCTTTTTTAATGTTTGGTTTAGCTTTATTATTCTTAAATGGTTATCCTGAATATATGATTGGCTTAATCTTAATAGGCTTGGCCAGATGCATTGCAATGGTTGTTGTTTGGAATGACCTTGCTGATGGAAATCGTGAATATGCCGCTGGCTTAATTGCGCTTAATAGTGTTTTTCAAGTTTTGCTCTATAGCGTTTATGCTTGGTTTTTTATTACTGTTTTACCGCCCTATTTTGGTTATACTGGTTTTAATGTAAACATCTCTATTGGTCAAATTGCCGAAAGCGTTGGTATTTATTTAGGTATTCCTTTTGCACTTGGTATTAGCAGCCGTTATGTTCTTATTAAGCTAAAAGGAATAACTTGGTTTGAGACTAAATATGTACCTACAATTTCTCCTATTACATTAATTGCATTGTTGTTTACCATTTTAATCATGTTCAGTCTAAAAGGAGAATTAATTGTTCAAATTCCTATGGATGTAATACGAATTGCTATTCCTCTGGTACTTTATTTTGTAATAATGTTTGTATTTAGCTTTTTTACTGGCAAGTATTTTGGTGCCGACTATTCTAAAGCTACAGCTATTGCATTTACAGCTACAGGTAACAATTTTGAACTTGCAATTGCAGTCGCCATTGGAGTTTTCGGAATCAATAGCGGACAAGCTTTTGCTGGCGTAATTGGTCCTCTGGTAGAAGTTCCTGCTTTGATTGCCTTGGTTAATGTTGCTTTTTGGTTTAGAAAAAGGTTCTTTTTTTAAGGTGCTAAGGCTCTAAGTTGCAAAGGTTCTAAGGTTGCTTTGTTTGTGTATAAAATAATTGCGATAATACTTTGTGAACTTTGCGAAAATCTTCATGCTCTTTGCGGTTAATTTCTTAGAATCGTATTATTATTATTATTATTATTATTATTATTGAACAACTTACTCTGGTTTTGGACGCGAATTAAACGGATTCGCATAGACGAAAACGCGGATAAAAACGGATTTCTTTAAGATTCTGAGGCGCTAAGTAACAAAGGTTCTAAGGTTGCTTAGTTTGTGTATAAACCTTTGTGAACTTTGCGTATCCCGATAGCTATCGGGACTGCGCTCTTTGCTGTTAATTTTACACAGTTTGGAGAGCCATTACCACAACTGTTTACTAGCAGTGAAATTTCTTTCTCAATGACTCCCGCAGATTGAGCAGATTGAGCAAATTTATATTGATTAGTTTATTATGAAAATGAATGTCCTAGCCCTGATGGCAACGGCATCCTTTTTGTTTTTTCTTTAAAAATAAAAAGATATAGTGGACAGCAGGAAATAGCTTCTTATTTTATGAATAGAGATTCTAAGGAGCTAAGACACTAAGGTTCTGAGATTTTTTTACCGCAAAGAGTTCGCAAAGCTATACTGAAACTGAGACTGGAACTGGAACTGGAACTGGAAATCTTTCGACTCCGCTCAAGATGACAAATGTTAAATAAAAAAAAATGGTTCAACTGCAAAGTTGAACCATTTTTATGTGAATTAATAATCTCTTATTTTTTATAATACTTTCGGTATTTTGGGTAAGTCACAGCTCCTATCAAGGTAATTGTTCCTAATGAATACCAAATCCAATCTAATGAATGCGCTTCTCCGCTTGCATAAGAGTGTAATCCTACTAAGTGGAAGTTTACCCCATAATAAGTAAACAGGATAGAAATAAATGCAAACATACTCATTAGGTTAAAAAACCATTTTCCGCGTAAAGCTGGTACAAAACGAGCGTGAATTACAAATGCATAAATCATAATACTAATTAATGCCCAAGTTTCTTTTGGATCCCATCCCCAGTAACGTCCCCAGCTTTCATTTGCCCATTGTCCTCCAAGGAAGTTTCCTATACTTAGCATAATCAAACCGATAGTCAATGCCATTTCATTGATGTATGTAATTTCTTGAATATTTAAATCCATCTTGGCTTTGTTGTTCTTATTGGTAAAGAAAATTAATAACAACGATACAAATCCTAATATCATTCCTAATGCAAATGGTCCGTAACTAGCAACAATTACCGCTACGTGTATCATTAACCAGTAAGAGTTAAGAACAGGCTGTAAATTGGCTATTTCTGGATCAATCCAGTTCATGTAAGCCGCCATTAAAATCATTGCTGTTACAAATGCAGATGATGCAACGGTTAATTTTGATTTTCTATCAAAAGCCAACCCGAAGAACATTGTTGCCCAAGCCACATAAACAATGGACTCATACGCATTACTCCATGGTGCGTGTTCTGCAATATACCAACGTGCTATTAATCCTAATGTATGTAAACCAAATAAGGCCCCAATTATTACATGAAAAACATTTATCGTAATACGCAACGCTTTTTTCTCAAAGAATATATTTACTATAGTAAAAATAAACATTAAAATTGAAGCCGTTATATACCAATACGGAAGTTTCTTGAATACATCGTATTTATTATACAATAACTCCGATGTTATTTTCTCTTCGCTTGGACGAACTTTACTACCAAATTTCTTTTGGAATCCGTTGATACTTTCTAGCAATTCATCGGCTTGTTTGAAATCTTTGGTAATCGAAGCATTATTTAAAGCTGCAAAATACATTGGTAAAATTTGCTTCACATATGTTTCGTCCATTCCTTTTAAACCAGCATTGCTAATCTCTAAGTATGAAATCCATTTATTACCTGGATCATTTGGTAAAGGGAATATTTTTAATATACTTCCGCTTAAAGCCGATTCCATTAAGTTTACCTTTTTATCAGTTTCGATAAAATCTTTCTCAAACTGATTCGGATTTGCTGCTTTATAAGCTGCATCTAAATAAGGTGATAATTTATAGTTTCCTTTTTCGTCAAAGAATTTAATAAATGGAGCAAACCCTGCATCTTTATCGACTCCGATAATTTTACGAATACTATCGTTTCCTGACTTAATGTATATAATCGGAATTTCTATCCAAACCTGAGCGTATTGTGTCATTGATAAAAATACCTGATCAGAATTCATTCCGTTATAAGTATCATCATGACTTACTTTTCTCAATAATTCTGATGAGAAAGTATTAATAGGCTTCATTCTTCCGCCTGCATCCTGAATAATCAAACGACCAAATTTGGCTGCATGTTCTTTTGGTGCTTTGTAGATATTTATTAATGAATCAAGTTGTTTTTGACTTGGTGGTTTTGTAACATGATTTGCATGATTCTTTGGATCCTTTGTCTCTGCTGCATGATTGTGGTCATGATCTTTTGCATGGTCATGATTCGGATCAGTACTATGTGCTGCATGATCATGGTCGTGATCGTGATCGTGGTCATGTTGCTCTTGTGCAAATCCGTTAAAGCTCAACATTAAAACTAAAATAGTAATAAATTTTGCTTTTTTATTTTTTACTACTTCTAGTTTGCGTTTTAAATCTGCAAAACGAGAATGTTTAGTAAACATGATTGCCATTAATCCAAAATACAACAGAAAATAACCAAAATAGGTGATATTAGTTCCCCAGAAATCGTGGTTTACTGATAAAACTGTTCCTTTCTCGTCTGGATCAAATGAAGATTGAAAGAATCTATATCCTCTGTAGTCTAATACGTTGTTCATATAAATTCTGGCATCAAATGTTTTAGTTGAATCTATAACAGTAACTTTACTTTCAAAAGAAGAGTAACTTTTCTCTGTTCCTGGGTATTTTTGAGCAATAAAGTCATTCAATTTAACCTTGAATGGCAGTATATAAGCTTTACTTCCGTAGAAGAAAGTGTAATCAATTTTTCCAATTTTAACTGTTTTAAAATCTCCAATTTTACCTTTTGATCCTAATAATGTTACTTCTTTTTCCTGTCCTTCGGCTTTTAGCGTTACTGTCAAAGCATCTTCATGTGTTTTTGCCTTGTAATCGTTATTTGATTCATAAGCAATAACTCCTTTTACAGCTGGATCTGGAAATACAATACGTATATCTCCGATGCTATACAATGAACGCATCATTAATGGCTGTACATTATCCTTGGTTACTTTTCCTTTAAGTTTATCTGCCATACGCATAAAATCTCCTTCAAATGGGGTTTGAATCGTATAAGCTTCACCTGTTGTATTGATATTAATAGCTCCCTCTGTAGGTTTATTTAATGCAAATAAAACATTATGAATATTTTGCACTTCACCATCTTTAAGAAAATGCTCTTCACGCCCGCCTTCACCGGCTTCCACCAATTTTAAATATAAAATTCCGTTAGCATCTGGTTTCACAACCTCTTTAGCTCCCATGATAAAATCCTTATATTCAACTTCAAATGGAGTTTCATCGAATTTACCTGAAATACTAAAATCATTATTAGCTACTGGAGATAATAGTAAGTTTTTCTCAAAAACACGACGTTTCATTTCGCCCTTAAACTCCCCGTCTGCAAAAACAGTAAGGAATGTTTTATCTGAATATATTTGGTTTTCGGCAGCTCCTTCGCGAATTGGCATCATCCCTTCATAACTAATATAACGTGTTATGAAAGCTCCTAAAAGGATAAAAATAAAAGCCAAGTGCAATAGTAAAGTTGCCCATTTTTCTTTTTTGTGTAATTGATATCTTTTAATATTTCCAAAGAAATTAATTAAGAAGAAGACCATTATGACCTCAAACCACCATGAGTTGTATATAAAAATTCGAGCTGTGTCGGTGTTGTATTTACTTTCTATAAAAGTCCCGACTCCCATTGCAATTGCAAATGTTAAAAAAAGGACAGCCATTAATCGTGTAGAAAACAAAAAGGAGAATATTTTTTTATCCATTACTAAGGAATTACGTTTTATAAAGTGGCACAAAAGTACTTAAAAATGTTGACTCAAATATTCGTGCTTTTGTTAATTAAATCCAAAATAAAACACTTCTACGGAACCTAAAACATTATTTTTCTTACTAAAATCATTTTATGAACGAACTTACCTAGTAACGGGAGTCCTTTAAAAAAATTATTAATTACATTTGGATTAAGACATTGAAACTATTTAAGTTGTTGCTCAATTTTAGAAAGCCTTTCGGATAACGTCTTAAAAGATTTATTTTCTTCCTTTAAAGTCTGAATTTCTTTTGATTGCTGAATTGAATATAATGTCAACTCCTCTATTTTCTGCAAGAGCTTAGCATTCATTTCGCCTAAATTTATTCCGTTTTTTAAAACTTCTTCCTCACTAGGAATATTTTCCAGATGTCCTTTTTCGTTAATGTGTTTTTCTACTTCCTCGAGTGTTGGTAAATTATATTCTTTTTTGAATACAAAATCAGACCAACCTAATAAATCAACTTTAACTTCTTTTGAGTGAATTGTTCCGTTTACATCTAGTTTGTTTTTTGGGTTTATTGTGCCGATACCGACATTACCATCAGCTATCTGCATAACACTATTGCTTGTATAATCTCCAAAACGAATGCCTCCATAATAATGAATATCTAAACCTGCAGATCCAGCAACAGGAAAAGATCCAATGTAATAATTATTTGGGTCACCAAACCCAGTAATTTTATTTGTATAATTAAAAATATCTAAATTTCCATTAATATTTTGGCTTCCTTCAAAAGTATTATCTCCTCTTGTTGCTATTTCTATCCATCCGGGATTTGAAGCTACTAAATTATTTGCGATTTTTCTGAAAAACAACCTATCATTCGTTATAAATGAAGATGATATTTGTAATTGATGATTGTTTACTTGGCTAGTGTGTCTTATTACGAATAAATGTTGCTGACCGGAATAACTTAAATCAGGATTACTACCTATGGCATTAAAACCGCCATATACACCAGACTTTAACGGGGCAGTAAAATCAGGAGTATATAAAGGAGCAAATCCATCCCCTATTTGCTGAGAAAAAGCATATGAAGAGATAAACAAGAGGGCAATTAGAGTAATTCTTTTTTTCATTATTTTAATTTAGTATTAAGTTCTTTAATTGTGTTTTCTAATTCTGATTGTTTCTTCTTCATTTCAATCATATAAAGTGTTAACTCTTCAATTTTTTGCAAGAGCTTAGCATTCATTTCTCCTAAATTTATTCCGTTTTTTAAAACTTCATCTTCGTTAGGAATATTTTCTAGATGTCCTTTTTCGTTGATATGCTTTTCTACTTCTTCAAGTGTTGGTAATTTGTATTCTTTTTTAAATACAAAGTCAGACCAATCTAATAAATCAACTTTTACTTCTTTTGAGTGAATTGTTCCGTTTACATCTAGTTTGTTTTTTGGGTTTATTGTGCCGATACCGACATTACCATCAGCTATCTGCATAACACTATTGCTTGTATAATCTCCAAAACGAATGCCTCCATAATAATGAATATCTAAACCTGCAGATCCAGCAACAGGAAAAGATCCAATGTAATAATTATTTGGGTCACCAAACCCAGTAATTTTATTTGTATAATTAAAAATATCTAAATTTCCATTCATAATTTGATTTCCTATAAAAGTATTAGTTCCTCTTGTAGCCAGTTCTACCCAAGAAGGATTTGAAGGTGTTAGGTCACTTGCAATCTTTCTGAAAAACAATCTATCATTCTCTGCATATGATGAGCCAATTTGTAGCTGACAGTTATTATCTGGATTAGCATGTCTTATCACAAATAAATGATTCCAATCTGCACTAACATCAGGAACCTTACCAAGAGTTTGAGCATGCCCACCATATACTCCGGACTTTAGTAAACCAGAAAAATCTGTTAAGTAAGGCGCTGCTAAACCATCCCCTATTTGTTGAGCTGATCCTGATATTACTAAGAATGATGTAAAAAGTAATGTTGCAATTTTTTTCATTATTTTAATTTTAGAATTATTTCCTACAAATATAAAAATAAAAGCAAGTGACATATTCTTATATTATTTAATTAAGACATCTTTTATTTTAAATATTCAAAGACAAAAAAATATCCTAAAAAATCAAGACCAGTTCTTTTTAAAAATTTGCTAATTTTGCAATATGATTAAAATAACACTTATTGGATCCGGAAATGTATCGCAACATTTAATAAATGCTTTCGCAAAAAACAGTGCGATTGAACTTATTGAAGTATATTCTAGAACCAAAAAAGAAATATCTCCACTACTCGATTCTAATAAAATTGTAACTAATCTTGCTCTTTTAAAAGAAGCCGATTTGTATATTATTGCTGTTTCTGATGATGCAATATCGATGGTTTCTGAACAATTGCCTTTTAAAAATAAACTGGTAGCTCACACTTCTGGAACTGCTTCATTACAGTCAATTAATCTAAAAAACCGAAGTGGTGTTTTTTATCCTTTACAAACATTTACTAAGAATAAAGAAGTCGATTTTAAAGTGATTCCGCTTTGTTTAGAAGCTGAAAATAATACCGACTACTTGGTACTTGAAACAGTTGCTAAAAGCATATCGGATGCGGTATATCCTATCAACTCTGAACAACGCAAAGCATTGCACGTTGCAGCTGTATTTGTAAATAATTTTACCAATCATTTATACCAAATCGGACAAGAAATTTGCGAAGAACATCAGGTTTCATTTGATATATTAAAACCTTTAATCGCCGAAACTGCCAATAAAATCAATACGCTTTCGCCTATTGATGCTCAAACTGGCCCTGCAAAACGCAATGACATTACAACAATCGAATCACATTTGAGTTATTTATCAAATGAAAATCAAAAAAAAATATACACATTACTAACAAAATCTATACAAAATAATGGCAAAAAGTTATAAAGAAATAATGAACGACATCACCACTTTTATTTTCGATGTTGACGGAGTACTTACTGATAGTTCGGTTTTTGTAACCAATGAAGGAGAGATTCTTCGTACGATGAATATTCGTGATGGTTATGCTATGAAAGCAGCTGTTGAAAGTGGGTATAATGTATGTATTATTTCTGGCGGAAGCAATGAAGGCGTGCGCGTACGATTACGCAATTTAGGAATTAAAGATATCCACTTAGGAACTCCAGATAAGGTAGAAACTTTTAAAGAATATACTGAGCTATATAATATTAACCCTGAACAAGTATTGTACATGGGTGATGATATCCCTGATTATCATGTAATGAAATTGGTAGGACTGCCTACTTGTCCTCAAGACGCAAGCCCTGAGATAAAAACAATTTGTCGTTATATCTCACACGTAAAAGGCGGAAAAGGTTCTGCACGTGATGTAATCGAACAAGTTATGAAAGTACAAGGAAAATGGATGGAGCACTTTAATGGGAAACACGATTAATATTCAGTAACAGTTTACAGTTTTAATATTATGTATTAACCCCTTGGGGGTAATTAATTTTAACACATAGAAACATAGGTTTTGCACGCTCAAAAAAGGCGTTACACTTATTTTAAATGCACATAGCTAGCTTTGTGAAAGAAATGTATTTCTTTTTGTTTTCTTTTTTACAAATAAAATCTATGTTTCTATGCGTTAAATGAAATTTTACGACCCGAGCTAAGCGAGTAGACGAAGTAATTGCACCCAACGGGTTATGTATTAAGTTCATTATAGGCTTTGCGGTTTAATAATCTACCTGATGGTTCACAATATAAGAACCTTTTAAACCTTAGATTCTCGTATAAAGACGTACTGCTGTGTGTCTTCTACAGAAAACCTTTGAACCTTTGTTAATCAGAACCTTAATCCCTTAAAAGAAACCTTAGTACCTTAAAAAGAAAAAATGAAATACCTCAAACTTATTCGTTACCAAAACCTATTGATGCTTGCTTTTATGCAACTATTATTTCGTTATGGTTTCTTAAAATTGCAAAATATCCCTTTGGCACTAGCTCATTGGCAATATGCGCTATTGGTTTTAAGTACCGTTTTAATTGCTGCTGCCGGATATGTGATTAATAATATTTTTGATCAGGAAACCGACTTAATCAATAAACCAAGTGATGTTGTGGTTGGCAAAAGCATTTCTGAAACTGCAGCCTATAATATATATGTTGCTCTTAATATTAGTGGCGTTGCTATTGGTTTTTATTTATCAAATGTAATTATGAGACCTGGTTTTGCAACCGTTTTTATTCTAGTCGCAGCTAGTCTTTATTTTTACGCTACAACCCTAAAGCAAATTATGATTTTAGGAAATATTGTTGTTGCTTTATTATTATCTTTTAGTGTTATAATAATTGGTGTATTTGACCTATTTCCTGCTACTGATACTGAAAACAGAGCACAAATGGCAAGTATGTTCTCTATCCTTTTTGATTATGCCATTTTTGCTTTTATGATTAATTTTATACGAGAAATTGTAAAAGACATCGAAGATGTAAATGGGGATTATAACCAAGGAATGAACACATTGCCTATTGCTATTGGCACTAGCCGAACTGCCAAAATTGTTTTTGCTCTTTCAATTATTCCAGTTATTTTTTTATTAATTTATATCAATAACTATTTTGTTGCCTACAATCTTTATATCGCTACGCTATATGCCTTTGTATTTGTACTTGCTCCGCTACTTTACTTTATGGCAAAAATTTTAACTGCTAAAACAAAAAAAGAGTTTCACAACTTGAGCTCTATTTTAAAATGGATTTTATTCTTCGGAATTTTATCAATTTTAATCATCAATCTTAATATTAAATACAATGCTTAAACAAAAATTAGAAAAATATACTTTAATACTGGCTTCTGGTTCTCCAAGACGTCAGCAATTTTTTAAAGACTTAGATTTAGATTTCGAAATCCGATTAAAAGATGTTGAGGAAATATATCCACCAGAATTAAAGGGAAGTGAAATTACCGATTATCTGGCTGAGCTTAAAGCGGCTGCTTTTGAAGGTGAGCTGAAACCAAACGAAATCCTGATTACAAGCGATACCATTGTTTGGCATAATAACAAAGCTTTAGGTAAACCAAAAGATGAAAAAGACGCTTTTGATATAATAAAATCGCTATCGAATGCAACTCATGATGTGATCACTTCTGTTTGTTTTAAAACCAGTGATAAATCGGTAATTATAAACGAAACTACTAAAGTTACTTTGGTTGAATTGAGTGACGAGGCTATTTTATATTATCTTAAAAATTACAAACCATACGATAAAGCTGGTGCATATGGCATTCAGGAATGGTTTGGTTTTATGGCTGTTGCAAAAGTAGAAGGCTCTTACACCAATGTTATGGGCTTACCTACACACAAAGTTTACGAATATTTAAGTACATTAGATTAAAATAAATTATATGATGACTTTTTTTACCGATTATGCCAAAGAAATATTTGCAACAGGAATTCTTATTGCTGTAACAATTTCTACAAGAGTCATTGTTACTCAAATAGTTCGAAGATATGCTAGAAAAGAACATTTTTTAGAACATCGAACCATTTTAATAATCAAGTATATCCATTTACTCACCAATATTTTATTCATAATAGGGTTATTTATTGTTTGGGGAGTCAAAACCGATGATATTTTCCTCACAGTATCTTCTATAGCAACTGTTATTGGTGTAGCAATGTTTGCACAATGGTCTATTTTAAGCAACATTACCTCTGGAGTTATTTTGTTTTTCTCTTTTCCATTTAAAATTGGAGATTCTATTAAAATTCATGATAAAGACTTCCCAATCGAGGCCGAAATCGAAGATATAAATGCTTTTCACGTAAGTTTAAAAACCAAAGAAGGGGAAAAAATAATCTATCCTAATAACTTGCTTTTGCAAAAAGGAATCTCGATTATATCTGCTCAATTTGAAGACAAAGAGTTTTTTGATTAAAAATTACTAACCATATAAGCTATGTAAGCTCATTTAAGGGAAGGACTTTAAAACTTATATTTACTTAAATAGCTTATATGATTTTAAACTTTATGGGAATTTTATAAGCTAATTTTAAAAATGTAGAACGTAAAAAAGTAAATAAAACATAACATTTGTTTAACTTAGTTTTTATTAGTCGTAATAAGAGCTTTTAATCTCAATAAATTAGTTATGGAAACAGTTAAATTGCCTTTTTATGTAAAACTAATGTGTGTTTTAATAAGTATAATTTGTATTGGATTTATATTTTTTATTGGTAAAGATATCCTAACATCAATATTATTAGCTTTTTTATTTTCGGTGCTATTGCTACCATTATTTACATTATTGCACGTAAAATTACGCTTTCCTCATTTCCTGGCATCTATAGTCACAGTTCTCATTTTTGTGTTAATCATAATAGGAATACTTACCTTTATATCTTATCAGATTAGTGATATAGCCAACGACTTTTCTATAATTAAGAAAAATGCACTCGCTGTTTTTAATGATTTTCAAAACTTTATTAAAGCCAATTTTAACATTAGCACTGGAGAACAAAAAAAATATCTTGAAAATGTCACTTCTGATTCTGTAAAAAATGGCGGTCAAAAAATAAGTACTGCCTTGGGCTCTCTCTCGGATGTTCTTTTAGATTGCACTATAATCCCAATTTTTATTTTTCTGTTTTTACTATATAAAAAACATTTCATTCTATTTTTAGCAAAACTATTCAAGAAAGAACATCATGATAAATTAAAAGAAATCCTAACCCAAATAAAAGTATCTATAAACAATTATATTGTTGGTCTTATTATAGAAATGCTTGTTGTTACTATATTAACCAGCATAGGTCTTTATATCATTGGAGTAAAATATTTTATTTTATTAGGTCTTATTACAGGGATTTTAAATATGATTCCATACATAGGAATTTTTATTGCAGGTGTTTTAACAGTTTTAGCATCATTAACAGGAACTCCTGGAATATCAATTATTTTAGGAATCCTTATAGTAAACATAATTGTTCAGCTAATCGATAATAATATTCTCGTACCTTTAATTATAAATACTAAAGTAGAAATAAATGCATTTTTCTCTATCGTCGGAATCATTATAGGGGGTGGAGTTGCAGGCATATCCGGAATGTTTCTGGCAATACCATTATTAGCTATTCTTAAAATAATTTTTGACAGGATTGAATCTCTTGAACCTTGGGGATATTTGATAGGTAATGATTTGCCAAAAAAATTTAGCTGGAAAATCAAAAAAATAAAATTAGAAGAATAGAATACTGTTTTATATACTATCTAAAATGAATTTATAAATATTACACTTTGATTATAAAACTATTTCAATATAAAACATTTCTATCACTTATTATGGTATGCTTTTGCTATACTAGCTCTTTTTCGCAGGTAAAAGAAACTAAAAAAGATAGTACTGAAATGTATTCTAAAATTAAGTCTTATACTAAAAAGCATAAATTTACAAATTTCTTTCATCGCTTAGTTTTTAGATCTACACGTCCAAAAAAAGATAATGAACTAATTAAAAAAGTAGATACAACAAATTATAATGGAAAAATCATACGTAAAATTAATATTGTAGTCTTAGATCCTTTTGGATACTCTGAAAGTGATACAACTATTACACCAAGAAATTGGGGAGAAAGAACTGGAAATAAACTACATCTGAAAACAAAAAAATTCGCAATACGCAATTTATTATTATTCAAAAAAAACACTCCGTACGATGCCTACAAAATACAAGAATCTGAGCGTATAATCCGATCTCAAAGATACATTAATACAGTGAGTATTAAGGGGCAATTACCAAATGTAGAATCCGATTCAGTAGATGTAACTATTCGTGTTCTGGATTCCTGGAGCTCTATCCCTAAATTTTCGATTTCTAGCAGTCAGGTTGGTGTAGGAATAAAAGATAAAAACTTTTTTGGAACAGGTCAGCAGTTAGAATATAAATTCACCAATCGTATTAGTGATGGGAAAAATGCGAATAATTTCACCTATACAGTTCCTAATATTAGAAACTCTTTTGTTAATGCAACTGCTAAATATAATATCGATTTAGATAACAATTACAATAAAAGCATTGCTTTGGAGCGCCCTTTCTACTCTCCCTTGGCGAAATGG
Source organism: Flavobacterium frigoritolerans (assembly GCF_025847275.1). Lineage (GTDB taxonomy): Bacteria > Bacteroidota > Bacteroidia > Flavobacteriales > Flavobacteriaceae > Flavobacterium > Flavobacterium frigoritolerans. Next base: position 77,589 of record NZ_JAOZEV010000007.1, read on the forward strand.
GCAGGTGGAGTATATTTTGGACAGAATTTTAGAAAAGATAGCTTACAAGGTCCCGATTTAAAATATGAATTTCAGAATTTTAAATCCAACTCTCAAGATATATGGCTAGCAAAAGCATTTCCTATTTTTAAAGAAAAAGAAAGAAAAACAAACTTAATTTTATCGGGTCGCTTCTTGAATGTAGATTATATCGAAACTCCCACTCCTGAATACGATCCAGCGAGTTTTTATTCAGATGAAAAATTATTACTTACCGGAATCGGAATTAATACCCGAGAATTTGTTAAAGACAACTATATATTTAGAAATGGTGCTACTGAAGATGTAGCAACTGGTAGGATATTTGGGATAACAGCTGGTTATCAATATAAAAACACATCCTGGCGCTCTTATTTAGGCGCACAAGCTTCATTTGGGGATTACAATAAATGGGGATATCTGAGCGCTGATTTTGAGTTTGGGACTTTCTTTCATCAATCTAAAACATACCAAAGTGCATTTGTATTTGAAGCCAATTATTTTACTAATCTGGTAAAAATAGGAAACTGGAAATTAAGGCAATTTGTAAAACCCGCACTAATTATTGGTTCTAATCGGGAAAATTCTATTGGTGATAAACTAAATATAAATCAAGACAATGGTTTACAAGGTTTTAGCAGTGCTCTATATGGCACTAGCAAAATGGTATTATCATTACAAACACAAACTTATGCTCCGCATGCACTGTGGGGATTTCGTGTGAATCCATTCTTTAATTACACCGCTGCTATATTAGGAGGTCCTGGTGATGCAATGATGAGAAACAAAGTCTATTCTAAAATAACTTTGGGATTATTGATAAGTAATGATTATTTGGTGTTTAGCTCCTTTCAGCTGTCTATTTCTTATTATCCATCGATTCCTTTTGAAGGAGATCGTGTTTTTAAAACAAATACATTTGAAACTACCGATTTTGGATTACAAAATTTCGAATTGGCTAAACCTAGATTAGTCGATTATAAATAAAGAACAGAATATTCTCATATCTTATGTTTTTTTTATTTAAAAGCCCTTCAACATAATCCACTACATATCAATACTTTTACTATATCATTATTAAATTTTACCTTTTGTTGCTGTTTAAAAAATATATTGTGGCATAACTTTTGGTTTTTACAAATCAGATGTCGAAATAATCAATCATTTCAACATTTAGAATAGGAATCCCAAAAACCCCAGAAAAAATGAAAACATTAAAAATTATTACTTTCGGAATATTTCTTTTTATTTCAAGTACCATCCATTCTCAAGTTTCAATAAACGTAAACATTGGTTCTCCACCGCAATGGGGTCCTGTAGGATATACTGAAATGGAATACTATTATTTGCCAGACATTGAAGCTTATTATGATGTTCGTGCTACACAATTTATTTATTTTGGTGGAGGAAAATGGATCAGATCAAGCCGTTTGCCTAGACAATATAGAAATTATGATTTGTACGGAGGATACAAAGTTGTTTTAAACGATTATCACGGTAGAACTCCTTATGCTTATTTTGACAGACATAAAGTTAAATATTGCAAAGGATATCGTGGTAATCCTCAAAGAACATACGGTTATTATAAAAAAGATCGTCATGATTATTACAAAAATGATCGTCACGACAAACACAACAAACACAATAAACATGACCGTGACGACCATGATGACGACCATGACAGAGGGCGTGGTAATGGACATGGAAGACATTAAACCACTTTTCAAAATGTAAAGAGAGTGCCTAATAAAAGGCACTCTCTTTTTTTTGATAAAATTTTTAAGATCTTTACAACTCATTAACAACTACCAGTTTCAATTATTACTATTTTTGAAAATAATCCTTAAATTAAATAATTCTCAAATGCACGAACTTCGTTTAAAAATTATTCTTTTACTTCTTATTAGCTTCCAAGCAACTTTTGCCCAAAAACCGCAAAAGCCTAATTCAGTTGAAATTTACAATCAAATAAAAAAAGTAAATTTCTTAGGTTCAGTACTTTATATTGCTGCACATCCTGATGATGAAAATACTAGATTGATTTCTTATTTATCTAATGAAGTTAATGCCAGAACAGGATACTTATCTTTAACTCGAGGTGACGGTGGTCAAAATTTAATAGGGCCACAATTAAGAGAATTATTAGGAGTAATTAGAACTCAAGAACTTATTGAAGCTAGAAAAATTGATGGTGGCGAACAGTTCTTTTCACGTGCAAATGATTTTGGCTACTCCAAAACGCCAGATGAAACATTGACTATTTGGGATAAACAAAAAGTTCTTGCTGATATAATATGGACTGTTCGTAAATTTCAGCCCGATGTAATCATCAATCGTTTTGATCATCGTACACCTGGTACAACTCACGGACATCATACAGCATCGGCAATGTTAAGCGTCGAGAGTTTTGATTTAGCCAATAATCCTAATATCTATCCTGAACAATTAAAATACGTAACTCCTTGGCAACCTAAACGTCAATATTTTAATACCTCATGGTGGTTTTATGGTAGTCAGGAAAAATTTGAAGCAGCTAATAAATCAAAATTCACAACCTTGCAAACTGGCGTTTATTATGCCGGAATAGGAAAATCTAATCAGGAAATTGCTGCATTGAGTCGCAGTCGCCATCAATCCCAAGGATTTGGAGCAACCGGAAGTCGTGGTCAGGATACCGAATATTTAGAGTTCATTAACGGCGATGCTCCAAAAGATCCAACTACTATTTTTGATGGCATTGATACCACTTGGAACCGTATTAAGGGCGGAAAACCTATTGGAGAATTAATTAATACAATCTTATCACAATACAATTTTAATAATCCAGCAGCAAGCATACCCGATTTGGTAAAAGCCTACACAATGATTCAATCTCTAAACGAAAATCATTGGAAAGTTGTAAAATCTGAAGAAATTAAAAAAATTATAGCAGCCAGTTCTGGCTTATACCTTGAAGCAGTTGCCCAACAACAAGAAACGATACAAGGAGGTACTGTTAACCTTAATCTAGAAGCTATTAATCGTAGCTCTGTTGCTATGGAATTAGTAAATGTAACAACTTTACCAGATCAAAAAAACACGCCAAAAAACATTAATTTAACTAATAATAAAGATCAAAAATTCGATTTAAAAATCCAATTACCTACTGCAATTCCCTATACACAACCGTATTGGTTAGCCGAAAAAGCCACCGTAGGAATGTACACCGTTTCGAATCAGGAAAACATTGGTATTCCGGATATTATTCGTGATGTAAAAGTTATTTTTAATGTTAAAATAAACAATGTCGAGATTCCGTTTGAACGAACTGTCGTTTATAAATACAATGATGATGTAAAAGGTGAAATGTATGATTTTTTAGATATTGTTCCAGAAGTCACTACCACTATTCTTGAAAAAGTGTTATTGTTTAAAGACACACAAACGAAAACTGTTGCCGTAAAAATTAAAGCAGGAAAAGATGTTGTAAACGGTAATTTACAATTAGAATTACCTAAAAGCTGGATTATATCTCCAAAACAAATTCCTTTTAGTTTAGCCAAAAAAGGAATGGAACAAACTGTTTATTTTGAAGTTACACCTCCTGTTAATTCTGAAAATGCTACATTAAAAAGTGTTGCAATTGTAGGCAATAAACGTTACGATAAAGATCAAACAATTATTGATTATAACCATATTGCCAAACAGCAAGTTTTGGCTCCATCTGAAGCCAAATGCATCCGATTTGACTTAAAAACAACAGAAGATTCAATTGCGTACATTATGGGTGCAGGTGATGAAGTCCCAAATAGCCTAGCGCAAATGGGGTATAAAGTTACCATCTTAAAACCCGAAGAAATAACTCCTACTCGACTTGACAATTTTGATGTGGTAATTACAGGAATCCGTGCTTACAACACAATTCAGGCACTTGCTAATAAACAAGTTGTACTTTTTGATTTTGTTAAAAATGGAAAAACAATGATTGTACAATACAATACAGCGGGCGATGTGGTAACTGATAGTATTGCTCCTTATCCTTTAAAAATTTCTAGAGATAGAGTAACCGAAGAAAATGCTGAAGTTACCTTTCTAGCACCAAATCATCCCGTTTTAAGTACGCCAAATAAAATTACAGCTAAAGATTTTGAAGGCTGGAAACAAGAACAGGGATTGTATTATCCAAATGAATATGACAAAGCTTTCACTCCTATCTTATCCTCACATGATAAAGGAGAATCCGCCAAAAAGGGCGCTTTATTAGTCGCTCCATACGGAAAAGGATATTACATTTACACTGGTTTAAGTTTTTTTAGAGAATTACCCGAAGGAGTTCCCGGGGCATATCGATTGTTCTCAAATATAATCTCATTAAAACAACCAGTACAAATACCAAATAAAGAAATCAAAAATTAATAGCTTTTTAATATGACGACAAAAAAAATAAAAACATGGAAAAAAAGCTACACCTATGTGCTTGTAGCCAATGCTATTTATATTCTATTTTTTTACTTAATAATGCAATTATACTCATAACATATGCAACTATTTGATTGGATTGTACTCATAGTTACACTTTTATTTATTGTTGGTTACGGCTCATGGAAAACCAAAGGAAGTAAGAATGTCGAAGATTTTATTTTAGGCAATAATGAAACTCCTTGGTACACTGTTGGGCTCTCGGTTATGGCAACACAAGCAAGCGCCATTACATTTTTATCTACTCCAGGACAAGCTTACCATGATGGAATGGGTTTTGTACAGTTCTATTTTGGATTGCCAATTGCAATGATTGTTATTTGCGTTACCTTCATACCATTATATCATAAATTCAAAGTATATACTGCTTATGAATTCCTAGAAAAACGATTCGATTTAAAAACTCGTTCTCTTGCAGCAATCTTATTCTTGGTTCAACGAGGTTTAGGAACTGGATTAACCATTTATGCTCCTGCTATAATATTATCGGCACTATTAGGATGGAATCTTACTTTAATGAATGTGATGATTGGAGTACTAGTAATTATCTACACATTTTCAGGAGGAACAAAAGCAGTAAACGTTACCCAAAAACAACAAATGTTTGTTATCATGTCGGGAATGTTTATCACCTTTTTCTTGATATTACATTACTTACCAAATGATATGACTTTTACCAATGCTATGCATATTGCTGGAGCTAATGACAAAATGAATATCGTAGATTTCTCTTTTAATCCCGAAGAAAAATATACCTTTTGGAGCGGAATTACTGGTGGATTCTTTCTTGCCCTCGCCTATTTTGGAACAGATCAATCGCAAGTAGGCCGTTATTTATCTGGTAGGTCAGTTAAGGAAAGCCAAATGGGATTAATCATGAATGGACTTTTAAAAGTTCCAATGCAATTCTTTATTTTACTAACCGGAATAATGGTTTTTGTATTCTTTCAGTTTAATCCTGTTCCCTTAAACTTTAATCCCAACAACAAAGTTATAATCGAGAAATCTGCGTATAAAAACGAATATCACACACTAGAGAAAAAACTCGATGTACTTTCTGAAGATAAAAAAGTAATTAACTTATTATACATTGATCAATTAAATCAAGATTACGACAATCCGATTCTACGAAAAGAATTAGTAACACTATCTAATAAAGAAAGAGACTTACGCGAAAGAGCGAAAGAAATTATCTTAAAAGCCGACAGCAATAGCGAAACAAATGATAAAGATTATGTATTCTTTCATTTTATCCTGCACTATTTACCAAAAGGATTAATAGGATTGTTATTAGCAGTAATACTTTCGGCAGCAATGTCGTCTACCGCTTCAGGACTAAATGCCTTGGCATCAACAACAGCAATCGATATTTACAAGCGTAACCTTAAAACCCAAAAATCAGATAAGCATTATCTTTATGCCACTAAATTTTTTACTCTGTTCTGGGGAATAATTGCTATTCTATTTGCTTGTATAGGAACCTTATTCGAAAATTTAATACAACTTGTAAATATCATTGGATCAATATTTTACGGAACTGTTTTAGGAATATTCCTGATTGGTTTTTATATCAAACGTGTTCAGTCTAAAGCGGTATTTTATAGCGCACTTATTAGCCAGATTACCATTTTTATAATCTTCTATTACACCATATGGGTTTATCCAAGCGGTCAAGAAAAACTAGGCTACTTATGGCTCAACTTTATTGGTGCCATGTTAACCATATTCTTATCCATGATAATGCAACTTACTATCTTTAGAAAACAAAAAGAAATAGTAGCTTAGCCAATATCAAATTACTATAAACGCTGTAAGACATAAGTTTTACAGCATTTTTTTATGGAATAAATCCTACCACGAGATTCTAACTAGGGCTAGAAAACAATAAACATAAGAATGATACTATCTATTTAAAACTAATAAAGAATTAAGTTCAGTTGGACTGATGTAAAAATCGATAAAAAAAAAAGAATTGATGTAACTTTGAGAGGGAATTAATCCCTGCTCCCGCACGAATCCTTTCGTCTGGCGATATGTTGATTAAATTTTAATAAGACATAAAAAATCCCATTTTGAAATAGTATCAAAATGGGATTTTTCAGTAATAGAATAAATTATTATTTACTCCATTCAGAAATACTGTCTTTATTCATTTTTACGTAATCCTGATTTTTAGCAGCTTCTGAAGCAGCTAGTGAAACTTTAGCCGTTTCGATAGCTCCTTTTTTATCTCCTTGTTTTGCTTGGATTAATGATTTAAGTCTGTAGAAATAGAAAGGCTTATCTGCGCTTAACTCTATTGCTTTATCAACATATTCTCTTGCTTTAGCGATATCTCCCCCTTTTGCTTGGAAAGTATATTGTGCTGCTGCAAAATAATCATTTGATGATGGTCCAGCCAATACTCTTTTGATACTTTCTGAAGCCAATTTATCTGTAGGAACTTCAAATTTTACTGATGCAGAAGAGTTCTCCCAAGCAATATCAATAGTTCCTGAATTAGCATCTAAATTATTAATTCCTATTGTAAATGTTTCAACTGCTTTATTTAAAGCATCTTCTTTTACAGTAGTTTTTAAAGCTACGTCAGCATCACTCCAATTTTCTGGCAATCCCCAGTTATCTGTTTTTGAGTAGAAAATAACATCCCAGCTTTCAATTCTTGGAACAGTAAAGATAGCGTATTTCCCTTTTTTCAACGTTTTACCATCAATTACAACATCATCACTAAATGATATTACTGAATTTTCGTTTGCACCCGTTCTCCATAATTTACCAAACGGAACCAAATTTCCAAATACTGCTCTACCTCTTGCACCTGGTCTTGAGTAAGTAACTTCTACATCTGTTAAACCAACAATCTGGTTTACAACTGCTTTCGGACTCGCTTGAGGAGTTTTTATTTGTGCTTCTGCTACAAATGGAGCAATAACAATTGCTAAGGCAATAAGTACTTTTTTCATTATTTATAGTTTTTTTGTTTTCCCAAAATTACGAATTCGTTCAATTCGAAATGTTAATAATTACCTAATAGGAGACTTTATTTCTACTATTTTCTCAAAATTTAATTCATCAAAATGATTAATAACCTCATCTGCATCTGATAAGTCCTGCATTTTAGAATGTTCGCTATTATATCCCACACAATATATTCCTGCTGCTTTTGCTGCTTTCACACCATTAGTACTGTCTTCAATGATAATACAATCTTCTTTTGGTGCTTTAGACAATGATGCTGCATGCAAGAATATTGCTGGATTAGGCTTTGATTGCGGGAAGTCCTCTCCACTAACAATATCTGTAAAATATTGATGTAAATTAAATCGTGTAAAAACACGTTCTATAGTTACTTTTGAAGCTGACGATGCCAAAATCAATTGCATTCCATTAGCATATAGATCCTTAATTAAATCCTCGACACCATCTAACAAGTATAAATCTTCCTTGGTATCGAAAGCATCATTAAAAATAGTTCTTTTTCTCTGAATCAAATCTTCTACCTCTTGTTCTATTACAAAAGTCTCTTTCAATTTCTGAAACGTATTTCGCGTCGAAAATCCTGTAAACGATGCATAAACCTCATCGGTTACATCAATATTTAATTCCGAAAATTGTTTGTGATAGGCATAATAATGTACGGGTTCTGTATCTACAATTACACCGTCCATATCGAAAATTACTGTTTTAATCATTTTTTTTTCTTTTTAAGGTTCTTTCTAAGGTACTGAGGCACTAAGAAGCAAAGGTTCAAAAGTTTTGCATTATGTTAAAAATATTGATTTAGTGTATTTACTATGAGATAGATTATACCCTATATAGATTCTTAATTCTCAAAGTTTATAATGAACATCTTAATACTTAATACTGGTACTGAAAACTGAAACTGCGACTGAAAACTACTTCTTTAGCAAATAACGAATCACTGTTTCGGCAGCGTATAAACCAAATAATCCTGGCATATAGCTATTTGTTCCATAAAATGATTTCTTAAAATTAGATCCATCGGTCATTTTTAAACTTGCTTCATCCTGAATCTCTGATGAAAATACCACCTTCAATTTATCTATTTTGGCTTCTTTTAATCTTCTGCGAATTGTTTTAGCAAAATAGCAATTTATAGTATTAGAAATATCTGTAACTTTTACTTTTGAAGCTTCCATTTTCCCACCTGCTCCCATACTGCTAATAATTTTTACTCGTTTGCGTTTGGCAGCAATAATCAAATTTAGTTTTGGAGTAACGCTATCGATACAATCCAAAACATAATCAAACTCTTCTGTAACTATCTCAAAAGCACGTTCTGGCGAAAGAAACTCCTGAACACGTATTAATTTTAATTCTGGATTAATATCCATCAAACGATCTCCTACAATTGTAACTTTAGGTTGCCCAACAGTCGAATGCAAAGCTGGTAATTGCCTGTTTATATTGGTAATATCTACTACATCTCCATCTACAATAGTCATTGTTCCTACTCCTGCTCTTGCCAAAAACTCGGCTGCAAAAGACCCCACTCCACCTAATCCTACAACAAGAACATGTGAATTTTTAAGATTATCTAATCCTTCTTTTTTAAATAATAATTCGGCTCTTTCGGTCCACTCTGCCATATAATTTTGTTTAAAGTTTACTATTCTTAAGGTTTTTAAAATCTGAACCTTTTTTTATTTGTCAAATACTGTCTTATAATTACTAGCCATTAACTGCTGCAATTCATCAACTGTTAGATTTTTATATTTTGCTGCTAGAGCATACACTATTTCTATAGTTTCATCGATTGTATCGGTTTCCAGAAAAAATCGATTATTAGGAATACTTTTAAAAACAATTTCTAAATAAGGATTCTTAATTAAATATTTTCCGAAAGAAAGATAAAATCCATTATCTAAAAGTTGCTTCGCTACTTGCTCATTCTTAGAAAAACCATGAATAATCATAGGAACTGTAATTCCTAATTTTTTCTTCAAAGCTATTACTTCCTGAAAAGCTGCTACACAATGTACCACAACAGGCTTTTGGTGTTTTTCTGCCAAATGCAATTGCCTTTCAAAAACAGTTACCTGCAATTCAAACGGAACTTCTGCTCGTTTGTCCAAACCGCATTCGCCAAGGGCTAAACAATTCTTGGCAGTCAATTTTTGATTTATAATTTCCAAGTCAGCTTCAATTCGTTCCTTTACAATATACCAAGGGTGAATTCCTATAGAGTAAAAAGCTGTGCTTTCGTCAAACTCATTAGGATATTGATTAACTATATCAAAAACATCTTGACGATTTGCTGATTTATGTGTATGGAAATTAAAGAATTGCATTAATCATGAAACTTTTTAACGCCTGCTTCTATCGCCACGTTCAAATCATTCTCTAAAGGTACAATCGGGCAAGAATATTTATGATTATAAGCACAATACGGATTATATGCCTGATTAAAATCAATTACAATTGTATTTCCTTTTGGAATTTTTAAATCGATATATCTTCCTCCTATATAAGTTTCTTTTCCAGAAGTTAAATCCGAAAAAGGTAAAAACAGATAATCTTTGTATTCCTCTTTTTTAGAAAGGTCAATATTGCGATATACATTTAATTGTAAATCAACTCCATCAATGGTAAAATATACAGTTCCATATTTTATATACATTGGTTTTCTTGTTGTAGAAGTTTTCATCTCAAAAGGCTTCTCTTTTTTGGCTTTTACAAATTTAGCCACAACAGCATATTTTTCATTTATTGGATAAAAATCTAATGTCTCGAAAGTTTTTAGATCTTCAGGTAGCAATGGACTTGTTTTTACATCTGCATACTCACTATTAATTGTCTTTTGAAAATTTTCGGCAGCAACACGATCAAATTTTTCTTGGGCAATGCCAAAGTTGAATACAAAAAGGGCTAAAAACAGAATTAGGTTTTTCATCTTATAAATTTTAGCAAAAATAGTTTAAAAGTAACAAAGCAACAAAGACTGTAAGTTACAAAGTTTTATAACTTTGTGCATATAACCCATTTATAATGCTAATCACCGCCTTTCAACGCTACATAAACAATTTTAGAGGATTTTCTAGAGAAATTTGGATACTTACACTTGTTACGTTTATTAATCGTGCCGGAACAATGGTTCTTCCGTTTTTATCGAAATACTTAAAAGAAGACCTTCAATTTACATACAATGAAGTGGGTTGGATTATGGTCGCTTTTGGGCTAGGTTCTATGTTGGGTTCCTGGCTTGGTGGTAAGTTATCTGATAAAATAGGCTTTTACAAAATAATGGTATTTAGTTTATTTACCAGCGGAATCTCCTTATTCTTTTTACAATATATAACCACTTTCTGGGCATTGTGCTTTGCAATGTTTAGTATTATGGTTATCGCCGATATGTTTCGTCCAGCTATGTATGTTTCTCTAAGTGCTTATGCCAAACCCGAAAACAGAACTCGTGCCTTAACCCTGGTACGTCTTGCAGTAAATCTTGGCTTTGCTGCTGGTCCAGCATTAGGAGGTTTAATTATTATGGGAATTGGTTACCAAGGATTATTTTGGGTAGATGGAGCTTCCTGTATTCTAGCAATTTCAATTTTTGCATTATTAGTAAAAGAAAAGAAAAAACCAGTTCATGATAGTAGTCATGATATAATAAGCGAACCAAAATCGGTATTTAAAGACAAAATATTTTGGATGTTTTTATTTGTAAGTTTTGCAACTGCTATAATTTTCTTTCAGCTTTTTACAACGCTACCATTATATCACAATGAAAAATTTGGCTTAAGCGAATTGCAAACAGGATTGTTAATGACGCTAAACGGGCTTATGATATTTTCACTCGAAATGCCAATTGTGAGCTATTTAGAGCGAAATGCCATTCATAAAATAAAGATTATTATCTACGGTACTATATTAATGGCTTCAAGCTTCTACTTATTATTAATTAATGTTTGGGCTGGAGTGCTTGTATTTGCAATGATTATAGTTTCATTGGGAGAAATATTAGCTTTCCCATTCTCTAATGCTTTTGCTTTAAGCAGAGCTCCACGCGGTCAAGAAGGACGCTACATGGCTTTATACACAATGAGCTTTAGTTTGGCACATATTATTAGTTCCAAAGTAGGTTTTGAATTCATTACCCGATTAGGATATCAGTCTAATTGGTTCATAATGGGAACTATCGGACTAGCTGCAACTGCTTGTTGTTTTTGGATTCAGAAAGAATTACAAAAAGAAAACAGCATTTAAACCACTCCAAAAACAAACTAACAACCTGTTAAACAATATTTTAAACCAGAAATACGTTTCTAATTATACTTCTTTAAACTATATCGTAACTAAAAAAATAGTTCAATAACTGCTTTTTTAGTTGTGTAACTATAAAAATAGTTGTAAGTTTGATTTAAAATTAGAAAACATGCAAAAGTTAACCAATAAAGAAGAAGAGATAATGCACATTTTATGGAAGCTAAACAAAGCTTTTGTAAAAGAAATTCAGGCTGAAATCACTGAGGATCAACCGCATTATAATACGCTATCGACTATTGTACGAAACCTAGAAGAAAAAGGTTTTGTAGCTCATACTCCATTTGGAAACACACATCAATATTATCCTGTAGTGACTTTAAAAGAGTATAGTAAACGTTTTATGAATACAGCAATTGATAATTATTTTAATAGTTCGTATAAAAATATGGTTTCCTTTTTTGCCAAAGAAGAAAAAATTTCAGCTGACGAATTACGTGAAATCCTCGAAATGATCGAAAACAAAAAATAATAATTTATGGAAGCAATTTTTATTTATATTCTTAAAACTAGCGGATTAATCTCCGTATTTTATTTGGCATATTATTTTTTATTGCGAAAAGAAACTTTTTTTAATGGCAATAGATGGTTTTTATTAACGGGACTAATTACCTCGGTTGTATTACCTTTTATTGTTTATACTAAAACAGTTTGGATTGCTTCTACTCCAACTTCAGACATCAGCAATTATCAAATTTATACACCGCAAAATGATCTGGATATATCTCTTGTCGATTGGAATTTTGCTTTAATTGCTATTTATGGTATTGGATTCCTGGCTCTTTTAATAAAATTTGCCTTCGATTTTTATAGTTTAAATTCTGTTTTAAAAGGCAAAAAAATAAAACAACAAGCTGATTTTAAATTTATTGATATAAAAGAAAACATCGCTCCATTTTCTTACTTTGATTATATCGTTTACAACTCATCATTGTATAGCGCTTTAGAACTAGAAAGTATTATTGAGCATGAAAAAGTGCATAGTGAGCAAAATCATACCATAGATGTTCTGGTATCAAGAATATTTTGCATATTATTTTGGTTCAACCCCATTATTTGGCTTTATAAAAAATCTATTTTACAAAATCTTGAATTCATAGCAGATAGCGAAGCTGCACAAAAAATATCCGACAAAAAAGCTTACCAATACACGCTTTTAAAAATAACAACACATGAAAATTGTGTTGCAATCACCAATCATTTTTTTCAATCATTAATCAAAAAACGAATCATTATGTTAAACAAAAATCAATCAAAAAAGAGAAACTCATGGAAGTACTATGTTGTAATTCCAGCACTTGCAGCTTTTGTGCTTTTATTTCAAGTTGAAATTATAGCAAAAGAAAAAGGATTAAGTAAAAAAGAAACCCTGAAAGTAGATCCAAAAGAAGAAATTACTGCCGTAGATATTTACAAAATCAAAAACAGTATAACAGATCAGGAATTAAAAGTAATGGCCGAAACTCTAAAACAAAATCACAACATTGATGCTGTTTTCTCAGATTTAAAACGCAATTCTGAAAACCTGTTAAAAGCTATTAAAATAGAAGTAAAAAAAGGCTCTGAATTAGCTCAAACCTATCTTGTGAATGAAAGTAAAGCTATTAAAAACTGCGGAATTATAGTAATGACATACAAAAATGGCTCTAAAAAAGTTGTTTTTACTACTGATAATAAAATTGATGATAAAAAAATAGCCGAAGAACTTAAAAATGAGCCAAACAACAATAGTAATACTAACGCTAGTGTTTTTAAAACTACTTCGACTACTACTAACGGCAATAATGCTAACATTACTATTAAAAATAATGATGAAGATGCTCATGATATAACTATTCAATCAAAAGACGGTAAAAACTCTGATTCTAATAGTAGTAATTTTACCAGTATTAAAATCCATAAAATTGCTAGCGCAAATAAGGTAAATACTGATACTAAAACTGAAACTACCATTAAAGTATCTTCTGCAAAAAAAGGAAATTCAAAAAAATCAGAACAACTAATAATTATAGATGGTGTCATAGTTTCTGATATAAGTCTGGATGAACTTGATTCGCAAAATATCAAATCAATGAGCGTATTTAAAGGATCAGAAGCAATAGCCAAATATGGAACTCAGGGTGAAAATGGTGTAATTGAAATTGTAACCAAAAAATAACATTCCTGATTGCATCTAAAATAAAACTAAAAACATGCAAAAATTAACCAATAAAGAAGAAGAAATAATGCACATTTTATGGAAGCTAAACAAAGCTTTTGTAAAAGAAATCCAAGCAGAAATTACTGAGGATCAACCGCATTATAACACGCTATCGACTATTGTACGAAACCTAGAAGAAAAAGGCTTTGTAGCGCATACTCCTTTTGGGAACACGCATCAATACTATCCTGTCGTGACTTTAAAAGAATATAGCAAACGCTTTATGAATACTGCAATTGACAATTATTTTAATAGTTCATACAAGAATATGGTTTCCTTTTTTGCCAAAGAAGAAAAAATTTCGGCTGATGAGTTACGTGAAATCTTAGATATGATAGAAAACAAAAAATAATAATTTATGGAGGCAATTTTCATCTATATTCTTAAAACTAGTGGGCTAATCACCTTGTTTTATTTGGCGTATTACTTCTTATTGCGAAAAGAAACTTTTTTTAATAGCAATAGATGGTTTTTATTATCGGGATTAATCACATCGATTGTATTGCCTTTTGTAGTTTATACCAAAATAGTTTGGGTTGCTCCTATTCGTACAAATTTTACTTTGCCAATAAATACTACCACGCAAACTATTCCTGTTGAACAGAGTTGGTTTGACACACATTTAAATTTGTGCTTAGTACTATTGTATGTTTCGATCATCTCTATATTATTATTAAAATTTGCTTTCGACTTTTATAGTTTAAAAAGAGTTATTAAAGGACAAACCATTCAAAATCAATCTGATTTTAAGTTTGTGGATGTTTCAGAGAATATTGCTCCTTTTTCATTCTTCAGTTATATTGTGTACAACTCATCATTGTACAATTCTACAGAATTGGAAAACATTCTTGAACATGAAAAAATTCACAGCGAACAAAATCACACCACAGATGTATTGATTTCAAGGATATTCTGTATTGTATTCTGGTTTAACCCAATTGTTTGGCTATATAAAAAAGCCATCATGCAAAATTTAGAATTCATTGCCGATGCCGAAGCCTTGAAAAAAATAGCCGATAAAAAGGCGTATCAATACACTCTTTTAAAAATAACAACACACGAAAATTGTGTTGCAATCACCAATCATTTTTATCAATCATTAATCAAAAAACGAATCGTCATGTTAAACAAAAATCAATCAAAAAAGAAGAATTATTTAAAGTATGCCTTAATTCTTCCTGTATTAGGAGCATTTATATTCTTATTTCAAGTAAAAGTTATTGCACAGGAAAAAGAACAAAAAGAAGTAAAAGAAGATATTGTTATAAATACAAAATCTGATCCTAAAGATGTATTAGTGTACAAAATTAAAAAGAATACAACTGATAAGGAATTAGATGAAATTGTACAAAAATTAAAAACAAATCATGAAGTAATCATTGCATTTAGTGATATAACAAGAAATTCGGCTAATGAATTAACTGGAATAAGAGTTGACATAAAAAGAAAAAATGGCAAAGCACAAATCATGCAAACTAGCGGTAATGAAGCCATAAAACCTTTTGGTGTTGTTATAATAAAAAATGAAGATGGTACTGAATCTATTAATTTACAAACTGGTGAAAAAACCCATCAGCCTGTAACTATGAGTGAAAGTCCAGATGGAGCCGACGATTACAATATCAATGGAGATTTTCCTACCCCGCCTACACCTCCAACCCCACCATCATTTCCAGAAGGCGCAATGCCTATTGCTAATGTTGACATGTCTAAAATGCCAAAACCTCCCGTACATCCAAAAGATGTAAACGATGAGAAAGCAATGCGAAAATTCAACAAAGCAATGGCAGAATTTCAAAAAAAGATGGAAGCTTTTGAACCAGATATGACTGCTTACGAAAAAGAAGTTGAAGTAGTAATGGCAAAGCGAGAAGCTATTTTTGAAAAAGAAATGGCCAAATTCGACATTGAAATGCAACAATTTAATAAGGAAATGGAAAAATTCAATCTAGACATGAAGCAACATGAGAAAGACATGAAACAACATGAGAAGGATATGAAGACGTTTGAAAAAGAAAATAAATAAAAATAAGAACGTCTCAAATCTGTTATAAAAAATCATATAAACACATACATTTCCCTTCAATTGTTACTATGAAAGAAACATTTTTAATTTCAGTATTTCTACTCATTTTCAGCATCTGTTTTGGTCAACAAACAGACGTTAATCAAAAAGAAGTAAAACAAAAAATTGATAACTACATTAATGAAGTTATTGAGATAAATGAAATTCCTGGAGTGGCACTAGCTGTTATTAAAGACGGAAAAGTTATTTACGAAAAATACTCTGGAAAAGCTTCTTTTGAGGATAATCAACCAGTCGATAAAAACACAGCTTTTAAGATTTTCTCTACAACCAAATTAATAACAAATGTTGGCGTTTTTCAACTTATAGAGAAAGGGAAATTATCTCCAGAAGATCCTATTTCTAAATATCTAGATAATCTACCCAAAGAATGGCAAAGTATAAAAGTAAAAAATTTATTAACTCATTCTTCTGGTTTACCAGACATTGTAATGTTCGAAGATATACCGATTACTTTACCCTATGATGAAAAAATTGCAATATTAACAACGAAACCAATGGAGTTTGTAACTGGAGCACAATATAGCTACAATCAAACCAATTACTTTTTTCTTGCTAAGATTATTGAAAAAATCACTGGTTTGACTTTTGAAGAATACATCTTACAAAATCAATTTCCAGAGGTAAAATCGGGTGTTTATTTTTCATCAGACTTTGGCAAAGCAGTTCCGAATAGTGCGTTTAGATATAACTTTAATACCAAAACTAATCAGTATGTAAAAAACACCTTAAACAGTGGTGCCGACGGTCATTCTGCAAATGGTTTAAATATTACACTACCTGAATTTATTCGTTGGAATGAAAATTTGGATAAAAATACGTTCTTAAAAAGCGAAACAAAATATTCGATGTGGGAGCCTTTTCAGTACACTAAGAGCAAAGAAGCTTTTGGGTATGGTTGGGATTTTTATCCTGTAAACAAAGTTATTTCGTATGGCTTTACTGGAGGAAATGAAACAGCTTTTAGAAAATTCGTTAAAAACGATATAACTATCATCTTTTTATCCAATGGTCATAAATATGACAATTTATATGTACAATCTCAAGTGGTAAATCATGTAGCAGGAATTGTAGATAAAACCCTAGTCGATGCTTACTTACTGGCTGACGAAAAGATAACTCAAGATTTTTTAAAATTAGACTTTACTAAAGCTGAGCTAAATTATCTTGTCTTAAAAAAGAATCATCCTGAATGGAAGTTTGAAGACAGATTAAATGTTATCGGGTATACATGTATGAATTACGGAAGAATAAACGATGCTATAAAAGTATTTGAATTAAATACAAAAGAAAATCCTAAATCAGGAAATGCATTTGATAGCCTCGCCGAAAGCTACTTTAATAACAATCAGCTTGAAAAATCTAAACAGACTTATCAAAAAGCTCTTGCGCTTTCGCCAGAAAACGCAAACGCTAAAGAAATGCTAGCTAAAATAGATAAACTACTTGCAAAATAATATTTAAAACTTGTTTAAAATTCAAACCCGTTGGGTGTAATTAACTAACACATAGAAACATAGGTTTTGCACGCTCAAAAAAGGCATTACACTTGTTTTAAACGCACATAACTAGCTTTGTGAAAGAAATGTATTTCTTTTTGAGCTCTTAATTACAAATGAAATCTATGTCTCTATGTGTTAAATGAAATTTTGCGACCCGAGGCACCCAATGGGTTAAAATTCAATGAAAAAAGGCTTTGTATCACTACAAGGTCTTTTTTTATATCTTTGAAAAAAATCCTACTCTTATGTATAAAATTCTAGCCCAGATAAATAAATTGATTTTACCCAGTTTTACCAAGCAAGGACTTGATATTACAAAAGCAAAAAAATGGCAAATGGCGTTAATAGGTTACCGTTACTTTGTAACAAAGCGTGCTTTAGATTAAATCTATACATTCCTATAAATCAAAAAAAAGTCCTGTACAACATACAGGACTTTTTTTTGATTATTGGGACAATCGTTTTGTTATTATTTTTTTGGTAATAACACCGTATCAATTACGTGAATTACACCATTTGATTGGTTTACGTCGGCGATGGTTACTTTAGCTTTATTACCACTTTCGTCGCTTATATACAAATCTTTTCCTTTCATCCAAGCTGTTAGTGTCCCACCACTTACAGTTTTTAATGTTGCTTTACCTCCACCCATTTTTATTGCTTTGGCAATATCCGATGCATTCATTTTTCCAGCCACAACATGGTAGGTCAAAATATTTTGCAACGTTTTAATGTTTTCTGGTTTCAATAATGTTTCAACTGTTCCTTTTGGCAATTTGTTAAATGCTTCATTTGTTGGAGCAAAAACAGTGAAGGGTCCTTTACTTTCTAATGTTTCTACCAAACCAGCTGCTTTTACTGCTGCTACTAATGTGGTGTGGTCTTTTGAATTTACTGCGTTTTCAATAATATTTTTGTTTGGGTACATTGCTGCTCCACCAACCATAACTGATTTTTGAGCGAAAGAAGTTGCTCCAAATACTAATGCAAAAAATGCTGTTGCTAAAATGCTTTTCGTTTTCATGATTTAAATTTTTAGTTATAAAGTCATTTACGCTATAACATTCGGTTTGGTTTTTAATTTCTGTAAAATTTGAGAAAATAAAACGGAATATACGCTGTATCCCTAGCATAATGGGCAAAAAAAAATCCATCATCTCTACAAATAATTATAAAGATGATGGACTATTTTAACCCGTTGGGTGCAATTACTTCGTATGTTCCCTTCTTTGCGTCTTGAAAATTTCATTTAATACATAAAAACATAGATTTTATATGTAATTAAGAGCTCAAAAAGAAATACATTTCTTTCACATAATTCTAACTATGTGTTAAATATTATTATATCTAAAAGGTTTGCTTTTTCTTAATAACTTTCTATTCTACTCCGCCTCCTAAGGCACGATATAAACTTATTGCAGCATTTAGTTTTTCTAATTTTATAGCAACAACATCAAGGTCATTTTGTAAAGCACCATTTTGTGCTACAATAACATCCAGGTAGGTTACCATACCACTTTTATATAGTAATGTAGCATCAGAAGTTGCTTTATCTAAAGAAACTGCTTTTTCAGTTGCAAGTTGCATACGTTCATCTGCATATTTTAATTGAGACATGGCATCGCTCACTTCTCCAACTGCAGTTATATAGGATTGCTTAAACTGAATAACTGCTTTTTCTTGTTCTATAACTGCTACTTCATAAGCCGTTCTTAACGCACGTTTTCTAAATATTGGCTGTGCTAAATTAGCAGCAATAGTTTTGGTGACTGAACCTGGAAAGTTAAACCAAGTATCAAACTCAAACGAATTTTTCCCGATTGATGGGCTTAAACTCAGTGTTGGATACATTGTAGCTTTAGCCAATCCTGTTTTAGCATTAGCTGACATAACAGCATATTCAGCAGCTTTTACATCTGGTCTTCGGCTTAAAAGCGATGCAGGAATCCCAGAAGGTAAACCAACACTAAATTCTACCGCTTCAAGATTTCCTGATCGTACTATTTTATCTGGATATTCTCCACATAAAATTTGCAATGCATTTTCTTGAACCGCAATATTCGTTTTCGCTAAAGGAACCAATAATTCGGCTGTTTTTTTCTGTGCTTCTGTCTGATGAAGTGCCAAAGAACTAATCGTTCCTGAATTATATTGCAACTTCATCATCTTTAAAGTGCTATCACTTAATTCAATATTTTTCTGTGCTATTTTAAGCTGTTCATCCAATCCTAAAAGATTATAATAAGACTGAGCAACCTGAACAATAATTCTAGTCTTTAAGGCCGAAAGATTCTCTTTTTGAGCAAAGTAACTAGCTTTGGCATCTCTCTTCTGCATAGTTGCTTTTCCCCATATATCTGCTTCCCAAGACAAACGAAGATTTGAGCTATAGTCATCCATGTAATCTTTACTGGTAAATTGTGCACTCAAAGAACCATTAAGTGAATTTTTAGACTGATAACTACGACTTGCATTTGCATCAAAATCCAGCGTTGGTAATAATGATAATTTAGCTTGTTTATAATTGAGATCTAGCTGCTCCATACTTTTCATAGCGACAAGCACCTCGTTATTTTTAACGAGGGCTTTTTCTATCAAATCAACCAACAATGGATCTTTATAGTAATTTCTCCAGGGATGCAAAATAGTATCACCGGTTAATGTTATCTCTTCACGATATTTTTCGGGTACATTTAAATCTGCTCGAGAATATTTTTTCCCTACTACGCAGGATGTTAACAAAACACCTGCAAATAAAGAAATCCCAATTTTATATAGTACTCTCATTATTATTCTTTTATAGTTTTAATTACAATCTTCTTACCTGACACTTTTTCTTGTAGGTATTGAAATAGTATAAAAAGTAACGGAATTACAAAAACTCCCAAAACAACGCCACTAAACATTCCGATAGCAGCACTTACACTTATTGATCTGTTTCCTACTGCAGTTCCTCCTGTGGCAAACATTAATGGTATCATACCTGCAATAAAAGCCAGAGATGTCATAATAATTGGTCTTAATCTCGATCTGGCTCCCTCGATAGCTGCTTCTACAATAGACAATCCTGCATGACGTCTTTGAAGAGCAAATTCTACGATAAGAATGGCGTTTTTGGCCAAAAGCCCGACCAGCATAATTAAACCAACCTGAACATAAATATTGTTATCAAGTCCTACTGCTTTAACGCCCGCAAAAGCTCCTAATATACCTGTTGGGATAGAAAGCAATACAGCTAGAGGCAATAAATAACTTTCGTACTGTGCTGCCAACAAAAAGAAAACAAATAGAAGACATAAGCCAAATATCGCGATAGTCTGATTACCTCCTTCTTTCTCTTCAAGACTCAACCCTGTCCATTCATAACTATAATCAGACGGAAGTTTATCTAAAACTGTTTCTAGATTACTCATAATTTCTCCATTACTAAATCCTGGTAATGCTACCGCAGTAATATTAACCGAATTATAAAGATTGTAACGGTTTACCGATTCTGGTCCATAAACCTTATGCAACTTAACAAGAGATTTTACAGGAACCATTTCCATCTTTGCATTCCTTACAAATATTTCATTAAACGCATCTTGATCAGTTCTAAAAATACCATCGGCTTTGACATTAACTCTAAAAAACTTTCCGAATCTTGTAAAATCCGCCGACTGATCTCCTGCAAAATAAGTTTGGATATTATTTAAAAGCTCACGTATATTAACCCCCATTTGGCTGGCTTTCTCTTCGTCTACTTCAAGTTCAAACTGCGGATAGTCTGCTCTAAATGTCGTATAGGCATATTGAACCCCTGGTTGCTGCATAATTTGCCCGATCACTTTATCGGTCATAGCTTTTAATGTAGCCGGATCACGCGCTGTTCTATCCTGAAGTACTATCTCTGCACCACTTGTTACTCCAAATCCTTCTACAGGAGGCATTCTTAGCACCATTATTGAACCTTCTTTTATACCCGATAATTTGCCGCTAACCATATTAAGAATCTCTTCAATATCTTTAACTGCTCCTCTATCCTTCTTAGGTTTTAATTTTATAAACCCTAATCCGTACGCAGGACTGGCACTATTACTAAGAATATTAAAACCTGTAATACTGGTATTATTATCAATTGCTTCTACTGTCGAAAGTTCTTTTTCAATCTTTTCAACTACTGCTGTAGTACGATCCAATGCTGTTCCTGGAGGCATTGATAAACTGTAAAGCATGAACCCATCATCTTCCATTGGTACAAAACTTTTTGGAGTTGACATCATCATCATAATGGCAATAGCACTTATCCCTACAACTAATCCTCCTGCAAGCCATTTTCTACCAATAAGAAAACGAACTCCTTTAATATATTTACCCGTTAAGTTGTTAAACCCTGTATTGAATCCTACGAAAAAACGCTCTTTAAATCCCGTTTTATGAGCATTCCCTTCATGTTTACCGCTATGGTCATTTTTTAATAAAAGTGCGCATAATGCTGGTGTAAGCGTAAGTGCATTTACTGCCGAAATAATAATCGCAATAGCAAGTGTATAAGCAAATTGCTTGTAGAAAATCCCTGACGATCCTGTCATGAAACCAATCGGAATAAATACTGCCGACATTACTAATGTTATCGAAATAACAGCTCCTGTAATCTCTGCCATAGCACTATGGGTAGCTTCTTTTGCCGAAAGTCCTGAATCCTCTTCCATTTTACTATGCACGGCTTCTACCACCACAATAGCATCATCGACCACAATACCAATGGCTAATACCAAAGCAAAAAGTGTTAGAATATTGATTGTAAATCCAAAGACTAACAGAAAGAAAAACGTTCCTACAATCGCTACAGGAACTGCAATTGCCGGAATAATAGTCGAGCGAATGTCCTGAAGGAATATAAATACTACTATAAAAACCAAAATAAAAGCTTCTAACAATGTCGATTTTACTTGTCCTATTGCCTCATCGAGTCTTTCTTTGGTACTCATTACATTAACATATTTAATACCAGGAGGAAAAGATTTAGATAAACGTTCTACTTCTTTATTAATTCCGATTTCGATATCATTTGCATTCGAACCTGATGTTTGTAATATAGCCATTGTAACGGCATTTTTTCCGCTTGACTTATTGTCACCACTATAAGAAATTGAACCAAATTCTACTCTGGCTACATCTCTAAGTCTTAAAATGTTATTACCATCTGTTTTAACCACAATATTTTCATACTGCTCTGGCTTATTTTTCTTTCCCTTATATCTAATAACATACTCTAAAGCTGACTTTGATTCTTCTCCTAGTTTTCCTGGAGCCGATTCTAAACTTTGATCTGCAATTGCCTGACTTACATCAGACGGTACTAAGCCCGCATTTGCCATTTTTCGTGGATCAAGCCAAACTCGCATCGAGTAATCTTTTTGTCCAAAAATCTGTACCTGACCTACTCCTGGTACACGTTTTATTTGTGGAACAAGGTTGATATTGGCATAATTTTGTAAAAATAACTCATCGTATTTGCTATTATCTTCTGTATAAAGATTGAAAATAACAATCATACTATTTTGCTGCTTAGAGGTCGTAAGCCCCATTCTGACAACTTCTTGTGGCAATTTTGGAGTAGCTTGCTGTACTCTATTTTGCACATTTACGGCAGCCTGATCAGGATCTACCCCTTGTTTAAAAATTACACTGATAGAAAAAGTTCCATCATTACTGGCAGTAGATTTTATATACTGCATATTCTCAACTCCATTTATTTGTTCCTCAAGCGGAGTTACCACTGAACGAATAACTGTTTCACTATTTCCACCAGGATAAACACCACTTACCATTACAGTTGGTGGCGCAATATCTGGAAACCTTGTTACAGATAATCTTGTAAGACCGATGATACCCAATATCACCAATACAATGGAGATAACCGTAGCCAATACAGGCTTATCTATTATTTTTTTTAACATAGAAAATGTTATTTATATTAAAATCAAAAATTATTTATTGCTCAACGCTTTTGCAACTACCTTTGGAACTACTTCCATACTGTCATAAAGTGCATCGATATTATTTAATGCAATCTTGTCTCCTGATTTCAAACCAGATTTTACATAATAGTTTGTTCCAGTATTAGCTGCAATTTCAATAGGAACCATTGTAACTTTGTTGCCCTCTTTTAAAACATAAACAAAAAATTTATCCTGAATATCTTTTACACTAGCCATTGGAACGGTAATTACCGAAGCCAAACTACTATTCAATACAACTCTTGCAGAACCTCCTGAACGTAACTGTTTTTTTGGATTTGGAAAAACTGCTTTTAATGCAATAGTCCCTGTAGTACGATCAATATTACCACTGGCAACTTCTAGTTTTCCCTGATGTTCGTATAAACTATCATCTGCCAAAATCAAGCTTACTGATTGATTTAATTGTGAATCTTTTGAAAAAGACAAATAATCAGATTCACTCAATGAGAAATACACAAATACTGTATTAATCTCAGAAAGAACAGTTAACGGAACAGCATCTGTTGGCGTAACCAAATTACCTACACGGTTAGGAATACGGCTGATATAACCACTTACCGGCGCTTTAATCAAAGAAAAATCAGCATTAAGTTGCGAAGATCCTAAAGCTGCTTTTGCTTGCGCTACTTGTGCTACAGCTGCTTCATAATTAGCCTGTGCCGTTTTTAATTGCATATCCGAATATACTTTTGCATCAACAAGAGGCTTAATCTTTTCAATTTCTAATTTGGCGTTTGCTAGATTTGCTAATGCACTCTTATATACTGCACGAGTATTATTAACCTGTTCTACAAAAACATCCGATTTAATTTTAAAAAGCGATTGTCCCTTAGTTACGTAATCTCCTTCTTTTACATAAATTGCTTCAAGATATCCTGACACCTGAGGTTTTAAATCAACATTAACTGAACCTTCGATAATTCCTGGGTATTTTTTTTCTACTTGACCTGCCATAGATTTAGCTTGAAAAAAATCTACTTCTGGTTTTGGAGCTCCTAAAGCTTCTGCTCCAGCTTTTCCACATGAAGAAAAGCTAATGATAATCAATAAAACTACCATCTTACTGAGTGTTTTATTATTTTGGAAAAATTGTTTTGTCATTTTATTTCATTTTAATGAATACATCGAATTTGATGCAAAATAACAATCTAAAGCCCTCATTAATTGTTGGAAGATTACCCAACCGTAATTTTTCAATACTGAAACGAATACGTAAGTTACCAAAGGGAAAAAATCAAGCCAACGATTTCTACCTTATGATACAGATTGCGATAATATATTGCGCTCCAACGGTTGAAACCATTAGCAATGCTTATACTATTTGTATTTGCAATCTGTTCTCGAGCTATTAATTCGATTTACAATGAAGAATAAAAATCGAACTTATTTTTCAGGTTTGTGTACGTAGATTGGCTTCACAACCATTAAATAAATGAGAAGTAATTCCTGTAACAAAAAGATTTGTTCTTATTAAAATAACAAGCTAAGCTTAATTTTTAAATGTACTAGCGATCCATCCATTGTTTAAAAAATGGTGCTTTTTCCCGGCTTATAATTACCTCGCGTTCAGAATCTCCGTAAAGTAGTATTTTAAGCTTGGCATTGAAGTAATTGGAAATAGATTTTATACTTTCAACTCGTATAAAAAATTGCCTGTTGGCTCTAAAAAAAATATCCGGATCAAGTTCTTCTTCAAGCTCTTCCATTGTTTGAGGAATTGCTATTATAGTACCATTTTTAAGAAAAAGATGTGACGTTTTAAATTCCGAATATATAAAATCAATATCGGTAACATCTACACTTTTATATCCATCACGATAAGTAACTAAAAAGCGTAATCTAAAAGAAGGTTTATGAATGAATTTTTTTAAGAATCCAGCAATATCCTCGTTGTCATTTTTAGCACTTGCTAAAAACTTAAATTTAGTTAAAGCATCTTGAAGCTCCGATTTTTCAATCGGTTTCATTAAATAATCAATACTATTAACTTTAAAAGCCCTCACTGCATATTCATCATAAGCAGTAGTAAATATTATAGGACAAGTAATTTTCACCTCTTCAAAAATTGAGAAACTTATACCATCAGCCAGACGAATATCCATCGTAATTAAATCGGGCATAGCATTGGCATTTAACCATGTTATTGTACCTTGAACTGTATCTATAATATCTAGAATTTTACAGTCACGTTCCAATTCTTCCAACAGTCTTTTAAGACGATTGGCGTTGATAATTTCATCTTCTACAATTAAAATTTTCATATTATTTTATTAAAGGCAAACGAACACAATAGAAACCATTAGACTCAGAAAAAATAGGCATTCGATCAAATAATATTTTATATCTAAACTCAATATTTTTATTCCCAACACCTGTAGAATCAAAGCTTTTACCTGATGTAGGCTGCAAATTATTCCTCACAACAATATCTCCAACATCTGAATAAATAGAAATTACAAGCGGATTAGATACCGTAGCAACGTTGTGTTTAACAGCATTTTCAACTAGTAATTGCAGTGTTAAAGGAGGTAAATGACGATCCAGACAAGTCATATTAACTTGCAGTTTCAATTCAACCTTCTCACCAAGTCGTTTTTTTAAAAGATAAAAATAAGCATTTAAAAATTCTATTTCTTCTCTTACTGTAATTGTATCTTTATTTAGATTAGAGATCATATAACGGTACACCTTTGTAATATTCTCTAAAAATGATGCCGCCGACAGTGGGTCTTCATGAATTAATTCGGTAAGGGTACTAAAATTATTAAAAGTAAAATGTGGATCAAGCTGTAATTTTAAAGATTCTAATTCAGATCGGGTTACAGCTTCCTGAAGTTGAGAAGCTTTAATTTTTAGCTCTGCAGCTTCCTCAGAAGTTACGCGCCATCGATTAAGCAAAAATATACTGGTATGAATAAAGCTAATGAAAAGTGATAATATAGCTGCCATCAAATTTGATTGCCATATAATAAGAAGTTCACTTTCTTTTAGTGATGTCCCAGGATAAAAAAAATACCAAAAATAGGAGAATAGGTAATTCAATAGAATATTGCCTATAATGAGAAACAAAAATTGCACAAAAGCTCTAAAAATAGGTTTTTGCTCCCAACTAATCCAGTGATTTAGTGTGCGTCCTACAAAAAGACTTAATTCTGTCAGGACAGCACAATACACTAAAATTAAGAATACATCAATAGTCCAATCTAAATCAAATAAAGTATCATCATCAAAATTCCGGTAAGGATTTAAAAAAAAATAAGACGACAAATACACTAAAAAAACAACTGGTATCACGATAATTCTATAATATTTATAGAAAAAATTCTTACCATTGGTTTTATTTTGTGTCTTTGAATTCATAAGCTAATATAAGAACAGTTGTTGAATTAAGAAAATTATTACAGTAATTAATTACTCCTACTTAATGCATAAAAGTATATTCTGATTTTTAATCATTTTTGGAAGATTTTGCGGGTAAACGTTTTCGCATAACTCCCCATTTTATACAAGTAGCTCCCCAAGAAAAACCAGCCCCGAAAGTGGTAATTAGTATGTTCTGCCCTTGTTTAAAATCGGCTGCAAAATCCCAAAGGCACAACGGAATTGTTGCTGATGTTGTATTACCATATCTCTCAATATTAACTTTAACCTTTTCTATCCCAATATTTAAACTTTCACTTACCGCGTTGATAATTCTTAAATTAGCCTGATGTGGCACAACCCAATCAATGTCTTTGACACTTAAATCATTACTTGCAAGAACATCTTGTGAAACACTGCTCATAGATTCAACTGCTTTTTTAAATACAAATGCTCCTTCTTGCTTAATATAATGATCTCGGTTTACAATAGTTCCCATAGTAGCAGGAAACTTAGATCCACCCGCAGGTACTAATAATGCTGATGTACCACTACCATCAGTACGCAAAATACTTTTCATCATTCCGTATCCTAATTCTGTTTTTTCTAGAAGTACAGCGCCTGCTCCATCTCCAAAAAGGATACAGGTATTACGATCTTCATAATCTACAATTGAGCTCATTTTATCAGCTCCAACCACAATAATCTTTTTATATCGACCACTTTCAATCATAGTCGTAGCCATTTCGAGTGCATATAGAAAACCGCTACAAGCAGCATTAAGATCAAGTCCAAATGCATTCGTCAATCCGCTTATTTCACATACTTTACTTGAAGTGGGAGTCAAAAGATGGTCAGGAGTTGTTGTTGCCAATAATACACAGTCTATTTCTTTTCGATCAACATCATAGTTTTCTAATAAATTTTCAATTGCAGCACAAGCAAGGTTTGAGGTTGCTTGATCTTTGCTAGTTGCCAATCTACGTTCTTTTATTCCGGTTCTTTTTTCAATCCATTCTACAGTTGTATCAACTGTTTCTGATATCGTCTCATTACTAAGTATAGAAGTTGGTACAAAGCCACCTATAGCTGTAATTGTTGCATTCATTTTTAATTGATTATGTTGTTTTATTTCTTCCTTGTTTTATATAAAAAATCAGCTAACGAAACTTTGTCATTATATAAAATAAAAATAGCATCAGAAGTTTGGAAAAGATAATAGCGGTATATCTAAACCTGCGGCCATAATTCTGATTTTACTTTTATGTACCAAAGAATCCCAAAAACCATACCTTTGTGGTACCATTACTAAAACATCTGCATTATAATTCTTGATTTCTTTCTTAATCTCATCAATTACAGCATTAGACTTAACAGTTTTATAAATGTATTTAACTTCTTTAAACGCTTCTTCAAGTGACGAATTTAATAATTGCGCCCCCTGCTCTTGCTTAAGATTATCTATTTTTTTATCTACACTAAAAAACTCTAGCTCGGCACCAAGGTTACCTACAATATCTTTTAACCAACTAAATCTTTTTATCGAAGAGAAACTTAAAGTATCACAAGCGTAGAGTATTTTTTGTATCTTCTGAAAACGAGCATTTATAGGAACTGCTAGTACAGGTATATTTAAATTTTTTATTACTGATGTTGTCGAATTACCTAGTAATTCCTGCTCAAAAGACCGCTCTGCCATCCCCATAACTACTAGCTCAGCATTAGTATCTTCAATTATCGATAAAAGCTGATCTTCTAAAAAAGAATATTTACAAAAGCAACTTACTTCAATGTTATAACGATCCGAAATTTCTTTTCCAAAAGTCTCTAATTTCTCGGTAGCTTTCTCAATTTGCTTTTGCATAGCTTCGGCTGTAATATGAGCATTAGAGCTATGTAAACCCAAAGAAAAAGAATTAAACAAAATAAGCTTGGCACTTGTAGCTTTTGCAAGTCCCGCTGCATAAGCAACAGCATTATTTGCTATGTCAGAAAAATTTGTAGCGGCAATAATAGTAAGGGGTGAGATCATAAATATATCATTTAAACAATTATAAGAGTAAAGTTCCTTAATTAACCGTTTAGATCCTTTCTAAAATGACTGAATAATCATTTTTTTAACCTCAACCGTATTTTTTCATTTCCGAAAATGAATTATTCCGATAAATGATACCAAATACTAATGCAGAAATGCAGATAATACGATGTTATTTTAGCTTTTTAGTTTAAAAACAACAAGGCATAAAAAAAGCCGAACTATTTCTAGTTCGGCTTTAATCTATAATCTAAAAGAGATTATTTGACTTCTTCGAAAATAACAATACTGATTACCAATGCATTACATAAACATGGGACAAATATGGTACAAATCGACTATTTTATTTCACAAAATAACATATTTCTTTTCTGAAAGCCAATCATTTAAATTTTATTTGACAGGCTTAGTTTTCTGAATAAACTAAGTTCTTTTAGTTAGAAAGAAACTATCCCTAATCCTTAAATGGGAAGCTCTAACTCCTATTTTTTTATCTCTTGTAAAATTTAATTTTATATTATGAGCAAGAAAAAATTCCTTACTAAAAAACCACTTTATCATACAACACAATATTTTCTTTAATCAGATGTTTTTTCAATTCTTTTCAAGTATGATCTCTTAAGCTAGATGCGGGTATAAGTTTTGTTGCATTCTCCATTTTAATTTCTAATGAAATTGCTGTCTTTGGAGGTTGTAATATGGATATACTTTTAATTGAATTAAAGTCTATTTTGGTTACCTTCCAAAACCAAAAAGGATTTTTAGAGATAATTTTACTTTCTGTCAAAATAAAATAGTTCAAAATTGTATTTTTACTTATAATTCCCAACTTAGGAAACGGACACAAAGGAGGGAGACTAGGTTGTGAATTGCTTTCAAAATTGTATTTTTACTTATAATTCCCAACCCAATAGAAACAATGGTAGCGTTGTTTATGTTGTGAATTGCTTTCAAAATTGTATTTTTACTTATAATTCCCAACAGATAATGACAAAATCAGGAACAAACGCACGTTGTGAATTGCTTTCAAAATTGTATTTTTACTTATAATTCCCAACTATGGACAGAACAAGAGAGAGAAGAATTATGTTGTGAATTGCTTTCAAAATTGTATTTTTACTTATAATTCCCAACAAAAAAAAGGAAAAAATGTAGGAGGAGCAAGTTGTGAATTGCTTTCAAAATTGTATTTTTACTTATAATTCCCAACAGCAGAAAAAGAAGCATACAACATAACGTGGTTGTGAATTGCTTTCAAAATTGTATTTTTACTTATAATTCCCAACCAGTTATTAAATCATCATCATAGCCTGCCTGTTGTGAATTGCTTTCAAAATTGTATTTTTACTTATAATTCCCAACTACCTTCATTTGTCAATGGAACTGTGTCCAGTTGTGAATTGCTTTCAAAATTGTATTTTTACTTATAATTCCCAACTTGTTTCTTGGTAACGTTCACATTTATGAGTTGTGAATTGCTTTCAAAATTGTATTTTTACTTATAATTCCCAACAAATCTTTTGCTGTAGTGCCTATAACATTAGTTGTGAATTGCTTTCAAAATTGTATTTTTACTTATAATTCCCAACGTATAAAATCGATTGGAACATATTAGCCCGTTGTGAATTGCTTTCAAAATTGTATTTTTACTTATAATTCCCAACATAGGATGCGGAAAATGCGTAGAATGCAGGGTTGTGAATTGCTTTCAAAATTGTATTTTTACTTATAATTCCCAACCACTAGTGTCTTTTTCTTTTATGGCATTAGTTGTGAATTGCTTTCAAAATTGTATTTTTACTTATAATTCCCAACAGATGTAGTGGGGACGATAACGGCGAATTAGTTGTGAATTGCTTTCAAAATTGTATTTTTACTTATAATTCCCAACTTTCAATAAACTCTGCATCTGCAAAGGTTAGTTGTGAATTGCTTTCAAAATTGTATTTTTACTTATAATTCCCAACAATTTCCTATTGGTATGCCGTTGGAACTGTGTTGTGAATTGCTTTCAAAATTGTATTTTTACTTATAATTCCCAACAGATTTAATATATTTTAAATCCTGAGCTTGTTGTGAATTGCTTTCAAAATTGTATTTTTACTTATAATTCCCAACATTAACAAAACCGTGTTTAAAACAGATGCCGTTGTGAATTGCTTTCAAAATTGTATTTTTACTTATAATTCCCAACGAAAAAAGCTTTAGAAGGAACAATAACAGAGTTGTGAATTGCTTTCAAAATTGTATTTTTACTTATAATTCCCAACTACATTGACAAAAGTTAAATACCGTCCAAGTTGTGAATTGCTTTCAAAATTGTATTTTTACTTATAATTCCCAACCAGAAGGGATTAAACTTCAATTTGATGTTAGTTGTGAATTGCTTTCAAAATTGTATTTTTACTTATAATTCCCAACATTAAATCTTTGTTTCCTTCCTTGTCGCTAGTTGTGAATTGCTTTCAAAATTGTATTTTTACTTATAATTCCCAACTTAGAACCTTAATTAAAGAACCTTCTGACAGTTGTGAATTGCTTTCAAAATTGTATTTTTACTTATAATTCCCAACTGTAATTTGTCATCACCAAAGAGAGATGCTGTTGTGAATTGCTTTCAAAATTGTATTTTTACTTATAATTCCCAACACGAGCAAGTTTGTTCCGTAGGTGCTTTGAGTTGTGAATTGCTTTCAAAATTGTATTTTTACTTATAATTCCCAACTTGGCATATCGGTAGTAAATGTATTACCAGTTGTGAATTGCTTTCAAAATTGTATTTTTACTTATAATTCCCAACATCGGGTATTGTACTAGAGTGGTCGGGTGGGTTGTGAATTGCTTTCAAAATTGTATTTTTACTTATAATTCCCAACTGAAAAAGTAGAAAAGAATTGCTTTGATGTGTTGTGAATTGCTTTCAAAATTGTATTTTTACTTATAATTCCCAACTTTTATCAGATTTTTATACTCCAGTGTTTTGTTGTGAATTGCTTTCAAAATTGTATTTTTACTTATAATTCCCAACAAAATGTAGGAGGAGCAATAGCGAACTACAGTTGTGAATTGCTTTCAAAATTGTATTTTTACTTATAATTCCCAACCCAATAGAAACAATGGTAGCGCTATTCATGTTGTGAATTGCTTTCAAAATTGTATTTTTACTTATAATTCCCAACAATGCAAAAAACAAAAAGCAAGAGGATGGCGTTGTGAATTGCTTTCAAAATTGTATTTTTACTTATAATTCCCAACGATCAATCCCGTGGAATCTATTCGATTTCGGTTGTGAATTGCTTTCAAAATTGTATTTTTACTTATAATTCCCAACGAAGCCGACAAAAGTCAAGAACCGTTAACAGTTGTGAATTGCTTTCAAAATTGTATTTTTACTTATAATTCCCAACTCACTTCATCGAGCAAGTAAGGAAAGAGAGTTGTGAATTGCTTTCAAAATTGTATTTTTACTTATAATTCCCAACAAATGGACTTAATGAAAGCGCAAACAAATAGTTGTGAATTGCTTTCAAAATTGTATTTTTACTTATAATTCCCAACTGCAACAGAAATAACGGCAACAACGCCATAGTTGTGAATTGCTTTCAAAATTGTATTTTTACTTATAATTCCCAACTTAAAAGCTCTATATCAGCACCAGCGTTTAGTTGTGAATTGCTTTCAAAATTGTATTTTTACTTATAATTCCCAACATACCGCGAGTTAATCGTTTGATATGTTGGTAGTTATATGTTTGTTTTGAAATTAAAAAATCGATTAATTTGACTGTTGAAGTTCAGTTAGTTAGGTTCTTTTTCAATCCTAATTTTAGAAAAGTTCTAGCTGTTGAGATGGTTTTTCTGTTTCCACAGGTTTTTTTCCATAAAACAGTTCCATCATTCCAAATTGTTTATCTGTGATTTGCATCATACCAATTTTTCCATGCTCAGGTAAGCTGTTTTTTATTCTTTTGAAATGTACCTCGGCATTTTCCCGACTAGCACAGAAGCGCATATATATCGAAAATTGGAACATAGAAAAACCATCGTCTAATAATCTCTTACGAAAATTACTAGCAATTTTACGCTCTTTGCGCGTTTCGGTGGGCAGATCAAAAAATACTAATATCCACAAACTTCTATATTGATTTAAACGTGTGTAATGCTCATCATACATAAATTGGGTATAAAATTCTTCTGGAACTTCCTTCAAAACATTCATGCAAAGAATTGGTTGTTCTACTCATAGCCACCATTAAAGGGCTGTTTTTACCATCAATGTTCACATCCATTGTTGCAATATTCAATAATTGTTTTTTTATTTCGATTGTTAATTCTTCATATGAATCTTCCGTTTCCATAATATGACATACAATTAAATCAATATATGGCCGATAAGGCTCCATGATGTCATCAGCAAGGCAATAAGCATTATATTTATTACGATGAAAAATACCTAATGTTGGAAGCATTCCCGAACTTACTAATGCTCTTGCTGTAATAGCTCTCAAAATCGCATAACCGTAATTGAGTAAATTATTTGGAGGAATTCCTTTTTGTCCTCTTGTGAAATTCTCTATTTTTATAAGACTTTGCCAATAGTATACAGCAGCTCTAGATTCATGGTTTAATGAATCACCAGAGGTTACTTCCTTTGCCCATAATTCCATTTTACGCATTGGGATTCCCTTTTCTTTTAATAGTCCTGCCTGATTGGTTATTTTAGAACTGATGGTTTGCTGCCACAAATTCTTTTTGAGCGGAACAGAAGCATTAATCTGGTTTTTGAAACGCTCACTTTGTTCTGTATGTCCGCTTAAAGGCATTAACAAACCAATTGGTAAATGTTGTTGGTCACAATTGATTAAAGCAACATTGTTATGAGTGAGTTTTTCTAATAAACCATTGGTTATTGTAATTTGTTGATTTTCTAAAACGATAACACCTATGTCTTCAATGGCGACGGTTTTGGTCTCTTGTTCTTTGTCAGGATAAGAGATTACAATTTGCTCATTTTTAGTGCTCAAATAAGCGGGATTGCCGAAGAAAAGGGTGCGTTTTATCATTTGATAATTTTTATTATTTTACCTAATCGATTAATTTCTATCTTCCAACAAACGGATTTAATTTGAACAGCGTTAATAGTATTTTGATTTTTAGATTGAGGACTTCCCAATCCATATTCATTTTGTATTGGATAATTTAATCCTATTTTTTGTTGGTCTTTTTTATTGATATTAAATATTAAACTTGAAGTGCTAGCTGGAATGAAATTACATGTTGTATCACTACTATCAGTAAATTTATATATTCTTTCAGTTTGCTCTTTTGTAAAGTTTTTAATGTTTACTTGACTAGGATTTTCAATTTCTTCAATAGTGGGGACAAATACTAAATCATTAGGATTTAAATAAAAAAGTAGTGGAGATAATTCTTTAGTTTTTTCATCTATATAATTTTTTGGAACAGAACATTCATTTATTTTTAGTTTTTCAAAAGCACCTAATTTTTGACTTTCAATTATTTCATTCAGTGGAATAGTTTTGTAATTTCTTTTCCCATCATTACCTTTATAAATAGCAAAGAATAAATTAGTTCCTGATGCAGTTTCTACAAATTTGTCTTTTTTATTCCCTGTGTCTCCAAGAGAAAATCTTCCGCTTTCTTCAAAAACCCTAACCTTTTTAATTGGTTGATGTTTTTTACCATTATTTAATGCTGTAATATTTTTATTGAGTTCATCCAAACCATTTTCAGAAAAAGCAACTTCATTAGCGGGCATTTTTTTTCCATTTTCATCAGTAGCATTTTGATAGATTTCTTGTTGAAGATGATTTAATAGAATCTTTTGAATACCTGTATCAGTAATTTTCTCAATTCTTTTTTCATCAAAGGTAATATCAAGGGTTTTTCTTGTTGCTGTGGCTTCTATATTTTCATAAATTTGAACTTTGTCAATAACTTTTCCATCAACCATTATAGGAAAATCTTTGAGGTGTTTTTTTAATCCTTCACTATTGTTTGGGTGTCGCTTGATTTTTTCTTTCAGTTGTTTTTTAACTTCTGTATCAACAATAAGTTCTACTTGATCAGTTGCATTTACAATAGTAATATGACTTTGTTTGATTCGCTTTAAAAAGACTTTACCACTTACAGTTTCTGCGTGCATTGGTTTTCTAATTGCCCAATTGTTTCCTTTAGTTTGTTTAATAATGACTTTTTTCATCGTACTATCTTCTTCTTTCCAAACTTGGTATCTGTTTACCGTTTTATTGATAACTCTGGTGTTTTGCTTGAAACTGATTATGGTTTGATTTAATTGGTCTTCTGCTTTTTTTGTAAAATTATCCCAAGGTTTGTGAAAATCTTTTGCGATATTTTGTGTTTTTCCGTTAATTTGAATTTCTTCAATTCTACGTAGCTTAGAAACTAATGAATAATTTGTTCTTTCTGAATTGATAGAGTTTAAATAATTGACGTGATCTTTTGTTACACAGGCAATTACCAAAGCATCTAAAGCGTGATGGCGATGGTCAATTCTTTTTTTAGAAAAAGCTTTTGCAATTGCATCTGGTACGGTGGTTTGAAAAACTTGTTTTCCACTGTTTCCAAATTCATCTTTTTTGAGTTCTAATTTACCAAAATCACTAGAATTAGTAATCGCATTCAAACGCTCAAAACGAGGTGTAATAATGTTATTCCAAACATCATTCAAACCCCAATCTTGTTTCATTTTTGAAGTGATTGATCCATTCAAAGAAACGATATGTTTTGAGGTTACTTCCTGTTCATCATCATCTCTAACAATTTTACTCAAAAGATTCTTTACAATTTTACTGATGTATTTAGTGTCATTTAATTGTCTTTCGATAAACTTTTCAGGAATTTCCTCACTTAATAATCTTTTTTGCTTGTTTTTATTTTTGCTGTAATAACTAGTGATGTGTTGGCTATAGGCTTCTTTAGTGAAAATTTTAACTGTTTTTCCTCCAGTTAAGGTTACAATTCTGTCTTCATTTTTTAGAATGAATTCTAATGCAGTCTTATTTCCTTTCAAATCATTAACTTCAGATTCGCAGATAACTTTATTTGAAAACGAATCATCAAATAATCTTGATTGTGGAATAATATGTTCAATTTGATATTTGGTTGTAAAAAGTTCACTTAATGGAATTAACTTTCCAGTATATGGAGAAATATAACCTTGTTCTAACCACAGTTTGTATTTGATAATTTCAGAAGTAGTTGGTTTTGCAATTTTTCTAATTTTATCAATGTCCTCTAATTTTTCTTTTCTGATTTCACTACTATAAACTCCTTCTTCGTAAATTTTTAAAATCTCTTGCTGACTTGGTGAATAAGGACGAACATCATTTATGCCATCATTTTTCAATTCGGTTAAAATGGCTTTGATTCGTAAGTTTGTGTTTTCGTTTTGATTTATATTTTCGGTAATTCTTTTTCTATCTGCAGAATTGTTTTTCATTTCACGCCCCAATTCAATATGGATTTCATTAAAGAAATTTTCTTTTCCCTCTCCAAAATGTTGCCAAATATCCTTTACTACTCGCAACGTTTCTGTAATAACTTGCTCTACAATTGGATTGCGCAGGGAATGTTGTTTAAAATCATATTTTAAAAAGTGTTCAATATCTGCAGGGGTTTTCCATTTTGAAACATCACTAGCTTCACTATGTTTATCATATATTAAATAGGATGCTTGATAGGTATTTAAACCTTTATTGAATTCAGTACAATTTATAAAACTTTTTAAGACTTGTTTCGGAATATCGCTGTCAGATACTTTTTCAAGAATTGATGCGTCATAATTTATAGATTCCAATCTTTCTTTAATAGCACTTATTTTGGCTGTAATTTTATCAGAAATTACATGTTGATTCCAA
This sequence comes from Flavobacterium frigoritolerans, assembly GCF_025847275.1. Classification (GTDB taxonomy): domain Bacteria; phylum Bacteroidota; class Bacteroidia; order Flavobacteriales; family Flavobacteriaceae; genus Flavobacterium; species Flavobacterium frigoritolerans. The sequence goes on from NZ_JAOZEV010000007.1 coordinate 114,437, forward strand.
GTTTCATCTCTTCTCATTAAAGTCAATAATTTTTTCATCGCTTTTTCAGAATAAGAGCCATAATCTTTTTTATATGGTTTTAATTTCGAAAAGTTTGTTATAAATTCATTAGGCAAATTATGTCGTTTGGCAAAAGTTGTAATTGCTTTTGTGATTTCAATTTTATCAGTAACAGAATATAAAATATGCCATAAATCTTGGGTGTTTTTATTGTCAAAAAAGGATTTATCTACGTCAATTTTTGCGATTGCATTCAAAAATTGATTTCTTGTTTCGTTACAAGGATAGATTTTGTCTTCTACAAAATTCCATCTAAATTTGTCTTCTTTTAATTTGAATTTTGGGTACGCCAAAAATTGTTTTTGACTAATTTCAGCTTTATCGTTTAACCAATTAAATAGTTCTACCCAATTTCCCTCCGTTTTTAAATAATCATCCGTAACGTCGATTTCATTTATAATTTCTTTCTTGTAAATTTTTAGATTTTTCACAAATTGTAACAATCTGAATTCCTGAAAAATAGGATTTGATTTTGCAATGCATTTTAAAGGTTTTACAACTTGTTTTCCGTTAGCATCTTTTACTAAAACACCTTTTTTATCTTTTATTGGAATAAATTCCAAACTACAATCACTAATCAATGAAGTCTTATTTTTAAGGGGACGTTGATAAAAGATAATATCATCTAAAAATAAATAGTCAAATCCTTTGTCTTTGATGTTATTTTTATGAGAATCATTATGTCTGTACAATTCATCAATACATTTTTTATAAAGATTTCTTTCGCCAAAAATATCATTATGAAATTCAATTTGGACTTTTAGAATTTTTGATAGTTCCTTTTTATAAAACTTTCTTTCAATGGTTCTGACTAATTCCCCTTTTATTTTTTGACTAGGATTTTTTAAAAGCTCATCATAGATAAAAGAACCAACTGATTTTTTACTTTGATTTATAGTTTGTTCTGTTCTAATTTTTACTAATCCCCAATCGTTTTCTTTTGGAGATCTAAAACTTCTCTTTTCTTCATTGTCTTTATTGAGTTTAATAGTTCCATCATCATTCAATTCAGAAGTTACAATAAAATCCTTCTGTTTTCCAATCCAGTCAAATAATGCAATTTTGCTTTCACGTTTATAAATCCAACCGTTTTCCAGAATTACATTATACCAGATTCCTGATTTACCTTTTTCTCTTTCAATTACATCAACAACTGTAAGGGTATGAAATTCTTCTAATTTGTTTTTGTTTACTTCTTCTTCCTCCCCACGCAATTGATAATATCCTCTTTTTTGATTGAAGTTCAATAGTATCCAAGCCAATTCTTGCTTAGAAATTTTTTGTGTTAGAGCTTTTTTTCTTAAATAATAAATGGTCCAATCATAGGGAACTTGTTTTAAATTAGGATGTGTTAATTTGAATTCAGAGAACATTTCTTGGTGACTTTCCAAAAATAAAAATTGATTTTTACCACTTTCATTTTTATAAAAAGATAATTTTTCTTCTCTTTCGGGTTTAAATTGTCCAAATTTTTTATCAAAATCTATTGCTTCGGAATAATGTTTTGGTAGAAAATCAAGGATATTTAAAATTCGATGAAGTCGTTCTCTTCTTAATAAAAAGCGTTGCACTAATCTTCTTGCCCCTCGATATTTAGTTCTTTCAGCAGTTTGTGAAATGGAAACGCCACTGTCAAACTTACCAAGAACATCTTGACTCATAGGAATTATTCTGCTTCCTAACCCTTCAATACTTCCAAGTGTATTATCGAAGTCATTATTTATTAACGCCCATCCAATACTATTCGTCCCCAAATCTAATCCTAATATTTTCTTCATCTCTAAAAAATTAATTTCTAAAATTAAATAAAAGATAATTAACTGATTTACGGAAAACCATAATTAACAAGTACGATTTTTTTTGTATTATTGCAATACAATTTTGAAGCAATTCACAATAAGGATTATTCCGTTGTGAAAACATTCAAAGCGGCCTCAAAAGGGTCGCTTTTTTTATACTTATTATTTTAGGCATTATAATATTTGTCTACAAATTATTTTGAATATTCTACTAAAAACTTTCAATAGGCCAGCATGGCAAAAATTATTCACAAATCTTAAGGAGTTTAGAGAAAGGGGTAAATGTTATAGTATTTACCACCTGGGACAGATTCAGTAGGAATATTACAGATGCTTATCATATGATTCAGAAACTTAAAAAACTGCTTGTCGATTCATGAGCTATTGATCGGCTTATCGATTTGACAATTACGATAAGCAAAATAATGCTGGTTATGAATATTGTAACATCTGAAGTTGAAAATTATCATCTATAACAGAGTTAAAATATATTGTCTGCACGATTTATACTGTTTATTCATAATTAATTGTTTACTAATACTACCTGTTGATTTATCCGAAAGATTAGCGTTTCCGTAAATTTATGTAACTAATTAAGATGTCTAGACATGTTTCCTGTTAATAGCAAATCAAGAAATCTCTACATAATTTGAGATAAAGCTTCTTTATCCAAATATTAGTATGCCAATTTATGAAATACCTACGTTCCAATTATTAAAAAAATGTAGGAGCTAAAAAGCTCCGTCATCTGCAAAGGAATAGTAGGTTTCAGGAGTAATGATCAAATGATCCAGCAGTTTGATATCAAGTATGCTCCCTGCTTCCTTGACTTTTCTGGTTATCTGTTTATCAGCCTCTGAAGGTTTAATCTGTCCCGAAGGATGGTTATGAACCATAATGAGCGATACGGTATTTGCTTTAAGTGCTGCTGCAAAAATCAGTCTGAGGTCAACTACAGTGCCTGAAATACCTCCTGAGGATACTTCGTAAATGCCAAGCACTTTATTGGACTGGTTGAGAAGCAGGATTTTAAACTGCTCGAAAAATTCAATTGTATCGGAATTCCAGGACTGGAGTGCCAGCTGGTAAGCGGTTTTGGAAGAATTTATAAAAGGTCTTTCGGATGCTTTTACTTTTGTTTTGTAGACCAATTCAATCTCTGCCACCTGATTCCAGTTCTGAAGTGTTTTTGAAGTTTCCATGATTTCTAAAGTTTTAAGATTAATTGTGGAACCTCGGCCGGGAATGAGAAAGCGAGCGAAAAAAGCAACGCAATAAAGCAGGTTTTTCACCTGCATTTATGGGGGAATTTTTTTCGGCGAACCGACTTTCCTTCCCTAACTTTGTTTTAGAATTAAGCCTGAACCGCTGAGACAATATCCCCTCCTTTAAGTGTCCGGGCGCAAAAAATTAACATTATGTTAAAAAAAGCCGAAAATTAGTTTTCGGCTTGGACTGCTTTTTTGCTTTTTATTCGCTTTTTAATCTGATACAGGTTCTGATTCAAAAGCTTTAAAATCTGTTTGTGATGTTGGGAATCCTTATTTTTGGTTCCTCTGCACTGCACAATTTCAAGTGAGGGAAGCGTCACTTCGATTGTCTCTACAGGATTATCTTTATATTTAGCCGAAAGGATAAGGGAGTTTTTCTTTTTATAGTATTCGTTGGTAAATACGCAGTGTCGGAGCATATCGCCCTCTTCGAGAAAATCCTGCACGCTTTCCATGACACTTATGCTGAGATTTTCCTTTGTGAACTCCAGTCCGAAAAACTGTCTTTTCTGCTCTTCATAGACTATCTGCGCCTGCTGTATTTCAGAGCGGAGTTCCTTTATTTTAAGATGTCTCTGAATCCTGCGTTTTCTTTCCACGAGCCTGTCATGCTGTTCAGCTAAGTTTTCAGGACAGACATTCTCAGGAATGCTTAGATCCATTTTAAACCATCTGAGCAGTGAAATATAATCTTCCCAAAGCGTAAAATCTGACACCTTATAGCTGTTTTTAAAACACGTTTTAACCGCCTGCCAGTTCTCCCTGATAGACTGCGCGCGCGACAGCAGATAATGTTTAAGGAAATCTGTCTGTCCTGTTTTAAGGAGTGTCTCGGCATGCGAATCTTTCAAAAGAGCCGTAAAAAGTACCTGCGGTGCAATGGTGTAAAAACTGCCTTTAAAACCGTTCCTTTTAAGGACATCAAGCGTCTGCGTTCCTGCGTAAACCTTATAAGGATTAATGCGGTATTTGGGAGAACTCTCAAAATTTTTGGGGCGGATTTCAAGGGGCGAATAATATTTCCAGGCGTCATAGGCATTTGAAAAAACGTTGGTACCGAGCGAGAGGGTGCGCACCTCGCCTTTTGAATTTATCCAGTGCTGTATGACTTCCTTATGAAAGTAAGTCGGCAGTAAATTCTTTTTCATGTTTTTATGCGAGCAGATAATACGCACCACCTGAAATCCTGCGCATACATTTAAAACAGCCCAGTACTCTATTTCTTTGAAATGCACCTGATTGTACTGCTGTATTTTGAGTTCCCCCCTGCATGCTGTGCAGTTTATATAATTTTTGCAGGATGCTTTCTGCGCATTAGGTTTCCAAGTGTGGGCGCATTCCAAACAGTGGAATTTTCCCCTTGACAGCACCGCCCATTTAAGGAAAATGTCTCTTTCCGCTCTCCCTTTCATGTTTTCCGTTACAGGTTTAAGGGAGACACTCAGTTCTGTAATCTGCTTTTCGATGATGGTTTTAGGTATCATAGGTCAAAGAGTGTTAAGGTTTTTGGTGCAGGTTTTAGAGCAGGCACTTGCGTTTTTGGAACGATGTTGTTTTGAGGAACTTCGGAAGCAGAGCTAAACAAATCAGCTTTTTCAGGCTGACTTACCACAACCCTGCATTTTATAGGCTCAGGCTGACCAATGCTGTCATCTGCATAATATTTGACCGCCATGTCAAATATTTCCTGATTGTCAAAGGCGCACAGTCCCGTTTTTTTTACCTCGGCAAAAATGTAATTGAAACAGTTTTCCAAGTTTTTGGATGCTTTACTGAAGTTCTGCGCAAAGACGGTGTCGCTCTGCGCAGTTTCAGTCAGATAATTTTCTATAACGGTTTTAAATTTTTCTGAAGCTTTCATAAAAGTTGATTTAAGATTGAACAATTATTGTTATTCAAAACTGCTTCTGTAGATGTCAAAACAGTATTCTTCGAAACACAGCCAGCACATAAAAGTGTAGTGAGGCAGGCGGTGTCTGTTTGTGACAGCTTCGCCAAGGGAATCTTCGATTTCTTGCCTGATGTCTTCTAAATCATCAAGATGCTGGATATAGAATTTTTTACAATCGGCATGATAAATAAATTCGGAAATCATACCGCTGATGCACCCGATTCTCTGCAGGTCTTCAAGGAAAGATTTAAGCTTTACTTTTTTAGTTCCGTCATACGATTCCAAATCGGAAAGGATAATTTTATTGAACGCAAGACGCACATCATAATCGGCGTATATTGATTTTTCAAAGGCTTTCATAACTCATTTCTTTAGGCTTATACATTTATCATCCGAACATTAAAAAGGCAGGTCATCGGGTTCTTCTTTTTTACTTTTCTTAGGAGAAAAATTACCCGACTGTACAGGCTGAGTGTCTGATGCGAAAATCAGTATCTTAATATTACTGGTGTGAAAAGTGAGACTGCCTACGGCTTTACCCTCACTGCTGAGATAGGCATTCACGCCGATTCTTCCGAATAGTTCCACCATTGCGCCTTTTTTGAGCCACTGGGCTACACCTGCACTGAGCCAGTAAGAGCAGTCAATAAAAGTGACTATCTTTTTTACCTCATTACTGTCTTTGGTTTTGTAGGTATCATTAACTGCAATGGAGAAGTTAACAACCTGTCTTTCTTTTGCTGTTTTAGCAACAACAGCATCTCTGGTTAAGCGTCCTGTGATTTCCATGATTTAAAAGTTTTTAGATTATTACTGCTTCTTCCCGCCTGTTCCGCAAAAAATTTTTTCAAAAGAAAAAACGGGAAAAAAGAAAGCACAAATCAAGTGTCCGGTTAAGGAGCCGGAGTGCTATAAGTCCCGAAGGGCGGCGTCAAACCGTTATGCGCATGCAGGAGACGGCGGGCACTATTTTGGCTGCCCTTTTAGTCCGTTTTGATTGTAAATTGAATCCAATTTTTAATTGTTCATATTTTTATGATTGAACCCGATCATGCTGTTTTGATTTTTAGTATTTTTAGGTTTATAAAAAAGGGAGAACAAGAAGTTTGTTTTCGGAAGTTACTTACCTGGAATCTTTGAGTTAAGCAGGAAGTAAGGATCATGATCAAGAGAAAAAATAAAAGAGTTACCCCTATTATCTTTTGATTTTTAAGTATATTATTTTACGAAACAACACAAGACCAAATACCAATGCCATGGATAAAACGATAAAGCTTAGAGTGAAGAAGGAGATTGACAATAGAAATGAGCTTCAGGTATTAAAACTAAAAGGGAGCCTGATTACCAAAGGATATACCGAGATTATCCATATTGCTGATGAGAACGAAGATTTTTATCTCAATTCGTTTTCGACTGCTGCCGATCATAGAAAAGAGGCAGAAGATTTTGTACTGGATTATATTTCCAGTCATGATCTTACAGCTACCGTTACACTTTTGGGCATGGAGCGATAATTCCCTTGTAAATGATTTTGAAAAAAATCAAACCTATTTTTTCTAAACAACTCTTGTATCTTCTATTGCATTTAGGATGATCTAAAAAGGAACACTGGCTTCCTCACTTTTTATGGAATCAGAAAAACATATCAAACTCTCTGAGCTAAACAATAAAATTAGCGATGCCCTGACGGATCGTTTTAAGGGGCAGACATTTTGGGTAGTTGCCGATATTACCAATCACTCCTATAAAGCAGATAAGAAAATTCATTACTTTGAACTGGTAGAAAAAGGAACCACATCAAACAGTATTGTTGCGAAGATTGTTGGCAAAGCCTGGGGAACAGGATCAATGCATCTTTCTGATTTTGAAAAAAATACTGGACAACGTTTTACCAATAATATCAATGTACTTGTTTTGGTAAGCGTGGATTACCACCCCTTGTTTGGCCTGTCACTGAGTGTCCTGGATATTGATACTAATTTCACTCTTGGAATCCTTGAACAGCAACGAAATGCCACCCTGAAAAGGCTTGTGGAAGAAAATACTTTTATCGTTAAAGAAGGAGAACAATACATTACTAAAAACAATCAAATAAAGCTTAGGGCAGTTATTCAAAAAGTAGCGGTGATATCAGGGAGTAATTCCGCTGGTCTTGAGGATTTTAGGCATACACTTGAAAATAATGATTTTGGTTATGTTTTTGAGATAGATGATTATCCAAACATTGTTCAAGGGGATAATAATGCCAAGTTATTTTTAGACAAACTTATTGAAGTGTACAGTAGTGGCAAATTGTATGATGCCGTTGTGATTACCAGAGGAGGAGGTGCTCAGTCCGATTTTTTGATCTTTGATAACTATAACATTGGGCGCGCCGTGGCCAAATTTCCTATTGCAGTTATCACAGGAATAGGGCATCAGAAAAATGTTAGCATTGTGGATCTCATGGCACATACCCAGACTAAGACTCCAACCAAAGCCGCAGAGTTTATTATTGCGCACAACCGCAGTTTTGAGCAGAAGATCCTTTCACTGCAAAAAAACATTGTCATTAAATCGCAGCAGCTTTTTCTGATGCATTACCAGAACCTTTCCCATCTTAAGAGTAACATTTCTAATAATACAAGGGAGCTCCTTTCCGGGCATAAAGATGCCTTAGTATCTATTAACCAAAATACAATCAACAGCTCCAAATCAATCCTCTATCAAGAACATCGTCAGCTACTGAGCCTATCGCATCAAATTTCAGGCAAACCCCGGATTATCCTTTACAATAGGATTAATGATATTGGTAATACGATCCGTAATTTAAAAACATTCACAAATCAGTATCTTCGCAATCAAAAAGGATATCTGGGGCATTACAGTTCGAGTATCAGAATGATGTCCCCTGAGAATATCCTTAAAAAAGGATATGCTATTGTCAAGATTAATGATACAATTACCAGTAGTACCGATACTATAGATGTGGGAGATACCATTGATGTCATACTGGCTGATACGATTTTTAAAACTACCGTCAAGGAAAAAACAAAATACAATGGAAGAGATACTGACTTATGAAGCTGCTTATGCTGAGCTTGAAACAATTGCAAAAGAAATAGAAAATGAAACCATTTCGGTTGATGTACTGGCTACAAAAGTCAAGAGGGCTGCTGGACTTATTACTTTTTGTCAGACCAAACTCAAATCAACAGAAAGTGAAGTAAACAAGATTATAAGCCAAATGGAAAATCCTACAAATTGAGCAATTCTGTATGGATAATAACTTCTTTTTGGATTCTTCCTACTTCCGAATATGCTTTTTTATTCTGATTGTGTCTGGTTATTATCAGAAACGTTACGCTTAATATGATAGTAAAAATCCTTTAGATGCCACCAGGCTGGGCACATCTCAAGAGGTCCATTAAAATTATGTATACCTATGTAGCAACTGTTTAAGAAAAGCTTTGTATCAGAAATTTTAGCCCATGATTCCCATTGTACTACCTCAGGCGGAGGTGTACTTTCAAAATAGCGTTTTATTTCTTCGTGATTCATACGGCAAAAATAAGCAAAATGTCAATGTGTATCAACGATGCAACCACTTTGTGACAATGGAAATTTAATTATTTTCTGTATGATTTTTTACTTAACTGAACCTTAGGATATATTATCTCCTTTTTATAAAGTCGGTATAAGAAACATTAATTTTTTTTCTCTTGTACCTGATTTAAAAATTTCAGCATCTATAAAGAGTTTCACTAATTTCGTTCAAAAAGGAAAAAAAGCAGTTTTAAAAATTTCGAGAATTATATAGGTTTAAGAATCTAGCTGGTCAAATGATGTTATATCATCAATTTTGTTTGCTTTCTTCTGACTTTCGTTATTATCTTTAATAAAAATTTGAACCATCTTCATTTTCTTTCTCCAACGAATTATTGTCATAAACATGATTCCTTGCCATACAGATTTACTCAAATCCTTTTCTTTGGCCCTTGCATCATTCTCTAGTTTTTCTCTTAACTGAGCATTTGTATTCAAGTCAGTAACTCCAGCATATACATTATATGGTTCAAGAATTAGTTGTAATTCATACATTCCTTTCGTTTCATTATCAAAATCTTTATATTCAATCCATGGCAAATCATCTTTTGAAAGAATAAAGAGCGAATCAGATAAACCATAGCCTCTAGCTGCAAAAAAATTAATAGGAACACCTTTATATGCAGCCATTGTTAGCCCCTTAACTTTTAGATTTTCAATATAATAATTGATATTCATAAACCCAAATGATATTATAATATGATGTTCCGGATTAAGTTCTAGTTTTTCAATAGCGATAAAAATATTTGATTGATCAAAAACGAATTTTTTCGTTGCCCGTATATTGAATATGTCAAAGAATCCTCCACTATACTTACTGCTAACCGCTTCAGCAAGGAATGTATCATAATTTAAGTGCGCTACTCCGTTGTCTGTGAAAGTTCCCTTATCAACTATATTGACCTGCCCTTGAATATTAAAAACCTGATACTCTAGTTCTGAATTAAACTCGTAGGAATTATCAAGCTGTTTGTAGTCTTGAAATGTCTTGCTTAATATCTTAGTTGAACTTTCCAGAAACTGATCAACTTTTTCTTTTTGGGGTTCTATAGCTTCCTGACTATAATTGAAATCATCGACGATTGCTTTTTCAATTTCCTCAATTTTATTAAGGTATAATCGATCATCTTCCATATTGTATTTAAAGTTTTTCAATAACTCCTTATCCTCTTCAACTACTATCTTTATGATATTCTTGAAATACTGAACATTATCAGACCAATGTCTTTTCTCTGGTAATGTCTGAGGTAGATTAGGAACATCCGTAGGATTGTAATTATAATACTGACTTTGAATATTCATTTGACGAATAAACATAATACCAATGTAGCGACATATCCAACTTTTAATAGTTTGGTCCGCATTTAATCCTTCAAGTCCTGGAAAATTGTATTGATGAGCTATAAAAGGAAATCTTCTGTCAAATGGATCAAAAAATTTAAAAAACATACTAAAAATTTGTGTCATACTTTTTGGCAAAAGCACATAATCAGGCGGGATACTAGTAGTATAAGTGAAAATCTTTTTCAAAAGAGAAATTTTATTTTTATAAAGAATAAGTCCTCCTAAAGCGTAATGAAATTCTAGAAAAGATTCTCTTTCCTTAATTCTATCGTCAATAGCTTCTTGATTTTTATGCGTCAGACCATCATTATTATATTCAGGGTATATATATTGCAAATTATATGAGAAATATTGATGAGCATTTTTCCAATATGACATAACAAAATCATCTCTATCATTTTCTAATGCTACAACCAAGTTGGACCATAACGATTTATATGTACTTTCACTTAGTTTTGGAGAATTAACCTCTCCTAATAACCAGATTCCACCAACAGTTCTATTCTCTAAAAAGACTAATTCATTTTTTTTTACACCAGCCAGTTTTTCTGTTGCCATATAAACCATTCCATAAAAATTATTTGGATATGTTATTCCATCCTGATTAGCATACTTTTCACGATAATCATTAAAAACGCCATAGAAGTACGTGGACAATTGACGGGATGCATTAAAATCTTGATTCTGAATTGACCAATATAGCAAATCAGAAAGGGCGTCAAATGAAATAAAATTATTATCTTCCAATACCTCTTTATTTTTAGCAGTTAGGTACGTTATCAGCGCTGAGGTACGATAAAAAATCTTAACTAAATCAATTAATAAGATAAAATTGATTATCAGCGCAATTGTAGAAATACATAAAATTATGAGTGCCGATTTTTTAATAATCCAGTTGAGATATTCATTTTGGATTGTAAAAAAAGGTGGTATTTCACAAAGGTAAATACCGATAAACAACAATGAAATTATAAGGTTAGGAAGAAACCATTTTCTTCTTATATTATTTTCAAAAAGTTCTAAAATCTTTTCTGATGAATATTTGTCATTAGAGGTTATCTGTATTAATACAGGATATGCAATACCTAACAATACTGAGATTAAAGTTACACAAACACTAAAACTATCCATTCCGCTTTATCTTTTAAAATTTTAAGGCTAAAGATATATAATTATTTTAACGTTTATCACTCAAGTTTAATCCAATCAAGATTTAGAAAAAGCATTAAAAATCATAATTTCCTATTACTCATAAAATTTATTTTCAAAATAAATATCCATTAATAATGAGAAGTGTAATTTCTTTTCTCAAGATTAATTTAATTCTTTAAGTATTCTCCATCTTTTGCCTTGGAATATTAATCTCATGTTCCGAAGGATATGGAGCGCGATGTGTCATACTCGCATCTTCTCGTATATGTTCGTGAACTTTAAATTGCCTGTCACTGGTATTGGAATATCGCGGGTCAGGGATGAATGGCATTTTAGCCATTTTAGTTACAGTCACGGTGGGAAAGTGATAATCTACGGCAACATTTCCTAGCAATAAATAACACCCACCACCTTGGAAAGGATATTTTTCAAGACTATCTGAGAAATGGGCTGTATCAAAGTACTCTCCTTCTATGTCAATCCAAGTACCAAAATACATGGTGCCTCTTTTGGTAGGCACATGTTTTCTAGAAATGAGATAAGCAAGCATTTTTACCGTTTTCTTATGATGACTCACTAAATCCTTTGCCATGACAGCCCCTCTGTATGGAGTTTGTAAAAGATCGAAAGGGGTGCATGATACTGGAAAACTAAGTAGTTCAATTTCATCAAAGGCATCTTCATAAGCGGAGCGTTCGAGTACAGGCAGCTTATATTCTTTTACTGGCTCTTGGAGTAACATAAGGTTTCTATTTTCAGGCTTAAAATTCACTAATATCAATCGGGCTATTACCAGCAATTGATTTTTTGTTTTTCCTGTAAAGCGAAAAGCGCCGATAAAAATCAAAATCTGAATGCCTTCAATGCCGATAGGAATGCGATTGATAAAATCTTCCAATGATTTGAATTCACACCTATCCTCCCGATCAGATATAATAAGATGCGCCAGTTTAGTTTCTAAACCCTCTAAATGCATCAGCCCGAGATAGACATCAACTCCGTATAAAGTTGCCTCATATTCACTCCTATTGACACAAGGGTTATGTATTATCGCTCCAGACATTCGAGCCTCGTGAATATATACTTCAGTCCTGTAAAAACCGCCTTGATTATTAATAACGGCTACCATGAATTCCACAGGATAATATACTTTCAGATACAAACTTTGGTAACTTTCCACTGCATAAGATGCCGAATGGGCTTTACAGAAAGAGTAGCCTGCAAAGGATTCAATCTGTCTGTATATTTCTTCACTTAGTTTTACCGAATGTCCTTTTTGCAGGCAAGAAGCAAAGAAATTATCTTTCACTTTTTGCAAAGCTGCCTTGGAGCGTCCCTTACCACTCATAGCACGACGCAGGATATCTCCATCGGCAGCTGGAAGCCCTCCATAATACAAAGCTATCTTGATTACATCTTCCTGATAGACCATAATACCATAAGTCTCGCCCAATTGTTCTTTAAAAACATCATGAAAATATTCGAATTTATCAGGGTTATTATGACGAAAAATGTACTCTTTCATCATTCCGGATTGCGCTACGCCAGGGCGGATAATAGACGATGCCGCTACCAGTATTTTATAGTTATCGCAATTAAGACGTCTAAGTAAACCACGCATAGCAGGACTTTCAATATAAAAGCAACCAATGGTCTTACCTGTGGCCAAATATGTATTGCACAACACCTCATCTTTGGATAATACCGCGTCTCTAATATCTACTTTAATGCCACGGTTCTTTTGGATGAGTTTCACGCTATCATCAATGTGACCAATTCCTCGCTGACTTAGAATATCAAATTTTTCAAAACCAATATCCTCGGCAATATGCATATCAAACAGCACAATAGGAAAGCCTTTAGGAGGCAATTCGAGCACTGTATAATTGGTAAGGGGCTCCTCGGAAATCAATATCCCACAGGAATGCATGCTGCGCTGATTGGGGTATTTTTCGAGCATCATCCCATATTCCTGCACGTATCTGACCACTGAATTCCCATCATGCGAAGTCATTGGATTTTTAGCCAGCACATCAAGTTCTTCTTTTGGGAGTCCAAATACTTTTCCAACTTCTCTGAATATCGATCGGTATTTGAACTCTACATTGGTTCCACAGAAAGCCACATGGTCCGCGCCATAGCGATTGAAAATATATTTTAATATAGTATCGCGTTCTTTCCATGACCAGTCAATATCAAAATCTGGTGGACTTTTACGATTGAGGTTTAGAAAACGCTCAAAGTATAAGTCGAGTTCGATCGGACAAATGTCTGTGATTCCAAGACAATAACTAACGATACTATTAGCACCACTTCCACGCCCGATATGTAAAAAACCACAACTGTTGCTATAGCGGATAATATCCCATGTGATTAAAAAATAACCACTGAATTCTAGTTCTTCAATCACACGCAGTTCCTTCTCCACTCGCGCTTTTGCCTGCAAATTGGTAATTCCATATCTCCACACTAGTCCTTGCTGGGCGAGAGTTGTCAGCAAAGCCATATCACTGCTTCTACTATTGGTATAGTATTTTTTATTTTTGGGTGTTTTGAAATCAAATTCAAAATTACACTCGTCTGTTATTCTTTGGGTATTTTCATTAATCTGTGGGTAATCCGTGAATTGGGCAAGTAAATTTTCAAGCGGCATCATTACGTCCGAAGTACTGCAATAGTCACTCTGACTAAGCTTTGATAGAATAACATTGGTATCAATAGCCCGAAGAATTTTATGCAGATTAAATTCTTTTTTAATCCGAAAGGTCACTGGCTGAGAAATGACCATTTTATCTATTCTATTTTTCCAATGGGATCTGAACAATTTTGGAAGTTCTTCAGGACGAATACCAATATATTCATTTTCTTTCAAAGAAGCTGGCGCATTCTCCAAGGAATATAGTATAAAAACCGATTTGAATTCGGGCGCTTCTATTGGCAGAGGAGTATTCTCAAAATTATGCTTGGTCAGAAAACGATTCATTTCCCCCAGACCTTCGCTATTTTTGGCAAGTCCAATATAACGCAGTTTATGATTACATCTAAATTCTATCCCAACAATTGGTTTAATCGAAACTGCATTACATGCTTTGATAAAATCATAAATTCCAGTTACGGTATTGATGTCTGTAAGCGCCATGGCTTTTACATTACATGCCACAGCTTGCTGTACCAAATCTACGAGGGGAATAGTACCATAACGCAAAGAATGGAAAGAATGACAATTGAGATACATGTGAATTACAGTTTGCGTTTTAAAATTTCTGCTTTGTTGTTGGGTTTGAACGAAGCTCCTGCACACCTCATAACGGCATCAAATCCGTAGCGGCTTTTCATTTTATCCATTGCCTGATATAAGGCTAACATTTCTTCTGTATCTTCAAAGAGATTGATTTGATAAGTTCCTCGCACAAGACCACTAAAACGTATTCCTATTAATCTTAGTCGCATGCGCCGTTGGTATAATTTATCGAATAACTCGGTAACATTTCTAGTCAGGGTATGATCGGCTGAGGTATAGGCGATACGGCATTGTTTGGTCTCTGTATCAAAATTGGCATACCGTATTTTGATAACTACAGTTGAGGTGAGCCACTGCTCCGAGCGGAGTTGAAAAGCTAGTTTTTCTACCATCCCAACGAGTATGCGTTTGAGTTTGGCTATGTCAATGGTATCTTGCGAGAAAGTATGTTCCGTTGATATGGATTTCCTTTCAGTATAAGGTTCCACGGGATTATTATCTATACCGTTGGCTTTCTTCCAGAGTTCGGTACCGTTTTTTCCAATCATTTGCTGCAAGACTTCTGATGGCATTTCAGAGAGTGTTTGAATGGTTCGTATCCCAATTCGTGAAAGTAATTGAAAGGTCTTATCTCCCACCATTGGGATTTTCTGAATAGATAAGGGATTTAAAAAGGGTTGCACCATATGCTCGGGAATCTCCAAATTTCGCTTTTGTTTTCCCTCTCCAGTACCTATTTTTGAAACCGTTTTATTAACTGATAAAGCAAAAGTTAGTGGCAATCCCGTTTCTTTTGTAATAGTTTGAGCAAGTTCATTGGTCCACTTGTAACTCCCATAGAATTTATCCATACCCGTTATATCCAGATAAAATTCATCAATGCTGGCTTTTTCTACTATGGGCGCTTTTTCCTGAATTATTTCGGTAATGGTATGTGATAAGGTTGAATACAATTCCATATCCCCTTTCATCACTTTTGCCTGTGGACAAAGTCGAAGCGCCATCTTAATTGGCATAGCCGATCGAACCCCAAAAGTACGAGCCTCATAAGAACAAGATGCTACCACTCCCCTATCTCCACCACCAATGATCAGTGGTACCCCAGTTAACTCTGAATTGGTTAACCTTTCACAGGATACAAAAAATGTATTCATATCAATATGTACAATTGACCTTCCCATAATCTTCTTCCTTTTATACGGAACAAAATTAGTACAGATTGTAACAAAAATACTTATGTTTGTTGTTACAAATTATAACAATATTATTATGTCTTTATTTTCCGATAATATCAGGAGCCTAAGGCTAAAAAAGAAAGTCTCACAGGAAAAGGTCGCTGAGAGCCTGCTAATCACTAGAAGTAGGTACACCAAATATGAGGATGGTACTTCAGAGGCACCGTATGAGATCCTCAAAAAAATAGCGCATTATTTCCACATTAGTATCGATTTGTTGCTTTCAGTGGATGTTCGTAAAATCCCTACGAATCATTTACTTCAGTTGGAAAACAACCGATTACTGTTGCCTATTACCGTTGATGCAAACGGAGAAAATTTTATTGAAATTGTTACTCAAAAAGCAAAGGCGGGTTACTTGAATGGCTATGGTGATCCTGAATATATCGAAAACTTACAGCAAATTTCTTTACCTTTTTTAGGTCCCGGAAAACACAGAGGCTTTCCTGTGGAAGGCGATTCGATGCCTCCACATGAAGATGGGTCGATTATCATAGGACGTTATATTGATAAATTGGGTGAAGTAATGGACGGTAAAACCTATATCATCATCACCAAAAGTGAGGGTATGGTCTATAAAAGGCTCAATAAAAATAAAAGAAACACACTTGTTTTAGAATCAGATAACCATTTTTATCCTGCTTATGAAGTTAAAGCTTCTGATATTTTAGAAATCTGGGAATATGAATGCAATATCGGACGCACAGACAAAAAACAAGAACAATCAGAAACGGAAAGCATGAAAGAATTGCTGTTGGAACTAAAAAGAGAGGTTATGGAAATTAAGAATAGGGCTTAATGAATATCTTTTTTTTGCTTGATACTAGTACTAGAAAATAGGACTACCAGCATAATTGTCGTGACAGTGTAACGACAATTTATTCAGACTTAAGAACTCAACAAACTATGATTACTCTTAATTAATTATCATTAAACAATTCATGCAGTTTTTGCTGTAAAATCTTTTTATCAGGAAGATGCGTCTTATACTCTGCAACCATTGTAGGAGAAAGACTTCTACTCAAGGCGTACTCTACGACTTCACTATCTTTATCCTTACACAGTAAAATTCCAATACTGGCATTTTCATTTTCTTTTTTCACATCCCTATCCAAGGCTTCCAGGTAGAAATTAATTTGTCCTAAATGTTCAGGTTTAAATTTATCGGCTTTCAGTTCAAAGGCAACCAAACATTGAAGGCTTCGGTGATAAAATAATAAGTCGATATAAAAATCACTATTCCCAACCTGAACTTTATATTCCTCACTAACAAACAGAAAATCTTTTCCTAATTCAAGTATAAAATTTTTCATTTGTCTTATCAGTCCTTTTTGCAAATCGCTTTCACTATGAGGCTCTGAAAGATTTAAAAAATCAAATATGTAGCTATCCTTAAATGTGTTTGTGATATCGGGATGTAATTCTCTCATCACTGATGAGACTTTTGCATTTCCTATAATAGTTCTTTCAAAAACACCGCTGTTTATTTGCCTTTCTAATTCTCTTGAACTAAATTTTTCCTGACTTGAAAGTCGCAAATAAAATTCTTGTTCTTCGATAGATTTAGCCCTGCTTAGAATAATGAGATTGTTTGTCCAACTAATTTCTCTCAGCAGTGCTGAGAGTTTTGGAAAAGCTTTGTATGTTTGATAAAATTGCTTCATTCTCCATAAATTTTTATCAGAGAATCCTTTGATCTGAGGTTCATTTTTAAGTAAGTATTGTGCTAATTCTTTCACAACAGATTGCCCCCATTCCTGGGTTTCAATTTTAGTACTAATATATTCTCCAATATTCCAATAAAGGTTAATTAATTCCGTATTTACAACCTTAATTGCATTTACCTGAGAATATCTTATAAGTTGTACTATATCTAAAAATTGTTTTTGTATCATTGACAAAATTCATTATTTGTTAGTGTTTAGTATGGAATAATGATGTGATCTGAGAACAACTTTTTTTGAAAACATTTAATCCATATATAAGCAAATATATTATAATTTTAAAAGAGTTACTTGTTTTTCTTTACGACTAAATGCCTCAATTCATAATCATTTAATAATCTTTCTTTTTCAGAATAAATAATATCCTTGATATCCTTTTTTATTTGCATATAATTGCGCTGCACCATTGAATTGTCTACTTTACGGATAATAGGAATATCGACATAGTTATCCTGTTCTTTTTTTAATGCTTCATGGTCATTTACAATTTCAGAATGAAATGTTTTGAGTTCTATTTTACAATCAGGGTCATCGGCTACCATACCAACGAATTCACCGGAACTAAGTCCTGAAATTTTGGATGGAGGCACTGCGGATTCCAATTGTTTGGAACGACTAATTGAGGTATCACCACTATTAATGGACAGGCTCTCCCTGTCCTGCATAATTTTCCCAAAACGTTCTGATAATTGTTTAGCGGTATCACCTGTAACTTGTCCGCTGACTACATTTCCAACAATATTCATAATGACGTCAGCCTGTTCTCGCCCGTAATCTTTACGCAGCTGGCTAAAATCCTGAATACCCAAACAAGTTGCTACTTTATTACTTCTGGCAGTAGCAATCAAACTATCCATATTGTTGAGGTAGATGGTTGGAAACTCATCGAATATCAGGCTACTTTTTTGCTTGTTTTTCTGATTCACTTGTTTTACCAATCGGTTTACGTATAGTGATAATACAGCTCCATATATTTGGATTTTTTGCGGATTATTCCCCATGCATACAATCTTAGGTTCCTCGGGATTATTGATGTCCAATGTGAAATCATTACCGGATAAAACATAATATAATTGTGGAGAGGAAAGCCGTGCCATCGCAATTTTTGCTGATGCGATTTGGCCCTCCAATTGGTCCATGACATTATTAAGATAGGCATTGACAAAAGGATTAATAAGCACCTCGATTTCTTTTTCAGTTCTAAGCAGGGTAAAGAGACTATCATAGTCTTCCTGCATGAGTTCAATTACATGGGGAAGTGTACAGAATTCGCCGTCTTTATATTTTTTTAAATACCATATTATGGCTGAGAGAAAATTAATCGGTGATTCCACGAAAAAATCTCCTTGTCTTTTGATCCATTCCCTGTTGAGTCCGAGCAGAATAGTACGTGCTGATTCGGAAGCGTCGGTAATATCACTCATGGCTGAAGGATCTAATGGATTACATCGGTTACTTCGAGTCAGATCGTCAAAATTAATAACATAAAACTGAGGTAATTTCGGATAGAGATGCTTGTATTTAAGCCAGGTATTATAGACGATTTTCGTCAGATCATCAAACTTGAAATCATAGACAAACATGGTGAATTTTTTACGGATGTGTTGGGTAATAACATGACGTATTACAAAATAGGATTTTCCAGAGCCAGGAGTACCAGAAACCAGTAAACCCCGAAACGGATTAATGATGTTTATCCAACTGTCTCTTATCTTATCCTTTAAATGATATCGGGCTGGAAGGTTGATGGAATACTCATTTTCCAAGAGCCTTTCTTCTTGGGGGAAAGTTTCATTTTCGCTATTAAAAATATCTTTATTGTTGAGCCTGTTTTTTATAATACGTGATAATAATGTACCACCAGTGAGCATTAGAAGGAAGCCACTGGAAGTGATTGTCATATAGACAATCGCGGCCAAGGCTAATTCTATTTTCAGGTATAAGGAAAGATAACTTAAAAAGTAAATCAGAATCCCCGAAATTATATAAGCAAAGGCTGTTTTATAATTCAGTTTTTCATCTTTTCGTCCCTTAGCTCCAATTAGCGAGATTATTAAAAATCCCAAAGCAAAGAGTTTAGATTTATGGAAATTACTGAACAATCCCGTGTAGTAAATATTACCCATGATTTTATCACTGAACCCGCTAACCAAATACCACTTTCCAAATGCGGCATAACAGTAATAATAAAAATGGATGGTTAAAATAATAATGCTAATGAGTCTTGTCATATCCAAGATCTTTCTCAGTGCCTGTTCATTTTCTCCTGTCTGCATAGCCATAATTTCAAATTTTATCGATTATTAGACTGTCCTCTTCTTTTTTTCTTTCTGTTTCTCAGCTCGTATGGGAGGTAATTAGCGGCCTGCTCAGATTGCGTAAGTGCATCCCATAGTTGTCCCATTATAGTATCAGATCCAACATATTTGTTATCTCTATAATCATCAGCAAAAAGCGTTGCCATAATTTCCGAATTTGGTGCTTCAAATGTGACTGTATGCGATTTTTCGCTCGTTAAACTTTCTTTGTTTTGCTCTGTCTGATTACTGGATGCACAGCGTTCCTGTATCGCTTTGGCACTATATTGTTTTCCAAGAGTACTCCCGTTAAAAACACATTTTGTGGTATGGTCTACGTAGGTTAGCCCATAAAGTAATCCTTCTGCGTTTTTTCTAAAAACAGTATCGATTCCATCTTTCTCAAGAATTTTAACTAGTTCACAAAGCGATATTTCCGCTTTGAAAAATGCCATATCAATAGCATTTTTTACCCTTCTTATATCTGAAACTTGATTTGTGGTATTGGAAGTAAATTTTTCCTCTAAAAATTTCAGCGTTGGCTTGTTATAAAAGAGACTTGCTTTTATGGGAACTCCAATAGGTTTTCCATTATCATCGAGTATCCTGTACATTAATCCTTTTGCTTTAAACATTCTTGAATCTTCATTGCCTGGATCTGCTAAAACATTATATTGTTTGAGCACTGCGTTGAGTTCTGGAAGGCTGGCATATTTATAAGATAAAAGCACCTGATTAAGTACATTTGTAATTGCCTTTTTTGATTCGGTTCGTCCGTATTGAATCTTCCCTGAAATGATTGGCTTGAGTTCGAAATCGGGACTGTTTTTATTCCCTTGCGCCTTAACAAGTTCAAAGAATTCTTCAATTTCTTTTCTTGCCGGTTCAGATCGGTTTTGACCTATATTTTGCATATCAATTCGTGTACCATCTCTCTGGACATTTATGGAAACCAGATGAATATGCGCATGCCCAGAATCGTGATGCTGATATACTAAATAAGGTTGTTCACCAAAACCTATCTTTTCCATATACGAATCAGCAATAGCCATCAATTTTTCCTTAGAATAATTTTCCGACGGATCAAAGTTGATTGAAATATGTACGCTGTTTCGTTTTACATTTTCATTTAATTCCAGCTGTTTTAAAAAACGATTCAGTTTTATAGTAAGTCTCATTTTATCCACATCAATCGGATAATTTCCAGCACCTATACATTCTGCAACATTTTCTTTTACTTTGTTTTCATTGTAATAGAAAACCTTGTGGATAGAGTGTCCTGTTTTTATGATCGTAACCATCTTTCCGAGATTTTCTGGATGTATAGTTTGATTTCATCTATCTTATCAAAAAGCATTTTTTTATCCAGTTCAGCACTTATAATCCATACTTTAAATTCCGGAATTTGATTTAGAGTATGTAGTTTTTTTACTGCCTGATTATAATTGTTTCCAATGCCATTTAAATGCTTAAACAACTGCATCATTTCATAAGTCAAATCATCCAATGACTGATTCCTATAAGTGGTGTTTATAGATTTGTCAAATAGGTGCCTGCGAATGTAGTCGCTTAGCTTACGACAAGTACTAGCTTTCCATTTTTTTTCAATTTTCGCATACTCTTCGGATGTAAACCGCACCCCGACAATGCGTGTTCTGTTTGAATTTTCTCTTTTCATCATCTCTCTTCTTCATTATTATCAAACTCTTTTTTAATCTTTCAGTATCACTGCTAACGAGTCCCGAGTGTAGAGCAGCAAGAAGCTGTTGTTTAACAACAGGACATCTTGCCGATTGCAGGAACGTGGCAATCTTCCAGACATTTTAAATAATCTTGAGACATCCAAAATATTCAAAACTCTTTTTCTATTTTATAATCAGTAATATACTAATCTTGACATTCCAGTTAATTATCACAACAGTTATAGCAACCTCCTAAAATCTCAAGAACATCCATAAAGAATATACTATTTTCATTTTTGGCTGTCAAAGAAATGCACACCTCATATAATTTAAAACCATTGCTACGCAATAAGTACATAACTGAATTTACTTACCAATTTCCCTAAAATGAGGTGCACTTTCAAAACAATAAATCAATTTTAAAAACAACAAAATCCTGACTTTTTTAAGGAAGGTTTTTGGTTGTTCTTCTAAAGGGTAAGATGTCTTATTGAATACTTAAGTGAAATCAATTTTTCGAACATCTTAATTCTCCCAGAACTATTTCATTTTACATATTTCATAACTAGTTAGTCCGGTTATTATTCTCTAAAATCCTATCGTAAATTGCAATACTCATTACTTATTTCCAACACAAATCTAAGCAAGCAGTATGGATTCTACCTATCATAGGTAAATTTTACCTATCAAAACTCACCACCAACTTTCTACCTTTATAGAATAAATTATTAATTAAAAACGTGAAGATTATGACACCAAATGATGTGGCCAAGGTTCTTGATACTGTACTTAGTATCCCTGGTATGAATGATGTAGTGAAAATTGATTTGAAGATTTCACGAAAAAATGTTTTATTATTAAACCATGTTATTGAACGTGGATTATCCACCAAGGGTGATGATAAACCATCGATTCTCATGACTAGTATTCCAGATGTAAATCTGGAAGAATTAAGACTCTTCGGAGATGAATGTTTGCAAAAAGCTGGACTTATCGAACTCAGTGAAAAATTAAAGACCTTGAGCGAAACTGGAAAATAGCAAAGAGGGAGTAAAATTAGTTATGTGCCAAATAAACAAATTGAGGTTTATTTGGCATTTTTTTTATTAATAAATGGAAGCTCATAATGCCGTTTTTTAAACTTTAACTAAAAATGAATGTTATTGAAAAATTTTGGCTTGTTTTTGATAACAATTTAGAAAATAGAGTGTTGTAATTTTGTTTTAGTTCCAACTCTAAATAATTGAATCCTAGTTAAAATGCTTTCTTTATTTGAGTATTTAGAATTTGACACTTTATAAATGTATCAACTTAAAAGATTAGAAAACATGAAACTGACTGTAAAGACTAAGAATGTAATTCTTGACATAATTTGTCTGCTATATGTACTATTATTTGTCTACGCAGCTGTAAGTAAACTATTGGACTTTGAAAACTTCGAAGTTCAACTTGGGAAATCTCCATTATTGAGTGCTTTTGCATCCTGGGTATCCTGGTTGGTACCAGTGATAGAATTACTAATAGTTTTGTTACTTATTATCCCAAAATTCCAAAGCGCAGGTCTCTTCGCAGCATTTAGTTTGATGACTATGTTTACTGCTTATATTTTCATAGTCTTGCATTACAGCTCATTTGTTCCTTGTTCTTGTGGAGGAGTCTTAGAAAAAATGAGTTGGAATAGCCACCTTATTTTTAATATGGCATTCCTACTATTTGGAGCTCTGGCAATAGTCATAAAAAACACTCCTACCAATACCAATAGATCTTTTAAAAAACGTTTTTTAACTGTAAAACAAATTACGATTTCTATGATAGGTAGTGTTGCTATTGTGGTGATTTTATTTCTGTCTTCTGAGGACATTATGCATCATGAGAATCCATTTATCAGACGTTATCCTCAACATCCAGTAGTATTTTCGAATGCAATGGATTTAAAATTCAATTCCTATTATTTTGCTGGTTACAGGAATAACCGAATTCACCTTGGAAATTATACTAACCCGTTGCATATAGTATCAATGGATACTGCTTTACGAAATCAACAAAATGCAAAAATATCTTTTGACCCCAAAAAAATACCTTTTAAAATAGTAACAATCTCTATAAGAGATTCGAATTTCTTTTTAATGGATGGAAGTGTACCCACTGTTTTTAGAGGAAGTACTTCAGACTGGAAAATCACAAAAGAACTTAAAGGTATTCCGTATTTTACATTAGCAGTACCCCTTGATAGTACTACCATATCATTTAGATCAAACAATGCAAAAAAATCAGCAAATGTATTAGGTGTTTTCAGTGCAAATCCTACTCCGAAAATAACTTATAAGAGAGATCTTTTGCAGCAACAAATAGATGGTATTTTTGATACCGATGGGACATTACTGTACAGTGAACAACTAAATAAAATGGTTTATCTGTATTACTATCGTAATGAGTTTATAATAGCGGATAAAAATGGTACTCTTGATTCCAGAGGGCATACTATAGATACTATTAAACAGGCTAAACTTAAAGTTTCGTATCTTAAAAATGGAACCCAGGCCGAAATGTCATCTCCTCCATTTGTAGTTAATGCCCATGCAACTATTTGTCAAAAATTACTGTTTGTACATTCTAAAGTAAAAGGCAAATATGAAAATCATAAACTTTGGGAAAAATCTTTCATTATTGATGTATATGACTTAACCAAAAATGCTTATTTACTGAGTTTTCCCATATATAAAACGGGTGATACGGAGCTTAATTCCTTATTTGTTTCATCCACACATTTATATGCTATAATAGGTAATGACCTTGTCGTTTATGAATTAAAAACTATACTAACCAAAGAAATGAAAATCAACTAAAATAAATGTCTGCATGGCATAAACATATACTGATCAGTATCAGGCCCCAGATCGAACACCTGTAAAAAAAAGTAGATCAAAGTGTAAATTAAAATTTAATATTATGAAAACGTTATTTTTAAAAAACATGATGCCCTTCGCTGTTATAGTGATGGGAGTTTCGGGAGCTTTTGTAACCACTTCTATGCAAAGTGTATCAGAAGCTAAAGCACCAGCGGTAGGATATATTGCTAATTCTCAAAATCAATGTCTTAATATCCCTGTGGCTTGTGATGATACACCTAGACCTTTTCTATGTCGTTTAAATGGTGTTTCAGGAGCAGTAGCTTATGAGCAAGAGGATGGCGGTAATTGTGTACAACCTTTATATCGCCCTTGATTGGTCTTATTAAAGTAGTTGTCATGGCAATGCAGTTCCAAAACTGGAACTGCATTGTTTCTTATTAAGCTGATTTATCAATAGGTACTGTAGTCTTCCGTAAATCAATCACTAGACTGGTGATTCCAGTTTTAAAAAATGCCCAGACCGTTATTATGCGAAATTGGTACTATCTTTTGATTTGAGAAATGATATTCACAAATGAGGTAAAAAGCGACTAAATTATATACTGATAAAGTATTAAAATATGCCTGTTAGTATTCGGAATTAGCTCAAGTACCTATAGAAAAAAACAAATTAAAGTATAACTTAAAATCTAATAGTATGAAACCGTTATTTTTAAAAAACAGCATGCCATTTGCCGTGATAGCATTGGGGATTTCGGGAGCTTTTGCAACCACTTCGATACAAAGCATACCTGAAAATAAAGTACCAATCGTGGGATATTTGGCGAATTCTCAAAATAAATGTATTAATACTCCCGTGGCTTGTGAAACAATACCTAAGCCCTTTTTATGTCGTTTAAATGGTACTACAGGGCCTATAGCCTATAAAAAAGAGGATGATGATAATTGTATAGAACCTTTGTTTCGTCCTTGATTGCTCTTGCTAAAGTATTTGTTATAGCAATGCAGTTCCATCACCAGAATTGCATTGTTTCTTATTAAGCTGATTACCAACTCGTAATTTAGTTCCTATTTAATCAATTACCAGGTTGGTGATTGCTCTTTTAGAAAATATCTATACTATAATAGCTGAATAGGATTGGTCCTGTTTTTGGTTTGAGAAATGATAGGCACAAATGAGATAAAAAGCGACTAAATTATATGCTAGCTAAGCATTAAAACATTCCCATCTGTATGAGAAATTAGATGGAGAACTTATAGAAAAAATAGCTCAAAGTACAATTTAAAATATGAAAATATGAAAACGTTATTTTTAAAAAACATGATGCCCTTCGCTGTTGCAGTGTTGGGAATTTCGGGAGCTTTTGCAACCACTTTAATGCAAAACGCATCTGAAAGTAATGGACCAATGGTAGGATACATTGCTAATTCTCAAAATCAATGTATTAATATTCCCGTGGCTTGTGGAGATATATCACCCTTTCTTTGCCGTTTAAATGGTGCTTCAGGGGCAGTAGCTTATGAGCAAGAGGATGGTGGCAATTGTGTACAACCTTTATATCGTCCCTAATTGGTCTTATTAAACTGGTGGTAAAAAGATAATGCAGTTCCATATCTGGAACTGCATTATCTTTTAAATTCATTTATTAATACCTACTTTAACCCTTCTTTAATCCACATAGCAGGAGGCATATCTTTTAGAAAACAGTCAAACCATTCTTGCATACGAATCGTAAGATCTTTTTGGTTTGTCGCATTGGTGAGAATATGACTCTCATTTGGATAAAATAATGTTATATTTTTTTTACCCAATCTACGAAGTGCCAAATAAAATTCAATAGTCTGATGCGGATCTACTTGTTTGTCTTGTTTACCACTCCATTGCAGAACGGGTGTTTTGATGTTCTGAACATGAGCGATAGGAGAATTTGCCTGATAGACTAAAGGAGTCTCGAAAGGTGTTTTCCCCATTTGCCATTGTTCGCTTTGAAAGCGCCACATCTCGGGTTGTCCGGATTTTTGATTAATAGTCAGGTAAAAACTGTTTAAATCCGTAATTGCTCCGCTGGCAATGGCAGTTGCAAAAAGATTGGTTTGGGTGATCACAAATGAGGCCTCATATCCTCCAAACGAATGACCAATAATTCCAATTTTATCCGGGTTTACAATCCCTTTGGCAATAACTTTTTTTGTTGCAGTAACGACACAATCGGTTGCAGAGATCCCAGGATTTCCATTTTCAAGTACAATATCCGGAAAAAATACAAAATAGCCCTGTGTAGTAAAAACTGTTGGATTAAAACCATTTTCATTATACAATGTTGGATTAGTGTAGTGATGCAACAGATCGGACTGAATCTCATAAATATGCACAATCATGGGGTATTTTTGCTCAGGATCATAATTGGCAGGATACAACAAGACTCCTTTTAGATTCTTATTCTTTGAATTTTGATATTCTACTAATTCTGATTTGCCCCAAAAATATTTTTTCTGTTGTGGATTACTCTGAAAAAAAGAATTAGGTTTTGAAACAGCACTTTGCTCCATCAATTGCGGAGCTCCATCATTTTTTTGTTCCCTAAAGAAGATCTTTTTCTTTTGCCAGACATAATTCAGTTGATCGATGTATCGGTCAGTATAGGCAATCGGTTTTTCTCCCTGATTGCTGCTCCATCTAAAATAACCTGTTTTTCCATCTTCTCCTTCCGCTCTAAGGAGTAATTCTTTAGTGATATCAAAGCTTTCTATTTTTAGCCCATCATAAATAAACTTCAGTGGTCTTTCATTTGGAACTTCAGCTATACGATACCTGATTTTTGATTCTCGTCCATGAGTAAGTCTCTTTGAGGCACTGCCATCAGGTCTAATAGCCCATAGATCATAACGGTCGTAAATCAAAATGGCTTTGTCATCGACACTCCATCCGGGGTTGCCACAAGCCGTTTCGGGAACGAGCTGTCGTATTTTTGCAGTAAATTCACTAGCTATAGTACCCGTGATATTGGTATGAGTCTTGGCAGCAATGTTATAAACCCACCAATTATTTTCTTTAAAGTAAGCTACATATTTTCCACTTGGTGAAGGAATAATATATGGGTAATCACTGGACTGTTTCTTTACAAAAATATTCTTTTCAAATGTCTTAAGATTCATGATATAGTAATCTCTTGGACCTTCTTCTTCAAATTGAGGTTCATATTGTTTTGGATTGGATAAAATAGCATACTGCTGGTCTCCACTGAGCATAACACTTGGAAGTTCGATTGAGGTAATAGCAGTAAAACGGTTCTCCAAAGGCAACCACAAAGCCACTTTTTCTCCATTTTCAAAATTCCCGTTTTTCTGCTGCTGCGGATAAACCCACTTGTCATTGGCATTCCAAATCTCTACATTGGAATCGGGTTTAGTTTTTGAAGGAAGTGTTTGGCTTGTAATACTAAAAAAGAGTTTTTGCCTATCGTCAGACACCAATATCTTATAGAAAGGATTAGTCTTTATAGTGGTGTTATCCAGAAAATTGGGCTCAGTCTCTGGATCTAGTTGATATAATTGATCCTTTTCTAACATATAATAACAAAGCGAATTATGGGTCCCATCATCGGACTGTACAACAAAGGCCAAAGCATGCCCTTCTTTTTGCCATGCAAAATCACTAAAAGGAGCTGTACTACCCGTTTTAAGCCATTTTTTCTTATTTATCTTTTTAAGGTCAATCCATATAAGCATATTTTTATTATTTGAAAAGGTGGCATAAACTAATTGATGCCCTTTGGGACTTAATGAAAATTGAGTCACATCAGTAATTTCTCTTGTAATTTCTCCCACCGGAGATCGAACAACTAACTTGCCTGTAGCAGTACCCTGCGCTGATTTGATAAGAATAATTAACTGATTTGTTTCAGAGCAGTACGTGTATTCTATAACATTTTGTATCGTTTCTGCTTTTCCCGTTGCTACATTTAGAATTTGTAGTTCTTCTGCTTTAAGACATATAAAAATATTATCCTTTGTAAAAAGCGAGTGGGTACCACCAGCAAAGTGGTATGTTTTATTGCTCCGAATGTTTCGGACAAATAAAGTATCCCTCCCCGTATTATAGGTCATTCTGTAGCTCGCCCATTCCTCATTCGGGGAGACTCTGTCCAAATCTACTGTTCCCCATAAATGATAATCCGCAACCGTTAGCTGTTTTTTTTGCACCACCTGCCCCCATAAGGGACAGGCTACTAATGGCAAAATAAAAAATAGAAATAAAACTACTATAGGGGACAAAAAATCAAGCAGATTCTTTGCAGTCCTATTTTTTAAATGATTTGTGGTCATGATTTTTTATTTAATATCCTGGATTTTGAGGAAGCAGATTAGGGTTTGTATTTAGTTCCGTTTGTGGAATAGGAAATAAACTATCGGTGGTATTCCAGCCTGGTTTTAATCCTGTTAGGGTGCTATCGAGTTTTCCGCTTCGTTTTAGATCAAAAAAACGTTGGCCTCGTTCGGTAAAAAGCTCCCATCTTCTTTCCTCTAGGATAGCATTGAGGATTTCTTGTTGTGACGAAGCCGTTGTATCGGAGAGTCCCGCACGGTGTCTGATTTTGTTTAAATCTTCTCTAGCGCCTATAAAGTCCCCTTGCTCAGCACGTGCTTCTGCCCGTATAAGGTATTGTTCTGCCAGACGAAAGACAATAGTATATTCTTTTGAAACCGAGGTCGACTTGCTTTCTTTGTATTTATAGGCATGATACCAGGTTGTTGTTCCATTGTAAATTGCTCTTATCCAGTTGGATTTACGCAAATCATTCCCCGTAAAAGAATTCACCAGATTCTCACTCAGGGAAATTAAAGGAGGAGGTCCCGAGATAAAAGTAAAGAAAGCGCCTTCTGTTGTATTGAGTCCGGCACTTCCAGACTGCAATTGCCAAATCGTTTCTTTAGAGCCAATTAAGAAGACCTTGGTCATATTTTGTTCTAATGCATATAATGCTTCTCGATTTAGTACTGCCGAAGCCATATTAGCCGCTTGGGGATAGGATTTGTTATATAGATATACCCTTGCTAACAAGGCTTGCGCTACCGCCTTATTGGGACGTACTCTTTCCATATCACTCGTAGGGGCAGGATCGGGCAAAACAGCAATGGCATTTTGCAAATCAACAATACAATTTTGATATATCTCCCCAATAGGTGTTCTTGAGACGGTGCTGTTTTTTTTATAATCTGTCTGGGTTATATACGGCACATCTCCAAAGATATTTACCAGATGAAAATGCAGTAACGCGCGAATAAAAAGAGCTTCCCCTGTTAGCTGTTCTTTCTGTTCCATAGTGAGATTCTGACTTGTAGCTACCCCTTCAATTACAGCATTGACAGCATAGATTTGGTTATAGGTGATATTCCAGAATCCCGTTACTGTGGTATTGGAAGGCAAAAGACTGTTGTTGTAAAAATTCAGACTGGGATTGTTTGGATTTTGAGTACTGGTTATTTCATCTGCATAATTCCCAAGCTGATTCGAGATTCCCAAGCCCAATGCTCCTGTATAGATTCCTTTGTTGGGAATGGTAGCGTATATATCTGTCATGGCTGCATTGGCCGTCGCATAATCTTCAAAAACCGTTGTGCTTATTAGCTGTGATTGTGGCAGTTCAACATCCACAAAAGAATCACAGGATTGGAACTGAAAAGTAATCACAACAATCAATAGCAATGTTTTAAGTATTGTTTCGGGAGTTGTATGTCTGGTTTTTGGAATAGCTTTCCAATTACTGTTGCTTATTTTATGTCTTTTTTTCATAATAAATCGATTAATGGTTGAATTAAAATGTTAATTGTACCCCCGCAGATATTACCTTAAGTGGAGCCAGAAAACTCCCACTGGTGTATTCCGGATCTCCATCTTTATACCGAGTAAAAGTCAAAAGGTTCTGTCCCTGGAGCATAATTTTACACTGGCTCTGTTTTAGATTTAAGGGTACATCATAAGAAAGAGCAATGTTCTTCAAGCGAATAAAAGAAGCATCTGCAATATCGGCATCGCTTTGCGCGTAGAAACTCTCCCCTGTGATCGCATCACTGTTATATCCTGTGGTATAAATTTGATAGGTACCCGAGTCACCAGGTTGTTGCCAGCTATTTATTTTTCTTTCTTGTTCATTGGACATCATTCCTGCGGGATCCATCGGGTAGTTATGGCTTTTTTGCTTGACAAATTGAAATAAGAAATCCAGTGTCCATCGTTTATAGCTGAGTTGATTTTGAATCCCACCATAGTATTGCGGATTTAAATCAACCAAAGTTTGTTTGTCTTCGGGTGCTGATATTCGACTGTCATTATTTACGTCTTCAAATTCATAAATCCCAGTTTGGGGATTAACGCCTTTGTACTTGTAGAGCAATACGATATTTAGTGGCTCACCGATGCGATATTGCTGACTGTACGGAGAACTTTCCAATCCCGGAAAACGAAGTAATTTATTTTTAGCAAAAGTGAGGTTGATACTCGTAGTCCAGTTAAAGGCATCACTTTTAAAATTAGTCGTGCCCACGCTGAGCTCTATTCCAGTATTTTGAACCGTGGCATCTAAATTGGACTGTAGCAGTGTAAAACCTGTTGTTCCAGGCAGCGGCACTCCTGCCAATTGATTGGAGGATTGGTTTTGATACCATGCCACTGTGGTGAAAATGCGATCTTTCAAGAATCCAAGTTCGAGTGCCATTTCCAGTTTTTTATTGGTTTCCCACCCAAAATTGGCATTATAAAGCCTTGAAGGTTTGAGTCCAATTACTCCATTATAAACTACTCCTGAGGTAGTATAGGTATTTAAAAACTGATAATCCCCAATTTGATCGCTACCGGTGGTTCCATAGCTACCACGTAGTTTTCCAAAACTGAACCAGGAATTGCTTTTAAGGAAATTTTCATTAGAGAATAACCATGCCAGTCCGATAGCTCCAAAATTGGCAAATTGATTTCCCGGGCCAAACCGGCTTGAGCCATCGTGTCTTGCGGTTAAGTTCACAATATAACGCTGTTGCCAATTGTAATTTAATCTTCCGAAAAAGGCTTGGTATTTGTATTGGATTTCCTCATCACGCACCACACGGATGGTTTTTGCAGCGGCTAAATTATAGATTAGACTATTGGAGGAAAATCCGCTTCCAGATTGTTCTATGCGTTTGGTGATTTGGTTTTGAAAGGTAGCCCCAAAGAGTATTTCCATTTTCCCAAGGCCTAACTCTTTTTTCCAATTGATTTGTGGCTCTACAATCCAGGAAGACCGGTCGGTATTATTTAGAAACAGCGCCGAAATGGAACTATCATTTCCAAGAGCAGGATCCCCTGTAGTGGAAGGGATTATTCGGGTTTCATGCGTGCTTAAATCAGTATAGCCCAAACTACTTTTAAGCAGCAATCCAGGTAGTAGTTCATAAGACAGTACGCTGTTTGCAATCAAATCATTCGTTTTTGTTTCAAACTTGGAGCCCAGTTTGCCCAGTGGATTGATCCAGGTGCTGTTTTCCCAATTTAAATTTCCGTTTGCATCATACAATGCTGGAGCATTAGGTGGTAAGGAGCGCGCTTCATAACTGGGGTCATATGATGGCAGCTGGTTATTTTGGCTGGTATACCCTACTGAAAATGTTATTCTGAATTTTTTATCCTCAGAGCGGTGGTTCAAATTAATTTGGCTACCTCCTTTTTTATAGAGAAATTCACCCGGAAATACGGTAGTTTCGGTATGGTAACTAGCGCTAACCAGAAATTGTGTAGTTTCGGATCCGCCTGAGATTGTTCCTTGAAAATCTGTGAGTTGTGCGGTACCTCCTAAGAGTTCCTTTTGCCAATCAGTATATCTATTCTGATCCCAGGTTCCGTTGATGTCATAGTCTAAGGGACCATACTGGCTAAGACCATCGTTTATAAATGCCTGTTTACGCATGGCTAGATATTGCCCCGTATCCATGAGTTTTAGAAATCGGGGAACATTGCCCGCTCCTGTTGATGCGGTTACCGTAAAAGTGGTTTTCCCTGCTTTTCCTTTTTTGGTGGTAATCAGTACCACGCCATTTGCTCCTCTGGAGCCGTAAATGGCAGTAGCGTCGGCATCTTTTAGAATCTCGATGCTTTCAATCATATCGGGATTAATGCTATTTAAGGGGCTCGTTGGTGTTGGAAATGTAGTCGCTGTTCGACTCGCCCCAATAGCATCGCTGGCATACGGCACTCCGTCAATGATATACAGCGGGGCATTGGTATCACTGCGAATACTATTTTGCCCGCGAATTTTAATATCAAAACCACCTCCGGGAACGCCTGTGGTTTGGGTAACACTAACTCCTGCCATACGCCCTTGCAGCGTTGCCAAGACATTAGTCACGGGTTGGGTTTCGATATCTTTGGATGTGATTCTGGAAATACTGCCCGTACGCTCGCTTTCCTTTACGGTATAGTAGCCTGCATTGACTCGGACTTCTTGAAGTACCATGGTATCGTATTCCAAAACTATGCTTATGGTTTGGCGTCCTTTTATGGGGATCAGAGCAGTTTTGAAACCTATAAAAGACACAACTAAGGTATCGAGCTCATTAGCAATAATTCCGTACTGTCCATTATAATCGGAAATTGTACCGGAATTGGCTTTGCTTTTTATAGCTATGGTAACCCCTGGTAATGGATTAGTACCATCTGTGATGATACCACTAACTACATTTTGTTGGGGGTTAGACTGCAGTTGCCGCAGTGCACTTTTTGCTAGAACAGGGGTAAAAGACAAGAAACACCCGAAAAAAATCAGGTAATAAAGAGCCTTACTACCCTTGTAGAATGAAAAATTATTCATAATATTGGGTTAGTTAAGTAAAACGTTTGTTTTGTTTGCTACGGTCCTCTATACTAGTTTGGTGACGAATTAGAGGGCCATTTTTTGTGCGTTAAGTTAGGTGGAGTATGGTATCGACTACCATTTTTGTTGAATCATAGGTACTAAATTTTGGTTAGTTGAACTAATTAAATTATTACGAGCCTAAAAAACAATGAAAATTTGGTGCTAAGAATCCAAAAATGAGAGATTTGCTTTAGAAATAAAAAATGGCGCAGAAACTCAACATGTCGAATAGAGGTACTGGTATAACCCTGGAACAACAAGTGAGCCCACGCCATGGTCGTGAGCAAAACCACTTATCCTCTCGTTCCAATGAAAATTACCAGTTTTCTATCCGAGATTCAAAGCGAATGCTTCAAATATTTTTATTTAGAAGTATCGCAAAAATACAATCCATTTGGATTTCAAGCAAATATAATTAAAAAAACTTTACCGTTCGCAATCGCGAACGATTTTTTCAACCTAATGGATTTATTTTGTTAAAATCTTTTATTAAAGTGGTAAATAAAAAACCTTCCAACACAACTTCAAGTAGTGATGCTTTAATGTACATGAATTTATGTAATTACATTACTAAAAAGTGGTTTCCAAAAAAATTAGATCCCGCTAGTCAAAAAGTCAGTATGACAAATTATGCTAATCAATGTGATTTAGCTACATCTACCATTACAAAAATAGCAAATGCTCCAGAAGGGTACATACCTCCATTGAAGACTATAATAAAAATTTGCCGTAAAGAGGAAACATCCTTATCTCAGCTTTTTAGTGATTTCGAAAAAGAGTATGGTATAAAATATTAAAGCAAATTAATTAAAAAGTTAAAAAAATCAGTTAAAATCTCTTAATTAAAATGATATGGATTTAATAAATGAAAATATTATAAAAACAGTCTTAACTGTATCTGGAACTGTACTTGCAGCTATACTGGGAAAGCAGTCATTATCAAATTTATTTGATTCTTTACAAAGAAGAAATCTAAAAAACGTACTAAATGATTTAGAAACATTTTCTGCGCTTGATAAATTTGATGAAGATTTTAAAACCAAATTTATTGAGCCTCATGTGAAAGAGTTGTACTTTTTTTCTCAAACTGGAATTGATACAAATGAGAAATCAATACCGAAATACATTTCTTTTAAAGATAAACTAGGCGGAAACTATACATGGCCAAAAATCAAGAGAGCAAAACAACACCTAGATTCAAATGGTCCAGAAATAAAAATTAATTTAAGTAAAACTGAAAGAATTTGTGCCAACATTGCCATCTCACTATCTCTATTTTTTTTTACTGGTGGAATTATTTTATATTTCTATTTAAATCAATTTAAAACTCAAGGCATAGGAGATATTCTTATAACAATGGGGTCACTAGTAGTTCCAATGATCATAGGTTTTTTATTCTTTATCTCTGTAGATTCAATACTCATCGCAAAACAAATGGAAAAAAGGCTAAAAAGTCTATAATAATTAAATCCCAAATGTGAATACAAAACCCCACCTAGATTAGTTTAGCAAAAATATTATTTCTTAGATTCTTCTACAGAAACTTTTCTAAATTCTTTGAATAATTTCTCAAGTTCTATGCTTGATGTACGAGCTCTTGGCCCAGCAGCTTTAACGCCTTTCTCAATTAGTAACTCACATGGACAAAAGGTAATTTCCCATTTAAGTATAATATGCCATTGCTTTACAAACAGGATTGGGTTGATTTAAACAATCAGATTATAAACGCCTATATCGATGGTGACATTGGTCTTGAATCAATTGCGAACCGTTTTCTAAATAGTAATTTCTTGTTTATGCGTTATGGCAATTATGAAATAGTGATGAAATACAATTTGCCGGGAGATAAGAAATCAACAGAGTTTACGTATAAGTACAAAAACAATAATAATTTTAGGTAATGAGACGAGTTAAATCCATCTCAATAGTATCTTTGAGGTGGATTTTTTTAAGCAAATATGCTAACAATATTGAGGTTTAATAAAAATTTATGATTGTTCTTTTCGAAGTTCTTCCATAAAATATGATGCAGGCATCCCTGTTCTGGAAAAAAAAGCTTTTGTAAAACGTTCTGTGGTGCTAAAACCCGATTCTTCTGATAGGGCTTTGTTGCTATAATTCTGAACTTTTTTATTCTCCTTTAATAAGGCAATCAAATAATCCACTTTTAGATCATTGATATAGGCAGCGAACTTTTTATCTCTGTAAGTAGCTATTATTTGTGAAATATATCTTGTGTTTGAGCCAAAAGTAACTGCAAGCTTTGCTAAAGTCCAATCTTCTTCCAAAAACTTTTTATCTACTTCAAACTTCTCCAATTGCTTTAAGACCGATGTTACCGTTTCTTGATTCATGTCTTCTATTCTATTGGTTATATTCTTGGAATCAACTTTAATAGTAGCATCACTTTTTTTCATTAAATCATCAAATCTTTGCCGATAGATTTTCCTGTTTTTAATATGTTTATAAATGAGAAAGACAACAGATAAAAATAAAAGGACTACTATCCCTTTAAGAATAAAACCGTCACGTTCTCTTTTATCGAGTAATTTTTCAATACCTTTTTTCTGTACCAATAATTCCTTAGTATCATAATCTTTGTGAATTCTTCCCGATACATATCTATATCTACTGTGTAAAATGCTATCCACTTTAAGTAGTTTTTCAATATAATAAAGTTGTAATACAGGATCTTCTTTGGATTTAAAGTAACTGATTAGTAATTCATAGTTATTGCGAAGATCCGGACGGATGTATCCTTTATCATCAAAAATAGAATCCACTTTTTGAAAATAGGGTATCGCTAGTTCGGGTTTCTTAAGATCCCAATAGCTTTTTCCAATATAAAAATTCGCAACAGACTCATTTGCAAAACCTTTGCTTTTTTGAATAACGGGTAATGAATGATTTATTTTCTTAATAGCCAAAGCATAATTGCCTCTGAAATACTGATTAACTCCTTCGGAAAGAATGAAATACTCTTTCATTTCATTATTAGCCAATCTTTCCCCTTCCAATAATCCCTTTTCATTTGTTTGTGTACATAAGTTGTAGGCTCCAATGCGATTATAACACAACCCAAGAGAGTGAAGTGAATACAAATAGCCACTATCATTATTATTTTTAAAATAACTGATACATTCCTTAAACAAAGCAATTGCCTCGTTATAAAATCCAAGAAAGTATTTTATGTTAGCAATATTATATTTGGTTTTATAGATTAAATACTTGTCATTAGTTTTAGAAATATAACTATTTGCAGTAAGATAATTATCTAATGCATAATTGTGCTTTTTCCAGGAATAGTATACAATTCCTTTTGTAAGATAAGCAGAACCTATCAAAGCATTGTCCATTGATTTTTTTGCAGTGTAGATCATACTGTCTGCATATACCAGTTTTAAATTTTCCGATGAGTGGTAGAGATAGTTTTTATAGCCATTTACAATCTCTTCGAAATTCTTTTCTACTTTAGATTTCACCAGAAAGGATTTAAGATACAGCGATTGTTTAACACTGTCTTTTTCAGATTCTTCTATTTGTTCAAAGAGATAATCATAATCCTTATTTCGCAGCGTGTCAGGAATTTTAAAATGAAGTTTCTGTGCGCTGATTTGACCTCCCAAACAAAGAGAGAGTAAAAAAAGATACTTTCTAATCATAATGTAAATTAAAATGGGACATTATTTCCTCTGCAAAACCTTTTTTAGAGCCAAGTAAGGGGTTCTAAGATGTCTTAGGGATATTTTGCTGGAAATCATCTCAAATATACATAAACAATTGACAACTAGCTTATTTGTACGAAAAAAGATATACGGATTTTCATAAAATCCGTACCGTAAAATATGAAAATCCGTATACAACATTTTGCAGGATAAAAAAAAGCCTTTTAGATTTGTTTCGAATTCAAAAGCAAAAATATTTAGCATCGTGCTAAATTAAAGTTCTGCTTACCCGGGTGAAATGAACTTACTACAAAAGTAGTCTGTCACATTTTACACATTTCAATCATGAAAAACATTTCATTTCCATTAGTAATTTTACAATTACTAACAATTTCCTGTACTCCTGATACTATTGACAACACAGAAAGCATTGCGAGTAAGGTCAGCATGAAAAAATTAGAAAAATCAACGCGTTTAGTACAAAACCCGATACCTGAAAATCCAGCAAACATGTATGACTTTGCAGGTAAACTGCATAATGATATCCTTGATGTTTATTTGGCAGGCAACCACCAACACACTACAATTGAACAAATTAACCAACAAATCGAAGCTATTGCAACTGCCAATACTAATTTTATCCTTTTAAGTACAGGAATAAATCTGTCATTTAATCTTGACATCATACAAGAAATTGTAAGTAATCCTGAGCTTGAACTTGCTCAGGCTATTACAAATTCTACAATGACAAATGCCGCAAAAGAGAGTCTTTCCAGTTTTATGAACGATGTTATTTTATGGGAAAATAATTCCTATGAAGAAATTTATCAAAGCGTTATTTCTTATGAATCATCTGTAATAGCTAATTCAGGATTTAGTAACGAGGATAAGAGAATTATTCTCACGACTTCTTCCCTAGTCCGATATTCCATATATTATAATCTGACACGTAAAGATAAAGATTGGCCTCCCTCTAAGGGACACCTTGTTGGAGGACTTAGTGGAGCTATAGATAATTCATCTACTGCGATTAGACGCTCCCTTGTAACAGGAATTATGATATACACACAAGCAACTCACTGATGTTGTATCGTCTTTATTCTATCGAAAAAGAAATAATATACACGCTTACTGTTTTCCTGATTCTTTTTAATCTTGTAAGTCTTTATTTCATCATAGACCTACTTTCCTATGATGAAATAATTGACTACCTCACAGATGATGAAATAAAAAATGATAGCCGACGTATTCTAGCTTATTTACTTTTTGTGAGTGGCATGTCCAATTTACTTTTTGTCACTGTTTCATTGATATCCAGATTACTTTCTGAGTAACCCTTTTTCAACTTGAGCCTATCTAAAGTTTATTAACTATTCATAATTTTATAAAAGAGAATTATTGTGGTAGACAAAAAATCGAAATATTATCATCCTGGTTTGCAAGTCAATATCTTTGAGAAATTCACATCCCAGATTTCTTTTAGTCAATTATTTAAGATAGACCATTTTTCAATACTCCTCGTGAATTCAGGCTCTCTAAGTCTTCAAATAAATAATAGAAAAATTGATTTGATAGCAAATGATCTCATCATAATTCCAAAAAAAGCGATATGCGAAATTTTATTTATTAGTAACCAATTACAAATTTGCCAGACATCCTTTACTTCAGATTTTGCTTTTGGGAATAGTATCAAATGGCCACATATTAAGCATTTTGAATTTTTTATTACACAAATTTCTTCTAAAATCATTCTCAAAAAAAAAGATGCAATTCTGGTAATTGATTTGTTTACCTTGATAAAAAGTAAAATAGCAAGTAATAACACACATGTCTATAAAAAGGAAATACTCTTATTTAGTTTTAATCTGTTGCTGTATGAATTAGCAGGCATTTATCATAGATCGTCTTGGCATCTAAATGTAAAATATTCACGAAATGAAGCATTGGTCATACAGTTTTTTAAAATCCTAGAAATTAATAGTAGGAAGCAACACAATGTAAAATTCTATGCGGATGACTTACACATTACAGCAGGTCACCTTACTAAAATTGTTAAGAAAGTTACCCAAAAAACAGCAAAAGAGTTCATTACTCAATCCATTGTCTTGGAAGCGAAAATATTACTTCAAGACAATCAACTATCTATTTTTTATATCATAGAAGAACTACAATTTACCAACTCTTCTTCATTTTGCACTTTTTTTAAGAAACATACTTCCCTGTCACCTTCCGAATATCGGTCACACTTAAATCCTCAGTAAATATTACAAAGAAAATGTTTAGGCTGGGTTAAGAATGTTCTATAAGTATTGATTTAGAGTACTGTCGATTGCAAGTAGAGAGAAAGATTTACTAAGTAAAAGTAAAAAAAATGACTCAAGCCTATCTTTTAGAATGGATGGATTTAACGGTAACCTCAACCCTCAATCCTAACAAAACAGATCTAACTATGATTACTCTACTTCAATCAAGAGCGATTATTAAGAAAGCCACCGAGCAAACATTTCTTATTCAGTCACAGTTTACTGTACAGGTTTTTTCGCTTACTAACGAGAAACAAATTAAGATTCTAGTTGGAAATTATTATTCATCATTATTATTTCTTTTGGATAAAATCACAGAAATAAATAATAGCAATGAATTACACAAAGACAACCTGAAAGAAGTTACAGATACCTTAATATCTTGTTTAGATGAATTAATAACTTTTATAGAATCAAGATTTGCAAACTATTTAGGCAACAACTTTGAAATTATTAAAAGGAAATACAATGGTCCTACCATGATAGATAATCCATCTAATAAAGTTTTATGTAAGCTTTCAACGGATCAGACAGCTCTAATACTTAGAGCTTCAGATGAACTAAAAATTCTTATTTCAAAATCAATGAATCATTTATTTAAAACAATTGTTCCTTTTCTATCAACTCCAAATAAAGTAAATCTTTCTTATAATGCTATGCGTGGCAAAGCATACGTTGCCGAAGAAAGAGACAAAAAAATAGCGATCGAAACATTGGAGCGTATGATTAAACAAATCAAGGAGTATTAACTAAATAGTACTATTTTAAAATTTAAAAACATGAAAAAACTATCCTACATTATGACTACAGTAATTCTGATGTTTACAGGCTGTCAGCCCATAACATTAGATGAAAAGTTGG
Organism: Flavobacterium frigoritolerans; assembly: GCF_025847275.1. Lineage (GTDB taxonomy): Bacteria > Bacteroidota > Bacteroidia > Flavobacteriales > Flavobacteriaceae > Flavobacterium > Flavobacterium frigoritolerans. The sequence goes on from NZ_JAOZEV010000007.1 coordinate 154,284, forward strand.
CTACTGCCCTTATTCTAGAAAAATATCATTATCCTATAATTGTAGACCATGATATTTACTGCAATGATCCTGATCATGCTTACACTATTCTTAAATCTGGACTTGTAGAAAAAGGTTTTGTAAAAGTGCTTAAAAGCAAAAAAATTGGTGAAACAATTTCTTTCGTGAGTTTTACCACTGCAGCAAAACCATACTTACTACCTACACCTCCAGCTGATAAAATAAGTAAAATTCAACGTGTAAAAGTAGCAGACGAAACCTTCGGAGCAATTAAGGAAATTAGGGTTATGAGTTCTGATAATAAGGCAATTGTGGGATACACTACAATTCGAAAAAAGAACGTTTTTGTTGCAGCAATTAAAAACAGCTTGAAAGACACACTTAGTCATGAAGTGTATTTTATACGAGCCGATGATGGCTGGAAGCTTCTGGATAAAAAATCGGAAATTGAATTTTTATCTTATTAGAATTATGAAACTTAGCTAGACAACTATAACTTCAATTATTAGTTCTATTACCAAGTTTTCCACTTCCAATAATTACCAAGTTAATCCTATCAGAAATGTATCCTATTAAATCTGTTTAAACCTCACAATTATTGATATTACAAACCTGTTTCAAACCAATTCAGGTCTGATTTCGCAAAATTTTAATGAGATAAAACTTATAAATTATTTTTATTTCAATTTCAAAAAGTTAAAAAAATATAGTAAAACATTTCTTATATTCGCTTGAAGAAAAGCTAACTTACCGGACAAACACAACTAAAAAGGTTGTGTTGGTACCATTTTATAGCCAGTATTAGCGAGTTGGCAGTAATTTTAGCGAAGATTAAAAATCCTTAATAAAAAAATAAAAATTATGTCATTAACAGGTTCATTATATAGCACTACAGATGATAAATTAAAATCCTTAATAAAAAATGATTTTGATTCTATAGAATCTTTAACCGAAATTGCAGATTTAAGTTATTTCGCAATAAACCTTTTAGAAATTTTGTCTAAATATTCCAATCTAAACAATGATTTAGTTGGTAAGATTTTGCAGGGCAATAATTCTTTTAGTCCGGAAGATGGTTTTATTGGATTTTCAAAATCTAGTGAAGTGAAAAGGAATAAAATTGAAATATTGGATAAAATAACTTCAAAAAATTTCATTGAATACTTAAAAAAAGGAGGAATTGAAAATAACCCAAATACTCCAATAAAAGATAGAGATTTTTTAATACAATATTTTGAAAACATTAAAAAAGCATACGAAAAAGCTGTAAGTGAAAATATGGCTTTAATATTTAGATTAGGATAAGAAACTAGTCTCAACAACTATTACAACAGATTTGGGTAATAGTTTTAATTGAAAGTTGGTTTGGTATTTTAGATGATTTGGCAAATCTGAAAAAAATGAGCTTAATTTAGTGCCAAGCCCACTTTAGTAGCAAGACAGTACCAGATATTTTAAAAAATGACACGAAACTAAAAATGAAAAAGATGACTTATTTAATTATTGGCAGTATTGCTTATTTGCCTGCTAATTCAAAAAAAACAAAGAACAAACTTCAAAATAATTTAACAGAAAATACTCAAACTGAAACTCAATTTGGATATTCTGTAAATGATAATTTAACTTATTTAGAAAAACTAAAGAACTATATGCATTCGCAAAATGGAGAGAGAATTTTTTTGAGTATAAAATGGAACAATATACAGAAGAAAATTGCAATGAAGCAAAAGGAATATTTGACAATTTAATATCTAAAATGGTAACATCAGGTGAAAATGGAAACAAAAATGAAAAGGAAAAATGTTTTGAAATAGCAATTAAATCACTAAATAAATTGAATGAAAAAGATGAAGGAATTATTGAAACAGGTGAACGAGAAGACTTATGTGAACTTATTGACCAAATAACTCTTGCTTCAGGTTTAGATCCAAAAGATTATGCCGAAGGCGAAGGAATTGCTGACCTATGGGGAGAATGGTAATCAAAATATCTACTAACATCGGTTTTGCGCAATAGCTAGTTTTATTTTCTTAGACGGAAATTACTCAAAAATAAATTTACATATCTTTACAACAAAGCGGTAAATTGACGCTACCGCGCAAAGCCGCGGAACGTTGAGTGTCAGCATAGAAAACCAATACGAACCAAGGGACAATGAAATTAATAAAGGAACTAGGAAATAAGTTTACAAACCTTTACGACAATTTGACTAATACTGATTCTTACTGGGAAAACAAACAGTATGACTTTTATTTAATTTTTGGACAGGCTGACCAAAACAAATCTCCTTGGATAAAAACAAATTGGAAATCGGACTTTGAACCATATTTTGACTTGTTGATAAAAAATAATAAAAATATAAAAGATACAGGAATTAGGGCAACAAAGAGCAAGCCTGAAAAACGAATTTCTAAAAAGGACAACAAAGAATTTGTATATTATTCAGACATAAAGCTTGGACGACTCAAATGGGATGAAAAATCACATGAAAAGTGGACAATATCGAATAACACTGAAAATTACTTTCTCGATTTTGAACTTTGGTCTCCTATTTGGACAATTTGCGAAAAAAGACAATCCCCACCGGAAATTTATATCTCAATATCTAATGAAAGAGATTTTGAAAACGATCGTGATATTAAATTCGGATATTTCATAGTAGTTGCAATTGCCAAGAGTTTAAAACTTGACTCCAAACCGATTTTGAAAAAGTTGTCTAAAAAAATAAACTCGAAAGCTACAATCTTAAAAACAAGAAGATGGGGCAAACCTGAAAAAGAAGGAAACTGGACTTTTGCAAATTGGATACAAGACACTTTTAGCAACGGTATATATAAAGGCAAAAATTTACATTCGCTAGAATTTGAAGAGTTAGAATTTGAACCTATATGGGAAGTAATATATAGACATAAATAATTGCATTTGATTTTCACGAAGTAATTATTTTTTATCAGAGAACAGTCAGTTCGTCCGGATCACCAAGTTCTCTTACTGGCAAAACCTTATATGCAATTGCAAACCGAAACAGAACTATAATTATGATTGAAGAATTTATTAGAAAAACAAATACTACCGAATTTTATCAGGATTCTGATTTAAAACTTGAATCCTACAGTTATAAAACATCAGCGAACACTTTACAGTTATTTTTCTCGATTAATCAAACTAGTTATGATATTCCAATTGAATATGAAGAATGGAAATTAACCTGCTTAAAAACTGAGCAATTTGATGGGTTCTTTTCGGACTTACTACTTCCTTATGTCAAAATAAAAATATTAGATTCTCATCCTTTGCTTTTAAAGTATCATGAAAATCAACTTGAATGTTTAGTTAAAGGAAAACCAAAAAATCTAAATTTATTTGTTGGTGATATCAGTAATGGATTGGAGAAAAAAACTGGTAACTGGATTAAGATAAGCGAAGTCTTTTGGAATAATGAAGAAAACTTTAAACTATATCCTAAACGACATATCAAAATCCCTAAATCTTTACAAAACTTATTTACGGAAGTTTGCAAAGAACACGATTTGGAATTTGATGTGACTAACGAATTGATAGGTGACAATAAAGGTTATGCCCATAAACCAAAAACCAAAATTTTAATTTTCGGAAACGAAGATATAAGCGACAATGATTTTAGCTTAAACCAACCTTTTATAATAGCTGAGGAATTTATAGCTAAAAGGGTTAAGTGATGCAACTACAGAGGATACTAAGATAAGCCTTCAGAGAAATCTGGAACTTTTTTTGTACTCAAAATAAATCTAGGCTTTACTTGTGTGATGTAAATATTATCTTTCATCTAAAAAATTAACTTATGAAATTAAACAATAAATAATTACGCATTTTGAAAATAAAAACAAAAATTCCAAAGATAGATTACGTGTAGAATTTAACAAACCTGCAAGTGCAATAGAAAATCACCAAACTACTAATTAAAAGAACAATTCGCTTAACATATTGTAAGAAAGTCAAAATCCCATTTTTGACAATGTTAGCAATCTATTAGAAGAAATTGAAGAGACTCTATTTACATATTTAACAAACGATGATTCTTTGTAATTATCTTTAAGAATCCAAGCTTACTTCTATTGGCAATTTTACTTTTCAATTTATTCTTATATCAAAAATTGAATTTTTATCATTTTCGAACTAGAAAATCAATCCTAAAATAGTACATTTCATAATCTAACTAGCCTTCCAATCGGGAGGCTTTTATATTTTTTTACGTTTTTTTTATTTTTTTCTTCTTGATTTTACTGGGGGTGCAAGGGGGTACAACTGGGGTGCAACAAAAAGTTGTACTTGTAGCAGTTTGTTGTCTATCGTTTCTTTGCTCCGTAATGATGAAGATCCGGATTTAGAAATCGGGATTGTGAGAAACTAATGTAGAACGATAAAATGAAGAGCGTATGTTTACAGACATTTCATGGGGTAATTACATAGTTGTGATTATTCTGCTATTGACAAATTGGTATTTATTTGTTGGATTTCGATTTTATTTTGATGACTTCAAAGAAGTGATCTCAGGAAAACGGAAACTTCAATTCCGTAGATTAGGAGATCCAAATTACGGAGACTTTCAATCTGAAGAAAACAATCAGGAAACACCTGCACCTACTTCAAGCCAACCTGCGTTTGGAGAATTTGACACCACCTTTCAGGATGTTGATGCGCTGGTGGCACGATTAAAAAGTTTTATCGCTGATGCCGCAAAGAAAAAATTAGTCAAAAAAGAATTTACCTATTATCTGCAACTCCTCCTAAGAGAATATCCATCCGTAAAAGATTCTGCTTTTCGCTCTTCTGTGAGTGAACTGATTGTGACAGAGTGTAAAACACTTGACACCGTATCAGTAACCCAAGCAGAAGCGGAAGGTTTGTGGAACTAAAAAATCTAAAACAATATAACGGAGGAAATGCCCCTGTCCGTCCCGGCGCAGTATGGCATATGTAACAGGAAAGTGGCACTGCGACAGCAGCAATACCTCCGTTTTTTACCTGAATTTTTAAACTTTAAAATAATGTGTGATGAGAAAATGGAACTGGAATTTTAAAAAGTTTATACCCCAAAAAATGAATCATTTCGGTATTCTCCTGGCTCAAATCCTTTTTGTGATAAGCTATGAGGCTTATGCCCAGGATGGACTTGCCGGAATCAATGAAGCTAACCAGCAGGTACGAAGTTACTTCGATGCAGGTACAGAATTAATGTATGCTGTAGGAGCATTACTAGGTTTAATTGGAGCTGTCAAGGTCTATCAGAAATGGAATGCAGGCGATCCTGATACTGGAAAAGTTGCCGCCGCCTGGTTTGGCAGTTGTGTTTTTCTTGTCGTAGTGGCTACCGTAATCAAATCCTTCTTTGGGATTTAAACGAACAAGGTCATGTCAAACAGTGTCTATCAAATCAACAAGGGGATCAACCAAAGCATAGAATTTCGCGGGTTAAAGGCGCAATACATCTGGTACCTGGGTGGTGGTGTTATTGCTCTTATGATACTGTTTGCAATTATGTACATAGCAGGTTTACCATCGCTAATCTGTATAGGAATTATTGGTATATCAGGAACCTTGTGGGTTTTGAAAACATACAAGATGAGCCATCAATACGGAGAATTTGGTATGATGAAAGCGCTAGCGAAACGACAAATTCCTAAAGCAGTGAAATCCCAGAGTAGAAAAATATTCATGAACTTTTCTAAAAACACACCAAATGAAAAATGAAATTTCAATAGCTACCGGCTGCAAGTTCCACATTGATAGTAACGCTCAGGCTATAGTGGAAACAGCGAATCCAAGCAATACTATTCCTCTGGAAAGATTACCCACTCATGAGATTGAGGGAACAACCTTTTATGTAGTCATCAATAGTCAAGCATTAATCGAAACAACAAATCTTACCAATACGATTTCTTTCCATGATATGAAAGATCACGGAACCCACTACTCTATGTGTTACCACTCTGAGTATAAAAATTTTCCGTGTCAACTCGATGCGGTTGAAGATACTATCAATATCAACATACCCCCTTTGCTTCTTTTAGATTCCGAAGGCATGACAAAAAAGTATGGAGTTACTATAGAGAGTCTAAAAAACAAAACTGATTTAGAGTTTCTAAATCCAAATTATGAAGGTTTCATGGAACGGGTAGCTGGAATCCTTCCTCATATTGATATCGCAGGACAGGATTTTATCATAGATCTCAACTTAAAAGAACTGAGATTAGCGGAGGATCCTTTTATAAAATTGGAATTTAAAGACTTTGAGATTGGTTCTTTTGATGGAGACTTTGCCTATCATTTTCTATATGATACCAAACTTCAAAAGCTAGTAGGCAATGAATCCTCAAAGGATGTTATCCAAGTAGAATTGCCTAATCTTTTATATCTGGATCCCGTTGGACTTGCAAGACGCAATGGTCATGAAGACTCAGCCTATATCAGGGACTATCCAATCGAGAAAAATTTGAAAGCGACTACTTATACAAGCCCGCTAGATGTAAAAAAACATTTCAACAAACAAACTTTTGATTCTGATGTATCTCCTAGAAAAAGAGGAAAAAGACTCTAGATGATGTTTTGAATTAACTGGTAAATGATAGATGAAGATGGAAAAGATGATAGATAATATTTTACCGATTATGGATGTAGAGCACGATTGCATCCTGTCCAAACAAGGAGATGTGACAGTGGTATTCAAAGCAGAACTACCTGAGATATTTACTTTGTCGGATCAGGAATACGAAGCGTTCCATCAAGCATGGCTCAAAGCCATAAAACTGCTTCCCAAATTTAGCGTGTTCCATAAACAGGACTGGTTTATAGACAGTAAGTTTCAGCCGGATTTTACCAGTGAAGACTCCAGTTTTTTAACCCGAAGCAGTGAGCGTTTTTTTAATGAACGCCCATTTTTGGATCATTCCTGCTACATTTTCCTGACCAAAAAACCAGTAGGCAGAAAAACGTCAAGTTCCTTATTTTCGAATTTACTGAGAACTTCCATTGTTCCAGAAGAAACATTAAAAGCGCAATTACGTCAGGAGTTTATTGATAGTACTGGACAATTCAGACGCATTTTGGAAGACAGTGGTTTTGTAAAACTAACGCGTCTTGGCAATGATGACCTTCGAAGCCATAGTAGAAAAATTGGAATCATTGAACAGTACTGTTTTTTATCTGAAAAGGAAAATTCATTTGTATTTAAGGATATTGCTTTCGATGATGGTTTGCAGGTTGGAGACAAACATTGCCAAATATATACTTTAGGTGATGCTGCTGACCTGCCTGCTCTATGTGGTTCTCGAATTAACTACGACCGCTATTCCACTGATAAAACCAAGTTCAGCATCGGATTTGCATCTACACTTGGTCAATTATTGTCCTGTAATCATATTTACAACCAATATATTTTTATAGAGGATTTCCAAAAAAACTTGCAGAAATTGGAAAGTAAAAGACTTCGATTACAATCCTTATCAGCCTACAGCAGAGAGAACCTCATTGCGCGTGATGCCACTAATGATTTTTTAAATGAGGCTATCGGTCAGCAACGGCTCCCAGTCAAAGCTCATTTTAATGTACTGATTTGGACAGACAATAAAGAAGAACTCAAAGATTTGAAAAACAAAGTTTCTTCGGCACTGGCACAGATGGATGCCGCTGCGAAGCAAGAAACCGTGGGAGCTGCGCAGATTTTTTGGGCAGGAATTCCGGGCAATGCAGCAGACTTCCCCATGAATGACACCTTCGATACGTTCACAGAACAAGCTGCCTGCTTCCTGAATCTGGAAACAGGATATCGCTCTTCCCTTAGTCCAATGGGTATTCGGTTGGGAGATCGTTTGACAGGAAAACCAGTTCATGTAGACATCAGTGATGAGCCAGTTAAGATGGGCATTTGTACCAATCGAAACAAATTTATATTGGGACCATCGGGAAGCGGAAAATCCTTTTTCACCAACCATATGGTTAGGAGTTACTACGAACAAGGAACTCATGTTGTATTGGTTGATGTTGGACACAGTTACAAAGGACTGTGTGATATGGTGGGTGGATATTATTTTACTTATGATGAAAAGAATCCCATTCGATTCAACCCATTTTATATCAGTGATGGTGATATACTGGATACTGAAAAAAAAGAAAGCATTAAAACATTGCTACTAGCTCTTTGGAAAAAAGACAATGAAACTTTCAATCGAAGTGAATATGTGGCTCTGTCCAATGCGCTGCAACTCTACTATGAAAAGTTAGATGGTAATTCTGATTTGTTTCCTTGTTTTGACAGCTTTTATGAATTTCTAAAAAATGAGTTTGTTACCATATTGGAAGGCGATAAGGTAAAGGAAAAGGATTTTGATGTGAACAATTTCCTGTATGTCTTACGTCCGTATTACAAAGGAGGTGAATTTGATTATTTATTAAATGCTACCGAAAATCTGGATCTGTTAAAAGAACGCTTCATTGTTTTTGAACTCGATAATATCAAAGACCATCCAATACTCTTTCCAGTAGTCACCATCATCATCATGGAAGTCTTTATCAGTAAAATGCGCAAGCTTAAAGGAGTCCGTAAAATGATCCTCATTGAAGAAGCATGGAAAGCTATTGCCAAGGAAGGAATGGCAGAATATATTCGGTATTTATTCAAGACTGTTCGTAAATTCTTTGGGGAAGCCATTGTAGTCACTCAGGAAGTAGAAGATATTATATCCTCTCCGGTCGTTAAACAGGCTATTATCAATAACAGTGACTGCAAGATATTACTGGACCAGAGTAAGTATCAAAATAAGTTCGAACAGATTCAGGAACTGCTTGGGCTTACTGAAAAAGAAAAGGCACTCGTACTCTCAGTAAACAAAGCCAATGATCCTGATAAGAAATACAAAGAAGTGTTTATCTCCCTTGGAGGCATGCAGTCTAAAGTATACCGCACTGAGGTATCCCTTGAGGAATACTACGCCTACACAACCGAAGAAACCGAAAAAGTAAAAGTACAGGCGTATGCCAAGAAATTTGATGGCGACATCCGAAAAGGTATTGCTGCACTCGCTATAGATATGAGAAATGGAAACTAAACAATACTAATTATGAAAGCAAAAAAGAAAATTACAATCTGCCTCTTATGCCTTTTACTGATAAGCACTCCTACCCGACCAGCAGAAAAGGTTGCGGTAATACCAATTTTAGAAATGGTAAAAGCTGTTGCAAAAAAGGTAATTAAAGCGATTGACCTTAGAATACAAAAACTACAGAACAAAACCATCTGGTTGCAGAATGCACAGAAGAAAATAGAAAACATTTTATCTAAACTAAAATTGGATGAGATTTCCGATTGGACACAAAAACAAAAAGACCTCTACAAGGATTATTATGAGGAACTGGCAAAAGTCAAGTCCATAATTACCTATTACCAGCGTATCAAAGATATTAGTCAAAAACAGGTTCGTTTGGTAGATGAATATGAAAGAGCATGGAGCTTGTTTCAAAAGGATGCTCATTTTAATGCAAGTGAACTGGATTATATGCACAGCGTGTATTCGGGGATATTAAATGAAAGTCTAAAAAACATCGACCAGATTTTCTTGGTATTGGATTCATTTACCACACAGATGAGTGATGCCAAGAGAATAGAAATCATCAATACTGCTGCGGGTCAAATCGATACTAATTATAATGACCTGACACTCTTCAACAGACAGAATATAATGCTGAGTCTTCAAAGGGCCAAAACACAACATGATGTCAAATCGCTCAAGAAATTTTACGGAATTCCGTAATAAATCAAAAAATCATGAAAAAAATATTTTTAGTACTTCTCTTAATAGGATTTTTTAAGGGAAATATGCATGCACAGGCAAAACAACAACGGATGCTTTTACAGCAAATAGCGGCACTTCAAACGTATATCGGATATGCTCAAAAAGGCTATTCGGTAGCCAAAAAAGGACTGGGTGCTATATCAGATTTTAAGCGTGGAGAATTTAATCTTCATGGTGATTATCTCACTTCACTCAAACAAGTCAATCCAAAAATTAAAAAGCATGCAAGGGTTGCAGAAATTATAGCACTTCAGATAAAAATCATAAAAAGTCACAAAAGCTTATATAAGCAAATTCGGCAGGATGATTTATTTCACGGGGATGAAGTTGATTATATCAAAAGGGTATTTGAAAGAATGCTAGAAAATTGTGATAACAATATGGATGAACTTCTCACTATCGTTTCAGACGGAAAATTAGAGATGAAAGATGATGAGCGAGTGAAACGCATTGATACCATCTACCAAAACATGCTCGATAATTACACTTTCTCTGAAAGTTTCAGTAATCAAACTAAAGTTATGGCTTTATCAAAAGCAATGGAACTGAAAGAGGCAAAAACCAGCCGTGTCCTCAGCGGCATAAACTGATATACCATGAAAAAAATACTGATTATAGGAATTGTATGTATTGTTTTAATACTTCCTTCCAAAGTTACCGCTCAAAAACAAGAAATCCAGCAATTGATTCTGAACATAGAGAAATTAGCCCAGTTCAAACAAATCCTTAAGGATATGAAAAAAGGTTATGAAATGCTCAGTGGAGGTTATAATACGGTCAAAGATTTATCTAAAGGAAATTTCAGTCTGCATAAAACGTTCCTTGATGCACTCATGCAAGTTAGTCCCACGGTCAGAAATTACAGGCGAATCGGTGATATTGTCAATTATCAGGTGCAATTGGTTAAAGAATATAAGTTTGCCTTTGGTCGTTTTCGAGACAGTAAAAATTTCAATGCTGATGAAATCGCTTACTTAGAAAGAGTGTACGATAATTTATTCAAACAGAGTCTTAGAAATCTTGACGAGCTTACTACAGTAGTCACGGCAAATAAAATGCGAATGTCAGACGACGAACGACTGACATCCATTGACAAAATATATGCAGATATGCAGGACAAGCTTATGTTCCTGAGAAACTTCAATAACAATACTTCAGTACTGGCTTTGCAACGTGCCAAGGAGCGTAATGATGTAAATGCGGTTCGTAACATGCACACTAAATAACTAAATTTTACTGATATGATAAAGATAAACAAGAAGACCTTATTTGTTCTTCTAGGGATTTTATTGCCCTTTATTGGCCAAGCACAAGGTGTTGCGGATGAAATGAACAGTCTGCATAGTGTATTGGAGCAATTGTATGATGAGATGATGCCTCTATGCAGTAACCTGCTTGGAGTTGGACAAGGACTTGCTGGTTTTGCAGCTATCTGGTATATCGCCTCTCGAGTTTGGAGACATATTGCCAGCGCAGAACCTATAGACTTCTACCCTCTCTTTCGTCCATTTGTTATTGGATTTTGCATAATGATTTTTCCTTCAGTATTGTATATGATTAATGGAGTGATGAAACCTACTGTAACGGCTACTGCTGCAATGGTAGAAGGATCAAACAAAGCTATTGAACGACTACTTAAAGAAAAAGAAGAAGCCCTTAAAAGTACTAATCCTTGGCAGATGTATGTTGGTTCCGATGGAAGTGGTGATCGGGACAAATGGTACAAATATACTCATGATGATGCCAACCCAGAGGGAGAGGGGAAATTTGCCAGTATTGGTAATGATATCCAATTTGCAATGAGTAAAGCCACATATAATTTTAGAAATTCAGTAAAAGAATGGATGAGCGAAATACTACGAATTTTATTTGAAGCGGCTTCACTCTGTATCGATACACTTCGAACTTTTCAATTGGTGGTGCTGTCTATTTTGGGTCCACTCGTTTTTGGCATATCGGTCTTTGATGGTTTTCAACATATGCTCACCGTCTGGCTGGCGCGCTATATCAATATTTACTTATGGCTTCCTGTGGCAAATATCTTTGGCAGTATCATCGGAAAGATTCAAGAGAATATGCTAAAACTAGACATCTCGCAAGTAGGTGAACACGGCGATACTTTCTTTAGCAGAACCGATGTTGCGTATCTGGTATTTATGATAATTGGAATCGTAGGGTATTTCACTGTGCCTTCTGTTGCCAACTATATTGTTCATGCTGGCGGTGGTGGTGCATTGGGACAAAAAGTATCTAGCATCTTTAGTAACTCTACTAGTTCCGCGATTGGCACAGTTTCCCAAGGAGCTGGTATGGCAGCAGATGCAATGGGCAATGTCGCTGGACGAATATCCCAAAGTATGTCAAGTTCTGGAAATACATCTCCTTATTTTAAAGATAAGGAAGGCTACATGGGGAATAAATTAAAAGGCAATTCCTAATCTCTAAATAAAAGTATCATGTTTAGTAAAATGAAAAATATTGACACTGCCTTTCGACATGTTCGAGGTTTTACGATGCTGGTAATTGTTGGTTGTATTTTAATTAGTTGTTTTTCGCTTTACAAGAGTTTCAGCCTAGTATCACAAATGCAAAATAAGGTTTACATATTGGCTAATGGCAAAGCATTGGAAGCCTATGCTTCAGATCGAAAAGACAACATACCCATTGAGGCGCGGGATCATGTAAAGACGTTCCACCAATTCTTCTTTACTCTTGACCCCGATGATAAAGTAATCAAAAGTAATGTTACCAAGGCACTTTATCTAGCTGATGACAGCGCCAAAAGGATCTACGATGATCTAAAAGAAAATGGCTATTACTCCGGCATCATCTCAGGGAACGTCAGCCAGACGATAAAAATTGACAGCATAACCATTGACATCAATACCTATCCGTATGGGTTCCGATGTTATGCTACTCAAAATATCATCAGAACCACCAGCATTGCCCATCGAAACCTGATAACGGAAGGCAATCTTCGCAATGTATCGCGAAGCGACAACAATCCGCATGGTTTTTTAATTGAACGTTGGAATACCATTGAGAATCGGGATTTAGGCACTGAAAACAGAAAATAACAAACTACTGATTATGAGATTTTATTTTAGGAAAAACGATGCTATTGAAAGTATTAAAAACAGTCTTTGGCAAAAATTTGAGCAGGCAAATCTTCGATTGCAACATAAGTGTGCACAATGGCTGGAGCGCAAAACAGCTCACTTTTCACGACTCCATTGGATTGTGATTCTGTTCAGTTTTATAGTATTTACAGGTGGATGCAGTATGTACCTGATTGTTACGAACTTTTCTGGAAATACAACTAAAAATATAACTGTCATTCCAATTACTAAACCAACTAATTCAATTCCATTAAAAGAAAAAGACATCGAGCTCAAAACAATTATCAGTAAAGTTGAATTAGAAAAAATTAATCATTTTCGAAGGTATATGGACAGTCTGGGACGTAGTCCAACAGGAAAAAAAATACATGATAGTATTGTATTATGCCGTCCAGGGCTTCTGGACAGCCTTTCAATACTAGAAAATTATTATTACTCACATTTTAAAAATTGATATCATGGAACAAAAAACAAAATCATTAAAGGAGTTAAAGCATCGTAAGATGCTCTTGGTATTACCTCTATTGGCTCTCCCATTTATAACGGCGATATTTTGGGCATTAGGCGGTGGAAAAATGGACGCTGCCAACTTAGCAACGCCACAGCAAAAAGGGTTTAATATCAAACTGCCCAATGCAAACCTCAAAGAGGGGCTTCTGCTAGATAAAATGAATTACTACGATATGGCAGCCCTTGATTCGGCAAAGCTAAATGAACTCATCAAGAAAGATCCTAACTATTTAAGTCAGTCTTTCCAGATTGACTCGACTGAAGATAGTAGTAATGTCAATTCTAAAAAAGGACGAACTGGATTAAATACATCAGCTTATCAGGATCCAAACGAAATAAAAGTGCATCAAAAATTGGAAGCATTGCAAAAAGCAATCAATGCACCCGTAGCTGTTCCTACACAAAACTGGGATGTCAGTAGGTATACAAAATCAAATGAGTCCTCTATGCATTCCAATCATGTAGACAGACTCGAACAGATGATGCAATCCATGAATACTGGGCAGGATACTCCAGATCCGGAATTGCAACAACTCGGTGGGATGTTGGAAAATATATTAGATATCCAACATCCCGACAGAATACAGGAAAAATTAAGAAAAGCTTCCGAGGCTCATCGAGGGCAAGTATTCTCTATTTCCACCAGAGAGCAAGAAGACCCTGTTTCTTCTTTACAAAACAAATCGGATAATGCTACCGAGTCAGGACAGAATGAGTTTTACTCCATTGATGAATCTCAAAATGCGGATTTAATGCAAAATGCGGTGGAAGCTGTTATCCATGAAACACAAACTATTGTAAATGGAGCTACAGTTAAGTTTCGACTGATGAACGACATTTTTGTAAGTGGTATTAAGATTCCAAAGGATAATTTCTTGTTTGGAGTAGCTTCCTTAAAAGGAGAACGACTAACAATCAAAATAAACAGCATTAAATACAACAAATCCCTATTTCCAGTGGACTTATCAGTTTACGATATGGATGGACTCATTGGTATTTATATTCCGGGAGCTATTAATCGTGATGTTGCCAAAGCATCTGCTGACCGTTCCATGCAAACTCTGGGCGTTGCAAACCTTGATGATTCTTGGGGTTCACAGGCAGCTGGAGCTGGAATTGAAGCGGCTAAAAGCCTGCTGAGTAAAAAAGTAAAGATGATTAAAGTGATTGTAAAAGCAGGCTATCAAGTACTGCTTCGTGATGAAAAACAAAAAGATTCCAATTAAAAACTAAAAATATTGCTATGAAAAAATTTAATGTGTTAGTGATGGGGTATTTATTATTAATGACCATCGGTGTATTTGCACAGCAAACAAGTAAAAACCTTTCTAAAATTGAGTCCGATTCTTTACTGATAGCGTATTCCAAAACGACCAATATTGTATTCCCTTTTGCTATTAAAAGTGTTGATAAGGGAAGTCCCGATATACTGGTACAGAAAGCGAAAGGTATTGAGAATATACTTCAAATCAAAGCAGCTCAAAAAGGATTTCTTCAGACCAATCTTACGGTAGTGACTGCTGACGCAAAATTGTATTCTTTCGTATTGAATTATGATGAGGAATCACCACAATTGAATCTCAGTTTGAATAAAACTAAATCCGAAGGACAGGAAATTTATTTTTCTGATGAAAACATAAATGATGAGGATGTTCAGGAATATTCCAAATTAGCTTTTTACGACAAGAAAAAACTGCGAGGTGAAAAAGAAAGACAGTATGACATTGACTTTAGTCTCAACGGAATTTTTATTCGTGACGAAGTGATGTATTACAGGATAAAAGTAACAAACATCTCTAAAATTAATTATGATATTGACCAGCTTCGCTTTTTTATTCGCGATACTAAAAAAGTAAAACGAACGGCTTCACAGGAAATCGAAATCACTCCAATCTATATCTTGAACAATGTAGTTAAAATTGAAGGTGAAGCAGAAAACACCTTTGTATTTGCACTTCCAAAATTCACCATTCCAGAGAAAAAATTCTTATCCATACAGCTTATGGAGAAAAATGGCGGAAGGCATGTGGAACTGTATGTAAAAAACAAAAAATTGGTACAGGTCACTGTACTCCCTAAACTATAAAACATTTCAATCATTTAAAAATTGAGTCATGAACGAGAAAAATTTTGAATACTTAAAAGAGCAGGTTAAGTACACCGGTTTCGGTGATGCACTTGAGTCTGAATTAAAAGAAAAATTACAGAAGGAAGAACCTAATTTTACTTTGACCCATCATGCTAAATATGGCAATGATACAGCTATAGCTACGTTGAATTTTAAAAAATCCGATCAAAGTGATATGTATTTTTTTAATTCTTATAAAGTAGAATTGCATAAAGAGAATTCCAAAGAAGCGTTGGAGCAAACCTTCTATATCAATAAAGGTAACAACATCACTATGAAAGAAGCTTTTAATCTTATGGAAGGAAGATCCGTAAATAAGGATTTGACAAATAAAGAAGGTGAACTATACAATTCCTGGCTTCAAATTGACTTTAAACAAACTGAGACTAATGGAAATTTTAAACTAAATCAATACCATCAAAATTATGGTTATGATTTGGAAGCAACACTCACCAAGCATCCCATTAAAGAATTAGAAAATCCAAAGTATAAAGAAGATTTAATGGATTCTATGAAAAAAGGAAACCTGCAATCTGCTACTTTCTTAAAAGATGGTAATGAAGTTAAGCAGTACATTGAAGCTAATCCACAATTCAAAACTATCAATGTGTATGATGCTACAATGCAACGTATTGATAATCGTCATTCCAAAGAAGAAAAACAATCCGAAACCCAGCAAACTTCCGAAAAACAAGGTAGTAAAAAGCAAAACCAAACTACCGATGATGATGGACCAGAAGTACCAAAGGAAGCTAAGAGAAAAAGGAAAAGCCAATCCATGTAATCATGAACGACCAACTTCCTATTAACAGAGTAGAGATGGAATTAAAACAGTGGCACTCTAGGGAAGAGCGTTTTACTAAACTGTTTAATTTCAGTCTTTCCAACAATAGGTCATTGCTTAAAGAGAAACTCCATCATTACGAACGTATTGGAACAAAATATAAGGGTACTAAAAACACAGAGGAACGTTTTGCTTTGCAGATGCTCAAGCAAGAAAAGAACAAGGTATTAAAACAACTGTATCCTAATTTATTAGTGCGCCTTATTCGTAAACTGGTCGTTGCACCACTTATAGATCAAATTGCTGTACGCAATGATGAAAAAGGAGAGCAAAAGAACAATCAAGCGCTGCATGATCAGGTGCAGCGCGTTGGTTTTAAAGATTTGTCAAATCAAATCGATCAGCAAATAAAACAAGGTCACGAACAATTTACTATTCCAGTTTCCTATTATATCAACGAAAAGGAACGACTGAATCATGAGTTATCCTTTATTAAAAATCAAAGCGGGCAGTATCAATTTGAAGGATATAAAACCACTTTGCAAAATGAATCAAAACCTGAGGAAGACAGAAGCCAGTATTTTAAAGTACAGGAAAGGAATTCTATTGATATAATACAGGCTTATAATTTACTAGCAGGGCGAGCCATTCAAAAAGAAGAATCTTGGATACAACTGAATCTTAATGATAAAGACGCAGTTGGCAATCATCGTATCAAAGAATTTCATTCAGAGTATGGTTATGATCTTGAAAAGGCATTGCAGCAACTTCCTTTAAAAGAATTATCAAATAAAGCTAATGCATATAAATTACAAGATGCTTTAAGACAAGGGAACAGACAGTTGGTAACCTTACTTAAAAACGGAAAAGAACATCAGTTTTATATCGAAGCGAACCCTCAATTTAAATCAGTAAACATTTATGATGACCATTCCAGAAAAATAACGCTCGCTACAACATTGGGTAATAAAACTATGGAGGCTGTAAAACAGATACATAAAAACAATGAAAGCCAACAGAAGACACCTACTAAACGAAATGGGATGCACATAAGTTGATAAACTTGATAATCAATGAAAACACTACAACCTTTATCTGATTTTTTTAAGGCAATAGAAAAAGATTACCGTATAAGCGTCACTCATATTGGTATATATGCGGCATTGCTAAAATTTAGAACAGACGGAGGTTTCATTAATCCTATTAAAGTATACAGCTATGAAATTATGAAGATAGCAATGGTTTCTTCACCTAAGACATACTACAGATGTATGCACGAATTAAGTGAATACGGTTACATTAAATACGTACCAACCTGTAACAGAAACCAAAGAAGTACCATCTATTTTCATATCAAAGACATTAAAGACAACTGTATTTAAAAAATAAAAGTATGGAACAATATTTAAACACTAAAGAAGCAATGGTGATTTTAGGTATACGAAATCAAACCACTATTGGAAAATATGAAACAGATGGGAAAATTAAAGGATATAGCCCCTTCAGTAACAGAAAAAGATATAAAGTAAGTGAATTGCTAAAAATTCAGTCTAAAAGATAGTTGTGAAGCTGTCTTTTTTTGTTTGACACAAAAAGCTATCTTTGCGCCGTCTGTATTTTCCTCTACTTAAAATTAGAGACCTAATTAGAGACCTCTTTGTTTTTTAAAAACGTAAAATCTTAATTTTAAGCATACTAGCACAATGAATTATCTATCTGTCGAAATGATAATGCAAGAAGACAGCAAGTTAATGATGTCTTCTTACTAATATCCCCCCCTTAAAAATAATTACGATTAAACTTTTATCTTTTTATTCATACCATTTTAACCAAGGCATTGGAATAGTTGTTGAATTTCCGTCAAAATTTTCTATACCTATTTGTTTTCCATTTTTATAAATTCTAATATCTGTAACTGAACCTATAGCCCCTATATGCTTTATATAAAAAGATCTGAATCTATTAATACCAGACGGCATTTTAGGCACTTCACCTAAATAAGTATCACCGATATAGAATTGTCCGTTTCTTATATGAAATCGTATCGTTTTATCAGTTGCAAAAGCATTATCATTCCTACCTGCATTTATTAGAAAGTAAAAAACTTCATATTTATAAGTTTCTCCTAATTTATTTTTAAAGATTGATACTGTACTTGTTCCATTTAAAGGTACGTTGCAACTTATATACTGATCTTTTCCTCCATATTTTCCATTCCATAGTTCAAGTTCAAGTCCTTTTTCTTTATCAGATGGATAAGTTGTATTTTTTGTTGACTCTATTTTTAATCTGACCTCAATAGTCAAATCTCCATCTACGTCAATTCCATCGTTAGTTGGGGTAAAATAACTTAACTCTAAAGATAGATTGTTGTATAAATCATAAAATGGTTTTATCAAACTATTATTCCAATTAAATTCACCATTAGTTATAAATGCACTTTTTTGACTCGTTGTAAAACTTATATTATCATTTATATTGTTTATATTCTTAACGACATTAACGAAACATGAACTTGCACTTTTGTAAGCTAATGCATTATCTTTTTGTAATACAAATATGTCTTGTGTTAAAAGCTCTTTTATTTTTTTGTAGCTTGCCCAAATGTAGCCATTCTCACCCCATGTAGAACCCCAAGAATTAAGTAATCTAAAAGCTTGCCTACTCTCATCGTATCCTGTTAATAAAACTGCATGTCGACCATAAAATTTTGACGTATTTATATCCCACATTCTAATCGATGAATTAGTAAATGCCATATCAACCTCTACACCCATCATAACTGGATTTCCTGTTGAAATTTGTCTCTTTATATCTTCTAATGTTGGTAGTCCTTTATCAGGTGATATTCTATAGTAGTCATTGACTCTAAATTTCCTTGCATTCTTTTCTAGAGCAGACGTTGGAATTGTGTTACAGGTTACTAATCCAAATTCAGAATAACTCGGTGTTCCTTCCGTTTTTAAAGCATCTAAAGCCTCAATAAAAAAAACACCAGCACCACAACTATTTTTAGAATATTTATATTTTTCATATAAATAATCTGCACTTGCATAAGCATTATAATTTGGACTTCCATCGGCTAAAGTTTTTGATTCATCACTAATGATTGTACGAGCATGTGCAATCGAATAGGCAACACACGACCCCTTATATCCTTGATTTAATGCAGCAGGTAGCTCTGGTAGTAAGTATCTTGAAGGTAATGCTGTCTTTCGATAATGAGATGAACTCTGTATTTCTTTAATTTGTGCTAATTGCTCTGGGGTCGATGGGATATAACCTGTAGCTCGTTCTTCGTTTCTAGCAGCATTTTCTGAAGTTTTGTCGATGTCATCTTTATGACATGAACAAATAAGTAATGAAGCAAATAAGGCTCCCCCTAATTTTACAAATGAGTTTTTCATATTTACAATTTTAAGTCACAATAGTAAATATTTATTTGTAATAAAAAAGACATATTAATTTAAACAAACAGCATTAAAAGTCATTTAATTGTAAAGATAAGCAATTCCACATTTAATATAAATAGTTTCTACTAATAGTGTAAATTAAGCCAAAAAGAGTAAGATTAGAGCTTATTATGCTCTTTTTGTGTGTTTAAACGAAAGCTTAAGGAAAGAAGTGTAATCTAACTTTGCCCTAGTTAAAAAAAAAAAAACATTTACAATGAAAAAAAAACTTATTATTTTATGCTTAATGACCTTTTCCTTATTAACATATTCACAATCTCAAGTCGGAATTAACACTTTTAATCCTACTCAAACACTAGATGTTAATGGGGGAGCCAGAGTACGCAATATGAAAAATATTAATACAGAGGCATTGACTTTGGAATATAACCATCAAATTGTAGCTAATAGTGATGGAAATTTGGGCTATGTTCTTAATAGTAATACAACTGTTCCTTGGTCGTTCAATGATAACAAATATGATGTCTTAACCAAGCCAATATCAAGTGGATTACGCACAGGCAGAGTGCCTTTAAATTTTAGCATTACTATTTCTATTCCTGCAAAATCACAAGCGCAAGTTGTTATTAATTACAATATGCCTGTAATGCACTCAAGCCACACACCTAATACAATTGGATATTTGGGGTGTACTTTATATAAGTCTGTAAACGATGGAAGCGATATCGAATTGGATATGGGTTCTCGTAAATACACTGTTCCAAACAATTATAACGGAATAGCAGTAACCGCTCTTGGAATGCCTGTAGCAGGTTTTGCTATAGATATAATTTCTAATCCAGGAGACACTCCAATGAATGTAGCATACAAAGTAGATGGATATGTTGAATCAAATGCAGCTACAGTTACATTCGGAATGTATACAGCTTCACCGGGGATTAATTATAATTGGGGGCGTGGCGTTATGTCAGCTCAGATTTTTACTAAACCTATAAACTAAATTTAAAAACTCCTTTTTATTTAGGCAATTAAAATAATATATAGTTAACATCCTGTTGTATTTATAAAACAATTTAATTATAACTTATTAAATCCCTGATTTATTAGATTGTATCCAAAAGGTTAGATTGATTTATAATTAAATTTGATAATAATGAGCTCGATATTGTATTGAGCTCATTCCTTTTAGATTTATTTTGATTCTATCATTATTATAGTTTTTATATATTCGATTATTTCTTGTTTTAATTGAGTAATACAACTATCTCTTTTAAGATAAAAAAGTTCTGATTTCAATATTCCGTTATTAAGGGCTCCATATTTATCACTCTTTTTAACAGCTCTTCTTAAATTATCGGTTGCAATAGCGCTTAGGACACCCTGATAATAGTTTAGCATTTTTGCCAGACTTCCCTTAAAATCTTTTTTATTTAGGGTTCGAGTAGCCACTACAAAAGCAAGTCTACTTGCTCCAAGGACACTTACAAAAACTTCTACCTCATGTAGCTCTCCTGTAGATTGGTCAATAGCAAGTAATTTTTCCTGTATAGTCTACAAAAACTTCATCTCCTGCCTTATGATACATATACTTTGATGGTTTGAGTTTGCCTCGCCAATTTTGATAATGATAACAAGACTGAGAAAAACTTAACTTTAGATGCGATATAGTCTCACTATCATTTTCATAAACCAAATCACACTATTTTTTAATAAAAAAAACTTATTTAAGTCCTTCATATCTTTTGTTTATGTATCTAAGTAATTCTTCGTTTACAACTTTTTTTTCATAAGTATCTAAAATGGAGTTAGTATTTTCAAAATCCATTATTAATTGATAGTTATTTTTTTTAGAAAATTCTTCGGTGTAACGGTGTATCCTTAACCAGATTTTTGAAGATTCCATCTCTTCAAGATTTTTATAAAATTTTGCCAACTCTTCTTTTTCCAAAATGAATTGCTCATTTAAAACTTGCTTTTTTTCCTCTAAAATTGATTGGGATTGTAATTCCGAATATACAGACTCAATTTGATCAATATGATCGTTAAGCTCTTTCTCTGCTGCCCTTTTTAAATCTTTAGTCATAATAAAATTTTCATACAAGACACTACTGTTAACAGTTATAATTCTTGTACTTGACTTAAAACCAGTAAAAGTAAAACAAGCAATTATACCTAAAAAAAGTAGCAAATTGATTACTAATACTATTATATAGTAGTTTCTTCTTTTCACGGAATATTTTTCTTTATTTATGTTAATCTAAAATGGTTATATCTGAAGTGTTTACAATATGGTCAATATGCATTCGTACGCAAAACAATTATGAATACTTATAGAACCTACATACTTAATACACCCACCAGCAGCATAATTTACTTCTGTACTCCCTTAGGAGTATAAATCCATTTATTTTAAACAAAATTATAAGAATTCTATTCTTTAAGATTGCTATATAAACCATAAAATCAGCATAAAAAGTTATCTTAGTTTTAGACTGCGCTCAAATAGTGTTTAACTTTTTGGAGGCTGTTCAATGTTAATTGGATTTTTTTGTCGAGTTGGTTGTATAAGTTTTTAAAGTACTGTTTCATTCTATGATTAAGAAGTATATATAGTATGACTTATTGTGATTTTTTTAAGAGTTTATGTGGGACAATAAGAGAAAGAAGTATCAGTAATTTTGATGCATCATATTAAAACATAACTAATAATTACTCACTTATAACATTTTGTGAGTATGAGAACAGAATTATTAGTTTAATTTTTTTTTGATAAAATATTTTTTAATGTATAGTTATGACATTTTGCTCCTAATTAATAGGGTCAGCTAAATAGACAAACTTAAAAATTTAAACAAATGACCAGGAAATTACTTACAGGATTAAATCTATTAGTTTTTATTACTGTTTTTTCTCAGAGCGGTATCGGTACGCAGACACCAGAAGGTGCACTGGATATTTCTTATCCTGACAATGAATGGGGCTTAGTGATTCCTCATATAGATCAAGCAGAAAACACAAAGAACCCTACGGGGAAAAATGTAAAAAAAGGGACTATTGTTTATGATTTGAAAGAGAACTGTATTAGATATTTTAATGGCAGTATATGGAGCGGATGCATATTGGAGGATATTACTGATCCTATTAAACTAGATTGTAGTTTAGCTGTTTTAAACCAAGATGTTATTGCAAATTATCCTGTTTCTACCCAAACAACAGTTTCTATTCCTTATTCTAATCTAGGAGAGAATTTTGATTATAGAGATATTACTTTTCTATCAAAGAATGTAACTGGGTTGATAGCTGTTCTTCCTTCGGGATCTATTAAAAAAGGCTCAGGTGTTCTGGTATTTCATCTTTCAGGAACTCCTTCTGCTCAGGGTGAGGCTAAATTTTCTTTGAGTATAGCAGGGGTTACTTGTGAATTTGTTATTACCGTAAAGAATTATGTAGATATTAAAGTCCCTGTAGAAAATTTTGCTTGTGAGCTAGAGAATCAATTAAATGTTTATACACTAAAAGGGGAACACATAATAGACGGAGAAAAAGTGATGGTTACTAATTCTTCAAATATTAAACTTATTAAAGAACCTGGAACTTACTGTGGTATAACTATGATAAATAATGCTTTCCATTTAGGTGCTGAAGGGGGTAATATTGTTTATAGTCTTAC
This sequence comes from Flavobacterium frigoritolerans, assembly GCF_025847275.1. Lineage (GTDB taxonomy): Bacteria > Bacteroidota > Bacteroidia > Flavobacteriales > Flavobacteriaceae > Flavobacterium > Flavobacterium frigoritolerans. The sequence goes on from NZ_JAOZEV010000007.1 coordinate 177,735, forward strand.
TCTTACCTTTTCCCGTCCTGTAACGAATATAGGAATTTCTTTCGGAGGTTCAGATGCTGGAGAAGCGTTTACCTTTACAACAAATAACAATCAACCTGTTCAACTTACAACAAGTGGACGTTGCGAATCGTTAATCAAGATAACTGGTAATAAAATAGATATTCTCAACAATACTAATGTAGGTGGATATATTACTGTAGGTGGAAAATGGTTTACACAGCTAACTATTCGACATAACGGAAAAAAAGCCGGTACAGCATTCGGTTTCTGTTTAAATAGCAGTAGTGCTCTTTAAGTGTTTTATTAAATTTTCATCTTACATAATTTCTCAACACTGTTCAATCGTAATTTATTTTTAGTACAAAGTAACTTATACCCTGATGAAGAACATCCCGATCATATTGATTGGGATTTTTTTGTCGAGTTAGTTGTATAAAATTTTAAAGTACTATTTCATTTTATGATTAAGAAGAATATATAGTATGACTTATTGTAATTTTTTTAAGAGTTTATATGGGACAACAAGATAAAGAAGTATCAGTAATTTTGTGCATCAAATTAAAACATAACCAGTAATACTAATGATTACTCAATTGAAAACAGAATTATTAGTTTAATCTTTTTTTGATAAAATATTTTTTAATGTATCGTTATGACATTTTGCTCCTAATTAATAGGGTCAGCTAAATAGACAAACATAAAAATTCAAACAAATGATAAAAAAATTACTTACAGGATTAAATCTATTGGTTTTTATCACTGTTTTTTCTCAGAGCGGTATTGGCACACACACACCTGAAGGTGCTCTGGATATTTCTTATCCTGACAATGAATGGGGCTTAGTGCTTCCTCATGTAGATCAAGCAGAAAACACCAAGAACCCTATGGGGGGAAATGTAAAAAAAGGAACTATTGTTTATGATTCGAAAGAGGACTGTATTAGATATTTTAATGGCGATAAATGGAGCGGATGCTTATTAAGAGGGATTACTGATCCTATTAAACTAGATTGTAGTTCAGCTGTTCTAAGCAAAGATGTTATTATAAATTATCCTGTTTCTACCCAAACAACTGTTTCCATTCCATATTCAAATCTAGGGGTAGATTTTGATTATGGAGAGACCCCTTTTTTATCACAGAATGTAACTGGGTTGATGGCTGTTCTTCCTTCGGGATCTATTAAAAAGGGTCCTGGTGTTCTGGTATTTTCTATTTCGGGAACTCCTTCTGCTAAAGGGGAGGCTAAATTTTCTTTGAGTATAGCAGGGGTTACTTGTGAATTTGTTATTACCGTAAAAGAATTATACTGATATTGTAGTTCCTATAGATAATTTGGCTTGTGAATTAGAGAATCAATTAAATGGTAATACACTAAAAGGGGAACATATAATAGATGGAGAAAAAGTGATGGTTACTAATTCTTCAAATATTAAACTTATTAAAGAACCTGGAACTTACTGTGGTATAACTATGATAAATAATGCTTTCCATTTAGGTGCTGAAGGGGGTAATATTGTTTATAGTCTTACTCTTACCTTTTCCCATCCTGTAACGAATGTAGGAATTTCTTTCGGAGGTGCAGATGCTGGAGAAGCATTTACCTTTACAACAAATAATAATCAAACTATTCAACTTACAATAAGTGGACGTTGCCGAGTGTTAATCAAGATAACTGGTAATAAAATAGATATTCCCGACAATACTAATGTAGGTGGATATATTACTGTAGGTGGAAAATGGTTTACACAGCTAAATATTCGACATAACGGAAAAAAAGCCGGTATAGCATTCAGTTTCTGTTTAGATAATAGCAGTGCTCTTTAGTGTTTTATTAAATTAAGTGAAACGTCTATTTTAGTTTAAAAAAATGGGAGCTAATTTGTTATGACATGATTAAAAATAATGTGTGCTTATAACGATAGAGAATGGTCTTTTAGTAAATAAAAAATAACGTAATTTTATTATTGTTTGTTAGAATCCCCGATTTTTAATGGGAGCTATTTACAATAAGATACCTATTCTATTTGAATGTGCCAATCTAATTTTTATCTAGTTCTATCAAATGATCCTTTACTTGGTTAAATTATCTATAAAGAGTAAAGTGTCCAACTAACTCCCTGTTATCTTTATTATCATTGAGTTTTATTACATACCAATAATCGCCTGATGGTAACTCAGCTCCATTGTATTTTCCGTCCCATTTTTGACCTAGCTTATATTTACATATTATACGTCCGTATCTATCCAAAATATCAAATGTCAAATCTTTGTAGTTTACGGTACATCCTGGTGCCCAAGTATCATTTATTCCATCTCCATTTGGAGTGAAATAATTCGGGATACAAACGTCAATATATTCAAAATGTTTTGATACTATTGCTGTACATCCATTTTTATCTGTAACTGTAACGATGTAGGTTCCTGATTTGTAAATAATGAATTTATTGACTGATCCATAAGATTCTCCATTAAACGTGTATTGGTATCCACCCGCTCCACCTGATGCTGTAGCAACAATTTCATTTAATCCCTCCTCTGTTAATGTTAATTTTTGAACTTCATAGATACTAAATGGTATTGTTGTTTGTTCACAACCATTGGTATGCCTCGCTGTGACAGTATGTTTCCCAGGGGCTACATTTACAAATATGTTGCTTTGCTGATACACTTTGCTTTTGTCTAGCGCATAATCTATATCATCTGAATTAATATTACTTTCGTGAACTGTAATAGTCACCAAATTTGCTGCAGTATTGTCTACACAATTGTAATTTATTTTTGCCTGAGGGGCTAGTGTAACTGCTTTATCCATCACAACTTCAACATCGGTTAAGCAATTCGCATCTTTAATAAATACTTTGTGAATACCTCCAACAATATTAGTAAAGTCTAGTTCTGTACCTTCAACTGGCCTAAATCCCTGCGTTTTATTATCAAGACTTGCGCTATAAGGTGGTGTTCCTCCAAAAATAGCAATTGCAAACGCCCCATCTTTAGCGCCATTACATGTTTCCTGCATGATAGAACCAATAACGCTGCCCTGTAAAATATGAGGCTCTTTGATTTCTAAAATTGATTGTCCATTTCCTAAGCATCCTAATTCATCCTGAACCAAAATTTGATAGGTTCCTGGGGGCAAATTATCAAATACATGTGTATCGCTAAACTGAGTTAAATTTGGAGAAATAGCATACTTAATAATTCCTGTACCTCCAGTTGCTGTTATGACAATTTTGCCATCATTGGCCCCATTACATGTTATATTAGTAATAGTTTCTTTAAACTTAAGAGGTGAAACTGGTTGATTAACCATTAATCCAACTTCATCAGTACAGCCTGATATAACATCCGTTACTATGAAAGTATATTTTCCTGCTGGCAGATTTGTATATGTAATAACATCTCCCTCATGAAATGGTTCTATTGCCAGTGGATTAGGGATTAGTTTATAGGTGTAATTTGTTGCTATACTATAATTGCTCACTGCATATGTAATCGATCCTGTATTTCCACCGTAACAGTTTACATCACTATGTAATTGCTTGACTACTTTTATTTCTGGTGCCTTGGCTACTTCAATAGGTTTTACTAGGTAACATTTAGTAGCATCATCGATAACTTTTATTTGATACGTATTAGGTAATAAATTAGGAAAAACACCTGTTTTATTAGAGACTGCAGCTACTAGCGGCTCAATAATTTCATAGGTATAAGGTCCGATTCCACCAGTAACATTCTCAACAGTTACTGTGGCAACTCCGCCTATGGTGTTACAGTAAATAGGAGTTGCTGTGATATCCAGATTTGTTGGTACAATATATCCTGGAACTAATACATTCCCTGTAATTCTACAACCTTTTTTATCTATTACAACATAATCTATTGTTTTTTCAGTATTTACAGTAACTTCATTTGTATCAGAAAAAGTGACTCCATTATCAAAGCTATAACTATATATTTCATCTTGTTTAGATGGAATAAGCGCTACAACTGCATCAAGTAAAGTATTATTGGCGCTACATCTAAATGGAGTCTGTTTAACCTTAATTTTCGGAGCTTTTAGTTTAATTATAGTCAGCTGTTTAATTTCTAAACATTTGGTGATTCTACTTTGAAGCCGTACCCAAACTTTAGTTATTCCTACTGGTACCCCATAAGTGGATAAATCCGATGTAGGAATCGAATTTGTTACAGTTGGATTTTGAGCATTTATTAAACTTACATAAAAACTAATGTCTATATCATCTAATAAATTAGGATATTCAGCAAGATTGTTAATTTGCAAAGTCATCTGTTTTACTTCATTAACTAGATTTACTGTAGTTTCTGTTTTTCCATCTGATTCAAATTCACATAAATCTGAAATTTCATAATCATTTGCTTTTATATATGGGTATACTTTTAGTTTGATAGAAGCAATATTATCACAGTAACCTAAAGCTGAAACTCTAATATAAACAATATGCTCGTAGGGGCTTAGATTCTGCCAACTGTTTATGTTCTTTATCTCATTGATGCTATTTTGAGCATTTTCTTTGGTTGAATAATATTTAAAGCCAACTCCTATAGCTGTGGAAATTTTGTCTTTTACAGTAGTTAAATCAAATCTTGTTTTTCCATCGTTGTTTGCTTCATCGCACTTTAAAATTTCAGGCTGAATTGTTGTTATGGGCACTTTTTTATTTATCTGGAAAGAGATACCGACTACAGAAAAACATCCTGTATCATCCTGTTTATCAATCCGTGCATAAATACTATAAAAATTGGTATTAGGATATGCTCCGGGCTTTAAATCAGCTTCGGTAAAAGTATAGTTTTGCTTATTAATTGTATGTTCATTTCCCGCAATAGCATCGTCTGATTTTTTGTAATAGGTAAAAACATATAGATTATCAATATTGGACTCTCCTGTAATTATTTGATTTTTGTAAACATCTAAATCTGGAATACTATAATTTCCATCCAATTCCCAATCGGTTTCATCACAAACTTCAGGAAATATATCCTGAGCTTTTGGGGTGCTGTAAATCGTTACACTTAGCTTTTTGACAATATAACAGCCTGTTGCTTTGCTTACAAATTTTATCCATATCTGGCTGGCTGGCGTTGCATTAAAATGTGTTATATCAGAAGATATAATAATATTACCTACAGCATTAGCCCGAGAATTGTGGTAGCTAATATCAAAATCATTTAAGTTTGCTAATCCTGTTATCATTTGTGGCGGGTAATTTTTTAAATTAATTTCCATAGCCATTTCTCCGTTTGCACAAGCTACAATTTCGGAGTCTTTAATAAGGCTTTCCAACGAAGAAGTTTGTTGAAAAATAATTGGTTTAATTGAAAAACATCCTGTTGGTTTATAGACTACTCTTATCCAAATGGTTTTAGGAAATGAAGTAACTGTATAAGCAGATGGCACACTACCAAAACTTCCTCCAGTTATTGCATCATCAGTATTGGTATCGTAATAAGTAAACATATAATTACTGCCTGTAGGAAACCCTAAAACATCAGATCTGTACCTATCTAAGATTACATTTTCTTTCGTTGCTCCATTTTCATTTCCTGTATTGTTATTACAGATGGTATAAACTAGCGGTTTTGTCTCTAAGATAGGAGATTTTACCAGATTAAATGTTAATGCTACTAGTATAGGACAATCTCCAATACTTTGTGCAATGTTCACCCAAATTGAATTAATTTCTGTTGCTTCAAAAGTGCTAAGTGAAGGTGTTCTATTTGCAATAGCTTCTGCTTGTGTCTCATAAAAATTATAAGTCATAGTTGACGAAATATCTGAATTATTAGCGATAAGCTGTGCTTGCATATAACTAGTTGTGAGCACTTCTTTTCCATCATTTTCAAAATCACAATTTTCTATAATAGTATTAATAAGTACAGGTGTTTTGACTAGGATAACGGTAAAATTCAATATTTCCCAACATGAGGTAACTTTATCATATACTCGTACGTAAATGGTAGTAGGAGAAATTGTTACGTGATAATTTGTGGCCATGCCAGTAGAAATAAAAAACGGAGAAGCTTCATTTCCTTCCTCGACTGCTTCTGGTGTTCCATACAAACTAATTTCTGCGTTTGAATCGCTACTTATCAGCGCTTCATTTAGATTTACCCTTTCTTGATTATCATTATTTATATCGCATATAATTAGATTTCTAAGAGCTGGTAAAGCTACAGAAGTGGTAAATTGGAACTTAACTTCAACTATAACTGGGCATTCCTCTTCTATATCGAGTCTTGCAAACACAGCCATTTGCTGGGCATTTATCTCAAAATCTGTAAGATTGATAATGTTATTAGACGTTCCTGTATGAGCTTGGGTAACGATTTGATAATATCTAATTGGACATTGTAATTTAATTAATTGTGAAGGAGTTAATTCATCCTTTACATCAGTTTCGTTAGTAGTTATTTTAATTATGTTTATCAGTTCTTTTTTATCATCATTAAAATCGCAAACCATATAAGGTTGGTTTATGGACTTTACTATAACTGGAACCAGAGTAAAATGTATTTCGTGTGTATAAATGCACCCATAATATTTTACATAAACATACACAGTAGTTTGTGGAATTGTTAAGGTAATATCGGTAATAATTTTATTACTATTAATTGGATTGCCAGGATCTGCTTCATAACTATGTAAATCTTCTGAGGTGGAAAAAAAACAAATAGTGGCTTCGGGATATTCTGCTTCTAATGCTGCCTGCCATTTTGGTTTGGAATTATAATTGGCTTTTAGAGTGATGCTTTCTTTTCCGTCATTATAAGTATCACATATATCAAAAGTATCTGGATATATTGTAGCTTTTTTCGAAGCACTTACAGGGAAATTAACATACGATTCCAATCCTGTTGTATTAATTGTATAACGTGCCTGTATTACTTTAAAGAATGGAGGCGAAAAATGATAGCTGTATGGAGCTGTATCGGTGAGCAATGAATTATTGGCAGAATCGTAAAAACCAATAAGAGTAATATCTGATAAAGTCAGGCTTCCCTGTAAATAAAATCTAAGATAATCACTATCAAGGTTTACTGTAAAAGAGGATTCGTCTGTATCGCAAATAGAACCTCCTCCTCCTCCTGAGCCACCTGGACCAGTTGAGTTACCGCCACCTCCGCCACCTCCTGGAGTACCGTCACAATCATTATCTGCCGCAAGCACTATCTGTGTGTATGCATCGCAATACCCTATTACCTTGGCCTTTATATAAATAGTCGCATTCATGGTAAAAGATGCTAAGGCTGGATTTGGGATCTTATAATAGGCATTGTAACTGGGATCGGTATAATATTCAAAATTCACTCCAGTAGACGGAGCTTCAAGAAGCTGAGATTCGTACTGAGTTAAATCATACTTTACGACTAATTGATTTTCAATTACATGACAAATTAAAAATGGTTTTTCAGGTTTTTTAACTTCTACATATTTTTTTAGCTTTATTTTAAACGGAACTACTGTATAACAATCTAAATCGTTATAATAAGCGTTCCATACCTGCAAGTATAGAGTTTTGGTATTAACAGCTTCTGCTGTTATATCTAAAGGATATGCAGTATAATTAGTTATTTCTGGATTCCCTGCAATAGCTGCTTCTGGTGAGTCAAAAAATTTATAATAGCAGTTGTTTAGTCCATATATACCTAACGCAGCTAAATTGATAGTTTCTTTTCCGTCATTATTTTCATCACATTTTTCAAAAAACTGATTGGGTGTAATTACTGGTTTTTTATTTAATCTTAGATTAAGCTTTCCAACGCTATAACAAACCCCACTTTTTAAGACTTTGGCATATATGGTCTTATTATTAGAAAAAATATAGGCACTCTTAGGGTATACTATGGGAATAGCAAGATTTTTGTCTTCAAAATAAGAAAAAGAGAGAGATGAATCTGAGTTTATTTCAAGTTCGTATGGAATTAAATCAAGTGTATAACTTTCGTCATTATTTACGCAAAATGCTGCTGTAGTTACTTCCTTTGTCGTAGGGAAGTCTTGAGAAAATTTTACTTCTATAATATCTTGTACCGAAATCGGAGTACACATATTATAGGTTACCTTTACATTATATTTCGTGCTTTGAGTTGGATAGACTAATATAGTTTGCAAATTTCGTGTTCCTGAAATTTCACTATTATATTCATCATACCAATTAATTGTAATATTAGTACTTCCATTAGGCGTAAATCGCCATGCTTCATTATGGGCTTCCCAATTTCCCGTATCTCTTTCGGGAGTAGTAATCCCCCCACTTGAATCATAGTTTGTAAGCCCAATCACGGCATTTTTTCGGTACGATCCTGTTCCTTCAAAAATGGGATTGTTGCTTTCATTCTTAAACCGATCTTTTACATACACATCAATTATATTTGTTCCTTCATATAACACAATCTGCGAAGTGGAGTTTTTACCTGGCATTGCATATCCGTATTGGGCGATATTAGTGTAATTAACAATAATTCTTCTGCTAGGAGAACTGCCTTCTACTCGATACCTTACCTGATTTGTATTTTGCATGTCATGAAATACTCCAAAAATAGAATTTTTAGGAAGTCCGGTCGGAAGCATGTTTGGTGGAGCATACGGGCATTCTTGTTGTGCCAAAGCTGTATTAAAGCTCAGTACTCCGTTATCACTAATTATAATTTTTGAATACGTATTTCCATAAAAACAAAAAGCAAAAGGTATGTCTATAGCTCCGCTGTAGGTGTCATCCAACTTCCCGTTATTATTCCTAATATCAACGACTTCTCCTTGATTGAAGTCTCCTATCGGAACATAATCAATTGATGACACCTCATAATTATTTGTTTGTCTTATCTCCGGATATATTGCTTTTAACTGGATTCCATTATTGGGTAAGAAATCATAATCACAATCAATATTTATTACACCACTATTTTCTTTATGATCTTTTATCTCTACAGAAGGTATAGATACATTTTGTGAAAAATTTTCTTCTAAAGGAACTAGTAAGAATATTAGAATAACTAATCTGATAGGCAGCAATTTCATAGTAATGCATTAATATATTTTTAATCCCATTAATTTTTTTTGAAATCGGTATCTAGCAATAATTATTTCTCTATTATGAATCCTAATAATCTTTAATATTCTTTGGATTAGATTAGTGGCTTTTATATTGACTGCTATATCAAAAGATATATTAAAAATCTAACGTAATAATTGAGCAAAATAACTAGAGAATAAGAAAGCTATAAAAGTGCTTTACTTTTCCAATATATGATATTCGATAAAAAAATTGAAGTTAGATAGGATTTAATAAAAACATAGCTACTATAAGTTTTATTAATATAATGATAAGTCTTTTTCGTTTCTATCTCAACTTATAACTTTATTAATCAAATACTATCAATACATTAAATGATCAAGTTGACCTCGACTTTTCTTAAGTTATAAATATCACCTACACTAAAAAAATCAGGATTTATCATTAAAATTTATAATGTGAATTATATTACTAAAGTAAATTAACTTCCTGAAAATAAAACATTGATACACAATTTATTATAAAACAAATAATACTACAAATTTATCTGTTGTACTGCATCATAAAATGTGAAATAATATATTTATTCTATAAAAAATAAGTAATAACTTTATTCTTGTTTTCCACAAACATTCAATTTTATGTATTTTTTTCTTTGAAAAAATGATAATATAAAATAGATTAATCCCCATTTAATCAGATTGACTTTTAAATACCACTTATTACCTTTTACTCAAATCATTATTTTTTTTAATTGTTAAAACCTACTATTATGAAACTAAAATTATTCTTATTACTCGTTTTTATCAGTATTTATTCGTGGTCCCAAACCACTAAATCATTTACTACCAATGGTACCTTTATTGTCCCCGCAGGTTTAACCAGTATTTATGCTAAGGCCTGGGGTGGCGGAGGTGCTGGTGGCGGAGCCAGTGGTGCCGGACTACTTTGGGGAAGAGGTGCAGCCGGGGGTAGCGGTGGCGCTGCTGTCGAATCTGTACTAACTGTCGTTCCAGGAACAACTTTAAATGTGGTTGTTGCTGGCCAAACACCTGGAACTATAGGCGCTAATGGTACAGCAGGTGGGCATTCTACCATTACTCAGTATCAAAATATTTTTTTGGCCGCTGGAGGATTAGGTGGTGGGGCCAATAACTCCGAGACACCCCCAGATGCAACGCCAGCAGCACAATTTGATGATTCAGCATCAACTAATGGGGTTACTAAAGGAAGGCCAGGCGAAAAAGGTAATTCAGCCTTACTATCATTAGGGCTTAGTTCTGGAGCTGGTGGGGCTGGTGGACAAGGTATAAATTCAGGAGATGGAGCTGGAGGTGCTGCTATTTCAAATCTACTTTTGGGTACGTCTCCAGGAAACGCAGGTACAGCTTCAGGAGGTGGTGGCAGCGGGGCAATAAATTCAGCATTAGGTGCTCCCCAAGCTGGTGGGGCTGGCGCTGCGGGACAAGTCATTCTCTCTTATACTTGTCCAATTTATAGTATAACTGGTGTAAAAGCTGGAAGTTGTGATAATAGCACCTTATTAACTGTAATACTAACATCGAGTGCAACTTCATTGCCTGTTGGTAATTATGTGGTAACTTATAACAGGACTAGTCCAGCTGCTACAGGATTAACGGCCAATCTAACGGTCACTACAGCAGGAACAGGAACCTTTACAACTACTAGTACCTATCCAAATAATACAGATAATAGCACTATAACAATTACTAAACTTGCTTCTGAGTCTTGTTCTTCTACTATTACCACCAGTAATACAGCTACAATAACAAGTATATATGGAGGAACAATAAGTGGTGCAACTGCGACTTGTATAGGAACCTCTTGTAGCTTGACCTTATCAGGCAACACAGGATTAGTTACTAAATGGCAATTTAAGGATGGGTCAAACTCAGATCAATGGACGGATGTCCCTAATCCAAGCACTGCTACAACTTATACATCATTCCCAATAAACAGACAAACAGACTTTAGAGCTCTTGTAGTGACTGGAAATTGTAGTACTGAGTCTCAACCAACGACTGTAACTATATTACAAATCCCTATAATTTCCAATGGTAATATTTTTTTCCCTTCTGATCCTGTGATCGGCTCTGTTCCGGAAAGCTCCATTTTGCAATATCTAACAATTATCTATAGTTCTGTCGAAGGTCATAATAATAACACCCTTAATGGCCTTCCCAATGGGTATTCTGTTGAATGGAATTCTAATCAATTACCAGATCAAAATTTCACTTCTTATACGTTTACAGCTACGGTTAATGGAAATATAAATACAATTGTGGTACCAGCTAATACTCCAGTTGGCACTTACAGCGGTAATTTATATGTTTATAATGATCTTTGCAAATCCGATAAGTATGCAATTAAATTAATTATTTACAAACCATTCCAAACAGGCTCTGAAAAAGATACAAATGCCAGTACAATTACTACTAGTTTAATACCTATAGCAACGAAAGATTTAGAAGCAACAGAAAACAAAGTTTCGGTAGCCATTTTTAACAAGGTTATTCATGTTGATACTTACAATAGGAATATTAATAAGGTATTTGTTTATGATGTATCAGGGAATTTACTATACAAAAAAGAAGCTGTATCGGGTTCTAAATTAGTGATAGACAACTTAAAATCAAGTAATCAGGTTTTGCTGGTAAAAGTAATTTCCGATGATAATCATATCGAAACTAAGAAAGTGATTTATTGATTTTTAACATAGAAACACAGCCTTTTTTAAATTAAAGCAGCTATTTTACTTATTTACAAGGAATATAGCTGCTTTATGCTAAAGAAATGTATCCCTGTGTGTTAGCCATAAATTTAATAACCTGAGTGAAACGAACAAACAGAGTAATTAAAACTGATGCGCTAACTGCAAAAGCATTACTATTTTTTTATCTATGGCATCCATCTCTGAATAATTATATGGTTTCAGAAAAAAGAAACATTAAATTCGATATTAAAAACTTAATTACAACTCAAATTTAGAATTATATTTTGAATGTACTCACTAATAAAAAATAGAAAACCATTAAAAGTAAATTTACTGTAAAAATAAATGTTATGATACCCATCTCAGAATCACTATCCATACAAGACTGTCAACGCTTATTTGATTTGAATCAATACATCGAAAATGCCCGAGATACTTTCTTAGGCTATCCTGTATCCAAAGATTTTGATTATTCGGAAATCAATCATTTTTTTAAATACCCGATTAATAATCTTGGAGATCCTTTTGAGAATTGCACTTACAAAGTACAAACACACGAACTAGAAATGGAAGTAATTGGCTTTTTTGCCAAATTATTCCGCGCCGATCCAAAAGATTATTGGGGTTATGTAACAAATGGCAGTTCTGAAAGTAATCTATACGGACTGTATCTCGCACGAGAATTACATCCAAAAGCCATAGTATACTACTCTGAATCGGCTCATTACAGCATACGCAAAAACATTCACTTACTCAACATACCAAGCATCGCTATTCGTTCACAGGAAAATGGTGAAATAGATTATGATGATTTTGAAAATACTCTAAAACTAAATCGTAATAAACCTGCCATAGTACTTGCCACTTTTGGCACAACCATGAAAGAAGCTAAAGATGACGTATCAAAAATTAAGAATATTCTAAAAAGATTAGTCATACAAGACAACTACATCCATTGTGATGCAGCTTTATCTGGAAGTTATGGTGCCTTTATGCAACCACGATTTCCCTTTTATTTTATGGATGGCGCAGAGAGCATTTCAATCAGTGGACACAAATTTATAGGTTCGCCTATTCCAACTGGTGTTATTATCACGAAGCGCTCCAATAGGGATAGAATCTCAAAAGTAATATCCTATATCGGCTCCCTAGATACAACAATTTCAGGGTCCAGAAACGGTCATTGTCCGTTGTTTTTATGGTATGCCATAAAAAAACTAGGTGTTGAAGGTTTAAAAAAACGCTATTTGCACAGTTTGGAAGTAGCAGAATACTGTGAACAAAAATTAAAAACTATAGGGATTCCTGCCTGGAGAAATCCAAATTCTATAACAGTCGTTTTTCCAAAAACAACTGAAGAAATTAAATCAAAATGGCAATTAGCCACTCAGGGTGATATTTCCCATATTATTTGCATGCCAAACGTGACTATAGAACAAATAGATCTTTTTATCAACGATATAGAGAATTGTACCGAAAACCCAAATGAAATAACAGAATTCAGTTGGTAGTGTTTCAGAGTTAGTAAAATAACTTGTTGAAAAAGAACATTTATTAACAAAAATAAGTTAGGGATGAGCAATATTGCTCATTCTCTTTGTTTTAATATCATTTTAATAGATCTATTAAACGACAGCACAGAAATTCTTTTCCTGCCTACAAACTTAACTTTTACAATATAAAATATTCCACAAAAAAATAAGATACGATTTACTAAAGACATAGCTACTATACATTTTATTAATATAACGATAAGTCTTTTCGTTTCTATCTCAACTCTTACTTTATTGATCAAATACTATCAATAGATTAAATGACCAAGTTGGCCTCGACTTATTCTAAGTTATAAATATCACCTACATTAAAAAAAATCAGGATTTATCATTAAAACTTGCGATATGAATTATATTACTAAACAAAACTAACACGTAGAATATAACACATTAACATACAACATATTATAAAACAAATAATACTACAAATTTATCTGTTGTACTGCATCATAAAATATGAAATAATATATTTATTCTATAAAAAACAAGTAATAACTTTATTCTTATTTCCACAAACATTCAATTTTATGTATTTTATTTCTTTGAAAAAATGTAAGATAAAATAGATTAATCCCCTTTTAATCAGATTTACTTTTAAATACCACTTATTACCTTTTACTCAAATCATTACTTTTTTTAATTATTAAAACCTACTATTATGAAACTAAAATTATTCTTATTACTCGTTTTTATCAGTATTTATTCGTGGTCCCAAACCACTAAATCATTTACCACCAATAGTACCTTTATTGTCCCTGCAGGTTTAACCAGTATTTATGCTAAGGCCTGGGGCGGCGGAGGTGCTGGTGGAGGAGCTAGTGGTGCCGGACTGCTTTTGGGGAGAGGTGGCGCTGGCGGTGGCGGTGGTGCTTATGTCGAATCTCCACTAACTGTCATTCCAGGAGCAACTTTAAATGTGGTGGTTGCAGCCCAAACACCTGGAACAATAGCTGCTAATGGTACTGCTGGAGGGTATTCTACCATTACTCAATATCAAAATATTTTTTTTGCACCTGGAGGATCAGGAGGTGGGGCTAATAACTCTGACACCCCTCCGGGTGCAACACCTGGAGGAGCATTTGCTGCTACGATAGGAGCCACCAGAATTGCAGGTAGGCCAGGCGGAAAAGGTAATTCAGCCTTACTATCATTAGGACTTAGTTCTGGAGCTGGTGGGGCTGGTGGAGAAGGTATAAATTCAGGAGATGGTGCTGGAGGTGCTACTATTTCAAATCTACTTTTGGGTACGGCCCCAGGAAACGCAGGTACTGCTTCTGGCGGCGGCGGCAGTGGCGCAATAAATTCAGCATTAGGTGCCCCTCAAGCTGGTGGGGCTGGCGCTGCGGGACAAGTCATTCTCTCTTATACTTGCCCAACTTATAGTATAACTGGTCTAACAGCTACAAGTTGCAATACTAGTACAACATTTATGGCAATACTAACATCGAGTACAGCGTCATTACCAGTTGGTAATTATGTGGTAACTTATAACAGGACTAGTCCAGCTGCTACAGGATTAACGACCAACCTAACGGTCACTACAGCAGGAACAGGAACATTTACAACTACTAGCACCTATCCAAATGATACATTTAATAGTACTATAACAATTACTAAACTAGCTTCTGAATCATGTTCTTCTACTATTACCACCAGTAATACAGCTACAATAACACAAGTCAATAATTCTGGTGGAACAATAAGTGGTCCAACCACCGTTTGTGGGGGAAACCTAGTTGTGTTAACTTTATCGGGCAATACAGGACCAGTTAGTAAATGGCAAAAGAAAAATACTATTCCAGGTTCCCCATGGCAAGATTTACCCAATAGTGCTACTCCAAGTTATACAATTAGTACATACCATCCATATTCGTATAGAGCTATTGGAGTTGGGCCTTGTGGCTATGAAACAATTTCTGAGCAAATAAATATAACAACAATCTTACCTTCACCACATCTTAGTGGTACTGAGCAGTTCATGCCTATTCGAATTTCCACTTCAGAAAGCCCCACTTTACAACATGCTTCAGCCTCTTGTAACGTCAATTTTAATACTAGTCTAGTCACTGGCTATTCTATTGAATGGCAATCTAATAACTTTGCAGATCAAAGCCTGACTTCGCATACATTTGTTTTCGGTACTAATACAATCTCAATTGTGATACCGTCCAATACTCCAGCAGGTACTTATAGCGGTGACTTATATCTTTATACTGATAATAATTGTAAATCCAATTCATATCCTATCATATGTTATATTTCTTCTCCTAATAACTTATCATCAAAAATATCTTCTGAAAAAAATGTAAATCCTAATACAGTTGCTACTAGTTTGGTACCTACATCAACGAAAGATTTTGAAGCAACGGAAAACAAAGTTTCGGTAGCTATTTTTAACAAAGCTATACATGTTGATGCCTACAATAAGAATATCAATAAGGTATTTGTTTATGATGTATCTGGAAATTTACTGTACAAAAAAGATGCCGTATCGGGTTCTAAATTAGTTATCGACAATTTAAGATCTAGTAATCAAGTTTTGCTGGTAAAAGTAATTTCTGATGATAATCATATCGAGACCAAAAAAGTTATTTATTAATTGTAACAAAATTGTAATTTAAAAAGCCATTTACGAAAACGTAAATGGCTTTTTTGCTTCAGGTATTCCTTAATCAATGCATACTTGGGGATGTATAAATTATAGGAATACGTAGAAACTAACTTTTTTAGATAACAAATTAAAATCAATTCTATTTATGCTAATAGCATCTTTATTAAACGTACATAAATCATTTAATGGCGAACTGGACTTTGGGTACAAGGACAGTTACTGATTCCTCGAAGAAAATCAAGTCCAATGGTAATGACATGGGTTCCTGAATTATAGGCTCCAATAGCATTAAGAGATGCTTGATACGAATAACCAAAGTAAAAATTTGACTTCTTAAAACCTGCCATGGGTCCAATCATTAAAGGTTCAAGTACCTGATCGTTCAAGAAACGATAAGAAACCCCAATCCAATAATAATCTTCATAGCGATTGTATTGCCTGAACTTAAAGTTAAAATCGGTACTGGAACGTTTATCACTAGCAAAAAATTGGTAATAAATTGATGGTTCGAACTCAATTCTGTTATTCTCGGCCCCCTTAAAAACATATCCTGTATATACTTGATAATTGCGAAGTAAGCTTGGCTCTATTCCATCGAATTTATCTATTTTCTTTTCCAAAACATTACCTATGTTAAAGCTTAAATAAAAATCCTTATTTCGATATAAAGCCCCTACATCAAAGTTACTATTAGACACAGATCTGTTATCTGTAATACCGGGATCTAAAGAACCGGGAATTGCTGTTCCTGAATTAAATTCATTAATATTAATTTTAAAACTATTGATATTATATGAGATACCAAAAGATAAATATTGCTTTGAATAGTAATCTAGAATCAAGTGATGTGCAAATGATACTTTGACTCCTGTTTGTTTAGTAAATCCATTGCTATCGTTATAAAGTGAAATTCCCATTCCTGAACGGTCCAAAATTCTAAAATCGGCATAAAGCGATTGGTTATTGGGTGCGTCTTTGATACCTACCCACTGGGTTAAACCATTGGCACGTATTCTTAGATTATCTCCAATACCCGCATATGTTGGAGATATAACAAAAGGATTATCGGCTAAATATTGGGTAAAAACAGGCAAATTTAACTCCTGGCTGTAACTTGATGTTACAGCCAGGAGTAGAAATGATATGATAATTTTTTTCATTGTATTATAATTTTAGATAACAATAATTAATTGTTTAGTATTTATCGATATAGTGTAAAATGGCCAACAAACTCTCTTTTATCTTTATTGTTATTCAGTTTCAATACATACCAGTAATCTCCTGATGATAATTCAACTCCTTTGTATTTTCCATCCCATTTTTGACCCAATTTATACTCAGCGATTATACGGCCGTACCTATCAAAAATAGCATAGGTCAAATCTTTATAATTTATTGTACAATCTGGTCCCCACTTGTCATTGATACCATCTCCATTTGGAGTAAAGTAATTTGGAATACAAACATCTACATATTCAAAATATTCATCAGTGGTTATTGTACATCCATTTTCATCTGTTACTGTAACCTTATAAATCCCAGATTTGTATATAATAAACTTATTGGATATACTGTAAGGCTCATCATTAAATGTGTATTGATATACTCCACTTCCACCTGTAACTGTAGCCACAATTTCATTTAATTCTCCATCTCCTAAAACTAATGTTAATGGTTGAACATCATCTATAATAAATGGTACTGTAGTTTGTTCACATCCATTAGAATGTCTTGCTGTTACGGTATGTGTTCCTGAAGCAATATTTATAAACACATTACTTGACTGATATTCCCCATTATCAAGAGCATAATCTACTTCATTAGAATTTGTGATACTAGCATCAATTGTTATTGTAACTGAATTTTCCGCAGAATTGTTAGCACAAACATAGTTGACCACTGATTTAGGATTTAATACAACTGCATCATCCATACGCACTTCAATTTCATTGGTACATCCTGTAGCGTCTTTAATATAAACTATGTGATTACCCCCTCTTAGGTCAGTAAAGTCAAATATTGTTTGGTTCTGTTCACCATGTAAAAAAGGCCCTCTTCTATTATCTAAACTATAACTATAAGGCATATTCCCTCCGGAAACTTCTATACTAAATGCCCCATCTTCATTACCCGCACAGATTTCTTGCAATATTGGACTTAGCATTTTAGCTTCTAATAAATCTGATTCTGTAATAGTAACGTCAACGGTTGTCGTACAATTATTGGCATCTACTATAGTGAAGGTATAATCTCCTGCTG
>NZ_JAOZEV010000008.1 GCF_025847275.1 Flavobacterium frigoritolerans
CTTTTTAGACTAACCAATATTTATGCTTAATTTTTGCTGCTCCACAGGTTTTCGTATTGATCCCTTTTTTGGTATTGATCATAAATTTTCACGAAACTTTATTCCACAAAAAAAGCCTCGAATAAATTCGAGGCTTTTGCTTCTTGGGTGGATGACCGGGTTCGAACCGGCGACCCTCGGTACCACAAACCGATGCTCTAACCAACTGAGCTACAACCACCATTTGTGCTTAGCGGTGGCAAAGATACAACTAAAGTTCACTTCTGCAAACAAAAAAGCGAAAAAATTTCATCTTTTTTACAACAAATTTCCTAAACTATTGACAGCCAAACACCTTTCAATAGTAAATCCTTCTGCAAAATCTACCCCAACTAACCTTCCTAAGTCTTGCGCACGATAATTTAAGCTTTCAAGGAAGTTCTTACTCGTTATTGGAGTAGCAGGTTCTTTAGAATTTGCATCATAAAACTGCGATCCATATGCTAAAATAGATTCTATTTTCTTTTCAGTAAACCCTGTGATATCTACAACAAAGTCTGGCTCTATATTTTTCCATTGAATATAATGATATACAACCTTAGGACGCCATGCTGTTTGTTGCTCGCCGTTAAGAGTAGTTTCTATCTTCATCAAACCAGACAAGAAACAAGCATCAGAAACTAATTTACTTCCTTTTCCGTGATCAATATGACGATCATCGATAGCATTACATAAAACAATCTCTGGTTTGTACTTACGAATCATTTTAATGACTTCTAATTGATGCGCTTCATCATTAACAAAAAAACCATCACGCATTGCTAAATTTTCACGTACAGAAACCCCTAATATATTTGCGGCAGCAGCTGCTTCAATGTCTCTAAGTTCAGCTGATCCACGCGTTCCTAATTCTCCTCGGGTTAGATCAACAATACCTACTTTTTTCCCTAAAGAGATCTCTTTTAATATCGTACCTGCACAACCCAATTCTACATCATCTGGATGTGCTCCAAAAGCTAATATATCTAATTTCATATTTTTTTTATATTTAATACTAGTCTCAGTTTTCACTAAAAACTGCAACTGCAAACTTCTCTATTCTCTTTATTCTCTAGCTTCTATTCTCTAGCTTCTATTCTCTTGCTTCTATATTCAAAACCCTTTTCATCGTCATTGATTTATTTACACTTTCCTCCCATTCGTGTTCAGGAATACTTTCTTTTGTAATTCCGCATCCCATATACAAAATAGCTTCAGAATTGCGTATTTGCATGCTTCGTAAATTTACAAACAAATCAGAACTTATCGAGTCGGATGCAAAACTGCTATTTAGTTCACCCAAAAATCCAGTATAAAAAGTTCTATCGTAATTTTCATTTTCCAGAATAAATGCTCTCGATTTCTTTTTAGGATAACCACAAACAGCAGGTGTTGGATGCAATAAATCAATTACTTCATCTAAACTTGAATTGGTATTTAATGCGCCAAAAATATCTGTTTTTATATGCCAGATGCTTCCGGCATTAGCACTATAGGGCTCTGTGACTTCAACAGATGAAGCTACGTCCTTCAATCTTTTTACAATAAAATCGGTAACATATTGCTGTTCATCTTTTTCTTTTTGATGCCAGATAACTTCTGATGCCAAAGCCGCCTTTTGAGTCCCTGCCAAAGCTGTTGTTTCAAAAACATTCCCATTTGCTTTAAGCAATTGCTCAGGTGTTGCCCCCATCCAGAATCCAACTTCAGGATGATAAAAACAATACACTAATGTTGTTGGGTATAAATTTGCCAGATTTTGAAAAGTCTCAATAAAATCAAAATCGTTCAAAGGAACAATTTCACTACGAGACAAAACCACTTTTTTGAACTCATCATTCACAATAGCTTTTACACCGTTTGCAACCAATGTTTCAAATTGTTTTTTGGTTTCTACATCATAACCAGAATCAGTTACATCTAATAAGCTTATCTCTTTTCGCTCTAATTCACTGGTGTAAATTTTAGATTCATTTTCAGGAATAAGAACAATTTGTTTTTTATCAAAAGAAGCAAATACAAATCCTTTTTCCTTATAATCAACAACCTTATGCAACGTATTATTTTGTTGTAATAAAGCTATGATTGTATCTGATTTTGGCTTTTTATAAAGTACAAAAGGCAACTGCTGCTCTTTGTGTTTTTTTATTTTAGAAAAAAATTTATTCATGATTTCCAGATTACTTTTTTTGTCTATCTAAAACCATGTTCGTCAATTTACACAACGAAACTAAATTACCTTCTTCATCCGTAATTTTAATTTCCCATAAATGCAAGCTTCTCCCTTTATGGATAATTCGAGCCGTGCCATAAACGAAACCTTCACGAATACTCTTTAAATGATTAGCCGAAATTTCAATTCCTCGTACTTCTTGTAATTCAGGATTTATAAAAAAGAAAGATGCTGCACTACCTACACTTTCGGCAAGTGCTACAGATGCACCTCCATGCAACAATCCCATTGGTTGGTGAACTGCTGAATTTACTGGCATTCTGGCTACTAAAAAATCTGCTCCTGCATCTATATATTCAATTTTTAGGGTTTGCATCAAGGTGTTTTGTGAAAACTGATTGCAACGCTCCAATATTTGTTCTTTACTAAAATTCATTTGTTTGGCTTTAAAATGTAAAATTAAATAAAAGATAAGTCACAAAACAGGAAATACAATTCTAAATTAAAAATCATACGTTAATCGAATTACTTTTTTGCTATTTTTACATAAATTCTATTCAAATGCGTACTTTTTTTTTACTATTTACTATCGGAATACTTTTAGCAACAAGTTCATGTAGAAGTGATTTTGAAACCGTTGCCAGTACTGGAGATTTAGTTTTCTCAAAAGACACCGTTTATCTAGATACCGTCTTTACCAATATTGGTTCGAGTACCTATCAATTAAAAGTCTATAACCAAAGTAAAAAAGACATCACGATCCCAACAATCAAATTAGGTAAGGGATTAAGCTCAAAATACAGAATGACCGTTGATGGAATGCACGGAACAGAAGGAAAAATCTTTAGCGACGTCACGCTTTTAGCCAAAGACAGCATGTATATTTTTATAGAAACAACTGCTGCAATAACCGATGCAAACCCTTCCGATTTTTTATACACCGATCAAATCCAATTTGATAGTGGTACAAATCTTCAGAATGTAGAATTAGTAACTCTAATTAAAGATGCTACTTTTTTATATCCAAAACATTATAGTGACGGAACTACCGAAACATTACCAATCAATGGTAAAGAAGTGGAAGGCTTTTACCTAGAAGATGACGAATTACAATTTACAAACCAAAAAGCATATGTTATATATGGTTATGCTGCTGTTCCTGAAGGAAAAACTGCTACGTTTGATCCAGGCGCAAGGGTTTATTTTCATTCAAATTCAGGACTCTTAGTTTCTAAAAATGCAAGTATTAATGTAAATGGTGCACTCTCTTCAACAGAAAAACTTGAAAAAGAAGTTATTTTTGAAGGAGATCGCCTAGAAAATTTATATTCGGATATTCCCGGACAATGGGGAACTATATGGCTCGCCAATGGAAGCACAAATAACATTATAAATCATTTAACTATTAAAAACGCAACTACAGGTTTGTTTATAGAAAATAGCGATCAAACTACAGTAAGTATTAAAAATACACAAATTTACAACTCTGTTAATCATGGCATTTTAGCAGAAAACGGAAAAATAAAAGGGGAAAACATTGTAATTAATCGCGCAGGATTATCAAGTTTAGCTTGTTTATATGGTGGAAATTATCAATTTACACACTGTACTTTTAATAACAACTGGCAAAGTTCTCAGCAAAGTGCAGTTTCTTTAAGCAATACTCTTGCAGGCGCGACTCCAGAAACCAAAGATTTAACACAAGCAACTTTCAATAATTGCATTATTTACGGCTCAAATACTAACGAATTATCATTAGACAAAAAAAATAATTCAGCCTTTGTATACCAATTCAATAATTCCTTAATCAAATATAGCAGTACAAGTACCAATCCAGATTATCAATTTAATACCGATACTCAACATTACAACGGAATCATACTAAATCAAGATCCAAAGTTTTATAAAGTTTCTCAGAACAAACTTAATATCGACACTAATTCTGGTGCTTTCGCAAAAGGAAATCAGACGTATACTATTTCAATTGACATTATAGGAAACTCAAGAACTTCCCCACCCGATTTAGGAGCTTATCAAAGTATGCCATTTCCGAAATCGAAATAAAGCCCTTAGCGAGAAAACTTATCTAACTAAAGGCAATATTGAGAAAAACAGGGCTTTAAAACTTGGCAACTCTACGTCTTAGCAAGAAATAAACTAAACACACAAAAACTCACATCGTTTCATAATGGCCTGCAAAAATGCTAAAACGCAAAGCCATCTTCAACTTAAATCTTTATAATAATTACGAGTAAGAAAAATGCTATATAAATTAAACATCTCTTAACATAAGGTATCTTTAAAAGATGTAGATTTGTTTGAATATAAAACTAACCAACTCAAAATCAATTTTTTGATACATTTTATAAGCTCCATTTTTTAAACTCAAACTAATTAATTATGAAGAAAATCTACTCTTCCATTTTATTACTGCTTTTTAGTTTTGCTGCTTTTGCTCAAATTCCTTCAGGATATTATAGCACTGCAACAGGGACAGGTTACGCCCTAAAAACACAATTGTACAACATCATAAAAGGCCATACAGACAATGGTTATGCTGGTTTATACACCACTTATCAAACATCCGATATAGATAATTTTTATGAAAATGATGGAACAGTCTTAGATATGTATTCTGAAAATCCATCAGGAACAGATCCATATAATTATAGTATAGCAACTACACAACGATGTGGTAGTTATTCTGTAGAAGGAGATTGTTATAACCG
Organism: Flavobacterium frigoritolerans; assembly: GCF_025847275.1. GTDB lineage: Bacteria > Bacteroidota > Bacteroidia > Flavobacteriales > Flavobacteriaceae > Flavobacterium > Flavobacterium frigoritolerans. The sequence goes on from NZ_JAOZEV010000008.1 coordinate 4,921, forward strand.
CGAACATATAATTCCACAATCGGTTTTCAGCGAAAAATCACCTATGGTTTCTGATGCCCATTTTATAACACCAACTGACGGTAAAGTAAACGGAATTCGTTCAAACCATCCGCATGGGGTTGTAAACACACCAACCTATATTTCTCAAAACGGCGGAAAATTGGGATCAAACTCTACATCTGGCTATTCAGGAACTGTTTTTGAGCCAATTAATGAATTTAAAGGAGACATCGCCCGAATGTATTTTTATTTCGCAACCCGTTATGAAAATACTGTTTCTGGTTATAGTTATCCGATGTTTGATGGCTCAGGTGACAAAGTATTCACAGCTGCATTCTTAACTATTCTCTTAACATGGAATGCACAAGACCCTGTAAGCCCAAGAGAAATTGCAAGAAACAATGCTATTTACGCACGTCAAAATAATCGAAATCCTTATATCGATCATCCGGAATATGTAAACCAAATTTGGAGCCCATCTAGCGATACACAAGCACCAACTGCTCCAACAAGTTTAGCAAGTACCTCAAAAACTGCCAACACTATTTCTTTAAGCTGGTCTGCATCTACAGACAATGTAGGAGTTACTGGTTATAATGTATATGCTAATGGCGTTTTAAAAACTACAGTAACTGGATTGAGCGGAACAATTACTGGCTTAACTGCTTCTACAAATTACAATATTACTGTAACTGCAAAAGATGCTGCAGGAAACAATTCGGCCACAAGTAATACCCTTACAGTAACAACAGATGCTGGTGGCGTAACTGACCCAGGAACAGCAACCGATTTATTATTTTCTGAATATATAGAAGGTTCTGGAAATAACAAAGCACTAGAAATTCTGAATGCAACAGGCAGCGCAATTAACTTGTCTGGATACACTATAAAAAGACAAACAAACGGAGCTGGAGCATGGAGTACGGGGCTTGCCTTGAGCGGAACTTTAAATAGCGGAACTAAATTTACTATTGTAAATAATTTGATTGCTTCTACATGTTATCCTAAAGCCTCAGCCAATATTTCGACAACAGCTACAGAACTTACTTTTAATGGAAATGACCCTATGGGGTTATTTAAAAACGGAGTTCTTATTGACATCATCGGAACTTTTAATGGCGGAGCAGCTGACTTTGCTGCGAATGTAACTTTAAGAAGAAAATCGTCTGTAACTTCTCCAAGCACAACATTTAATTTAAGCTCACAATGGGATTCATTTGCTGTAGACTCTTGCGAAAATTTAGGGAATCGTACACTAAAAGTAACTGACCCAGAATTAGTTTCTGATTCTGACGAGATTCTTTTATATCCAAATCCTTCAGATGGTAACTTTTTTATTAATTTCGATAATTCAAATACTCCTTATACAATTGAAATAATTTCGATATCTGGACAAAAAGTATTCGAAAAAATAAACACAACCCTGCAAAATATAGCCGTAAGTAATCTACCTAAAGGATTATATATCATTAAAGTTATAAAAGAGGAAAAAACCTTTATTAAAAAGATACTAATCAACTAATTATAAATTAGCCATCTAGTAATTAAAAAGCGGCAATTTGTCGCTTTTTTTTGTTTCTGAAGATTTTAAAATTAATTTTTCACGCAGATTTTGCAGATAAAGCAGATACAAAACCTCTAAAGAATTTATGCAGATTCAATAATCCTCAAATCAATTAAATCTGCTCAATCAGCCAAATCTGCGTTAAACAAAAACTTTGCGTCTTTTCAAAATTAAAAAAAAAACGCACTGCTCTGCGTCTCTACACATTACCATTGACCCTCTCGACATTCTGATGAAAAAAAAATCACTGTGTTTTTTTTTAAAAGAGTTCGTTTTCAAATTTGCGCTTACTATTTATTTACACTAAATTTGCAACTAAAATACAACAAACTACACAACACAATGATTCATTTCTTTGAAAACCAAAGCAAAACTGTTTTTGCAGTACAAACGCAAAACGAAATTTCGGCTCAAGACATTTCAAAATTAAACTGGCTTTTTGCCAACTCCAATAAAATTGAAAAATCCGTACTAACGGATTTTTTTGTTGGCCCACGTGCCACTATGATTACCCCTTGGAGTACCAATGCTGTAGAGATTACTCAGAATATGGGTATTCCTGGCATCATCAGAATTGAAGAATTTTATCCGGCAACAGCTGATTTTTCAGATTTTGACCCGATGCTTTCGCAAAAGTATACTGAACTGAATCAAGAAATCTTTACTATCAACGTACAACCAGAAGCAATTTTGGACATCGATGATATTGCTGCTTACAACAAAACTGAAGGTTTAGCTTTAAGCCAAGAAGAAGTAGATTATCTAGACAACCTAGCTGTTAAACTAGGACGTAAACTAACTGACTCTGAAATTTTTGCTTTCTCACAAGCAAACTCAGAACACTGTCGTCACAAAATTTTCAACGGAACTTTTGTAATCGATGGAGAAGAAAAAGAAACATCTTTATTCAAATTAATCAAAAAAACATCTCAGGAAAACCCTAACGATATCGTTTCGGCTTACAAAGACAACGTGGCTTTTGTAAAAGGACCACGCGTACAGCAGTTTGCTCCAAAAACAGCAGACAAACCAGACTTTTATGAAATAAAAGAATTTGATTCGGTTATTTCATTAAAGGCCGAAACACACAATTTCCCAACAACTGTTGAGCCTTTTAATGGTGCTGCAACAGGATCAGGAGGAGAGATTCGTGACCGTCTTGCAGGAGGACAAGGTTCATTGCCACTTGCAGGAACAGCCGTTTACATGACTTCGTATTCTCGCTTAGCAAAAGACCGTGAATGGGAAAATGCTGTTGACGAAAGAAAATGGTTATACCAAACTCCAATGGATATCTTGATAAAAGCTTCAAACGGAGCGTCAGATTTCGGAAATAAATTTGGTCAGCCACTTATTACAGGTTCAGTTTTAACATTCGAACATGAAGAAAACGACCGCAAGATTGGTTACGATAAAGTAATCATGCAAGCTGGTGGAATCGGTTACGGAAAATTAGATCAAGCCATTAAAAAGAAACCACAAGAAGGAGATAAAATTGTTATTCTTGGTGGAGAAAATTATAGAATCGGAATGGGTGGAGCTGCGGTTTCATCTGCAGATACAGGAGCTTTTGGTTCAGGAATTGAATTAAATGCAATCCAACGTTCTAACCCAGAAATGCAAAAACGTGCTGCCAATGCCATTCGTGGTTTGGTAGAAAGCGATAACAACCCAATTGTATCTATTCACGATCACGGAGCTGGAGGACACTTAAACTGTCTTTCTGAACTAGTAGAAGAAACTGGCGGATTAATTGATTTAGACAAATTACCTGTTGGAGATCCAACCCTTTCTGCTAAAGAAATTATCGGAAACGAATCTCAAGAAAGAATGGGATTAGTAATTGGTCAAAAAGATATTGATATCTTACAAAGAATCGCCGACAGAGAGCGTTCACCAATGTACCAAGTTGGAGATGTAACGGGAGATCACCGTTTTACTTTTGAATCTAAATCAACTGGAGCTAAACCTATGGATTATGCTCTTGAAGATTTCTTCGGAAGTTCTCCAAAAACAATAATGACCGATAAAACTATCGATAGAAATTATACTGCTGTTACTTATTCTGCAACAGATTTTGAAGGCTATTTACAAAGCGTTTTACGTTTAGAAGCTGTTGCATCTAAAGACTGGTTAACTAATAAAGTAGACCGTTGTGTAGGTGGAAAAGTTGCCAAACAACAAAATACAGGACCATTACAATTGCCATTGAATAATTGTGGTGTAATGGCTTTAGATTATTTAGGTAAAGAAGGAATCGCAACATCTATCGGACACGCTCCTATTGCTGCTTTGATTGATCCTGTTGCAGGAAGCAGAAATGCAATTGCCGAATCATTATCAAATATTGTTTGGGCTCCAATTAAAGACGGATTAAAAGGAATTTCATTATCAGCAAACTGGATGTGGGCTTGTAAAAACGAAGGCGAAGATGCTCGTTTATATGCTGCTGTAGAAGGCTGTTCAGAATTTGCAATCGAATTAGGAATCAACATTCCAACAGGAAAAGATTCTCTTTCGATGAAACAAAAATATCCAAATGATGAAGTAATTGCACCGGGAACGGTTATTATTTCGGCAGGTGGAAATTGTACAGACATTAAAAAAGTAGTTGAACCTGTTTTACAGAAAAACGGAGATTCTATTTATTATATCAATTTATCTCAAGATGCGTACAAATTAGGAGGTTCTTCTTTTGCACAAATCAGAAATACTATCGGAAACGAAACTTCGACTATAAAAGACGCTTCGTTCTTTAAAAATGCATTTAATACCATTCAGGAATTAATTGGTGACGATCAAATTCTTGCTGGACACGACATCGGAAGTGGTGGTTTAATCACAACTTTATTAGAATTGTGTTTTGCAGATGTAAATCTTGGAGCTAAAATTGATTTCTCAGCTTTCGCTGAAAAAGACTTATTGAAAGTCCTTTTTGCAGAAAACATCGGAATTGTTTTTCAGGCAAAATCAGATTCAGCTGTTGAAGCTAAATTAAATGCTAATAATATTGAATTCTTCAAGATTGGTTCTGTAACTACTACCGAAACTTTAGAAGTTGGAAATTGGTCTTTAAACATTCCGAAATACAGAGATATCTGGTTTGAAACTTCTTATTTATTAGATCAAAAACAATCTAAAAACGGAAGAGCACAAGCCCGTTTTGAGAATTACAAAAATCAAGTTTTAAACTATACTTTCCCAGCACATTTTACAGGAAAAAAACCTGTAATCGATGCTTCGAAACCAAAACCTAAAGCGGCTATTATTCGTGAAAAAGGAAGTAATTCTGAGCGCGAAATGGCAAATGCAATGTACTTAGCTGGATTTGATGTAAAAGATGTTCACATGACTGATTTAATCTCTGGTCGTGAAACTCTAGAAGACATTCAGTTTATTGGTGCAGTTGGAGGATTCTCTAACTCAGATGTTTTAGGTTCTGCTAAAGGTTGGGCTGGTGCTTTCTTATATAATGAAAAAGCAAAAACTGCTTTAGATAACTTCTTTAAAAGAGAAGATACTTTATCTGTAGGAATCTGTAATGGTTGCCAATTGTTTATGGAATTAGAAGTTATAAATCCAGAACATGAAGTACACGGTAAATTATTGCATAACGAAAGCCAGAAACACGAAAGTATCTTTACCTCTGTAAAAGTACAAGAAAACAACTCGGTGATGTTATCATCCCTTGCAGGAAGTACTCTTGGAGTTTGGGTTTCTCATGGTGAAGGAAAATTCAATTTGCCATTGGCTGAAGAAAATTACAATATCGTATCTAAATACGCTTACGAAGGATATCCTGCAAACCCAAATGGATCTGATTATAACACAGCAATGCTATGTGATAAAACAGGAAGACATTTGGTTATGATGCCACATATTGAGCGTTCGACTTTCCAATGGAACTGGGCGCACTATCCAAAAGACAGAAACGACGAAGTTTCTCCTTGGCATGAAGCTTTTGTAAATGCAAGAAAATGGATTGAGAAAATCTAATTTTTACACTCATACTAAAAAAAACTCATTCGTAACTGAATGAGTTTTTTTATTAAGACTACTCTCATACACAAAATTCAATAATAAAAACACAACGAGTTAATACTCAATACATCCCGTTTTTGATATAAAAAAGATAAAATTAGTGTGCTGTTTTTGTCTTTTTTTTTTGACCTGATTTTATTAGTTTTGCCCTCCCCCATAAAAATACCACTATTTATTATACCCCAAAAACAAATAAAACAAAACCCTAAATACCATTTTAATGAAAATCAAAAACCTACTTTTTGTTACTCTTTTTCTTTGTTTAACAAACGTTTATTCTCAAATTAAAACAGAAAAAATTACTGCTAAAAATCAAGAACGCTTCATTACTACTACAATCTCTTATCCTGTAAGCGGAATCTATTTATATGAAGGTAAAAAAGAACCAATAGTTCAGTTAAATGCAAATGGAACTGGAATTTATCAATACGAAGATCTGACCAAGAAAAACATCACTTGGGGATTTGAATGTTCGGAAATTGGAATCCCTTTATTTAATGAAGGTTTTGATAGTGCTTCCTATTCACTTTGGCATAAAACCAATGACAAAGAAGACAACGAATGGGTTTACGCACAATTCTCGATTCATTTCAATAAAAAGAAGATGTATATTTCAGGAGAAAGAGTGAAAGAATATGTTGAAGAAGCGAAAAAAATTTAAATTTTGCATTAACCATATAAGTCTCTTAAGCGCCTTTTTAGTCGATTCGGACTAGAAATTTTCACGCGAAATCATGAAAGCACAAAAAAAGCATGAATAAACTTGCTGGCTTGGCTGCTTTGTAAGAGATTCATTCTGCGCCACATTAAAGATATTATTCTTAACTTAGTAACTTATGCTTTAACTGACTTAATTCAGAAAAATTTTATCTATAACTAACATAAAGATGGTACTTTAAATTGGATAGCAAAATTTAGTTTTTTCAAACAAAAAGCAGTATTATAGCATTACAAATTAGCTCTATAAATATAACAAAACATACCGCACAAAGAAATCGATTTCGTAATTTAAAACAAATAGAATTAAACTTTTCATATTTAATTTATTAAAAATAAAAATTAACGATAAATTTTATTAATTTGCGGTAAAATTCAATCTAAACGCCATGGTTACAATTACGAGACTTTTTGATTTTCCTTATTATCAGAAAGAAAAATATAATAAAAAAGATGCTTTAGTAACCAAACGTAATGGTGTTTGGGAGAAAACCTCTACTGAAGAATATATCGCAAAAGCTAATGCCATTTCTCGCGCATTATTGCGTATGGGAATTCAAAAAAATGATAAAATTGCCTTAATCACTTCTACAAATAGAACGGAATGGCATATCATGGATATTGGTATTTTACAAACTGGAGCACAAACTGTTCCTGTTTACCCGACTATATCCGAAGAAGATTACGAATATGTTTTAAACCATAGCGGTAGTAGCTATTGCTTTGTTTCTGACAAAGAAGTGTTGGATAAAGTATTAGCCATTAAACAAAATGTACCAACTCTAAAAGATGTTTTTACTTTTGATGAAATCGCTGGAGCTAAAAACTGGACTATTGTATTAGGTGAAGGTGCAGATGAAAGCAATCAGAATGAAGTTGAAGCTAGAAAAGACAGTATCGATACCGAAGATTTAGCAACAATTATATATACATCTGGAACAACAGGACGTCCTAAAGGTGTTATGCTTTCGCATAAAAACATTGTTTCAAATGTTCTGGACAGTGCGCCAAGAATCCCATTTGATCCAGGAAATAGTGTAGCATTAAGCTTCCTTCCTATTTGTCATATCTTCGAGAGAATGATATTATACATTTATCAGTATTATGGTATCTCGGTATATTTTGGAGAATCTATTGATAAGTTAAGTGATAACCTAAAAGAAGTTAGACCAAATGTAATTACTGCTGTTCCTAGACTTCTTGAAAAAGTATATGATAAAATTTATGCAAAAGGTGCTGATTTAACTGGAATCAAAAAGAAATTATTTTTCTGGGCTATAAATTTAGGTTTAAGATATGAACCATACGGTGCAAATGGTTTCTGGTATGAATTTCAATTAAAAATAGCACGCAAATTAATTTTCAGTAAATGGAAAGAAGGTTTGGGTGGTAATATCGATTTAATGGTTTCTGGAAGTGCTGCGTTACAAACAAGATTAACTCGAGTTTTTGCAGCAGCAGGAATACCTGTTATGGAAGGTTACGGTTTATCTGAAACTTCTCCTGTAATATCTGTGAATGACACTAGAAACAGAGGTTTTAAAATTGGAACTGTTGGAAAACCAATTCGTAATGTAGAGGTGAAAATAGCCGAAGACGGAGAAATCCTTTGTAAAGGACCTAACGTTATGATGGGCTATTATAAAGATGCAGAAAAAACTGCAGAAGCTTTACAAAATGGTTATTTCCATACAGGAGATATTGGAGAAATCGACAGCGAAGGTTTCCTTAAAATTACAGATCGTAAAAAAGAAATGTTCAAAACTTCTGGAGGTAAATATATTGCCCCTCAAATGATTGAGAACATGATGAAACAATCTCGTTTTATCGAACAAATAATGGTTATTGGTGAAGGCGAAAAAATGCCAGCTGCTTTTATCCAGCCTAACTTTGAGTTTGTAAAAGAATGGGCTAAAATTCACAAAATAACTTTAGGAAATTCTAACAACGATATCATTACAAACGTTCAGGTAATTAAACGTATTGATGAGGAAGTTGAAGCTGTAAATGAAAAATTTGGTCATTGGGAAAAAATCAAACGTTTTGAGCTTACTCCAGATGTTTGGTCTATCGATGGTGGACAATTAACTCCAACTTTAAAACTGAAACGTAAAATAATCAAAGAAATTTACGCACCTCTTTACAAGAAAATCTACGGCGAATAAAACAGTCAAAAGAAGCAACGCAGATTATATGAATTTCCTAAAAGAAATCTGTATAATCTGCGTTTCCTTTTTAGGTAATGTATGCATTTGAATGAACCTATTTTTCATATAAATAAATAGATAGTTTAGTTATAAATCTAACATTAATCACGAATTCCACCTATTAATTTCTATTAATTCGTGGATTTTTTTGCAATAAAAAGATTAGATTAGTTCCTAATAATCATAAAAATAAAAATCATGAGAGTAAAATTCATCATTTGTTTCTTAAGCATTATATTATTTTCTAGTTGTAAAGAAGAAACTAAAATAGATACTGTTAAAGCCAATTATTTAGATTTTTCTAAACGTGATGACCAACTTACTGGTGGCATAAAAATGATTCCGATTACTACACCCAAAGGAAAATTTAAAGTATGGACAAAAACCGTTGGTAACAATCCTACGATAAAAGTTTTATTATTACATGGCGGCCCAGGACTTACACATGAATTATACGAATGCTTTGATGGTTATTTTCCTAACGAAAGTATCGAATACATCTATTATGATCAATTGGGTTCTTACTATAGTGACCAACCTACCGATAGTAGTTTATGGACTAATGAGCGTTTTGTTGAAGAAGTAGAACAAGTACGTATTGCATTAGGGCTGGACAACTCTAACTTTTATATTTTAGGTCAATCTTGGGGCGGAATCCTTGCTATGGAATATGCTCTGAAATATCAGAAAAACTTAAAAGGGCTTATCATTTCTAACATGATGGCGAGTGTTCCAGAATATAATAAATATGCCAAAGATGTACTAGCTCCGCAAATGGATCCAAAAATCTTAAAAGAATTACAAGATATTGAAGCCAAGAATGATTTTGAAAATCCAAGATACAGTGAGCTTCTTTTTAAAAATTATTACACACAACATATTTTAAGAATGCCTCTTGAAGAATGGCCAGAGTCTATAAACAGATGTTTCAAACACATTAATCCAAGCGTATATGTTTATATGCAAGGTCCTAGCGAATTTGGGATAACCGGAAATGCTACTTTAAAAGACTGGGATATAAAATCAAGACTGAAAACGATTACAGTTCCTACTTTGTCAATTGGTTCTAAATATGATACCATGGATCCTGAACACATGAAATGGATTGCTAATGAGGTACAAAACGGACGCTTTTTATTCTGTCCTAACGGAAGTCATCTTTCTCAATATGACGATCCTAAACATTACTTTCCTGGTGTAATCCAGTTCCTGAAAGATGTTGATAACGGAAGCTTTAAAAAAGGATAAATTTTCAATTCTATAAAAACAAAAAACCACGAATGTAATGTTCGTGGTTTTCTGTTTTTTAATCTATTAATAATTGGGTAACTGCAGCCGAATTAATTGCCCAATTTGTATCGTAAACCTCATCGGCTTCTGCTGTTTCTACAATTTCCAAACCTTGCGCTTCGGCTTTTAGAACTAACAAACTTCCTATATTCAATTTACTGTTCAGCTTAGATAATAATGCATTTACACCTTTATAATCTAATCCTTGTACAACTTGACCTGCAAAAGTCATCTCTAACCAAATGATTTCTCTTTTGGCTACATCCAAAACTCCAAAAACAAGACCTTTAGTAACATTTTGTGTCACTCGTACCTGATGATCTACACAAGATGGATCATAGGCAACTCCTGTTTTCTCGGATATTTTCATCGGATGTTTACTATTCATCCAACCTACAATTAAATTTGGAGTAATACTTCCGTTACTATACGCATTGCATGTAAAAGTTACAAACTTGGCATTGGCTTTAGCCAATTCGTCAATGTTTATGTTGATATATTCAGCTGTACCAATTTTATTCGGAATCCTTTGTATATCTCCACTATGTTTACAACCTGTAGTTTCTAATCGACTAAAAGAACAAATATCTGCACTATTTTCATAAGCAATATGACAGCTTAAATCCATATCTAGATGTTGTGCAGGTAAATCTTGCCCCCACTGCATAAACAATCGTACTTCATTACCTTCTATCGGGAAACGTGTTCCCATCAAAGCAACTGGTAAATCCTGAACAGTTTCGCTTCTATCTCCTATTGAAACAGGAATATTAAACAATTGCGGATCTATATAAATTGTCTTATTATCATTTGATATCGCTGCAAATCTTTTCTTCATAACCAAGATACACATATCCTCGATTTGCTTTTTCATGGCATCCAATTGTTCATCAGTATACAATGATAACAAACGATTTGGTTCAATTCTTTTACTAGTTCCACCCAATGGTTTCACACTTCTTTGGATTGTTTTATCGAAATAATTTTGAGCGTACATATTCAATGTAAAAACCAAACGCGCAGGCACTTTATCAATGATTTCATTAAAATGTGCAATCGTTTCATCGGCACCAAACCAAAGCATATTCGAAAATAACGAACGAGCAAACAATCCTGGTCGCTGTTTTAGCAAAGCAAAAGTTTTATCTGCATCTAATTTCAATCGAAAGTGATTCAGATTTCCTTGCCAAACTTCGTAAGTCTGGTTATAGAAAGTATCTAATAAAACGGCCAATTTTTCAAAGCCTTTTCTTTTGCTATATTCTGGCAAACGCAATGCTCGTATAAAACGAACCCACATTCCTCTTTTTGGATGCATGATTTCGCAAGCAGCATCGGCACTCATTTCTAGGTTATTCAACCAATTGGCAACCATCAAACATTCTTTTCTAGAATATTTAAGCTTTAAGTCTTCTTTAGCTGTCAACTTAGACTTGGCACTATTATCCAAAAAATGAACCAAATGTTGATTGTTTTTTTCAATTCTTTGAATGATTGTTTTTGGATCAATAATTTGTAATAAATTGGTTTTCTTATACCATAAATATCTCAAAATATCTGTTGGCGTTTTAAAGTATTGCGTAGCTTTTTCGGCTTGATCCTGTTCTATTAATGCGTCGATAACAAGCATCAATGTTTCTTTCATTGCAATAGCAACATCTGGCAATGGCAAGTACACGCTCAAAGTTTTTAAGCTTTCTACCTGAGTAGCATCCAAAGCTGTTTTTGATGTCAATAATGAAGTAAAGAAATCATTCAACTCTTTTTCCGACCATAATTCTAAAACTTTTAGTTTACTCCCTTGTCCGTAATTTTCAATTTTTCCAAATTCAAATGGAGTTCCACAAAAAGGGCAACCGTTGTATCGTTCTAAAGGAAAAGTACCATTAGGAATAATATGTCCGCATTGCAAAGTGATTCCATCACTAGATTTAAAAAGATTAGCAAACAAAGTCGCAATATGATCTAAAACAGATTCTCCAGTAGGAACATTCCATTCTTTAACCAAAGGAGTCCAGTTTTTATTTGTTCCCAAAACGTCTTTTAATACCTCCAAAACCTCAACTTTATAATTCGGATTTACATTGTTTAAAGCGTGTAATAACGATTCAGAAAAAGTGAATCCGAGTTTTGAAACATTAGCTACTAAAGCCAATGTTGTTCCTGATATTTTTTTAGCATCATTTGCAAGTAATTCTGTTGGAATAAAAATTGCATTCTGACGCAAACTGATTTTTAATAATTCTTTTGTTTTCATTTTTAATGAATTTAATAATTAGATAATTGTGTTTCTAGTTCTACCTAAAAGATTTTTGAAGTAAGAAACACTTGACCTTAATTTTGTGGAGCAGGTGGGATTCGAACCCACGACACGGGCGTTAACAATGCGAGAAGTAAGTTAAGATTGACCTTTTAAGGATAATTTCAAAACTACCTGCTCTACCGCTGAGCTACTGCCCCATTTTTTATAAATATATTAATCGATAATTGTTAAAGTATATCTTAAATGTTATTGAAGTAACTTTAACTTGACCTGATTAATTCATTTGTCTTATTTAAAAGAACGTGTTTTTAATTTCTTAAGCAAATATTCAAATTTAAGTACGCAATTATTCTGCGTAGTAAAATATTTTTTTTCTAAAATAAGTTTCATTTTATACAGAAAGAACCATTTCAACTCCCAAAACACAGATTATACGTTAGCTGTGTTTAGCATTTTGATAGTTCTGCCTTTATATAATAATCCAAAACTAATTAAAAGTCTGCTGTTTTTTTGTAAAACCACGAACATAACATCCGTGGTTTTTCTTATTTAACAAAAATTTCTTTTAATTGACCAATGATGTTACCACTGCCAGAAATTGTAATTTCACCAATCTTATCAGCGATTTTTTCAACATATTCCATTTCTTTCAATTTCCATAACATCTCGTTTTCCTCCATCAACTTTGCTGTGTTTAACAAGCTTCTTGTTGCCGCAGTTTCTTCTCTTCGCATAATGCTATTGGCTTGTGCTTTTTTCTCAGCAACCAAAACCTGATTCATGATTTCTTTCATATCACCTGGTAAAATTACATCTCGAATTCCAGCGTCAGAAATTACCAATCCTAACTCATTTATTTTAGTTGTTACTTCAACCAAAATTGCTTCTGCAATCGTATCTTTTTTGGCTAACAATTCATCAAGAGTTAAACCTCCTACGAATGCTCTCAAAGCCAATTGCATGGCAACATATAATTGTTTTTCAAAGTCCTTATTATCCACCAAAGCTTTCATAACATCTACCACTTGGTATCTCACAAAGAAATTAATTCTCAATCCTGCTTTATCTTTAGTCAATAATTCCTGACCCGAAATCTCAATATGTTGCTGTCTGGCATCAACTGTTTTTACTTCGATTGTAATCGCATTATTCCAAAAATAATGAGTTCCAGCTTTTAATTCTGTTGTAAAGGCCCCGTTAACAAACAACAATGCTTTATCATTACAGGCTACAATAAATTTTCTTGTATACAACCTCAATCTTGCATTTTCCAATAAATTCATTGGAATATTTTCGGTGATATAAATTTTAGATAAATCTATTTTAGTAAATTCATTTTTAACAATTCCTTTCCAGAAAGCATATCTACCAGCCGTTAAAACATCTTTAAAGTTACCATTTATAAATTGTATTACAATTTCGTTATCAGCTACCTCAACTAATTCTAACATAGAAGCCAATATTTCATTCTGCAACAATAAATTCAATTCATAAGGCGCCTGAAATGGCAAACCCATATCATAAATAATTACATTTTTGTTTCCAAAAACCCAATGTAAACCAACTTCCAATACTGCAACTAATTTTCTGTTCTCGAATACCAAACCTACTTGGTACGCATTAATTTTAATTCTATCTATCATCACTCTTTTTGTTTTTTGTTTTCTTTGTTTCAAATTCAAACAAAGATTTTTCTATTTCGTTTACTATTTATTTCAAAAGCCAAATGCTTGACTTCTATTTTTTAACGGTTTGTTTTGCCACAGATTTCAAGGATTAAAATGATTTTCTCTAATCTCTATAAATCATCTTTCTTCTATTCTCTATTCTCTATCCTAATCTTTAAATAAAAAAACTTCATTGTCTCTCTCCTCAGAGAAAAACGGACGAATAGTTTGTTATTTGTTTGCTCCAATTGTTTAGCGATTTTATTTTGTAAAAGCGATTCTAAAAATCACTCAAACAATCAAATCGAAAAGAAAACGAGTTTTTCAAAATACATTGCTATTCGCACTGGTTTTATCATGAGTGTGAAATTTTGAACTTTACAATCCTAGTTCCACAGACAAAGACAAATCAGTTTTCTTTGGTTATGCATCTTTTTAAGAGTGATGCGCTCTAAATACAGATTTTCAGTCTGCTGATTACCATTTATCAAACCGAAACGAGTTCGGTGCAGGATTCGAACCTGCAGAAATTTCTATTGTTCTAACCAACTGAACTATCACATTGCTGTGAGTGGGAATCGAACCCACGACCGATAGAGGAGATCGTTTTTTGGAAAACAATCAAAACCTCCAAATCAAGTTGCATAGAAAAACATAATCCGCTACCGCGAAAAGTTCCCTACAATGGTGCTATACAGAAACACGCAACAGGACTTGTTTGATATTTTTAAAACCATAAACAATCTTGTCTATAATTTCTTTATTTACTTTATTTAAAAGAACGTGTTTTATTTCTTGAGCAAATATTCAAATCATACTGCGCAACTATTCCGCGTAGACAATTAGAAACTAGAAAACTTTTTTATTTAGCATCTGAAAAGAGACTTTTAAGCTCTTGAAAAAATGCAACCAAAGCACAAAACCACTTCGTTTTTTCTTTGCATCTCTGCGACTTAGCAAGAAAATTGCTCGCTATCTTATCTTTAACAGCACTTTGCCAATCTCTCGCTAAAACACCAAGGCGCTAAGTTTTAAAAACTTTGTTCCAACAACTATCGGAACTCTGCACCTTTGAACCTTCAAAAAAAACTTGTCTGAGAAGTAGGATTCGAACCTACGACCTCCCGCGTCCAAGGCGGGTAAACAACCACCGTTATCTTCTCAGTTATTTTTGGGTGTTTTCGGGAATCGAACTCTGTTCTTCGGATTCACAGTCCGAGGTTTTACCAAATAAACTAAAAACACCATTTTTACATTCTCCCACTAAGGCACAAAACTCTTTATCAATCCTTCGCTAAGACGCTAAGTTTTAAAACCTTTGTTCCGATAGCTATCGGAACTCTACACCTTTGAACCTTCAAAAAAATTAGCGGCTCATACGGGAGTTGAACCCGTTTCTCCCGAGAGACAGTCGGGAAGGTTAGCCAGTAACCCCAATGAGCCAGTTCCTTCTAGAGAACAATGTAATTCCGGAAGGACTCGAACCTCCCTTCTACCAATTGAAATACGGAATTATTTATTTTCGAGCATAAAAAAAGCACCCGATTAAAGGTGCTTCATGAGATTTGATAAGATATACGTATCCTATTACCAGTATCTATGCACCTGTATTGTAATAAATCCAAGATCTAAACTCGGGTTTAATAATTGTTTTTTATATGTGTTATGAGTGAAATTCATTTTGTGTATTTTATTATATATTGAAATCATTGTCATTATTAGAAATTCGTTTTCCAAATTTTCTTCGGCAAAGATAAAGTCTAAAAAATCAATTATCCAAATCATTTTTAAATTTATTTTACTGATAATCAAGCAATTAACCCCTGTCTAAGATCATAGAAATCCCTGTCCGCTTACTTAAGCAGATCCTTAATTGTATCAAATGACTGTCTCTCATCAGATTACTTCTCAAGATTATATTTCGCTATTAGGTTTAATCATTAAACATTTTATCCTTTATTTTTTTAATTATTTTTATCTAAAAGTTTTTCCAGTCCAATTAGTATCATATTGAGCCGCATTATTAGCACATTAAGCGAAGCCAAAATGCCTCAAAACAAAGAAAGCGCCCCGATATCAGGACGCTTTTATATTTGTATGTTGAATTTGAAACTACAATTTACATTTCAATTCTATAAAACACATATCACATCCATAGCTTTTAGCAGGGTAAAATCCCTCTAAACCATCGCTATTTTGTCTTAAAGACAGATTAATATGTAGATTTTTTATTTTCATTTCGAGGGCAAATGTAGATCTTTTATTAATATAATTAAATAATCTTAATGTTATTAATCATAGTTTTAGATTATTTGTAAATTTTCACATAATTGTGATCATAAAATTTCTATTCTTTTTTCTGATTAACACCAATGGTTTTCGAGAAAAAATTATGAATTTATACCTTAATAATTTCAAAAAAACAGAAACTCCATGAAATCTATAAACATAAAACCAGATATTTTCTGAGGTGTAAAATACTTTTGGCGGAACGTTTCAAATCTCTACTTACAGATTCCGATTGAATCATAACTATTTAATTTGCAAATCCATAATTACATTGTCAAACAAAACTATCTTAAATTTTATGATCGTGATCCTTAAACTTAAACCTTTAAATACTTTTAGTTATATCCTCACATAACGGTATTTATTTAATTTTATGCATCCAAACATATAAAATTAGATATAATCAATATTATTTTATAAAAACAATTTTACTTACTAAAGGAATCATTATTATAGCTTATATAAATAATTAACTACATTTAAAACAAAATTAAAGAATAAAAAACCTACAAATATTTTTTTTAAAATAATAAAAAAACTACCTTGCCCTGCTTAATAAAAAAACTCATTGAAAACAATTATCCTTTCGCGTAATATTCTATTTTTTTTTGCATTTACACTGGTCTCTTTTTCTGACCCATATACTATAAAAAGAGTTTCTGATAAAAATTTTAGGTATGAATTTTATACTACAGATAAAAAAATAAAACCAAAAGAAAATAAAACTTATTATTGGTTCAAAGGTGGACTAATTCATGAATCTCAAGGAGGAGTTACTGGTGATTTACTAAACGGAAAATTTACTAAAACCTACCATAACAATAAATTAGCTAAACAAGGCGAGTTTAAAAATGGGCTTCGAGTGGGGGTTTGGAAAACTTGGCACACTAATGGTGTTTTAGCGACAACACAAGACTGGTACAAAGGTTTACGTTCAGGAAAATTTTTCAGATATGATGAAAATGGAAACCTAATAGAAAACGGAAAATTTACTGCAGATATTAAAACTGGGAAATGGATAAATAGAGAGAAGAAAGATACTCTTATGTACAAAAGAGGGGGTATTGTAATACAAAAACCATCTTTATCTAAATCTGAAAAATACAAATTAAAACAAGATACTAAAAAAATAGAAGCAAATAAGAAAGCTAAAAAAGAATTAGAAGTAACAAATGATGCAAAAAAACTAGCTAATTATAAAACCGAAACAAAAGAAGAAGAAAAAAAAGCGAAAGAAAACTTAAAAGAAGAAAAAACTATAGTAAAGAAACAATCCATTAATAAACCTAAGAAAGATTCAAAGATGAAGATTTTCTTTAAAAACATTTTAAAAAAAAAATAAAACAACATAAAAATGGTTAAAGCACATAGTTTATTATATGCTATTTATGTTTGCCTTATTGTCGCTATTCTTTGCGGGACATTATTGTATTTTGCTACTTTGTACAATCAACTTAACCTATATTACAATCTACAAGAAGAACTTTATATTCAAAATCAATCAGTTGTAAATTTTGCTTTAGGTAATAAAACTATCCCTGTACCAATTGAAATGGAGGAGTATTCAAACATTGAGGGTCATTATGAAACAAAACCCCATGGGTTACTTTCTCTTATTTTAGCTAAATCTTATATTGCAAATGATACAGTGACTTCGGTACATTTTGTAGGAGCACATACTTTTGATAAAACGGCCGTTTTTTTAACCAATTTATCTAAACCGCTTTCTTACTCAGGAAAAGTAACACTAGTCGGAAATAATCAATTACCAAGTCCTTTTATTGAAGCTTCTTATTTAAGTAATAACCAAAATAAACTTTTCCTTAAGGGAAAGAACACTGTTTCTGAGTCACAATTACCTACTATAAACCCAACATTTCAAAAAACATTACATGGGATAAAATCGAAAAAAACAAAATTAATAGATCTTGAAAAGGTCAAAGATTCCATGTATTACAACTCTTTTTTCAATGAAACGAAAGAAATACAGGTGAAATCAACTTTGGAAAATGTTATTTATAAAGGCAACTTCATTTTACGTTCTGAAGATTCTATCCGGATTAAAAAAAATGCTATCCTGGAAGATGTAATACTAATGGCTCCCAAAATAACTTTTGAAGAAGGTTTTAAAGGAACAGTTCAAGCTTTTTCCTCCAAAAGAATAGAGCTTGAAAAAAAAGTAATATTACATTATCCGTCGATAATATGCATTTATAATAATAATGCAGAAGAATGCGAAATAAAAATCAAGAAAGAATGTAAAATATCTGGTGCTATAGTTTTGTTCGGCAATCCCAAGGGGATGATTGATAAAAATTCTATTGAAATAGAAGAAGGCGGCCTATTAATCGGAGACTTATACTGTTCAGGGAAACTAATGCTCAAAAGTGATATTTATGGTGCTGTTTATACCAATCGATTTTTTCTAAAAACAACTTCCTCTTCTTATGACAATATGATTCAAGAAATTGAAATCAATGCCTTAAAACGTCCAAATTATTTCATTTCTATCCCTTTATTTGATACTAAAAAAACAACTTATGGCATTATTAAAAAAGTATTATAGATTTCAAGCCAATTCTATTTTAGAATCTGTTATAGCATTAACAATTATTTCGGTGTGCTTATATTTTTCTATTATAATTTTTGCAAGAGTCTACACTCCTAGTACATCAATAAGATTCTATACTACTCAAAATAAAGCAAACGAGTTGTTTTTTTTAAAAGAAATAAGAAATGATTCCTTATTAGAAGAAAATGAGAATTTCCAAATAGAAGAAGAAGTTTTAAATAACAATTTAAAAAAAATTTATATAACATCTAAAGACAGTGCACAATTTAAGTTTAAAAAAATTTTCTATGTACAAAACAATTCTCAATAGTCAAAATTCAATTCCAGCCTTTTCTATAATTGAAACTATCATAAGCATGGCAATAACTGCTATTATAATGGGTGTACTATTTGTCATTTTTTCGATCATAACAGGACGTACATTAGATTTTAAAAACCAAAATGAGTTAGTGAACGACACCAATCGATTGACATATAGCTTGAATAAAGATATTTTTGAAAAAGATAAAATGACGGTTTTAATGCGTGAAATTTATTTTGATGGATACTCTGGAGAAAAAATTACTTATCGATTTTCAGAAGATTATATTTTAAGAAACACTGAAACGTTTATCGATACTTTCCGAATTAAATTAAACACTATGATTCTGGATACAGTAAGAAGTGAATCAAAGCAGTCTGCTTTTCAAAAAATAAAACTAAAAATAGAATCTAATGAAGAAATAGTGGATTTACAATTTTACAAAAGAATTTATCCTAATGAATTATTACAAACCCTAAAGAAATAATGAGTATCGATTTAGCTACATATAAAACAAATAAATCTGGCAAAAAAGATTATAAGATAATAACGAAGTCTTTTCGTCTTTCCAAAAAACTTTCAGATAAAAAAAAGGAAGTTTTTTACAGAGAGCTGGGAATGCTTTTAAAGTCGGGGGTCGATTTTAAAAAATCATTAGAAATACTCGGTAACCAATCAAATAATAAATTCGAAAAAGAGATTATCCTTCAAATAAAAGAAAAAGTAGTTGAAGGAAAAAGTATCTATGAATCAATGCGAGAAAGCAATCAGTTTTCTGCTTACGAATTTTATAGCATTCAAATTGGCGAAGAAACAAGGAAACTAGAAGAAGTTCTGGGAGAACTTCAAAAGTATTTCAACCAAAAAATTCAGATGAAAAGACAAATCATTTCGGTAATGACCTATCCAACTATTGTTATGTTAGTTACAATTTTGGTGCTTTATTTTATGCTGAATAAAGTTGTTCCTATGTTTAGTTCTGTCTTTAAACAATTCGGGAGTGAATTACCCAAAAGTACTCAAATCATAATAAAAATATCTAACCATTCGGGAATAATTTTTTCAATTATAATGGGGATTATCATAAGTATGATATTCCTTCATGTACTTTTAAAAGAAACGCATCGCTATAGATTCTTTACTTCCAATATCGTTTTGAAAATTCCGTATTTTGGGAATTTGGTCCGTAAAATTTATATCTCACGTTTTTGCCAAGCAATGAACTTATTAATTACTTCTAAAACTACATTAATTAATTCATTGGCCTTAACATCTAAAATGATTAGTTTTTATCCGATTGAAGTTGCTATTTATCAAATAAAAGAAGACATAACAAAAGGAGCTTCCTTGAATGAGAGTTTAAAAAAACATGCTGTATTTGAAAACAAGATGGTTTCTATGGTCAAAGTAGCGGAGCAGATTAACCAGCTCGAAACTATGTTTGAGCGACTCACAGAACAATATAATGAGGAAATAAATTATCAAACCAAAATGATCGGTGTCATTTTAGAACCCTTAATTATTATTGTAATTGGGGCTATTGTAGGCGTGATTATGGTCTCTATGTATGCTCCAATGTTTGATTTAAGTAAAATTATAAATTAAGCAGCATACCCTCAAAATTCAATTTGTTTGCTTACAAGCCATTCCTTATTTTTTTAACGAATAAAAAACTATAAAATGATAAATAAAATTAAGAAAAATAATGCTTTTTTAAAAAAGAAAACTATAAAGGCTTACTCTTTAACAGAGATTTTAATTGTGTTGTGCATCATCGGCATATTATTACTCATGATTTTACCAAATCAAACTTCCGTTATTGGTCAGGCAAAAGCTATTGAGGCTCAGGCCATGCTCAATCAGGTTTACGGATTGGAGAAAAGTTATTTTTATAGACATTCTAAATATTCTAACAGCTTGGAGGAAATTGGTTTTGAGCAAGAAAAAACCGTCGATGAAGGAGGTCAAGCCATTTATAGAATTGAAATCATTGAAGCTTCTAATAATCATTTTTTAGCAAGAGCTACAGCAACATCTGATTTAGATGATGATGGGAATTTCAATACTTGGGAAATTGACAGTA
Source organism: Flavobacterium frigoritolerans (assembly GCF_025847275.1). GTDB lineage: Bacteria > Bacteroidota > Bacteroidia > Flavobacteriales > Flavobacteriaceae > Flavobacterium > Flavobacterium frigoritolerans. The sequence goes on from NZ_JAOZEV010000008.1 coordinate 25,915, forward strand.
AAAAAATATTAACCGAAGTAACAAAAGAATAAATTGAAAATGATCATAATCATATTATTTAGTTTCGCAATTGTTTTTGTTCAAGATTGGAAACATCGAGAGATACATCTTATTTTACCGATAGTAATTTTTTCTACATCTTTCTTTATGATCCCAGTTAAAAGTCTTAACCTATTTAAAATAATACTTTTTAATTCTAGTTTTTTTTTAATTACACTAGGCTTCTTAATTATTTATATGAGTTTCAAGTTAAAAAGATTCCTAAATCCCTTTCAGCATTATTTCGGATTAGGAGATTTATTATTTTATATTGCTGTCACTCCTTTGTTTTTGTTACAAAACTATATTTTGTTTTTTATACTTTCTATGTTGTTTGCGGTTGTTCTACAACTTAGTTTAAAGAAGATTCTCAAAGAACAAACAGTTCCTCTAGCTGGGTTTACAGCTTTATTTTTATGCATTATTATTTTGAAAGACTGTTTTTTACCCTTTCAAAAAATCACACTATTATAATGACACCAAATATCATAATACTTCCTGAAATTCGGCATGCTGTCTCCAATGATCTTGCAAATCAGTATCGGATATTACCTAAACTGATGCTTCAAGACACATTGGAATTATATGTTGATCATTCAAATAATGATGAAAATAATAAAGAAGAATTGGAACTTTTTTTAGGAAAAAAAATTATTTTTCATCCTATAGATACAATAGAAATTGAAAGAGCATTATCTATATATTATCGAAAAGAAAGATCATTAAATCCAAAAAAATCTTTAAATGTAGATAAAGGTGATTTTCTTGAAAATATATTTGATGAAGCAAAATCATTAAAATGCAGTGACATCCATTTCGAAGTTTACGAAGATTCATCGCGTATTCGTTTTAGAATTGATGGTCAATTAATTGAACGCTATAAAATAGAACGTGATAATTATCTTGAGTTAGTTAATAAAGTTAAGATTAAAGCTAAATTAAACATTACCGAAAAAAGACTTCCGCAAGACGGAAGGATAACCAACGAAGCGTTTGATATAAGGGTATCTATTTTACCAACCTTATTTGGCGAGAAAATAGTTATGCGTCTTTTAGGCCAAGACGCTTCGAATATAGATTTATCTACGCTGGGACTTCAGGAGGAAGAACTGGAAAAGTATCTCGAAGCAGTAAAAAAACCTAACGGAATCATATTGATAAGCGGACCAACTGGATCTGGAAAAACAACTACCCTTTATGCAACATTAAGATTACTAAATGACAGTCGAAGAAATATAGTTACAGTTGAAGATCCAATTGAATATACTTTAAAAGGGATTAATCAGGTACAATTAAAAGAAGATATAGGATTAACTTTTTCTTCGGCACTAAAATCATTTTTACGTCAGGATCCTGATGTCATTATGTTAGGAGAAATTCGTGATTCTGAAACTGCATTAATGGCTATTCGTTCCTCGTTAACTGGACATTTAGTTCTGTCAACTATACATACCAATTCAGCGATTGGAACTATTTCAAGGTTAATTGATATGGGAGTTCCTTCTTATTTAATTGCAGAAACTTTAAATTTATCTGTAGCTCAACGACTGATCCGAAAACTTTGCAATCATTGCAAAAAAGAAACAGTTTGTAATCCTAAAGATTTTCCGCTGAATTTTAAATTTCCACATCCCATTTTTTCTTATTACAAACCTGTAGGCTGCAATGAATGTTTTCATACAGGTTATAAAGGAAGAACAGCTATATACGAAGTTTTAACGATTGATTCTGTAACTATTGAGGCTATTAAAAATAATACGATTACAAAATTATATAGTGATTCTGAAAATTACAAATCATTATCTGAAAAAGCCTTTGAAATTTTAGTTGCTGGAGAAACATCTCTAGAAGAAATATATCCAATTTTAATAAATATATAATATAATGCTTAAACAGGTTATTTGCCTACTAGCCATACTGTTTTTAACAAATAGTATTCATGCTCAACAAGATATTAATGAATTGAGTAGAAAATTTGATGAACTCTCAATACGGAAAAAAGGGTTAAACGAAGTTATTAAAATTGATGTTTCAGGATTAACTTTACATGACTTTATTACATCCATAGCTGAAGAACATCAACTAAATACGGATGTTGATGTCGAACTGAACCAACCCATAAACAATACTTTTTTTGATGTAACGGTAAAAGATGTTTTTATACATCTTACACAAAAATATGACTTAGAAGTAAGTTTTATGAACAATATTATTGTTTTTAAAAAAAGAAAAATAGTACCTATTGTCGAGAAAAAGAAGCCTAAAATTATAGATGTGAGTTACAATCCACAAAATGATTTTTTATCTATTAAATTAGAAAATGATTCTCTTTCTGCTGTTGCAAAAGCGATTATAGATAAAACTAATAAAAATTTAGTAATAGCCCAGGATGCAAAAAACATAAAAGTTTCTTCTTATATTCTAAATCGCCCATTTGATCAAGTCATCGAAATGATGGCAAAATCTAACAACTTAACAGTCAATAAAAATGAAAATGAGTTTTATTATATAGAAAAAAATGAGGCTGAAAATACAAGTACTGGAATAAAAAGCACTCAAAAACCGAAACAACCTAAAGCAAGTATAGGTGTGCCAGGGTTTTACGAAATCAATCTTAACAAAAATGGTTTTCTACAAATAAATGCCTATATCGCAGATGCTTCTGATTTGTTAACCGAAGCTGCAGAAAAGCTTCATATTAATTATTTTTTGTATGATAAACCTGAAAATCAAAAAACGACACTATCAGCTGATAATATCACTTTTGATGATTTATTAGAACATATCTTTAAGGGTAAAAAATATACTTATAAAAAACAAGATAATTTTTATTTAATAGGAGAAGAAGCTACTGAAGGATTAAGAGTAACAGAGGTGATACAATTAGAAAATCGATCTATTGAAGCCGTTATTAATACACTACCAAAAGTATTCACAGAAAAATTAGAAATAAAGGAGTTTATCGAATTAAATGGGTTGATTGTTTCAGGATCAAGATCTATTCTCGATGAATTAAAAATGTATATTAAACAGATTGACAAGGTAGTTCCAATGGTACAAATTGAGGTAATTATCGTGCAGTATAATAAATCATATGATGTTCAAACGGGAATGAAAGCAGGCTTAGACAAAATAAACGCAACTCAAACAAAAGGAGTATTATTTCCTAGTACTGATGTTACTTTAAACGGATCATCAGTAAATAGTCTGATTGATGCTTTCAATGGTTTTGGATTATTTAAATTAGGAAAAGTAACCGAAGCTTTTTACCTCAACCTAAAATTACTTGAAAATAATTCTATTTTAAAAATAGAATCAACACCTAAGATAGCTACAATTAGTGGACATGAAGCAAAATTATCTATTGGTGAAACCAGCTATTACTTTGAGCAAAATAACAGGCTTATAAATAATTCTATTGGGAATGATATTTTAAACTCAGGAACATGGAAATCAACAGATGCTAATTTGAGTGTAACAATAAAACCATATGTTTCTACTGATGAAAATGTAACACTCACCATTGCTGTTGAAAAAAGTTCTTTTTTAGCTAGAATGGGAGAAGATGCTCCTCCTGGAAAAGCCACTCAAAAATTTGAATCATTAGTAAGGGTCAAAAATGGAGAAATGATTTTATTAGGCGGTTTAGATGAATTAAAAAAAGAAAACTCTGGTTCAGGTACACCACTATTATCTAGAATTCCACTTATAAAATGGTTTTTCAGCAGTAGAAAAAAAGGCAAAAGCGATTCTAAACTTCATATTTTTATTAAACCAACCGTAATTTATTGATGTTAGCAATACTATCTAAATTCATAAAGTTAAACAACTTAAATGTTGTTGGAGTGATCAAAAAAGATGATTATGAAATCTATAACTTGCTTACAATACAAAAAAAAGCAGACAAGATTTCTATTGTTTCTCAACAAACATTTGACTCTTTTGAAAAATTAATAAGGATGTCAGATCATAAAAAGCCACTTCTAATAGTAATAGAGGGAAAAGGGGTCCTAAACAAAGAAATAGATTATACTAATGAAATGGATATAAATTGGCAAAAAAACGTTGATTTAAACACTATTTATTATACTGATGTTAAAGGATTAAACTCAAACTTTATTAGTTTTTGCAGAAAAAATATCGTTGATGAAACCATAATGAAATTTCAAAAAAAAGATTTTCACGTTCTTGATGTTTATGTTGGTTCTTTTTTATCCGCTTTATTAAATACTATTCTAAAAAAAGAAAATCTTATTTCGACTGATCTGCATTTAGAGTTTGAAAATGAAAAAATAGTCCGTTTTACCAAACAGGATACAATAATAAAAGCAGAAACATACAAGATCGGAGATGACACTGTTTCGAATACCTTCTTACCTTTATATGGCGTTGTCATTCATTTTTTTGTGCAGCCAAAAGAGGTTTCAAAAACCATCAATATCACTTTAAATAGTGATGAATTAATTTATAAAAAAGCGTTCCGTTTTTTTGGAATAACCATGTTAGTTGGTTTTCTAACTGCATTATTGATAAGCTATTTTATGACACAATATTACGCGAGCAAGAATGATGAACTCAATCTTCATACAGTATATTCAAATCAGTCTTATCAATTCATATTGGATTTAGAAAAAGAAAAAGAAAAAAAAATTGGAGTTTTAAAAGAATCTGGTTTTTTGTCTTCTAAATTTCTCTCTTATTATGGATACGAAATTATTAAAACAATACCAGCTGCCATTTCTTTGAATGAATTAAATATTATTCCAATAAAAAAAGAATACAAGGAGAATAAAAAAATATTTTTTGAAAATAATATTGTCTTAGTCAAAGGAGAAACCTTCGAAGAAGCTTCCTTTAATAAATGGCTAGAAGACTTAAAAAAGATGAATTGGGTACAACGTTTTGAAATTATAAGTTTAAAAAAAGACAAAAACAACAAATCGATATTCGAAATAAAAATCACGCTTAAAAATGTTTGAAAAATACTCTTATAAACAAAAAATTCATGCTTTGATAGTGCTTTTTTTTATGTTGTCGATTGTAGCTTACAAAAGATCATTCCATAATTTATTTGAAGTAATCACCACATATAAAACTACCTCAAAAAAAGCAGATGATATCAATACAAAAACAAAAAACATTGATAGTTTAATCAAAGATGTTGCCTATTTAGATAAGATAATTGGCAAAGAAGGAATAACAAAAGAAATAGTACAGCTGGGTATTGTAAGCTTTGCGTCTAAAAATGCACCTGAGGTTTCAATTAGTGATTTACAACCCATACATGATTACCCAGAAGATGATTATCATATTATTACCAACCAGTTAGACATAACAGGAAACGCTGATCAACTACTAAAATTAGCTTATGATTTTGAGAAAAAATTTAATTTATCGAGAATAGTAAGTATGAATTTTTATATAACAAAAAAAAACAATAAATCTGAAGTTTTACATTTAAAAATGATTTTTCAAAATTATGAAAACAATAAATAAAATAATATTGATTGCTACATTAGCAATCCTAACTTATTCCTGCGAAGATATTTTTGAACAAGATATTAGTAACGATACTATTCAAATTATTTCGCCATCAAAAGAGGCCAAAATAGAAAGTAATGTGGTAAAATTTAAATGGAACACTACTAAAGCAGCTGATAAATATCGCATTCAAATATTTGAGTCCGATCAGATTTTGCTACTCGATTCGTTAACGACTAAAACAAGTATAACATTGCCTTTAAAAGCTGGAAATTATATTTGGAGAGTTAGAGGTGAAAATTATGGCTATCAATCAATATATTCTTTTCCTTCTTATTTTTCTACAACAATTCCTAATGATTTGACAGATCAACAAGTTATTTTATTAAATCCTCAAAACAATAAGTTTGTAAACACTATAAATGTTAGCTTAAACTGGGAGTCCATGGATAAGGCTACGAGCTATAGTGTTAAAGTTATAAACACCTTAACGAGTCAGGAAATGCACAGTAAAGATGCTGTAACAGAAACCTCTGTAACACTTAATGTTCTTAACTTAGTTGATGCCAATTATCAATGGAGAGTAAAAGCTAAAAATACAAATTCTGAAACTAAACAGTATTCTGCACGAAATTTCAGCATTGATACGACTATACCTAATCAACCCAAAAATATAAGTCCTGTTACTAATTCTACTTATACATCAAATTCAAATATTAATTTTATCTGGAATATTGCAACAGATACAGGGAACATAAAATCTCCTATTTCCTATGTAGTAGAATTTTCAAATGATATTGACTTTGCTACGGTTATTCGAACTCAAAATAGTATTTCTACAACACTTCAACAAACTTTTTCAACAATTGGAGTGTATTATTGGAGAGTAAAAGCAATTGATGAGGCTGGAAATATTGGCACCAATAGCACTGGTTTTAAGCTCACTATAAATTAGATATGGCTAAAAAGAAAATAAATATAATTTTAATTATAATAGTTTTAGGACTTTGGGGAACTGCAGGTTATAGAACCTTTATTCGTGATTTTTTTGAAAACAAAATAATTCATGAACAACAAAATCAAAAGAATGATTTTGTTGTTCATCAAATAAATAAAGATACTTTTAAATTGGAAAAAATAAACCGAGATCCATTTCTTAATAAACAATTTCATAGCAATGTTATTGTTCCTAAAAAACAGGTTTCAAGCTATTCGAGTTTCACTCCTGTAAGCCCAAAGCCCAAACCGAATCTAAACTGGCCTGAACTTTCTTATTACGGATATATTCAGTCAAAGAATCAAGAACTGGTATTATTAAAAGTAGATTCGAAATTATATAAATTAAAACTTAATGTTCCTATAAATGGCCTTACAGTTAAGAAAATTTATAAAGATTCTGTTGCTGTTTTTTATAATTCTGGAATCAAAATAATTCGATTAAAACAGCCACGAAACAGATAAAAACTAATTACTAAAGAACGGTTACAACTGGAGCTAATAATCTGTATCGATTATTTAGGACTAGTCATTTTTTTAATATTAACTCAATACTAACTTCTCTTACTAAAACATATCTTATCTCTATACTCAAAATCTTCTTTAACGAAATCCTTTTGTTAAAATAAAACGAGCATTTTTTGTAACCAAATACAGATAGATGTTATATTTCTCATATGAAAATCTATCAGAGAAAAACGATTAACTCATCTAATCGATGGCTTTTTCTATTATAAAACCTAATACCAGAATCATATCCAGTATTAGGTTTCCTTATTTTAATAGATGCCCTTATCTTTTTAGACTTTCTTCATACTCTTGAGGTGTATTATATTTCAACATAGAACGCATTGCTTCAATATAAGTATCCTCATTATCCAAACTTAATTGTATTATGTAAGATTCTCCTGTATCTTGAATTGTATCAATATGCATATTATAAATACCATCAAATCTCTTTTCTTCACAATTTCGAATATTAATTCTCAAGGTATTGATATCTTTAAAAACCTTGTAATCAGAAGAGACAGACCTAATTTCGCTATTATCTCTTTTAGTTATCCGTAAATGATTATGATTTTCAAAACCTATTACATCATATCTTTTTAGAGTTAAATCCTCATTCTTATAACAAAATTTTTCAATACTCCATTCACCTTTTATCATATCAAAATATATATTTTTTTGATTGGTACTACAAGAAACTATTGCATAGAATAAAATAAATACTAATATCTTTTTCATATCTTAATTCGATTTTTTAACTGGTATGGAAGTATCTGAATTTTCAACAGGAACAGTCCAGCTATTTACATTATTAATTTGTTCGACCTGAGCTTTAGAATTTAGCAACAGGAAGAGATACTTCATTAATAATTTTTTCAGCTGCTTCTCTTATTTTTCTTCCTTCATTTCCATTTCCTCCAAACAACACAATATTTGCAATATCGGTCATATCTTTGATGTTTACATTTTCTTTTTTGATTATGCCCTTTTTAACAGCATATTTCAAATCACTCAAAACTTGACCGACAATCGGATTGTTAGAATTTAAAACTTTTCCACTCCAACTATCTTTTATTTCCCACGAAAGCACCTGTTTATCAAGAGCCATTTTATCATCAACCATAGCTTTCGTATCTATAAAATCTTTTATTCCTTTATAAATATCATAAGTTAATAAGATAGCCATTGCACCTCCTATTGCAGGCATTGGTGTCAGTTCATAAGTTTTACCGAATGATGAGTTTGAAACAAAACTTTTCTTTCCAAATTTTTGTCTTCTATCAATTTGTCCATTTCCTTTGTTAAAGCGTACATCTTTATTAACTTGATAATTACTATCTTTAAAGGTATCATCACTATTACCACTAAGATTATCAACATTATTATAACCCTCTGTTAATCCAAAGACATTTCTTGATGCTTCACCACTAGTAGCAAATTTCACCATAGGAAAACTTTCTTTATATGTTCTTTGAAAATTATCGTTAAAATTCTCCAGTTTTAATTGAAGTCTTCCAGATGTAAATTCAACCCTTGCTTCATGGAAACTTAGGTACTCCAATCCTTCCAATTCCATTCCATCAATAACTCTGTTCTCACTAAAGGCATAAGGTGAGTTATGAGGATATAATCTAGTCAGCGGGTCTATTGATAAAAACCTACCCACTCTCGGGTCATGCATTCTAAAGGTATAATTCAACGAATTTCCTTCCCCTTTTAAATCATCATCTTTTTCCTGACCTTGGAAGCCGTAACGATATTCGTTGATATTGCCATGTCTTGTTGGGACTTGCATACCAAAAGGATAACACCTTATACTCTTTTCAAAGACCTTATAAAAACTGCTTTACTTTCTTAACTTCTACCATACACCAAAACCTAATACCAGAATCATATCCAATATTAATTTTGACATTTGAAAAACAAAGCAAATACCGATACATATGATACATTAGCAATTATTTTGTCGTACCCTTATCCTCTCTATCACTTTTTTTACTCTCGATAAATTTTGCGATTTGTTTACTATTTGTCATTAATAGATACCCAATTATTATTTTAATAAAATTAAAAAGTATCCACCTTGCATTGGAATAATCTTTAGGTGGGCTTCTTTCCTGAAAAAAAACAAAGACATCTTTTACTAGAGTTGGAATACTTTCTATTAACATTATCCCACCGATTACAATTGTTGCAATTGAAATGATTGTAAAACTTTGTGAATCTAATTCTATATGCTGATTTTCAAAATTATTATCTAATTTTAGTTTACCAATTATCCAAGAAGTTTTAAACAAGCATATTCTAATTACAAAATAATAGATTACTAAAACTACTAACAGAATTAGATTTAATATTATAAGGCTTTCAATATCTCCGCTTTCATAAGCGTAATACATCGTTGAAAACCATTGTGGGATAATTGTTAAAGCTCCTAAAGCCAAAAGCATACCAAAAATTTTTATTACTATAGTCCAAAATGTTTTGATTGTCATTTATACTTTTTTTATTTACTGTTTTGTTTTTCATTCGATTCATGTTACACATTCTTTTTTTTTAAAATAAAATGTAACAATAAGATTATATTGGTAAAACCGACTTATTTATATTTAAACCCAGCCTTAACAATCTCTATTGAATCCGTGACTTCTTGGTCTAAATGTATTTTAGAATACTTAGGGTCAACACTTGATAAATCAACTCTATAATATCTATTTATTGTTTTTCTCATATCATTAGAAACATAATCCCCAGAATAATATTTTTCTTGATTGAAGAAAAAATAAAACCGTGCATAAGTATAAGTCTTTCCTGATTTTATTTCATACACTTTGGCAATTGTAGTGAATTTACTTTTATTAATCATTTCATTATTCTTGCTTTCATCTCTATTTGACAGATATATAAAAAAGACCATTGTTAAACAAAAAAGAGTGCCTAATATTTTTTCAGTTCTAGTCATTATGTTAAAATTTAGAATTAATGTCTTTATTTCTATCAAATGACTATTACCGCTTATAATTTCGGCAGTTTATTATTCTCAATCCCTCCTGAAATATGCAGTTTTTCATCTGCTCGATAAATTAGATAAAAAAAGCTTTTACATTCTTCCTTATCTATAAAATAGGATAACTGTTTATTTTTATTAGATTTAATCAATTGATTTTTTTTCTCATATAACTTATTTACCATATCCTCAAATAATTCCTGATTTCCAATAAAGTCAAAATGATAACTTACCAAAGAATCATTAAGAAAAGTAAAATAATAATCAGTTTTTATTCTTTCTCCATTATAAATAATTGAATCTGAATATGTAAATGAATGAAAATTACCTATGTCATTTTCTCCTTTTTTAAGATTCAACGGAGTGATTTTTTTCTTTAAATCATAAATATTTATACCTAGTTTTTCATCTTTAACTCCTAGCATGGAAAAATTTGAATAGCAAGATGTTTCTTTTTCTTTATGATTACATGAAATAAAAAATGATAGTATTAAAACATTAAGACATAAGACTCTTTTCATAATATGCGTATTTTTTTAAGAAATCTAAATCAAAGAAGAAATCATTATAATTATTCTTATTGACATAGATAAAAGTTTTTTTATAATTGAATAGGTAGATTTCAAAATTTTTAACATCCATTCTAAAAGGCTCACTAATAAAGGATACATCCTTATTTGATATTTTAACGATAAATTTTAACCTAATTAACAAAATTTCTTTTGGTCTTTTATCATTTGAAAAAAACAAACTATCATAGAAATATAACAATGAACTTCTCGATTCTACTTTAGATAAAATATGGTTTGAAGTTATAATTTCACATTTATTAAAATCTACTTTTACTTTCAACCCTTTATTTTTCAATCCTAACTTACCTCTAGCAGAAACATTATTTACATTGTTTAAATCATTTTGTATGCTCATTTTTATTAAAAGGAAACTTATAAGAACTAAAATACTACCAATAAGTATAAACGTAAATTTTAAATAAAAACTAACGATACTAAGAGTAGTGCCAATAATGAGTAAAAAGCCAAGGCTAAATAACAAAATAGATAATCGTGCCATAATTTTATTTATTTATATTTAAAAAAATTGCGTGAATAGTAGCACTGTTATTTTGATATTCTATAATAACAGCGTTTTTTGGTTCTTCTTTAGAATGTTTAGAATCATCAAAAAGCTGTATATAATCTTTATAACCTCCTTTTATCAACTTATTTGCTGATGCATCATTGATGTATATTACTTGAAAGTTTTTAGTGTAGTTCTGATTATATTTATTTATGAAATCCTTAGTTTTTGATAATCCTCCTGTTTTTGCTTTATTAAAATCTTTGTAAAGAGAATGATTAAAATCTTGATTACTATTTTCAAATTGTTCCTGAGAAAAACTACCTACAGGAGATAAAGCTAGAGCATCAAGGTATTTAGGGTTATCTTGTTTAACTGCCGATGACGTTAAATTAAAAAGTGCTCCGAATAGAGGCATTGTCTCAAATAGCTTTCCAACATTTTTATAGTAAGCAGCACTTCCTTTACTTGATAAGTTTTCTATTTGATTTAAACCTTTAGTTGTAATTACTTTACCTGTTGAATTATTTTTAAAACCAAAGTTTTTTCCCATTGTAACTTCTTCAATTTGCTTACCGTCAATTAAGTTAACTGTCTTGCTTTTTGATAATACTGAAGTTTGATATATTTTACCATTACTACCAACCATAAACCCGTCTGCCATTTCTTTTAGTGCTAATGAATATGATTTATTTATTAATAAACTTCCAAATTTTTCACTTGAATCATACAGCATTTGTTTCATAACATCAAGCCCGTCAATTGTCATAATGATTGGTGAACCTTGATTTGCATTTTTGGTTATAACTATTAATTTTTCTCCTCCTTCTAGTTCTACGGCATCAATTACTCTATTCTCACTAAAAGCATAACTACTATTCCACGGATACTCATGAGATAACGGGTCAACAGCAAAGAATCTACCAATCCTCGGGTCATGCATACGATATTTGAAGTTAATCGAATTACCTTCACCTTTAATCTCATCGTCCTTTTCCTGTCCTTGAAATGAATAGCGATATTCGTTGGTATTTCCATGTCTAGTTGGGACTTGCATACCAAAAGGAAAATAATCAGAATAACTAAGAACGTCTGGATAGAGCGTATTTTTATCTATTAATTTTCTATCACTTACCACCGAAAGTACGTTTCCTAAATGGTTTGATAGCTCATATTGCTTATCTCCCACAAAACGATAGGCTATAATTGGCGTACCTGGAACAGTTGCAGTTCCTTTGCCTTGAGCGAGTCCTTCGCAGGCATCGCCTATGCCATTTTTATTAGCATCTTCCTGTCCAGGATTGGCAATCGTAGGACAATTGTCGCATACATCACCTATACCATCTCCATCGGTATCAATTTGGTCAAAGTTAGGAAAATTTATACAATTATCGCAAGCATCTCCTCTTCCGTCTTTGTCTGTATCGAGTTGGTCTGGGTTATAGATTAAGCAGTTATCACAAACGTTTCCTACTCCGTCTTTATCATCATCTTCTTGCAATGGGTTAAATACAAATGGGCAATTGTCATTTATATCCAATATACCATCGCCATCGCTATCATCGGCTCTTGTACCACAGTAACTTTCAGAAAAAAACGTCTTGCTTAACGTCATTTTTTGTCCTGTTGTAGAACTGGCTGTTGTTCCTCTTCCTTCATCAAAACCAAAATAATTGGTCTGGATGTCTTCTAATTCCTGTCCATTATCTACTGTATATCCAAAATCGCATAGTTCGGTTTTTAGCCCGTTATAAATACTTCTCTCACCTGGATGATGGGTAATGGCTGTGGCTCCTAATGAGTTTTTTGGTAATACTATATAAAGATTTTCATTACCCGTTCGCATAGCATTCTCTTTTTTCCTATTGTATATGTTACTTGCAGTGGCTTTGGTAGCATACACGTTTCCGTTTATTGTGATGGTTACATCATACTCATCTGAGTTTGCGCTTTGTTTGATTAAAGTTGTTAAATCCCATTCGTCTTCTGGTATAGCTGTAGCAGTAATTTTGTAATTAGTGACCGATTTAGAGCTATAATAACGAAGACGCCCATTGCCTGACTTGTTTCTATAATTTTCATGATTTCTCTTGTATTTTATCAACGAAACTTCCGGAACATATCCAGCAGCAGTTTTCGTAACTGATAGTAAAACCGAACTTAGGTAAGAATACGAATTGTCTTTGGGCCATGATTCTCCTTCTTTACTTGTACCATGTAAAGCCGCTATTAAATTGGTTCCTTTATTATCTGAGTCTATTTTTAAATGTGCTGCCAGGGTTATCGATTCCGTTTTTGGCAATGCGTTTTTAAATAGATTAATAGTACTTTCTGATCTTTCATCCCAGGTGGCTCTAGCTTCTGGGGTGTTCATATTTAATCCTGATTGTTCTGTAACTACTCTAGGATCAATTAAAACTGTAGGTTCTGTACCAGCCAGTAGCCTGCTTCTAGCCGATTTAAGATTTTTAGGCATTATATCGGCTGTGATTTCTTTTCTTCCTCTCTCGACTCCTAAACGGCTACTGCCATAAATATCCTGTTCTACCAAATAATATTTAAGTATTTCTCCTTGTTTTACCATTTCATAGGTACTCAACACATTACCTTGTACATCGCGCTGGTAATAGGTGGTAGTAACATTGGCTCCATTGGTAACTGTTTTGGCTGTTCGATTGCCTAGTCCATCATATTCAAAACTTATGATTGTACCGTTGCCTTTGGTAACCGATTTTACTTTTCCATCTACACGCCAATCTATTTTTAAATCTTCTTGTTTATCGGCAATTAATTGTCCTATGTCATCGTATTTGTAATTATCGGCACTTTGATTATCAATGTCAAGCGAACTATCATTAGGATTTTTGGTATCATTAGTAAATACACCATTAGGAACAGCATCATTTACATGCCTTAATTTGTTTGTACCTGCTGTATAATCATAAGTAAGCTGATCCATAAGCGTAATTGCTCCTGTAGCTGCTGGTGCCCAACGATTCAGTTTGTCTAGGTTTCCGTTGCGATCATAACTGTAATTAGAGCGATAGCCACTTGTAGGCATATTGGTTCCTAAATATTGGTTATACGAAATAGATTGAGAGGTCATTTCTTTAATCCTGTTCAATTGATCGTATTGGTAATAATTAAATTGTGTTGCAATAGGTTTCTGTTGATTATCTAACAATGAGGTTACCATTTCTTTGATATTACCATTGTATAGGTTTAAATCCTGTTCTAATTTTGCCCCTTTGCTAAAGCTAAAAATAGCATTGTCTCGCATATTAAATCGCGATTGGTAATCGCCTTTGTAATAATTTAAGGCAAAACCAAAGGCATCCTGAGCTACATTTAATCCGTCTTTACCGGCATCGTATTGTGAACCTATTCTTTCGGAATTGACTCCTTTTAGCCAGCCTTGCAGGGTATAGATATAATCTAATCCTTGTACTTTTTTATCTCCAAGTTCTACACGTGCTAATGGACCGTGGTCGTAATACAAATAATTGGCTTCTTTTTCCCAAATAACATTATCGGTACTGGTATATACTTGCTTAATCCTATTATCGGCATCGTATTCATAGCGGTGTATAAATTGGTCTTTGGTACTCTCTGGCTGGTAGGTTACTTTGTTTACATTCCCACTAATTAAATCGTAGTTATAAACTACTTTCTTGCGATCTTGTTTGAGTTTGGTTAATTCTGTATTATTATTGATATGGTAAATCAACTCTTTTACATTTCCATGTACATCATAATCGTAAGCTATTGCGTTGTTGTATTTATCGTATGCTTTTACCTCGGTTAATTCTGTTTTTAACTGATCGTAATACAGTACTGCTGTTACTCGCTTATGGTTATTATTAACTTCATAAGCAGTAAACCAATCTTTGGTATCTGCCATTGGAACATCATATACCGTTTTTGTTACCTGATCAAATAGTACTCCTTGATTATAAGGATACTTATCTGCAATAGCATCTACTGGTACTAGGGCATTGTTATTTGTAAAAACAAGTCTTCCGTTGTCATTAATTGTTAATGCTCCCTTAGTTTTTGCTTCAAATTGTCCTGCTTCAGTAATTCGTCCCAAGCCATCATAACGAGTATAACTAAAGAGTGGTTTAATTATTCTTTGATTTTCATTTTGAGAGGCTACAATTCTTCCTAATGCATCGTATGCAAATCGGGTTACTCCTCCGTCGGGTGTTTTTTGCCATACCAATTGGTTTAGCGAGTTGTAACGGTATTGGGTTTGCATACTATGATTTGGAGCTACCGCAACACCATTTACCAGTGCCGTATCGTCTTTTTCGGGTGTAGTTTCTCTTACCGTTTTTATAGTTTCATTTGCTGTTGGAGCTAATCTTTTTACTCCTTCTGGCGGAACGGTCTGGATTAAATTCCCTGCCTGATCATAATAATACAAGGTATATTGATACTCTTTATCCATAGCTGTCTGAGTTAAGGTTTCGGTTAATCCTTCTAGAGATGCTTTTAGATAACGTTGTTTAAATGCTGCTTTTTTATTGGCATAAAAAGCCTGTTCAATTTCTTGTTTGTTGGCTGCTTTTACTGTATTTGCGTATATTTCGCAAGGTGTTCTGGTTTCGGTTACAGGAACTTCCATGCTAAATGCTGGTCCCATAATTGCTGGGGCACAAACCCTATAATCTGTAACATATTGATTTGCATATTGCAACCAGCTAGCCAATTCCTCGGTTTTATTTGTTTTTTGTCCTGCAACATAATTCCTATACTTATCAAGAACTTCTGGTGTACGTGGATTTCCATATCTTAATTTGGTAGCACCAAACTCTGCGATTGTTATAAAAAGCGGGTTTTGTACTGTTGTTATTTGCAGTTTAGTTAAATAGGCTATATAATCAGTGCTGATATACCCAAAATTGGCCTCACAGAAATAGTTGCCATCAACTGCTAGATTTGTTGGAATTTCATAATCTGGTACTATCGCCTTTACGCTTATTTTAAAAGCATTCCATTTATCGCCACATACTATTGGAGCAACCGCAGCAGGT
Source organism: Flavobacterium frigoritolerans (assembly GCF_025847275.1). Lineage (GTDB taxonomy): Bacteria > Bacteroidota > Bacteroidia > Flavobacteriales > Flavobacteriaceae > Flavobacterium > Flavobacterium frigoritolerans. The sequence goes on from NZ_JAOZEV010000008.1 coordinate 42,058, forward strand.
ACACAAATATCATTGCAATTTGATATTGCCTCTCGTAAGAAAACAGATCTGATGTTTGATTTTGAAATAAGTTGGGTGGTTTGAAATGGGTCAAAATCTTTTGTAATCACTCCATTTTCATCCATAATCATCTCATATGAAATATCATGAGTAATAGTCCTGCTTTTTAATAATTTTGGTCTACTTAATGGTTGTTCTCCATTAAAAAAACGACATATCTCAGCGCTTTCTCCATACCAAAACCCATTTATTCTATCATACCAAACCATAACAGCCATTATAGCATTTTGCAGAATATTGATGTTACCCTGCGTATCGGTATACTTAATTTCTACCCAATTAGAATTTCTAACGGGACCTTTTCCTATTATATCTATTGAATTAATAGAATCTAAATCTTTTAGATTCATATTGCTTATTTGTATACTTCCAATATAATAATTATCATCTGGTCCAAAATATGGGGAATTATTAAATTGAATAGTTACACCACCACTTGTCATTCTCATAGCATATTCGTCGAATATAACTGGAGCTGAAAAATGTCTAATACCACCATTTACTATGTTACTATATAGTTCTTTAACTTTAGATTTCTCTAAAAAAGTTGTTATAACTGGATTACTAGACGTTTTTGCATACTTAAAATAAGGATCGGAACCTTTATTTATTCCAATTGATATTTTATTTCCAGTTTCATCAATTTCATGATTTTCAGGAAGTAAAAGATGATTTATCATATCTTTTAAACCACTTTCGAATATAAGCTCGTCATTAGCATATTCTGAACAAGCAACAACTTTTGATGGTTCGGTTGGTTCTTTTATATCACAAAGATCTCCAACGCCATCTCCGTTATGATCCCACTCGCTACAGTCGTCACAACAGCTAAAATAAAGTGGTTTATTGGTATTTCCAGAAGTGACCATTCCTGTTATTTGTCGATTAGAAAAATTTCTTCTAACAGTTATTCTCAATTTATTATAACGATTCTCCTGTAAATCGCCTATAAAAATAGTATTAATACGTTCATTTCCTAATGTATAACCCAATAAATCTATTACTATTCGATTCTTATCATTAACGGTAATGGCAACACCTTCGGCATTATTTTTCCATTTTACAACATCACCTTGCTTAATACCAAAATAGGTATGCAAATAGCTTCCTGCAAAAACAGGATCGGCAGTTATATTCAACTCATTGTTTCTAATTGTTCCACTGGCCTGCAAATGAAATACTAGGTCTCTAAAAGCGGTATTGAATTTTTCTTTTTTATCACATGGAACTTCTGCCAAACTTGTACAGCCTTTAATAGCGGCCTTGGTAGTTCCTATGACGATAACTTCTTCGGGAGTTATACAATTATTCGTACCGTCTTTTCTTTTTATGGTTGCCAAAATCTGAAATTGATATACTTTATCGTTCTCATTGTATCCTGGCAAGGCATAAATATTTTTAAAAGCAATAATATCTTCCCATCGTGCAGCTACCTTTGTACCACATGCATTTGTATACTCCTTATTTACAAAACTCAACTGTATAGGAGTTCCAATAGTATTGTTTCTATAAGTAAAGTCTATGTCCAGATTGCCCTGAGCATCCTTGGTACCCTTTATCTCTGGTGTTTCGCTTGCTGTTTCTAAATTAAACTCTGGATTTATTTGGGCATCAAACAGTTCTTTGGTTAAAAATGGCATGCTCGTAGTTTTTAAACCATTAACCAATAATCCTTGACTTTGAATGGTTGGATTTACTAATCCGTTGAGGAAATTCTCCATGTCATTTGCTCTTGGACATTTTCCTGTTTCAAGGTACATTCCTTTTTCTGCAGTTTTTTTCGCTTCGGCTAGAATTTCTACATCACTAAGTGCTGCATCATAGCTGTAATCGGCTGGAATGAATCTTTTTTCTTTGTTTTTATATAATGTAACTGTTCCATCCGAACACGCCAATTCAACACCTGTACTAGCGGGAACCGTAGTAGGTATTATTGGTGTTTGAGGAATGGTATTTATTAATTTGGTAAGATTTTCAAAATTATTTGGTTTGGCTACTGTGTATTTTTTAAATATCGAAACAAATGTATCTGAGCTTTCAGAATTACCTATACAATCGTTATAATTATTATTTTTACTTGCGTAAATATGTGCAAAAACAGTACGTGTTTTTTGTTTAAATGCAGTATAATTTGTTCTAAAATTAATCCATATTTTTTGTTTCATGTTTACATCACTCATGCTATTGATGTCACTTAACAACCTGCTGTTTGATTTGTCTATGAATTCTTCATAAGCAGCCTCCGGCATGATTCCATTAGAATAAACAGCAAAATAATAAGCTGCTTTTAACATGTTTAACCTCTTGCCATTTTTTAATTGCAAACCATCAAAATTTTCATTTAAGGCTTCTTTTATTAAGTCTTTACGAAGTCTATAATCACTTTCAGATTCAATATTACTGTTGCTATTTTTAGAATTATAAAATGGATCACTATCACTACCCTGAGCATCTACATTAATCAAATTTGCGATTATTCCACTTGATGTAAAGATGGTATTATCAATAACTTTCTGGGTTTCTGAATCATAAAAATTTGTATTAGTTAATTTTTCATCAAACCCATCGGTATTGATCCCATCTCCGTTTAATTTATTACACAATGCACTGTTATATATGTAATACTGATATTCAGGATGATAGGCTACTAGTGCATTTGCCCAGCTTGGTTTCCATAACGGAATAAAATCGGCAACATAACTTAAGTACTTTGGCTCTACCAAAAATTCATCTGGATTATCACTATCAGTATCTCTACTTACAATAGCATTTTCTATTAAACTTGGCTTGTAAATTCCTTCTCCTACAAGTACTACTCTTATTGTTGATGGTGTTCCATCTTCTTCTTTATAAGATCCTCCAAAAGGGTTTCTCCAGTTGTTATGAGGTACTTTTATTTCTTCGGGTTTATTTGTTTCTGGATTGGTCTCAGTAATTGTGGTATAACCTCCATATAATAATTGATTGTTATCATTAAATAGGCTTAGTGGATCTGCTATATTGGCTGCTAACTGGTTTTCGTTATCATCTTCTTCATCTTCATCCTGAATTTCTATTCCTTGTACCGAACCATATTGCCCATGCGGGCTTACATCTCCTAATAACATATCCAGATTAAGATTACATACATTGATAGGTTGTAGGCATAATTCTCGACATCCCGCTAGTAATTCTCTAAATTCATATTTAAAACCAGCTCCTTTATTTGACTCCAGGTTGTCGTCTGTAGGCTCTAAGTTGTACGCTTTAAGATTCTTAATAACGTATTGTTTTTCGGCAGCAATGATATCAGATTCTCTGGTGGCTATATTACCTAAAGCGGCTGGATTTGTTGAAAGTTTTAGCTTAAATGCTTCACATTCTGCCTCAGTAAGATTATCGCATATCAAGGATTCTTCACAACTTTTACAAGTTACATTACAATCTTCTACTCTTATATCTGCTTCTAAAGCTGCTAAATCGGGTAAACATGTTTGGCTCTTTTTTAATTCGGTGATATAATCTTCAGCATATTGGTTTAATACTTCTTGATCTACACGTAGATCTTTGCTTAAAGGATAGGTTCCTGTTTTTAAAAACTCACCTTGATATAGTGCTTTATATTCATTTTTTACACTTAGAGATTTAGTATTAAAAGAGTTGCTATTAAATATTCCGATTTTTGAAGATAATGAATCTCTTCCTGTAAGTAATTCATCGGCACAATCATTTTTCATACCTATTGACCAGTTGTAAACAAATGGATATTGTTTCCCGTTTAAACAATCATCTGTATAAGATCCTACTGGTTTGTTTAAGGTATATTCAAATTTTATTCCGCCTTCTTTTACTACTGAAATAGGAGTGTTTAATCGTACGCCATCTTCAGAAATACCATTGTTACCAGATGCATATTTATCATTATTTGATAATAAATTGATCGTTGTCATTAAATGTTGAGTCGAATCTGTTTCATCGTTTAGTGACAAAAGATTTCCTTTGTTATCTCCTGCAAGTGCTGTTGCAATTGTTCTTCCTTGTGGATCAAGGTAACTTACACTTGTCTGCCCGTTTGGATCTATGACGATGTTCTTTTTATAAAGTGAAAAATCTCCTACTTTATACCCAAATAATCTATTTAGTTCTTCTTGCTTGGGTTGTCCATAAAAATAGTGCATTTCATGGCCTTTACCTATTTGATGATCAGCACCTACGCCTCCTTTTCTCTTGATTCGACCTGTATTATCCGGAGTATATTCTATTTGAGAAAAAGGAAAGCCTTTGGCATTAGGCACCAAATCTTGGTAATTACCTAACTGCAAATTATTTTCAGAATAATATTTACTTGATCCTCCAACTTTTGACATGCTCGAAATCGGTTCTGGCTCACAATCCAAAACGCTCGGATTGTCCCAATCAAAATCATTATGGGTGTAAATTGTATTTTCTGAGTTTGTATTTACTTTATTATAAAAACGAATTCCCGAAGCTTCAATAGGTGTTGGCAATACCTCAATAGCTGCTCTTCCTTGATTGTCATAAATTACCTCGCCTACTATCGCTTTGTTGTTTGAATTTATTTTAGTAACCGTTTGCCTGTTACGCAAGCTTCCATCAAAATAACTTACTACTTCTTTTTTCTTTCCGTCTTCGGCAAATGAGGATTGATATTGCCAGTTTTTCTGTCCCGATTCATGTGCCTGATCTATCTCAATTATATGGGTATGGGGCCAATCGTTCACATTCTTAAATGAATCCGTTAGCCCTGAGGACCATGTTCCGTAAAAATTCTTTGTTGTATCATCAAGAAATCTCCCCACTGGTCGTACTCTGTAAACCAGATAACCATTAGAATATACTAGAGGAATTCTATAAATAGTGTCTTTTGTTTCAATTCTCGTACTGTTTAGCTTAAAGTCTTGCTCAGTCAACGGAATTTCACTTGTAGCTAATTTACCTCCTACTTTGTTGTAATTATCAATCCAAGTCCATTCAAGTTCATATTCTACTGCTGGTGCATTTTTATCTTTAGTCCAGTTAATAACTAGTTCTTCGGCTCCATCACTAACTTTAGAAACTTCTCTCTCATCTGTTCCATCGTATTTTACAAGTTTATAGGTTAACGGAAACACTGATGTAAATTGTGTAGCACTCAACTGCATATTATAATACCGTTCTGTATTAAACTTTAGCTCCAAATAAGCCGTAGAATTAGGTACAGTTATTTCTGCATTACTAGAATTATAATATTTTATAGATTCTACCTTTACATCGGCTTTATGAATTCCTGGTAATTGATATACTGCATAATCGTCTAAGCGAACTCCTTTGGTTACATTGTCATGTTTTATCTTTAAGGTCACCAAAAAAGGATTTGGATAGTCTTTTTGCTCCTTTTTATTGTCTTTATACCTAGCAATTATTTTCCCCAAAGTATCATAAGGCGTGATTCTTAGTGTGATTTCGCTATAATAAATAGTGTTGTACGCTGTTAAATCAGACAAATTATCATTAAACCCAAAATGAATTGATACCACTGGATTAACTGAGGTAAAAATATTTTGCTTATTTAAATCGTCAAATTTAGGATCAACGATATGCAATGGTGGTTGCCCATTTAATTGAGCTCCGAGTTTTTTATCTCCCAAAAATTCTTCTTGTTGACCAAATGCAACCAATGAAAATAAGGTAAATACAAATGCTGTTAAATAGTTCTGGATATGCATAATTGTGTTTTGTTTATTAGAAACCTGATTGAACAGGATTAAAACTCTTCTTTATTAAGTTAATAGCTGTAACATTTTTAAAACCTTACAAGAGGTTCCAAAACTCTGCTCAGTAACGATAACTGAAACTCAGTACTGAGTACTGTTTAATCAATAATCTCATACTTTTTTAAGCGCTCGGATAAAATGATTTGTTTTTTACCCGAAATTGTAAAATAGGTACTGCTATTAAAAATCGAAGCTTTTACTGGATTTCTATTGTAATTCATATTGGTAACTTCTAATCTTGGATAATGAGAATCTGGGCTTCGATAATCTTTAGAAAAATTGACTGCAGTGTTGTAATAAAATATTTGTTTCTGCAAAAAATAATTCTTTGTAATCTGTACCACAATTTTTGAGTAAGGAAGACTCGAATACGATTTTGCAACCATAGTTATTTCCCAATAAGTTTTATAATCAAGAAACTTTTCAATGGTACACAAATCAAATAATGGTTTCATATCAAAATCTCCTAAATAATTGTCCATCGGATTTAAAATCTGAATCGCTTTTTCTGAATGATTAATTTTAAGGTATGCTTTTTTTAAATTAAGAATTTCACTATCGCCAATTTTCATATACACTTCATTGAATTCATTTTTATAAAAAATACCGTTATAACTTTCCTCTATTTTTTTTGAATCAAAATCTTTATATAATGCATAACTTGATTTGTACTGCAAGGGTTTGGGAATACTATATTGTTTTCCCAACTTTTGAAAAACCTCACTTACGCTTTGACTATAAGCCAAAGCGCAACTGAATAAGACCCATACGTATATTATTTTTTTATAAAACATGGCTTACAATTTTGTATTTATTACGCTGCCAGAGCGTGTTTCCTGAATTGTTTTAATCCCTTTTTCGGTTTCTTTCTTAACACGAACTAAACCTCCTTCATTATCATACTCATAAAAAGTACTGTAATTGTTTTCGTCTAACTCCGACATTAGCTTGAATGTTTCAGGATCGTAAACAAATGATTTTACACTGCCTTGTAGCGGATGAATCCTAATATCATCAAAATATACTGGAATACTAGGGCTATTATTCTCTAACTGAATACCTATTGTTATGGTCTCTACTGGGACCTTAAATTTTTGTACAACACGCTGCCAGCCATCAATAATGTTCCCAGAAGCTTTTACCGATAAGGAGTCTATTTTATGTGTTGGTATATCCAAAGCTTCTTTTCTATTATAAAAAATAATTTTTATTGCAGGATTTTCGTAGGTTTTAACCTGAGTAGATAACTCTTCTTTTACCCAGGCACTCAACATATATTCTTTGCCAGGTTCTGGCTTAAATGAAAGACAATCATCACAAAAATCTTTTATAGAAGCTGTACCGCAAACTATTTTACTATCGGCAAGTTTATCCGAGAAGTACGTTTCATCAGACGACAATAAATTAAAATTATCATGTCCATAATAAGTTCCAGTTCCAAATTCATTTATGTCAGATTTTGGAAATTCGGTTGCAGGAAAATCTAACAGGTACTTTAAAGATTTGGTAAGATGATTTGTTACTGTATTTACAAGATTGTTTTGACTATTATTAGGGTCTGCTGTAGGTGATAAAAATTTATTGGTATAGAAAGTCTCATCTACATAAATCCCATTTTCAATTCCTACAATGTATAAGTGCGGTAATTTAGGGTCACTACCATACGCATTATTGAATTTTTTCATGGTTATTTTTAATGAATCAACATTAGCTGTCTGACAGCCATCGGTTATCATTATAACCATATTTGGTTTCATAGAATACCCCAAGGCTCCCTCTAAACCACTTCTCCAATAATCGGATGAAGCACTAATTCCTGTTTTGCCATTTCTTTTACCAAACGAATCTATCCAGACATTAAACTGTCTTAAGCTTGCTGGCGTATTAGTTAATTTAGTGGGGAGTATAAAATCAGTTCTTGTATTTTCATCACTATCTGACATTCCTGTTAACGAAACATAGATATTAGATCCAATACTATCGTTTGTTAAGGCCTGTTGTTTTATAAATAATTTTAGTTGTTTCTTAATTTTATTGGCTTCTTTTGAATCAATTGATCCTGATTCATCGACTACTAGTGCTATATGCGACACACATGATAATTCATTTGGACAAAAATCGATATTTTGAACATATCCATTTGAGTTAGTAGTACCATCACTGTAATTAATCGCAACTGTATTTTTTGCCAAAGCTGCTGTGTATTTCCTTAAGTCAATGTCTGTAATAGTCCCCGAAAGAGATTTAGGCAATTGCACATCATTTCCTATAGCTGTTTTCGAAAATGAAAAGCTTATGGCAGTGCTAGTATTACTAAAGTTATAAATCTTTACACTAGAAGCTGTCGTATAGGGTGATAGAGCAGCTATTTCTTTCTTTGCATAAGTATTTGCATCGGTCCCATTTGGAGTACTTACTAATTTAGTAATTAATGAAATAAATAAACGCTGTATTTCTGGTGCATGTATATTGCTTTTAGTACAAGAAACAAATGGCAAACAATTCTCTATGTTAATTGTTTTTGAGAATAATGTTTCACAATTTACCGCCCCTTCTGCCATTAATTTTATTTCATATTCTCCTGCCAGTTCCGGCGTAAAAGTATATAAACCAGTCGTGTTTGTCTCTGTATGTACAATAACACCTAAAGCATTTGTACTCGTCCAAGTATAATTGAGATTAGTAGATATTGTCTCAAATACAAAACTAATTGGCTCTTTGGCGCAATCCTTTTTCTCTACTGTTTTTTCAGGACAAAAATCAACATATTGAATTGACATACCAGTATCACATCCTATTTTATTATATAGTTCTGTACCTAAGCCCCTTGTATTGATCATTCTTGTATTCATAGCCTGACAGCTTATCAAGAGTTCATTATATCCTATATATTGACTTATATCAAAATCAAAATAATAATTCAAGCCATAGCTATTAACATAATAAATATCATACTCTCTATCTTGAGAAAAAGAAAATTGCAAACTAGTTATTTCGCCACTGTCATTTCTAGTTGAGACAAAATTATATATTTTATCTGCTACACTGCTCATCAGATATTCTTTAAGAGCGATCAGTTCAGAAGGATTGCTTCCATTAATTTGTGCATCAGTATCCCCTCGGGCTACTTTAACAGCAAGGCTCTTTAATAAATTTATAACTGCCCCTTTAACAATTTCTGATTTTTCATTAGCTATTGTACAAGAATTGCAAATTACCATTCGAGCATAACGGGTCACTTCTGTAGTGCAACCATTTTCATCTGTTAAATATAATTTGATACTGTTTTCTCCCAATGAATTATGCGATACTGTAAATTCAGACTCATTACTAGTGCTTATCAAAACTAAGTTTTTATCATATAAATGCCATTTATATGATAAAACTTTTTCCGGATAGTGTTTGTAATATGTATACGTTATTTTATCTCCTACGCAAATGTTTTCATAATTAGATGGTTTTATATATCCTGAGTGATTGCCCATCTCAGAACATGCATCATAATTTTTAAATTCTTTTATAAATGAAGTTTTACATCCATTTATATCCGTTACAATTAGTTCAATTTTACAGTTATTATATTTTATTAAAGTCGTAAAAATTTGCTCTTTTTTATGGTCAAGTAAGTAGTTATCTAACGTGTATATTTTCCAATCATATTTTAAATTAGTTGCAGTTGTTTTAAAAATAAAATTTGAAATTTTGTTTACATATATTTTTTCGTTATTAGTTGTGCTAATTTCCCCTTTAATTTCAGGGCAATTGGCACTATTTAAGTAAATTTTATTCCTTGATAAGAAAAAATAAGGGTTCATAGGATTGCTAGACAAACAGTAATATTCTCCTTTGTCATTAGCTGAATTAAATGAATTAATAGTATAAACTCTGTTTGTAGCTCCAAAAATTTTTTTCTCATCTTTATACCATTGAAATGTATCATTAGGAAGATATCGATTATCTGAATACATTTCTAAATTAACAACCTCCCCTTCAGACTTGCTATAAGTAAGCATCGTGTCTGTTGCAGACTGTGGATAATACGAATAATTATAACCTATAGTTGAATAATAGTAATCGTAAGTATCCACAAAATCAATAAAGCGAAAATTATTTCCTGTAATACTAAATTTTTCACCATAAGTATCATTTGTAAATGTTAAACGTGGTATTAGTCCGGTCAATTTATTATAACTAAGGCTTATTATATCAATATTTTGAAAATCTTGAAAAGCAACAGGGATTTCTCCTGTAATTTTATTAAAAGGCAGCGAAAGGACATTTAAATTTATTAAATTACTAAAACTGGAGAGATTAGTTTTGATTTGATTGTTACCAAACCATATACTTTCTAATGAATTTAGAGAACTTAATACCGATATATCATCAATATCATTATCATGCATTGCAAAAAATTTTAATTTGGTTAAATTCTGAAAATTTTGAGGCAAAGGGCCACTAAATTTATTGTTGCCTAAATCTAAATGTTCTAAATCAGTTAAGTTTCCGAGAATTTCTAAGTTTTCTGACAAACCTGCACTATTACAAATTAAGCTCTTTAATTTTTTTAGATTTAAAAAACTATTGGGCAGAGTACCATTATTTGTAAAATTATTATTCGTTAAATTTAAATATTCTAAAGCTGGAAGATTTATTCCTATACTTGATATAGCTCCACTTAAATTATTATTGGAAATCTGTAAGTATTTTAGTTTTGACAAATTCGAGAAATTGTCAGGAATCTGACCTTTAATTTTATTACTATAAGCTGAAAAACTTTCTAGATTAATAAGGTTTCCAATTGGTTCAAGATTACCATCAAATAAACTGTAACTTATATCTATAGAATTTAATGATGTTAATTTTCCAAGGTTTTCTAAACTTCCATATAATTTATTTCCGCCAATTCTTATTGCAGTTAGATAATTTTTTAATGCGCTTATATCAGGTATTTGTCCTTTTAAATTATTAGCTCTCAGATTTAAGAGGGTCACATGGTTATTTACAACTGTTACACCATACCAGGATTCTACGGGTTTGCTTGTATTCCAATTGTTACTATGATACCAAGCCCCATCCTCCTGAGTTGCGTTATAAAATGCAATTAAGGCGTTTCTTTCTTCTACAGGAACATCTAAAAGTATCCTCTTATTCTCAGATTTTTCAGTAGAATCTTTTGCATCATTTTTATCTTCATTAGGAAAATATTTCAATGCTTGTTCTTGGCGAATATTCTCTAACTGAGTCGCTTTTATTACTAATGAACTTTTATATAATTTTATTGCCTCTTCCGTTTGGGCAGGAGTTAATATTCTCTCCTTCAAAGAGAATATTATTTTTGTAGCATCAAAATCCATTTCTCTATCGTTCAATTCCTGAGCAAAAGAAACGGATGAAAATAACAGCATACAAAAAGTGATACTCCACTGTTTTTTTATTCTAAAAATGGTTGTCATATTAAATTATATATTTATATGCAAATAGACATAGGGGATTTATATCACCCTATAATTTACAGATAGTATTGATTTGATTTATTGATTATAAATAATTAAAGGCATCCTTATCTAACAACTTTAATTACTCCAACTATTGGTGTGCAATTAATTACATTTAATTGTATAGGTTCTCTCTCTAATATCAATGGAGACATATCAGGATTAGTCGTATGATATGATCTACAAAAATAGGTTCCTGCATCAGTATTTTTCAAATCTGTAAGTGCATACTCTCTTGAGGTTGCACCTGAGATTATGGCATTATTTTTATACCATTGGAACGTATCATCTGGCGTAAATCTACCGTCTTCACACATTGTTAGCGTTATTGATCCGCCAATTCGTGCTGTAGTTGTTTTTGCAGTATCCGTTTTTTTTTGAGAGTTATACTTAAAATTATATCTACTCATTTTTGTTTTATATAGAGAAAATTCAGAGGCAAAATCTATAAAACGAAACTTATTCGAAATTATTCCTAAAGTATTTATATGTCTTAAATCGGGTACTGAACCTTCTAAAAAATTATTTGATACATCCATATTATATAAATTTGTCAAATCCTTTAGTCCTGGAGGTAGCGTACCCGTTAGTTGGTTATAATCTAAACCAAAAAATCGTAGTTTCGTAAGCATTTCAATTTCTTTAGGAATGGTTCCAGTTAATTGATTACGATCGAGATACAACCTAACTATATTTTTCAATAATCCTATTTCTTTAGGAATAAAACCTGTTAACTGATTAACTCCTAGTTGTAATTCTACAAGATTATCCAATTGTCCAATTTCCGGAGGAATACTCCCTGTTAATTTATTAGCATACAATATGAGCGTTCTTAAATTTTTCAACTTATTTATTTTACTTGAAATTGTACCATCAAGACCATTATAATCTAACATCAGAGTAGTAAGAGATTGTAAATTATAAATTTCATCGGGTATACTTCCTGTTAATTTATTCATGTCCAAACCCAAATATTGCAATTTATTTAGTTCTCCTATTTGTAATGGAATTGATCCACTAATATCATTATTCTCAAAATCCAAATGAGTAAGATTTATAAGTTTATTGACATCAGGTAACAGTGTTCCACTCAGCTTATTATACGCTAAAGAGAGTGAAGAAAGCGCCGTTAAATTATAAAATTCTACAGGTATACTTCCTGTTAATCCATTTCTCCCTAACGCAATTGAACTAAGTTTCTTAAGCTGCCCTATTTCTGCAGGTATACTACCTGTTAATCCATTATAGCGAGCATCTACAAAATGCAAATTTTCAAGCTGCCCTATTTCTTTGGGTATACTGCCTGATACCCCACTACGCTCAAGATCCAAAAAAGTTAAATATTTTAATTGTCCTATTTCTGGTGGTAGGATTCCACTTAAGGAATTGCGGCTTAAGCTTAATTTAACTACATGTCCATTAACTACAGTAACTCCATACCATCCAATACCTCCATTCCAAGAAGTAACAGGTTTATTAAAATCCCAACCCTTATTATTTTTCCAATTTGCTCCATTGGTACTATTATATATCGCTAGCAGTGCGTCTTTTTCAGACTGCGGTATATCGACCGCAACATTTCGGTGCAGTCTTTTTTTTGTATTTTGTTCAAGTTCAATTTTTTCTAAAATCTCCTGTTTCTTTTTTTTCATTTCCAGATATCGAACTTTAAACATTTCTCGCTTGCGCTCAATTTCAATAGTAAGTCCTTCGGGATCTGTAACTCCATATTCTCGTAATGAGTTTATTACTCTAGCCTCATCAAATCCTATTTCCTGATCGCTTAAATCCTGAGCAAATACTGTTGTTGTAAAAAGGAAACTTATGATGCTAAAAACTAATATATTGATTGACTTCATGATAATAATTATTTTTTAAGGGCTGCTTCAGCTGTAACACACGGAACGACTTGTTTTTTTAATATTGCTTTTTTATTTGGGGCTATTTTTAAACTTTTTTTGCCTGTATGCGATTGCTTATCAGATATACTAACATCATTAATTCTTAATTGTCCCTGAAAATCAAAATGCGAGGCTGCACCACAGTTTGAAAAGTCATAATCTTCAAATCCATCGGAGGCTAGCTCACTATATTTAGTGTTTGAGGCTACAGCAACTGGAAAACGATTGTTATAGCCATACAAAGCCGAAGAATAACGTTTTAATACATCTTTATTCTCTATCTCCTGTCCAGCAGGATTGTATTGAGTAACCTCGGATGCATACGTCCATTTATCATAATTCGCTCCTGTTGTTATTTCCCAAGTATTATTATTGGTCGCAAACACATAAAATGGATAGAAATCGGTAAAGAATCCAGTTTTACGAGGAGTTGGATCAATCGTATAATTCCTTCCGGTTAAATAAGCATACGACTTATTGGCTCTCCAATTCCCTAAAACATTATATAAGTAAGGGTTGTATGAGTTTTTAATAATATCTTCTTCTTCAGCGTTATTAGCTGTTTTTTCATATTCAAATTGTAATGTTCCATTTTCTCCAAAAGTCATTTTAGGTAAATTACATTCACATGGAGAGGGCCAAATATTATTATACTCTACTGCCGAAGCATTAACAATCCTATTACTTGCTGTGTTGGATATAAAAGGATTTTCCTTTCCTATATTTCCTTTTGTTTTCGTAATCTTATTATTACCATCGTAATTATACAATGGATTTATCATAGAAGTAACACTTGCCATAGCCGCCATTTGCATGTTTCGGTATCCTGAGCGAATTACTTTTATTTTGGCAGTAGCAATAGCATCGTCCTTAATTAGAATCCCTCTTTCATCAATAAGCTGAAAATTAGCAGCATTTACTTTTACTACCCAAGCCTTCATCATCGTTTTTGTTCGATTATCAGGAGCAATACCATTAATCCATACTTCATCTCCATCTATTAAATAGTCTGATTCATTATGAATGCCTGTAAATTGATATTGATTCTTACCAGTTGTGTTTATATCCCACTCTAATCCAACATTTTTAGCTCCCTGACTCATACCTGCGTAACTCCAATAGGCAGGAAAATTAAAATTAAAATAGTTGTCATTATACTCATTCACAGTTTGAGTCAATAAGACATCTCCAGTTTCTGCATCCCATGCCAGATTTTTGGTTGACACTTTTGATCCCAAATCATAAGCCACTTTTTCTAAAAGAATGCCTGTACTATGAATAACTTTAGTAGTCACAGCTGTCCTGATTTGGCTTTCATGTCTCGAATAACTTGGAATAGGTGTTGGAATAACTAACGTTAAAAGAGTAAAAGACAAAAATGCAGTGTTTCCATTAATCCCCTTAGTTGAAGTAATAGTTTTATTCTCTCTAAAATCATTTATTACATCATAATCTACACCCACCAGTTCGGAAGACATAGCTCCTTTTGAATCAATAGTTTGAACTATATTATCTAACTTTTCTTGACTTTTGTCTTGATTCTGAGTTGCTGTTTTGTATTTATAATCAACTCCTGAAATGTATTGATCTTGCCCTTCGCCATATACACGTTGATTTTTCATTTTACCATCCATATCATTAGTATGTATTGCATATCCTTGTGATAATGTAATATGATCCCTAACATTTAAATTAAGTATACTCGCTAGAGCTGTAGAGGTATCATAATTAGACGACAGCGTCGTTCTATCAACAATAGTTGGAAAATCTTTAGACGTGTAAAATTCTGTTACAACTGATCCTGTTGCATGCTTTTTTACTGTTGCTATTATTTCTTTTTTATCATTATATTTATTTCTTGCCAAATTGGTCACTGTAACTCTGCTATAAGTAACTTTGGGTGTTGGAAAGAAAGACTCTCCAAAAGGTTCTTCAACATAATTATCAGTATCTGGTCCAAGTAATAATTCTCTTCTTTTTTCATCATAAGAAGGCTTAACAAAAGGGTTTTCTTTACAACCTAACGGCTCATAAGTAGCTACTCCAGAAGATTTTCCAGTTTCAGTTTCATAGGTGTATTTTTGTCCATAAGACTGCTGATAGGCTTTATTATCTTTATGCTCTGTCATTATATCCCATTGATCATGAATTTGAATTTCCTTAACTCTACTACCTCCACCAATTTTTTTCCCATCAGGATTAAAAAGCCTAATCCATGATTTATTGCTAACAAATTTGCTTGCTATACCTGTTTGTTCTAATTTAGCATTAGGGTTTTTAAAAATATCAAGAAGTGTTGGCATCCAACCTATCAGTTCCATAACGACACCTTTTAAATTATTGGTGTCTTCTTCATTATGCATACTATAAACGAGTCTGTTAAGATTATGTCTCCCGAAATTCCAACCTGCTTTAACAATAGGATTTACTTCTTTTTTATCAGGATTAAATCCATCTCCTTTTCCAACATATCTAACAGGTATAGCTACATAGTGTTTCCCATTAGTTTCGAGAAATCCAAAACCAGACTTTACACCTTTTTCTATATTGAGATATCCTGTTACATAATCGTATTTATCAGTTCCATCAATACCTGGCAAAGGATTAGGATTTACCATATTGAGTAAAAATCTAAAATATAATGGATTGCTATCGTCTCCAATCGTTTTTATATACTTGTCATAAAAAATATTAGAAATTTGTGGGTCATTAATTGATAGTTTTTTATCTATTTTATGATCTAATGCGATATAGATATATTCTCCTAAATTTCTCTTTTTCATCGTATTTTCAGGATCAACATTAGCTGCCGTTAGTCCTTCCCGTGTACCACTACCTACGACTTTAAACATTTGCATTGCAGCCTTGTCTTGTACATAGCCATAATCATCTGCTTCATAATTTAACTCCATTAAACCTCCCGAAGGCAATCTAATCGTTCTTAACAGCCAAGCACTTGCATACAAATCTGCATTTTCTCTATTACTTTGATCAACAAACGGATATTCAGCATTAGATAATTTGGATGTAGTCTCTGGACCTAATTGATCATTCGCAGGTTTGTAATTACCCCATACATCATACGCCTTCATATTGTATGATGGGTTGTTAATTATATCATTTTCAAATTTATAATCAGGATTACTATCGGTTAAACTTTTAGGAGCGTAACCAAAGACATAAGGAGTAAATTTCCCCATGTTTGAATTTTTATAGGTAAAATAGACTTTGTTTAGTGTTAATTTCCCTTCATTATTTATACTATTGTCAATACCTTGACATAAACTATAATTGTATTCAAAATGAGCCTCTTTTATCGGAGTAGCTTTGTCTTCATTTGCAGTATATTCTGGCTTGGAGTACAATGAAATTTTATCCAATTTGTACATTTTTTTAGAAGCTTCTCCACTGCCACCATTTTCACCTTTAACTCCATATCCATCATTCCTTTCTGAAAGATGAAAAATAGCTATATGTGTTTTTGTTACAATTTTCTTTACATAAAGAAGCTCTTTCTCTCCGTATTGATAATTCCCTTTATTGTCTTTTTTACTAGATCGTAAACCTTCATCATAATTAGCCTCATTTTCATTAAAAGGAACTCTCCATTTATAAAGTTCTGCTTTATTAGGAGTTTTATTCTCATATTCAAATTTGGTATAGGTTCCTAAATCATCATCAGAAGGGCCATCATTTGTTAAGTCTTGATAATCTGATGATAAAACAGACGTCAATAAATAAGAATGAGCATAAGCTGGTGTAGTCACTCTGTTAAAATATTGGTCGCCGCCTTTCTTGTTGTTGGCTGAATTGTCGCCTAAGTCTGGATAGTACTTAACTAAATTCTTTTTGTAATCTACTTCAGGATTTGTTCCTACATCAAATGTTGTCTCTTTCTTAATTGTATTATATGCGGCTTTACCGTAAATGTATCGTTCCCCTCCTTCTTTTGTGATTCTTACTTCGGCAGTATGGTGGTCTTTTGCAAATTGGCTAATAGAATTTTTAGAACCATATCTTTTTACTTCCGTTTTGGTTAAATTTTGTATTGTTTGGTTACGAGACAAGCGCGATAATTCTCTTTTAATAATTCCGGTATTAGCAATCGAACCATCATTTTTGAAGTAATTTAAATTGGTACTTCTTGAGAATTTACCCCCATTTAAATCTAATTTTACCGCAGCATATCTTCCTAATTTAGTATCGAATAAATCTAATTCCTTATCGACATGTGTCCCACCGATATTCTTAAAAAATACTTTTTCATAATCAGGTCTATTTCCTGTTTTTTTCTCTACAAACCTCCCCAATGCTGGATTTGAATTTTCCCATAATTTGGTACTACTTTTTCCAAGGGTTACAGTAGCGTCAAAACCTATGTGAGCACCGCCACCGCCACCAAGCTCTATTCCTAAACTACCTCCTTTTGTATCATCATGTACCTCATTGTCATAAACATAGCCTACTTGCGATTTGTAAGGGCGATACATCCCTGCAACTCCCTGACCTTGTATGCTATATAGATCATAGGTATTGTTGGTAATTGGTAATGAGGTTGTGTTTTTGTTAAATGTTCGATCTTTTTCTCTATTAAAATCTAAAACATCCGATTTCCCAGCATTGTAGGTATTCTCAAAACCATAGGCTTTTTCTTTTTTATACTTTTCAGAATCCTTAATTCCCTGGCTTGTTCTGTATCCCGAAAATTTAGCCCCTGGCTCAAAACCCCAAAATTCAAATTGGGGAACATTTATGCTGAACATATAATTTGAGGAAACCATCCCCACCCGTTTTGTAGGGGTATAAGAAGCGTTAATAACAGAAAATGATCCAGAAGTCAACGGATTTGTAGCAATATTTTTTTCAGTTACTTTCTCTACTTTTTTTATACTAGAAGACATAGTCATACTTTCCAGTCCTTTTCTATTATTATAACTTATCCCTGCATTGAGCCCTAAATTGATATTATTAGCTCCTACCTCAGTTAATTTTTTAGAGAATGAAATATTCGGTTTTACTGATACCCCTTCTGATGCAGACGACTCTAAATCCATACCAACCCCTAAATTATTGGCTATTTGAAAACTCATCCCTGCATTTACAGAAGCTCCAAATCCATCATAATTATTATATTTAACTCCCATCCCTACGCTTGCTTTTGCTTCATTAAATCCAAAACCAGCAACAAACGCGTTAAAATTTGATCCAATTGTTATACTAGGCTTCATGTTATTCTCATAAATCATCTCATCACCATTAAAGTCATCTGGCGATCCTCTTAGTTGTCTAGTAATTTGTCCCACGTTCAAGTCCCATCCTAACCCTACCCATGAAGCTTCCTGATCCATAGTTGCCCCAGAATTATAGGCTAGATTTAAAGGATATCCACCAACATCCATTATCGGAATATTATAATTGAAATCGCCACTAGCTAAATCAACCATATCTGAAGTACCAATTGGTGTAAATGACTCAAATTCTGGTTGAGACGGACCTCCTGTCAATGCATAAAGCTGCATAGGCTGCAATGTTTCCAAAAGAATCATTATGGCTAAATAAATGGCAATTGTTTTCTTAAATCTATTTGTTTTTTGCTGAATCATAAGGCTATTTGAGTATTGGGATCTTTAAATTTAAATTTTAATGTTCCTTTTCTAAAAAGGGAATCTGTGTAAACTAATTGGATTTTTTCATTCGGATCAATTCCTGAAAAAAACAATAAAACTCGCTGATATGGAGCTATTTTATAATTTCGCTCGAAAGTAACTCCCGAACATGCAATGGTATCTTTCTTTGATGTAACCACATAAAAATCTTTTTCAAGCCCAAAAGACATATACTTAACAGCATCTGTATAATCCAAACCTGTAAAGCTTTTGGTTAGTAAGTCTTTCTCTTCTTGTTGTTGAAAAGTAAATTCTAATATCCTTTCTCTTTTATTTTCTTCATAGAGAGAATCGATTTTCGCTAAGTTATCTTTGCCAAAATCTTTTAATAAATAGTACTGGATAGGGACCTCTGTTGCTGCAAAAACGATGTCATCTACAGTTTGAATATATGTGCGAGATTTCCAACCTATTTTTTCAAGATTGAAATAACGAACTCTAATTTCTAAGTCTTTTGCTGTAGTAATTTTTTCCTTTTCGCAAAAAATAAACAGGAAAAACAAAAGAAAACAAAACATTTTATTTAAGCCCTTCATATCTTTATGTACTTAAGCAAATCTTGGGGTAAATCAATTCCTTCATCTGCACATAGAGAACTGGTATTCTATTTTCTGATCCAATTATTAATTGGTATCGATTCTCTTTAGAAAATTCTTCAGTATAATTTTGTATCCTGGACCAATTTTTTGACGATTCACTCGCAATAAAGCTCGGATTAAATTGGGCTAACTCTTCTTTCTCCAGAATGAATCGTTCCATTAGAATTTGCCTACTTTGTTCTGAAATCGAGTGGAATTGTAATGCAGTACACAAAGAGTTGAGTCTAATTTCACGAGTATTGAACTCCTTCTCTTCAACTCTTTTTAATTCTTTAGTCATAATGAAATTATCAAATAATATTTCAGTAGTAACGGTTACAATTTTAATACCTGATTTAAAATTCAAAATAAACAACACAAACATAACCAAGTAATTAACTACAAATAATAAACTTAATTTATTTTTTACCACGATAAAACTTATATTTTTTTATGCGAAATTAACTTTTTATACGAACAATCAATAAAAAAAGGAGTTTTATTTGGTTAATTTTTTGTTAACAAAAAATTAAGCCACCACATTAATTACTTGTTACACCTCTATTAAACACAAATAAATAATCCTATGTGATTAATCCTGAAACATTTATCATTCTATCAAAAATAGCAACCAATAATCTCAATTATTTTTTTGGTTTATGTCAGAATAATTCCATATTTTTAAAATATATAATTATAAGATTCTATAAATACAATCCCCCTAAAACAGCATGAAAAAACACCTAAAATTCATAGATGGGAATTCCGATAAATTTTGGCAAATTGAAGTTACAGGATTAGAATATACTGTTACTTATGGAAAAAATGGAACCTCTGGAACTTCCCAAACAAAGAGTTTTGCTACAGATGAAGAATCATTAAAAGTTGCAAAAAAGTTATTGGATGAAAAAATAAAAAAAGGATATTCAGAAAATGGCGATGTTACCGTGGCTGCTTCTACAAAAACAAAAACTGCCAAAAGTTCAAATGCTGATTTAGTTTTACAGGAATACGACGCCATTATAAAATCTAAGAACATCGATTTATTATTGCCTTTCCTGCAAGAGAAATCAAAAGGAAATATTGAAGCCTTAAAAAAACATATCAAGAAAAACAAGCGCTACTGGATGACGTACACCGACTTGTCTAAAGATTCGGACTACGTAAAGAAAGACAAGCATGATTACGGATGGGGAACTCGTGGAGATAAAAAGCAAAGTGATATCATTACATTAAGTGCTATTGCCTTATTTGATAAAACTGAAATTAATTCCTGGGATGAAGCTTTCAGTTTACTTAACGAAATCAATGAAAAAAGTCAAGTTTTGGATGTTTTAATATGGGCAAAACCCAATTGGTTAGAAACTTTCCTTTTAGATAAAATCAAAAAACAAGACTGGATTAGTTTTATGTATCACATTCTTCGCAAACTAGAAGATCATAATTTATTAGCTTTTAATCCTGAATTGTATGCGCTATGTCTAGCATCAAACAATGAATGGCAATCCAAAATAAAAACAAGAGAATTCATTACTAATTCATTAAATGACCAGCTAACTTACCAAAGAGATATTCCAGAATTGTTTAATTATGAAACAATTCTTCATAACAGTTTCTTTAGAGATAATGATTCACAAGCATATGATGAGTTCAATACTTGGAGCATTATGTATAAGGCGTTATTAGACGATAATAAAATGGAACGCGCTTTCTTTATCGAAAATGCTATCCTGATTCAAACCAAAGAATGGAACAATAACCTGAAATCCTTTTTCAGAAAAAGAATTGAAGAGTTTAAAGTAACCGCAGATGAACTCGTTATTCATCAGGAAAATATTTTCTCTTATTTACATAATGCTTATCCGCCAATAACAAGTTACGGAATCGAGCTTGTTAAAAAAATGTACGAACATCCTAAATTCAAAACCAAATCTTTTTTTGAATGGTTAGAACCTTTAATGATGCGTAGTGATTGCAAAGCCGCTATTAAAAGTGTGTTACCTGTTTTAGAAAAAATGAGTAAGTCGAACCCTAAATTAAACAAAACGATTGCATCAATTATAGCTGATGTTTTTGTAATTGCGGATTTGGCTTTACAAGAACGAGCAAGCAAAATTATTGTAAAATTAGCTAGCGAAAAGGATGCTGTACTTAAAGAGAAACTATCATCTTATGTTACTTTGATGCAAGGAAATATTAAATCGGGATTAAGTAATTTTATCGACAATGAAGCTTTAGCTGTTGACGACTCTAATCTCGAAGAATATATATTTGATCCTAAAAAAGAAGCCTTACTTATCGAGGAAGTACAGCTTCCTACTGATTGGAATGACGTTGTGTTTCAGTTTGGAAACTTCATCGCTTCAGAAGAAGTACTCGATACAGAAATTCTATTGAACGTATATATCATGCAAAGGGATTTATTCCCAACAGATTATTCAGCACAATTACAGCCTTATTTAAAACAACTGCAAAAGAGCTATTTTGAAAGTGTAAATAAAGATTTTGTAAAAACTTTTTTGATGGATAAAATTATAAACATCGAAAATAAATTCAATAGCAAGCATAAACATTATTCTAAAATCAATACGCTATTATTAGCTCAGCCATTATTGGAGAAAGTACAGCAAAAAATGAATGAGAATTCAGCTTTACCACTACTCTCTTTCCCTAGTCATAAACCATATTGGGTTGCTCCAAAAGTTTTATTAGAAAGGATTATTGCCTATCAAAATACAAACGAAGAAATTGATTTTCTAGATTTAAGCATTGCTATTTCGCGAATGCCAAGAGAAAATACAGAAGAAGCTATTCTGCTATTGGATAAAATAGAAGGAGAACTCAAACAGTTATTATCCTTTTGTTTGGGCGTAAGTGAAAAATTAAATTTAGGATCCGAATCGCTATTTTCAAAAGTATTGGCAACAATGGGAAAAACAACCAAAGAAACGGGAATGTTATCTCTTTGGGCTGTAGCTACAAGGACTTTTTATCCAAATAATACTTTCAACGAATTTGAAAACACGTATTTAAAAGATATTCCATTTGTGATTTCTCCTTTTGAACCTCAGGTTAGATTTAAAGAAAAATGGAATGAATGGACCAACTATCAAACCAAACAAAAAGAGAGAACTCCATCTTGGTATGAACTCCGATTTGATTTGCCTAATTATTCAAAAATTCCAAATTATTTATTGTACAGCCTAGATATCTATCAGCGACCAAATAGTTGGGATTATTTACTTAATTCAGCAGGAAATACCAATTACTGGCACAGTTTAACACCACAAAATGATGATGCACTTGCTATAACACTATTGCAAAATTGTGGTACTGGCGATGGAGCAAAACCAGATTTAAAAGGTTTTCTGGATATTATAAATCGCCCAGAGTTTACATTTTCAGGCACTTCTTTACTTTTATATGCTTGTAGTTTCTTTCAGGAAAAGAAAGACATCCGATTAATGGCTTCTGAAGTTTTGATTAATTTGGTCGAAAAACAAACTATTGACATCGAATTATTTGCTCAGAAACTGGCTTTCTTAGCATCTGGGAAATATGGCGTATTCTTACGAATGGTTGATGGATTAATTGCCATAAAAGATGTTTCGCCATTGCATAACGATGCTTTACTGAAGTTGTTTAATTCCTTTTTTGAAAATCTTGATCTAAAAGATAAGTTACCAACGAGCTTCAAAAAAATAATTGAAAACTATCTTGATGTTTTAACCAAAACAAATCAAAAGCCATCGCCTAAAGCAACTGTTTTCTTTGAGCAATGGAAAGATAATGCTTCGCTTAAATCATTGATTAAGCAAATTTTAAAATAAAGAAAAATGACTGATTTAGAATACAATTATAAAGGAATCTCAACGTATAGCAAAACCAAAGGAATCAATAATTTGGTTTTGGCTCATCAAACCGAAATCGAAGAAATTAATAATATACCTTGCTTTTTTTGGGGGAGTTTAACCGATCCTTATGTTACTGCAAAATGTTGGAGTACAATTGCCAAAGTGGTTCGTTCTAGTTTTGGCCCTGTTCCTCCAAGCCTTCGTGATCCGATTGTATCGGCAGGAGCAGAACGATTGCGTTTTGAAGGGTTTTCTTCCTGCAATGGAGTCTATGTACGATTGGATATGAAACCCGAAGCAATAGATGGCGAATTTATTGCCAACGGAACTACCAATGTTGATTTTAATGACCCAATGCTAAATGCATTAAATGCCATTCAAAAAAAAGAAAAGGTTACGCTTGCCGTTGGTCAGCAAGATGTACAAGTGATTACTACCAAAGCAAAAGTGACCGAAAAGAAAGTGACCTTACCAATGCGATGGATTAAAGGCTTAACAAGCGTACAGCTTTATCTTGCCGATATGGATGTTAAATATGAATTGAATAAAATTCAGACCATTCAGTTATTTCAAAGTTTGCCAAAGGGAAGCGTAAAAGGAGATTTTTTTATCACCAAAAGAGCGGGGAAATTTATGTTCTCGACTTTGGCTACAAACGACAGCGTACGAATTGGTGGCGTGCAACGACTAAGATTGTTAGAAGGAATTCTGGCAATTGTAGAGAAAATTTATATCTACGAATCTTCAGATAAGCAAACTTGCGCTATAGTTTCTGAATTTGGAAAAATGCAGCTGTTAATGGCATTTTCTCCTGACTCTTATCGCGGATTTTCGGGCGAAGGAAATATTCTCGAAACCATGACCGAAAACTTACCAATAGAATGGGTTTATGGTTTAAACAGTTTACTAAAATCGAATGAAACTTTTGACCCAACAATGCTTTCTATAGAAAACGATATCGATTTTGGCACTATGGATAATCTTACTTCTAATTTATCATCGATGGGATTATTGGGTTATGATTTAAGCGAAAAGGCTCATTTCTATAGACGTCTTCCTTTTAAAACGGAGCGCATTCTTTCTTTAAATCCAAGACTTAAAAATGCCAAAAAATTAATCGATAATGAAGACATTGAAATCATAGAACGCAGAGCCGATTATATCGAAGCCAAAGTAAAAGGTTCTGGCGTGATACACAAAGTAATTATCGAAGGGTCAAACCAAAGATGTACTTGTGATTGGTTTACCGCTTATCAAGGCAAAAGAGGGATTTGCAAGCATATTTTGGGAGTGAAGATGACTATTTCTTAAAGAGTTGACTTTTAAAAACCCGTTGGAAGTAATTAACTTTAACACATAGAAACATAGATTTTATATGTAAAAAAGCATACAAAAAGAAACATATTTCTTTCACATAGCTGACTATGTGTTTTTAAAATAAGTGAAACGTGTTTTTTACGAATCACTCTTTTTTTAAAAAAATTTAATACCTTTGAACTTATGAGCACAGCAACAAAACCAAAACACATTGGCAGAAATATAAGCCGAATCAGAGAGCTTCGTGGTATGAAACAAGAAGCGCTTGCAGATGCTATTGGCGTAAGTCAGCAATCTATTTCGAATATCGAAGCAAGCGAAACTGTTGATCCAGAAAAACTTACTGAAATTGCAAAAATACTTGGTGTTACCGTTGAAGCACTTGAAAATTTTACAGAAGAATCTGTTTTTAATTTTTTCAATAACTTTTACGATAACAGTTCAAATACTGGTGCTCAAGGAAATACTCAAAATAATCATTGTACTTTCAATCCTCTTGATAAAGTTGTTGAGCTTTACGAACGTTTGGTTCAGGCTGAAAAAGATAAGGTTGAATTTTTAGAAAAATTGATGAAAGGGAAATAATATTCTTTTTCTTTTATATAATTGAAAAGCGCAAATCTTTGAGGTTTGCGCTTTTTGTTTTTATTGGAATCAGATTAGACTAAAATTCCGAATTCTTGATCCTTAATTAAAATCCATATTTCTCTTCACGCTTTTTAAAAGCTTCTTTTCCTCCTTCAACTATATCTGCAATATGTTCTCTAATACCCATACTTTTTAAAAGATCTTTTTGTGTTTCAATCTTAGAAAAAGTATCTTCAAGACCAGCATTTATATAATCAAATTGATACGGACTCTCACTTTTTATATCATTTTGTCCATTTTGATTAGCTACAATTATGTTTTCAGCATCAGCATTTACAACAATATTAGGATTATGAGTTACTAAAATGATTTGACGCTCTTTCTTTTTCTCTTTCAAATATTCAACTAATTCTCTAGAAACTGAACGATTATCAAGATTATCTTCAGGTTGATCAATCAAAATTGGCCCTTTATCCTTACTTAATTTTATTATTAATTTTAATAAAATAAAGCTAGCTTTACCCGTAGACATTTTATGAATATCATCATTATCTGACATTACATCCCAATGGTCAAAGAAATAATCAGTTAGAATTTTTTTACATGCTTCTAGTTGGCTAGTTCCTTTTAGAACGATTTTATTTTCTTCAATTCTATTAAATAAATTTATTAAACCCTCTTTAATTTTTTCAAATTCAAATTCTTTCAATGCCGTTTTTCTAATTTCATTTGGATATAAATATTCAAATCCCTTATTATTAAAACTTCTACCGTCACTTATTGAATCAACAATAGCTACAAATTTTGGGAAATTATATTTTATTGAACCTATTATTTCTACCTTATCATCTTGCCCTTTTATTGATGAAATTCTTGGATTTAGATTCTGAATGATTTTTTCATATTCTCTGAAATTGGTTTCTAAATCAATAAAAATTTTTCCTTTTTGAGAAACTAACGTTGCTTTACTACTTTGGATTTCTTTTTCAAATTGTATAACTTCACTAAATCTTGTTTCATCTTCTGAAATACTCTTCTGAATTGCTTCTATCTGCTTTTGATTTTCTTGCTTCTCAATAAATGGCTTTAATTCATTATCAATTTTTTCTCTAACACTAATTATTTCTTTCAACTGAATTTTAAATTGATTTTCTAATATAAATTCATCTTCTTTATTCTTTAACAAGTCCTTTTCAATATTGTCGATATTAAATACAGCTTCATCTATAAATCCATATTTAGCTGTAAATTCATGCTTAATTGATTCGTTTTCCAAAGAATCAAGTAAAATTTTCTTTCTGCTTAAAATCTCTGACATTAATCTTTTTAAATCAGAGTTAAAATTTTTTATTTTTTCATAATCAGAATTAATCGTATTCTCTTTTATATTTAAGCTGTTTCTTTCGTTTACAAGAGTATTATATTTTATTAAATCTTCCGAAGAAAATTGTTTATTTAGATTCTCTATTTTCTTTTTATTTGAATCTATTCCTTCTTGCAATGCTTTAATATCCCCTCTTGTAGCTAATTCCGTTTCCTTTTTTTTAATGTCCTCTTTTAAAGAATAATAGTAATTAATATCTTGATTTCTTTGCAAATCGTTTTTCTTTACTTCCTCTACAAAATCATCATATTTTTTCTTATACTCAGGTTCTTCAAGAATCAAGTCCCTAATTAATTTTTTTAAAGTCGCTCCATTTTTTCTACTCTTATCAACAAGGTTTGACAAATGATTTTGAGGTATATATTTAATACTAGGTAAAATACTTGAAGAAGTAATTCGATCTTTTAAAGATTGCTTACTTCCTGAAAACAATTTAATATTAAAATTAAAATTAGAATCGTTTTTTGTTAAATCATACAGATCCTTATACCTATTATCCTCTGTATCTTTATATTTTAACACATCATTTTTTAATAATCCTTCATTTGAATTATTTGTTAAAATTTCAGGCATAAGTGTCCTTGCAATTTTATAAAGTAATATTGATTTACCAGAAGATTTACCCCCAATAATAACATTGAGATTTTTATTTAATTTAATAGGCTGATTTGTAAAATTATTATTAGAAGATTCAAAACTAATTTCCTCTATCATTAGATTATCTAATTTTTCAGATTCAGGTTGTTCCTTTTGTATCTTTACTCTTTCTTCAGGTTCATAAATTATTTGCTTCAATCCCTCAAATGTCGGATTAGCTTTAATCCATGTAAAACAATGCCCAAGTTCTTTTGAATTCGTATTTTTAATATCTTTAGCAAAACCATGTGAGTCACTGCAGTGCATTAATCTACTACTAACACTTTGTTTTTTTAATGCTTCTTTTCCTTTAATTGCTTGTTCTACATTAGGTGAAGCCGAAAACACAAAATGAGTTCCATTTATTACGCTCTTTTTTTCCAATGCTGAATTGTCCCATCTAAAATCCTCCCATTCAGCCTTTCCAATAGCTTTAAAATACTTATCCTTTAGAAATGTATTGGGTTCGGCACCTTCTCCTAGAATTTCTTGGATCTTAGATAATTCAAAATTTAAATTATTAAAACCTACTTCTATTGGACTAACGCTTGTTCTTTTTACGTCTGGAGTATTTTGGATAATATGATTACCCAAGTCAATTAAAGTTTCTCTTGTAATAACGCCTCCCCAAGTGTAGCCGTCTGGGCAAGATGCATCTAAATTTCCTTTCCCTCTTAAATTTGATAAAAAGTGAGTTTCAATTTGATCTACTTTTAATAATATATCATCAGCGAAAATTATATGATAATTTAATCGGCCTAATTCCTTACTACCTACAAATTCTTTCAACCTAAATTCCACAACTGGTAAGATCAGTTCAATTGAACTCAATCCTCCTCTATTTTTATAATCTAAGACTCTTTTATATCCATCAATAAATAAGTAGTCATTGATACCAATAACTTTTATATTTTTTTCGACGGCAAGTCTTTCTAACTCTTCAAAATATTTCTCCCAAATTACATCAGTATCACCACCATAATCTGAACATAATGTAGCAGGAGTATGAATATGTAAATCCCATTTTCTCCATTCTGATCCTCTATTACTCATGTTTTTTACTAGTTTAGTTAAAAAGTTGCTTATATTTTTATTTCCTATTTATTTTTAATGATTTCAAAAATGCGACTAACTTCTTATATAACTTTACGGCTTTCCGCAAATCCCCAAGCGCGACTACTCGATTCGCAAGAAAAAAGTATATCAACTTGCTTGTTGTTTTCTATTTCTTTTAATTTTTCTAGTATTTTTTCTTTCAAGGTTGGTTTCAAATGTAATTAAAACAAATAGCCTTTAAACCCCGTAAAAATACCTGATTTAAAAGCCAACAAATAAATCTCTAACACAATACCTAACAGGTCTTAAAAACCTGTTAGGAAATGCTAAATCCCAAAAAAGCGCTTAGCATTCCTCGTAGTTTCCTTCGCAACTACAATCCCCGAAATTCCTTTAAACTGTGCAACCGTTGCAGCAACAAAAGGCAGAAAAGTAGGTTCGCAACGGCGTTCGTGGTATTTCTTCAAGAGATTGTTAGGAACATTTTTGGGAAGCATAAATGGCGCATCGGTTTCAATCATCATTCGATCTAGCGGAACGTACTGAATCACTTCCTTTAAATGGTCAAAACGTTTGCTATCGGATATTGCTCCTGTAAAACCAAGATAGAATCCGTTATCGAGATAAGTTTTGGCTTCTTGCAAACTTCCTGTAAAACAATGTACGACTGCTTTTGGCAATTGAGGTAAATATTCTTTTGTAATACTCATAAACCGTGTAAAAGCAGCTCTTTCGTGCAGGAATAACGGTTTCTGGACTTCGATTGCCAATTCTAATTGGGCTTTGTAGCAACTTTCCTGTATGTTTCGTGGCGAAAAATCACGATCAAAATCGAGTCCGCACTCACCTACTGAAACTACCTGTTTCTGTTTTAATAAGTTTTTCAATCTTGAAATACTTTGCGCATCAAAACTCTTCGCATCATGCGGATGAATTCCAGCTGTTGCGTATAATATATCTGGATATTCTTTTGCTAGTTCAGCCGAAGCTTCACTATTTTTTACGCTTGTTCCTGTTAGTATCATTTGCGATACATCGGCATCTAATGCATTTTGTATAACATCGTCTATGTCATTGTGGAATTGTTTATTGGTTAAATTAATTCCGATATCTATATATGTTTTCATTTTTTTTAAGTTACAAAGTTCCGATAGCTATCGGAACTAAGGCTCAGAGTTTTTTGCTCTTTGGGTCTTTTGTTTTTTATTGTTTTTTATTGTTTGCCACGTAGGTGTTAATTTTCTTTGGCTTGTTTTAATCTCGCTAAGTCGCAGAGTCGCTAAGTTTTTATTTTTGCCACAGATTAATAAGATTAAAAGGATTTTAAAAATCTGCGTGAAACAATTCTTTGCGCACTTCGCGTAATCGGGACTGCGCCCTTTGCGGTTAAAACCTTTGAACCTTTGCCTCTTTGAACCTCTGTACCTTTAGAAATCCCCATAATACACTTGGAAGCACGGTAATTTCAAATCTTTTCGCCATGTATCTACTACTTGGTTTCTATCATCGAGAACAAACTCTACAAAGTATTTATCTTTGATGAAATCTGTATAAATTTCAGTTTTCACGATAGAATCTTTTCGGTTATCGCTACTTTTTCTCATGATTAAGTCATCGAATTCAATTGCGTGTTTTTCAAGGAAACGCAACGTCGGTTCTTTGTATTTATCTTCTCTTCCAGAAACCAACAATATTTTATAATCCAATTTCTTGTAGTTTCTCAACACATTTGCTACTGGTTCATTTAATTCATCCTGATCGCATTTACTTGCATCAAAAGGATTTCTCCCATTCATCAATGCCAATGTTCCGTCTAGATCACAGATAATTGCTTTTGGCAATTCTGGATTTTGGATTGCGTATTCTAAGTTTTTATTCACTTTCCTTATTGATTTAAAATCAAACTTTTCTTTTGTTTTTTGCAATTGATGGTACATATTTTCAATCACTTTTTTTGGTACTTTTCGATCTCTTTTTCCGTTTCGAATCAAAAGTTCTGCTAACGGTAAATCAAACACTTTGAATTCAATATTAGCCATTTCAGAGAAATCGTTTATAGGCTGTTTGATGTATTCTAACTTTACATTACAAGTATCCAGAATAACATTCCATCCATTTGAAAGCAAGGTTTTTATTTGCCCGTTAACAATTTTAGAAATCATACTTTCATATGCCGGATCCATAGCTTCCTGAAATTGCGAAAACCTGATTTCATCACGGCTTATTCTCATCGTTTTAGGTTCTGTTCGCACTTTCCACTCGGCGAAAGTACTTTTCCCAGATGCTGGACAACCCGTAAGTATCGTTAATGTTGGTATCTTTTTCATTTTGTTATAATCTTGGATCTAATGTTTTTTCTATTTCTTCGTTATTGATTCGCTTTAAGAGCAACAAACGCATCAAGTAATTTTCTTCTTCTAAATCTTTATACGGAATCTGAAGCATTTTCTGATTGATTTCCCAACCATTTATCGATTGTTCTAATTTCTTCTTTACATTCCTTTTCTCTAAATAATGATCAAAATCCTGATGAAAGTTCACTCCATAAATCATCGTTAGGTAATTGTTATTTCTAACTTTAAAACACGGTGGCAAATTTTTAATGTAATTCTGAACTGGTTTAATCATTATGCCTTCTTCATTCTCATTAGTTAGTTTTTCAAAAAACGAATACATTTCCTTTAGCTTTTCTTCTTTGTTAGCACTGGTAATTTCTAAATGCAAAAAAGTGTCATCGTTGACCAATTCATAAGTCAAATTAGAATTTGGTATTACTTCAGCTCCACCAATATTAACCACTTTTAAAATCGTAAACGGTTTAAAATGCAATTCGGCTTCATTCCCAAATGTATTGATCTGATTCTGAAATACCTTTAATGATTCATCCTGTTTGGCAACATTCGGTATTTTTACAATTCCCAAAGCTTCGTACTGACGAACAATATGTGATTTGTGTTTACTGCCAAATTCCTTTTTAGTTAATTGTTTTTTATCTGAAATGTATGTTGTAAACAATTCAGATTCTCTCACACTTTCTAATTTTTCAAGTAGTCCTGAAGATTGCAAATACACATTATGTGTCTTTAAGGCATCGTAATATCCTATAAATTCTTTTTCGATTAATCCTGCTCCTAAAATCTTCCAAGGCAATAATTCTGAAGCTATTAAAATAGTTTCGAAATCAGGAAAAGTAATGATCATTTTAGCATGCAAATCCTTCAAACTGCTAATTGCTTTTTTTACATCAATATGATCCATTTTAAAACCATTTCTGGAAACGAAATAGCTTTCATCAAGATTTCTTTTCAAGTAAATGGTGCAATACGAACCCATGTATTTTTTTTGAACTACAAATTCGGTTACGCCTTTTCCTAAATAATAATTTACCGCTTCCTCGATACTTTCTATTTCATTTTTTGTCCTGCTTTTTGGTGCTGGCGAAATGGTTGGCGAAAAATCATTTATCTTATTTTTACAAAACCACTCTATTCTGTTTCTTACTCTATAATCTAACATCTTTTACTTTTTTTGAATGATTACTGCACTTGTTGGGTAAACTCCATTTACACAATCTCCTACTCCATAATAGGTTTTAGGGTTTGGAAAAATCTCGTCAATCAAATCCACAAATTCTGAATTTGATAACTCAAAATCGTGATCGTCGTGCCTAAATTCCTCTGTCAGTTCATAATTCACATTAAAATCTTTGTCTGGTGTTGTTACAAATAATTGGGTAAACTGCGTATTATCACGTATCCAAATTAATAATGCTTTTGCCTCTTCTAATGAATTATGCTCAATCACCTCACTTAAAATAATCTGATTTTCAAATCCTTTAATTTCTTCTAAACTTTCAACCCAATGCAAATTATCTGCATTCTCTATCCCAACTATTTTATCTGCAATAGGTTTAAAATCTACTTCGTCGTACGCATGATATTCCTGTATAAATCCTTTTTTTAGCAACATTTTAAAATACTGCATTTCGCCACAACCAAAATCTAAAACAGGTTCATCAAAATTGATTTTATTACAAATGAATTCTTTTCTGGATTGATGTGTATCTGTAAAAACAAATTGAACCTTGTTATCAAAATACGCTTCTAACTGTGGTTTGAATTTTTCGAACTGAACTGGAGAACGCATAATTCTTTTTATAAAAAGATAAAATACAAAATACGGAACACCCGAAATATTGGTTAACATCGTGATGTGCTTTTGAATAAAAAAGTCATCGATATAGGTATAAACTGCATATTTGTTGGTGAAATGCGAAAACAAAGCTACAAGCGAAAATTTCTGTAAGGCTTCCCTAACCGTTGAACCTTCTATCTTTAATTCGAAATTACTTCCAATTTTATGCTGCAATGAAATTCCATCGATGTATTTTGATAAAAGATAGTTTCCGTTTTTATACCAGCCCGAATCGATAAAAAAAGTAGCTACTTCTATCGTACATTTTTCAGTATCAACCTCATCGTAGTTTTTTTCTAACCAAGAAATTACTGTTTCACTCAAATTTGCATTTTCTTTGTACAAATGATTAAAAAATTCGGTTGCCATATTTAAAGCCAATAGCGGACTACAGTAACTCTGAAAATCGGTTTGATTTCCTTCTTCTGGCAAATAACTATGTTTGCCATCCATAAAAACACAATGATATTCTGTAGCTGAAATAACATTTCCTATAATAACTCCGTTTTTTAATTCTTTCAAATAAAGACCTTGATCCGTATTTGGATTTTTATAAAGGATATCTAAAAAGTATGTATTGTCTGATTTAAGTTTTATAATCATTGTGTTTATTTTTGTTTGACAAATATAGCTTTGCCACTACGCAATTATTTTGCGCAGTTAAATTAATTTTCTATTCTTCTTCTCTATTAAATGGTTTTTCGAACGCTGGTCGAATCATTCTCCAAATTATTTCGGAATAATCTCTGTTTTTAAGCATTGCAAATAATACTCCCTGATGTTTGCATGTCTGGAAATACAGGGCTGTTTCTTTGACTGTTTCGAATACCTTAAAATCTTTTTTACATTGATTTTCGATTACCGCATATTGATTTTCTAAATCACTTTTTGTTTCTTTCACCCAATTAAAAAATTCATCAGGAACACGTTCCAGAACTTCTTCTATCGGTTGGTTTGTTTTTAAATATTCCCAAATGTTCAAATTAGAAACCTGAGTAATGATTCGGTGCAAACGAAGATATTCTTCAAATTTGATTTTTACTCTAAAATTATCCGAAAATTTAATAACAAACCCTTCTTTATTATCTTTATTCATTGCTGCTAATGAACCAATATCTTTAATTCCGTCATATTTTTCGACAATAGGAAATCCAATAGCTTCTAGCGGGAATTCTTCTCCCGATTGTGTATCGATAATTGCCAGTAAAACCAATTCTTCTGCTACACCATAATCTAAAACAATTCGGTTTTGAGGATAAATAATCTCAAATAAATAGGTTTTGTTTTTATCCAATAATGTCCATGAGTTTTTATATTTTCCATGTAACATTTCGTTTGCTTTATCTGACTGATCACTTGCAAATGAACCCCTACTTGCTATAAATGGTACCTCATCTATCCAGTATAAAATCCCCAGCGAACCATCGGCTTTATCATACACTTCAAAAGTTGTATTAGGAATTGTTTGGCTTTCCATTTCGCCTAAATTAAAAAACTTAGGAAATGGTCTCGCTATCACATTAAAACTTTCATCAAGAATTAATCCTCTACAATTTAATGTAACTTCATTCCATATTCTTTCGAATTGCG
The DNA here is from genome assembly GCF_025847275.1 of Flavobacterium frigoritolerans. Classification (GTDB taxonomy): domain Bacteria; phylum Bacteroidota; class Bacteroidia; order Flavobacteriales; family Flavobacteriaceae; genus Flavobacterium; species Flavobacterium frigoritolerans. The sequence goes on from NZ_JAOZEV010000008.1 coordinate 76,130, forward strand.
CACTTTGCGTATAATTATAAATATATAAATCATAATTAGGGTGTTTGTTTACTCTAATATAATTTTTGGATATCATCTCTTTTAATAGTACTGTATTCATTTCTTCTTTTCTTTAAACAAAGATTCAAAAACTACTACGCATTCATTTTGTGCAGTGAAAAAGAATCCTATTTTAAGTAATCTAAATTACTCGTAAACATTTATTTATTTTGTGACCCTGATGAGATTCGAACTCATATTCCCTTTCGGGCATTGCGGCTCTAAATACGCTTCCCTACTTTCCCTAACGATTTCGGTGCTTCTGTAAATTCTACCCATTAGTCCGCGCAGGTCTAACCGGAATATCCGCAAACTCTACAGCCAGTAATTTTTCTGTAGGCTTTTCCTTTTAAGCTACAAGGCCTTTTGTTTTGATGATACAAAGGTTTACAATTAGTACGCAATTATTCTGCGCAGTAAAAAAGGAATGTTTTTTTAAGTAAATTAGCGCTATGGATCTAAAAGAAAAATATACCGAACTGCTCGCAAACATTGGCTTTGACGAAAAAGAGATTCAGCATAATTGGTTGGAACTCGAAACTGCTTATTCCAAAAAATCCAGATACTATCATAACCTGACTCATATTAGTGATATGATTGATTGTTATGAAACATACTTGGAGAAACTGCAATTTCCTAATGAAATCTTATACGCCATCTTTTATCATGACTACATATACAATAGCCGTAAAAAAGACAATGAATTAAAAAGTGCTGAATATGCATTATCGATTTTACCTAAAAATATCTCATTTGATAATCAATTGGTTTTTGATGCTATTTGTGCAACACAGCAACATCAACACAATGTAATTGAGGATATTAATTGGTTAATTGATTTTGATTTGAAGATTCTTGCCCGAGATTGGGATGAATATCAGATTTACTTTGAACAAATCAGAAAAGAGTATCGCATTTATCCTGATTTTCTCTATAAACCGGGACGCGCTAAAGCGTTGAAACATTTTCTGGAAAATGAATCTATTTTTCAGACGAAGGAATTCAGAAATTTATATGAGGAGAAAGCAAGAATGAATATTGAAAAAGAAATTTCATTATTAATGTAGAGACGCACTGCAGTGCGTATCCACAATATGTTAGACGCTCTGCTGTGCGCCTCTACGGAAAATTAGAAACGAAAACAAATCATTTATAACAATATAAAACGATAGTTTATTCCATTATCGGTTTTGCGTGAGGGATGGAAGCGGCATCCTTTTTTGGGCTTTTCGCCCAAAAAAGATACAGCGTACAGCCCGACCCGCTTTTTCGGCGGGACACGCCCTTATTAGGATAAAAACTGTAATTCTATAAATAACTTCCTGTCTATCTTCCTGTGTAATTAGGACATCCGAAACATTTTACACTCAGGTTAAACTGGTACGTTAATAAAACTTCAAAAACGCCTCCTGTTCTCCCCATATTCGTCGTATTCAAATCATAGGAAAGCCCTAATTTTAAATTCTCATACTGCAAGCCTGTAAAAAGATTTACGGAGGTTAGTAACTCCCTGCTTATACCATTTTTTGAAGGATTTGTAACTGCTGTTGCACCAAAATATATTTTCTCGAACTGTATAGATGTTCCTAAATCAAATCGATTATAATATCCTTGTTGCATATAATTTGAGGTTATAAGCATTTTAGTTTCATACGGAAGAAACAACACATCGATATAATCGGCTAAAAGAAATTCGTAACCTGAACTCAAAGAAAAGAATGTATCTAAAGGCACGTTTCCGTCTCCTGCAAAGGAAATATTAGGTCTATTAAGGTGTTTCATCGATAAACCTATCCAAAGACTTTCGGTGTTAAAAACCATACCTGCTGATACATCAAAGAAATTGACTTTATCGTTTTTTAGCATCGGATCTACCGAACTTGAATTTATAACACCTGTTCGAATATTAATTTGATCCTCGAGCAGTAAATTTTGAAAGGCAAATGATTTTAATCCAAAACCTGCTTCGATAGCTGGTCTAAAATACCATGTATCGTTTAGCTTTACTCGGTAGGCATAATTAGCATTAATTTGCGTGTAATTATATTTGGTCAGGTTTTCTCTTTGATTTAAAACACTTATTCCATAACCGCTATTCATTTTTTCGTTCCAAGTATTTACAAATGCATAATCGGTATCTATTTTTAAATCTAAATCTGGCCATTGCTCACGATGTACTATCCCTGCATAGGTAGTTTCCATAAACCCAGAAAAACCTGGATTAAGTGTTTCGGGAACTAAAAAATATTGGGTGAAAATTGGGTCTTGCGCTCTTGTTTCTGAATAAAAGCAACATGCAATTAGTATTGTTATATATAGTTTTAATCTCATTGTAATCTGTTGCTATTATTTAAGTAATGTAAATGCTCCTCTTTCGGTTATGGTATGGTTGTAAAAAGTTTTTGCAGTGATTTTGAAAAAGTAGTTTCCATTTTCGGCTGCATGATTCTTTATTTGTCCGTTCCATCCACTAATGTTTTTTCCAGTTTCAGAATATACAATTCCTCCCCAAGTGTCATAGACATCAAGAGTAATGCTATCAAAACCTAAAAACACTGGTGCAAATGTGTCATTGTAACCATCATTATTTGGCGTAAAGGCATTTGGCATTATCAGACTATATCCTTTTTCGACAACTAATGTTGATGTATAACTATATTGACAACCAAAAGGATAAGTAACTGTTTGCTTTATTGTATAAGTTCCTTCTCTTGTGTAAATATGTTTCGGATTTTCTTCATTTGAGAATTTACCATCACCAAAATCCCAAGAAATATTTGTAAAATCTCCTGTTGCCAGATTCGTAAATAAAATAGGATCGTAAATTGAATACAAATCATAAACATCTTTACCATAAGAACTCGTCGAATAATTAGCTATTCCTAATACTGGTGTATTAACATTGTATGGAAAATCGGCAGTACATCCAAAACTATCGGTTACGCTAAATATAATTAAGCCTTTGTTTTCGGTATTCATTATTTCGTTATTAGGACCTGAAACAACTCCATCTGACCAACTTAATGTATATGGCGGTATTCCTCCTTTTACATGTCCTACAAATGTTTGATGCACGTATTTAGTCTCACAATCAAAATCGGTTAGCACTTCGATAGTTGGCGTAAGCTGATCAAATCTGGTAATTTTCCATTCCTCTGATTTTTTACAACCATTGGCATCTGTAACAGTAACGGCATAAGTTCCTGGTGGAAGTTTACTCAAATCTTCGGTTTTTGCACCATTTGACCATGAGTACGTAAATGGAGGCAGACCTCCTGTTACCACTAAATTGATCTCTCCTGTATTTGCATCAACACAATCTAAAGGATTTGAAACATCAGCTCTTAGTTCTAACAATAAAGGCTCAATTATAATAAAGGTTTCTCTTATTACACAGGCTTTACCATCTGTAATTGTCACACTATATTTCCCCGGTCCAATATTATTACGTTCAATTCCTGCTGTCGAATTATCATCCCAAACTAACTTAACCGGCGCTTTACCTCCTATAAGGTTCAATCGGATATGACCATCATTTGCTCCAAAACAAGAAACGTTTTTTACATCTGGATTAATAGTGAAAACTGGTGCATTATCTATCACTATAGGAAACACTTTTGGACAACCTAATGCATCAGTAATTGTGATTACATAAGTTCCCGCTGATAAATTATTTTGTACTAAACCTGTTCCTAAATTACTCCATTCTATAATATACGGATCTCCTGTTGTAAAAGGAACTCCTCCTGTTATGCTATTTATAGTAATAGATGCATTAGCATAATTATAACATGCTATCTCAGTTTTACTGTAATTTAAACGTATTTCATCATTTTGAAGTAATACAACGCTCAATTTATCTTCACAACCTGAATTATCAGTAACAGTTAAATTATAAGTACCTGCTGCAAGATTTTTTAGATTTTGAAGATTACTTCTAAATCCATTTGGTCCCGTCCAACTATATCGGTAATTAAAAACTCCCGGAGATAGTTCAGTATATCGACCGCCTATTGTACTTACATTAATTTCACCTGTATAATATCCGTAACATAATATATCAACTTGACTTTCCCATTTTACTTTTAATAATGGCGGTTCTATAATTGTGTAACGATCTGTAAGTATATCACAATTATTAACTTCGGTAATGGTAACGTCATACTTTCCTGGTCCAAGATTATTAATATTTCCGGTAGTTGCAGCATAAGGATTCCCATCTTTTGTCCATACATAAGTATAAGGCTGTGTTCCTCCTGTTGTGTATAAATTTATACTTCCGTTATTTAACCCAAAACACGTGATATCATTTTTACCTCCTGAAGTTTGAAATTTACCCGGTTCAGAAACAGAATAGGCTTGTGAAAACGGACAATTTCCATTATCCTTAACACTTAAATAATACGTTCCTGGTTTTAAATTAGAAATATCTTTATCGGTACTCGTAAATCCATTGGGGCCTGTCCATAAAAAAGTATAAGGAGTTGCTGTTGCAAAAGGAATACCTCCTGTTACACTTATCGTAATGGAACCATCATTAGATCCAAAACAGGTACCATTTTTTGTAACTTGAGTTACTTTTATTAATGGATCTACGGTTACTGTTATTGTAAAATTAGGTCCCGGACAAGCTGTAGATATAGGTGATACCGTATATGTTACTGTTGCTGGATTAGCTGTGTTATTTATTAAAGTCTGACTAATATTTGATCTTGGAGAAGATTGTGCATTTGCTCCACTTACTGCTCCTGCAGGAGAAACTACAGGCGTTGACCAAACATAGGTCGTTCCTGCTGGTACATTATCTATCCCATTGGTAACAGGCGTAACCTGAAAACTAGTACCACTGCATATTTTTACTGTCTTATCTTTTATAACTGGAGAAAGAACTAAATCAACCGAAAAAGGAGCCGTTTTGGTAGTTGTTCCACAACTATTAGTAACACTAAAAGTAGCTACATAATTACCACTAGTTGTATAATTTATTGGTCCCGGATTAAGCAAAGTAGATGATGAAGGTGTACCTCCTGGAAAACTCCATAAATAAGTAATCTCCGAACTTGGAGAACAAGTTTCTTCTACTGTTCCAACAGGATTAATTGTTGCCGAATTACAAAAATCTGAAATAGGTTTTAAAGTTGTAACTGGCGGTTTTTTTACCTGTATTGCCTGAGTAGCAGAATATGTGTAAACGTCGCAAGAATTCATTGTTCTTAACCTAACATAATAGGTACCTGGCAGTGTAAAATTAAAAACAGGATCTTTTGATGAAGAATATGTACCATTTGCAAAATTCCATTGTCCTCTTCCTGTTCCTGGTACTGACTCTTTACCACAAAAGCCTTCAACATAATTCGTAACTTCCCAATAATAGCTCTCTGTTCCACAAGTTAACCTCGTATCTGTAGTATTTGTCATTTGAACATTGGTTGAAGCACAAGCATTACCAAAAGTAAAACTAGGTTGTAATATAGGCTCTACACATATTTCTCTTGTTGTTTCAATTCCAGCTCCACAAGGAGTTGTTGCATTTAGTTTAACTGTATATTTCCCTGGTGCTGTGTATACATGATAAAGGTTAACCTCTCTAGAAGTTGTTCCATCACCAAAATCCCAAGTGTAAACATTATAAGTACTACAATCATTAGTGTAGCCTGCAACGGTCGTATTTTCGAAATAGATACTAGTATTAACACATGCAATACTATTTACTTTAAAACTTATCACTGGCACACCTAATATGATAATAGGTCCGGCTGTAAGATAAGTACTTCCACAAGATGTTGTTATTGTTAAGCTAACCGTATTTCCAGAAGGGCAATTGGCTCTTGTAAATTTATGCGGTACAGGAAAATTTTGAGAAGCTTGCGGATTTCCTGCGTTATAATAAGAAGAGCTTTCTAATTGTCCTTGAGTATATGATTGTACAGTTCCGTCACCATAATTAACCACATATCGTGTATCAGAAGGATTAAGTCCCCATGCCCCTATTGCAAAATTCATTGGAGCTACAGGAAGACATAAATTGGTTGTATTACCTGGAGCAATAAGTGCCCCTAGCGGATTGTTAGAATTTTTTACTACATAAGTAACAGAATTGTTACAGCCATTATTTCCGATTCCGGTAATAACCATATTAAAAGAACCTAATTTCTGATATTCATGCTGTTTAGGAAAAACAACATTTGTTTCAGAACTGCCATCTCCCCAATCAACATTATAAGACGTAATGCATGCCGATGAAGCTGAATTATTACTAACATTAATACTGTATTTTGGATCTGAATTATTATCTCCACATCTTTCAAAAGGCTTAAGTGATCCTGGAGTATTTACATTTCCAAATTTTAAATCTGGTTTTTGTTTTACAGTAATAGTTTTTGTTATACTGTTTTCACCGCTAGCATCAGTAACTGTTAACTTTACAACAAAAGACTGCGTACCGCAACCAACCGCTGTAAAAGAATGACTTGGATTACTATCTGTAGAAGTCGTCCCATCTCCAAAATCCCATTTATAGCTAAAAGGAGCAGTAGCACTTACAATAGGAGTAAATGTAATGGGAGTTCCAGAACAAGTTCCATCGTTAGTAAAATTGAAATCGACATTGGGTACTAAAACTAGGTTTTTATAACCTTTATTAGATGTAAAATCATTTTTATTGACAGCCCCAAATGCATGAACAGAAGTCGTAATTATTAAAAGAAAATATAAGTGTAAGAAGTAAAGTTTCCCCATGAAATGTCATTTATTTTTGCTGCCAAAAGTATATGTTTTTTTTAATCAAAAAAATATTATAAAATAATCTTTTTTAGTTTTCAAAAAGTTGAATTAAAAAGGGCATAATAATGACTAAAACGTACTAAAAATAACACAAATATAACCTTGCCTTGAAATTAAAAACTTTCATTTATTTCAGTATCCTAACTAATTTTCTTATCAATCTTGATTAAAAACAGGATTATTGATAATACAAATATTCACAACAAGTACGCAATTCTTTTGCGTAGAAAATATAAAAGTGTACATTTATCATTAAAGTTGTGTGTATAAAGGACAGAAGCAGCAACCTTCTTTGGGTTTTTCACCTAAAAAAGATACAGCGTACAGCTAAACCCTGAGTGACACGCTCAAAAACAAGAAATATAATTGTAATGATCTCACAAAGTCGCAAATTTTTATTTTTTAAGCTACTCCCGATAGCTATCGGGAGTAGCTTAAAATGATCCGAAAAATTGCGTGAAACAAAATATTTGCTCCCGATAACTATCGGGATTGAGACTATACAGCAAAAAAGATATTATGTCACAAAACAAAAATGCATTAATTCGATACAAAACAATCGATAAATGCCTACAAAACCAATACAGAACCTGGACTCTCGATGATTTAATCGAAGCCTGTTCAGATGCATTATTTGAATATGAGGGTCGCGAAAACCGCATAAGCAAACGCACCATACAAATGGATATCCAACTCATGCGTAGCGAAAAACTCGGATACAATGCTCCTATCGTAGTTTATGATAAGAAGTTTTACAAATACGACGAAGAAGATTTCTCTATTACAGATATTCCGCTTACAGAAACCGACATGAATGTTTTAACAGAAACAGTTTCTATGCTAAAACAATTTAAAGATTTCTCTTTATTTAGTGATGTTTCGGATATTTTGCAGCGTTTAGAAGATAAAATCTATTCAGAGAAATCACATACTAATTCTGTAATTTATCTCGATAAAAACGAAAACTTAAAAGGATTACATTATCTGGACGAAATTTATCAAGCCATCATAAAAAAAATAGTTCTAGTTATTACCTATAAATCTTTTAAATCCAGAGAGGAACAAAAGTTTAATTTTCATCCTTTTATTTTAAAGGAGTTTAACAATCGTTGGTTTTTGGTTGGAAAGAAAAAAGGCACTCAACCCATAACCAATTTGGCTCTTGATCGGATTACCAGCATCGATTTTGATTTTAACCTACCTTATATAGAAGAAGTTTTTGATGCCGAAGATTTTTATAAAGATGTCGTTGGGGTTACAGTGAACCAAGGGATGAACGCTAGAAAAATTGAACTTTGGATTGATAAAGAAAATGCACCTTATGTTTTAACAAAACCCTTTCATGCTTCCCAAAAGCTAGAAAAAGAAAATGAGGACGGAAGTATTATTATTACACTAAAGCTTAAAACTAATTATGAAATAGAGCGTTTGCTTTTAGGCTTTGGTGATGGATTAGAAGTTATCAGTCCCAATGGACTGCGATTACGAATAAAAGATAAACTTAGAAAAGCTTTACTTAAATATGGGGAATAATTTTTTCCGTTTTTAAATTAAAGAAATATCTTTCAAGATACATTAAACTGAAGTCCTAATTTACTGACCTGATGTAACTTTTCGGATAATCGAACAGCTAAAATTTCAAAAAAAATATTATATTTCATTCGAAAAATAGAAAACTTAACCAACTCTATTTCAGAGCTAACATTTAACAAACTAAAAAATATTTTTTGAAATACTATGCATGCATAATATTTTTTTATTATATTTGAAATCGATATAGTTGCCAAAAAAAACGAATTCGATTTAAATTAATGCAAAGATACTATCACAATGTATTTCACATTAAAATTAAATAATCAAATACAATCTACCAAATGAAAGAAAAGACTATAGATTATATTTTACGCGCAACCTGGCAAGCTGTATCAAGAATGTACAACGAAGAAGCTGCAAAATATGATGGGACAATGGCTACTGGTTTTGCGCTATTAAGTATCGATAAAGAAGAAGGTACTCCATCGACAGCATTAGGTCCTAGAATGGGAATGGAAGCCACTAGCTTAACCAGAACGCTCAAATCTATGGAAGACAAAGGCTTGATTGTTCGAAAGAAAAATCCAACCGATGGCCGAGGTGTTTTGATTTATCTAACTGAATTTGGAAAAGAGAAAAGAGAGTTATCTAAAAATACAGTCTTGAAATTTAATGAAACAGTTAGAAATCACATTTCTGAAGAAAAATTAAAACATTTTATTGAAGTTTCAGAAATCATAAATGAATTAATACAAGATAAAAATATATTTAATCAAACAGAAAAAACAGAAAATGAAACGCACAATTAAAAAAGTTGCCGTAATTGGATCCGGAATTATGGGTTCAGGAATAGCTTGTCATTTTGCTAACATTGGTGTGGAAGTTTTACTCCTAGACATCATTCCCCGTGAGTTAACAGAGGCCGAAACTAAAAAAGGCTTAACTCTAGAAAGCAAAGCCGTAAGAAACAGAGTTGTAAACGAACATCTTGCTAACTCATTAAAATCTAAACCATCTCCTATTTACAGTCAGAAATTCGCAAACAGAATTACGACTGGAAATACAACCGATGATATGGCAAAAATTGCCAATGTTGACTGGATTATTGAAGTTGTTGTAGAACGTCTTGATATTAAAAAACTGGTTTTTGAGCAAATTGAAAAATTCCGTAAACCGGGGACATTAGTAACATCAAATACTTCAGGTATTCCGATTCATTTTATGAGCGAAGGAAGAAGCGAAGACTTCCAACAACATTTCTGCGGAACACACTTTTTTAACCCTGCGCGTTACTTAAAATTATTTGAAATTATTCCTGGTCCAAAAACTTCGACTGAAGTATTGGATTTCTTAAATGAATACGGATCTAAATTTTTAGGAAAAACTTCGGTTGTTGCTAAAGATACTCCTGCTTTTATCGGAAACAGAATCGGTATTTATGGTATTCAAAGTTTATTCCATTTAGTTAAAGAAATGGGATTAACTATCGAAGAAGTTGATAAATTGACAGGTCCAGTTATTGGTCGTCCAAAATCAGCTACTTTCCGTACAGTTGATGTTGTAGGTTTAGATACTTTGGTACATGTTGCCAATGGTATTTACGAAAACTGCCCAACAGACGAACAACACGAATTATTCAAACTTCCTGATTTCATCACAAAAATGATGGAGAATAATTGGTTAGGAAGCAAAACAGGCCAAGGTTTCTACAAAAAAGTAGATAGAGATATCCTTACTCTTGATTTAGACACGCTAGAATATCGTGCAGCAAAAAAAGCAAATTTTGCTACGCTTGAATTAACTAAAACAATCGATAAACCAATCAATCGTTTTAAAGTTCTTGTAAAAGGAAAAGACAAAGCTGGAGAATTTTACCGTAAGAGTTTTGCAGGAATGTTTGCTTATGTATCAAACAGAATTCCTGAAATATCAGACGAATTATATAAAATTGACGATGCCATGAAAGCTGGTTTCGGATGGGAAAATGGTCCTTTCGAAATTTGGGATGCTATTGGTGTCGAAAACGGAATCGAAATCATGAAAGCTGAAGGTTTAGCTCCTGCTGCATGGGTAAACGATATGATAGCTTCTGGAAGCAAAAGTTTCTACTCTGTAAAAGAAGGTGCTACTTATTTTTATAACATTCCGACAAAATCACAAACTAAAGTTCCAGGACAAGATGCATTCATTATCCTAAACAACATTCGCGAAAGCAAAAAAGTTTGGTGCAATAGTGGTGCAATTATCCAAGATTTAGGAGACGGAATTTTAAACTTAGAATTCCAATCAAAAATGAATACAATTGGAGGCGATGTCCTTCAAGCAATTAATAAAGCAATCGACTTATCTGAAAAAGAATATCAGGGATTAGTTATTGGTAACCAAGCAGCAAATTTTTCTGTAGGTGCTAATATCGGAATGATATTTATGATGGCAGTTGAGCAAGAATATGATGAGTTGAATATGGCTATCAAAATGTTCCAAGACACAATGATGCGTGTTCGTTACTCAGGAATTCCTGTTGTTGTAGCACCTCACGGAATGACTTTTGGTGGTGGATGCGAAATGAGCTTACATGCCGATAAGGTGGTAGCTGCTGCTGAAACATATATGGGATTGGTTGAGTTTGGTGTTGGTGTACTTCCTGGTGGTGGTGGATCTAAAGAAATGGCATTAAGAGCATCTGACCTATTCCGTAAAAACGATGTAGAATTAAATGTTCTTCAAGAGTATTTCTTAACTATTGCTATGGCAAAAGTATCTACTTCTGGTTACGAAGCATTTGACACTGGACTTTTACAACATGGTAAAGATATTATTGTAGTAAACAAAGATCGTCAGATCGCGGAAGCTAAAAAACATGCCTTGTTAATGGCAGAAGCTGGTTATACACAACCAATAAGAAGAACAGATGTAAAAGTATTAGGGAAGCAAGCTCTTGGAATGTTCTTAGTAGGTACAGATCAAATGGAAGCTGGTAAATACATCTCTGAACATGATAAGAAAATTGCCAACAAACTTGCCTACGTAATGGCTGGAGGTGATTTATCTGAAGCTACTTTAGTATCTGAACAATATTTATTAGATATCGAACGTGAAGCTTTCTTGAGTTTATGTACTGAACGTAAGACCCTAGAGAGAATCCAATATATGTTAACAAAAGGAAAACCACTAAGAAACTAGATCATAGAAAACAGCAACAAGAAGCAAGATTTCAAAACTAAGTTTTGCCTTTTCTCTTGCTTCTTGTCTCTCTAACTTCTATACTCTTAAAAACAAAAAACAAATGAAAACAGCATATATAGTAAAAGCTTACCGTACTGCGGTAGGAAAAGCACCAAAAGGAGTTTTTAGATTTAAAAGACCTGACGAATTAGCTGCAGAAACCATTCAGTTTATGATGAATGAATTGCCTGATTTTGACAAAAAACGTATTGATGACGTTATGGTAGGAAATGCCATGCCGGAAGCAGAACAAGGTTTAAACGTTGGTCGTTTAATTTCTCTTATGGGATTAAAAGTAGAAGATGTTCCTGGTGTAACCGTAAACCGTTACTGCGCATCTGGACTTGAAACTATCGGAATGGCAACTGCAAAAATCCAATCGGGAATGGCAGATTGTATCATCGCTGGTGGAGCCGAAAGTATGAGTTTTATTCCGATGGGAGGTTACAAACCAACTCCGGATTATAAACTTGCTGCCGAAGGTCACGAAGATTATTACTGGGGAATGGGGTTAACTGCTGAAGCGGTTGCCAACCAATATAAAATTTCGAGAGAAGATCAAGATGAGTTTGCTTATAACTCTCACCTCAAAGCTTTAAAAGCGCAAGCTGAAGGTAAATTCGACAAACAAATCGTGCCGATTACTGTTGAACAAACTTTTATCAATGAAAATGGTAAAAAAGAAACAAAATCATACGTTGTAAATAAAGACGAAGGTCCTCGTGCTGGAACTTCTAAAGAAGCTTTGGCTGGTTTAAGACCTGTTTTTGCTGCTGACGGAAGCGTAACTGCTGGTAACTCTTCTCAAATGAGCGATGGTGCAGCATTCGTTTTAATCATGAGCGAGGATATGGTAAAAGAATTAAACCTTGAACCAATCGCTAGGCTAGTAAACTTTGCTTCTTCTGGTGTTGAGCCAAGAATCATGGGTATTGGTCCAGTAAAAGCTATTCCAAAAGCCTTAAAACAAGCAGGATTACAATTAAAAGATATTGATTTAGTAGAACTAAACGAAGCTTTTGCTTCTCAATCATTGGCAGTTGTTCGTGAATTGGGATTAAACCCAGATATCGTAAACGTAAATGGTGGAGCAATTGCTTTAGGTCACCCGCTAGGTTGCACAGGTGCTAAACTTTCTGTTCAATTATTCGACGAAATGAAACGCAGAGGTAGTAAATACGGAATCGTTTCAATGTGTGTAGGAACTGGACAAGGAAGTGCAGGGATTTACGAAGTATTGTAAGAGACTAATAGATGAGAGACTGATAGATAATAGATTTTACGAGACAGAAAAATACATGACTGAATTTAAAAGACATAATTTTAAAAAACTAAAAAATTGGCAGATGGGAATGGAGGTAGCTAAAGTAATTTTAGACTTAACAGATACATTTCCTTCTTCAGAAAAATTTGGATTAAAAAGTCAAATGGATCGATCAACAGTTTCAATGCCTTCAAACATAGCAGAAGGTTCAAGTAGAACAAATAAGTCTTTCAGTCATTTTCTAGATATATCTCTAGGCTCATCTTTTGAATTACAAACACAACTCTTATTAGCAAATCATAAAAAATATTTGACAGATGAATTCTTAAATCATATTGAAATAAAGATTGAAGAGTTCCAGAAAGCAACAATGTCATTTCAAAATACATTAAATAAATAATTAATAATTTGACGTCTATCATCTATTCGTCTATTATCTATCATCTAAAAAATAAATATAACCATGTCAGACAAAACAAGAGGAGGTCAATTCCTAGTAAAAGAAACAAAGTGCGAAGACATCTTTACACCAGAAGATTTTTCGGAAGAGCAATTAATGATGCGAGACTCTGTAAAAGAGTTTGTAGACAAAGAAATTTGGCCTAACAAAAATCGTTTCGAGAAAAAAGATTACGCATTTACAGAAGAAAGCATGCGTAAAGCTGGTGAATTGGGACTTTTAGGAGTTGCTGTTCCAGAAGAATACGGTGGATTAGGAATGGGATTCGTATCGACTATGTTGGTATGTGATTATATCTCAGGAGCTACAGGTTCGTTCTCGACTGCTTTTGGTGCTCATACAGGTATCGGAACCATGCCAATCACTTTGTATGGTACAGAAGAACAAAAGAAAAAATACGTTCCTAAATTAGCATCAGGTGAATGGTTTGGAGCTTATTGCTTAACTGAGCCAGGAGCTGGATCAGATGCAAATTCAGGAAAAACTAAAGCAGTTTTATCTGAAGACGGAACACATTACAAAATTACAGGACAAAAAATGTGGATTTCTAACGCAGGATTCTGTAGTGTATTCATCGTTTTTGCCCGTATTGGAGATGATAAAAACATTACTGGATTTATCGTAGAAAATACTGCTGACAATGGAATTTCGATGAATGAAGAAGAGCACAAATTAGGTATTCGTGCATCATCTACTCGTCAGGTTTTCTTCAATGACACCAAAGTTCCTGTTGAAAACATGCTTTCTGAAAGAGGAAATGGTTTCAAAATTGCAATGAATGCATTAAATGTTGGTCGTATTAAACTAGCAGCAGCTTGTCTTGATGCTCAAAGAAGAGTTACTTCTGGAGCTGTTAAATATGCTAACGAAAGAATCCAATTTAATACAGCAATTTCACAATTTGGAGCAATCCGTTCTAAATTGGCAGAAATGGCAACAAACTGTTACGCAGGAGAAAGTGCATCTTACCGTGCTGCAAAAGATATCGAAGATAGAATTATCGCTCGTGAAGCAGAAGGATCTACGCATCAAGAGGCTGAATTAAAAGGTGTTGAAGAATACGCAATTGAGTGTTCTATCCTTAAAGTAGCTGTTTCTGAAGATGTTCAGAATTGTGCAGACGAAGGAATTCAAATTTTTGGTGGAATGGGATTCTCTGAAGATACACCAATGGAAAGTGCTTGGAGAGATGCTCGTATTGCTCGTATTTACGAAGGTACAAACGAAATCAACAGAATGCTTTCTGTAGGGATGTTAATCAAAAAAGCGATGAAAGGTCATGTTGATTTATTAGGTCCTGCTATGAAAGTATCTGAAGAATTAATGGGTATTCCATCTTTTGACACTCCAGATTTCTCTGAATTATTTGCAGAAGAAAAAGGAATCGTTGCAAACCTGAAAAAAGTTTTCTTAATGGTTGCTGGAAGTGCTGTACAAAAATATGGTCCAGACTTAGATGCTCACCAACAATTATTAATGGCTGCATCTGATATTCTAATTGAAATTTATATGGCAGAAAGTACTATTCTTAGAACTGAAAAATTAGCCAAAAAAGAAGGTGAAGCTAAAGTACAAGAGCAAATTGCAATGGCAAAATTATACTTGTATAAAGCAGTAGATATTGTAAATCAAAAAGGAAAAGAAGGAATTATTTCTTTTGCAGAAGGCGATGAACAACGCATGATGTTAATGGGATTACGTCGTTTTACAAAATACACTAACATGCCAAATGTAGTAGCCCTAAGAGAAACGATAACTTCAAAATTAGTTGCAGAAAACGAATACTGCTTCTAAAATAAAAATAGTTTTTAGTCACTTTAATTTGTTCAAAACCGCAGCTGTCCCGAAAACACTGCGGTTTTTTTTTATTTCCTGCCTCATCACACTGAAAAAGGTTGACTATAATTGAGATAATTATGTCAAGAGAAAGAATAGATATAAAAAATCCGTTTTACCCATGTTCCTTTCGCAAAGAGTTAGATAGAAATAAAGGATTAAAAAAATCAATGCAGATTATCTAATCTTAACTTAAAAAAAAAATGTTTTTTTTACAACTAACAATCAACCATTCACAACTAATAATTAACAATTAACTATTTGGTTTCATAATCAAATCATGATCTCCTTCTGAACTTAAATTCAAAAAACGTTCATATTCTCTCAAAACATCTGAGATAATTCCGTCCTTACTCAAATATTGAATATCATATCCTTTACGATGGTCTCCAAAATAAGTAAAAGGATGAAAAGAAGTTTCAGAATCAATATCAGCAGTATTCTTCTCATTGATTAAAGTCTCAGATATAGTGAGTGGCTCAGCCATTACACCGTATTTAAAGCTCCTCAATTCGTCATGTTTAATCTCTAATTCAATTGCAAGTTTAGGAGTCGAAAAAAGATTAATATTTGCCTCTACATTATTATTCGCTAATTCAATTTTAAGTTCATTGAATGCTTTTTTTACTGTAGTATCAATAAATTTATGCACATCCTTCTTTTCAGAAAACGTAAGGATTTTTTCTAAATGTTCCTTCCAGTTAGTATTATTCCAATTTAGACTCCCATGCGAATATTTTTTAGCACTGTATTCACTATCTACAACCAATGCTTTCCATAAATTATAGCATAACAGCAACATAATGATTCCGAAGGGTAAAGCGGTAATTAATGTCATTGTCTGAAGGGAAGCCAAACCACCAGAATGCAATAAACTCAAGGACAAAAGTGACAATAAAACTCCCCAAAAAACACTTTGCCATTTTGGTGAATTTACAGCTCCTTTAGATGCTATACCATTCATTATAAAAATCCCTGAATCTGCCGACGTGATAAAAAACACGCAAATAATTAAAATCGACAAAATATTCACAAAGGTAGTAAACGGGAAATAAGTCAAGAAATTAAACAAAAGTGTATCCGGATTTTTAGCAAATTCACTTAAAGCTCCATGTGCTATGTGTTCATCAATCCACACGGCACTGCTTCCAAAAACAGTCATCCATAAAAAATTAAAAAAGGCAGGAATAAATAATACGGCCAAAATAAATTCTCGTATGGTTCTTCCTTTAGAAATTTTGGCAATAAATAATCCTACATAAGGTGCCCAGGAAATCCACCATGCCCAATACAAAATAGTCCAGTTTGAAAACCATTCCTGACTTCCTTTTTCGTAAGCATAAGTATTAAATGTTAATGAAATAAAATGACTTATATAGTGACCTAAACCTTCCGTAAATGTACTTAGAATATAAATAGTTGGTCCGAAAACAAGTATAAACAACATTAATAAAACAGCCATGATAATGTTTAGCTCACTTAGTTTTTTAACTCCTTTTCCTAAACCTGAAATGGCCGAAGAAACAGCAATTATCATAACTACCAAAACAATAATGACTTGATAATTAAAACTAGATTCTGGAATTACATGAAGGCTTACTAATCCAGCACATAGCTGCACGACACCAAAACCAAGAGTCGTTGCAATTCCAAAAAAAGTACTGCACAAACCAAAAACATCTACAATGTTTCCTAACTTTCCGTGAATTCTGTTTTTTAAAATCGGATAAAATCCACTTCGGATTGCAAGTGGTAAATTGTGTCTATAAGTAAAATAAGCTAATGAGAGTCCTACAACACCATATATAGACCAGGCGTGAAAGCCCCAATGGAAAAAAGTATACAATTGCGCTTCTTTCGCTCGTAAATTTTCTGCTAAATTAGCATTGGCAGGCGTTGCATAATGCGCCATAGTTTCCCCTACTCCAAAATACATCAACCCAATTCCCATTCCCGCGGCGAAAAGCATTGCTACCCATGAAAAGAAAGAATATTCAGGCTCAGAATCATCCGCTCCTAATTTGATTTTTCCAAATTTACTAATAGCTAATGTGACTAAAAACAAAACAAAAATAGTCACCAACAATACATAAAGCCAACTTAAATTTTTAAATATTATGTCTTTTGCAAAATTAAGTGCCTGCTCTGCATCCTTTGAGAAAAAAACACAAAATAATGAAATTGCAATAATTATGGTTAAACTTGGTAATGCAACTGATTTTGTAAAATTGGTTTTAAAGACACTTGAGATTGTAGATTTATTCATGATAAAATGTTTTTTTCACTGTTATTATCTAAAGTAAATCCAAATTTTAAATTCAGATTGAGGAAGTTTTTATAAATATGACTTAGATAATTTCATACAGAAGAATTGTAAATTTAATGAAAAAGAAATAATTTCTCCCTTAAAACACTATAAAAGTTATTTCTTGAAACAAAAACTATAACAAATAAGCCCAATACTGTGTATCTATTTAATTACTATTTCGTTTGAAATGTTTTATATTTAGCATTCAAAAAAAACCTATTAAAAACTAAAAATTCTTAAAAATGAAAAGATTAAAACCGATTATTTTCTTTTTCTTATGTTGTTTTGCCACAAACTCTTTTGCACAATCAGGAAAAAAAATTGACGTTATTGCTTATTATACTGGTGACGACAAACTTATTGATCAATATGATGTAAGCAAACTTACCCACATAATCTTTAGTTTCTGTCACTTAAAAGACGGAAAACTAAGCGTAGATACTCCTAAAGATTCTCTTTCAATAAAACACTTAGTTGGATTAAAAAAAGCACATCCTAAGCTTAAAATTATGCTTTCGCTAGGTGGATGGGGCGGATGTGAGCCTTGTTCAGAAGTTTTCTCTACTGCTCAAGGAAGAAATGTTTTTGCAAAATCGGTAAAAGAAGTAAATGATTATTTTAAAACTGATGGTTTAGATTTAGATTGGGAATATCCAGCAATCGAAGGACTTCCTGGACATCTGTATCAAGCTGCTGATAAACCAAACTTTACTCAACTGGTAAAAGCATTGCGTACAAGTTTAGGTAAAAAACATGAACTTAGTTTTGCTGCTGGAGGTTTTCAAAAATTCCTAGACGAATCTATAGAATGGAAAATTGTTATGCCACTAGTAGATCGCGTAAATATAATGAGCTATGATTTAGTAAATGGATATTCAAAAGTAACTGGTCACCATGCACCTTTATATGGTGGAACTCCAGATGCGCAATCTACAGACAGAGCGGTAACTTATTTATTAAAACTAGGAATCCCAGCTAATAAATTAGTAATTGGTGGCGCTTTTTATACTAGAATTTGGAAAAATGTTGCCAATATAAATAATGGTTTATATCAATCAGGAGAACATATCGAAGGCGTTGCTTTTAAAAACTATGCAACTACTTTTACAGAGGCAAATGGATGGAAATATTTCTGGGATGATAAAGCAAAAGCAGGATATTGGTATAATGAAAAAGAACAAAAATTTGCTACAGGTGATGATCTTTCTTCAATAAAAGAAAAAACAGAATATACTATAGCTAAAAAATTAGGCGGAATCATGTTTTGGGAATTACCTTTAGACACTTTCAAAAACGGGATGCTTGATGCCATTTATGAAGTGAAAAGTAAAAAATAAGAATATCATAAAATAAAAATGCGTTAACACTTTCTTGAATTGTTAACGCATTTTCTTTAAACTAAAATTACCCTTTTTAGTTCACTTTAGATTTTTCAATTTCTCCAATAAAAGGGATAGAATCTTGTATTTCACTACTAATTGCTGTTTGTAAATAAAACTCTAACTGAACAAATTTGGCAGCATTAATTGCTCCAATTACCTTTTTTGCTTTATTATACGTTTTACTATATAATTTTTCATAGCTAAGATTATTTTTCAATAAACCTTTAGCCAATTCGTCTGCCTTAGCATCTGTAAGAGTTGCATAATTTATAGCATAATCATCAATCAATTTCAATTTTGTCAGACCCAATGATTTGCGTTCTGCCTCATAGCTTTCATATACTTTCAAAAAAGCTGAAGTTTGCTCATCGGACAGATTCATATATTGCTTTACAAGTTCTGATTTTGATCTTCCATAAATACTCTGAATAACATCTAAATTTTCTTTCTCTAAAGATTGAGCAAAAGAATTCACTGAAACAACCAATAATAATGCAATAAGAAACTTTTTCATAATTTTAGATTAAAAATTTATAGTAATAATTATATTTAATTAGTTTAGAAAATTAGACATTGATAATCTTAGATTTTCTTTTCATAGCTTAGTCCATCATTAAGGAATGCATCTATAAATTCCTTAATGTATTTATAGTATCAATAACAGTTGCACAAAGTTATTGTTTTTTATCCGCATCTACTTTTGGAGCACTTATCTCTCCATAATACGTAATTGATGATCGATTATTACTATTTACTGAAAGTGTCGTACTTCCATTAAAAAAAACAGAAAACATCAAATTATAAACATCATCTTTCCCTTTTACTATAGCTTTAATATTATAACTCTTATTCTTTTTTTCAACTTTTATATCTTCTGGTTTTCCATCAAATTTTATCCCTCCATCACTACCATAACCAATATTGTAGCCGCGTCCAAAAAATGGCAAATCACAAGTTACTTTTTCTTCATTAAATTTTAAAAAATAAGTATTATAATCTAAAAAGATAACTCTTCCACCACGTGGCGAAATTTTCTGAGCTTCAAACACAAAGTTTTTAGAATCGATTAGTGTTTCGATTTTTTTTTGCAACAGTAATTCCTTTTCTGCTTTAAGCTCTTTAGAAGACTTTTTTTGTGCAAAAACGGAAATGCTCAAAAAAAATGACAACACTAATAAAATAGATAATTTAGTTTTCATAAAATGAATTTTAGCAGGATTAAAAATAAACACCCCTATTTTTTAGTAAATCGCATCATGGCAATATCACCTGAAATAAAATTTAATGTTTTCCCGTTATCTGTAACATCATAAGAAGTTATCTTTAGTAATCCGTCCATAAAAACTTGCTCTCCTTGATTATCCATACACATCATTCTAGTGCTTGCTAATCCATCTTTAAAACTAATTTCATGGCCATCAACATTTAATTTACCTGTAAAAGAGTTACAGCTATTGTTTCCAGAAACTCTATTTTCTTTAGTATCGAAAGTTATCGTTGGTTTTTTATTAGGGTACAAACCTTCAAAAGCAATTCTTGGCCCAGATATATAATTTAACTCCCAAGTACCATTAAGCTGTTCTGCAGAATTTGTAGTTGTAGTTTTATTTTGTACAGAATTACATGAAAATAAAATAATTCCTAATACAGCGAACATTGACATTTTTTTTATCATAATTTAAAGATTTAAATTTTACAAATAACTATTGAAGACTATGTTTAGCATTATTTACAAATAAATTCACACACGAATTTAAGCAATATTTCATCTACACTTATAATTTTAAACTTATATTTAACTTTACACAGTAACGTTTTTTACCATTCTAATGATTTTGTTTCGATAATTTTAAGCTAACTTTACTTTTGATTAAAAAAAACATACCCATTATGAAAAAAATAATTCTATCTCTTGTAGTAATTGCTACGGTTATTACTGGATGTAAAACAAAAAATAATTCAGAAGACTCTAAAAAATTAACCATCGCTCTTGAGCCTAAAAGCAATAGTTCAGTAACAGGTACAGCAACTTTTGTAGAGAAACAAGGTGAAGTAACTTTTGTAGCAAAAATTAGCGGTTTAAAACCCGGAGTTCATGCCATACACATTCATGAAAAATCAGATTGTTCTGCAGCTGACGGAAGCTCTGCAGGAGGACACTGGAATCCAACATTTAAAAAACATGGAAAATGGGATGTGGGAGAATATCATAAAGGTGACATTGGAAACTTTACAGCAGATGAAAAAGGAAATGGTACAATTACACTAACAACAAATGAATGGTGCATAGGTTGTGGTGATGTAACAAAAGATATTTTAGGAAAAGGATTAATTGTACATCAAGACGCAGATGATTTTACGACTCAACCTACAGGAAATGCAGGCGGAAGAGTAGCTTGTTCGGCAATCATAAAATAATATTTTAAAAAACCATTTTATTCACAAAGTAAAATGGTTTTTTTATTTTAATCAATCCCCAAATCATAAAAAAAGGATAGCTTTGTAGCTTCAAATTAAAGCAATGATTAACCCTTCGGCAACAGGTTGGATAGATAAATTTTTTAGTAAACAAAAGTTCCAAGAACAGGACGTTACTGAAACTAATAATTCTTTTTATCGAAAAGTTAGAGCGACAGGTTTTATCTACGGCCATATAATTGCAATAGAAACTCCAACACCAATTAAAACAAAAGGTTGGTTTAAAACTGAAATTTCTAAAGTAGCTTTATTAAATACTTTATTCGGTGTTTATTCTCTAACTAAAAACGATACTAATTCAGAACATTTCATTACCGAAGCTTTAGCTTTCTATAATCAAATGAATCCTGAAGGTTTCAATCTCTTCAAAATATTACTTCCAAAAAGTAGCGATTCTCTAACTTTAGAAAACATTATTGATGAACGTGTTCAGACGAACGACAGCATCATAAGTAAAAACTTTTCTCATTTAGTTACAAATGCGCTACTATTTATAGATGTTTTGGCTTTCCGCCAATATTTAATTCATGGATCAATTCCAGAGAAATATCTTAAAAAAATAGAAGAAACTGTTATGGGTATTGTCGCATTGGCTTTAAAAACAAAAACCAATAAATCGCAATATGATGATTTATTGATTAAACTTTTTGAGGCTTCGATACGTTATAGCAAATTTTCTAAAGTTACGGTTGCTACTTTAGAAACATTACAATTGCATCATTTCACAAATGAACTAGAAAGATATTATCTAATTGATATGGCTGGCATGGCTTTATGGAGCGATGGAGTTGTAGAAAACGAAGAAGCTTATTTTTTACATACACTAGCTGGTATCTTAAACGTATCAGATGATTTTGTAACAGAAAGTATCAAAAGCACCAACGCTTTTATAACAGAACACAAAAAAGAGATTCCGTATTTTAACTACTCGAATCCTGTAAAACATTTTTACGATCAAATGACAATGGGGGTTATTACGCTTATAAAGCGCAATAAAAACCGACTAATAAAGGAAATCATACAAAGCAAAGAGTTAATGCTTCTCCTTGCCTATTCAACCCGTAGAGATCTGGATCCTAGCGAAAAGAAGAAAGTAAAAAAACAATTATTAGATATTTGCAAAACAATTCCATCATTAACAATATTCTTACTTCCAGGTGGAAGCTTGCTATTGCCAATACTAATTAAGTTCATCCCCACCTTATTGCCATCGGCATTTAATGAGAACTTAGATGATGAAAACGAATAAAAACAAAAAAATCGCCTTAAAGGCGATTTTTTTTATTTACAATTTCAATTGATAAACTTCATCAAGCTCATCATTCGAACTAATATTTACATTTAGATCAGTTACAAATCCTGAATTTAAACCATAAACCCAACCGTGTAACATCAAATCCTGACCGTTTTTCCATGCACCTTGCACAATTGAAGTTTTTGCTAAATTATAAACTTGTTCTTTAGCATTTACTTCTACAAAAGCATTAAAACGTTCTGTTTCATCTTCAATAGAATTTAAATATTTATCATGTAAACGGTATTCATCTTTAATATGACGAATCCAGTTATCAATGATTCCTACTGATTGATTCCCCATAGCAGCTTTTACACCACCACAACCGTAATGTCCACAAACAATAACGTGTTTAACTTTTAAAACATTCACAGCGTAATCCAAAACACTTAACATATTCATATCAGAGTGAACAACCATATTGGCAATATTTCTATGTACAAAAACTTCACCTGGTTTCGCTCCTATAATTTCGTTTGCTGGAACACGACTATCTGAACAACCAATCCATAATAAAGGTGGCGTTTGTCCTTTGGCTAAATCTGCAAAATAATTAGGATCGATAGCTAATGATTTTTCAACCCACTTTTTATTATTATCTAATATTTGTTTATAAAACTCTTTCATTTTTTATTTTTTTTATAACTGTCAATTCTAGTGTTTAGAGGATTCTAAAAAGTCACTTGTAAAGTTACCAATTTTTAATCCTCGGTAAACACATCACTACAGCTTTATTTAACTATATTTTTAAAATTTTTCTTTTTCTGTTTTTTTAACCATTGCTCTTTTTGCGACATCATAATAATGTTCTATAGATACATGGTTCTGTAAATCGGGAGTATTTTCTAACTCGTAAGCTTTTTTAAATCCTTTAAGCTTCACCTTAATATTCTGATCAACAGCTCTAGTTTCTTTAAACTCTTTTATTAAATCAAGAATATCATGTGCAATATACACAGTATCATGTGCATTGATAATTACTTTTGAATTTTCTGGAATCGAATTTAATGTAAGCTTAATTGCTGCTTTATTCAAGAAAGAAACTTCTTGAGCAAGATCGATATGAATTACATCTCCATCTTCATACTCTTCTTTTTTGAAGCTATATGCTCTTTTTAAGTTACCTCTTAAAACAAAAATAACGCTAATTACAATTCCTAAAGCAACTCCTTTAAGTAAATCTGTTGCTACAACAAATACTAAAGTTGCAACAAAAGGGATGAATTGGTATTTTCCTTTTTCCCAAAAATGAACAAAGGTTGCTGGTTTAGCCAATTTATAACCTACCAATATTAATATAGTAGCCAAAGTAGCTAATGGAATTTTATTTAAAATTACTGGAATAGCCAATACACTTATCAATAATAAAACACCATGGATAATTGCAGACATTTTTGATTTTGCTCCAGCATTATTATTTGCTGAAGATCTTACAACAACTGAAGTCATTGGTAAACCTCCTAAAAGTGAGCTTACAATATTTCCAATTCCTTGTGCTTTAAGCTCAACATTGGTATTTGTATATCGCTTTTGAACGTCCATTCTATCTGCAGCTTCAATACATAATAATGTTTCGATAGAAGCTACAATTGCAATTGTCAAACCTACAACCCAAACCTGTGGATTAGTTATCCCTGCAAAATTAGGAGTTACGATGATTGCTTTAAATTCATCAAATGATGTTGGAATTGGTAATGATACTAAATGCTCTTTACCAATAGCCAATGAGCTTCCTGATGAAATAAAAATTTCATTTATAATTATCCCAGCAACAACAGCAACAAGTGCACCTGGAATTAATTTAAGTTTTTGTAAAAAAGGAACTTTATCCCATGAAATTAATATCGCAAAAGAGATTAATGTAATGATTACTGCTCCCATATGAATATGGTTGAAGATCTCAAACAAGGATGAAATTGAATTACTTCCATCACTTTCAACAAATGCTTGATCTCCTTCAAAATCAGCGTCGTATCCAAATGCATGTGGCAATTGTTTCAGAATAATAATAACTCCGATACCGGCCAACATTCCTTCAATTACATTGGTAGGAAAATAATTAGATATACTACCCGCTTTTAAGAAACCTAATCCTAACTGGATAAGTCCAGCAATAAAAACAGCAGTTAAAAATATATCAAAAGCTCCTAAATCAGTAATTGCTGTAAGGATGATTGCTGTTAAACCAGCTGCAGGACCAGATACACTAATATGTGATTGACTCAAATAACCTACAACTATTCCTCCAATGATTCCTGAAATAATTCCAGAAAATAACGGAGCTCCGGAGGCCATTGCGATACCTAAACACAACGGAAGAGCCACTAAAAACACTACTAAACCTGAAGCAAAATCAGATTTAAGGTTGGCAAAAAGATTTACTTTTCTTTTCATAATACAATAGTAAAAAATGTTCGTAAAATATCTACTGTACTACTTAAATACAATAAACGTTTAAAAATATATAACTGGATGTACTATGCGAAATTAGGCGGCGGTGCAAAAATGCTCGCAGAAATCTTATCATGTTTCGATAATTTTTCTGACAATATAAGATTTGATTTGTCAAACATAGGTAAAACAAACTCACCATGAAATACAGGATGATACACATAAACTTTGACTTCTTTATGTGAATGTTCTTCTTCTGAAAAACTATAAAATGCAGACACATCGCATGTTTTCTCAATCATCGTCACAATCGGTGGCGTCGATAAGAAAGCAATAAATATGAATAATAATATGGCTGCAATTTTTTTCATTAGTGCAAAAATAGAGCTAAACTGATAAAATCAAAACACTAAGTTGAAAATTTTAAACAAATTTAACATTAACAAAAAAAAACCAGAACAGCTATTTAGTGCTATTCTGGTCTTTTTGTTATCCTAATTTTACAAATCTTCTTCTAACCATGCTCTCATCATCCAAATTGTTTTTTCCTGTTCGGAAATAAAATCGCTCATCATCGAATTTGTCCCTTCGTCATTGATTTCATCCGATTGTTTTAAAATTTCTCTTTCAATCTTCAGTAAATCAGTTAATGAGCTTACAATTAGATGAACTGCTTTTTCATCATTCGAAATATTTTTTCCAACTACTATTTTATTATTTTTAATATAATCTTCGAAAGTATGTAATGGTGTACCTCCTATTGTAAGAACTCTTTCGGCGATTAAATCTATTTTTACTTGAGCATCTGTATATAATTCTTCAAACTTCACATGTAAATCAAAAAAACGTTTTCCGCGAATATTCCAGTGAATTCCTCGCAAGTTTTGATAATAAACTTGAAAATTTGATAGTAAGACATTTAATTCTTTAACAATTAATTCTGACTCTTTTACTGGCAATCCTAAAATATTAGTTTTCATATGTATTAATTTTATATTTCTAATAATTGTAAATTTAAAATAACTTTTTCGAAAATGCTATAAAAAAAAATTATATTTTCTTATTTTTGCATCAGAAAATACTATTAGAAATGACTATAACTCAACTACAATATGTTTTAGCTGTTGCTGAACACAAAAATTTTACTCTAGCTGCCGAAAAATGCTTCGTTACTCAGCCTACACTTAGTATGCAAATACAAAAAATAGAAGAAGAACTTAGTATATTAATATTTGACAGAAGTAAAAAGCCAATCCAACTTACCGAAATTGGACAAAAGATCGTAAATCAGGCAAAAAACATTGTTAATGAAGCCGACAGAATAAAAGACATAGTAGAACAACAAAAAGGTTTTATTGGAGGAGAATTTAAGTTAGGAATCATTCCAACTGTTATGCCTACCCTTTTACCAATGTTCTTAAATAATTTTATCAAGAAATATCCAAAAGTTAAACTATTAATTGAGGAGCTTAACACGGATGAAATTATAACCAAATTAAAAAACGGGCATCTTGATGCTGCGATTGCAGTAACCCCATTAGAAGATGAAAAAATAAAAGAAATCGTTCTTTATTTTGAACCTTTTGTTGCTTATATACCTGAACAGCATTCTATTTTTCAAAAGGAAGAAATTGAAGTGTCGGATTTAAATATCAATGAAATTTTACTGCTACAAGACGGACATTGTTTTAGAGATGGTATTTTAAATCTTTGCAAAAATGGTACAGATGTAGAGCCCAATGCTTTCCAGATACAAAGCGGAAGTTTTGAAACACTTATAAAATTAGCCGACGAAGGCTTAGGCACAACATTATTGCCTTATTTGCATACATTAGATTTAAAAGAAACAGATAAATCAAAGCTTCGCCACTTTAAGGAACCTAAACCTGCCAGAGAGGTAAGTTTAATATACCCGAAAAGCGAATTAAAAATTCAAATCATCGATGCCTTACGAAGTACGATTGCCGGTGTTGTAAAAGGAGCTATTGTTTTTCAAAATGTTCAGATAATAAGTCCAATACAAAAGAAATAAAAAAAGGAACCTAATTAGGTTCCTTTTTTATATATCTATATTTTAACAATTAGTAGACATTCTTTTAATTCGGGCTTTCCGATTGTAAACTTTAATAACCACTCTTCCAATTGTTCCATTTCGTATGGTAATAGTGTTTTGATAGCTTTCTCTAATTCTTTTAAGAAAAGTACCGGGTTGAAACTTACTCTTTCGAGTATTGATTTCGTGTAATCAAACATTACTTTAGACATAATAAATTAAGATTATGGGGTTATCTCTTTATTTTTAACTCGCCGTAAAAATAAGCAATTTACAATCAAGTGTTCCTGTTTTAACTTATTTTTTTGTTTTATTATTTACGAATACGTTTCCTTAAATGCACATATAGCAATTTAAAATAAATCTAAATAGCGTGATTTACACTACTTTACGAGCTCTAAACATCTCTCTTTTTCCTGGAGGCCCTGCAAGTTTCTCAACCTTAAATCCAACCTCAATCATGCTTCTTTTAACAACTCCCCGAGCAGCATAAGTTACAAGAACACCATTTGGCTTTAAAGCAGCATACATTCTTCTGAATATATCGGTACTCCAAAGCTCAGGTTGCACCTGATATCCAAAAGCATCAAAATAAATCAAATCAAAAGTTTCAACATCATCAATTTCCTGAAAAAATTGTTTTCTTTTAGTCAAGGTAAATAAATCAGTAATACTAATTGCTTCATCCCAATTACTTTCATGCATTATATTAAATACGTTCTCATGTTCGTCTGCTCCCAATTCGGCAACATAATTCATCATAAGAACCTCGTTGGCAGCGACAGGATACGCCTCTACTCCAACATAATTTATGTGCTGTTGTTTCTTATTGGCTTCTAAAAAAGTAATAAAAGCATTCAATCCAGTTCCAAAGCCAATTTCTAATACAGAAATAGGACTTTCAGTAAATAATGAAAATCCGTTTTTTATGAAGACATGCTTTGCCTCCTGAATTGCTCCATGTTTAGAATGATAACATTCGCCCCATTCTTCCAAATGAATTGTAGTTGAGCCATCTAGAGTTTGAATTATTTCTCTTTTCACAATTTATAAATCCGTTTAATGATATTTTTGTCTTATTTAGAAGTCAAATTTAATCAAAACAAATGCGTAAAGCCTTAAAAAACTGTAGTTTTTTCATAAATTTCATATAAAATCAAGCTGTTTTTTTAACTTTTTTAGAAAATAAATAAATCACAGTCAAACGCCATAATTAATATCATTTTAGCAGTCAATTTATATATATATTACTTAATTTTGCAATTAATAAAATTTATTTCACATCTTTTCAATGTTTTAGATTACAATCTTGAACAATGAATATAGTTCACAAAAACCATACTTTATCATGAGTACAACTCAATCAAACAAAATTGAAATCGTTAAAGCAACTTCATCAAAAATAAATGATGTAGACTTTGATAACTTAAGCTTTGGTGCTGTATTTACAGACCA
Organism: Flavobacterium frigoritolerans; assembly: GCF_025847275.1. Classification (GTDB taxonomy): domain Bacteria; phylum Bacteroidota; class Bacteroidia; order Flavobacteriales; family Flavobacteriaceae; genus Flavobacterium; species Flavobacterium frigoritolerans. The sequence continues at coordinate 104,631 of NZ_JAOZEV010000008.1, forward strand.
TTTATTCGAATGTGATTTTAAAAATGGAGAATGGCAAACACCTGTCATTAAGCCTTACGCTCCAATTTTAATGGATCCGTCTTCAAAAGTCTTTCATTATGGACAAGCAATTTTTGAAGGAATGAAAGCTTATAAAGATGATAAAGATGCCATTTGGCTTTTTAGACCTGAAGAAAACCACAAACGTTTTAACGCTTCTGCAGTAAGAATGGCGATGCCAGAAATTCCTGAAGCTATTTTTCTAGATGGATTAAACGAATTATTAAAATTAGACGCAGAATGGGTTAAAAGAGGAAACGGAAGCAGTATGTATATCCGTCCGTTTATGATTGCAACTGGCGCCGGTGTTGTTGCAAACCCTTCTGATGAATATAAATTTATGATTTTGCTTTCACCTGCAAAATCATACTATGCAGGAGAAGTAAAAGTTATTATTGCTGAGCACTATAGTAGAGCTGCAAATGGTGGTATCGGAGCTGCAAAAGCTGCTGGTAACTATGGCGCACAATTTTACCCAACAAATTTGGCAAATAAAGACGGATTCCAACAAGTAATCTGGACTGATGATGCAACACATACCAAACTTGAAGAAGCTGGTACAATGAATGTATTTTTCAGAATTAACGACACATTATTAACTGCACCAACAAGCGAAAGAATTCTAGACGGAATTACTCGTAAAAGTTTATTAGCGATTGCAGAAAAAGAAGGTTTAAAAACTGAAGTTCGTTCAGTATTAGCTTCTGAATTAGTTGAAGCTGCTAAAGATGGATCATTAAAAGAAATTTTTGGTGCTGGTACTGCTGCAGTAGTAAGTGTTATTAAAGGATTCTCATACAAAGATGAATATTACGAATTACCTAAAGCAGCTAATTCTTACGCTTCTCTTTTAAAAGAAAAATTAACAGGCATACAAAACAAACTAGAGGAAGATACTTTTGGTTGGACTGTAAAAGTTTAGTTTTTAGTCTCAATATTCAATATAAAAAAAGTGGTTTTCAATGAAAACCACTTTTTTTATATCTTATTTTTTAGTTAAGCCCTATAAACTGAGACTGAAACTGAAAACTATTTTAATATTTTAGAAAAATCAGGTTTAAAATAATTTGGCCCTTTCATCACTTTTCCATCTTCACGATATATCGGCTGCCCATCTTCACCTAGCTTACTCATATTACTTTGTTGGATTTCATCAAAAACAGCTTCAATTTTTCCTTGTAAACCATGTTCGATAATTGTTCCGCATAAAATATACATCATATCACCAAGCGCATCAGCAATCTCTACTAAATCATTATTTTTAACAGCCTCAAGATATTCTTCATTTTCTTCTTTCATCAAATTGTAACGAAGTATATTTTTTATCTCTCCCAAATCTGCAATTGGTGATTCGCTGTGTCCAATTTTAAAAGCAGTATGAAATTCCTTCACTGCATCAATCTGTTTTTGCATAATTATATTTGATTAAATGATATACTAAATTAACAACTATTCTTAAACTATTGCCTAAATTTGCCACAAAAAATTTAAACTTATGTTTAGTCAAGGACAATTAATATTTGCATTGTGTTTTTTTATCGCTTTTGTTATCGCAATGATATTTGCCTATAGAAAAGATGTAGGCCTTCACAAAATATTCTACAAAGGAAATTATAAGGTTTTGCTCGTTTTCATAGCATTTATCATTATTTTATTTCTGATAAAAATATTCTTCAAACGATAATCTATTTCATAAAAAATGCCCGCTAAACTAGCGGGCATTTTCATTATTAGTAGCTATTACTTATTAGTTTTCTAAAGGCAAGAAACCAAAGTTTTTAGAATAGTTCAACATTTGTTCAGCAAATGTTTTTGGTTGTTTTACTTCTATAGAAATAATCTTTCCTTTTGCATCTAACTTAGGCTCCAAAACAGGGTTTACAAATCCGCTATATGGCGCTGATGGAAATTGTTTGTTACGCTCTAAAACCTCAGCATGTAATTTCTGATCTACTTTTACACCATAATTTTCTACCAAAGCTTTTCCAGCATTATAATCTCCTTCAGATTTGATACGTTGTACTTCACGTAATAACTGTCCGAATAAGTCATGTAATTTATCATAATCAGTAACATTAAAATATGTTTTACCGTTACGGGTAATTTTTTCAATTACATTATCTTTTTTTCCTTTTTCATAAACCCAAGCACTCACCCACTGACGATTTCTCATGTGAGCTTCTTCGATGTTTGCCCCTAAGTCCAAACGAACCAACTGAGTCATTAATCCATTACGAATATAACTGTCATACGACTCCATTCCAACTTTTTTCCAATCATCAACTAATCCAAGTTCTTGTAATTTTGGATTGTATAAATAAAATAAACCTACTAAGTCTGCTCTACCCTCTTCTAAAGTCGAAGCATAACTTTTTAAAGTTTCTTTTGGAGTTCCAACACCTTCATTTATTTGTCCCGAAGCATGACCTACAACTTCATGTAAAGCTGTATGTAGTTTATCTCCAAGTTCTCCATATTTTTTTGCTAATACAATTTCTTCCTGATCATTAGCAAATTCTTGTAATTTACCGCTTCCTCCTGATTGTGAATAAGCATCAATAATATTACCTAATGATACCGATTTAGAACCATGCTCTGCACGAATCCAATCAGCATTAGGAAGATTCACACCAATTGGCGTACTTGGCGAAGCATCACCTGATTCTCCTGCTACGATAACCGTTTTATATGAAACCCCTACAACATTTTTCTTTTTGTGTTCTGCCATTAATGGTGAATTATCTTCAAACCACTGCGCATTTTTTGATATCACTTCCATTTTGGCCGACATATCAAAATCTTTAATTTGTACAACACCCTCATAAGAACCTCTATATCCTAATGGGTCATTATATACTTCGATAAAACCACTTATGTAATCAATATTTCCTTCGGTAGCATGTAGCCAAGCAATATTATAATCATCCCAAGTTTTTAAACTTCCTGTTCTATAATACTCAATTAACAATCCTATTGCATCTCCTTGTTTTTTATTTTCGGCTACTGTCTTAGCTTTTTCTAACCAAAAGATGATTTTATCAATTGCCGCTCCGTACATTCCGCCACTTTTCCAAACTCTCTCTTCTAATTGTCCTTTTGCATTTTTAACCAATTTAGAATTTAATCCATAAGAAATAGGTTTCTTCGGATCTGGGCTCGTTTGTTTTTTATAAAAGTCCTCAGCTTCTTCTAATGTAATTCCTTTTTCATAAAAATTAATTGCAGAACCTGCCAATAATCCTTTTGATTCGTCAAGATTTACTTTTTTAGTATCTTCATTATTAAACAAAATTGCTGTAACATCTGCAGCCAATTTAGTTTTTGTAGCTTTTAATAAACCTTCAAAATATTCTTTTGAGAAATCAGGTTTAATTTTCTCATTAGAATAATGATGATGAATACCATTAGAAAACCAAACTCGTTTAAGATAAATTTCAAAATTCTTCCAATCAGAACTCTTTTTATCGCCTTTATAACTTACATAAATCTGCTCAAGTGCTTTTCTGATTTTTAAATTATTTTTATAGTTCTGATCCCACATTATATCACGACCAGCAGTTCCTGCCTGTGTAAGATAGTATACTAATTCCTGTTCTTTGAGCGTTAAATTTTCCCAACCTGGTATTTGATAACGCAATACTTTAATGTCGGCAAATTGCTCTACTGTAAAATCAAAAGGCTTATCATTGTTTGTTTTCAGCGTAGATGTATTGGCAACTTGGGCGTTACAAATAACTGAAACACCAGCAATCATAAAAATTCCTGCAGCTTTAAGTAATTTCATTATTAATGATATTTAGTTTATAAAATTATTATTATCCATCAAAGATACATTTTCTTTAAAAAAAATATAAAAAACAACGTTAATATTACCTTTGGGCTATTTTTAAAGATTAATTTTTTTTATATTGCTTAATCATTTTTCCTCCAAATTTTTTATATAAAACTATTCGAAAAGTCAAAAAATCAACAAAAAAGGCCTAGTTTTGACCTTTTAATACACCCCATCTGATATTAATAAAATTTATAACTTTGCATCTCAAAACAACCAAGATACTATGAGAATTTTAAAATATATATTCCTACTATTACTATTAAGTTTAGTCTCATTAACCGTATTTGTAGCTACTCAAAAAGGTGATTTCACAGTTGAGAGAAGTAAAGTCATAAAAACACAACGTGCTCCTTTATTTAATTTCGTAAACGACTACAGAAACTGGGCAGATTTTGGTTCTTGGGTTGTTGAAGATCCTACAACGCAATTCGTTTATCCTCAAAATACTTCTGGATTAAATGCATCATTTTCATGGAAAGGAAATGACGGTAGCGGAGATATGAAAACTATTGCCGTTACTGATGCGCAAAGTATTACACAAAAGATGAATTTTGACGGAAGTCTAGCCGATGTTTCATGGGTTTTTAAAGATACTCTTGGAGGTACAAAAGTTACATGGAAATCTAAAGGAACAATGAGTTTTCTTTTCAAAATATACTCAGCACTTAATGGTGGAGCCGATAAAGTTATTGGTACTATGTACGAAAAAAGTTTAGCCAACTTAGATAAAATATTAGTTTATGAGACCAATACATTTGACATCAAAGTAGATGGAGTCGTAAAAAAACCCGAAGCATTTTATATCAGTCAATCGTTTACTAGCGAAATTGCAAAAATCACCAAAAATGTTAGAGTTGTTGCTCCTAAATTAATTTCATTTTGTGAAGCCAATGGCATTGAAATCAACGGAAAACCATTTGTAATCTATCATACCTACGATACAACAAACGGATTGTCCAAGATATCCATTTGTGTTCCTATCAAAAAAGAAATATTTACAAGTGCCGGAAGTGACATTTCGACTGGTAAACTAGAAGCTTTTGAAGCTGTAAAAACAACTTTAAAAGGAGACTATTCACATACCAAACAAGCAATAGAAAAAGCTACAGCCTATATTAATAATCAAAAATTATCCCCTGATTTTAATTGGTCACATCTTGAAATTTATTCGGTAAGTAAATCTGAAATTGCTAATCCTTCTAAATGGATTACTGAGATTTATTATCCAGTAAAACCGAAGGTAGTTCCTGCAGAAACACCTGTAGTTCACACCCCAAGAACAGAAACTGCTCCAACGCACACTCCTCCTCCTGCTAAAGAAGAGGAATCAGAATTTTAAAAAATTCGAAATGGAGATTAAACCTTTTCAAATAATTCTATTCTAACTTATATATATTATAAAGTTGACAGACGAAAAGGTATTTATACAAGAGTTATTGAATCCGAAGACGCAAAATATAGCGTTTCAAAAACTCGTGTCTGATTACCAAAAACCATTATATAATCATATTCGAAATATTGTTTTGGATCATGATGATGCACACGATGTTTTGCAAAACACATTTGTGAAGGTATTTCGATATCTAAATAAATTTAAAGGAGACAGCAAACTATTTTCATGGATATATCGCATTGCAACCAATGAAGCTTTAACTTTTTTGAATCAAAAAGCTAAGTTAAGCGGCATAACCTCTGAGGCACTACAGAATAAAACAATTGATAATCTTCAAGCTGATACTTATTTTGACGGAAATGAAATTCAGTTAAAATTACAAAAAGCTATCGTTACGCTTCCAGAAAAACAACAATTGGTATTTAAAATGAAATATTTTGAGGAATTAAAATATGAAGAAATTGCCGAAATATTAGGCACCTCTGTTGGAGCTTTAAAAGCTTCTTATCATCATGCCGTAAAAAAAATAGAAGCTTATCTTACATCCAATTAAACCTTTTACAACTAATATAGTCTTATATATATTATGAAAGCATTTAAATTAGAAAACGAGCCTAAAATAGAAACTGGATTTAAAACTCCAGAAAATTACTTTGAAAATTTCTCTGTAAGTCTATTAGAGAAGTTGCCACAAAATGAACCTAAAACAATTTCTTTATTTGCAAGAAATAGAAAAACATTCATTGCTGCGGCAGCTGTACTTGTCATCGCATTAACGGTACCAATAGTTAATAAATATGTAACAAAATCTAAAGAACTTGACGAAGCAACCTTAGAGACATATTTATCTTATCAATCTAATTTAATTCAATATGACTTAATTCATGAACTAGATACAAACGACATTAAAAATTTAGATAAAAATATTGCTTTAGGAGATGATACCATAGAAGATCTCTTGTCATCGAATGCTAATATTGAACATCTAATTTTAGAATAAAAATACAATTATATTAAAATGATGCAGATGAAAATTAAAAACATACTTCCGATATTCCTATTCTTAATTACTTTTCCTTTTTATGGTCAAAATGAGAATATGGACGAAAAGAGAGAAAAAATAAAAGCGTATAAAGTTTCTTTCCTAACAACTGAATTAGACTTAACTTCAGCTGAATCGGAAAAATTCTGGCCAATATACAATGCTTATGATGACAAGCAATTTGAATTAAGGCTTCAAAAAATGAAAGCGTACACAAAAAAGTTAACTGATGAGGCTTTAAAAAATATGTCTGAGAAAGAAGCTGCTTCACTAGTTTACCAAATCGAAACTACTGATGAAGAGTTATTTCTTTTGCGAAAAAAATTCACGTCCAGCTTGAAGAAAATACTTCCTGCGAAAAAAATCATAATTCTGCGAAAATCAGAAGATGACTTTAATCGTAAACTATTACATCAATATCGAGATAAAGCAGGTAAAAACTAAATCCTACTTAAAAATAACAACAGCGGAGAGCCCTTATAATAATTACTTTATTATTTAGGGCTCTCATTTTTTAAAGCGGATTTGAACCATTTTATTATGTCCTGCAGCAATTGCTGTATTTGAATTTATAAATCGTATTGTAAAAAAACTTGAATCTGTAGACAATTGCTTCCAAGAAATTCCTCCATCTGCTGAATAATGTATTCCTAATGCTCCAACTACCACAAGCTCTTTTCCTTTGCTTTTTGGTACATACTGTACACAAGAAGCATAACCAAAGCCCGAGTTCTGAGCAATTAAATTCCAAGTTTTTCCTCCATCGGTTGTTATTGCTTTATTATCTGAATTTTGCTCTGGAAGTTCATAATCACCACCAGCAATAAATCCATTTTTTGAGTCATAAAAATCGGCTGTAAAAATTCCAGTCATTGTTTTTCCTTGTACAATAGGCGTTTCTGCAACTTTCCAGGATTTCCCTTTATCATTAGAATAAAAAACTCTTGCTCTTTTTCCTCCTGAAACCAACCAAGTATTTTTCCCTTTTATAACAATATTAGTATTACTTGCAGCAAATGCCGCTTCTCCTTTGGCCATTGTAGGCAGCTGATCTGCTAATAATTTTACCCATGTATTACCTCCATCACGTGTTATTAATATCGAAAAACTATCTTCAGTAGGATCTCCTATGGCAATTCCTTCGGTATCATTCCAAAACTGCATACTATCATAAAACACTTTGTCATTGACCTCTTTATAAACTAATTTAGTATTTTTAGTATCTTTTGAAACTTGATAAAGCAAAGCTGGATTTGCAACACTTAACAAAAAAATATTCTTTGATGTTTGTGCTATACTTCTAAACTCTAATTTTAAAGTATCTCTATAAATATGCTCCACATATTTTTCTTTATCCTTCAAATTATAATATCCAAATCGTGAATTATCAGCTCCAAACCACACTTTGTTTTTATCGATTACTAGTGCTCTAATACTTATTTTATCGTTAAACAATGTATCGATCTCTATCGACTTAAATCCTTTATCGATTACTCCGTAATTTACTGTCTGACAATGTGCTACCAAACTAAAAAAACTTAAAAAGAGAACCAGTTTCTTCATGATGTTTTTAATTATTTTTATGCTAAAATACAATTATTTACATAAAATCAAAATGCTAAATATTTTTTATGGCACAGTAATTGGATAATTCAAAATAACAATCATAATACGATACATCATGAAAACGAAACTACTTTTAATAGGCCTACTAACTTTAGGGTTTGCTACAATGCAAGCTCAAGCTGGAGCTACTGTATATGCTAAAAATTCTGATATTAGTGATAATTTAGATTTAAGAGCTGTAGCTTCAATTTTTGGAGAATCTGCAAATCTTCAGGATTTCGAAAGAAGATTAAACGAACCCAAATTTCAAATATCAAACCTCGATTTAAATGATGATAATCAAGTCGATTATTTACGTGTAATCGAAAGTGTAGAAAACAGAACTCACGTAATCATCATACAAGCTGTACTTGACCGTGATGTTTACCAAGACGTAGCAACAATTGATTTAGAGAGAGATTCTTTTAACAAAGTTCATATACAAGTTGTTGGGAACGACTTTATTTATGGTTCTAATTATATCTATGAGCCTGTTTATACCGTTACTCCTGTAATTTACACTTCGTTTTGGGTAACCAATTACCGTCCTTATTATTCAAGCTGGAGATGGAATTACTATCCAACTTACTATACTGCATGGAGACCTTACCCGATTTATAGATACAGAAGTAACATTAACATTTGTATTAACGTAAACAACCATTACAACTATGTAAATCATAGAAGAAGTAGTGCTGCAGTTGTAATATACAACTCAAATCGTTCTTATGGTTATGAAAGACGCAATCCTAACAATGGATTCTCTCAACGTAACAGCAATGTAAACAACAGATATGAATTAGACCAAAGACGCGTTGCTAGTAGAGAAACAAACAGAAGAGGAAACTCATATTCTAATACCAACAGAACAACTGATAGAACGGCAACAACTAATAGAGATTACTCTCAAAACAGAACAAGTTCTTCTAGAGAAAATAATTCTACTGCAAGACCAACTACTCGTGATTATTCTCAAAATAGAACAAGCTCAACTGGAACGTCTGTAGATAGAACAAATACTTCTAGAGATTATAATAGAGGAAATGCTACTCAAAGAACAGAAACTACTAGAGATTATACTCAAAACAGACCAAGTTCTACTACTGCAACACCTACTCAAAGAACTGAAACTACTAGAGATTATAATCAAAATAGAACAAATTCTACTGTAGCAACACCTACGCAAAGAACTGAAACTACTAGAGATTACAGTCAAAATAGAGGAAATGCTTCTAGAGACTATTCGTCTCAAAGAAGTGAGAGCTCTAGAGGAAGTTCTGAAAACAGAACAAGCTCAGCTAGACAATCAAGCCCGCAAGGCTCTAGTGATCAAAGATCTAATTCGGCTTCTAGAAGTAATTCAAGTCCAAGAGAAAACAGCTCTTCTGAAAGAAGCGGCAACCGAAGAGGCTAATTTTATTATAATTAGCTGATTAAAATAAAAACACGATTTAACCATCGTGTTTTTTTTATCTTTATTATTCATAATTTGATGTTAATTTGTTTTAAAACAGTAAATTTGACGCGACTTTTATAAAATTAAAAATTAAATGAGCGCATCACACAAGAACTTACATAGTAAGTTAACTTTCGGAGGTTTATTAATCACTTTAGGAATTATTTATGGTGATATAGGGACCTCTCCTTTATATGTAATGAAAGCCATACTCGGCAAACATATAATCGATGCCGACATTGTTTTAGGTGGTATTTCATGTGTTTTTTGGACATTAACCCTTCAAACAACCATAAAATACGTCCTTATCACGTTAAGTGCCGATAATCATGGCGAGGGCGGAATTTTTGCCTTATACGCTCTGGTTAAAAAAACAAAGATTAAATGGTTAATTGTTCCCGCCATTATAGGAGGAAGTGCCTTACTTGCCGATGGGATTATTACACCACCAATTTCTGTTTCTTCTGCAATAGAAGGAATTAAGACTTATTACCCTAGTATCAATACTGTTCCTATTGTTATTGCAATCTTATTTGTTCTATTTACGATTCAGCAATTTGGTACTAAATTAGTTGGTAAATTTTTTGCCCCAATGATGCTAATCTGGTTTACCATGCTTGGTACTTTAGGAGTAATACAAATTGTACATCATCCTGAAGTCTTTAAAGCAATAAATCCTTATTATGCTTATCGATTGTTATCTATACATCCTGATGGTTTCTTTGTATTAGGTTTTGTATTTTTATGTACTACTGGAGCCGAAGCTTTGTACTCTGATATGGGGCATTGTGGAAGAAAAAACATTCGTATTAGCTGGATATTTGTTAAATCGGCATTAGTCTTAAATTATTTTGGACAAGCAGCTTATTTAATTCATCACGAAGGAAAAACGCTTCAAGAATTAGGTGGCAACGGAAATCCTTTCTATTTAATAATGGCAAGTTGGTTCCAACCTATTGGTATTGTCATTGCAACTCTTGCTGCTGTAATTGCTTCTCAAGCACTTATCAGTGGTTCATTTACATTGATAAATGAAGCAATGCGATTAAATTTCTGGCCTAAAGTAAAAATAAAATATCCTACTGAATTAAAAGGACAATTATACATTCCGTCTATAAACTGGCTATTGTTTTTTGGTTGTGTTGGAATCGTATTGCATTTTGAAGAATCTGGAAAAATGGAACATGCCTATGGTCTAGCCATTGTTTTGTGTATGATTATGACCACTATCCTACTTAATTTTTACTTAATCATGAAACGAGTAAAATTATATTTCATGGTTCCATTAATCACTATATACTTAGCAATCGAAATCAGTTTCTTAATTGCCAATGTAACTAAGTTTGCCGAAGGTGGTTATGTAACATTGATTATTGCATCGGTACTTATTTTGATTATGACGATTTGGTACTTAGCCAAGAAAATCAATAAAAACTATACTAAGGTTATCAAAATTGAAGACTATAAAAAAGTATTGATGGAATTGAGCGAAGATTTATCTATTCCAAAATATGCAACGCATTTAGTTTATATGACGAATGCTAGTCGTGTAGATGAACTTGAGGAAAAAGTCATTTATTCTATTTTGCAAAAACGTCCAAAGAGAGCTGACATTTACTGGTTCGTTCACGTAAATATTTTGACTGAGCCATACAAAACTCAATATAAAGTTACCGAAATTGCTAAAGACGATATTTATAGAGTTGATTTTAATTTAGGATTTAGAGAACCTACCAAAATCAACTTAATGTTTAGAGAAGTTATTCGTGATATGGTCAAAAAAGGAGAAGTTGATATTACTAGCCGATACGAGTCTTTGAATAAAAATAATATTATTGGAGATTTCAAATTTGTATTATCTGAGAAATTCCTTTCTAACGATAATGACTTAAGATGGCATGAAAATATTATCATGAACTCTTATTTCTTTATCAAGAAATTAAGTTTATCTGAAGAACGCGCTTTTGGACTAGACAGCAGTTCTGTAAAAATAGAAAAATTCCCAATGGTGCTTCATGCTCCAGAAAATATAGGCTTAACACGAGTTCACTAAGCCTTAATAAATAGTTACAAAACACTCTTTTAATTCCTAAAAGAGTGTTTTTTTTTGGTTTAAAAATATAAAAAGAACATTCAAAATTAAAAATTTAACTTTCAAGCAATTAATACTACCTTTGCAGCTCAATTATTTAAAATGAGATTACACAGAAATTTAGTTTATACTACCATCGATTCTTTAAATGCTATATTTAATGAAGGTGAATATGCAGATAAAGTGGTTGCAAGAGCATTAAAAAAAGACAAACGTTGGGGAAGTTCTGACAGGAAATTTGTCGCTGAAACGATATACGAAATAGTTCGTTGGAAAAGATTATACGGTGAAATTGCCGAAGTTAAAGAACCGTTTGACAGAGATAACCTTTGGAGAATGTTTTCGGTATGGGCTGTATTAAGAGGATATCCTATTCCTGATTGGCGCCAGCTTGAAGGTGTTCCTGAAAGAAAAATAAAAGGTCGTTTTGACGAGCTTTCTAAAATCAGAGCGATTAAAGAATCTATTCCTGACTGGATGGATGAATTAGGAGTTAAAGAATTAGGTGAAAAACTTTGGGCTACAGAAATTGCTGCTCAAAACCAGCCTGCTAAAGTTATACTTAGAGTAAATACTCTAAAAACGACTAAGGAGCAATTAAGAGCGATCTTAATGGATTTAAATATCGAGACTGACTATTTAAAAGATCAACCTGATGCTTTGGTTCTAAAAGAAAGAGCCAACGTATTCTTAACTGATGCTTTTAAACAAGGTTTCTTTGAGGTTCAGGATGCTAACTCTCAACTTGTTGCTGCTTTTCTTGATGTAAAACCAGGAATGCGTGTAGTTGATACTTGTGCTGGTGCTGGTGGAAAAACATTACATATTGCTTCTTTGATGGAAAACAAAGGTCAATTAATTGCAATGGATTTATACGAAAGTAAATTGAAGCAATTGAAACTTAGAGCAAAACGTAATGGTGCTTTTAATATCGAATACCGCATTATCGACACTACTAAGGTAATTAAGAAATTACACGAAAAAGCTGATAGAGTTTTAATCGATGCTCCTTGTAGTGGTTTGGGTGTTTTAAAAAGAAACCCTGATGCTAAATGGAAATTAAAGCCTGAGTTTATCGATAACATTCGTAAAGTTCAAGCTGAAGTTTTAGAAAACTATTCTAAGATTGTAAAACCAGGTGGTAAACTAGTTTATGCTACGTGTTCTATTTTGCCTTCTGAGAATCAAGAGCAAGTAGAGAAATTCTTAAAAACAGAAATTGGTAAGCAGTTTACTTTTGTAAAAGATCGTAAAATATTAGCTTCTGAGTCTGGTTTTGATGGTTTTTATATGGCATTATTAGAGCGTAAAGATGCTCCAGTTGTGGCTTCGTAAAACGAAATTATACTTATATATTTAAAAAGGTTTAACATGAATTCAATGTTAAACCTTTTTTTCATTCTGGTTTTAGAGAATCTGAAATATTACTTCCTCTAATAAGCATTTTAGGTTCAGTATTCTCTTTGTTTTTTGTTAGAATACTAATAATATCTAAATCTGTGTCTTTCAAATTTTCAATTGAATCAGAATTAATTACATCTGCTTTAAATATATATTTTTCGTCAATTTTATAAGTTCCTACATCTTTAAGAATAACTACGCCATTTAATATAAACAGAAACTTTTTACTTTTACTTTTCGTGAATTTATTCTTAATATCATTCAGAGACATTAAATTAACATCTTTTGGATTTTTTGAAGTAATCATTATTCTTCCTGTATAATTAACTGTTTCAATTGTGATTGTATCTTTTATCACATTAATATCTTTAATTTCGTTTACATCAAAATTTGCAAGGGCGTTTTTATGTACAAAATTTCCATCCAAAAAAAAGGCAGGTTCATTTGTTTGTGAATGTATCCCTGTAAACATAAATAGTGAAAACAAAATAAATAGTACTTTCATAATTATAATAGGTCAAGAATTAATTAGTTATTTAAATATACTATTATTTCTCTTACCCCAACCAACCATCACGATCTAAACTACGGTATTGAATGGCTTCGGCAATATGAGAAGAAATAATATTGGGAGCCGCTTCTAAGTCAGCGATAGTTCTGGCTACTTTCAAAATTCTGTCGTACGCTCTAGCCGAAAGATTAAGTCGTTCCATTGCCGTTTTTAATAATAATTTTGATTGTTCATCGAGCGCACAAAACTCGCGTATTTGCTTCGTGTTCATTTGGGCATTGTAATTTATATTCTCTAAAGATTCAAATCTTTTGGCTTGGATTTCACGTCCTGCCGTAACACGTCCTCGAATATGCACACTACTCTCAGCCTTATTATCATCTGCTAATTTTTCAAAAGGAACTGGCGTAACTTCTATATGAATATCTATTCTGTCTAATAAAGGTCCTGAAATCTTGCTTAAATACCGTTGCATTTCGTGTGGAGAAGATTTTTGTGGTGCATCTGGATCATTAAAGAATCCGCTTGGGCTTGGGTTCATACTCGCTACAAGCATAAAAGATGACGGATAGGTAACGGTAAACTTTGCTCGCGAAATTGTTACTTCTCTATCTTCCAGAGGCTGACGCATTACTTCGAGAACATCTCTTTTAAACTCAGGTAATTCATCTAAGAATAATACTCCATTATGCGCCATCGATATTTCTCCTGGTTGTGGGTAACTCCCTCCTCCTACTAATGCTACATTCGAAATAGTGTGATGTGGTGATCGAAAAGGTCTTTGATTCATTAAGCCTACTTCTTTTAATTTTCCTGCAACACTATGAATTTTTGTCGTTTCTAATGCTTCTTTTAATGTCATTGGTGGCAAAATACTGGGTAATCGTTTGGCAAGCATCGTTTTTCCTGCCCCCGGAGGTCCTACCAAAATTATATTGTGTCCACCAGCTGCAGCAATTTCCATACAACGCTTGATGCTCTCCTGTCCTCTTACATCGGAGAAATCGAATTCAGGGAAATCTAATGTTTTATAAAACTCTGCTCTTGTATCTATAACTGTAGTTTCCAGAGTTCCTTTTCCTTCTAAAAAATCTATTACTTCCTGTACGTTTTCAACTCCATAAACATCTAATCCAGCTACAATTGCAGCTTCTTTTACATTTTGCTTTGGCAGAAAAAAACCTTTATATCCTTCTTCTTTAGCTTTTATAGCAATTGGCAAAGCGCCTCGAATGGGCTGTAAGCTTCCGTCAAGCGAAAGTTCTCCCATAATGACATACTTATCTAGTTCGGGTGCTTTTATTTGATCTGAAGCCACTAAAATACCAATTGCCAAAGTTAAGTCGTAAGCCGAACCTTCTTTACGTAAATCGGCAGGCGCCATATTTATGGTTATTTTTTTGCCAGGCATTTTGTACCCGTTATTTTTTAATGCTGCTGCAATCCTAAAACAACTTTCTTTGATTGCACTATCTGGCAAACCTACTAAATGATACCCAATTCCTGTATCCATATTTACCTCAACAGTAATAGTTGTGGCTTCTACTCCAAAAACTGCGCTTCCGTATACTTTAACTAACATATATGCTTTTATTTATGAAAGTAAAAGTATTTAAATATAAATTAAAAAAGCAACTATTTGTAATATTTAACTTACAAATAGTTGCTTTTTTAAACTTATAATCCCTTAAGGAATCAAGGTGATTCTTAAATATAGCTCAATAATTACACTTCTTTCTCATCTGAATGTAATGATTTATAAAACTTAATTTTTCATATCCCTTTTTGTGGCTATTTAAAACAAGGCATTACATTGTCTATCCTTGCCTAACCTGAACCAATAATTTCGCCATCAAATTCTGCAACGAGCAATTCAATATCTGGTGAAGTCAACATTTTATCTATATTATAGTATTCATTATCATATCTTCCTTAATTAATCAAGAAACCAATTAAGTAATGTATCAAAATACTTTAATCTAGATTTATATTTCTGGAATACTTTAAAAAATTATATTTAGTTATTATCTCCCATTACCATAAAAGTAAAAGATCGATTCTGTAGTACTCCTGAGTCATTTCCAGTTTTCACATGAAGTTCTTTTATATTGATAAAAGCAATTTGAGTATTATCATTTGTATACAATTTCAGTCCAACAATATCTAGATTCGGTTGCTCACCATTAGGCACTGATGATCCAGTGCTTCCGTATGAATCTACCATACTTATAGAGGCGCTATAGATATTCGCGAAAGGAGTATCAAAAACAATTATAAAATATCCGTTTCTGGGATTACTTATAGTGTAATTAAGACCTTTGGTAATCGCAATACCACCTATAGGATCTACTGCAGCTTGGTTTTTTTCAGTTTTAGAAGCTGAACTACTTTTTCCAAATACAGATCCTATTGTCCCTGCTAAGATTCGTGGTGGTTGAAATTCATTTGGAATTTTATGAACGGAGCCATCTTTTGATATTGTTAGTACATCATTTTTGCTATCGCCAAGAGTAACTTCTCTGATAATTAGATTTCCATTTATATCTAATGTTGCCTTCGGTGAAATTGTATTGATTCCTGTAAATGATTGTGCTAATAGATTGTTGCTTAAAATTATTAATAAAAATAATAAATACTTTCCTTTCATAAATTGATATTTTAGTTTTAAATGTTTGTAATAGCCATTTGTATTCTTTTTTAAATAGATATAAAATCTATCTACTTCTTTTAAGCGTCTAGAAAGCACTTTTATTGATTACCGTTTAAATTTTAGATTACCAAAATAAAACTTGCTTATGCATTTACTTAACATAAAGACATTTTATTTGAAAGGGTAAAAAATTTATTACCTCTAGTAAAGGGATGAGAAGAAATCCAGTAATTAATCGGTAAAATAATATTATATAGTGGCTACACTCATACAATACACCTCTTATTACTTTAATGTTTAGATTTACAAATATATCAAAAAAATTTGTTTTAACAAAGCATTTTTACACAAAATCTAAAAAACTCATAGTTTTTACTGACTTTTTAGAATAAAAACAAATAAAAGAGGCTTAAAGCAATTATTTTTGCAAACTTTACAGAATGCCCTTTTATGAATTATAAATTAAATATTGTAAAAACAGAAATTGAATATGTTGGATATCGATTTAATCTGTAACTTAAAAATACAGTTTCATATTTTTTTTTGACCAGAATCTTTCTTTACTCATTTAACAACAAAAACAATTGAAACTTACTACTATTACTCATAAACTTCCTCATTATTGCATTTATAAAAATCTTTTTTCTATACTCAAAAATTATAATAGCTCCTTCATTGTAACATAAACAGTATTAATGTGCATACTATAAAAGACAAAAGATGAATTGGTTAAATAAAACACTTCTATTATAAAACAATCAACCTCCATTCCGAACTATATAAAAATGCCGAATATGAAGTTCATAAACAAAACCCAAGTAGCCATTTACAGGCGTATTATTTAAAAGACAATGTAGCTTTAGTAAATATCAAGACTTTTAATCCAAAATTATTTGATGAAATAAAAGAGAATTACACTCTGTTCTTAAAGCAAATCTTTAAAGAAATTAAGGCTAAGAAATAAATTACACTTCCTTTCTCGTCTGAATGTAGTCATTTGTAAAGCCTAATTTTCTATATACCTTTTTATGGCTATTTAAAATAAGGTTTTACATTGTCTATCCTTCACTTAACCTGAATCAATAATTTCGCCATCAAATTCTGCAACGAGCAATTCAATATCTGGCGAAGTCATCATTTTATCAACATTATAGTATTCATTAACATCCCCCTATTTAATTAAGAAACCAATTAAGTAATGTATCAAAACGTTTTAATCTAGATTTATATTTCTGGAATACTTAAAAAAATTATATTTAGTTATTATCTCCCATCACCATAAAAGTAAAAGATCGATTCTGTAGTACTCCTGAGTCATTTCCAGTTTTCACATGAAGTTCTTTTATATTAATAAAAGCAATTTGAGTATTATCATTTGTATACAATCTTAATCCAACACTATCTAGATCCGGTTTCTCACCAGTACTTACTGACCACCAGCTGCTACCATACGTATCTACCATACTTATAGAGGCGCTATAGATATTCGTGAAAGGAGTGTCAAAGACAATTACAAAATATCCGTTTTGGGGATTACTTATAGTGTAGTTAAAACCTTTGGTAATCGCAATACCACCTATAGGATCTACTGCAGCTTTGTTATGTTCTGTTTTAGGAACATCCTTATTTGTTCCAAATATAGATCCTATTGTCCCTGCTAAGATTCGTGGTGGTTGAAATTCATTTGGAATTTTATAAATGGAACCATCTTTTGATATTGTTAGTACATCATTTTTGCTGTCGCCAAGAGCAACTTTTCTGATAATTAGATTTCCATTTATATCTAATGTTGCCTTCGGTGAAATTGTATTGATCCCTGTAAGTGATTGTGCTAATAGATCATTACTTAAAATTATTAATAAAAATAATAAATACTTTCCCTTCATAAATTGATAGTTTTAATTTTAAATGTTTCTAATTTAGTTTATATTAAATATTTGTATTCTTTTTTAAATAGCTATAAAATCTATCTACTTATCTTAAGCGCCTAGAAAGCTCTTTTTTATTAATCATCATTTAAATTTTAGATTACCAAAATAAAACTTGCTTACGTATTTACTTAACATAAAGACATTGCGTTTAAAAGGGTAAAAAAAATTTATTACCTTCTAGTAAGGGGGAGGAGAAATTTAGTAATTAATCGATAAAAACAATATTATATAGTGCCTACACTCATACAATGCACCTCTTATTACTTGAATATTTAGATTTACAATTACTTTAAAAAATTATATTTCGTTATTATCTCCCATTACCATAAAAGTAAAAGATCGATTCTGTAGTTGTCCATTCTCTCTTCCAGTTTTCACATGAAGTTCATTTACATTTATAAAAGCAATTTGAGTATTATCATTTGTATACAATCTTAATCCAACACTATCTAGATCCGGTTGCTCACCATAACCTATTACTCCCCATTTGCTTCCGTATGAATCCACCATACTTATAGAGGCGCTATAGATATTCGTGAAAGGAGTATCAAAGACAATTACAAAATATCCGTTATCGGGATTACTTATAGTGTAGTTAAGGCCTTTGGTAATCGCAATACCACCTATAGGATCTACTGCAGCTTGATTTTTTTCTGTTTTAGTAGCGGAATTAGCTCTTCCAAATACAGATCCTATTGTCCCTGATAAGATTCGTGGTGGCTGAAATTCATTTGGAATTTTATAAATGGAACCATCTTTTGATATTGTTAGTACATCATTTTTGCTGTCGCCAAGAGCAACTTTTCTGATAATTAGATTTCCATTTATATCTAATGTGGCCTTCGGTGAAATTGTATTGATTCCTGTAAGTGATTGTGCTAATAGATCATTACTTAAAATTATTAATAAAAATAATAAATACTTTCCTTTCATAAATTGATAGTTTTGTTTTAAATCTTTGTAATTTAGTTTATATTAGATATTTGTATTCTTTTTTCAAATAGATATAAAATCTATCTACTTATTTTAAGCGTCTAAAAAGCATTTTTTTTATTGATGATCGTTTAAATTTTAGATTATCAAAATAAAACTTGCTTACGTACTTACTCAACATAAAGACATTGCATTTGAAAGGGTAAAAAAATCTTTTATTACCTTACACGTAAAAGGGGGGGGAGAATCCAGTAATTAATCGGTAAAAAATAATATTATATAGTGCCTACACTCATACAATACACCTCTCATTACTTGAATTTTTAGATTTACAAATATATTAAAAAAATTATTTTGACAAAATATCTTTACACAAAATTTAAAAACAAGGCAATTTTTCCTATTTTTTTTAGAATAAAACAACTAAAAGAGGCTTAAGACAATTATTTCTATAAGTCTTACAGAATGCCCTTTTATGAATTATAAATTAAATATTTCAGTAAAAAAGAAATTGAATATGTTGGATATGGATTTAACCTTATAATTTAAAAATACTGTTTCATAAAAAAATTATTGAAATTTTTGACCAGAATCTTTCCTCACTATTTTAACAACAAAAACAATTGGAACTTACTACTATTACTCATAAAACTTCCTCATAATTGCATTTATAAAAATCCTTTTTCTACTCTAAAAAAGCAATAAAACCAACCTCTTGATTATTTGCCCAAAACAAAATAAGCTGGTTATTTTGGTGATTTTGCGGTTATTTTTCCTTAAATTGCGAAAATATCTATCATTTTTTAGTCAAAATATTTATTTGCCATTTATCAAATTCTATTTTACCTATCTGGAATCTGACTAAAAAAACGTATCAATTTGCAATTCATATTGCATCTTTTGCCCTTTGAAAAAATTTCATAACTGGGCTCAAATAATCGAAAAAGAACAATAAAATGGAATTCAAGATAATTACTCCTGAACAAGGAGAGGATAAAACATTTACTGGTGAAATAATCGCTAAATTTCTTCATACTCATCTGGAACAATATGGAGACACTCTTGAAGATATACTTAAAGCAATCGCATATGCAATGAATCCTGCTAAAGGCGGAACAATCGTGCTTGGTCTAGAAGAGAATAAAATCGTAGGTGCTTGTGTATTAAACAATACAGGGATGAAAGATTATATTCCTGAAAATATACTTGTATATATTGCAGTTGACAAGAGCCAAAGAGGAAAAGGTTACGGAAAGAAATTAATGCAAAAAGTAATTGCTACAGCCCAAGGAAATATTGCATTACATGTAGAACCCGATAATCCAGCTAAAATTTTGTACGAAAAACTAGGTTTTACAAATAAATACCTTGAAATGCGTTTGAATAAATAAGCAATTATTAGCTCAACTCATTTCTTTGTAATTCAAGCTTTTACAGACTATAAAAGCTAAAAAAAACGTTTCATTCAAAATAAATTATATAGGATATGAAAAAAAACATATTTCGAAAACCTATATTTTTTTGTGCGTTAACTACCATTTTTACCTATTACACCCAACAGGTTAATTTAAATTAAAAAAAGAAAAGGAACGCAATGGCATTCATAAAATTATATCGTAAAAAATTAGAAGAGAATTATACTTTTCTCAACAACATTTTCATTTCAAAAAATATTAAATGGGGCGTTGTCTCTAAACTTTTATGTGGAAACAAAATATATCTTAAAGAGATAATTGCTTTGGGAGTTACAGAAATTCATGACTCACGAGTTAGTAACTTAAGGAAAATCAAAGCATTAGATCCAAACATTCAAACCGTTTATATTAAACCACCTGCAAAACGAAGCATTGCAAGCATTGTAAAATATGCCGATGTTAGTTTTAATACTGAAATTTATACCATACAGCTGCTTTCGCGTGAAGCCGAAAAACAAAATAAAATCCATAAAATCATTATTATGATTGAAATGGGAGATTTACGCGAAGGTGTAATGGGCGAAGATTTAGTTGAGTTTTATGGTCAGGTTTTAAGTCTTCCAAATATTGAAATTCGCGGTATTGGTACCAACCTTAATTGTTTGAGCGGCGTGATGCCTACTCAGGACAAACTAATTCAGTTAAGTTTATACAAGCAACTTATTGAAGCTAAATTTAATATCAGTATTCCGTGGGTTTCTGGCGGAACTTCGGTTGCACTGCCTTTAATCATTAAAAATGCAAGACCAATGGAAGTTAACCATTTTAGGATTGGTGAAGCATTGTTCTTCGGGAAGGACTTATTTACTGGAGAAACTATTGAAGGGATGCACAACGATGTTTTCAAGCTTTATACTGAGATTATCGAAATAACCGAAAAACCAGATATCCCAACTGGCGAATTGGGCGAAAATGTCGCTGGAAATACCTTTTCTATGAACGATACCGAAGATTTTGGCGGTACTTCATTGCGGGCAATCCTTGATATTGGTTTACTCGATATGCAACCGCAATACTTAGAATCTGATGATGCCGAAATTAGTATTGTCGATGCTAGTTCGGATATGTTAGTAATTGATATTTCTAAATCTAAAAAGAAATATAAAATTGGAGATTTAGTCTCGTTTAATATTAAATATATGGGTGCCTTATATCTGCTAAACTCCGATTATATCGAAAAAACTATTGAGTAGTTTATAAAAAACGAGATGAATATCATCTCGTTTTTTATTTTAGTAGAGTTAATAAAGTTACTTAGCAGCCCAGATTTCGATTTCCAGTTTAATATCTGGTAATCCCAATGCCGAAATGTAACCTACAGTCATTGATGGATATACTTCTCCAAAAAACGCATTCCATACCGCATAAAAAGCATCCCAGTCAATTTCTTGTGTTGCCCAGATATTCACTTTTATAACATCATCAGCTACCAATTCCTGACTATCTAAAACAGCTTTTATATTCTGAAAAGTATTTGCTACTTGCTCATTAAAATTATCTGGCAAATTGCCTTCTTTACTTGTACCTATTTGACCCGAAAAAGTATAAATATCTGCATTACCTGATATTTTCGTAACATGTGAATAATTACCTACTGGTGCTGATAATGTACTTGGATTTGATCTTGTTACTGCTTTTATCTTATTGTTTTCGCCCATTTTTGTTTCTAATAATTATTAAATTTTGACAACTTTTATTTCTCAAATAATTTCGAGTCTAACAAATTTAAAAGATGCAACTCTAAATCTGTTTTCTATTTTGAAATATTTAACTTGTTGTATTATCAGCAAAATCAGCACTTCGCACTGATTCAACATTCATTTCAATAAATTATATTCGCTATTATAACTTCAACGATATTAAAAAATTAAGGCAACTCATTATTTATAAATGATTTACAATAAAATTATATATTAGCACATGTATTCCCCTAACCATTTGTCCTTGAATCATTAAGGCATTTCAATAAAAAAAAGTTACCAACCAATCAAACGAGAGTAATCATGAAAAACAAATTATCCCCAACAGAAAACAGGCTTTTTTATTTTAATCACCCGTTTATTTTTCTTCTACTATTTTCATTTGCTTTTATAGTAAATACAAACGCCCAACAGAAAACAATAAATGAAAAATTTAAAAAAGAAACCGTTTTAAAAATGGATTCGTTATTACAAAAAAATTACATATTTCCTGATAAAGCCAAATTAATTGGAAACCATTTAAAAAATTCCGTGAAAGAAGGTAAGTTTAAAAAATATGATTTATTAGATTCTTTTGCAGTAGCCTTAACAAAAGAAGTTCGATTTATTAATAATGACAAGCATCTTGGAATATGGCCCAAATTTATCCCTGCTATTAATGAAAAGAAAGATCCAAATAAAGATTCTTATGAAGTTTATCTGCACAATTACACCGAAAACCGCAAACTGGCAAATGGTTTTAGAGAAGTTAAAATAATTGATGGAAATATCGGATATCTTAAGTTTGACTTTTTTATACACGAAACCAAACAAACAATTGATTCTTATATGCACTTACTGGCAAATACCGATGCTATCATAATTGATTTAAGAACGAATGGCGGTGGTAGTCCAAAAACGGTACAGTATTTATGCAGTTATTTTTTTAAAGCCCCTTTATTACTAAATACTTTATACTTTAGAAAAGACAATTTTACTGAGGAATTTTGGGTAAAAGATGTAAATGGAAAAAAGATGCTCGATATTCCCTTATTCATACTTACTAGCCCAAAAACTTTTTCGGGCGCCGAAGAATTCAGTTATAATATGCAAACCCAAAAAAGAGCAACATTAATAGGTGAAACAACTGGTGGCGGAGCAAATCCGGGTGAGGTTTTAGAAATTAATAATCTGTTAGAAATGTTTGTTCCTAATGGAACTGGTATAAACCCAATTACAAAAACGAACTGGGAAGGTATAGGTGTAATTCCCGAATACAAGACTACCCCCGAAGTAGCTTATGATAAAGCTATAGAATTAGCACAAAAAGGAGCGGAAGGGTATCGAAATAAAAATGCAGCTGAATCTAAAAAACTGTATCAGGAACTACAAACAGCTATTGCTCAACAAACAAAACCTGTTAACGAAGCTGATACGGCTAAGATGGATCAGCAACTATTTGATGTTGTAAAAAAATTAACTGAATCTGATTTATACAAAGAGGACGATATCGTTGCAGTTGCTTCTCAGTATGAAAAAACTAAACCTTATATTGCCGAATCCATATTAAAGAGCAATTCTGAGTTACACCCCAACTCTCCTATCGCCTTTTTAAAATATGGTGATATTCTGGAACAAAACGGAAAGAAGACTAATGCTATAGCAGTTTTAAAAAAATCTGTAGAAATTGCTGCCGAAATTAAGGCTCCATATCTGGAAGGATTAAAAGCCCGCTATGAAAGCCTGTTAAATAAAAACTAGTATCTGCTAATAAATCAGTACTATTACTACCTATTTTACTCTTTTAAGATTGCCTAATAAAACGTCCCATTGCGCTATTTCATTAGCTTGCTTCAATAAATAAAATAATTTTTAGGTTTTAACTTGCCCAAGTATTAATATTTGCTATTTTTATGAAAAACTAACCTATATATTTATGAAAAAAGCCATATTACTACTCTTTTTGAGCACTTTTTTAACAAAAATACACGCCCAGGATTATTTTCCTAATAATGAAAGTATTCACAATAAAAACAATAATTATACCGTTTTTACTAATGCAACTATTTATGTAACTCCTACACAAAAAATAGAAAAAGGCACCTTACTTATTCAAGATGGAAAAGTAGTTGGTGCAGGAAATAATATCGCTATTCCCAAAAATAGCGTCACAATTAATTTGGAAGGAAAAACAATTTACCCTTCATTTATAGATATTTACACCTCATTTGGAGTAGAAAAACCAAAAGGTTATTCTGGAGGGCGCAACCCATTATACGATACTAAAAGAGCTGGATATTATTGGAATGAAAGTATTCGTTCTGAAGTAAACGCATACGAAAGCTTTAAATACGACCAACCTAAAGCCGAAGAATTATTAAAAGCAGGTTTTGGAGTAGTTGGAACTCATATCCCTGACGGAGTTGCTCGTGGAACTGGTGTATTAATAGCATTAAATAATAGTGAGAATAGTACAAGAATACTGTCTAACAAAGCAACCAATCATTTTGGATTTACACGAAGTGTAGCAACTAACCAAGCGTATCCAAGTTCTTTAATGGGTATGATGGCATTGCTTCGCCAAATGTATTTGGATTTAGACTGGTATAAAAAAGGCAATTCGACTACCAAAGATCTATCATTAGAAGCCTTGGCTAGTAACGAAAAACTGGCACAAATATTTACTACAGAAGACAAATTAAACAGCTTAAGAGCTGCCAAAATAGCTAAAGAATTTGGATTAAATTTTATCTTAAAAGGATCAGGAAATGAATTTGAAAGAATTGAAGAAATAAAAAAGACAAATTCTCAATTTATTATCCCGATAAATTTCCCAGAAGCATATGATGTTTCTAATCCTTATCAATCCAATCAATTAGAATTAGCCGACCTACGTTTTTGGAATCAAGCCCCAACTAATCTAAAAGTTCTTTCTGACAATGGGATTGTTTTTGCTTTGACAACTGACAAGTTAAAAAAAACAGAAGATTTTAGAACCAATTTGATAAAAGCTATTAAATATGGTTTTGACAAAACAAAAGCACTTGAAGCCTTAACAACTGTACCTGCTGCTATATTAGGAAAAAGTAATGAAATAGGAAGTTTAAAAAATGGTAGTTATGCAAACTTCGTAATTACTTCAGGAGAAATATTTGATGAAAAAACCGTTTTATATGAAAACTGGGTTCAAGGAAGTAAATATGTTGTTACTGATGTTAATACAAAAGACATCCGTGGTAATTATGATTTAACAATTGATACAACTACTTATAAATGGAAAATCGATGGTACAATTACTGCCCCAAAATCAGAAGTTACAACAGCTGACGCTAAAAAAGCAACGACTACATTTTCAGTTTCAAACAATTGGGTTTCATTACTAATTAAATCCAAAGATTCTACTAAAGCTGACTATACTCGCTTAACAGGACTTATAGAAAACATACAAAAACTTTCTGGAAAAGCAGTTTTACCTAATGGAAATGAAACTCAATGGACTGCAATAAAAACAGCTCCTTTTGTAATGGAAAAAGACTCTGCTAACACAGAAAAATTAAACCCTATAATGCCAGTTACTTTCCCAAACATAGCTTTTGGTAACTCAAAAAAATTAACAGCACAAACTATATTATTTAAAAATGCCACTGTTTGGACTAATGAAAAAGAAGGAATTCTTGAAGAAACTGATGTCTTAATCAAAAATGGAAAAATAGCTGCTGTAGGGAAAAATTTATCCGATGCATCAGCAACAGTTATTGATGCAAAAGGAAAACACCTTACGAGTGGTATTATTGACGAACACTCACACATTGCAATATCAAATGGGGTAAATGAAATGGGACACAACTCAACAGCAGAAGTAACTATTGAAGATGTTGTAAACTCAGAAGACATTAATATTTATAGAGATTTGGCTGGTGGAGTTACAATTTCTCAATTACTACATGGATCTGCCAACCCAATTGGTGGCCGTTCAGCAATTGTAAAATGGAAATGGGGACAACCTGCAGAAGAAATGCTATATAAAAATCAGCCTAAATTTATCAAATTTGCACTGGGTGAAAACGTAAAACAATCTAATTGGGGAATTACAAATCCTACACGTTTCCCTCAAACAAGAATGGGAGTTGAACAAGTTTTTACTGATTATTTTCAACGCGCAAAAGAGTATGATGCCACTTGGAAAAAATACAATTCGGGTTCTAAAAAAGGAAAAGCACCTAGAGTAGATTTAGAATTACAAACTATTGCCGAAATCATAAACAAAGAGCGCTTTATTACTTGTCACTCTTATATAGAATCGGAGATTTTAATGTTAATGAATGTTACTGAAAAATTCAATTTTAAAGTAAACACTTTTACCCATATTCTAGAAGGATATAAAGTAGCCGATAAAATGAAAGAACACGGAGTTGGAGCTTCAACTTTTTCTGATTGGTGGGCATATAAATTTGAAGTAAATGATGCTATCCCATTTAATGGACCAATTATGCACAATGAAGGAATTGTAGTTGCCTATAACTCTGATGATGCCGAGATGTCCAGAAGATTAAATCAAGAAGCTGCCAAAGCAGTAAAATATGGTAATGTATCTGAAGAAGAAGCTTGGAAATTTGTCACTCTGAATCCTGCAAAATTATTACATATTGATGATAAAGTAGGTAGTTTAAAAATAGGAAAAGATGCAGATGTTGTGTTATGGAATACTAATCCATTATCTATTTATGCTAAAGCCGAAAAAACAATTATTGAAGGTGTTGTATATTATGATGTTCTAAAAGAAACAGAACAAGAGCTTGCTATAACCAAAGAAAGAAGTGAGCTAATAGGTCAATTGCTACAAGAAAAAAACAAAGGAGCAGCTACTCAGCAACCAAAAAAGAAAGAGAAAAAAGAATATCACTGTGATACTTTAGAACAATAAAAACGAAAGATTCACAAATAGAAAAATAGAGAACTATGACAAGTAAAAACATATATATTTTACTATTGGCATTTTGCATGCCAATATATATAAAAGCACAGCAAACGCCAGCTCCAAAACAAACAAAATCAGTTTTAATACTAAATGCTACTGCACATTTAGGCAATGGAACTGTGATAGAAAATAGTGCTATCGGGTTTAAAGATGGAAAAATAACATTGGTAGCTGATGCCAGAACAATCAGACTAGCTGCAGATGCATACGACACTACAATTGAAGCTAGCGGTAAACATGTATATCCAGGATTTATTGCTCCAAATTCCACGTTAGGACTTGTAGAAATTGATGCTGTAAAATCATCTAATGATGATGAGGAAATTGGAAGTTTTAATCCTAATGTAAGAAGTATTATTGCTTATAATTCTGAATCTAAGGTAATAGAAACCGTTCGTCCAAACGGAATTTTAATAGCACAAATCACGCCTCGTGGCGGAAGAGTTTCTGGAACTTCATCAATAGTACAATTAGATGCATGGAGTTGGCAAGATGCCGTACTTAAAGAAAATGACGGGATTCATCTTAATTTCCCTCCTAGCTTTAAAAAAAGTGGTTCTTGGTTTGAGCCAGGTCCTATTGAAGCCAACAAAGATTATGTACCCCAAATTGAAGAAATCAATGCTTTTTTAATTAATTCTAAAGCCTATTTCGGGGACGCTCCAAAAGAAAGAAACTTGATTTTTGAATCAACAAAAGGGCTTTTTGATGGAACTCAAACTTTGTTCATCCATGCCGATGGAGAAAAACAAATCATTGATGCTATAAAATTAACTCAGGATAATGGAATCAAAAAAGTAGTTATCGTAGGTGGTTTTGAAGCTTATAAAACTGCTGATTTATTACAAAAAAACAATATCGGAGTATTACTAAAACGTGTTCATGATATGCCACAAAGTGATGATCAAGATGTTAATTTACCTTATAAGATGGCGAAAATATTAACCGACAAAGGTATTTTAGTTGGTTTAGAAAATAGTGGCGACAATGAACGTATGAATACTCGAAACTTAGCATTTTTGGCTGGAACATGTGCAGCTTATGGTTTAGACAAAGAACAAGCATTACAATTAATAACATCTAATACCGCTAAACTATTAAGTATAGATGAACTTTGCGGAACTCTAGAAACAGGAAAAGACGCTACTTTATTTATATCCGAAGGTGATGCACTCGATATGAGAACCAACAAACTTACTAATGCTTTTATACAAGGTAGAATGATTAGTCTGGAAACACATCAAACTAAATTAAATAAAAAATACAAAGAGAAATACAATCAGAAATAAACGCTATTAATAATAGCCTGTTGGGTATAATTTATGTTTTTTTAGAAACATAGAAACATAGCTAGTAGCTCTGTATTTTTAAATAAGTGAAACGTCTTTTTTTAGAATAAAAACTCTATGTTTCTATGTGTTAAAATCATATCTAATTCTTAATTAATAGTTATAAACCATTTATAACAAAGTCAAAAGACCTAAATGAGCAATTCATTTAGGTCTTTTTTATTTAAATACATTTTATAAAATGCTTAAATCCTACATTCAAACTAATTACTCTTCCCATCATAAAACAAAACTGACAATTTTAATTAAAACACAAACTATAAACTCATCTTTCATAGAGTCAGATATTCGTAAAACTCAATTTAGGCATAATTTTTAATTACTACCGTCAAAATTAAGGGGGTCAAAATGAAAATTTAATAAAAATAAAACACTAAGTATCGTTTTTTAAAGGGGTATTAAATCATTTTATACTTTTATTAAAATTTAAAACTAACCAACTATGCGAAAAATTATTTTAACTGTGATTCTTATCACGATTTTGGTATTAACCTTTCTCTCTAATTTTATCTTGTCCGATAACCCAATTCCTGCCGAAACTGTTAAGTTTGATACTGGCGATACTGCTTGGATGATTGTTGCAACAGCATTTGTATTATTAATGACTCCAGGATTAGGTTTTTTTTACGGAGGTATGGTAGGCAAGAAAAACGTAATTAGTACCATGCTTCAAAGTTTTATGGCAATGGTAATTGTAACAATATTATGGGTCGTTATTGCATTTGGATTAGCATTTGGCCCATCAATAGGTGGAATTATAGGCAATCCAACTTCTAATTTATTTTTTCAAGGCGTAGGCACTAATACTGCATGGAGTCTTGCTCCTACTATTCCGTTTATGTTATTTGCATTATTCCAAGCCAAATTTGCCATTATAACCCCAGCTTTAATAACAGGAGCATTTGCAGAGCGCGTTCGTTTTTGGGCTTATTTATTATTCATGGTTTTATTCATATTATTTATATACTCTCCTTTGGCACACATGACATGGCATCCAAAAGGCATTTTCTTTAAAATGGGCGTACTTGATTTTGCTGGAGGAACAGTTGTACATATGAGTGCAGGTTGGGCTGCATTAGCCGGAGCCATATTTTTAGGAAAAAGAAAAGTTCAAAAAATAAATCCTGCTCGTATTACTTATGTTTTACTAGGAACAGCATTATTGTGGTTTGGTTGGTTTGGGTTTAATGCTGGTTCAGCTTTAGGAGCAAATGGTTTAGCCGTACAAGCCTTAGGAACAACTACAGTTGCAGCCGCAGCCGCAGCAATGGCTTGGGTATTTCTAGATAAAATTTTAGGACATAAATTATCGGCACTCGGAGCTTGTATTGGAGCTGTTGTAGGGCTCGTAGCTATTACTCCTGCAGCAGGTTTTGTAAGCATACCACACGCAATCTTTATTGGAGCATTTGCTGCTATTGTAAGTAATCTTGTCGTAGGCAAATTCCCTAAAGGAAAAATCGATGATGCGCTAGATGTTTTTGCTTGTCACGGCGTTGGTGGTATGGTAGGAATGGTATTAACTGGCGTTTTTGCTTCTAAAGCTATTAACCCAGCTGTTGGAGATAATCAGGGGCTTATTTTTGGGAGCACAACATTATTCACAAACCAATTAATAGCAATGGTTATTGTATCAGTTTTTGCTTTTGTAGGCTCTTATATTCTTTTCTTTATTGTAAATAAAATTACGCCGCTAAGAGTAACAGAAGAAAAAGAAGAACTAGGTTTGGATATTTCTCAACACGGAGAATTTTTATAAAACTAATTTTCAATAACTTACTCAAACAAAAAAGCACTCTAAATTTATATCTAGAGTGCTTTTTTACTTAAATTAATATTACCTTTTTCTAAATAGAAAATGAATTTATAAAAGAGAAAAAATAACCT
Organism: Flavobacterium frigoritolerans; assembly: GCF_025847275.1. Lineage (GTDB taxonomy): Bacteria > Bacteroidota > Bacteroidia > Flavobacteriales > Flavobacteriaceae > Flavobacterium > Flavobacterium frigoritolerans. The sequence continues at coordinate 134,887 of NZ_JAOZEV010000008.1, forward strand.
ATACTAAAAATCATCAGAAGAAAAATAACTAAAAAAGCTCTAACTTTTAAAATTGTTCTATTGGATTTAGTTAATCCCCATTTTTCTTCTTCAACTTTTAAATTATCTTTATGAGTTAGATAAAATAAGAATGCAGCTAATGCAAATGCACCACTAATTATCAAATCTAAAAAATCAAGAAACTTCACTTATTATTTAAACTTTGAAATTCCTTCTTTTAACCATTTCAAATATTCGTCTGCTCCAACATAACTAATTGTTGGCTTAGAACTATTTAAATTCTTACCTTCTAAATCAGTTATGATATACAAAGGTTGTGTATTGGTTTTATATTTAGAGATCATAAAATCTGTCCATTTATCACCTACCGTAATAATCTTATCCCCTGTAGCAGTTACGTATTGCTCGTCTGCAGGCAATTTGCGTTTATCATCAACATATAAAGAAATAAGCACTACATCATTTTTTAGGATCGGTAAGATTCTTTCGTCAGACCAAACATTGTTTTCCATCTTTCTACAATTCACACAAGCATAACCTGTAAAATCGAGCATGATTGGTTTATTGATTGATTTAGCAAAAGCTACTCCATCTTCATAATCATGAAAAACCATGATTCCGTGCGGTCCTAATTCAGCCCCATCAGGCAATCCTTTTTCTGACCCAAGACCAGAATTACTTGACCCTCCTACTCCAAACGGACTTTCGCTATATTGTGGTGGTGGTGGAAAAGCACTAATTAATTTTAAAGGTGCTCCCCAAAGTCCAGGAATTAAATATACCGTAAACACAAGTGTAAGCAAACCTAAGTACAAACGACCAACCGAAATATGTTGTAAAGGGCTATCGTGTGGCAATGTAATTTTACCGAATAAGTATAATGTTAAAGCTCCAAAAATAGCAATCCAAATGGCGATAAAAACTTCTCTTTCTAATAGGTGCAATTGTAAAACCAAATCGGCATTTGATAAAAATTTGAATGCCAAAGCCAATTCCACGAATCCTAAAACAACTTTTACTGTATTTAACCATCCACCCGATTTAGGTAATGAATTTAACCATCCTGGGAACATTGCAAACAACATAAACGGTAAGGCTAAAGCCAATGAGAAACCAAACATCCCAACAATTGGAGCAATTCCACCGTTTGAAGCAGCTTCAACTAATAAAGTCCCAACAATTGGACCTGTACAAGAAAATGACACAATTGCCAAAGCCAAAGCCATGAATAATATTCCGATTAATCCACCTCTATCTGCTTGTTGATCTGCTTTATTTGCCCATGAATTTGGCAACATAATTTCGAAAGCTCCCAAAAATGAAGTTGCAAAAATGATTAATATAACAAAGAATATTAAGTTAAACCAAACATCCGTAGATAGCGCATTCAATGCATCTGCACCAAATATTTTTGTAACAATAAGACCTAATATCACATAAATTGCAATGATTGAGAACCCATATATAATAGCATTTCTAATTCCTTTTGCTCTGCTTTTACTTTGTTTTGTAAAAAAACTAACCGTCATAGGAATCATTGGGAACACACATGGTGTAAGCAATGCTGCGAAACCAGATAAAAATGCAATAAAGAAAATAGACCACAAACTTCTTTGTGGAGCAGATTCCGGCATATCTTTATCAGCTGTAGCTAAATCTGAATCCGTTTTTTTTACTTGAATTATTTCCGAAGCAGGTACTGTACTAGAAGTATCAACCGCCAGAGCATCTACAGGATCTGTCACAACCTCATCTGCTTTTACAATAGCTGCTGCTGCAACATCGGCATTCATTTTAAAATTAGCTGGAAGTGCTATAGAAAACTTCTTATTTAAATTGATACATACCTCTTTACAAATCTGAAAGTCAAATTCGACTTCGATTGTTTTTACACTAGCATTTGTAATAGTAATCTCTTGCTCGATATGTGCTTTCCCTTCAAAGAAAGTTTCATTAACACCAAATATGTCATTAAATGCCGTTCTCGTTTTTCCTTCTTTGGCTTTACCAACCAAATTATAATTCCCTTTTTGATTTTTAAAAGAAATTTCTAATGGTAGCGGTCCACCATCCGGGGTAAATTGAGAATATATATGCCAATCTTTCTCAATAACTCCATCAAAAATTAATACAAAATTGTTTCCTGATTTCTTTTCGATTTTAGAGGTCCATTTTACTGGTTCTAAGATTTGTGCATTTCCTTTTGCAAAAGCAAAAAAGAAAAACAACAAAAACAGAATCGAATTATTCCAGATTTTTTTTGATAGTAAAGCTTGGGGGTAATAGTTTGATTTCATTATTGTAATTCTATTTTAAGTATCTTGTTTGTAGTATTTTCTATTTTAAAACGCTCATCTTGTCTGATTCCTACAACCCAAACAATTTGATTATCCGAACACAAAATCCATGTGTTTTCTTTTTCAATCAAGGATAATTTTTCATCTTTAAAAAGTTTACTTACTTTTTTAGATTTTCCATTCATTCCAAACGGATGAAAAACATCACCTTCATTCCATTTACGTAAAACTAAAGGAAACTGGATTTTTTCGACGTCCACAAATATAGCTTTATTTGAATCTATTGTTATGTGACCTACGTTACAGAGTTTCAATTTTAAGGGAAAATTAACTTCTTTGTCATTAATTTCTATATAAAATTCTTCTTGCTTTATTTCAGGAATTGGGCTTAAAATTAATGTTGTCCTATCTTTTATCAATCTGAATTCTGGCGAAAAAACCTGCTTTCCTGACTGACTATCAACCAATTCATAAATATCATCCCAAGCCGAAAATTCATATTCTTTAAGCCATTGATATAAATACGATTTATAATTTGTTAAGCGCTTTAATTGATCTAAATCGAAATGAATTTCATCATTAATTTCTTTTGCAACTTGCTGATATACCATAATCGAAGCATCTTCGACCATAATTTGGGCTTCTTGCAAAAACTCCTGAGTCTTCTGAAAAGCAGTCAAAAAACCAGGATTTATCTCCTTTAAAATCGGTACTAAATCGTGACGAATTTTATTTCGTAAATATTTATTAGATGCATTACTGCTATCCTCACGCCATTCGATAGCATTATCCTCGGCATATTGTTTTATTTCTTCTCTCGAAAATGGCAATAGTGGACGAATCAGTTTATCATTTTGCTCTGGAATTCCAATCAAACCTTCTAATCCTGTTCCTCGACTTAAATTAATTATAAATGTTTCTAGATTATCATCGGCATGATGTGCTGTTAAAATATAATCATACCCTTCTGTTTCTAGAAGCTCATAAAACCAATTGTATCGTAATTCTCGCGCAGCAACTTGAGTCGAAAGTTTGTAATCTTTGGCGAAAGCTTCAGTATCAAACTGTGTAATGAAAAATCGGCATTTTAAATTATCTGCTGCAGTACTAACAAAATCCTGATCTCCAAAACTTTCTAAACCTCGCAACTGAAAATTACAATGCGCTATTGCAAAATCATACTCTAGCTGCGCAAATAAATGAGCCATAACCATACTGTCCAGACCCCCGCTTGTAGCTAGTAGCAATTTCTTTTTTTTGAGAAAAGGAAATGTTTGAGTAATATGATTTTTAAATTTTAGGAGCATATTTTAATTTACGTCTTTTGTTGTGATTTGGTTTTAAAAATCAATTGGTTAAAAATACAAAATAGATTTGTTTATTATTGTAAACTGTTGGGCGTAATTACTTTGTCTGTTCGCTTCACTCGGGTCTTAAAATTTCATTTAACGTATAGAAACATAGATTCTATATGTAAAAAAGAATACAAAAAAAATACATTTCTTTCATATGGCTAGCTATCTGCACTTAAAATAAGTGAAACGCCTTTTTAGAGAATACAAAACCTGTGTTTATATGCGTTAAAATTAATTAACCCAGCGGATTATTGCAATACTTCTTGCATTGCTTTTGCCTTAAGCAAACACTCTTCATATTCTTTTTCGGGAACTGATTGTGATGTAATTGCGCTACCAACTGAAAAGGAAACATATTCTTTTTCCTGATTATATAAGATACTTCGGATAACGACATTAAAATCAAAATCCCCGTCTGGCGTAAAATAACCTACTGCCCCACTATACAATCCTCGTTTGGTTTCTTCTAACTTATCGATGATATTCATTGCCGAAATCTTTGGTGCGCCAGTCATACTTCCCATCGGAAAAGTTGTTTTTAAGACATCGATTGGCGAATATTGAGAATCAAGCCTTGAGGTAATTGTCGAAATCATTTGATGTACCTGCAAAAAAGAATAAATCTTGCATAATTCTACCACTTTTACTGAACCTTTTTGAGCTGTATGCGATAAATCGTTTCGAACCAAATCGGTAATCATGATATTTTCGGCACGTTCTTTTGGATCTGCCTCCAATTGCATCTTGGAATTTTCATCTTCAATCTTATCTACAAAACGTTTTGAAGTTCCTTTTATAGGCTGCGAAATTATTTGATCCCCTATTTTTCGAATATATCTTTCTGGCGAAGCCGATAATAAAAATTGTTTGTGATTTTTAAAAAAAACAGTTAGTGGCGCTTGAGATATTTCATTAAGCTTTTCGAACTTTTCTAATGGATTTATAGTTGCATCTTCTGCGTAAAACTCCATACAAAAATTAGCTTCATAAATATCGCCACGATGAATATGATCCAAAACCGAATTGACTTTGGAAATATAATCTTCTTTAGAAATTCGCTGATTAATAAGAAAGTTCGCCCGGCTTTCGACTTTCGTCTTTTGACTTTCTAAAATCTCATTATAATCTTCTTCGACCTCATCATCACACATCGCTAAATACTGAATCTCTAATTGATTCCCTTTCAATGAAAATGTTTTTTTAGGCTGGAAGAAAAATAAATCAGGAAATTCTAATCCATCAAAATTAGCAGATTGTAATTCTTCTATATCATTTTTTAAATCATAGGTCAGATAACCAAAAAGCCAATCTCTGGTCGTTTGCTGGTATTGTTTTAAATCTTCGAATGCGTTATGGAAATCGGTTTTTATTGAAGTAAAAGCATCGACAGCCAGCAAACAATCGAAACTCGAATATTCTTGCGGATATAAATTACTATCCATAAAAACAACTTCTCGATGTTGTTGCGCCCAAACCAAAAGTTGCTTTTTAAAGGCCGCAGGATTTGAAATATGCTTGTGAATTGAAACTCTCAAAAATTATTTTTTTTTATCCGTCAAAATTACGACAAAAAAATTCCTTCGATAAAGTAATCTCAAAAAATATTGGCACGCTTTTTATTACACCACTTTATAACCATTTTATAAAATTGATACGATTATTGAGACAAAACTACTTTTCCCTTTTTTTTTAATACCCTATTAAGTAACCCATTTATTAATCTATAATTATATCAATCTCCTATGAAAACAATTGCAAAATTTGGCCTGACTACACTAGTAATCATCGCATTATTATTTTCCTGTAAAAAAGCGGACTCGTCTATTGAAGACTCAGCCGCAGAAGCATCGACTAGTACAACCGATATTGTTTCTTCTTCGGCAGCTGTCGAAAAGAAAGATGGTAATCATAAATTTATTCGAACCGCCGATATAAAATTTAAAGTTAAAAACGTGGCAAAATCGACTTATGCAATTGAAAATGCAACAGTAAAGTTTGGAGGTTTTGTAACTTATACTAATTTACAAAGTACAATTCATGACGAAATACAAACCAAAATAAGTCAGGACAGCACTCTGCAAACCACAAAATACTCGGTAATAAATAACATAACGATTCGTGTTCCCAACACACAACTTGATACTGTCATAAAAACAATTGCTAAACAAATTGATTTTCTGGATTATCGCGTTATCAAAGCCGATGATGTCTCTTTAAAACTACTAGCTAACCAACTTGCTCAAAATAGAAGTTCAGAGAATAACAAAAGAATTGAAAATGCTATTGATACCAAAGGCAAAAAAATAAATGATGTTATGGAAGCTGAGAATACGCTTGCTGCGCAGAAAGAGCAAAACGATTCTAGTAAAATTGAAAAATTATCTTTAAAAGATCAAATTAATTTTAGCACAATTACTTTACAGCTTTATCAAAACCAATCTTTAAAACAAGAAATAGTTGCTAGCAGTAAAGATAGCAATACCTACAAACCAAATATTGGTATCGAAATTATAGATGCTCTAAAAAGTGGATGGTATATACTACAATCAATAATTGTATTTTTCTTAAATCTTTGGCCATTTATTTTAATAGCCGCTGGTGGATTTTTTCTTTATAGAAAATATGTTAAAAATCAATCTAAAATATAAGAATCCATGTATTTATTTATAGCCTAAAAATCATTATATTTGATATAGAATTAAACAAATCCTAAAACATCATTAAATAGTTTACACAATTAATAATAAATTAATAATTAAACCCGTTTTTTAATTATTTGAATAAGGTAATTTTATATCAAAAATCATATATTTTTTAACCTATAAAAATCATCTATATCATGAAAATCGCGACTATTATTATCCGAACTTTAATTGGTCTTTTACTGCTTTTTACTTCTCTAAGTTATTTCTTTGATTTAGTTCCACCGGAACCAATTACGAATGATAGCTTCAAAGCCTTTAATGTTGGTCTAATCGCCTCGTCATACCTATATCCATTAGCCAAGTCAATAGAATTAATTAGCGGAATAGCTTTTGTTACTGGGCGTTACGTGACACTTGCCAATATTTTAATCTTACCAGTTACTATCAATATCTTGTTCATCAATTATTTTATGTCTCCTGATCAATTACCTATTGCAGTTTTATTATTTTTAGCCAACATATTTTTAATTTACAGATATTGGAATAATTATAGAAGCGTATTTACAGCATAGTAAAAAAACTACTGCACAGACTAAGACATTTTTCCATAAAAAAACCCGACTAAATTAATTGTCGGGTTTTATTTTGACATGCTGTTAGATACACTACTGTGCGTCTCTAAAACATTTCTATACGTGTAATGCTCTGTTATCTGTTGCAGCCAATGCAGCTTCTTTTATTGCTTCTGCAAATGTTGGATGTGCATGACTCATTCTTGAAATATCTTCAGCAGATGCTTTAAATTCCATTGCTGTAACTGCCTCAGCAATTAAATCGGCAGTACGAGCTCCAATCATATGCACACCTAAAACCTCATCAGTTTTAGCATCTGCAATAATTTTTACAAATCCATCTAAATCTCCACTTGCTCTTGCACGACCTAAAGCTTTAAATGGGAAACTTCCAACTTTATATTCAGTACCTGAAGCTTTTACTTGCTCTTCTGTTTGTCCAACAGCTGCAACTTCTGGCCAAGTATAAACAACACCTGGAATTAAGTTATAATCGATATGTGGTTTTTGACCTGCTAATATTTCAGCAACCATTGTTCCTTCTTCTTCGGCTTTATGTGCTAACATTGCTCCACGAACAACATCTCCAATTGCATAAATATTTGGAACATTTGTTTGTAAATGATCGTTTACTTCAACTTGTCCTCTGTCAGAAATTTTCACTCCAGCTTTATCAGCATTCAATCCGTCTGTGTAAGGACGACGACCAACAGAAACTAATGAATAATCTCCTTCTAAAGTAATTGTTTCCCCTTTTGCATTTTCAGCCTGAACTACAACTGCATCGCCGTTTCTTTCTACTGATTTTACTTTGTGAGAAACGTAGAATTTCATTCCTTGTTTTTTCAATACTTTAGTTAATTCTTTAGACAAAGAACTATCCATTCCTGGAATGATTCTGTCCATAAATTCAACTACAGAAACTTGTGCTCCTAAACGTAAATATACTTGTCCTAATTCAATACCAATAACTCCTCCACCAATAATAACTAGGTGTTTAGGAACTTCTTTTAATGCTAATGCTTCAGTAGAAGTAATGATTCTTTCTTTATCAATTTTGATAAAAGGCAAAGATGAAGGTTTAGAACCTGTTGCAATAATGGTATATTTAGCTTCAATAGTTTCTGATGTTCCATCTTCTTTTGCAACAGCAATATGTGTAGCATCTACGAAAGAACCTAAACCATTAAAAACGGTAATTTTATTTTTATCCATCAAGAAGCTAACTCCTCCTGCTGTTTGATCTACAATTGCTTTTTTACGAGCAATCATTTTCTCTAAATTGATTTTTACATCCCCAGAAACTTCTATTCCGTGATCTGCAAAATGTTTGATTTCGGCATAATGATGTGAAGATGCCAACAATGCTTTTGATGGAATACATCCTACATTTAAACATGTTCCTCCAAGCGAATTGTACTTTTCGATTATAGCTGTTTTGAAACCTAATTGCGCGCAACGAATTGCCGAAACATATCCGCCGGGACCTGAACCTATAATGACTACGTCAAATGAACTCATAGTTTTTGATTTTTTATTTTTTAGCGATACAAAATTAAGGAATTAAGTTTTGTTTAAACTTTAAAAGTTAGAGTTTTTTCTCAGGATTTATCGAACTATGGAAAACTTATTGTAATAAATACATAAAAACGTTAAATTTTCTTTGAGATTTAGTAGAAAACGCAGATTTTTAAAACTGATTAAAAAATCAATCTCGTAGAATTATTTAAAAATCTCTTACAAAGGCGCAAAGTTGAACCTTTGTCACTCTGAACCTTTGTCGCTTTGTACCTTAAAAAAACCTTTGCACCTTAAAAAGAAATCACCGTTGTATTCTTTACTTCACTAATCATAAAAGTACTTTGTGTACTGCCAATATGTTGCAGGTTTGTGAGTTTGGTTACTAAAAACTCCCGATAAGCTTCCATATCTTTTACTAATACTTTGAGAATATAATCGTAATCTCCACTAACATGATGGCATTCGAGGACTTCTTTTAACTGAGTCACTTCACTTTCGAATTTGGTTAAAAATTCTTTTGTATGCTGAATGAGTTTGAGATGACAAAAAACTACAAATCCCTTTTCTATTTTAGATTTATCTACTAAGGCTACATATTTATGGATGATCCCTTCTCGCTCCAACTTTTTTATTCGTTCATAAACTGCTGTTACCGAAAGATCTAATTTCAAAGACAGTTCCTTGGTTGTTTTCTTACTATCGGTCTGGAGTAGCAATAGTAGTTTTTTATCGATGGAATCTAATACCATAATTATAAGCTGTTTTTAAACTGAAAAATAATCTATTCAAATCTTATCTCAAAAACAAAATTAGATAATAAATCTAACAAAATACAAATTTATAGTCTAAAAATCTAAACATACCAGCTATGATTGATTATTATTCTAATATGTTATTAATTTGAATTATGATTGCTGAGCTACTCAGATTTCAAAGCCCAAATAGTTATTGGGATAGTTCCTTATTCTAAGATTTTAATTTAAGTAAAAATAAATAATAACTAGAGGATGAAATTAATTCGTTCCTCATAATAACATAACAATGGAAAATTTTAATCCAGCTGATAAGATTCAGGATTTGCAGTATTTTGGGGAATTCGGTGGTGTAAACCCATCAATTTCAGATTCTTCTACATATACTTTCCTTTCGGCAAAAACAATGTTTGACACTTTTGAAGGAAATATGGAAGGCTGTTATTTATACTCCCGTCATTCATCGCCGAGTAATCTATATTTAGACCAAGCACTTGCTGCTATGGAAGGAACTGAAACTGCCAATGTTTCGGCTTCAGGAATGGGAGCAATTACTCCTACATTAATGCAATTATGTAATACGGGAGATCATATTGTTTCGAGTAGAACTATATATGGTGGAACGTATGCTTTCCTTAAAAATTTCACTCCGAGATTTGGTATAAAAACAACTTTTGTAGACATCACAAAATTAGATATTGTAGAAGCTGCAATCACTCCAGAAACGAAAGTTTTATATTGCGAAACAGTAAGTAACCCTTTATTGGAAGTTGCAGATATTAAAGGATTATCTCGTTTAGCGAAAAAATACGATCTAAAATTGGTTGTTGATAATACGTTCTCTCCTTTGTCGGTTTCGCCTGCTAAACTAGGTGCCGATATTGTGATTCATAGTTTAACAAAATACATTAACGGTAGCAGTGATACTGTTGGTGGCGTTACTTGTGCTTCAAAAGAATTCATAAATAGCTTAAAAAATGTAAATAGTGGTGCAAGTATGCTTTTAGGCCCTACAATGGACAGTTTACGTTCGGCTAGTGTAATGAAAAACCTGCGTACGTTACATATTCGTATTAAACAACACAGTCATAACGCTCATGTTCTAGCTGATAAATTTGAAAAGGATGGACTTAAAACCGTTTACCCTGGTTTAAAAAGTCATCCTAGCCATGAATTATACAAAACAATGATTAATCCTGAATATGGTTTTGGTGGCATGCTTACAATAGACGTGGGTTCTCTGGCTAAAGCCAATGAATTAATGGAGTTGATGCAGGCACGAAATTTAGGATATTTAGCAGTAAGTTTAGGTTTTTATAAAACCTTGTTTAGCGCTCCGGGAACCTCAACTTCTAGTGAAATTCCACTAGAAGAACAAGCCCAAATGGGTTTAACAGATGGATTAATTCGTTTCTCAATAGGATTGGATAATGACATCGAAAGAACGTATCAAATGATGAAAGCCTGCATGGTCGAGCTTGGGGTACTATAAACATGAAACATTTCTTTATAAATAAATTTGCTTAATTTTTAATTGGTTTGTTTGAATCCGCTAGAGTTATCTCTAAGCGGATTTTTTTATGATTAGACTTCTTAGATTTATTTAAATTATTAGACTGACAGACTACTTAGATTTTGAAATTATGTTGCTTTTTACTGGAACTAAAAACAAAAAACCGTTCTGAGTCATAATTCAGAACGGTTTTTTGTTTTTATATTTTTTAGATCTTTAAATCTGGTTTACTCACAACTTTTACTCAAACTGAAAACTGTGACTAAAAAATCAGACTATAATTTAACTATATTAAGTTTACTATTTTTACGGCTGAAGCCAAAGTATATGAATAGACCAATAATTAACCAAACTGTGAAATAAATCCAGTTCCAAACACTTAATTCAGCCATCATATAAAGACAACAAATCAAGCCTAACAATGGAATTAAAGATAAATTTTGTCTGATAGCCCAAACTGTTAATCCTATCAAAACGATTAAGAAAATCCACATTGGTATTTTATGCTTAAACAAACTTAAACCACTTTCATATTTAATAGAATCTGCAACTGGTAAACCTGCAATTACGCTTGCATACTTTGCTTCATCTTTTTGATATTGCTTTAATATTAATTCTAGATCTGGTTTTTCGGTTGTAGCATTAGCAGGATCAACAGTTACTAGATAATCATATACTTTTTTAGTATGGCTTTTATCAAGAGAGGTAATAATATCCGCTGATTCATTAATTTGAGTTTCATTTGTAATAAAACTCATTGTTGCTTTTTTGTTGTATCCAAAAGAAAATACTAATCCAATAATTAATAAAATCGGCATTATAAATTTTGAATTTATATAAGGCGTTTTAAATTTTCCTCTTGGAATATTTGGTTTGTTCTGCAATACCAAAACTCCTGCGCAAACCAATACAAAGGCAAACAAAGTTCCTATACTACACAAATCGGTAACCATTGTAAGATTTAGAAATAAAGCTGGAACAGCAACTACAAAACCTGTTACGATAGTTGCGTATGATGGTGTTTTATATTTAGGGTGTACTTTAGAAAAACGCTTTGGCAATAATCCGTCACGACTCATACTCATCCAGATACGAGGTTGTCCCATCTGAAAAACCAATAAAACACTTGCCATAGCCACTACAGCACTTACTGCTATAATTCCCGACATCCATTTTAAATCTAATTTCTCGAATACAAAAGCAAGTGGATCTCCTACATTAAGTTGGTTGTAACTTACCATTCCCGTAAGTACTAATGCAATTGCGATATACAAAATGGTACAAATTATAATTGCCCACATCATCCCTCGTGGTAAATCACGTTGTGGATCTTTACATTCTTCGGCAGTTGTTGAGATTGCATCAAAACCTATATAAGCAAAGAAAACTGCTGAAACTCCTTTAAGAACTCCTGTTACTCCATTTGGTGCAAAAGGATCCCAATTAGCTGTATCTACATAAAAAACACCAACTGCAATTACTAAAAGCACTACACATAATTTCACAACAACCATGATATTACTCGCATTACGAGATTCTTTCATCCCGCGATATATCAATGCTGTAATCAGAATAATAATCAATAAAGCTGGTAGATCTGCAACAAAATGAAATGAACCTATCATAGGCGCTGTTGTCCATGCTGTATATGCTGATTGTAAGGCTGGTTCTAGATTTTCAAATGCTTTTCCACCATGCATCAAAGCTGTTGCATCTTTAAACCCATTTGAGGCAGTTAAATAATCCATCTGAACCCATTGGGGTAAATGTATACCTCCGCTGGCGAGCAACCCTGTAAAGTAATCACTCCATGATATGGCAACGGTTATATTTCCGACCGAATATTCCATTATCAATGCCCAACCAATGACCCAAGCTATAATTTCACCAAAAGCAACATATGAGTATGTATAAGCACTTCCTGAAACTGGAACCATCGAAGCAAATTCTGCATACGCAAAAGCAGCAAAACTACAAGCAATAGCTGTAAATAGAAATAAAAAAATAACTGCTGGTCCCCCATCGGCACTAGCTTTACCAATTGTACTAAAAATACCTGCACCTACAATTGCTGCAATACCAAAAGCTGTTAAATCACGCGCTGTTAAATGCTTGCCTAATGAATCAGTTCCATTGGCATTATTTTTCTCTACTTGACTTAAAATATCTTGTACTGTTTTTTTTCGGAATAGACTTGAAAATGACATAGGTGTACTTACTATTAATAATTAATTTATTTCGAACTTTTTGCTTTTATTTTGCAAATAATGCAAAAATCATCTTGAATTCAAATATATAAAACGATTTTGTTTTGAAACACTTTTGATAGACTTTTTATCAATCTCTAATATTAAATAAAAAAAATGACATTGCAAGACTCTAATTTCTAGTTTTATAAACCTAAAACCATTAATTCCTCATATCCTTTTATATGCATATTGTTTCATCTAATCTTTTTTTACCAACTGTAAGTAAAAAGTGAATATCTGTTCTTCAACATTAAATTTATTTTACCTAATATTCTTTGAGAATATCTTTTTCATTTGATATCACTATTATATCTTCTGCTTCTTGACAAACTCATAACTCTCTTCAATTGCTTTCTCTATATTAGTTTGTTGTGCTATAAATTTATTCCTTTCTGATGGTTTTACATTAAGTTTAGTGCCATTTATATGAAACCCTTTTATCGTATTATGAACAGGCAATTTCATATGTATTTCCTGATTATCAATTAAACATTCTAAAAAACACACTGTTTTAGTCTGACTTTTATTTATATAGGCTTCGAATCCATTTGGCAAAAACTTAATATTTTCTATTGGTAAATTCAAATCAAAGGCCAAAAATCCATAAATATCTTTAATTGTTTCTTGCGTTTCAAAATCCAAAGATTCCTTTTGTTCAAGGTTATAAAATAATTCTCCTTGCAATACAATATCCTCCAATATTTCTTTTTCTAAATTCTTATCTGACAATCCCAGTTCTTCTCTACAATAATCTGCAAAACGGAAAATAGTATGTTTATGACTTATATTCAAGGTGAGTATTTGCGTTTCGGGAACATAATTATTGGTTATATTCTGATATAAGGATTTAAACTCTTTTATCGTTTTATCATTTCCAATCATTATCATTTTTGCCAGTAAAAATTCTATTTTCGTGATTTCAGCATGACTGATTTTTATTTTACCTACATTATCTAAGTTTGCATAAATAGTTTGTAGATTATCCAATATCTGATTGAACAGTACAATTTTTTGTTCAAAGACTTTTTCATTACGGCTACGCTCCTCTTCTGTTTCTGATTGTTTGTTTAATAAGACCATTGTGATAACGGCAGCAAAGATGGTTCCGAAAATAGCCGCGGCAAACTCCTGAGATGCTTTTTGTCCTAAATTTTCAAATAAAGGCTCAAAGGCAAGAAAAGAGGAAAAAGCAATTATAAAAACAAATAATGCATTTCTTAAGTTTTTGTTTTTTTTCAAAAAATCAATCATATTACTTTTCTTTTTAAAATATCTCCCAATATAGCGATAATACCTACAATAAAATAATATTTTAAAAATATTGACTGATAAGGTTTTTAATTATGCTAGTATGATGAAAATTACCAAAGCGAACTTATAAAAAGACAAAACCTAATAAATCAATAAATGTCTTTACAAACTAACTTTTACTTTTCCTCCTCATTACCAATCAGATCACCTTTAATCCGATGTGTTTGATTATACAAATACTTTCTGGAGCAAAAAAACCAGTGCAACAGAAAAGCATAATCCAAGATTAACTCATTGTCTATTACTTTTACCCCTTATTATTTATAAAAAAAATAGCTTATATGAAAATGTTCTTCATATAAGCTATTTTAAATCAATACACTTATTTTACTGCTCAGTAACTACTTCTTGAACTTTAAGAACATTAGGTCCCATAGTGCTTGTAGTTGTCAATTTAATAAAATAAGTATAAGGTCCATTTGGACTTCTCTCAGCAATGTAAGCACAATTCCATCCTGTGCCCCATTTTTGTCCAGTATCCCAGTTTGCATTATTTTCGTCATCCCAAGACCATGCTTTTGTCTCTTTTTGAGGATCTGAAGGGAAGCCCGCATTATATACGTGAATTTGCCCTTGTTGTGCTCTAAATGGTGCATTGGTACTCCATCGTAGCCATAAATTTCCACGAGACTCATAAGCCTCTAAGGACCAAGAAAATGTTGATTGTGACATAATAAAAAGTATTTGGGGATTTCCTACTCGTTTAAGGTTTTTCGGATGCGACCTATTGTTTCATAGTAAAACTATTTATCTATTGTTTTACAGGGTATCTAAATTAAACAAACATAACGTATTGATTATAAGTACTTTTACCTGTTTTTTCAAAAACAAGTAGAAGTACTTCAGTAATTACTTACATACCAAACACTTATCCTATGTCACATCATAATATCATCCATTACAACTGTCGTCTTTCCCAAAAAGGATGCTTGAACCAACGTTGTTCCGACTGATATTGATTTTGTAATAAAGCAACTGATTTATCAAACAAAGCCATTTGAGAGGTAATATATTCAGACAATGAATCAATATTACCATCTAAAAAACCAGATATTGCATTTGCTGCATTATGACCACTTACAAGTGCATTTGTAATTCCAAAAGAAGTTAATGGATCGTAAGTACATAATGCATCGCCCACAGCAATCCATTGTTTACCACCTGGTTTTTCCAATAGAGATGTGGTAGCTGTTTTAATACCTACTTCGGTTGTTGAAGATATTATTGTGGGAAGATAGTTTTTAAGATGTTGAGTAGTGGCAATTTTACCGAGTAACCAATCATTAAGTGAAGTAGATTTTGTAGGATGTAAGTCACTATCCGACATAAAATTGACTATTACTTTATTATCAGGTAGCGGAGCAGCATACCACCAACCGTCTTCTACTGATTCGATAAAGGTCATTCCTTTTAAAGACTCTTCTGATTGCTCTGTAATAAAATAATAGGAGGCTAGATTATCGATAATCTGTTTCTTAATTCCCATTTTTTTAGCCACTATAGAAGCTCTGCCACTGCAATCGGCTATAAAATCGGCAGTAATTATTTTTGTACTATTATCAGCATCAGAACAACTCACAATTATTTTATTGTCTTGTTCTGTAATATTGGTAAGTCGGTGGTTTTTTAATAAAATCACACCTCTTTCGATAGCAATATCCTGAAGCTGTTTTTCAAAAAGTGCACGATTCAAATGTCTTCCGTCACCGTAAGGTTCATTTAAAAAGTAACGCTGGCGGAGCGATGCATCGCCCCACACAACGTTATTACCTACATATAAACTATGGAGTTTGGAAATTAACACCTCTTCCAAACTTAATTTTCGGAATATGGTATTGGCACTGGGAGCCAATGATTCCCCAAGTTTAACAGTACTTCCCATATGGTTATCTATTACAACACATGGAATATTATGGTCACGCAATGTTAATGCAGTAGCCAGACCAGCTGGACCACCGCCAATAATCACTACGGCTATAGAAATTGAAGTTGCTATAATTCGTGTCGTTTTAATGGATGACTTTCACGCGGTGCTGCTTTTAATAATCGGGCACTTATAGTAGCTTCTCTTTCGGCATGTTTTACCTGTTCCAAAGTTGGATCAATACCTACTGGTCCTTCTCGATCGGTTTCTACCCACAAAGTATCTGGTAAAAATTGCGATTGAGTATCAAGTTCCTGTTTGGTAATAATACCCAACTGATGCCATTTGGCAACCATATTATTAATACGCGGTACATAGTTTGAAGTAAAGTCACGCATCCAATCCACACGATAAGAGAAATGTTTTAGCTTCTGCCCCTCATTAGTTGTTGTCGATTTCAATCGGTCATAACTATCCATTGATAATATAGTATTAGGAACTCTTACTGACCAAAATGAAGGCAATGGTAAATAAAGAGTTACATCATAGCCCGACATACAACTAGCTTCATCTGTCTGCCAAGGCACGCCCAGCCAACGTGTAAGTGATCCAGGACCCGTTCCGTCTAATGGTCCGTTTTCTGACAAAGCAATTTCCGAAGTGATAATACCTCCATAATCATCTCTTACTTTTTCGTTTTCTGATAAAACTTTTAAGCGGAAAGGTTCGTCCCACATCATAAGGTGTCGGAATGGCCATGTAATCTCAATTCCGGGATGAAAAGGACCTCCTAAACATTCTTCTAACGGAGCTTTTAATAAAGCATCAACCTGTTCGCTTGCTGATAATTCTTCAAATGGGACAATTTCTTTTGGTTTTCCTGTAACAAAATTGCCTTCAGACCATAAGCGTAGCATCTCATATTGGGTAGCTGTTACTGATAAATCAACAGCTGGTAAATCTTCATAGTCACCAAATAAATCACCATAATGAGGAGGTAATTTGGTTGGTTCATATTCATTTGATTGGTGGTCTCTAAACCATTCAAATACTCGTTTTCTTTCTGATTCAAATTGAGTCCCCGGATTTTCTAACTGGCTAACGAACTCTGGATTATTAAAATCACTTGGAGAATCAGTGCCAAACAATACAAAGAAACCTTCATTAACCCATTGCGTAGTACTCATTCGAGATAATATTGGGTAGATATCTTCATAAAAATTTACTGTTCCTTTTGGAGCTATCCAGCCTTCCTTTAAATACAAATCCTGAACCACATCCAGCATACTTACCACAGGAAATAATCCTTGTCCAAAATTTGGTGGCGTACAAGCAACAACAGCAGGCTTAGCGTCAAATGTTTGCCCGCCTATGGTTACTTTAGCTCTTACAACACCATCCGAAGTATCATCATGCCAGTCGTCGTTATTAGCAAAAGTTATGGCACGAATATTAAGTCGAGATTCACTATTTCCATCACCGCCAAAAAATAACAAGCGTCCTTTGTCATCTGTTTTTAACTCTCCCAAAGAAACTTCCTTATCGAAGAATTTTCCAGTATCCAACTGATATTCTTTTCCGGACATATCCTTACCACTAATTGTTCTAGGCCCTGGATCAATAACAAACTGATCTCTTTCTACCCCTGTAATACCTCCGTTACGTTTCAAACTCGGAATACTATATTCTCCTAAATCCAAAGCATTATTAAACTGATACCATGCTGCTTTTCTATTGGCTACATGCACATTCCATTCGATATTTACATCAGCTGCAGTATCCATATTAATTTCATAAAGTGGATTGTCATTTTCATCCAAAGCATAAATACGGAATAAAGGCACCTGTTTTTTAAATAAATTATCACCGTCTTTAAAACCGTCTTCAGCAACTGGTGCTACGCCTGGTAAATCAGAGGCCAGAAAATATTCAGGAGAATTTCCAATTCTTGCTATTCCTATTGCCGGATAAATTGCTACTTTTTTTATATTTTTAGTATCCATAATGCTAGCTTATTGGTTGTTTAATTGTCTTGGTACAATTGGTTCTACAGCTGGAACACCATTTTTAAAACGTCTTAACTCTGCTCCAGCCTCATATACAATTTTACGAGCATCACTAATAGTACCTTGCGGTTTATGCGCTTCTAAAGTACGCCACGGATTAAAAGAAAGATTCTCTCCATATTGTTCTTGTCCTTGATTCGTTATATCTTGTTTATGAATAACGAGTGTAGCGATGTGAACTGGAACAGATTCTGTTTCATCCCAAGGAGTCATTGCTTTATCCAATGGCATTTTTTCAGGATCTTTACGAAATTGAACCATAAATCTAAACTGTGCTTCTCCCATATTCAGACGAGCTTGTAGATCAGCTTGTAGATAATCTGCTGAGTTTTGAGATGGTGGTGTACTAAAAGGAGGATCGATTGGTTCCAATTTGTATTTTACAAAAGAATTTTCTCCAAAAGAATAAGGAAGCCCGCTCCAGTAAGGCGTAGTTAGGCAACTAGAGACTACTTTTTGCATTTCATCCAAAATTCGTTCAGTTTCAGGATGATCTTTTAAATACAGATTATAATCGTGATCGACTACTCCCGCCTTGGTAAACTTGCACATTTCTGTAGCATTATCTACAAAAAATACATTCATATTTTGTAAAATAAAGTCCGCAGTAGTAGCATTTTCGCTGGATTCCAATAACTTTTTACCTGATACTCCAAACAGCTTGATTCCTATTCCTACCGTAGTCTTCATATCAGGGGCATGAGGAACAGTATCGCTTGAAAAACGCACCCAAGCTTCAAAATGGTCATGAGCAAAGATTCCTACTTTGTATTCTGGTGGTAATCCCGGCATCATAATAAAATCTGCTTTGGCAACGCCATGAGGCTTAAGGAATACACCTCTGCGTACGGGGCATTGTCCGGCAATGATACGATTTCCCATAGTCGTATCGATAAACATTTTCTTGAGGGATGAAGCAGGATTGGCCTCGCAATCAATAGCTGCCTTTTTTGATAATTCGTTTTGCATATAATTATAGGTTGTAGATTTGATTACTGCAATATAAAAAATAAGAAAAATATGATACTAGGTAGTAATACGTGATTTTAACATAATACACAAAAACTAAAATGACTATTCTTAGATTTTTAAAAAACTGCAATTTTATCAGTTTGTATTCCACCTAAACTTGTTATTATTTTATAGATATAAATCCCTGAGGCAATATTTTTTAGGTTAATGTTATTGGTTTTAGAAAGCAATGGAGAAGTAATCGCATTTTGTCCACTAATATTGTACAAATAGAAAATAGCGTTTTCCTCTTTTTTAGCTTCAATAGTTAATTCTTTGTCTTTGCTTAATAGCGTGGGGTGAACATAAAACAAATCATTCCCTAAATAATTAGCATCCACAATTAGGGAACTCACTACATTATTGTTTTCTAAAATTATATTTATTTTATACTTATTACTGCCTTTTATCGGCGCAGTATCTAAAAAAGAGAATGTTTTTGAATTAATATCATTTATTGTACTAATAACAGTTTCGGTAGAAGTAATTATTTTCACTAACTCTATTCTTTTGATATTGTACAAGCTAAAAAGACTGGCACTAACTTTCACTTTGTCCTCTTCATAAACTTCTGCCAAAATCAATTCGAAATAACAATTTGAATTTTGATCATGCTGCAATGTTGACTCACTTTTTATTCCTTCGCCATTGTCAAATACTGGTGTAACGGTGTGAATTTTTCCATCAGTATACGTATAATTAACGTTTGCTGTTTGTTCTTTAAACTCAAGATGATCGTTTATCAGTTGATAAATATTAAACAAAACAACATCGGTAGGTTTGTCCCAATTAATTTCTGTTGTGCCATCACAAACTAAACTAGTATTGATATTTAAATCATAAGAAATCGTAAAACTATCAGAGATATAATCAACCTTATCAATGGTCATTTTTAATTTTGCTTTTGAGAATTTTTTTTCTGTAGGAGTATAAGTAAATTGTTTGTTATCTAGATTTATATCATTAGCGATAATTTCCCAAGTCTGTCCGTTATTATAACTAACAGACAATTGACCAGAGGTTCCCGAAAATGAAGAATTCCATTTGAAAGGAGAAATAGTTGTACCATCATAGGGGAAATTATCATTACTAACAGGGTAATTCCATTCAAATTGATTTTCCAATTCATATTCGTAGGCAATGCTATAATCCTGAGATGTATTTGAGACATAAGCACCAATAACAGCAATATTATAAGATCCGGAAGTGGGATTTTCAATAGTCACTTGCTCTATATTATTAAGTTTATCTTTTCCTCTTTTAGCTTGTTCTTGAGGAGCATCAGGATTAAGAATCCATGGTAAAAAAATAGTGCTATCACCCGAAATAACTTCTATATCTAAATCATTTATTAAGCTTATATTACTATTGATTGCAGCTGGTAAATCATTCCAAACTAATGTAATTTTCAAGTTTTTTGCATTTGATGGAAGGGTAATATTATGTGAATTGGTTTGACCAGATATCAAATTACCAGATATAATTCTATTTTCACTGATAGTTTTTAGACATTTATCCGCATTTATATTACCATAGCCATAGGTGAAATCTGGACCAATGTTTCCTAAATCTTTTGCGCTATTAATTAAAATTGCTTTTGTTAAGGCATTAGTTATAGAGATATTGTTTATGGTTTTATAATGCTGTTTCATAAGAGTAATAATTCCTGTAGCTAATGCTGTAGAATTTGAAGTTCCTTGTGTACTAAAAGCTACTAACTCTGGTTTTATTCGTCCATCGTAAGCTGGTCCTTTTGAAGAAAACGGCATAATTACTTCGTTCTGGTCAATGCAGCCCAACATGATACTATTTTTGGATTGCTTAAAATTACCTGTAATAGATTTATAACCTTCAAGTCCACTATTACCAGATGAAAAACAATGAGTCAAATCAGTATTTAAAAATAATTGAAAATCATAAGCATTAGCTAGCGAACCATAAAAATTCTCAATCACTGTCCCATAAGAATGATTTTGAGTGGTAGCACCTTGCAAAGTTGCTACTTCATCTGGGTAGATATTCAAAAAGTCAGATGATAGTATCTTAGCCTTTTGAGCAACTCCTTTTCCTAAGACAGAACTATTTCCTAATCCAGAAACTATAGTCGCCATAGCCGTTGCGTGGCTTGATACAGTAGCCGATTGCGTAGCCGAAGGAATGTACTTACTTAATAGATCGATATCATTTAGATCAAAAAAATCATCTTTGATAGCTACAATTTGATTCTCGCCAGTTAAAAGAGAAAAATTAGCATGAGCTTTATTTATGTAATTGATACTAAAATTTTGATCTATTATTTTAGACTCCCCTTTAGGTTGTAACGATTCTTGTGAAATAGAAGATACACTGCTCAAAGATATAATCTCATCAATAATTTTTCTGGAATCACTTTTTATAATTACAAGATTGGCACCTACTATTTTGATATCAGAAATATTCATTAATTTTAAGTCAGTAATTAACGATTCTATAGTATCTGTTGCTATAACATATTGCTTATCCTCTTTGTGGTTTGAAAAATTTGATGGTAACTTCCATAAATCATTAGCAGGAACTCCTTTTTTTAAGGGATGGTTAGATCGCAAACTTTCGCTTTCAACAATACAAAAAGCATTATCCAATTTTTTTACAATCTTGTATTTGTTATGATGTGCATTTTCTAAAGTAGTAAAATAATATTTCTCAAATTTTCTCCCATTTTCTTTTTTTATGTATTGTTTCCATTTTTCAGAACTTTGAGAAAAGCTGATTGCCGTTATCATAAATAAGAGAAAAGTAATTTGTGTCTTCATTTACTGTATTTATTAGGGATAGTGCTAACAATTTTCATCAATGTTAGACAAAAAAATGATTATTGTGACCGTCTATTACTTCTTAACTTAGATAAAATTCATTCATAATGATTTCTATTTTAAACATTTATCTCTTCTAATTAAGTCAAAGTTATTAAATTATTTGTAAAACATTTATGAGTTTTTATTTCATTCAAAATCCTCAAAGTCTGTAAGAGTAATATTCTCTTTTTACAACCCTGTTTGTATTTTAAATGTTATCTGAAATTGTAAAATCATTTTTAACACTTACTAAACAAAATAAAATATTTAAAATAGCATTCGATATTATCCTTCATAACTAACTGATTTTTACTCAATTATTAATTTTACTGGGCTCACAATGATAATCAGATAATTATTACTAAAAACACATGTAAAATAATTTAACAAAAAACATCAAATTTGTTAAATCGATATTTTTGTAAGTATTTTATTGATTAAATTTATATAAATTTGATAATAAATAGCACTAATGTTTTGTAAAGCCCTTATAAATCAACCTATTAAACTAACCCCAAAAACTATCAAATGAAAACAATTAAATCAATTTTAGCCTTGGCATTTATAGCACTAATGCTAGTATCATGCAACAAAGAAGACGAGTCTAATCAATCAAATCAAGAAGCTCTTAAAGTAACACCAGATGTGTTAAATAAAATTAGAGCACTTTCACTAAATAGCACAGATGTTAAAGTGATTAAAAATACTACGTTAGATGGCACTACTGAAGATGCATTCTTGATTGAAGGATGTATTGTCATGACAGAAGATCAATTAAACAAAATGGATCTTCATGGAGGTATTACAACAGAACAATACCGTACTACCAATTTAGTATCTACTCCAAAAACTATTAAAGTTGTTGGATTATCAGGAACTGGTACTACAGCTCTGTCTCCAAATATGGTTGCTGGATTACAAGCAGCAATAAATAGATACAATAATTTAGGATTAACTATTAAGTTTACACTAACCTTTAGTTCAAGTACCGCGGGTGCAAACATTGTTGTAAGAAGACAGATTGGATCTGCTGGAGGAGTAGCTGGTTTCCCTTCTGGAGGAGCCCCTTATAATTCAGTAACATTATATTCTGGATTGGATACTTATTCAGTAGGTGTAAATGCGCATGTAGCCGCACATGAAATAGGTCACTGTATCGGTTTACGTCATACTGACTGGTTTAGCCGTCAAAGTTGTGGACAAAATTCAAATGAAGGAACAGCTGGTGTTGGAGCAATTCTGATCCCAGGAACTCCTTCAGGATATGATGCGACTTCTTATATGAGAGCATGTTTCAGTTCTAATGAAACAGGAGCTTTCAATGCTAATGATGTTACAGCTCTTAATTATTTATATTAGAAATTAAATTAGAGTTCTCTTTACAAAACATAAGAGGCTGCTTCTTGATTTATGAGGCAGCTTCTTTTTTGTTGTGTCTCATCCTAAAATTGATTGTCATTTTGGTTTATCTTTTGCTTTAGCAACTGATCCATTATATTTCATACAATCAAAAGAAACAAAACTCGAACAGCATAAAAACAAAAAACCCGAAACTTTCGTTCGGGTTTAAATACTGGCGGAGAAAGAGGCTCCGCCACCTGTATCGTAAGCACCAGTAAACACTGGATGTTATGTTATGTCAAAAAAAGAAGGGCACTAATAGGTTACTCTTAAAATTCTTGGGTCTATTAACCTCTGTAAATGTAGAAAAAAAAATCGAGAAATAGCTGGGGAATTTCAAGAAAATGGGAATTTGATTCTTATAGTGTGGGAAAAAATGTGTGTTTCGTTATTGATTCGTATTGGTTTACTTTTATAACTTCTTCCAAAAAAGAAATGCCAATAAACTTTGGAAAAACATACATAATGGGCTCGTATGTATAATAGCTCATATTTTTAAATTCCATTTATCCATTCAATTTTCTTAACTGAATATCAATAGCATTTTCATTGGCTTTAATAAAATACTTCATTTCTACTTGACCGAATACGTTAATGTTATCGTGCCCTGTTATATAACTATTTTTTCTAATAAAGTCTTTTTCATGAAAAATGATTTTTTCAAATTCTGATGATTGTCTAATAATTGGAATTTCAAAATTTCTGCTATATGATGATGTAATTTTATTAATATAATAATTGTCTTTAATAGCATTAAAAGGATGAAGAATTATTAGATAATCTCTAGCTCTACTGATGGCAACATTGTAAATGTATTCTTTAGAAAGTAAACACTTTTTATGTCCTGAATATTTATAGTTATTTGGATTTGAAATAAAAAATACTATGTCACACTCATCTCCTTGAAATCCGTGAACTGTGTCTGAGTAAATTTTAATTTTTTCAGAAATACCAAAAGAAGTAATTAATTTATTTAACAAAATTGCTTGGGCTTTATATGGTGCGATTAAACCAATAGACCAATCCTCTTTTTCAATTAAAAGGGAATCAAAATGTTTAATTAATTCTGTGACAAAAATTGCACTATAGATGTGGTATGAACTGTATAATAGTTTATTGATACTATATATAGAATTGTCAACGTCTAAAGGAATATCAATGAAAGTTACATTATTATTGATTATTTTTTTGAAAGTCTCAGGTAGTAATTTAGCATTATTATTGTTTTCTTCTCTATCGTGTTTTAATAAATTACTATAGGCTAAATCACTAAATAATTGTCCGATTTTACCGATACTTCTATACTGTCTATCAAGATTTAAAATTTTATCATTAGGTCTTAAAATTTGCTCACAACTTTTAAAACTATCGATATTCATCATTGTGTATATATTTTCATCCTGAATATCTAATTCTTCTAAGTCTTTATCGTTTACGTCAACTACTGGAGGGATTTGTTTTGGGTCACCAGCAATAATGAATTTTGCATTTGGATTAAACTTATAAATTGCCATAATTGCAAAAACTAAATATGGTAAATTTGTCATAGAAGCCTCATCAAATACAACATAATCCCAGTAATCATGTAATTTAAAAAGTTTGATATTGCAATCTTCATCTTCGTCGATTATTTCAAAATAAGGGATACGATGTATAGTTGACGCCAAAATATTAGTATATTCCAATTGTCTCATATTCAAAGAATCTTGATAAATATCCTCATCTAAATTTTCAAGTACTGGATCTGTAGGCTTACCAACTCTAGAAATTGTAATTGATTTGACAAGGCTATCTAACTCTTTTAGCTTTGAGTTGATTGTATCTGATGGATTATTTGAACGTATCAAAAGTTTTTTACATAATACGTCAGCCGCTTTATTCGTGGGTGTAAGAATTAGATATTTTGCATCGCTTTTTTCTTTTATGCCATCAATAATTCTGCTACAAAGAGTTGTGGTTTTTCCAGTTCCAGGAGGGCCATATATAAACTCTAAACTAGGAAGAGCATCATTAATATCATTCCATTCATCTATATTTTTTCTATTAATGAATGCTTTGTATAATCGTTCTAGTAAATCAATCACAGGAGAGTAACTTATTTTTACCTGTATTACGTCATTGAAAGATTCAATGATGGATTGAGAAATTGGCTCTCTACAAAAGATCAATAAATCCTGTCCTCTTTTGGAAATACCTTCGACAATAATTTTTTCATTTTTACGATTTTTAATAACTAATGTTATTTTGAAATCTTCAAAGTCTTCAATATTTAATGGTATTAACGAACTTGCTCCACATAGTAGAAAATACTTATTAGATAATTCAAAATCAATTATGTATCTTTTTATTTCTTGAAAAGTAATTGTTTTTTGAGTGATTGTACTTTGCTTACTTTCAAATGTTAATAAAAATTTCAAGTATGCTTCAAACCAAGTGTATGAGTAATCTACATTTAATTTGATACTATCTATTAATTCTTTACGTTCTTGTTTTAAATTTTCCTCTTTAAAAGCTGATTCCAGTGCTTCTAAATGCGAACTTTTGACTTCATTCTTGCCGGCAGAATTTAATGCATTATAGATGCTTGTTAACATTATATTTTTTTTGTTAACCAACTCATCTAAAGTTTCGGATAATTTTTTATCAACTTCACGAATAGCTATACTTAATTCCTCCAATGAAGTATTTTTATTGTAAAATATTTCTTGAAAACTTTCAGTATTGTCATTAACATGGAACAAACCTTCTGAAACTCTGCCAATTATTGTTGATTCATCATTTATCATAATTGACAAGTCATATTGTAAATCATTTTCTCTGAAAAGTTTTATATTATTTTCTGCTTTCCAGCTATGATAAAAAGGTTCGTCGTGTTCAGATATATTATTACTTGGAACAAATGTTTTTTCAAACTGTAATACATCACAATTTTCTGCAATACTTGAATCCAGGAGTGGGGAATGTTTTAAAATATTATATTCATTGTATAATAGGCATAAATTATTTTCATTTGCTGCTTTTAGCTTGCAATGCAGGATTTCATTAATTAAATAAACTATTTCCTCCTTGGATTTTAAAACTTTAAACGAAGTTGCTGTATTGTAAACTACAACAGGATACTGTTCTACTTCTTTACTAATTAAGTGATTTATTATTTCATCAATTAGTAATAATTGTGAACAATGTTTTTCTTCATTATAAATGACTGGTTTGTTATTTAAATTTTTAAAATCTCCAGCCAAACCATTAATAGTATTTAAAAGGAGAGAATTGTTAAATTTTTTTATCTCGATTTCACTAGAATAATCTTTTGCATCACACAAAAGAAATTTTCTGATTTTTTGAATAAAACTTTCATTTGTATTTAATCCAATTGCTTTTAAAAACTCTTCCTTATTTTTGTCATTTTGATACCAGCCAATATAATCAGCTGGTAATAATTCTTCTTCTATCTGAATACCATTTAAAACAAATTGATTTGGCGAAATAGTTAAAAAATCATCCCAAGTTTCTTTTGGTTTATTTTCTCTGATTGTAGAAACAAGATTTTTCCATCCTTGATGTAAATAATTCATTTTTTCATTAATTGATTCAGTACTTTCCAATATACCTGAATTACATCCTTTAACAAATAAGAAACGTGGAGCTATTATATCATCTTCATTTTTTCCATAACTAAAAACTTCCAAATCACTAAGTTGTAATAAGGATTGCAAATTATAATAGCTTTCATTTATAACATAAGTAGGATTTACAAAGTTTGAATTTTCATCGTTATAAATGATTATCTGCTTTTCTAACTTGTACCAAGTTCCATTTTGAGACTTTAAAGTGTAATTCTTGAATTCTTCCTTTTTAAATTTATCGGATAATAAAACAAAAAGCAATTGATGTGCATTTTCTAACTGTTCGTCATTCAAATTTGCATTGAACTTATCAACCAAATCATTTGTGATACCTGTATTAGAAACTTTAAATAGTTTATCAGCTGTTTTTTGGGTAACTAAATCTCTTTTCTTCGCTTCATCATGAAATTCTTGAATTAACTTGATGTTTTCGGCATTTTCAAGATTTAATATTTGGGATTGCGATAAAATAATTTTCTTTTCTCCTCTCACTACTTCAATAGAATCGTGTGCACTATCAATATTTCCAATTAGTATCTCATCTTCCCCTTTATTGATTATTATTTTTTTATGAATTGTATTTAATTCTTCCGGTGTAATATCACCTTCAACTACTTCCTTTAAAATTTTAAGATATAATTCATTTGATCTTTCTTCTTTCCAAGTTGCATCAAGTTTCGCATAATTTAATAATTCAAGTAGAGCTTTTTTATCTTCAAAGCGTTCAGCCACTACTATTTCAACTAGATCTAATTCTTGTTTATTATCATCTTCGGAAAATCTATCAATTAAATGTTCTACAAGTTTACTGTCTGATAATTCGACTTTACTTTTATAAAAATTTAAAGTATCAGGAATTAAAACATATTCGCTAGGATGGTAAGAATCAATGTATTTTACAATTGCAGATTTAGAAGTGGCAATTTGCTTTTTACCTGAAGATGAATCTATGGAGTAAACATCATTAATTGAAATGATACAATTACTACTAAAGAAATCAATGTTACATATTTTTGATAATAACAATAAGTCATTAAGATGATGTAAAGTTGTAGTCTTATCTTCTATTAATGGGTCTATTGTTGTAGATGTAAAAGAAAAAGGAGGTTCATTTAAATACGGTACTAAAGGCTTATCTGGAATATGCACCTCAAAATAAGTAAATGCCGTGTTCTGGATACTTTTATATACCTCATCTGAAAGTGTTAATAGCTCTTTGTTATAAAATATTTCGTCTGATTCAATTACATCAGCCTGGTAAATAATTAGGTTTTGATGTTCTAATAGGTTTTGATGTTTTTCCGCCCAAGTACTTTTCGTATAAACACTTACGATATCATCTAATATCTCTTTTTCCTTTGATGGATTTGCGGTAATATAATTGGCAATTTGCCTCCAAAATGGAAATACGATGAATTGATAAATATCTTCCGTTTTATCTAAAAGGTACTTTTTGTAATCTGTATTATTTTCAGTACTATTAATGCAAAATTTATTAAGCCAAGCAACTGTTGAACTTGAATATAAATTTTTAAAACAAACCGGTAAATTACTGTTGTTGTTAAACAATTTTAGTTCCCCAATTCTTTCTCCAGGATTATCATTTAAAGTTCTGAAAGCTTCGAAAATCCTATTTTTTTCTGTTTTGTTAAGTGAATTTAGCTTTTCATCTTCTATTACCTGACTAAATAGTTTTGTAAGGATACTATAGCTTCTTACTTGAGAATCGTTAGCAAAAAGACTAAAGTATTTAGGATTGAAACTGTAATCATCAAAATTTAGGGTTGTATATTTTAAATTCAACTTTTGAAGTAAGTCTTTTATGTCGTTAAGTTTATTAAAAACAATAAAGTAACCATTCTTTTCTTTTTCCTGAAACTCATTGATGGTTAGAATTTCATTATTATTAAAATTTAAGAGCTTTGTGTTAAATAAGTTCTTTTTAAAAGTAGGCTCTTTTACAACATCAGTATCTAGTAAGCTTATTTCAATGAGTATATTCTGTATTTTTTTAATATCACTGTTTAACCAGTTATTGAGATAATCACTAATGGTTTCGTTTGCTGAAAAAAGATTGTAAATGGTAAATTCTTTTACACCCAATTTTAAACCAGCATTTAATTGAATACTATTTTCCGCATCATCACCCCAGTAAAACCAATTTACATTCTCTAATTTCCAGACTACGGAATCTATTTCAATTTTTGTCTTTTTTATGAATACTTCTTCATAATTATTGGTAATTTCAAAATCGTCATTATTTAATGATTTACGAACAGGTATATATTTCTTAAGTAATTCATCAATTGGATCAATATATGGCACTTCAATCCAAATTCTGTCTTGATTTGAACTTTTGCTAGAAGTTAGTAAAGCAGCATAAAAATTTAGAAATAGTTTTCTATCACTTAACATTGTTGACGATGAAAGTTCTTGGAATATTATGTCAATTTTAGCAACTATAGTTTTTAAAAGACGTTCATTAATACCATCTTCTTTACTGCTGCCTTTGTGTAAAAATGTACGTGAACTACCTTTATAAAAGGCATTGGAGTGTAGTATATAATTGAAATTATGTACTTCCTCTGAAAGGGGAAAGTATAAATATAGGTTCGGAGCACCTTTAAAATAATCTTTTATTTCATTGTGTTTTCTAAAGCCAAATAAAGCTTCAATATCAGCTTCATCTGCAATTTTCTTTTTTTGCTCGGGTATTAAATCATCGTATTTATCAACTCCAAAACGGATGTAAGCATAGGTATCTATCTCTGCTTTTTTGTCGACCGAAAGTTTAATGTATTCTAAATCAGGATAGGTTATAGGCTCTTCTTTATTTAACTGTACGGTGTGTAGAATTTTTTCTTTTTTGATTTCACTATCCGTAGTTTCTTTTAAAATGGCCAGGGCAAATTTCACACCTTCTTTTAAGTTATTTTCGGCTAGTTCTGTTTCTTTTCCAGATCCTAATTTGATAAAAAATAAAGAACCCTCATTGTATGTTTCTTGGTTAAGTATGCTTTGGTTGTTTTTTACCCAACGTGATAATACTTCGTATTCTTTTTTGCTAAATGGTGTTTTTGTTGCTTGAATACCATTTGCCATTTTAGGTAATTCCACCACATGATCATTCTCAGGTAAGCAAGGAAAGCACGTTATTAGTATTTTGAATAACCAAGGATTATTGTCATCTAAATTTATATATCCATCTTTGCTAGTTGAAATAACAATATCACTAGGTAAAGGACTGCTCCCATTAGCAAGGTTTTGTATTTCGTAGTTATTCCAACTAAATAATAATGGACCTGAATTTTCATTTATTAACTCTTGTAAACCGTTGTCTTTACCTACCAAGCGATGAGCTAATTTGAAACCAATACCAAATTTACCAATAGTTTGGCTATCGGCTGTTTTTGTAGAAGAACCAACATTTAGAATAGAGCGCACACTGTTTAAATCGAACATTTTGCCATTGTTGGCAACTAATAAGTAATGGTTGTTATCAATTGGATCTTCACCCCAAACCATAGTGTAATGAGTACTACCTGCATCTACAGCATTTTGTAGAAACTCGTAAACAGCCTGTCCGTCTTTAGCCATATCTAAAAAACTTTGTAAAAAGTTTTCAATACCAGCTTCTGCTTTTCCATAACCTTCTTTGTCTCCATGATAAATTTCGAACCAACCAAATTTCTTCTTATTAGTTTCTTTATCCAATAAAAAATTTCCAATAAAGTTTTCATCTCTTGTAGGGAGATCACGAATTTCATTTTTATAAAAACTTCTATATTTTTGAATATTTTTAATGTTCATAGTAAACTTGGTTATAATAAATTTTGGATTTTGTCAATAACTCTTTCAATTTCTTTAGAGTCAATGCCGCCTTTTTCGCTTTCCGTAGTAATGAATAGATTTTCATTCAAATGATAGCCATTGTCTTCGTAGAATTGTTTTTTCTTTTCCCAGTCCGCTTTGTAACTTGGTACAGACAACATACCTAAATGTTCCAAAATGATTATATCACCTGCAGCATCTATAAAAGTGAAATCTGGAATTCTTTTTTGGCCTTTTTTACCTATAAGTTCTCTTTCATACTCAAAAAGTAATTCTCTGTATTCCAATTCATTTGAAATGATTACTTCTGATTTACTTCTGACCAATAAACCTTCTTTTTTTGTTTTATGAATCAAGCCTTCAACGTAGGGTATATGTAATTTTGATTCCCTGACAGAAGGTCTGAACATATGTGTATTCCTTTTTGAGGTTTCTGAATGTTGGGGTTTTGAAAGGTTGATTATCCAGTGCGGACTGTCGCCTTCTATTAATAGAATTAATTTTCGTTTTGCCCTAGTTAATGCCGTATAAATTAATTCTCTAGAGATTATTCTTCCAGTTTTAGGAATAACCAGAAAAACATATTCAAAATCACTTCCTTGACTTTTGTGTACCGTTATAGTATAAGCCAATTCAATATTGGATTCATCAGTTTCTGTTTGTCCTTGTGATCTATAACCAAAAGTTACGGCTTCTTCAATTCCTGCAAAGGCGACATTAGCATATCCCTTATTTGTGTCTTTTACTACCCCTAATTGTCCATTCGAAATTTGGTGTTTTTGATTGCCTGGATTTGCATCCTTCCTCTCATTTTTTGTTTGAATTACTTTATCGTATTGACCAATTTTATAATCTCCAATTTTAGCAGCGCTTTTTAGGTCTTTTCTAAATTGACTTTGAATAATTTGATTGAGATTAAAAGTACCCCAAAAAGGCGACTTAACAGGAGTCAGAATTTGAAAAGCTTCAATTTTTGATGTATCTATTTTATCGCCATTAATACCCAAAAAATTATTGAGTGTAACGGAATCATTTTCATCTTTTAATCCTAGAACCTCAACCAAAGTTTGGTTTATTTTATTGTATAATTCTTTTTCATTTTGCCAGTTTTCTACTCTTAAGTCATTCATGCTATCATTGTCGCCTAATTTGGAAAAAACAGAATCGGCATTTTTACTGGGTTTTAATCCAGAGTACCAAGACGCCAATGTAAGACAATCAGAGTTTTCTCCTTGCACTGTTCTCACCACTTCTTTTAATCTAGCCAATGATTGTTTAGCATCTTTATCTTCATCGCTACTTTCAATAGATTCAATATAATTGCATAAATCTGCAAATGGTCTACCGGCACCAATAGGAGGAAGCTGGTATGGATCACCCACTAGAATTATTCTTTTGATATGTGCTAAATCAAATGCCTGCAAAAGTCCGTATAAATCTTCTTCTGTTAGCATTGAACATTCATCAATAATTACATTTTGTTCGCCTTTATATTTCTCTGAACCCGTAAATTTAATTTTCATTCTCTCCCAATCAAACCTATTTTGTTTGGTCAAAAATTGTGCAATTGTTAAAGCTTCTGCATTTGCCATCTTTCCTAATTTCACTCTCGCTTTTCCCGTTGGAGCCAATAATAATATTCCCTCTTTCATCAATTCTTTACTTCCGAATAAGGCTCCTAGCACCGTTGTTTTTCCTGTTCCTGCAGGTCCATGAAGTACCGATAATTTTCTACTTGTTACTTGCTCTAAAGCGGTTACTTGATCTTCTAAAGCAGCTAAATGTCTGTTATCATTAGGATTAAAATCAATTTCGCTTTTTTGAATTACTTTTTTGATTAGATTTCCCCAGTCTTCTGTTAACGGATCTAATTGCCTTTTACTTCGTGCCAATAATATTTTCCTAAGATAGCTTTCAATTTCGGCATATATTTTTAATTGCAACGCTTCAATTTCTTCTGTATTGAAATGTTCTATTTTTAATTTGATAAAATCTAAACTACTCTTTATGTAATTTGTAGGTATAACAGTTGTCCGCTGCAGATTTAATAAATTTAAGCGTTCTGTTATTTCACTAACTGAAACAAGAGTATCTCCATTTGTGGCGGCTACTTTTAGAATGCTAGAAATTAAAGCTCTTATCCTCCTGTTGTCAAGTGGGGATTCTACCAATTGAGGTTTTGGAGGGCTGTTTTCTCCTTGAATAGAAAAATCTTCAAAAAGACCGTTATCAATGGTTTCTACCGCTATTGGGTAGTGATCTGCATCACCCAGATCTTCTTCGGCAATGATATATGGGTTTTCAAGAATTTCTTTGTCAGTTACTGTAATACCCATTCTGTTTCTTAAGATAGGATCAAACCAATTCTTGATTTGTTTTTCACTTAATTCAAAACGAGACAATAACTGCAACAAGTTCAAACGATCTTGCGTTTCAGTTGCCCAAATGTCCTTGAAATGAACAAATTCTTTACTGTATGGTTTGCCAAAAAATGTTGTATTTCCAAAAATAAGATCTTCCCAATTGTCCCAAGGATTGTCTTTTACATCTAGTTTATTTTCGTTTCTTAAATCTGATTCCAAGGAATGCGCATATTGAAATCCTAGAGCAATCAAGGCATTGGCAAAAGACGGGAATGGCCCCATATTTTCTTTTACTTTCCCGATTTGTTTGTCGATCCAAATCAAGTTTTCTGTCCAATGACCTTTTACAATTCCATGTTCCCTGATGCGCTCAACTGTGGCTCTTAGTTTTGATAATACAATCAACATCGTACTATCATTTACCCAGGCACTACCATAAGCGAATTCTTCAATTATTTCTTGTCTGCTACCAGTATCCTGAAGTGTGAGTTTGATCTCATCCAGTAAATCCTGTTTTGTTTTATTACCTTCTTTGGTTTTGTGTAAATAATCATCCGGTAAGTCTAAATATTCTTGGTATGGGATAAGCACTCCTTCACTTTGTGGTTCGTTTGGATTTATACCGTGAGTTATTAATCTGTCCCAAAGCGGAAAAGTATGATTCTCTTTGGTTTCATATTCCAGAGTTGAAGATTTTTTCTTAATTACTCCTATACCGGCAATTAATCTGCGTAAGTCTTCATCAATTGGATTAGCCCCTTTGACATAGTAAATTGCGAGAGAATGGTTTTCTTTTATCGGGTCAAAAAATTTTTGAAGTACAGCATTTTGGGCTTTTGCAGTGTATAGCCAAGACGAAGTAAATGGTGGGTTTTCATCATAAGGCAAATCAGGATATGATTCTCGCAACTCCTTTTGATTGTTTTTTAACATCCACCAAAAAGGAACAGCAAAGCTACTAAAAGGGGGTATTGTAAACGTAGTAGGTTTTAATGCAGAATGTGGTATTTCTTTTCCATTTGGTCGACTATATGGATGATTGAAAGTACGTTTGTATGCCATCGTATTCATAAAGGCACCACCTTCGGCTTTGCAAGGTGGCAAAAATGTGTCTTGAATTTCGTTCCAAAGTTTACCTGCATTTTGCTCTTCAACTGTATCATTTTTTTCGGATAGGATACGTGGTAAATGTTTGCAATAGGTGTTTTGAGCTGGATGGTTGCATACTGTTCCGTTCCATTTGTTATCGTGCCAAGCTATGCGTATTGATAAATGTTTGTTCATTATAGTATGTTTTTATCTTCGTTCTTAAACCTATTATTCTATGTCAAAAGTTTCCAATTCTCAAGCAATTTCCTCAATAGTTATCCCATCCTCTAAAAATTTGTAATTACCCGGTGGTAAGTTTATGGGATCACCTGCTTGGTAGTAGTCCTCATCCCATTCATTCGGTTCCTCTCCCGACTCTTCTTTATTTTGATGAGCTTGTATTGGGTTTCTTCGCGGTTGACCTGACCTTTACAATCATCATCTATTTCAAAAGTATCTCCAGGTTGTACTTCAATGACATCCATATCGTATCCTTGTTGAAATAATACAGCGTCGCCATCATATTCATCGTCTTCTGAAAAATCCATTGAATTTCTAGTGGATTCATAACTTGGGGTAATTAAAATTTCTAGTGTATTTATATTTTTCAGTTTAGTTTATTGTAGTTTTTTTAATTGGCTTATTTTGTTGATTCAATTTTTTTAGATGAAATTCTATAGAATTCTCTTAGCATTATTAATTTATATATCCTCTTATGATAAACTCAAATTCTAACCCTGTAAACTCATTTACAGGGATCAAATTATTTGAATGTCCGGTTGCAGTAATATCTGATATTAGCTGTGGAGATGGATGCCTCCATTTACCACCCCATGTTTTAATTACTCCATAATTTATGAATGTAATTGTATAATGAGGTATTTTAGATAATAATGTAACATTAGCATTATTACATGAGCCATGATGTGGTACTTGGAATAACCAAAAATTCTTCCAATAGTTTTTATATTTATTATAAAAAGCAATAACGTCAACTTCACGTAGTAAGAATGAATCTGAAGTTAGTAATACATTTGGGTATTCTTCAAATCTATGGTACGGATTGTGAAAACTTCTTAAACTGTGATGGTGTAAAACTGATGTTTTAACTTTTGAAAAAGCATTTAAACCTTCAATTTTTTGAATTCTTATAACATCATTTTCAAAAGATAAATGACTATTTGATATTTTACTTAAATAGTGATAAAATGAATGTTTATTTCTATGTAATAAGCATAAAGCTGAAGTATTAAGGTCTTCAATCTTAGTGTTTTTAAAAGCACTGAAATTTAGATCTTCTTTAGCTTTAATAAATATTTTTATAATTTCTGTCGCTGTTCTAATGGTTTTTATTATATCTGTTATTTCACCAATAGTTGGATTTTCTGGGTCTCCAAATTTACTTTCGAATTTTTCTATAAATAATTTATAAACCGCATCATAAAATTCTTTTTCATCATTCCCAATTTGTTTCTTATAAAATAAAAATTCCATAATTGGAATGACTCCTATTTTTAAAGTAGGTCTATTTGCATCAGTTGTTTTTTTTGCTTTTTCAATATTTGTGGCTTTCAGCTCATCTATATCTTCACTTTCTAGAGTTGATAAATCTTTTCCAAAATCAAGAGTTAATTTGTCTTCTTTTAATTCTTCTGAAAAATTTTCATTTTCTAATTCATCATCTATAAGAAAAGGTTTATCTGGACCAGAATTTATGAATACAATTTCCCCTTCACTATCATCTAAATATGTTGATAATGTATTTATTGGGTCTAGAAGTAAGTTCAAAGTAAAAAAAGATAAAGGCTCCGTCCCAATTGAACCACTTTGTTCAATCCAACGTAAGACTAATAAAAATCTTTCATTGAAATTTAAAAAAGGGGCGATTATTTTTTTTACTTTTCTGTTTTCTAGTAATTTATATATGTGATTAACATGATCTTCGTCAAAATGAGAGATGACCAATAAGTCTAAAATATCATTTTCAGGAAAAAACACACTATGGTATTCCTCAATTTCATCAGCACAGTTAACTTTGTTCATACTGCCACAATCAAAAATGAATTTATATTCTTGAACTGGATTATTTGGCAGCTGGATATTTATTTGCCCCGAATAAAATAATCCTTGACCTACAGGATGAATTTTAAATTTTTGTTGGAATAATGTCATAATTTATTTTTAATTATCTTCAGTATCATCATAACCCATTTGTTTTTTGTAAAAATGAAACCCAATCGTTTGTGGTTTTGAAAAATGCGTATTTATTATATTTTCACTTTGGTTTTTGAAATTTTCAGGTAAAACAAAATTGGCATCAACTGTTAATTTTGCAATTATGCTTTCAACAGGTATTGCTTCTCTTGAAAAAACAACTTTATGATCAGTGTATAATTGTTCCATTATTTCCATTGAAGGTCTAATTACATAAATAACTCCTTGAGCATTACTTATGTCATTGCATTCATTATCAATATGTTCAATTCTTTCAAGTCTTCTAATTAATTCAATAGGATTTTCATTTAGTAATAAATTAATCAACGCCCTGATTCTATTTAATGCATTTTTTATTTTACCAACAATTTGTCCGCCTTTTGAACTTCCTGAAGCAAATTTTAATGCAGGATAACCTGAGATAGTAAAACTAATATCATGTGAAGAAGCAAGATAATGTTCAATAGCTCCAGCATGATTGAAATTGAATTGGAAATCATTTGGCATATAATCCGAAGGCTCACCTAAATCTGCCAATAAATTTATTATTTCTCGCAATCCTTCAATAGGAAAAGGTAAATGATTTATTCTGAAACCATTGTTTTCAATATCATCTGAATAAATTGTTGAGGTTCCATGATAAATTAGTCCAAAATTATTATAAATGTGATGAGGAAATAAATCTAAATTTTCAAAATTTGGATTCCATACATATTCTTCCATCTTAGATCTTTTTAATTTTAACTCCACTCAACCTCTTACCACCATATTTAAAAGTGAATAAAAAGTCCTCATCAGTCGATTTTTCTATTATGAATGGCCAAACTCTTAAAACCGACATCCCTAATTCAAAGAAGTCTAATTTAGTTTTTGGTAATTTGCAGGCTACAATTCGATAACCGCTTTCGTAGTGTTTTAGAGTACTAACTGATAATCCTTTTTTCTCCTTGTCTGTCATGAGAAAGATTGAAGTTTTTAAATCAATTTCAGCTTCATCAAGGTTTTGCCATTTGATTATTTCATACTTCTCGACTTTTTGTAATTCGTGCAAATCATAAAGTATAGCCGTAATTTTTGGTGAAAAGTTGGGATGGATGTATATTTTTAAACTACTCATGAGCAATAATTTAATGCCGCTTCAATTTCTTCTCTACTTAGGCTGTAGTTTTCCATTAGCTCGGTTATTGAATCCTCGTCATCATAAAATCCCATAATCATTTCTACTTCTAAATCATGATGTTTAATGAATGACGGCTTACCTCCTGCAAATTTTGGATCAATAATAATTTCTCCGTTTCCAGTATGTGGCATGATACGCATGGCAATGTCATTTTCAAAAATAATATCTTTAAAGAATTGCTTAATAATCTCTAAATTATATTGACCAGTCCCATCTAAAGTAACTGTTCCGTGAGGGAATTGAAATAGAATAGAATTACCAGCTACTTTTAAATCATCTTTGACATTATTGGTAGCAAACGGGTAATAATCTTTTCCAGATTTAGCTTTTAAATCCGTTCTTGCTTTTACAATGTTTTTTATTGTAAACCCACTATCTAGTAATGTCCCAATAACAACCAATTCAATTAGACCATGGAAACTAATTCTACGATTTTCAATATCTGTCTTGGCAGTTCCATCTAAACCTTCATAATCTACTTCGGATAATTTTTTGAACCATCGACGTATTTTATCCACTGGTTGTTTGATGATACTAGCTGCATCCATTATTGAATAAATTCCTTCATTCAAACTAAACTCTTTCATACCTATATTGTTTTCAATATCGAATAATGATACTTGATTTATTTCCTTTTGTTCTATTGTAATAACTTTTGTGGCAACCTTTTTCTCCTTCTTAATCAGTTTCTTTTTATCCCACAAACCAGCAGCTATTTCCTCTGTGTGGATTTTATGGTTGAGAAGTAATAATCTCTTCAAAACTTCTTTACGAGATTCTGGATTGATAGAGTAACGCACACGGTCATTTTCTGGCAAGTAATCTACTTCATGAAAATCATGCTGCAAAGTAATATCTTGCCAACCGTACGCTTCTAAAACTGCTTCGTCCAAATTTTTGTGTAGAATGCGTAGCTTTATAATTTTTAAAAGTGCTTCTTCAAAGGCTATAGTACTTTGTGTTTTTTCTAGATACTTTTGTAAAGAAATAACTTGTTTGTCTTTTACATCTATACTTGTAGTTTGAATGGCTTTGCAATGAAACAGATTATAGGTCTTGGTCAGCCCTAATTGCAATTCCAACATTAACTGCTTACGGAATTCATGAAATGATTCACCTGACAGTGTTAATTTTTTTTCAATTTCAGATGGTATATCTTTTGGAAATGGAAAAGTCTCAAATGCATCAGTTACTGAATATCTCCTATCATTTTTGAGTTTTGAGCTAAATCTCCATGACCAATCTTCATGATATGATGATTGAAGGATACTATATTTATGAAATAATTCATCACTAAATACGACCATTGCATCACTGAAAACATAATTTTTATTTTCTAAAAAAGCAAAACCATGAGTACTTGTTGCTCTTGTTAAAACTAATACTTTCTTATTTTTGGCTATTGTTTTGTAAAGTTCTTCTCTTATTCTCCAATATTTCCACCATGGAGCACTCGACACTTCAATTGATTTTTTTTGTCTTTCAGGCTTAACTAGTTTTTCTACAATTTCTAAAACTTTTGGATACTTTTTTTTCACTTCGACTAATTCAGAATCGAAGAAATTAATAATTTTTTTTTGACTTATGTGATTTGGAATATTGTTAAAATCAAATCCATTAACATAATCATATATGACTTTTTTGTTTTCTACATTATCTGAAATAAGAGCCTTATATACTGTGGTATCTATAAGGAAACCATCACCAGTGATACTAGATCCCATGAAGGCTTTCTTTTCATTCTGTTTTAATTGATTTGGAGTTGTGACAAAAGCATCCTTTGTTAGATATGAAGTAATAAAATTTACAGATTCATTTCCCAACAATTTTCCCTTTTGCCATTCACCTTTGACTAAGGAGTAAAGAGTTACAATGACATTTGCTTTACCAGGCCATACAACTCCTTTATTGGCATAAACAATGGCTCCTTTATTTGCAAGAATTACATCAAGTCCTCCTTCTCTTGTGTCTCCTTCAGCTATTGTATTAGTGGTAATAATAGAATGAAAACCATTAACACGTTGAATATCAAAAATTCTTCTAATAAAATATCCCACCAAATCACATCTTCCAGATGCAGATATATAATTAGAAACACAATAATTGAAAAAATAATTACCATTGAAAGTACTAATTTTAGTACCTCCTAAATAAGGAGGGTTTCCTAATATACAATCAAATCCTCCTTTTTGAAATACGGCAGGAAATTCAAGAAACCAATGAAAAAATCGTTTGTCTAAACTTGTAGCCATTGCTGCCCCACGGTCTATAATTTGAGTTTCTGTTTTCAGATAACTCATGTATTGACTGTGAGTGGTTAGTTTTTCTTTATTGTTTTCCGTTTTCGGGATAAAGAATTGTGCTACCTGTAAATCAGCAATTTGTTTCAGTCGAAACCATTTTTTGCCTTGGGTTAAGTCTTGGTACGCTTTTTCTTTTTTGGCAATTTGCTCTGGAGTGTTTTCAGGTAGTTGTGTAAATAATACGAACTCTTTTTGTAATCCTTTTAAATCGTCATCAACATTGGCTACATTATACGTACTTAACTGGTCTTTTGTTTTACGCTCTAAATCGTTACGTTTTTTAAAGGCTGTGGCTATTTTTTTATCATCGCCAGGTAAGGTTTTAAAAGCTTCACTGGCAATACCGTTTTCCAGTTCTTCAAAATGAGCTAACCCTACTATGGCATTCCCACACTTGATGTGGTGGTCTAAAAAGTTCATGGGTTGTCCTGGTTCGTGAGCTTCTAACCACAATGCTACTTTACAAAGTTCTACCGCCAAGGGGTTCAAATCTACACCATAGATGCAGTTTTTAATAACATCTCGGATGGCAATTCGTAACACCGATGGAGTTGGTTGATCTTCTTTAGAACGGTATTTTGCCAATTCAAAACCTACACGTCGTGCTGCTGACAATAAAATGTGTCCACTACCACAAGCCACATCGCAAATGCTTAACGATAATAAACCAGCTTCTGGGTTCGCTTCTTTGAGTTTATCGGCAATAAGATAATCTAACGAATTTACAATTAATGGTTTTACTAATTCTTCAGGGGTGTAGTGCGAACCACTCGAAGAACGTTCATCTCCTTTTATAAAATTGAATTGGTGATTGGTGATAGCAGGTGCATATTCTAGTAAGCCTTCGTAAACAGAACCAAACTCTTCAACATCCAAATCGGCATAATTCACACGAACTAGTTGTTTGTTTTCGTTTTCAAATGTTACTAAATAGCGTAATACTTTCAATAAGATTTCGTTGTTGACCAATTGATCTTGCAAACCACCCAAAGCATTAGGTGTAAATAAGCCAGAACCCAAAGCTGATATGCCTAATTTAGCTCCATTTTCTGAATGTTCAAATAAATGGTAAGTAGTCAACAATGATTGCCATAAATCGGTTTTTCTGGGGTCGATATATACTTTTTTCTCTACCAAATAAGTTAAGCGTTGGACACTGTAAAATTTATAATAAATATCTCTTTTTCTATTGAGTTCAGCATCTCTTTTTTCAGGATAGATGAGTTTGCGTTCTTCAATTACTAACAAGAATAATATTCTATAAACCGAACGCAATACATGTAAATAGTATTGGTGTGGTGTTATTTTATTATCATCAATTTCTTGACGTAAGGCTTCATTGTTTGGGTTTTCTAATATTCCGTTTGCCAATAATAAAATTGATTGTTCTACGGCTTGGCTTAATCGTTCTCTTATTCTAGAGCCTGATGACAAAGCTTCCTGATGGTACCATTCTAAAATGCTTTCGGCATTCTCTTCTTTTTTGTTAGCAATTCTGGAACCATGCAAGGTTCTGTATAGTAAAGCGAACTCTACATATAAACCTTCTTCCATCATTTGCTCTAGATTGAATTCAATGTAACTCAATCGGCTTAATCTAGTGGCATCGCGTAATACTCTCAACATGGCGCCATTGGAAGTAAAACCATATAAATGCTCTGTATTGTTGAGGTATTCTTGTATTAAAGCATGAGGAGATAAACGAGCTCCACCAATATCAGCTTTTTTATCTAAGGATTGTTGAATACCGACAATGTGAATGGGAAAGCCGTCTTTATTATTGGCTCTG
This sequence comes from Flavobacterium frigoritolerans, assembly GCF_025847275.1. GTDB lineage: Bacteria > Bacteroidota > Bacteroidia > Flavobacteriales > Flavobacteriaceae > Flavobacterium > Flavobacterium frigoritolerans. The sequence goes on from NZ_JAOZEV010000008.1 coordinate 176,673, forward strand.
TGGCTTACCGCATATGATTTATCGTTAACAATTTCAGCATTTGACTGGCTGACATCATATCCTAAAATTTGAAATAATGGCAACATCCAATATCTTCGGGTTTCGGTTGTTCCTGTGTCAGTTAATGATAAAGATTCTCTTTTTTGTCTGAATGCGTTCCAGTGGCTAATAGCCAAACTCCACGCCAAATTGATTTCGTCACGAACGGAATCCCCTTGATTCAGATTGAAGTCTTTGGCCACTTGAAAGCGTGTGTCTTCCTTGCGAATTTTTTCGAGAATTTCGCTGGTAAAAATATTTCCTTGTATGGATATGGAACTGTAGTTCATGGCTTATAATGCTTTGGGTTTTGGAGATAATACATAAACGCCCATCACGTCCGGCGGTAAAACAGGAGTGGTTTTTTCATATCTTCTGCCTCCAATTAATTCTTTAAATCTACCGTGCGCTTCAACTAATTTATCTGCTCTTTCTGTAGCTAAATCAATAAACTGTGATTTCATTTCATGGAAACGAATCATTTCATTTTCAATGGTATTTGTTTGTCTTTCTACTGATAGGTTACTTAATGGAATAGCTTCCATTAATAGTTTTTTGGTTTCTTTAAATTCCAATGTTTTCATTGTGCCATCAACCGCTGTGTAACCCCATAGGTACATTTCTTCGGCTACCGATTCGCGTTTAGAATTAACTTCTTTGATGACATTTCGCACCCTAAACATCACTAACGTCGTTTTAGAACTTACCTCATCAGATTGAATTTCACAAACTCTGGCTAAACGCCCGTATTCTGGATTGGCTTCAAAAGCAATGGCCAGCAAGAATTGACATAATTGTTCAATAAACAAATTGTTTCTTCCTATGTAAGTGTATCCTTTTGGTGTGGGCGATTCAAAACTGATTTTTACAATTGTTTCACCATTGAAAATTCGTTTGATGTGTGGTGGTAGGTTTTCGGGTTGTAATTTGAAACCGTAATTATCGTCCCATTTACAAGAACCGCCTAGCATATCAACAGCACCACGAACAAAATTCTCCACTGTTTTAACGTCACCAATAGCTTCATCTACTTCCTCTAAATCTTTTTTAATCAGTTCCGGGTCAATGCCTTCATGGGCAAAAATGGATCGTAAATTTTCGCCTTTTCTTCGCGCTAATTCTAATTCGTTAGTTACCGTTTCTTTAGTGTCTTTGAATAATTCTTGTTGGAAGCCGGTTTGTTCTTGATAAAGAATTCGTTTGGCAGCTTCGGTCATTATGGATTTACTATTTTCTCCAATTGGTATAGAAACTCCTGTTGATTTCTTGATTTCATTTACTTTTTTAATCAAAACTTCTAAAACGAAAGTGTCCATAGGATTGTCTTCACCATATAAAATATAGGTTTTGATAATTGGTGCCGTCTGCCCATATCTGTCTACACGCCCTTCTCGTTGTTCAATTCTATTTGGGTTCCAAGGCAAATCATAATGTAAAACGGCTGTAAAATACTCTTGGAGGTTAATTCCTTCACTTAAACAATCTGTAGCAACTAGAACTCTTCGTTCTTTTTTGCCCATGATTTCAATACGTTCTTTACGCTGTTCATCAGCTAATTCCGAAGTAATTGCTTCTACATGAATACTTTTTGGCAACTCTTTACGTAGCAAATCGGCAACATAATGAGCTGTAGCTATGTAATGACAGAACACAATAGGGTCAAAACCTTCTTTTATCCAATCTTTTATGATTTTGATAGCTGCTTTTGTTTTGTAATCTTCAGGCGAACCACTTAAAACTAAAGCTTGTTGTTGTAATTCTTTTAATTCAGCAATTTCATTTTGTTTGTATTCGATTGAATCCATCAAATCCTGACGATTGAAATCACCGCTGAATTCATATTCTTCGAATAGCGTATTTTCTAATGATGGTTCATTCACTTCTTCAAACTCAGATAATTTCTCTTTTCTTCTTTCCAACATTTCTACTGCCATCGCAGGACTCGACATAGCTCCTTTGATTAAAGCAATTGCTGCCCATGAACGTAATAAACGTGTTTTGTCATCATCATTTTCAACAGAAGATATACCTCTGGCAAATTTCACTAAACCTTGGTAAAACAATTGATGCTCTAATGATAAACCATACCCAATTTCTTTAGCTTCGCGTTCCGGGAATAATGTTTCTTCGTTTAACCAACGCGTTATGTTTTCTCGTTTGCGTTGAATGAAATGTTTGGCAATTTTTTTTCTATCGGATTGTTCCAGGTTTTCAAAATTGATTTTATTGAAATCTTTCTTGAGTAAACCTAATAAAGAACGGAATTCATCGTCCTTTCCGCTATGTGGTGTTGCTGTTAGCAGTAATATATGCTTATTGGTTTTATCCGCTAAATCGTGTAATAAATTGTAACGCTGTTGTTGGGTTTTGGATTTAGACCCTTCAGGTAAAGCACAGGTGTGTGCTTCATCAATAATGATAAAATCTGGGCTGTCGTTAATGAATATTCCTCTTCGCTTATCGGCCTTGATATAATCAATAGAAATTACCTGATATGGAATGTGATGGAAAACTGATTGATCGTCCGGTATTTTTCTATCTAATTGTGCTGCTGTACTAGAACGGATTATTTCTGCATCAATATCCAATTTGCCTTTGATTTCCAGTTGCCATTGCTCACAAAGATGTGGTGGACAAATCACTGCAAATCGTTTGATTTCGCCCCGTTCCATTAATTCTTTTAAAATGATAAGCGCCTCAATTGTTTTACCAATACCCACGTCATCTGCAATCATCAATCGAACCACATCATGTTTCAATGCCATTACTAATGGCACTAATTGATAGGAACGAGGACGGAAAGATAATTTACCCATACAACGGAACGGTCCCGCTGCATTACGAAATGATAATCTTGATGCATCAAACAATAATTTAGCTGACTCGAATGAACCTATTTCATTTGGTTTCGGTTCAGGAAATTCAGCATATTGAATTTTTTCGGTACCAGTAGCTAAAGGAATATAAACCCCAGTTGTTTCTTCCTCAGAACCTCCAAGCGGTCTAATACTCAATATTTCAACATCATCGGAAGGTAAAACCATCCAATCACGATTTCGGTATTTGACTAATGTCCCAGGTTTATATGTTGCGTTTGAATTCATTTATTATTTTAATTTTCTAAAAATATCTTTTCTACGGATTACTAAATCTTCCAATGATTCTGTGTAATAGGATTCGACAATATCATAACCAGCCTCTTTAAGTAGTCCTCTTTTTTCTTTATCGTCTTTTTGAACTTTTTCTAAATCATGAACGGAACCATCGCAGAAAACCAATACGGGACCATTGTCTGTATTGTAAACAAAATCAGCACTGATGTAAAATTCTTTTATGTTCACTTGTGCTTTATCCGGCAAGACATAATTATTGTCGTTTAAAAAACGAATGAATTTTAATTCGGTATTGCTGTTTTTGTCATAATTTTCTAAAAGATATTGGTATTGTTGTTCTCGGTCATTATTATTTTGAACCACAGAAAACTCACAGTCCATCAGTCTCTCCAAAGGTTGTTTAATACTATGACGGTCTAACACTTCATGATGTATCTGGTTGTAATATGAGAGTAAATCTTCATAAGACGCTTTTGGTAATTGCTTTCCTCTTTCGGTTTCGTCCCTTGTTTCAGGGTCGAAATGCATATAGCGGTAACTTTCTTCAAATAAATGGTGTAAGGTTTGTGGTTCTTCAATTAATTGTGATAATATCCCTAAACTTCCTTCTGATGATTCATACAACAGAATATTTGGTTTTTCAGGATTTCCTAAAACACTTACTCCAATTTCATTTTCTTCCACTTGGAATATTTTTTCAATACCTCTTTTTAGAGCAAAGCTTAATGAAATGGTTTGTTCTGGTGTTAACTCCAAATTTGATAAAGGCTGGATGTATAATGTATCTGCAGTATCCCTGGCAAAAATCATTACTTCTCTCGAGTTTTCTGCAATTTCAGGTTTTTCTAAATCCTTTTCTTTGATCCAAACACCATTAGTTTTATTTATTTTGAAGCCTTCTTGCTGTGACCGTCGCATTTTACGATTTAACTTGATTAGTTCAGTAGCCTGATCGTAAATCAGGTTTAATAAATTTTGACCGTCTTTTGCAATAATTAATGATTTAGTATGTTCCAAACCTTTAGTGTATCTAAAATACTCGCTTACTTCGTATTTAGAACCAGAACGTTCTTCTTCAATACAGGATATACGTTCTACCGGTATTCCTTCGCCTTCTGATAATTCAATCAAATTCGTATTTAGCTCAACATTGTCACCGCGTAGAGGATTTTTAGTGATAGGATCTACATTTGCAATTGATGCATCATCATCCAAATAGGCATAACCGGTTTCTTTGGAAATTTTAATTTTACGCTGAATGTTGTCAGTATCTAAAACAGTCATTCTGTTTATTCGATATTTATTACCATTGTGGTACACAATATTACCTGGGCCAAATTCGCGTAATGCTAAACTTCTTGGTCTTGATACATATTCTCCTTCACCTTTGAAGCTATATCCTAAGAATGTTCTAATTGGTAAGCGTGTAAAGTTATAGCCTGGCAAGAAACCTTCTGCAGCTAAGTAGCGGAACACATAAAATTCAGAATCATTAGAAAAAGAACCTTTACCATCATTTTTTAATAATGAGATTTGTTTACGTGCAACAGCTTCTTGTCTTTTAGCTTCATTTTTCTCTGGACTATCCGATTTGATTATATGATTATCAATAACTAATTGTGCTTTATCTCTTAAATTACAAGCGTTTTGGAATAAGGCAATCCATCTGGTGAAAGCTACTTCGAAATTATGAGCAAATGAATTTATTTTTACATCAATCCAACTATCCGAAAACCAATATGATTTTTTTAAATCTCCTTCTATAGACTTTACTACTTTGAGGAAATTTTGTTTGTAATAAACCTTGTTCAATTCAATAGCATTGTTGATGTTATCAACTATTGATTGCTTTACTTTGACTTTTTTCTCAATAGCTAAGTCCAATATATCTGCTACAGAAGATTGTAAATCACTTATTTCAAGATTCATTAACATGAAAGAATTAAAATGAGTAGATAATAATTCTTCATTTAATAGGTCAATACGGGGAGGAACAACAGTTCCTGATACCATTGTTTCGGCAGCTTTGAAATAATTTTGGTCATGAGGAGACATTGCGGAACAATAGGTAAATACAACCGCTGTTTGTCCGCTACGTCCTGCACGACCACTACGCTGTGCATAATTGGCAGGGTTTGGAGGGACATTACGCATGTGAACAATGTTCAAGTTGGCAATATCAATACCTAATTCCATTGTTGGAGAACAAAATAATGTAGATATTTTGCCTTCCCTAAATTGTTCTTCTCGTGTTATTCTATCTTGATTACCTAATTGACCAGTATGTTCTTTCCCTAAAATTTCTTTAGCGTATTTAGAAAAATCCACTTTATACAGCTTTTGAAAATAACTGTTAGGAACTAGCTTAATATCTCTAAAAGTATTTAATCGAGTTTCATCTGTTTGTACCGTAACCTCATCACCAGCGAGCCAAATAATTTTATCGGTTCTTAATTGATACCCTTTTACAACACCTCCTAAGAATTCTTCCCTAACTAAGAAATTTGTTCTAGTTAATAAATCACATACAGCTTCAATAAAATCTCTAAAATCTTCTTGATTTAAAGTATCAGTTCCTGCATCTTCCATTTTACGTTTCAAGTATTTTCCAATACCAGAACGCGAACCCATAGAAGCAAAGAATTTACCTTTCACCCTTTGTTTAGGTATTACACTAACCAAATGACTAGGTGTGTCGATATTCTCATTTTTATCTAAAGACCAAAGTTTTTTATCATCTAATTTATTTTTTAAGAAAGTTTCAGTTTCCTGTTTATTTTTTAATAATCGATGATCTAATGAATAGTTTGTTCTAAAGAAATTAAGCATTTGAAATAATATTTCTTTTCTATTATAGGCGTCAATATCTTCAAAAAAATAAATGCCTTTGAACTTGTCATCAAAATGAGACAATTTGTCCAATTCTTTATACTCTACTTTTAATAAAGCTGTTTGTTCTAAATTGGGAATTGTATATCTCCAACCGCGTTTCAAGTCCTGGAAAATTCTATATAGAATGTATTCTTTAATCGCTTTAGAATTTTCTTCATCAGGAAAATCAGGATCCTGTGAAGGATAGGATGCAAATGACTCTTCTTTTAATTTTAATTCATCAAAAACGCGTTCAGAAATCTCATGAACATTAATTCCTTGAGTATTGTTTTGTAAAGCTTTGTGAAGTCCAGCTCTTAATTTTACAGAAGATAAAAAATCATTGAAGTGTCCCGCTTGTAAGGAAGCATCTTGTCTATTGTCTGTAAAGCTTAATAATTTTTGATTTTTAGTTTCTTCCTGTTGTTCAAATAATGTGTCGATTACCGAATACGAAATAACCGTCGTTGCTGTACTGCGTCCTTCACTACCTAAACGTGTAAGTTTTGTAAATTCGCTAGTTTTACTGTCTTCATAAATTACACCTGCTGTTGGATCAATTCTTAATTTAGCTGCAATAAAATATCCTTTGGTGGGATATTTTGGTTCAGACGAATAATTTCCAAAAGCATCAAAATAAATTCGAGATGGCATCATCCATTCATAATATGGCTGGAGACTTAATCCATTATTGCTTAACCATTCGTTTGGTACAATATTCACGGGGTTTTCATTCCAGTATTCTTCCCCATCATCCAAAATAATATATCCGAATCTGAAATCATCTTCAGAAATATTACCTTTTCTTTTTTTAAAATCGGTATTCGTTAGATTTTTAAATTCTCTATCTGGATTTACTGGATTTAATTTATTCTCAATGGTGTCTTTTTCGACACAAATAAATTCAACGCCTGAATATCGACTAAACAAAATAGGGTAAAGCATTTTATCTTTTCCGCTTTTGTCTTTTATATATCTTCCAGATTCAATAGTTATTTCTCTTGAATTTCTTGGCTCTAAAGTTACCGAAACTGAACTTGTTTGGGATATAAATTGATGAAACCTAAAAGGGAGAAAACTTTTTCGAGTATTTTTTTTTCTATTTTCTTCATTTAATTTTTCAGTCCATTTTAAGACATCTATCACAACTATCTCTATATCATTAAAAACTAAAGAAGTAATATCCTTAAGTATTTTTGATATTTTCTTAATGGATAAGGGCTTTCCTCTTTCTAGAACATCATGATTGTTTTTTAATGCAATATTAACTTCAAGCCAATTGGTTAAAGAATGATTAATATAAACAGTTTCATCCCAGTCATAATTTATTCCTTTTCTGATGGATTCAGCTAATTCAAATGCCGAAGGGTTTTTACCCTCAGTACATGTTTCAAGATATTCGCCAACAATTTGTTCCGCACCATAACTCTTTCCAAAAATCTTGGTGGCTACTTTGGCAACTTCTCGTTTTTTATTCTCGGGACTACCATCAGATGCCATCGTCGCAGAAGTACCAATACAGATTATTTCATTATTACAATTGGCTTGAATACGTCTGTTGAGGTAACTTACATCTGCTCCTTGTCTTCCTCTGTAAGTATGAAGTTCATCATAAACTAAATACTGCAAATTCTTTTCAAGCGAATTTCTTAGCCAACTTTCAGATTGTCGAGTCATGATAAGTTCCAACATCATATAATTGGTTAAAATTATATCAGGTTCATTTTTTCTTAAATTTTCTCTAGTTTCAGTTGATTCTTGCCCAGTGTATTTTCCAAAAGTTATTGGGAAATTAGTTCCAAAGTTTTCAGCATATTTTTTAATTTCTTCCTCTTGGGAATTAATTAATGCATTCATTGGATATACCAAAATTGCTTTGACTCCTTTTTTTTTCTCCGAGCCTAAATTGAAAAGATGATTAAAAACCGTAGCTAAAAATGTTAAAGATTTTCCCGATCCCGTTCCTGAAGTAACTATAAACCCTTTGTTTTGAATGCCTATTTTAATGGCTTCAATTTGATGTTTATATAATGTATAACCTCCAAATGTTTTTGGAAGGTTTGAATTAATTAAATTTTGTTCAATTAGTGCATTAAGAGTTTCTCCCTTTTGAAAGGAAGGATTGAACTGAATCAAAGGCTCCGGTATTAAACCTTCTCCCATAATAATTTTATCGACTTCACTCTTAATTCTTTCATCTGAGATTGAAAGGAAAGAATTCAGGTAATTTTTGTAATTATCAATTACTTTTGAATGAGTTTTGAAGGCGTCCATTTAATAATTTTAGAAAATTAATCTTGTAAAAATAATAACTTGTAAATCTAAAATATTAAATCAAACAAACCTATTCAAATATTAAACAGAGTTAGATTTAATTAGAATTTATTTTGTGAAAATACGGTATTGTAATTTCCTTTTTTTACGGTTTTCCACATTAATTAAAATAAGTTTGTTTTTTAACGTTTTTTTAGTCGAATATAAAACATAGTAATAAATTCTTATATTAACTTAAACTCAAAATCTTGTGAAAAATATTATTGATGTCATTTTATGGCAAAGAACTAATTTGTGTTTTTGATAAAATGAAGTTTTCGCTAATTTATTTTACTGGTCTGCTGTATAGATGTTTTCGAATGTAAACGCTTAATTTTCTGCGGGTGCTTGCTTTGAAATGGTATTTAATTTTCGCATATTCTTATAAGACTTAAGAGCTTTCAGTTAGCTAAACAATGAAGAATCAAAAAGGAAAAATATGTTTACTTATACTCTTTCTTTCTATTTTACTTACGAAAAGAAGTAAGTCTTTTTAGCTATAACTGATTTCTTTTCAATCGATAATAATTACCTTTAATGGATAATAAAAAATAATTTTGTTGAGCGTAAATCGATCATAATTTAAACTTCAAATACTTTAAAGAAACTGATTTTTTTGATTTAACCGTTGACTCTGTAAAAATGTCTTAAGGTTCATGTATATAATAAA
>NZ_JAOZEV010000009.1 GCF_025847275.1 Flavobacterium frigoritolerans
GGCACGCAAAACTTTGTGAACTTAGCGTAAATCTTAGCACCCTTTGTGGTTAAATTAATTTATAGACTAAATGATCTTTACTGCTTTGTAATTTAATGACATTACTTTCTGAAATAATATTTTTTTCCATGAGTAAACGTGCTGTTAAATAACAAATAGTAGATTCAGCTCCCTGATTTAAATTTACATTTTCTTTTTCCAATCCATCATAACACCCACCTGTAATGGGATCATACATAATTTGATTTAAATGATTTTGACCTAGGAACCAATTAAATGCTACTTTCATTAATTTTTTATATAAAGGATCATTGAAAGTTTTATAAAAAAGATCCAGAGTTTGTATGGTATAAGATACATCTATTGGCTGTTCACCATATTTATACGGTATTGCTCCTTTATGATGCCATCCATTATTTGAAATTACTTTGAATTCCCCGTTTATAAACATCTTAGATAATAAAAAATCAAATGATTGTAGGGTGATATTTTTATAAATTAATTTATCAGTTGCTAAATATGCATAAAGCATAGATTCAGATAATATACTATTGGCATAAGTAAGATAGTTTTCGAACCAGTTCCAATTTTTAATTGCATGATCATTATAATTCTTAGATAGTCTTGTTGCCAGTTTATCAATTATTTCGTTGATGCGTGGACTAGGATCTACAGAATTAAATAAAAACAATCCTTTGATTATAAAACCTATAGATCTAGGGGAAGTAACAGTCTCTGTCCAATTTAAAGCTTTTATAATACATGCTGTTGCTTTATTTATAGCACTTGGAGGTATTAGTGTGGATTTTAGCGAAACGAGCATTCCTAGAGCCCAAATTGCTCTTGCATTTGAATCTTCTAGGTTTACAGTATCATTTTTCGGATCTATTGTATTGAATTCATCTACATAATTTATAAAATTCCCCCCTGGTTGCTGGCATCTTTCAATAAAATTTATATAAGTATTAATGTAATAAATATCATTGATGTCTTCTTTTAATTGATAGTGCAAACACATAGATATTAATGCTCTGGCATTATCATCAAGTGTATATCCAGAAGTAATATCAGGTTCAGAAATTTTGCTAAATTGTATCATTCCCAGTGGTGTTGTCATGTTTTTTTGATGATCCATTTTGATTGGTGGATACATAAATTTGACAGCTGTTAGTTCATCTGTAATTTTTTGATAGGTGATCATATGCTTTATTGCTACATTTTCCCAAGAAGTTTTTCTGGTTTTTTCAAATGCATTCAAAGCCATAGATTCACGCAATATTGGATCTGAGAGCAGTTTTATCGTCGCATTTGCAAATTGGTCAGCGTTTTTAATATCGACTAAAACACCAGTATCTGGAGATAAAACTTCTAGTGTATGAGGAATTTTTGTTGCAACAATAGGACAAGAACAACTCATTGCATACGAAAAAGTACCGCTTACTGCTTGATTTGGATCTTTAGATGTAAACAGATATACGTCTGTTGCTTTTAAATAATTTAAGAGCTCGTTTACTTCTAAATATTGATTTATAAAAAGAACATTCTTTTTTAAGTTCAAATCATTCACAAGAGATTCTAAATGATTTCGATATTCATCTATGTTATCTATAATATTGTTGGGATGTGTTTTTCCAATAATTAAATATAATACATTAGGAAATTGTTCAACAATTTTGGGAAGTGCTTTTAACCCTGTCTCAATATTTTTGCCTTCTCCTAATAAACCAAAAGTAGAAAGAACTATTCTGTCTTCTAAATTAAATTTTTGTTTAGCTTTTGATGTATTTTCATATTCTACAATGTGCGTACCATGATGAATACAAACAATATTTTCGTGATTTATTCCATAATCTTCAATGAGGATTTTTTTTGACTGATTTGTCATTACAAAAGTTGAGCTGGAATAGGAAATTAATAGCTTAACGAAGTTTTTTAATTTTTCGTTAGGTCTTGGAATCACACTGTGAAAAGTAAATGTGATGGGTTTGTTACTCGCATTTAAAAAATCAATCAGGTAATTACCATATTCACCTCCAAAGAGACCAAATTCATGTTGAATATGAATTAATTTTACAGCATTATCTTTATTTATTTGAAATGCTACTTTTTTATATTCATCCCTATTTTTTGTGTCAAGTATATAGGCAGATTTTTGGTTATTAGCGACTTTGTCTGTTAATTCACATATTTCGCATTCAATACTTTTACCATATACTTTATTTATAGCATTGATGCTGTCTTCTGTATAGGTGGCAATTCCACATTGTGTAGGTGGAAATGTAGAAAGGAATATTATTTTTGATTTAGGTTCTTTCGTTTTCATTTTTATTATTTTTTAGTTCAAGTAATAAATCATTTATGTTTATTGATGCCACAGCAATTTTATCATCGGCAGCGCCGTAGTATATATATAGTCTATCATTAAAAATTGCTGTACCAGTTGGGAAAACAACATAATTTACATAACCGTGTCTTTCGTAATATTCAGTAGGAGATATTAAAGGTTTTTTTAATCTTGCAATAACCTTAAGCGGATTATTTAGGTCTAATAAAGCGGCAGAAGCATGATATACGAGTCCTTTTTCTCTTTTCTCGACAGAATGATAAATAATAAGCCAACCCTCTTTTGTTTCGATAGGAGGGCTTCCTGATCCGATATGACTGGTTTCATGTTCATATTTAGGGCTCATTACAATATGTTGGCTTAAATTTGAAATATATTCTCGCCAGAATTCAACTGTTAATTCAGAAGGTTTATTAAAATATAATAGTTGTATGGAAGGGAATAGTCTGTGAAAGGCAGCAAATTTTCCGTTAATCTTTTTAGGAAAAAACACAACATTTTTATCCCATACATATATTTTATTCTCTGTGCTTTGAGCTAACGGATAATTTACGTTTAGATTAAATAGTAAGCTATCGAATATGCTTGAATTCTTTAAGCTATGTCGGAGTAAATCGGAGTATTCCTGGATTAAAAATTTGGGTGTAATAATCCCTTTTTTTTTAAATTTCTTTAAATCTTTGGAAACTGCATATGCTCCAAATACATTTGTACCATCATATGCTGCATATGACAAGTAGTAAAGGTCCTCAATCTTTGTTATACGCGGATCTTCTACACCATGAATTTCATATATATATTCGGGTGAAATTATTGGCTCAGTAGCTCTTTCAATTACTTTTAAAGGGCCTTCGAGTTTACAGTATCCTATTGAAGAAAAATTTCCTATTTGTGCTGCTCTATAAAACATATGAACTGTATTTCCATCTTGATAAATAGCAGGATTTAGTACTCCAAGATTTTCAAAATTCAAATCGGTAGGTTCTAATATTACACCATGCTTAGTAACTGACTCCATAATAGATTTTGTTTTTTATAAAATTAGAAATGAATATTCACATAGATTAACTCAATCGATTATTTGATTGACTCATCTATGATTATTCAAAAAAATATTAATTAATAAGTTGTCAATTAATAAGTTATTTATTTTGTGATTGACTTTTTTGAAATAATGGTTTTGGAAGTAGGGTTAAATTAAAAATTTAAATGAGTCAATAATTTTACCATTTGAGTTAAGTCTTATGCTTTATAAAGTTGAAATTTGTTACAACTAGAAGATTGTTTAGAATCTTATTTACTAACTAAAAAAAGAATCATATGTTACGTTGGACAGTCATTTTTATAGTTCTCGCAATTATTGCGGGAATTTTTGGTTTTGGTGGTATAGCTGCCGGAGCTGCTAGCATAGCCAAAGTGCTATTCTTTATCTTTATTGTATTATTTGTAATCTCATTAGTTACAGGGAGAAGGAAAGTATAAATTAAAAGAGATAAAGCAGAATTATTTTTTTTAACACTTTATAAATAATTATAAAGACAACTTAAATTGCAACCTGTTTTGTTTGTGTTTATTTTAGACAAAAAACAGAAAGGTATCTCTTTAAAAATATTAATTATGAAATTAGAATATGCAAAACACGAAATAGATTATATCGAAGAGTATCAAAAAAAGGGATATACATCTAATTATCTTTTTGAAAATGGTTGCTTGATTGATACGGAAACAAAATACTCTTATAAACCAGAGGAAATTTTTATAGTTGCACAGCACCGATACGAAGGTATGAGTAATCCTGATGATATGTCAATTTTGTATATAATCGAAACTGCCAATTTTGAAAAAGGAACATTTTTACTCGGATATGGACCAACAAGTGATTTAGAAGCTTCGGAGTTTTTTAAGGATATTCCTGAGAGTAATTGTTCGGATAAAGAAAGTATAAATAATCCATAATTAATTTTAATTTTTTTATTGATTTTAGAATTAACTAAAACTACTTGAAAAGCCTTGTTAGTATGACAAGGCTTTTTTTTTGTTTTTAATTGATTTACAGGTAATTATGAAACTTAATATCGGAATTCTATAACATAATCATTGAATTGATTGCTAGATTTGATTGTACTAATAAACTATTAAGAATTATTTTAAAATAAATTAAAAATGAAAAGTATATATCTAAAAGCAGGAAAAGCACAAGATGTTTTTAATGAATTAAAGAAGAATCTTAAAGGAATATTAACCTCAAACAATGAGGAGTATAATTTAGCGCTAGAATCAGATTTTGCAAAAGGTAATATCGAAGGAATGACATTTCAAGAAGGAATGACTTATATGCAATTTGAGATTGTTTTTTCTGATGATGTAATGCTGAGCATAGAATTGTTTAAAACATCGCCTATTTTCTTTGCTTATTGTTCTGAGGGATCTCTTAAGCATAGCTTTGGAGTAAATGGTGATAAAAATTGCCTTAAAAAATATAATTCAGGAGTTCTAAAAAGTACAAGCAGTATTAATAGTATTTTATACTTTGAAAAAAACATTCCAATTAAATTTTCTATCATAGGAATTGGTACTAGTGCAATTAGTAATGTGCAGAATGATAATTTAATACATAAACTAAAAAACACATTCTTAAAGAGGAAAGATGATTATGTGGATATTAGATTTAGAAACTTTAAAATAGACGAGAAAATTGAAGAACTTAATGCTATAACACAAACCGGAATTGTTCGGAATTTATTAAAAAAAGGAATTTTACAAATTATTCTGGCAATGGAAATAGAACAGCATACTGATAGTTTTGTTAAAATATCTGAAGCAATTACTTGCCTTACATTGAGACAAATTGAAGAAATTAAAAGAATTTCAAATTTCATTATGAATTTTCCTGCTGAGCAATTTACAATTAAGTTTTTGACTCAAAAAACGGGATTATCGCCATCCAAATTACAAGAAGGATTTAAGCTGGTACACAGTCGAACAGTTAATGATTTTATAACTTTTATGAGAATAGAGAAAGCAGAGAATCTAATTAGAACATCCGATTTAAATATTTCAGAAATAGTTTATGCTATTGGTTTTACAAGTAGAAGTTATTTCTCTAAAATATTTAAGCAAAAATACAATTGTAGTCCTAAGGATTATAAATATAATCAGAATTCGGTAGCTAAAACAGCCTAATATATTATTGTTTATTAATAAAAGAAACAGCTTTTCATGGGGCTGTTTTTTTTTGCTTTATTCTTTTTCGTATTTGCTGATGAAATAAATCATGACTATATTCAGGAATAATGAGATACTATTAGTTATCATTATCGGATAATCTTTTTTGAGAAAACCATAAACTACCCATAAAAAAATACCTAATGTGAGTGTGCTAAACATGGTTAAAGAAACATTTTTTACTTTTTTTGATTTCCAGACTTTTATAATTTGCGGAATAACGGCTATGGTTACACAGATTCCTGCTGCAAGGCCTATGATATTAGTTATTTCCATAATAATTGATTTAAGGATTTAAAATTATCTATTGAATTTATAAAATTTTAAATCTGGGTGAGGAGAGTTGTTTAATGATTCCATAATAGAATTCATTGCCATTACACTAAAAGTAATGCCGTTACCGCCAAAGCCTAAAACATAATGTTCTTTTTTTTGAGGATTAGGTTTACCAAAATAGGGCAGTGCATCCTGGGTTTCTCCAAAGGTGCCAGCCCAAGAATAATCAAGTTTAAAATTTATATTTGGAAAGCATTTTTTAAATTGTTTTAAAAGATAGATTTCTTTTCTTGGTAATAGTTTATCTCGTTTTTCGGGATTGTGAAATTCTTCATCTCCACCACCCATTATAATTCTATTATCGGCAGTTGCTCGAAAATATAAATAAGGTTCAGATGTATTCCAATAGATACAATTTTTAAACACTTCAGGGACTTTTGTAAAACTTTCAGAAGCCAATGCATAAGTACTTTTTAAATCTACTATCTTCTCAGTAAGCATTTGGGTACTTTCATAACCACTGCAATGAATACTATTTTCTGCTGTAATGGTAAACAAATCTTCAGTTATTGCAAGTATTTTTCCTTTTTGGTATTTAAATTCTATAATATTGGTACGGTCATATATTTGCATTCCTTTTTGTGTACAATATTTTAAAAGATCATAAGCCAGTTTATAAGGATCCATGACGGCTCCCGATTCAGATTCTATTGCAGCAAAAGCATTTATTCCCTGTTTTTTTAATTCTATTTCATCCAGCCATTTTACTTTAAAACCATTTTCTTTACGAGCTTTAAATTCTCTTTTTAAAAACGGAATATCTTTTTTTACAGAACAAAAGTAAACACTCTTTTTAAACTCAAATTGGCAATCACTTTTTATTGAATCTACTATTTTTTTGAGATCAAAGATTGCTTTTTCACAATTTTTATAACTCGATACAGCACAATCAAAACCTCTTTTCTCTATTAGTTCATGCAAAGAAATATCAATTTCGTATTGCAATAGTGCAGTACTTGCTGCAGTACTGCCATTACAGATATCACGTTTATCTACAAGAACCACTTTTTTTCCTTCGGTTATCAATTTATAGGCAATTAATGCTCCAGTGATGCCTCCGCCAATAATTAAAATAGGTGTAGAGATGTTAGCACTTAAAGAAGGATAACTTGTGTCCATGGCATTTTTAATAGGCCAAAAAGTTTCGGTTGAATGTAGTATCATGATTTTATCTTTTCGATACTAGTTTTAATTATAGTTTTAGAACTAGTAATTTTATTTGAAACCAAAGTAGAAATGTTTCCTATATTATTTTTTTGCGTTGTCTTTTTCCTTTGGAGCTTCTTCTTTTTTATCTTTTTCTTTCGTCTTGTCTTTTTCCTTTTCTAGTTTTTCATGCTCTTCTTTGGCTTTTTTATCAGCTTCTTCTTTTTCTTTTTCCTTTTTTTTGAAATATCCTCTAAAAAGGAAATTACTTTTAGCAGCTTCCATGTTTTGACTAAATCCTTGTGTACCGCTTTCTAAGTTGGTAATTGTTTTAGTAAGTGTGTTTGCAAGCTTAGGATCTGTCAATAATCTTGATAATGCACCATTTCCATTATTCATATTATGAGTAAAAACGGCAAGCTCTTCGGATATTATACCTGCATTATCCACACTTTTTTTTACGCTTTTCATAATGTCATCCATTTCTATGGCATCTATAGAAGCTATTTTTCCATCATTAGCGATAATCTTATTCGATTTATTACCAGGAGAAATAGTAAGGACTTTGTCGCCCATTAACCCTTCGGAACCAATACTGGCTCTGGCATCTGTTTTTATAAATTGTCTGACTTCATCTTTGATAATCAGTTTTACAACCACTGATGAGTCGTTTATTAATTGAATGTCTTCAACAGTACCTATATTAATTCCTGAGAAACGCACATTGTTACCCACCTGTAAACCACTTACGGTTTTAAAAGTTGATGTTATATGGAATGTTGAACCAAATAAATTTTGTTGTTTTCCAATAAAATAAATGGTTAGCATAAAAAGGATTAAACCTATTGTTACAAACATTCCTAGTTTCCATTTAAATCCAGATTCCTTATTCATAATTTCTTATTGTTAAATGTTTATATAAAAAATGATCTTACCCATTCATCTTCACTTTTTTCTAATTCTTCGTATTTTCCTTCGGCATGTATTACGCCGTCTTTTAATATCATAACCCGATCAGCCGTTAATTTGGCACAGGACATATCATGTGTAATGATTATAGATGTCGTCTTGCGTTTCTTTTTGATATCTAAGATTAATTCGCTTATTTCTTTTGATGTAATTGTGTCTAGACCAGTAGTAGGTTCGTCGTACAAAATAATTTCGGGCTTTAGAATTAATGTTCGGGCAAGGCCAATTCGTTTTCGCATACCACCAGATAATTCTGAGGGCATTTTATCGACAGCATCTGACAAACCCACACTATCAAGAACATCCATAACCTGTGTGTCAATTTCCTGAGCTGATAGTTCTGTTGAATGTCGTTTTAATGTGAACTCTAAATTTTCTCTTACCGTCATTGAATCATATAAAGCACCACTTTGAAAAAGAAACCCAATTTTGACTCTTATTTTATTAAGTTCACTTCTATTTAATCCAATTATTTCTTCTCCTAAAACGCTTATATTTCCTTTATCAGGAATTACCAATCCTACAATACATTTTATAGTAATTGATTTTCCTTCGCCGGATCTTCCTAAAATCACTAAGTCTTCGCCTTTATTTACGGTGAGATTTATTCCTTTTAAAACATCATTATCGCCAAAAGACTTATGCAAGTCTTTAATCTCGATTACAGGGCTTCGTTTAGCAGGACTAGCTGTTTTTACTATATTTTCTTGTTCGGTTTTCATACTAAAAAAATAAATCTGTGATTTGTACTGCGAGCATATCTAAAATAAAGATGGTCAGTGAGGCTGTAACTACGGCTGAATTTGCTGCTTTACCAACACTTTCGGTACCATTTGAGGCATTAAAACCTTTGTAACAGCCAATCATTCCGATGAAAAAACCAAAGAAAAAAGTTTTAATAGTAGCTGGAATGATATCTATAAAGTCTAATGATTCAAAAACTTGCGTAATGTATCGGTATGCGTTTACATCGCTATGAATTGTTATTCCAACGTAACCGCCTAGTATTCCGATTGCATCTGCAAAAACTACTAAAATCGGAACCATTAATGTTGTGGCTAAAATGCGTGTAACGACTAAATATTTAAAGGGATTTATGGCGGCAACTTCCATGGCATCTATTTGTTCGGTTACCTTCATCGAACCTAGTTCGGCTCCAATTCCTGATGAAATTTTTCCAGCACAAATCAATGCAGTAATTACTGGTGCAATTTCTCGAATCAATGATAAGGCGACCATACCGGGCAGCCAAGATTCTGCTCCAAAAGTGGCTAATGTAGGTCTTGTTTGTAATGTGAGTACTAATCCCATTATAAAGCCTGTAACAGCTACCAATGGCAACGATTTATAGCCCATGAGATAACATTGCCTAAAGAATTCTTTGGATTCGTAGGGAGGAATAAATACTTCCTTGAAAAACTTTTTAGTAAAAAGTGTTACATCACCTATATCTGTAAATGTATTTTTAAAGTATAAAGTTGGCATAATATATTTTTAATTTGTGAAAATCATTTTTATAATCTTATTGAGAATTAAAAACGGAAAATCTGGTGTTTATAATTAAAGTATATCCTTCTTGGAGATTTCTGTTTATTTGAAGAAGGACTACCTTTAAAAATCAAATTATTATAACTTGTGTTTTTTAATAATTGATTTGGTGTGAATTATGCTTAAAAGCATATTGTTAAAGGTCAGTATTTTATATGGGATTTGAATTATATAACTTTAAAAAATAGTTATATAATTAACATAATGCGAATATAATTGTATGCAAAAGTGGAATTAGGGTATACTAAATGCAAAATCTATTGACTTAGCCAAAAGTAAAAATGGAAAGAATTATAATTTATAGAACTAGATATTTATGCAATTTAAGCCATATTAGGTATTTAGGTAATGCATTTTTTTGTTTAGAGTAATAGTCTAAATCCAAAAACAGGAAGTTCTCCTTGCATGAAATCTAAATCTTCGGATCTTTTAAAACCTAATCTTTCATACATTTTCCATGCAGTTTGCATTGCCATAGTCGAATGGATAATCAACTGCTGATGTTTTTTTTCTTTTGCTTTTTCAATACAATCCTTTATTAAGAGCTTGCCAATGCCTTGCTCTCTGTTCATCGGGTTTACAGCTAGTAATCTAAAACCTGACGTATTTTGTTCTTTGGTTGCAATTCCTCCTGAACCATAATATTGCATATCGCTAAAATAAACGATGCCACCAATGATTTTACCATCAGAAGTAACTGCAACCAAAAGTTCTGTATTGGGATTGGTAGTTAAATCACCAATGTTAGCAAGCATTTTGTAATAATTGGGTTGCTCAGATTCTTTTGGAAAACCTTCTAATTGCGAATAAACAAGAACCATTAATTTTCCGATTTCCTCAAATTCATTTGCTTTAGCATTTCGGATTGTATATTCTTGGTTGTTCATGATTTAAAGTGGTTTGTAAGCATTAGATAGGTAAATATATTGAAATATTTAATTTTGGCTAGTTAAGTAGAATTAAAAATATCGAATTTTAAGTATTCTATTTTTTTAATTTTTTTGGACTCATTATAGAATCTCTGGCAAAGACCTATTAGGACGTTATATTTATAGAAAGTTCATTTATTTTTGAAGAACCCCAGCGGGGTGGTATCTGTCTTAGATCATAGAATATAAATATAGATTTCGCTCCGTTGGAGCTTGAATAAGAAAAACGTGATTATTTGCTATAAATAGGATGCTCCGATGGAGCTTTTAATGATAAAATTAAATGCAGATTGAAATTATTATGGTAAATAGATAATCTAACTTACAATAATATCATGTTTAAAAAGTAATCCTTTGACTTCTTTTAAAGCAAAAATTGCTTTTTTTAGTTTTACTCTCGAAGGATCTATGGTATAATTGTAACTGGTTTTAAAATCGGCTTTATTTGCAATTGCTCTATCAAATTCAGCGCGGTATAAGTCGCAATTATCAAATACTACATTTGTGATATCGCTAGCCATAAAATCGACTGCTACTAAGCTGCAATCGGTAAACGAAGTTCCTTTTATCTTTAGAGTATAAAACTTAGAAAAATCCAAAACACAATTATTAAAATTTACTTCGAATATAAGTTTATCACACATAGCAAAATTTACATCTTTAATCTCGCAGTCATTAAAAGTAGCGGTTCTAAAAGCGACATAGTTTATTTTGGCTTCGCTAAAAGTACAATTGTTAAATATACAATCAATAAAAGTAACGGCTAGGAAAGTACAGGCTGAGAAATTACAATTGCTAAAAGTGCAGCATTCAAAATCCTTGAAATTCAGATCATCTCTATTATAAGTGATGTCTTTGTATTCAATATCAAGGAAATAGTCTGTCATAATTGTTTTTAGAGAAAGAAGTAAATATTTAGGACAAATAAACGAAATTATTTTCGCTTAAATAGTGCTGATTTTAATTTGGATAATCCTGTTGCAAATCTAAAATGACTTCCCATTCATTTAGTTTTGTATCAAATGATTTACTGGCATTTGCAGGGCTTGTAGATGGAAGTGTAATTAGTTTATAATTATCACTAATTTGAATGTATTTCTTAAAAAAGGCAGCTGCTTTTTGTCCATTAAATAGAATGGTTTTAATATGGATGTGTTCTTTTAAGAAAGCTTCAAAATCGTTAGTGATTTCATTTTTAATGGCACTATCGAGACTTCCAATTCTATCACAGTATTTTAAAACATCCCATAAGGCAATGTTGTTTTTTAAAAGAATTTCTTTTTTAGCTTCGTAATCATTCGTTGGATCTTCTTTAAAAATAGTGAATACTAATTTCCAAAAGTTATTTTGTTTATGCCCATAATATTGTCCTAATTCTAAAGATTTTATTCCCGGCATGGTTCCAAGAATTAAAATAGTGGCATTGGGCGATGCAATAGGTTCAAAGGAATAACTTTCCATTTGTTATTTGCTGTTTTGAGAAATTACAATTAAAACAATTGCTATTAAGGCCAAGAAAAGACCAAGGTAATTCATCTTGGATTGTTTTTCTTTAAAGATTAAAATACCAATAAGACTTCCTATAATGATAACTCCCATGTTCATTCCTGCAAAAACTGTCGATGGATTATCGGCAAACTCTTTATGTGCTTTTAGATAAAAGAGAATATTACCAAAATTAAGAATACCTACCAATCCGCCAAAAAGGATATTATTTGCTGTTAGTTTTATTTTCTTAAAAAGAGTTTCATAAATAACAACTACAATCATTATAGTCATTGAGATTGCAAAAATGGCAAACAAAGAAGTAGTGTAGGGAAGGTCGGTGTAGGTTGCAATTTGCTTAAAAAGAATATCGATTACTCCAAAACCTAACAATACAACTGCAGGATAAATCCATTTATTGGTTGTTTTACCAGTGGGTTTATTCAAGATAAGTAATAAGGCAGGTAAGGCTATTAAAAGCGCTATAATTTTAAGGACATTAAAATCTTCTTTAAATAATAACCAAGCAGCTAGAATAGGAATAAATAACGAAAGGCGCTGTGCAGCATCAGTTTTTACAATTCCCATATGTTTTATAGAAAGTGCCAAGAATAGAAATATAGTAGGCAATAAAATTCCAATTACGATATAAAGATTCCAAGGAGCAGCAGCTGTAATTGCTGTAATATCTGGGCTGAATGACAGATAACAAAGTGACAAGGCAAAAATATAATTGTAAGCCACGATTTGAGTATTGCTGGTATTGTATTTTCGTGCTATTTTAAATAAAACACCAACACTCACACTGCATAAAATACTTAATATTAGAAATAACATATATTTTTCGGGTTTATTTTCGACGAAATAATTCGCTCCCAAATTTACTTCTATTTTAATTAAAAAAGCCTTCAAAAAGAGCTATTTTGAAGGCTTTGTATTTAGCTGAAAATCAGATTTATTTAATGAAATCCATTTCGACATGATCGATTCCTGCATCTACAAAATAATTGTCGGTTACTTTAAAACCATTTTTGATGTAAAATTGTTTAGCAACAACCTGAGCATGTAAGTATATCTTTTCTTCTAATTTTACATCATCCAAGATTTTAAGCAATAGTGCTTCGCCAATACCTTTTCCTCTGTAGTTTTTTAATACAGCGATGCGTTCTATTTTAGTTCCTTTTTCGGTTTTTCTATATCGGGCCGCACCAGCTGGTAAGTCATTGTAAGTAGCTAAATAATGAACCGATTCGTTATCATCCATAGATTCGCGTTCTACAGAAACATGTTGCTCCTCTACAAAAACTTGTCTGCGGATAAAGAAAGCAAGATCTATTTGATCTTTATCATTAATTAATTCTGTCTTGATTATATTGGTCAAAGTGTGATTTGAATTAGTCTCCATTTTATTGATTTTATGCTGTCAAAAAATAATTTATATGCAAATATACGTAGTTGACTACATATATTCAAAATCAAAAAGAAAATTTTAAGTTTTATTACTAATCAAAACCAATAATCTTTTGGTAAACGAATAAAAATAAAGAATAAGTAAGGATTTTATTTTTTGAATATTATAATTTTCTATTTTTGATTAGAACACTTTTGAATATGAATTACCAGAATTTGTCTGGAAAAAATAACATAAATGAAAAAGGAAATTTTAGATAGAATTCAACAATTAGGGGGAAACATAAGTAAAGTAAAAGGATTGTCTTCGCATAGCGATATTTTGTCAATTACTTTTGATACCGTTCTCTATCGAAGACCAATTGATACTCCATGGGAAAAAGCAGAGGATTCAGAACCAATTTATGGTATCGCTGAGTTCATTACTGAAAATCAAGAACTTTTTAAAAAAGACCCAAAAGCTTTTTATGATAAAATAATCGAAAAATATTATCGATTAACGATAGAAGGTTATGGGCAGATGTTTTGGGAAGGGCAGCCTTTTACGCCTTTTAAAGATGGAACAGAAGACTATGAGGAATGGAATGATGAGTTTATAGATGACGATATTGATCTAAGCGAAATAACTAAAGTAACGAATGATCCTGCTCCAGATTTTATTTACCTTTTTTCTAGTTATGGTTTTCCCGATAATTACTATATATGCTTAACAGATCCAAATCCTGAGAATCCCACATTATTTGGTACCGATCACGAAGTATTTTTTAGAGAAGTTTCTAATGAAGGAAATCTAGAAGATTTCTTAAATACTTTTATGACGAAAGAAGAACTTTTGGAAATAGTAAAAAAACGAATTGAAAGTTAAGATCTAAAGCAATTATTGCTGACGGAATGGGAGCACTTATGTTTGTATATAGTGGACCTCTTTCTATAATTGCAGGTTGTGTAACTTCGCTTTTTGTTAATGAAGCCTTATAATAAACTAGAAAAATAAAATTTATGGAATATAACAAAGTAATAAGATTTCTAGAAAAATATGATTACACATATACAGTAAAAGATAAAATTATTACAACAAACCTTAATCTTTCTCAAAATGTAATTATTGATTTATCTAATTCTCAAAAAGTAATCATTAGTGACGAACTAGTAAATTGGAATTTTTTAACTGGAGGAATTATAATGAGTTTAAAAAAAGCAATCATTTATAATTTTGTTGCTATGGTGTTTTTTGTTTTTTTTTGCCAATATCTAGAATTTTCAAATAAAGATTTTTCCAGTTTACTATTAGTATTTATTGGTTGGGTGTTAATTTTTACATCATATTATTCTATTAATTTAGCTAGTTTTAAACAAGGAATTATACATTGTACTTCGGAATAAATAATTTAATTATTATGGAAAGGCAGTACTTGACTTTTTTAAGTTAGGTATTGCCTTTTTGCATTAAATTTTATTACATATAAAGAGATAAGTCCAAATTATTCAGTTTTGCTAATTCATTGCAATCGGATTTAACTCATTTTCATAATGCTTAGAATTAATAGAGAAGTTTCTTTTTTAACTTTTTTAGTCGATATTTAGGAAAAGCTTCAACAGTTTTTTCAATTGCCTCCTGCTTTAGCTGGAGGTTTAGAATAGAATAATAAAAAAGGCTTTAGCCAAAATGTACATATTCGGCTAAAGCCTTGGTTCTTGCTATATAAAATCCCTCCAGCTAAAGCAGGAGGCTATTCAAACTTTTAGTATTAATCTTTGTGAATCTCTATGTAACTTTTAAACATAAAAAGGACGATACTAAATAAAGTATCGCCCTTTAAGGCAAAATTTAATTTGCATTCTAAAACCAGATTTTAAAATGCGGAATTTAAAAATTGCGTACAGTTCTTGTAAACTATAAAAAGAAGGCTAGTTATTCCTTAACAGCATCGCCTTCTTTAATTTCTTCGTTGGCAAGTTTTATCAGTTTGTCGTTGGTATTTAAGTTACCAAAGATTTCAATTTTATCATCGATTTCTCTACCTTTTTTTACGTTGATTCTTGTGGCTTTATGGTTTACAACTTTTATAACATACACACCTTCGGCAGAACTTACAACGGCAGTTTTAGGCGCTACAAATGTACTGTCTTTTGCATTTAGCGGAAGCAAAACTTCGGCTACCATTCCAGGTAATAAATTTCCGTTGGTATTGTTCACATCCATTTCAACACGTTCTGAGCGCAGTTTTAAATCTAATGCTCCCGACATACGTTGGATTTTGGCTTTAAAAGTATCAGGTGATGATTTTACATTAAAACTCATTTCGTCACCTTGTTTTAAATATCCTGTATATAGTTCTGGGATAGAAACTGCAAGACGTAATTTGGTTTGTTCCTGAATGGTTAATAATGGCAAATCAGATCCTTTACCAGATGGACCAACATAAGCGCCCAAATTGACATTTCTTGCTGTAACGATTCCGTTAAAAGGCGCGCGAATTTCCAGATATCCTCTCATAATCGCGACTTCTTTATGTGCTGCAACGGCGGCTTGGTATTGCGCATAATCAGAATTCTTTTTTCCGTTTGCCATTTCTAAGTCATTTTTAGAAATTGTTCCTTCAACTTTACTGGTTTCATAAAGGCGGTTGTAGGTGCTTTTGCTTGTATTATAAATAGCTTCCATCGATTTTAATCTCGACTCGGCTGCTGCAAGTTGCGAACTAATTTCGGGTGCTTCTAATACGATTAAAAGTTGTCCTTTGGTTACTTTCGAACCAATATCTACTTTAAGTAATTTTACAAAGCTGCTTACTTTAGCATATAAATCTACTTGTTGAAAACCAGATAATTCTGCTGGCATTCTTAGTTCGGTTGTAAACTTTTCTTTTTGCAAAAGAAAGGTTTCCGTTTTAGGTTCTACTTCAGCAATAGCTTCTTCTTTTTTGCTCGAGTTGCAGCTGCTTAATAAACTTACTGCTATGAATAATAGCATGGTCGATTGTATTATTTTATTTTGCATTTTTTGGATTTAATGAGGATATATAATGAATGCTTTCTTCGTCTTCGGGATCTAAAGAAACCGATTGTGTTGTTGCTTTTTCTTGCGCCCACGCAAAAATTAGTGGTAAAATTAATAGTACTGTAAAGGTCGAAAAGAATAATCCTCCGATAACAGCACGTCCTAATGGTGATACCTGATCGCCTCCTTCGCCATGACCAATTGCCATAGGTAACATTCCGGCAATCATCGCGACTGATGTCATGATGATAGGGCGGAGACGCAATGCAGCAGCCTCACGAGCCGACTCTAATGCGTTGCCATTGTGTTTGCGTAATTGTTCGGCATTGGTAACCAATAAAACTGCATTGGCGATAGAAACCCCAACCGACATAATGATTCCCATATACGATTGTAAGTTTAAGGTCGAACCTGTTATTGTTAGCATTAATAAAGCTCCTAGTACTACTGCGGGAACTGTTGTTAAGATGACCAACGATACTTTGAACGATTGGAAATTTGCCGCCAACATCAGGAAGATTACAAAAATAGCAACCAATAAACCTACTTGCAAACTGCTTAATGTTTCTACCAATACTTTACTCATACCTATTGGGGTAATGAACAATCCACGAGGTAACTCTCCTAATGAATTTATGGTTGCCTCTACATCTTTTACTGCCGTTCCTAAATCGGTTTGGCTAATGTTTGCAGTAACAGTAATGTAAGGCATCGCACCTAAGTTGTCATTTTCGCCACTAACAAAACCGGGTGTAATTTTGGCAACATCGCTTAAAACTGGACGAAGCGAATTTTTTAGTACTGGAATTTCTCCTATATCGGTTTTGCTTTTCATTTGATTCAACGGAACCTGAACCTGTACGTTATACGATAATCCAGCTCTTTCATCTACCCACATATTTTTTTCAGTATATCTGGATGAAGAGGTCGAAGCTACAAGTGATCTCGAAATATCATTCATATCTACGCCTAGTTCGGCAGCACGAGTTCTGTCAATATCGATATTCATTGCAGGATAATGAATCGGCTGTCCAATTTGCACATCTCTGAAATAAGATATCTTCTTTAGTTTTTCGACTATTTGGTTGGCGTAAAGCTCATTTCTTTTTTTGTCTTTTCCTGCAATTCGTACTTCAATAGGAGTAGGCGAACCTTGACTTAAAACTTTATCGGTTAGTTCGATAGGTTCAAAAGAAAGCTTTACATCAGGAAGAATCTTTTTGATTCTAGCCCTAAATTCGTCTTTAAAATCATCCATATCGGTATGATACTCTTTTAAACTCACCTGAAAAACTGCTTCATGCGAACCTGCCATGAATAAATAAATGGGGTTAATAGAGTACAATGCCGGGTGTTGTCCTACATATACTGAGGAAATCCCGATATGTTCCTTGCCAACCATTTTGTTTAATTCTTTTAGTACTAAAATCGCCTTTTCTTCGGTACGCTCTAAACGAGTTCCATCGGGAGCGCGCATTCTTAACTGAAACTGGCTTGAGTTTACTTTTGGGAAAACATCTTTTCCGATAAAGGTAATCAGTACAATTGCCAAGAAAGTAATTCCGAAAAGATAGGCGAGAGTAACTCCTTTTTTATGCGGAAACAGTCGATCTAATGTTTTCATAAATCGGATTCTGAATTTCTCAAAATGACTTATTTTTCCATCATTGTTAAAATCGTCTCTTTCGACCATTGCTTTTTTCTGAGTAATCAAATCTTTTTCTGACTCAGGTGTTAATCCGCAATCATTAAATTCGGCTTCGTCATCTGTAATTCCTGGTGCGTGTGCGTGTTTTGGGTGCGCTTTCATTAACCAGTTTGCCATAACAGGCACAAAAGTTTGTGATAGCAAAAACGAAATAACCATCGAGAATCCAATCGCTAATGCTAATGGTAAGAATAATGCTCCCGGAATTCCGACCATGGTAAATGCTGGTGCAAATACGGCAAGAATACAAAGCAGAATCAATAATTTAGGCAGTGCAATTTCCTGACAGGCATCCCAAATGGCGAGTGCCTTGGGTTTTCCCATATCGAGATGCTGGTGAATGTTTTCGATTGTAACCGTACTTTCATCTACCAGAATTCCAATGGCAAGAGCCAATCCGCTTAATGACATTAAGTTGATGGTTTGTCCGAATAATTTCAAGAATAAAACGCCCGCGATAATCGAAATAGGAATGGTTAGGATTACGATTAAAGCAGCACGTTTGTCGCCAAGGAATAGTAAAACCATTAATCCTGTTAATACAGCGCCAATGATTCCTTCGGTAATTAAACTCTTAACCGAATTGATTACATAAACCGATTGGTCAAACTCGTATGATAATTTTACATCTTCGGGTAAGGTACTTTGTATTTTAGGCAGTTCGGATTTTAATTTCTGAACCACATCCCAAGTCGAAGCATCTCCTGCTTTGGCAATACTAATATAAACCGAACGTTTTCCGTTTACCAAGGCATAACCTGCCGTAATATCGGCACCATCTTTTACGGTGGCAACATCACCTAATTTTAAGTTTTGAACACTTCCTTTAAACAACGGAATGTTCTCAAAATCTTTAACTTCTTTAATCGTATTATTGGTTGGCGTAATATAATTTTTATCGTCTATTCTCACATTTCCAGATGGAGCCGTTTGGTTGTTTATACGAATGGCTTCAACAATCTGATCGGGAGTCATACTATGCGAACGCAGCAAATCTGGATCTACATTAACCTCGATTGTTCTTGGGCTTCCGCCAAAGGGTGCAGGAGATAATAAACCTGGAATCGAAGTAAATGAGGCACGTACATACACATTGGCTAAATCCTGTAATTCATTGTTGGAGCGTGTTTTACTACTCAAAACCAATTGTCCGATTGGTAATGACGAAGCATCAAAACGAATGATAAATGGCGGTTGTGTTCCGGGAGGAAATGCCGCTTGAATTCTGTTTGAAAGCGAACTCAATTCGGCAGCAGCCTGCGCCATATTTGTGTTTTCGTAATAGGTTAATTTCATAATCATTAACCCCTGAATATTCTTAGTTTCTACCGATTTTACACCATTGGCAAAAGGCAAAATATTGACATAAGTCTTAGCAAAATAAGCTTCCATCTGATCGGGTGTGTAACCACCAAATGGATGTGCGATATAAATAACTGGCAAATTCATTTTCGGAAGTATATCTACCTTGATGTCCTTGATGGCACCAATTCCGAAGAAGAATAAACCTGCAACCATAACCAGTATGGAAATGGGTTTGCGAAGTGCAAAACGTATTAAATTCATTAGGATCTATAATTAAAATTCATTTATAAATAAGTCAAAATTACCTGTGGCAGCAGCCTTGAGTAAGAAAGATTGCCAAACATTATTATTGACAATATCGCGGTCTATTTCGGCACGATTAAGCGTATATAGCGTTTGAGTAATATCGGTTAATGTGGTTAATCCGTTTTTGTATAAAGTTGATTTTTGTAAATAAGCCTGAGCAGCTGCATTAACCTGAATAGGTGCTTCGGCATAATTATCCATCGTGATTTTAATTTTCGCATCAGCAAGACTCAATTGCGCTTTAAGCTCGGTATCAATCTGGTTGTATTCATCTTGTAATCCTTGCGAAATAAATTTCTGAGCACTTACTTGTTTACTCACTCTAAATGGTGTTGTAAGATTCCAGCTAATACCAATTCCTACCAAATAATTGGTTCGGTCAGGACTAATACCATCTATGTAATTTCGATTGAAAGCTGTTTGGTCAGTTGCATAATCGGAGTTAAATCCCGATGCTCTTGTTTGTAAAACGCCAAACATACTCATTGTTGGGTAATAGCTTCGTTTGTATAATTTAAGTTGTTGGTTGCTGTAATCAATTTTGGTTTTGTAGTATTGAAGTGCTGGATGTAAACTATCGTTAGATACTGAAGGGTGTATCATTTCTCTAGGAATCTGACTCACAAATAAGGTATCTGGAACAAAATCCTGAGTAGGAACTCCCATTAAAATAACCAGTTTGCTATTTTGTTCTTTTACAAAATCTTTGGCTTGGTTTAAGGCAATTTTTGCACGTGATACTTCGGCTGTAGCCAATGTAGAATCTACGCCAGCCAATAATCCGTTTTTGACTCTTGCTACAGCTGTATTCTTGAAAACTACAGCGCGTGTTAAGTTTTTTTGCTGAGAAATTAATAAACGTTGGCTTGCCAGCAAATTAAGATAAGCAGCAGAGATTTTGATTTCCTGTTGAAATTTCTCTTGTTGCAAATCATTTTCACGACTTTTAACTTCAACTTTGGCAAGATTGATTTTTTGTTTGATTTTTCCGAAAGTAAAAAAATCCCAATTCATGTTAACCAGATACAATGCTCCAAACGAAGCGTTCCAGTTTTGTTCAGGCAATGCAGGACCAGAAGAAGCAGTTCCTAAACCATTAAAACCGTATAATGCACCATTTTGGCCATTTATGGTTCCATAGTCTTGTTGTGCCGATAAATTTAAATTGGGCAAATAATCCCGGTTTGCTTGTTTGAGCGTTTCTTTGGAGGCATTGGCATAATTGCTTTTTGCTTTAACACTACCATAATTTTCAAGACCTATTTTAATAGCATCTTTTAAAGATAGTGTTTGGGCAAAGGATGCCGAAACGGAAAACAATAAAAATAATAGCGTAATTTTTTTGAAATACATAAAACTCTAAGTAAGAAATTATGAAACAAAAATATTTTACTTGATCGGAAATAGCCTTTGTTAAATGATGTAATGCAATAGTAAATGACGAATTGAATTGGTCATTTATTGGCTATAAAAACTAAAAAAAAGTGGTTAATTTGTAAACTATTTAAGTATTAAAAATGAATAAAAAAATCAGTAAGGTATTGGATAACAAATGGTGGCAAGAAATTGCAGTTATTGTCTTTTCGTTTACAATTTACACGTTAAAAAACGATTGGATGTTATTTAGTTCTGTGGCATCTATATTAATGGGCGTTTTTTTTTATTTGATTTTATACATGCATGCCCAATTTAACCGTTTTTTTATACTTCCTATTTTATTTAATAAACAAAGACCATTAACATATATATTCTTGACTCTTTTGGGAGTATTCCTATTTTCGGTTGTTTTATACGAAATAACGACTTTGGGTATGTTTAACAAATGTCGTTTGTATCAAAATTCTCATCAACGAAGTTACGCCTTCCAATTAGCAAGTGTATTAGGGACATTGGTATGTATATTGAGTCCTATAATTGTTTTTAAATTC
The DNA here is from genome assembly GCF_025847275.1 of Flavobacterium frigoritolerans. GTDB lineage: Bacteria > Bacteroidota > Bacteroidia > Flavobacteriales > Flavobacteriaceae > Flavobacterium > Flavobacterium frigoritolerans. Next base: position 21,641 of record NZ_JAOZEV010000009.1, read on the forward strand.
TACAGAATTCATAAAAAGCAAACAGACGAAACATTGTTGTTTAATCAGATGCAGCTTAATGCGCTTAAAGGACAATTAAACCCTCACTTTTTATTTAATACTTTTAATACGCTTTACGGAATTAGTTTAGAATTTCCTGATCGGACACCCGATTTAATCATGAAAGTGTCCCAATTAATGCGTTATCAATTAGAGAGTAATAATAAACAATGTGTATCATTAGAAGAAGAGCTTTCGTTTATTAATAGCTATATTCAATTAGAAAAAGAACGAGTAGGGTATCGCTGTGATATTACGTATGATTGCAAAATCGATAATGAAAATGCCTATAAAGTTTCACCAATGTTATTAATTGCTTTTATAGAAAATGCATTTAAACACGGAACTTGTGCAATCGAAAACTGCTTTGTTCGTATTTTTATCACAGTCGAAAATGGGTTACTGCATCTTCATGTTATTAATTCGATACCAACCAAAAAAACTAATGTAGTTTCGACAAAAATTGGATTGAAAAATACTATTGAAAGATTGAATCTAATTTATGGCAAAGAATATAAATTAGATATTCAGGATGATAATAATACGTATATCGTAGATTTAAAATTGCAACTCAAGAAGCTTGTATAAAATGAAAGAGCCAAAAAAATGTATTATTGTTGATGATGAGCCTGCTGCGCATTACGTTTTGGTGAATTATATTAAACAAAATCCACAGCTAGATTTAGTTTTTCAATGCTATAATGGCATTGAAGCTATGAATTATCTTAGAGAGAATAAAGTTGATTTGATGTTTCTTGACATTAATATGCCCGAAATAACCGGAATAGAATTATTGAAAATTATTCCGATGCCACCAAAAACAATCTTGACTACTGCTTACTCCGAATTTGCTTTAGAAAGTTATGATTATGGCGTTATCGATTATTTATTAAAGCCTATTTATTTTCCTAGGTTTTTAAAAGCAATTGACCGTTTTTTTTATGTCGAAAATATTCCAAACAAGGTTACCGGAACTGTTGCAAATTCAGTAAGTGTAAAAGTCGATGGACATTTTATAGAACTAGAACTTGATACTTTTTTGTTTGCGCAAAGTTTTGGGAATTACGTAAAATTACATACTACCAAAAGAACTTATCTGGCATCTATTACAACTAGCGAATTTGAAAAATGTCTTCCTGAATTGGGGTTTATGCGCATTCATAAATCATATATTGTTGCTTTGGATAAAATAGAAGCAACTGACAAGGATTTTGTTGTAATAAAAAAAGAACGATTACCTATCGGAATTACTTATAAAAGAGAACTATCGGATCGATTGAAGAATAAAGTTTTTCTTTAAATAATTGTATTGGTTATAATTCGTAAAAGTATTTAACACATAGAAACATAGCTTTAAAATTATGATTTAAGATATTTTCATAAAATCATGATTTTTCCACATAGCGCTATGCGATTTATTTTGAGTGAAATGCCTTTTTTAGAATTATTAAACTATGTTTCTATGCATTAAGGGTTTAGTGTAATAAATTATACTCTTTCGTAATCGCCCTTCCAATCGGTAATAGATTTTTTGATTGAATTTCCAGATAGATTTTCATCCAATGTTTTTTCGATTAGTATAAGGAGTTCTTTATCTGGGCTAAATCGTAATGCAAATATTTGTTCATCACTTAATTGGTCTTCAATAAGTTCAAGTCTTTCCCCTGTTAACGATAAATACCTATATCTAAGTTCTAGCTTTACAATTCGGTTTTGTAATGTTAATGCATAATGTTGGCGTAGCATGAATGCCAATCCAAATAAAACTACAAAAATTAGGCTAATAAAAATCCAGATTGCTGTATCATTTGATGTAAATGAAAAATAGATACTAATAATAAGTAAAATTGTTATGACAGGATAATATACAAAATGATGAGGCGGATAATACCGAACATGATTTTTATAGGATTGTGCTTCCATGTGAGTTAGTTTTTTTTAAAGGTAATCAAAACTGTAGTTTCTAAAATTTTATTTATCAATACGTTAAGATTTTAGAACAAAGAAAAACCTTCAAAATAAATCATTTTGAAGGTTTTGTTTTTAGTTACTTATTTTAATATTACAACTTCTTCTGGTACAACGAATAACATGGTACATCCATTTTTTGAAAATGCCGAATGGGTACTTCCTGGGGGCATATACAAATAATCACCACTATTTAATTGGTCTGCGCCAAAACGGATATCACCTTCCAAAATATATATTTCTTCTCCAGCCGGATGAGAATGATTAGGGTAGGAGGCACCTGGATCAAATTTTAATAAAAAAGTTGGTGGTCTTTGTGTAGCATTGTCAAAGCGAAGAACTTTTACATAAACACCATCTGTTTTTATGCCTTCTTCTACTAGCGGTTTCCAGTTTATTTCGTTGCTTTTTGTGATTTGCTTTTTCATTTTGTGAATAGTTTAAATTAGAGTTGATCTATGTTTTTAAGAAGTATTTCGTCAATGCTCCAACGATATTGAGGCATCGTAGCTAAAAGAAATGCAGCTGAGGCAAATACTAATACCGAATAATCTAATGGATCTTTGATGCCAAAAGAATAAGCCATCGCTAATGCAAACAATAATGTTAGGATTGCTGCTCCAGTTGCCGCCAATCGGGTTTTGTAACCTGCCAAAAGCATTAATGCCAATAGGGTTTCTAAGATGGTACTTAGTATTGCAATAATGGGGATACTATTTTTTGGAGCAAAAGAGTTTACTTTTTCAGTATAGGTTACAAAGTTTTGCCAGCCCGAAGAATATTCTCCCCATAAACCTAAACGGCTAAAAACTGCCGATAAAAAGCCAATTCCGAGCGAAATACGCAATAGTAGTGTTGCTGTGTCCTGATGTTTTTTCATTTACTTAAATATTAGTAATTGTTAATCAGGACAAAGGTGCAATATGGTTATTCGCTAAAGAATAGAGAATATTGGAAAAAGCATGTACTATTCGATCATGACCTTTTCTTTATATGATTTTGGAGCAATATTGGTGTGTTTTTTGAAAAAATTAGAGAAGTAAAAAGGATCGTTGAAGCCTAACATATAAGCAACTTCTTTTACTGATAATTTCTCGTAGGTAAAAAGACGTTTAGCTTCAGAAATGATTAGTCCGAAAATTACATGCTGTGCCGTTTTGTTGGTATGAAGTTTCGAGAGTTCATTTAGTTTTGATTCTGTAGTACCAAGTAATGAGGCAATATCGTTTACAGATAGATTTTTCTCGAAGTTTTTAAGTATCGTTTCCAGAAAGGCAAGGAATAAGGCATCGGGTTTATAAATTTCGTCACCACGATTTATTTTAGAACGATTTATCTCAATTAAAATTAACTCAATTCGGCTGTGTGTAGAAATTAGATATTGATAAGGAGTTTCTGTTAATTCCTTTTCGATTAATTGTAATTCTTGTAGTATGGATTCACTATTGTCCACCGGAATAACTTCGTTCATTGCAAAGTGACAAAACAAACCATTATGAAAGATTAATTCGATGTCATTATCATTTTTACAGAAATAATCATAAGTAAATTCAAGAACAATTCCTTTTGCATTATCGATGTTTTTAAAATAATGAATTTGCCCTGAAGTGATGGTAAGAACAGTATTTTCTGTTAACACAAATTCATTTTCATCTACAGAAATAGTTACCGAACCCGATGTACAAAAGATTAAAACATATTTTAAAATTCGTCTCGGTTTCTCTAAACCAATTGTCTTGTCAAAAGTTTTTATGTCAATCATTTAGTAGTCTTATGGTTTTAAATTTAATCAAAAATAAAGAAAAGAATAATGAATTAAAATCATAAATCTAATTCGTTGGGTGTGATTATTATGAACACATAGAAACATAGATTTTATAAATTAAAAAAAGGCGTTCGTTCCACTTATTTAAAATTAGCATAGCTGTCTATGTGAAAGAAATATATTTCTTTTTGTCTTCTTTTACCTAAAACAATTTATGTTTCTATGTGTTCATTTTTTGCAGGCTTGCCCTAAATCAAAACTTACTATTTCCATTTATTTTTGGATTCCATGCTATCAGCAATAAGTTCGTTTAGGCGTTTTATTCTTGTAGTTTCTTGTTTAGCACTCATCACCCAATTTTTTGAAACTTTTTTATAAGAAGGAGCGAGTGATTGAAAGTAATCCCAAGCTTTTTCGTTGGCTTTAAATATTTTCTCAAATTCATCAGAAAAGTGTACTTCTTCGATTTCGTGTGTATAAATTCTAGATTTGTCTTCTTTTCGTAATTTAAAACTAGTAATACCTGCGGGTTGCATTAATCCTAGTTTGGTTAAATCTTCGACCTTCTTGATATTTATAGCGCTCCAAATACTTGTCGCTTTTCTAGGTGTAAAACGTATAGAGTAACTATCCTTGTCTATTGACCTGCGTACGCCATCAATCCATCCAAAACATAGTGCTTCATCTACAGATTGTGACCATGTCATGCTAGGTTTATTGGTATTTATTTTATGAAAACCAACTAATAATTCGGTTTCGAGTAGGTGATTTTGGGTTAACCATTTTCTAAATTCAAATTGATTTTTAAAAAATATTGGACTCATTTAATTTTCTTCTACTAGTTTTTTTATTTCTTCCAAAATCGGATTCCAGCCTTCTCCATTATTTAAAGCTTCAGAATATCTTCTCTGTCCATCTGCCACTGTTGAGTAATCGCCTTGAGAAACATTAAGAACGGTTTTCCCATTATTATCGGCCAATTCATACGTTACATTTAGATAATTATCTGGAATGTCCGGAATAGTTGAGTTTGGATCAAAAGTAGAATAAATAAGCTTTTTATTTGGTTCAATGCTCACAATATGTCCTTTTACAAAAATCAAGTCCTGACCTTCATAATTGGCTTGCCAAAGAAGTTCGCTTCCCACTTCCCAATCAGACAACGCTTCGCAACCAAACATATAAACTTTTGTTTTTTCAGGATTTGTCAATGCATCCCATACTTTATCAGCAGGAGCATTTATCTCGATAGTATTGTTAACTGTTAGTTCGTTTGCCATGATTATTTGAATTACTTATTATAATATTTCTTTGTAATGTATGCAATAGGAATCCCGATACAAAAAATCAGTATTAGGATTGATAATAGTAACGGAAAATCTAAATTTTTTGCAGGTAGAATTGGGAATACAATTGGAAGAACAACCAGGTTCATTATAATCCAAACAAAAATACCATATAGTACTCCTGAGATTATGGTATTATTTTTTAAAAAAGTAATGTATGGATAAATTTTGAAATAGAATAAAGCGAAGATAGTAGCAATTATAAAATGAAATAGGAGTCCGTAGAACGCCATTTTTGGATCACCCGAATAGGCATCTTGTTTAAAAATACCACTAGCAATAGATTGTAGAATTTTAAGAGCAGTAGTTTTTTGTAATATAACGGCATAAATAAGAATAGGGGTAATGATATCCAGCGTGCCTGCAATTAAACCTGATAATAATACCGTTCCAACTTTTGATTTCATATAAATGCTTTTTTATTTTTTAGTCACATTTTCAAAAATTATATTTAATTGTTTGATATGTCTTTGTATATGAATAAGGGAGAAATTAATCCATTCATAAATTGTAAATTTTCCAAATGAAGGAATTTCAGACTCAAGACAAGTTAGCGTTAAATCATAAGTTTCGGATACGTGTAATAATTCTTTCTCTATTTTTTGAAGAGATAAAGTTAACGAATTTTTGTCGTATTTTTTATCCAATGGTTTTATGAATTCCGGAGATTGCATTTTTATGGCAAAGTTTAGAAAAAGAGCTTCGATATCTTTTACTTTTTCATCGGGTTTTCGAGTGGTTTTTTCAGTAGGACCGCTACACATTTCGGGATAACCTGAACTTGCTAAGATGAGGTGCTGTATAACTTGTCCTGCTGTCCAACTTCCTTCATAAGGAACTGTATTTAGCTCTTTATCAGAAAAGGAGGAAAGTATTTTATAAAGCTGTTCAAATGTATCAGTGATTTTTTTTTGAAGTCTTGTTTTCATTTTATGGATTAATTTTAAGGTTATGTTTATTACCTATTTACAGATGATGTTATCCACCATACATTACCAAATGGGTCGGTTACACCACAGGTTCTACCATAATCCTGATTACTTAATTCCATTAATGTTGAGGCGCCAGAAGCTAGAGCTTTTTTATAGGTTTCATCGGCATTGTCAACATATATAAATAAGTTTGCTGTTTGAGGTTTCCAATCTTTGGTAGCATCAGTAAACATTATAGTACTACCACCAATTGTAATCTCTGAGTGTCTTACTGTTTCTCCATCTTCATGTAATTTATGCATACTTGTTATAAGTTCTGCATCAAAAACATTTTTTGTAAAGTCTATAAATTTTAAGGCTCCATTTAGCATTAAATAGGGCATTACAGTTTGATGTGTTGTTGGGACTTCCATTTTTCAATATTTTGATTAATAATAGAATAAAATTACAATATTTAATGTTTAAATATTTAAAAATCAATATTTTATGCAGAATTTTTGTTATGCAAGTACTTCACAATGATAGCCATAGGAATTAAGCAGTTCGATTATTTTTTTATTTGAAATTTTCAAATCAAGTACTCGCAGAATTTTATCACAATCCTCTAAGTCAAAGTTAATACTGCCATTTGGGAAATGCTCAAGAAGTTTTGCAACAATCATTTTCGACTGCTCCACTTCTTGAACATTTGTTTTGAAAACTTCTATCATGTTTTCTAATTTAAAGCTAAAGGCTCTTGTAACTTAATAGTTTGTGGTAATTGATATATGAGATTATCAAAATCACCAAAAAAATCAAAGGGAAAATTGCTTGAAAACCTGCTCCGTCAACAGCAAAATGACTTATGGATGCAAATATAAAGTCGAAAGCAAAACCTGCATAAGCCCATTCTTTTACACGATTAGGAATTGATGGGATTACTAATACTAGTACACCTAAAATTTTAAAAACTACTAATGCATTTCCGAAATACTCAGGATAACCTAAATGTCTTATTCCTTCTTTTGCTAGTTCGGTTTGAGATGTTAGTGCTGGCATAACTCCTTCAAATAGGAAAATGATAATGGTTGTTATCCAGAAAATAATTTTTGTTGATTTCATTTTTGTTAGTTTTTTTGGTTGATTACTAATTACTTAACGAAATTACGAATATTGTTTTTATGTTAAATACGCATTTACGACTATTTTAGGGGCGTATAAGACAATCGCTTTTTTATGTGTTTTTTACCATTAAGGTATTAAGGGATATTAAGTAACCCCAAAACTTGTCTCTCTGAGCGGAGTCGAAGAGTTGTGTGGGGCTTCGACTCCGCTCAGCCTGACAAAAATTGAGAGTAAAAATAATTAAGGTTTTTGTAATTAATGGATTAAGGGAAATTAAGTAACCCAAAACTTGTCTCTCTGAGCGGAGTCGAAGAGTTGTGTGGGGCTTCGACTCCGCTCAGCCTGACAAAAATTGAGAGTAAAAATAATTAAGGTTTTTGTAATTAATGGATTAAGGGAAATTAAGTAACCCAAAACTTGTCTCTCTGAGCGGAGTGGAAGAGTTGTGTGGGACTTCGACTCCGCTCAGCCTGACAAAAATTGAGAGTAAAAATAATTAAGGTTTTTGTAATTAATGGATTAAGGAAAATTAAGTAACCCCAAAACTTGTCTCTCTGAGCGGAGTGGAAGAGTTGTGTGGGGCTTCGACTCTGCTCAGCCTGACAAAAACTGAAATGAAGATGATAAAGTTTAACCATTTAAAACCTTGCGTGCTTTGCGGTTAATTCTCTTAATGGTTTAAAATATCACTCATTTTTTAAAATGTAGTTTTTTATAATAAACAAGTCTTCAAAGCCAAGTTTAGTGTAGATGCCTTTTCCCATTACAGATGCTTGTAATAAGGCATATTCGGCATTTAAATCTAAAGCAAGGTTGAGAGCATACTTCATGATTTCTTCAGCAAAGCCTTTTCTTCTCATTTCGGGGATTACGCCCACGCCATGAATTCCGATATTATTTTCGGTTTGAAACAACATAAAAGTACCGATTGGCTGGTTTTGGTAAGTAACTAAATGAAATTGCACTTCGTTGTAATTATGTATTAGAATTTCTTTGCTAATTACATAACCAAATGCATTTGGATATAAATCAGACCAGATTTTTGCATCTTCATCTTTCCAAATACGTTTAAATTCTAGAGTGTTTTGTAGCTCAAATGGTTTATCTAGTTTTAATGCCATTGCTACTTGTTCGGTTTTTTTTACCAAACCTTTGGTTTCGAAAATTTCATTAGAATTTGTTCCGTAAATATCCCAATACGGAATTACTAAAGTTGGATTGGATTCAAGAAATTCGATCGCAGTTTTGGCACTATTTAGATTAACATCCTCACTAAACCATAACTTATTTGGCCAACCTGAATTTTCTATTTTGCAATATTCGAAAGTATTATTTTTATGATAGGATTGAAAAGGAGCTCCTACTGTTTTCCATAAACGGGTAAGATTGTTAATATTGTCAGTAATACGATTTGTGTTTTTTTCCATTTTCAATAAAATTATAAGAATATAAGTCAAAGATAAGTCTGGTATTTTATCTAAACCTTTACTTATGTTGATTTAGGTATTTTTATCTAGACTTTTCCTTATTCTGCTCAACTGTGTTGGAGTAATTCCTAAATGAGATGCAATATGGAGTAGGGGGATTCTATGCAAAATATCTGGATGCTTTGCTAATAAATCGAGATATCTTTCGGTAGCATTTTCCATAACGATTGAGATCTCTCTTTGCTCTTTTTCGATTACCCAGTTTTTTTCGAGGTAAGCAATATAATAGTTTTTTAAATCATCGTTTTGGTTAATTAGTTCTCTGTATTTCTTGTAGTTAATAGCAATAAGAGTTGAGTCTTCTAGTGCTTCGATTGTAAAATCAGAAGATGTTTGCTGTAATAATGAAACTGTTGAACCTGCAAAATAGCCTTCAAGAAAAATATTCTTATTATAAATATTTCCTTCCTTATCGGTGATGTAAGCTCTTAATGCGCCTTTGCAGATAAAGTAAATTTCTTTGGCAACTTGTCCATTTCGTAATAGTATTTCTCCTTTTTTTAAGAGTTGAAATTCAACGATATTTTCTATCAATTTCAAAGATGCATCTGTAATAGGAGCATAGCTTTGAAGCTTTAATTTTAAATCGTTGCTGTATTTATCTTTATTGAATGTCATTTTGTAGTTTTTTCGACTTATCAAAAATAAGGAAATAAAATGGCTTGTACCTAAATGTATGCGAAAGTGGATCCGTTTTATCTGTGTGCCATGTCAACAAAAAAACGCTGCAAAACCTAAGTCTTACAGCGTCATCTCAAAAAATAAATAATTAACGGGTAACAGGTATTATTTCCATCCTCCACCGAGTGCTCGATATAACTCGGTATTGGCGGTTAATTGTTCGCGTTTGATGTTGGCTAGTTCCAACTCGCTTTGTAATATATTCGCTTGAGCTGTAATGACTTCAAGATAATCTGCCATTCCGTTTTTGAATAGCATATTTGAGTTGGTTACTGCTTGTTGCAATGTTTTTACACGTTCTTTAAGAAAGTATTGTTGTTTTTCAAGTTTTTCTATTTTTACTAAAGCATCTGATACTTCGCTAACGGCAATGAGTACCGATTGTCTGAAGTTTAATACTGCTTTTTCTCTTTCGGCTTTAGCAATATTATACTGTGTTCTTATTCTTTTACTGTTTAACAAAGGCTGTGTTAATCCGCCAAGTGCAGTTCCGAATAAAGAAGCTGGGATATTAAACCAGTTACTGGTTTCGAAAGAATTTAAACCTCCGCTTGCTGTAATTTTAAGTGAAGGGTATAAATTTGCTTTTGTAATTCCAACGGTAGCATTTGCTTTAACCAACGCTAATTCGGCGCTTTTTACATCTGGTCTTTGTCTTACTAATGATGATGGAATTCCAGCGGCTAAATTTTGTTTTAATTCGATTGAATTAAGTGTAATTGTTCTTTCTTTTGAACTAGGAAATGAACCTGTTAATACGCTTAATGCATTTTCCTGTATTGCTATGTTTTGTTCTAACAATGGGATTAATTGTGCTGCAATTAGTTTTTGCGCTTCTGATTGCTGAATGGCTAATGATGTTACTTGACCTGCATCGTATTTTAATTTGATGATGAAGGTGGTACTATCATTTAATTTCAGGTTCTTTTTGGCAATCTCTAATTGAGAATCTAGCATCAAAAGATTGTAATAGCCTTTGGAAACATTAGAAACTATAGTCGTTTGCAATGCTTTTTTTACTTCTTCTGACTGAAGATATCCTGCATAGGCTTCTTTTTTCTGGCTGCGAATTTTACCCCAAATATCTGCCTCCCAAGATAGTCCTATTCCTGCCGAATAATCTTCAATATGACTTTTATTTAAAGATTGATTCAGATTATGTCCGTTAAAACTATTTTTAGATGGATTATTGATACTTCCGTTTACAAAAGCATTTACTTCGGGAATATTTCCCCATTTTGCCTGCGTTAATTGATATTGTGCAATTTCAATATTTTTGGTTGCGATTTGCAAATCATTGTTTTTTGTAATGGCATTGTCTATCAGTTTTACGATGTCTTTCTCTGTAAAGAAAGTTTTCCATTCCATATTAGCAGTAGTTGTAGTATCGCTTGAAGCGGATGCACCCCTGAAATTATCAGGAAATGCATCTTTTGGAACTTCAATATCCTTAGAAACTTTACAGGATATGAATGTTGTGATGAGTAACAGTACCACAACAGTTTTTGTTATATAATTTTTCATTTTATATGGTATCATTAATTTTTTTGACATTTATCTTCTGGCGCTTCAAGTACTTTTGAAACTTTCCAGGATATTAATGTAAAGACAACAAAAACTGTTATCAGAACTGATGTTATATAATTTTCCATTTTTTATTTTTCTTCGTTATGAATTACGGCTAATGATTTTCCAGAAACCTTTTCTTGTAAATGTTGGAATACGATAAATAGCACTGGGATGATTAATACCCCAAGAATTACTCCCGAGATCATTCCGCCTGCAGCACCAATACTTATAGAGTGGTTTCCTTTTGCAGATGGACCTGTAGCGCTCATCATCGGTATTATTCCCACGACAAATGCTAATGATGTCATGATAATTGGTCGTAGTCTTAGTTTGGCAGCTTCTATTGATGATGCCACTAATGATTTTCCTGCTTTTCTTCGCTGTGAAGCAAATTCGACAATAAGAATTGCATTCTTGGCTAGTAATCCTATAAGCATGACCAGAGCTACTTGTACGTAAATATTATTTTCGATACCAGTTAATCCAATCGCTATAAATACTCCAAATACTCCAACTGGGATTGACAAAATTACAGCCAAAGGCAAGATGTAACTTTCGTATTGGGCAGCAAGTAGGAAGTAAATGAATATAAGACAGAGAAGGAAAATTGTTGTTGATTGCCCTCCCGAAGAAATCTCTTCACGTGTTTGTCCTGAAAATTCATAGCTATATCCTGCTGGCAATTGTTGTGCAGCAACTTCTTCAATTGCTTTAATGGCATCTCCTGAACTAAATCCTGGTTTAGGAATGGCATTAATTGAAATTGAGTTGAACAAGTTATATCTCGAAGCCGTTTCGGATCCATATATACGAGTTAGTTTTACCAAAGTATTGATTGGAACCATTCCGCCATTTTTGTTTTTTACAAAAACGTTATTTATTGATGATGGTTCCGCTCTATCTGCAATATCTGCTTGTACAACAACTCTATAATATTTACCAAATCGATTAAAATCGGATGCTTGTGCACTACCAAAATAAGCCTGCATTGTTTGTAGAATGTCTTTTACATTCACGCCCAATTGGTCTGCTTTTTCGTCATCAATATCCAATTGCAATTGTGGATAATCGGCTTTAAAGGTGGTAAAGGCTACTGCAATTTCTGGTCGTTTCATCAACTCTCCAATAAAGGTTTGTGAGATTCCGCTAAATTTATCTAGTTTACCTCCAGTTTTATCTTGCAATACCAAATCCAGCGCTTCAACGTTACTGAATCCAGGTACGGTTGGGAAACTGAATACAAAGAAACTACCTTTTGAAATGGCACCTAATTTTCCTTGTACGTCGGCCATGATTTGATCAATATTCTTGATTGCTCCACGCTCTTCATTTGGTTTAAGCAAAACAAAAATAACGGCTGATGATGGACTTGTTGAGTTCGTTAACAAGTTAAAACCTGAAATTGCTGTTACAAATCGTGATGCATCTAATCCTCTTAAAGTGTTCTCTGCCTCAGTCATTACTTTTTGAGTTCCATCTAGTGATGTTCCTGATGGTGTATTAACTGCAATTGCAATAAATCCTTGATCTTCTGTAGGTATAAACCCAGCAGGAGTTGTTTTTACCATTAAGATAGTTGCTGCAGTTATCACTGCTAATCCACCTAGACTAACCCATTTATTACGGATTAAGAATCTTAAACTTCCAACATAACGGTTGGTTAATGAATTGAAGCTTTTATTGAATCCTATAAAGAATTTTTCTTTAAATCCTTTTTTTGTTTCTGGATCAGCTGCATGCGTTGCTGCATGATTATTTTTTAAGAATAAAGCAGCAAGCGCTGGACTTAAAGTTAGTGCATTAACTGCCGAAATTAGAATTGCAATTGCCAAAGTAAAGGCAAACTGACGATAGAAAACTCCTGTAGAACCTTCCATAAAACCTACGGGCAAGAAAACGGCAGCCATTACTAAGGTAATAGAAATAATTGCTCCTGTAATTTCATGCATCGCTTCATTTGTGGCTGCTTTTGGCGATAAATTCTTGTGTTCCATTTTAGCATGCACCGCCTCGACGACGACAATTGCATCATCGACGACAATACCAATTGCAAGGATTAAGGCAAATAATGTTAACAGATTTATCGAAAACCCGAATAGCTGCATGAAGAAAAATGTACCCAGAATAGCAACTGGAACTGCAATTGCAGGAATTAATGTTGATCTAAAATCTTGCAGGAATATAAATACTACGATAAATACTAATATGAAGGCTTCTACCAAAGTGTGTTTTACCTGATCTATTGATTGGTCTAATGAAACTTTTGTACTATAGAATACATTTTGTTTTATTCCTGCAGGGAAGCTTTTAGCCGATTTTTCCATCAGCTTGTTAATTGCTACCTGAATTTCATTAGAATTAGATCCTGCTAACTGTATGATACCTATTACAACTCCTTTTTTACCATTTAAACGAGTTAAACTATTATATGAATAAGCTCCAAGTTCAACTCTTGCTACGTCTTTTAAACGAAGTATTGATCCATCGGCATTAGCGCGTATAGCTATTTTTTCATATTCTTCAGGTTTTGTTAATTTACCTTTGTACTTGATAACGTATTCGAAAACTTCTTTACTACGTTCTCCAAATTTCCCTGGTGCGGCTTCCAAACTTTTATCTTGAATTGCCTTCATTACCTCGTTTGGAGTAACCTGATAAGTTGCCATTTGTGTAGGGTTTAACCATACACGCATCGAGTAATCTCTTACACCACCAAATATACTTGCTGAACCTACTCCCGGAATACGTTTTATTTCAGGAATAATATTGATTTGTGCATAATTGGCAATGAATGTCTGGTCATATTTTGCTTCGTCTTCGGTATATAAACCAATACCCATAATGAAGCTATTTTGTTGTTTTGCGGTAGTTACCCCTTGCTGAACTACCTCTGTTGGCAATTGACTTGTTGCTTGAGAAACTCTGTTTTGAACGTTAACCGCTGCTTGATCGGCATCTGTACCCAATTTAAAGAAAATGGTAATGGCTAGCGTACCATCATTACTAGCTGTAGAGCTCATATAAGTCATGTTCTCCACACCATTTATAGATTCTTCTAGTGATGGTGCTACCGAACGTAAGACTGTTTCGGCACTTGCGCCCGGATATACTGCTGTTACCAAAACCGATGGCGGTGCAATATCGGGAAACTGTTGTAAGGGTAGTTTTGTAAGTCCAAGTACACCCAATATCACCAATAAAATGGAGATAACAGTAGCCAGTACAGGTCTTTGTATGAATATTTTGAACATTTTCGTAAAATTATTTTTTGTTAATTACTTGGGCAACTTTAGCAGTCGATTTCTCTGGCTGAATTACTTGACCTTCCTGAAGTTTATCGATACCACTTAATACAATTTGATCGCCAGATTTAACACCATCTTTGATAAGATAATCTGTTCCCATTTTTCCGATTATTGTGATTGGCATTTTGTTTACTTTGTTTTGTTTACTTAGCGTATAAACGAAAACTTTGTCTTGCATTTCTATAGTAGCAGATTGCGGAACCAAAATGGCATCGTCATGCTGAATCCCTAAGCGAATTTTTCCTGTATTTCCAGAACGTAATGTTCCGTTGGCATTTGGAAAAGTTGCTCTAAGTGTGATTGCACCGGTATTTTTATCAAATTGTCCATCGACCATATCGATTTTTCCTAATTGTGCGTAAGCATTGCCATCGGCTAGAATTAAAGATACAGGAGGCAGGTTTTTGATTTTGTCACCAATTGTATTTCCAGAATATTGAGTTTTGAAATTGATAAAATCTGTTTCTCCTAATGAGAAATAAGCATATACTTCATGAACATCTGATAATTTTGTTAATGGTTCAATATCTGATACAGAAACTAAACTTCCTTGTTTTTTAGGTAGTCTTCCTATGTATCCGCTTACTGGAGCTGTAATTGTAGTATAACTTAAATTAATTTTTGCAGATTCTACCATTGCTCTGGCTTGTTCAATATTTGCAACAGCAATTCTATGAGATGCTTTTGCCGTTTTTAATTGATAGTCTGAAACTACTTTGTTTTGTACAAGAGGAGTTAGTTTATCAACTTCTAGTTGAGCATTGATTAATGCAGCTTCAGCTCCGTGGAGGTTTGCCAATGCATTGTTAAGTTGTTCACGAAACGGGCGTTCATTTATTTTGAATAATGATTGTCCTTTTGAAACATAAGCACCTTCATCTACCAGAACTCGGTCTAGGTTACCGCTTACTTGTGGACGAATTTCTACATCAATCGTTCCTTGGATTGAAGCAGGATATTCGGAATCTGTGGTTGCATCTGAGTTTTTAATAGCAAGCACAGGTAATAATGGGGCTGCAGGAGCAGGTGCTTGAGACTTATCTGCACATCCTATTACGACTAAGGCAATAAGAATACTGGTAATTATTATTTTTTTCATTTTAGGGTTGATTTTAATTTGTTGAACATTTGAGTTATTTAAATTGGGATTGGGTTTTGTATTAATTTGATTCACATTTAATTGCATTAAATTATCTAACGTTGTTAAGTATAAAAGCGTAAAAATTCATATAATTATTCCTTCCAGTTATAAGATGCTATAATTGGTATTAAATTATTTATCACTGTTAAGTGAAGTGGCAAAAAACTTCAATTTCTCCTTCGACACGACCTTCGACTCCGCTCAGGATGACAAAAGGATGATAATAAATTGAAATTGTGGTATTAAATTACTGTATTAAATTTTTTAACGTCGTTAAGTAGAATTGTAAAAAAAACTTTTGACTTTTCCTTTGACTTCGTTTAAGATGACAAAATTTGGTTCAAATTTACTACATTAAATTATTTATCAGCGTTAAGTGAGCATTAAATTTTTTTTAACGTATTGATTTTATGATTCCACCAATGGCATCTTTTAAAATTTGGGTATTAATTGTTTCTAAAACTTCACTTTTGTTGATGATATTGATTGAGATTAATCCGTGAATAACAGAAAAGAAAGTAAAATACTTTTGTTTTATTACTTCTTCAGTTGGTTTGCTATCTTTCATTATTTCGGCAATAACCGCAACAAATAGTTTGTAAGGAGCTTCAGAAGCCGAACATCGTTCATTGCAACAGGTCATTTGTACTCCAAACATTAATTGATACATTTCGGTATCGGTAAATGCAAAATCCCAATATGCCATCCACATTGCTTCAAGCTGTTCTTCGGGATTATCGTATTTGTTTTTAGCTTTTTCTAGTTCAATAGTTAACTTTACAAAACCTCTACCAGTTAGTTCTTGTAATATTGCTTCTTTATTAGAAAAGTATTCATAAATGATTGGGGCAGTATATTCAATCTTATCTGCAATTTTTCGCATACTAAGACCTTGCCATCCCTCATCTTTTACAATAGTACAGGCAGCATCCAGAATGTTTTTTCTGGTCTCTTCTTTTTGTCTTAAAATTCGATCTTTACTTGCCATTTTTATAGAGTATTAAATTGTTTAACACCGTTAGGCAAATGTATGGCAATTTTTAAGATTAAAAAATATTTCTCTCATAGTTTTTTCTTATTGCTGAATAAAAAAAATCTAAGGAAGGTGTTATTTGAGGTAAAGTATTGAAATTCTGTATGTAATATAAGATAAGTAATAGGTAAAAAGATAAAAGCTAAGGTATATAATGCAAATGGGGGTAAAGGGTATGTTAACTTGTTGAGTGTGATTAAGTTGTTCGTTTTTTATTATTCTTATTTAATGTCTTTTCTATGTTATTTAGCTTAATTCATTTATAATCATCCAATTGTACTATTATTAAGTTGTTTTATTCTAACAAAAAAAAACGACTTGGTGAATTTAAAATTGCTAATAATTCTTACATTAGACGATTCTAAATTTAAACTATGGTGGGTTTTCTCCTTTTTGCCTTAATTGTATGTGTTGTTATTCTGTTTTATAATTTTTCCATATTAAAAAGGGAAAACGAATACTTAGATTCTCTTTATAGTAAAAGTAAAGAAGAATACAACTCTTTGAAAAAAGAGATTGATGAGATTAAAAATCAAATCACACAATCTGGTTTTGTTGCTGAAAATTCAGTTTCAAAAATTAATGAAGTTGAAATTGTTTCAGAACCAATTCAAGAAGTTATTCCTCAAGTCATTCCTGATGTTATGAGTGTTATTGATGTTTCTCCTCAAAAAGAAGAAGATGTCATTATTGAAGAATCTATTGAAAAGCCTGTTTTTAGTTTTGAATCCAGAACAATTCATGTACTTGAAAAAGAAGAAAACGCTAACGAAAAAGAAACTCCAGAATTAGAAGAAGCCCTTGAAACACTACCTGTTTATGAATCTGAACCTCAGCCTGAACCTCAGCCTGAACCTCAAGTTTATGAAGAAGAGGTTTATGTAGAAAGTGCCTTTTCTGTTTTAATTAAAAAGATAGAGCATCAATTTGCCGAAAATTGGACTGGAATTTTAGGAACTGCGATAATGGTTTTAGGAATTGGCTATCTAAGTATTTATACTGCCTTGAAAGTTTCACCAGCGTTCCGAATCTTGATTCTTTGGCTTTATGCTGGAATTTTAGTTGGTGCCTATTTCTTTTTAAAGACAAAAGAAAAATGGTTTAAAACGGGGCTTTGGCTTCGCAGTGCCGGAGCGAGTTTATTTTTGTTTGGCTGTTTTGGTGCTTCGCAAATTCCGGCGCTTACTTTTATACATAGTATTCCAATAGCTTATTCACTCATCGGAATTGGAATTGCAATCAATTTATATGTTGGTTACATTATAAGACAACAAACTTTTTTATCACTTCACGTAATTTTAAGTATCTTAATTTTATGTGTAATTCCAGAAAAACTCTTAATTACATTCTTGTTGGCGGCGATAACGGCAACGGCAGGAATTATTTTGTCCTATAAAGAAAAGTGGGAATATCATTTATTGATTGTTATTTCGTGCTTTATCATATTTGATATTTGGTTTACTCAAGGAACAAATAATTTGAGTGCGTCTCAAAATATTTTTGCAATACTGGGTATTATTTTGGTTTCAGTTAGCTGTATGTATATGCAGTATCGAACTATTTATGCTAACACCCGTTTTGATAAAATTGCTTTTGTAACGCATCTTACTAACTGGGTTTTATTTGCTTTAGGTTTGATTTTACATTCAACAGGAAGCAAGATCAAAATTTTCGTTTTATTTACTGCAGCAATCCTTTGTCTTTTTGCGACTCTTTTTGCCAGAAAGAAAAAAATCTTTTGGTTGTATCATTTAGACGGGATGGTTTCGTTTTTGCTTTTTGCATTGAGCATCATCATGCTTAATGATTGGAAGGTAGGCTCTGATATTATTGCTTGCGGATTGTACGCCTTAGTAATTACTTGTTTGTTTATTGTTTATAAAAATAAGGAAGTGTTGCTGTCTAAAATATTTTTAGGTCTCAATCATATTTTTTGTTTGTTTATTTTCTGTTTTTTTGTTTTGCATATTAATCCATCTTCTGAACAAACCAACATAACAAACTCTTTCGCGACCTTGATTGTTATGATATTCATAACGTTATTAGTTCCTGTTTTTTGCTCGGTAAAAAAAGAGTTCTTAGCTATAGATTCTTTTATTGTTAAAAAAGATTTGAGCCTAAACGGAGTCTTCTCTGTACTGCTTTCAATATTATTTTTCTTAAGTTGGTACCATACGATTGAAATTTCGTTTTATTATCCTCTTTTATTTATCGCTTTGTTGTGGTGCTTTTTACGATTCAAATTCAAAACAAATACTTTTGATTTTGGAAGATTCACTTTTTTAATCATTACCATTGCTACAGGACTAATATTAATTCTTACTGAGCCAAAATCTAATCTAGATGTTGTATTTGCTTTAGGAATTGTTTCTGTAATAACTTTTAACTGGTTTGTAAAATTATTATACACAGATGATTCTACTATCAAAATGATCGGGATTGTTGGTATAAATGTTTTATTAGTTTCGCTTTTATATAAGTATTTTGCTCTTTATTATATAATTCAAATTTTCGGATTCTTTGTAATAGCTTTACTAAATCACGAATTTTTATGGATTCAATTTAAACGAAAAACACTTTCTATCAGTAACCAAATCATGCTTTATGGTTTTTGTCTTGTTTTTTCGATATTTGGAAGCTTTTTGTTTTTATACAATACCCAATTTTTGAATAATACTGAAATTGGATTAATTGCTGTTGGACTTTCTATAATCGAAACTTATATTTTATTTGCTGACAAAATCAGAAACAAATCAAATGCTATTGTCTCAGGTTGGGGAAATTTAAGTGTTATTAATTCTGAATTCATTCTTTTTAATGCTTTAGTTTTTGGATTTTCTTGTATCGAAACCGACTATATTCCTGTTTATTTAGGAGCCTTAGCATTGCTTACTTTTTGGGTTTTTCAAAAAACAGATAAAATTAAACGTTATAATACTTACTCTTTTATATTATTACTAGGTGCTATACTTGTAAGTGTTTATTTAGCTATCGATGAAGCAAATGCTCCTAGTAAAACGATACTTTATATCACACAAGCAATAGGTATATTGTTGTCTGTTGCTTATAGTTATTTACAAATTAAATGCTCTAAAGATGAGGGAAAAATGTTTATCACAGTTTTACCTGTTGTTCAAAATCTATGGATTATAACTTTATTATTTATTCAGGTAGATATGGCTTATTTACCAATGTTATTTATGCTTTTAGCAATTCTTAATTTTGGTTTAATTGTATATAAAAAAATAGATTTGGTTCCAGAATCGGTACCAGTGATTGGGTTATTATCGATTTTAGTCTCTGTTTTATATAGTATTAAAGAGCTAAATCATTTTAGTATTTTAGCTTGGGTTTTACAGCTTTCCAGCATTGCTTTATTGATTGTTTTAGTGCTCTTGATGAACAAAAAAGACTTTGTTAAATCATTAAAAATAGATTATCAGATTGTTATAAATATTTGGCTTTCTATTATTATGTTCTCACAATTAGAGCATAAATGGCTTCCTGTATTTTGGGCTGCAACTGCTATAATAAATTTATGTCTTTATTATAAAAAAATAGGTACTAAAAAAGAGATCAGTATTGTTTATTATTTATTAGCAAATTTTCATTTAGCTTTTATTAGTTTCAATTATTACGAATCTAAATTTGAATTTGTCTATCTGATTATATTTGCCTTATTAGCACTATACATTTTTATTATTTATAAATATATTGAAGATTTTAAATTCAGAAACAGTATCATTATTTATCCTGCTACTTTTAGTATCGGATTGTTTTTGTTTCTCTCGTTTGACAAAGGAATCTTAACTTTCTTCTGGATTTTAGAATCTCTGGGATTATTAATACTCGGAATTATTCTGAAAGAAAAATATTTCCGTTACGTTTCGCTTTCCTTAGTTGGTGTTTGTGTAATCCGACTAATGTTTTTTGATTTATCAAATGCGGATTTCCTAATCAGAGCGTTAGTTTTATTGGGAGTTGGAGTAGTGCTTTTGATAATGAATACTCTGTTCAAAAAATATAAAGAGCGATTTGATTAAAAGAACATGAATTTTATTTCTGCAAGGTCAAAAAGAGCTTGCAGAAATCTATTCAAGTCAAAATTAGCTGTTTTTAGTGTTTACTTTGTGAAATAATTCTATCGTTAACACTCTTATAAAAAGGGGTTTGTATTTCGTTTTTAGTACAATTTTCGATAACGTAATCTACTAAGAATGTTTTCTCCGTTTGGTTATTGTTTTCAAAATCCAATTGCAAAGATGATTTGGATTCAAATGGAAATTTAGTCAATAAATCTTTTGAGGTTTCGATATCTTCTTTCGTTAGGTTGATATTGTTTTTGCTGGCAAGTGATTGAATTTCTATCATCATATTTTCTAGAATATGCATTAGATCTTTATCTTCTAAGAGTTGTCCGAAAGTGACTTTATAAGCTGAGGTTATTGCGGCAACAGGTGCTACAAATAGGTATTTTTTCCAAAGTATTTGATTAATATCAGAAACATAAGTTATGTCTAAACCTCCTGCTGTTAATAAATCGATTAGCCATTTATTTTCTTTTTCTCCACCAACGAAAATTTTCCCTGGGCCTCCCACGTGCTGAACCTGCCCTGGTTTTTTAACATTTGATGCCACATAAATACAACCTTCCATAATTTGTCCTAGTTCAGGTAATGTCTCACGAACGATTTCTCTGGCATTTACCACATTCTGCAAAGTGATTATAATGGTTTCAGTACTTATGCAATCTTTATAAGTGTTTAATATCTCGCTTACTGAATAGGATTTACTAGTAACAATCAATACATCTAATATTCCAATTTCTGTTGGGTTATCTGATACTAAATCAGGAAATATTGTTTCTTTTATACCTTTTGATTCAAATATTAATCCGTCTTTTTGGATGGCATTTTTGGTTGCGCCTCTGCAAATGAATATAATTTGGGTTGTACTGTCTTTGTACTTTTTTGCCAATGGTGCGCCTACAAATCCGCCGATTCCACCAATCCCAAGAATTCCTATTTTTATTGTATTTGAGCTCATCTTTTAGTATTTACCGTTTTGGGTTATTGATACAAAGTAAATAGGTTTGCATTTATATATTGATGTAAAAATATAGGTTATATTTGTATATTTTAAGGATTATGAACAACACTTTTTTTATATATAAAGATTTCGAAATTTATTCGGTTGAAGAATTGACATGGAAGAAAGAGGTGCATAGACATAACTTTTTTGAGCTGTTATATATTGAATATGGTACAGGTAATCATATTCTGAATTCAATTCATCATAATTATAAACAGCATGATATTTATTTGCTCACGCCAAAAGATTATCATTCTTTTAAAACACTAGAACCTACAAAGTTTCATTGTTTACGTTTCTTGCCTAATTTCTTTTCTAATAAAACAGAAATTGAAGAAATTGAAAAGCTATTTTATTACCACAATCAACTCAATGGAAATTTGATTTTGCCAGATAGCGATAAGGCATTTTGCGAAGTGGTAATTTTGAAAATATTAGACGAAGTTACCAAGCAAAAAGAGCAGAACGAAATTATAATCAAGAGTTTGATGATGTCTCTTATTCAGATAATAAGAAGGAATGCTAGTATAAATGAAAAGGATTTAAATATTCAAACTACTGAAGTTTTAAAGATAGATACTATTTTAAGTTACATCCGTTTTAATATTGCTAATCCACATTTGCTAAAGAAAAAAGAAATGGCCAGTTATTTTAATGTTTCTATAAATTATATTGGTGAATATTTTAAAACTCATTTAAATATTACCTTAAGAGATTACATTGTACAAACTAAATTGAAGGTTGTAAGTGAAAAATTGAGTAAAAGCAATTTGACTTTTTCAGAAATCAGTAATGATTTGGGCTTTATAGATAGCAGCCATTTTAATAAATTTATTATGCGAAGTACTGGAGTTTCCCCATCTGAGTTTAGGAAGAGGCTTTTTTTTAAGGGTTTAAGGGGCTAAGGTTTAGAGGTTCATAGGTGCAAAGGTTCAAAGGTTTTTTGTAGAGGCGCACAGCAGTGCATGTTTAGTATGCGATAAAGGAACGCGGATAATGCGGATTTTTTAGTTTCATTATTAAAGAAATCCGTGTCATCCGCGTTCCATTTCTAGACAATCTAATTAAAAAAAACACCTTTAAACATTACGCTTAAAGGTGTTTTAAAATTTAATTTATTGAGATTATGAATCGGTGTTGCTCATATCTTTTTTGCGATATACCAGATAAAATACTTGTGGTAATACTGTTAATGATAATATCATACAGGTAATTAATCCTCCTACAATCATAATTGCCAATGGTTTTTGTACTTCTGATCCCATTCCTGTAGATAATGCTGCAGGCAATAATCCAAGAGATCCCATAAGCGCAATCATTACAATAGGGCGTATTCGGCTGTAAATCCCATTTGATATGGCATCTTTTAGATGCATATTGGCTCTCATATTTTCTTTTATGATTCCGATGAGGACAATACTGTCAATTGCACTGACTCCAAAGAGTATAATGAATCCTATTCCTGCTGATATTCCGAACACTGTTCCTGTTATCCATAATGATAAGAAACCACCAATAAAGGCATATGGCATAGCACTTACTGCCACCATAGTATCTTTGAAATTACCAAAATTGAAATACAACAGACATAAAATCAAAATTAATACAACCGGAACAATCATTGCCAATTGTTTAGAAGCTCTTTCTTTGCTTTCAAATTCTCCTGCCCATTTCATTACATTTTCTTTAGGTAGTTTTACTTCGGCTGCTACTTTTTTCTGTGCTTCGCTAATTGTACTTCCTAAATCTCGGCCTTCGATACTAAATCCTACTGCAATATAACGGCTGTTTCCTTCACGATATATAAATGTTGGACCAGTTTTATATTCTACTGTAGCGATTTCTTTTAAAGGAACCTTTTTCCCATTCATGGTTGGAATAAGGATATCTTCTATCTTTTCTTTTGAGTCTCGATATTCTTTTTCGAAACGTAAGCTAATATCAAATATCTTTTCGTCATCATAAAACTGAGTTGCCGCTTGTCCTCCAATTGCCATTCGGATAACTGCTTGTGCATCGGCAGTTGTAATGGCGTAACGTGCCATTTTTTCATCATGGAGTTGAATTCTTAATTCTGGTAAACCTATATTTTTATATACATTTATATCTTCAATTCCTTTTACATCTTTGATTGATTTGGCAACTTTTGCCGCCATTTCTTCTAATTGGAATAAGTCATTTCCGAAAATCTTTATAACAAGAGGACTTTTCACACCTGCGACATATTCTTCTACATTATCCTGAATAGGTTGGCTAAAACCAAAGCCAATTCCGGGATATACATCCAGCTCTTTTTTAATCTCGGCGATTAAGTCCTCTTTACTAATTTTACGTTTCCACTCATCTTGATGCAGCAATTCTATATGCAATTCGATGTTAAAGAAACCTGTTGGATCGGTTCCATCATTTGGTCTTCCTGTTTGCGTAAGTATAAATTTTACTTCTTCAAACTTCCTTATTTTCTCTTTCATCTCTTTGGTAAGCCGAACCGCTTCATCGAGATTAATACTATTAGGTAAAGTGGCTCTTACATAGATAGCTCCTTCATTTAGTTTTGGGATAAATTCGGAACCATAAAAAGCAAATTTGGCACAACAAACTGCAAGTAATACCAAGAATCCGTATAATGTTGCTTTACGATTTCGAGTACTCCATTTAAATAATTTAAATAGGTTTTCTCTAAAGAAACGCGAAATCATATTTTCTTTCTCAACGATATTTTTGGTCAACATTACTTTACACATTGCTGGGACATAAGTAAGTGACAAAATTAATGAGCCTAATAATGCATAGCTTAAAGTAAAGGCTAGGGGAGCGAACATTTTCCCTTCTACTTTATTAAAAGAGAATATAGGCATAAGTGCTACAATCAAAATAATTAGAGCAAAGAAAATATATGTAGCTACACTACCGATACTTTTTTTGATAAGCCCCATTTTACTCATTTTGTTAAAACGTTCCATGCCGACTTTATGTGCTTTCTTTTCCAGCGACACAAAGACTTGCTCGACTATAACTAGTGTTCCCTCGAGCAGTAGCCCAAAATCCAGAGCTCCCATTGATATTAGGTTGGCTGGTAATCCTTGTATTCGTAACATTATAATTGCGAATAAAAATGAAAGCGGTATCACTGATGCGACAATTAATGAGGTTCGCCAGTTGTAAAGGAATATAAATACGATTAACGATACTAGTAATATTCCTTCGACAAGGTTTTTTGTTACTGTTTTTACGGTTGTATCTACCAATTTGGTACGGTCAATAAACGGAACAATTTTTACATTATCAGGCAGTACTCTTTCATTAAGTTCGGCTAAACGATCTTTTAGTCGTTTTATAACTTCACCTGGGTTTTCTCCACGAAGCATAATTACAATACCTTCTACAACATCATTTTCATCATCTAAGCCTACTTGACCTAGTCTAGGTTTAGCAGCTATTTTAACTTCGGCTACGTGTTTTACTAATATTGGCGATGCTCCTTTGGTTTCTATAAGGATGTTACCAATATCTTCTATTTTATTAATCAGACCAACTCCTCTTACTACATATGCCTGATCACCACGCTGGATTACATCACCACCAACGTTTACGTTACTTTTGGATACAGCTTCGTAAACATCGAGTGCTGATAGATTATAATTTTCTAATTGAGTAGGATTAATTTTTATTTCGAATATTTTTTCTTCTCCACCAAAACTTACTACATCGGCAACTCCGGGAACTGAGACTAATTCTCTTTCAATTACCCAATCCTGAATGGCTTTTATTTCTTTAATTGGTAAATCACTTTTTA
Source organism: Flavobacterium frigoritolerans (assembly GCF_025847275.1). Classification (GTDB taxonomy): domain Bacteria; phylum Bacteroidota; class Bacteroidia; order Flavobacteriales; family Flavobacteriaceae; genus Flavobacterium; species Flavobacterium frigoritolerans. The sequence continues at coordinate 46,898 of NZ_JAOZEV010000009.1, forward strand.
TGATATACCTGAATATTTCACCTGTTGCTCCGGATGGTGGTTCAATATCTACATCTGCACCTTCTGGAAGATCTAATCCGTTAAGGCGATTGGATGCATATTGCTGTGCGTAAAAATCCTCAACATCATCATCAAATAATACGGTTACGACTGATAATCCAAAAAGTGAAATCGAACGTACTTCGGATTTTTTCGGTATCGTATTCATTTGTTTGGAAATAGGAAGCGTAATGAACTTTTCTACTTCTTCGGCACTTCTTCCTGGCCATTGTGTAATTATCCTTGCTCGGGTATTGGTTACGTCGGGAAAAGCTTCTATAGGCGTATTGATATAGCTTACTATTCCGGCTACTAGTAGTACTGCAGTCAAGAAAAACACTATGAGTGAGTTTTTTAACGAGAATGCTACTAAACCTTGTACAAATTTTTTCATGTCTTGTATGGTGTTTATCCGTTTTTATGGAGGATACTTAGTTTTTTAATCTTTCGTGAATTAACAAGTGATTTTTAGTAATAACCTTTTCTCCTTCGTTAACTCCTTTATCAAAATAAATCCAGTTGTTGTTTTTTGTAGTTGGATTTATTTCTCTGGTTTCGATGGTACAATCGTCTTTATAGATTAAGATATAATTGCGATTATTATCAAAAATGGCTGCTTTTGCAGGAACTGCTACTAGCATTTCGCCACCTAAACTTTTATCGATAATGATATCTGCAGTCATTCCGGGTTTTAATTTTAAGTTCTTGTTTTCCATAACAATTCTTGCTTTTAGCACATGTTCATCGGCATCAAAAACTTTGGCAAGCATGGTTATTTTTCCTTTAAATACTTCTCCAGGATATGCTGGTGTAGTAACATCTACGAGCATATTTTCGGTTACATTTTTTAAGTTACTGGTATAAACATTTACCAATACCCAAATTTCTTTTAAGTCAGAAATAGTAAATAGAGGTTCGCTTCCTTCAGTTATTTGCATTCCTGGACTAATATTTTTAGCCACTACATACCCTTCAGTTGGTGCTTTTATCTGAAACACGGCTCTTTCGCTGCTAGCGCTAAACATTGCAAGATTTGCTTTTACATTTTCTAATGATGATTTTAAAACATCCAATTCGCTTTGTGCTTGCATTAAGTCTTTTTGTGATGCAATACCATCATCAAACATTGATTTTGTTGCTTGTAATTGTCGTTGTGCAACTGATAATTGTGATTGTAATGATTTGCTTTCTGATTGCATACCGTTAAGTTCTGTACTTTTTATTTCAGCAAGTATTTGTCCTTTCTTCACATAATCCCCCAACGAAAATGTAGTTTTGGTAATAATCCCTTCTACAAGGCTATTAAACTGTACTACATGATCGTTGTTATAGGTTATGTTTCCAGTAAGATTTATGGATTCACTAACAACTCTTTTTTGTACTGGCTCGATAGTGATTTTTTCTTTTAAGTCTTTATCTATACAAAACTTCTCCTCTTTTGTATCTTTTATTTCTTCTTTTTTGCCACATCCGTAAACGAGCATTAATCCAAGTATAGGGAATAAAATATGTTTTTTCATTGGTGTTATTTTTAAATAATTTGGGTTTTAATTAATTTCCTGACCAGCTATATAGCGTAGTTCTTCAAGGTTTTTATTAAGGTCTTTTTTAGAGTTTAGCAGTATCGATTTGTTTTCTAAATAAGCATCTACAAAATCAAGATATTCTAACATGCTGGTATTACGTTGCATGAAATTTTTACGGTAACTCTCTAAAAGTTTTTCCAAATCTCCTTCATAAGCTGCATCTACACTTTCATAGAGTTTTTTGGTAACTATTAAATCTTCGTAAGCTTGTAATACTTCTGATTGTACACTTATCATTTTTTCTTCGGTAAGTAATTTTCCTTGATCGATAGCTATTTTTGCAGCTTTTACATTTCCTTGATTTCTATTAAAAAAAGGAAGGTCTAGAGAGAATCCAACACCAACAAAATCATTCATCAAACTGGCACCACGGTCATAGCTAACGCCAAGGGTAACATCTGGTGTACGCATTGCTTTTTCGTATTTGTACTTATTATCGTTATATTCATTTCCTAGTTTAAGGACTTTCATATCGGGTCTGTTTTCTACAGCCGATGCCATAAGATTGCCTAGGTTTATATTATCGATGTCTTTATTATCGGGAAGAAAACCATCTTGGGTAAGTTTGATATAACTTGTTGCAGGAAGATTCATAAGAACTTTAAGTTCTTTTTGCAACGAGTTATTTTCTTTTTTAAGGTCGCTGATTTCTTTTAAGAATTTTAGTTCAGTTGCTTTTAGTCTTATGTATTCGCCTTTACCAATATTTCCCTGTGCTACTTGGTTACTATAGGCTTTGAGTAATGTTTGCATCGAAGCAAGTTGTTTTTGATAAACAGTTTCTTGTTCTTGTACAAATTGTAATTGGGTAAGATTACCTCTAAACTCTATTTTTAGATTGCGTAAAAAGGTTTTAAAGTATTCTTTGGCGATATCTACGCCCACTTTTTCCATGGCAATTAGCTTTTTACGTTTTCCAGCTGTTTGGATAAGTTGTTCCAGCTCAGCAGTAACTTGAGATGTAGTACCAAAATTTCCCCATAGCGGTGGTAATTGCTGAGCCGTGGCGTTATTCCAAAGATTTATCTCACCAATGGTAAGCGTAGGATTTGGCCACAGTTTTGCCTGAATAACTTGTGCATCGGCAATATCGATATTCAGTTTTTCTGAAATAAGAGAAAGGTTCTTGTCCAGAAACAAAGCCTCGGCCTGTGTTCGGGAAAGAACAATTGTATCGTTTAGTGTAGCATTTTGTGCCACACCTTTGTATGATACAATTACGAGTAGAGTTAAGAGTATACGTTTCAAATTAAGTTGTTTTTAATATGATGCAAAGCTACTTGCGCCATATTAAATGTTAATTTGATGTATATTATAAAAGCATTAGAGCAACATTAGAAAACGATTAGAGTGGAGGAAATAGTAATGTTACTGTTGTTCCTTCATCTTTTTTTGAAGTAATCGTAAAATGAATGTTATTTTGTTTGAAGATAATATTAGCCAGAGAAAGTCCTACACCGCTGCCTTTTATATCATCCACATTTTTACCTCTGTAAAAAGTTTGTTTGATGAATTTTAAGTCATTTTCACTAATGCCTGTACCGTGGTCTTCGATTACTATTTTTAATTGATTGTCTTGTTGTAATAAGCTTATTTTTATAGGATTGCCATTCGAATATTTCACGGCATTCTCTATGATATTATACAAAGCAATTTTAATTTCGTTGCTATTTCCTTTTATCGAAAGTAATTTGTCATTAGTAACTTCTAGTGCGATTTGAATTTGAGAATCGTTTAGCTGATGTACATCTGGTAACTGGTCGTTAATATCCCATACTAGTTCATCGACTCTAAAAACTTCATTAAGTTCTGTATTATCTCTAAGTCCAGACAACATCATAAGTGTATTGAGAGTATCTTCTATTTGATAGACATTTTCTAATACTTTTTCAGACATTTCTTTGTACTCTGCACTCGTTCTTTCTTTTTGTGCAAATACTTCTAAATTTCCTGATATAGCTGTTAAAGGCGTTTTAAATTCATGAGAGACATAATTGATGAAGTTTTTTTGAATTACAAATGTATCTGATAGACGCTTAAATAAATTATTATAGGTTTCTATAAGCTCTTGTATTTCGTCTTTGGTATTTGGAGATATAATATGTCTGTCTAGTGATGAAGCTTCGATTTCGTTTACCTGATCTACAATGTTTTTAATAGGACTGTAAGCTAGGTTTGATAGCTTACGGCTAACCATATAGATTATTACTAGCCCAATAATTAATACCAGTATCATGATAATAAGAAGACGGTTTGTTATGGTTTTGAATTCGACATCATTTTTCTTGACAAAAACAACAAAATCTCCTTGATTGTCGTGGTAATAACTTCCGAAATAAAAATGATGCTTTGATTTAAAGCTTAATTTTCTATTCTTTCGAATATAATCCAGTCTTTCAGGAGTTATATTTTTATCATGTTTTTTTTCACCATAAACAATTTCGTTTTGCTTGTTGTAAACGCGGGTTACTATCTCAAGAGAATTTTCTTTGAATTGCTGTCCGATGATTAAATGTTGGTTTTCTGGCAGCTCATCTTTTTCTAAATAAAAGATCCCTGTAAGTAAACATGTTTTTTGAAGTTCATTATACATTATTTTTTCTGAATAGCTGTAAAATGAGAAATAGGTTATAATCGAAGCAATTATAAATACAATGCTAAACGTGAATGAAGATATTAATGTAAATCGGTTGCGTATTTTCATGACTATTCTTTGATCATATATCCTGTTCCTTTTATGGTATGGATAAATTTATGGTTTTGTTCGATTTTGTTTCTTAAGTAAGAAATATAAACATCGACCACATTGGTATTATTATCATAATTTATTCCCCAAACGGCATTTAATATTTGGGTTCTTGACATTACTTTATTTCTGTTTTCTAGTAAAAACAATAGTAATTTATATTCTCTTGGAGATAAATCAATAGGTAGATTGTTCTCGGTAACTTTATGTTCTTCAGGGTTTATGGTTAAGCTTCCACAAGTGTATAACGTTTCGACCTTATTATAATTAAATTTTGTTCGTCGGGTTAGCGCATTTACTCTGGAGATTAATTCCTGAAAATGAAAAGGCTTCACCAGATAATCATCGGCTCCAGAATCTAAAGCATTCACTTTATCATCGGTATTACTAAGTGCACTAAGCATTAATATGGGAGTATGGATTTTTTTAAAACGCATTAATTTTGTTAACTGAATACCATCAATGCCCGGAAGCATTATATCCATAAGGATAATATCCCAAGTATTTTCTTGAAGTAAGTCTCTGGCAATCTCACCAGTTTCTGCTAAATGCACTGTAAAATTGTTTTCTTCTAAACCTTTTACTATAAATTCGCTTATGCGTTTATCGTCTTCAATGAGTAAAACATTCATATAATAATTGTTTCTTGTATTTATTCTAATTGCAAAGATTGTCTAAAATGGTACGCGGATGACACTGATAAAGACGTATTTTTTTCTTTCCAACATTTTCAAAAATCTGTATTTTTAGGTGTTTTCGCTTAAGGCGAATCCGTTTAATTCGCGTTCCATTTTAGACAGCGTCTATCATAAATCATTTTAAAATGATTATCAAAAATAACACTTAATTGCGGGAATGTAGTATTAAAATTGATGGTTATAACCATGATTTAGTTTTTTTAATATTTTGTTATGAAACAGAATTCTCAAATAATTAATATCAATTCGTAAATTAGGGGCGATATAAATACATTCGAATGACAGTACTTACATTTACACTGATTATGCTTTTCGGTGCTTTTTTAGCAGGTTTTATAGGTTCATTATCAGGTTTAGGCGGCGGAATAATCATTATACCATTACTAACAGTTGTGTTAGGAGTCGATATTCATTATGCTATTGGAGCGGCTCTGGTATCGGTAATTGCAACTTCATCGGGTTCAGCTGCAGCCTATGTAAGAGAGGGAATTACCAATATGCGTCTGGGAATTTTTCTTGAGATTGCAACTACTATTGGTGCTGTGGGTGGCGCACTACTTTCTACAATTGCTCCAACATCTTTTATTGCTGTTTTATTCGGACTTACATTAATTTTCTCGGCTATTAATTCATTGCGAAAAAAGGAAGAGCATATTGTTTTAGAGTCAAGTCCTTTGGCTAAAAAACTGAAATTGCAAGGGACTTATCCTGCACATGATGGAGAAGTTATTAGTTATGGAACAAAGAATGTTGTGGGTGGATTTAGTATGATGGGAATTGCAGGAATGATGTCAGGATTACTAGGGATTGGCTCTGGTGCTTTTAAAGTAATTGCAATGGATAATATCATGCGAATTCCATTTAAGGTTTCTACCACAACCAGTAATTTTATGATGGGAGTTACAGCAATGGCAAGCTCAGTAATTTATATTCAAAAAGGATACATTGAACCTGGAATATGTATGCCAGTAGTAATAGGTGTATTATTTGGAGCTATGGCTGGAGCCAAATTATTAGTTAAAACAAACCCTAAAAAGCTTCGTATCTTTTTTGCCTGTCTTATTTTTGTACTTGCAATAAATATGATTTATAATGGACTTAATGGAAAAATCTAAGGTTATGACACACGAAAAATTTGGAGAAAAAGATTTTCAATCCATTATAGGGAACTTATTGCGTTACGGAGTATGGATTTCATTATCTGTAGCTTTTATTGGAGGAATTGTTTATTTGATGCATCATGGCAACGATATCGAAGACTATTCAGTATTTAAAGAAAACGACAGAAACATCTTTGAAGTAATTACTGCGATTTATAACGGAGTCATTCAAGGAAACGGAGAATCTATAATATTCTTTGGTGTGATATTACTCTTTCTCACGCCTGTATTACGTGTATTGCTATCGCTATTTTCTTTTTTGCTAGAGAGAGATTATATGTATGTAGTAATTACTCTAATTGTAATCTTTATTATTCTGGTTAGTGTTTCTTTAGGGTTTTCCCATTGATTAAGAGGGTGAATTAGAATAAGTTTGAGAATAGGGCTAATGAAAATTGGACAATAAATAAAAATATTGCGATAATGATTTTTATTAACCTCATGTTCCTAAAAAGAATGTAAAATAGATTTGAAAAATTTATTCTACTAAAATATCTGTTGTGTTAAGGCGTTTTTCGGCCTCTTCAACATTGATTAACAGGGGTTCGACACGAGAGTAATTTTTAATGACTTTTACAGTAATTAAGGCAAGTGGTATTCCAATAATATTTAAGGCTATGCTCAAAATTGTACTGGTATTCAATTGGTCAATAGTCACGGCTTTCATAGAATATCTAAATACAATTTGCCCAAGAATATTGCTGATTATCCAAAGCGCCCACCATAAAACCAATGTTGCTGTTGAAAGACTACTAGTTGTTGTTATTTTATTTCTATCCAGAAAGGATTTTGTTTTTTCATACAATTCTTCCATAATCTGATAAGGTCTATAAAGATTTATAAAAGGTAAAAACCAACTTCCTGCTGCCCATCCTTCTGTATGAGATAGGGGACCAGTTATTATATGAAGATTAAAATATGCTCTTCGGAACCATTGAATAAAAGTTACTCCAGAAACTACATAAGCAATCAAATAAATTATACCTATAATTTGTTCTCTGCTATCGTTTGCATTTACTGCATCTATTGAAATAGTGCCTCCAGCCGCAGCAGTTTGAATCAAATCATATTGTAAAAAACTAGAAATTAAACTTATAATTTCAAGAGCAAGCATAATCCATATTAATAATATTGCATTTTTTGCTCTTTGTCCGTTAGGTCTTAATTCTTCCATTATTTGATGTTCGGTTTGGTTCGTTTTTTAACAGAGCGAATGTATTCTATTTTGTACTATAATTACTAATTAAGTTTAATATTATTCTCAAATAGAATTGCAAATGAATAATTATCCCATTGGTGTACAAACTTCTATCAAAAACCCATCAATATCTCTTATATAAGCAACAGTTTGTCCCCAAGGTTTTTGTTTTGCTTCTTGCAAAATAGTAGCACCAGCTTCTTTAGATTTTGCTAGAATTTCAGCTACATTATCGGTAATAAAACCCAATTCGGTAGCAAAAGGTTTATTGGTTAAATCACTTTCGATGAAACCGTCTTTTAAATTTGAATTAGCCAATTCTTTTGATGCAAATGAAATTGTAGTTTCTCCAGTGCTAAGTTCTCCGTAATCATTTTCGGGAGTTACAAATTTTCTCGTAAAGCCAAATGCATTTTCATAAAACGAAATTGATTTGCTTACGTCATTGACATATAATATTGTGTAGCCGAATTTCACCATTTTTTAGTTTGTTTTTTATATTGCGCTGTTTAACTCATTAAATTTATTAAACACATAGACTTTATGCGTATAATAGAACTCAAAAGAAATGCATTCCTTTCACATAGCTAGGCTCTGTGTTTTTCAATAAGTGAAACGTCTTTTTTTAGAGTAAAAATCTATGTTTCTATGCGTTAAATTAATTATACCCAATGGGTTTATAATAGTTATTTCTGAAATCGATACCTATACTTCTAAATTAATTAAAGCTTGGCAAAATAGAAATAATGTATTTTTTATTGAACGAAAATACAAATAAGCTTCTATCTCGCCAAACCTTAAATTATTTTATAGATTAGTTTGCCACTTTACTTGTCCATTCAGTTCCACTAATATCGGTAAGCGTTAAAGTATAATTGGTGTTTTTTTGCAGATGATAATTCGTTAAATCAATATTCAGAATTGCTTTTGCGCCAAGCGGAATTATCAAACTGTGTTTACCTGGTTTTACTTTTGTTACATATTTATTGGCGATATCGGCTTTTGGGAATTTAGCCAAATCTTCCCCTTTTAAATCGAAGATAATTTCTCCTTGTTCATTCTTTAGCTGAATTCCAATTAAAAACGAACCATAAACATCAACACCTTCTGTACGATATATTTGGAATTGTAAGGCATCATTTTTTATTGTTGCGTCGCTAATTTCTACTTTAGGTTTTACCGATTTGTTATGCAATTTTCCGAATACGCCACCATGAAAATATTGATTAGTATATAAAGTAAGGGATAATATTAGTAATGATCCAACTAGAACAATAGGTTTAAGATTGGGAATAGTAAGGGGACCTGAACCTAGCCATGAGAACCATTTTGTTTTAGTGAAAGCATAATTTTTGTTCATGAAATAATTGTCTAGAGAATATGAACCGCTTCCGCTTAAAAAGAGAGTAAATCCACAAGCAATTCCTAAAACTCCAATTTGCCATTCGTCTAAGCAAGTAGTTCCAATCCAGCCAGAACCTAATAAAATTCCCATGGCTAAACTAAATACTCCAAAGCTCATTAATCGGGTAAAGAATCCAAGCATGATAAGTAAACCTACAATAGCTTCGACAATGGTAAAACTAACCATTGACCACCAAAGTGCTTCGGGATTTGTAACTAAATATTCGATTATAGGCTTAATTCCCAATGCATTTGGCAGAAAATGATTGAATTTTTCGCCAATATATCCTGCTTCATCTTGAATTAATTTGTTCTCGAGAATAAGTCTTCTCCAAAAAGCTGAAAAGTATGTCCAGCCAATAACAAGCCTAATAGAAAGCGTAAAAAGACCAGCCAAGTTGTATGACTGATTCGTATGAATGTTTTTCATAAGTGTATATTTTAATTTTAAAAAACGATAATAAATAAAATGCGATTGTTCTGGATTATGCCAAATCGGATTTTAATCGTTTGTATAAAATATACAAAGGGGGAGTGTTTACAGCGGTTACATTTACATAAATATGTTTTTTATGTAATGCTGTTGCTAATAAAATTTGATTTTGAGAAACAGAAACGGGTAAAACAGGAATTTGTTTATTGAGTTTCTGAACGTTATTTTCTGACTGATTAACGTTTGATTCTTCTACTTCGCAATAAGAAACTCCTGTTGGGGTAGTTTGGTTCTTATTAAGCGTCTGGAAGTACTCTATATCAAAAACAGAGAACAAAGAACTCTTTACCGAACACGGAGCCAACGCAAACACCACAGCAAGTAGTATCACGACAAGTCGCATGTTTTTAGGATAGGTTCGTTTGTTTTTCATATTTTTCAAAGATATACTTTTGTTTTGCTTTTCTGTTATGCGTATGGAAAGAATTTGTTGAATTGTATATGGACTAGACCTAACAGGTTTTTAAAACCTGTTAGGTCTGTGCTGAAAATAAAAAGTTCTATAATTAAATTTTATAGATTATGTGATTCTCTCAATATGTTCTCAACCATTTCGATTGCTCTTTCGTAGGTTATTCCGTTTTCCTGATCGATTGTTAGTTGATGATTTTCTTCGATGCATTTAATTTCAGGGATAAATCCGATTCCTTGCTCAATAGCAATTGTTTTTAAACTTAGAGTTTCACCATAATTAGGAACCATGGTTTGCAACCAACCAAAATAAGGTTCTTGTTTGGTACGGTCTTGGTCTTCCCACAAATTTATTCTGGTTTCAAAATTTTCAGGACTAATAGACGTCCAAATATCAAAAGCAAAGTCTTCATGGTGATTAATAATTGGAATTGTCAATCGACCACGATGAAAAAAATATTTATCATCGATAACACATAAACTTTCTTCGAGTTGAATTCTTTCTTCTCTTTCTTCGGGAGGAACAGAAAAATAATATGCTGGATAATCAGAACCAAAACAAAGCGGGAGGTTATTGTAAATTATATCACAACAATTGCATTTGTAGGCTGTTTTGTTTGTTTCGGGATTTAAAAAAGGAATTAATTTCAATTTGTATGCAATTAGGTTTTGTTATTGATTGAGTTGAGATTCTAGTCTAGCGAAGATATTAATTTAATAGAAATCATACTTAAGGTTTGAATGGAAAGATATATGTTATTCTTTTTTTGTAGCTATTAATCCAAAGACCAATGCTATAATTAGCAAAACAGTAATTAGAGCTATTTCTTTCCAAGCTGATTTTTCGCAAGAATTATGCCCTTTTAATGTCATAAAATTCAAACCATTTTGATTTTTTTTAAATTCAAATACCTCCTTTTCATTTCTTAATTTTTCATAAAAGGAATTTTGTTTTTTTACCTTAAATATTACAGAATCGTAAGCAACTGAGTTTAGAATATCTTTTTTATCAATCAAGCTTAAATTTTCTAAACCGCATCCTTTTATATAGTAGGAATAAGAGTCTTCGATTACTTTAAAACTAATCTCAGGAATATTATCACCTGTAGATTCAGAATAAGTTGGTTTTTCTAGAAATTGGGCTTTTATCTCTACGAGGTCTTTTGCATTGATTTTATTAGAATTGAAGCATATGTAAATAGCATAAATGATATTAATTAAAATTATAAACGTTATCCACTCTTTTTTTTGTTTCCTCATTTAGTTTTTGTTCTTAAAGGAATTACAGTATTTATACTTCTGATTAACCAAATGCTATCTTCTTTCATTTAAATAAATTTCATGCAATAGTTGTTATATGATTTAGGACTTAGCGAAGATATTAATTAAAAAGATAGGAGGGTTTGTTCAAAATGCAGAATTTATTCAAAATTGGATATGAAATTTGTAGTACAATACAACATTGGTATTGATCAATATTTAGCATTAAATTTATAAAACCCAAAACATTTTAAATAGTTGTTATGAAGAAAAATTACGCTTGTTTATTTACTCACTGGTGTATTGTTTATTTATAATCTTAAAAAAAATGCTAAAAATCATTCTATTTTCATTGTTGAGCGTTATGACTCTTAAAGCTCAGAATACTGTAAAAGATACTGTAACTGTGAAAAATGATACGGTACAGAATTTGAAATTCAATTACAAACAGCTCATTATTCCGGGTGTTTTAATTGGCTATGGACTTATAGGTCTTGAAAGTGATCAGTTAAAAGGTTTTAATTCACAAATTCATAACGAAGTAAAAGAAGATATAGATAAAAGGATTACCATTGACGATTTTTCGCAATATGCTCCAGCAGTTTCTGTTTATGCTTTGAATGGGTTGGGGGTTCAGGGTAAGAATACTTTAAAAGACAGAACAATAATATTAGGTACGTCTTATGTAATTATGACAGCTACAATATTAGCCCTTAAATCTATTACCAAAGTCGAAAGACCAGATGGGAGCTCTAATAATTCATTTCCTTCAGGACATACAGCAACAGCTTTTGCAGGAGCAGAATTTTTGTACCAGGAGTATAAGGATAAATCGATATGGTATGGTATTGCAGGTTATGCTATTGCCACGGGAACAGGAGTGTTTAGGATGGTTAATGACAGACACTGGCTTACCGATGTTGCAGCAGGAGCAGGAATAGGAATAATGAGTACAAAAATCGCTTATTGGGTTAGTCCTTATGTAACTAAGAAGATTTTTGGAGAGAAAGAAAAAAATGTTTCTTCGGTAATAACTCCTTTTTATAATGGCAAACAAATCGGATTTGGTTTTGCAATGACATTTTAGAATATCTGTTTTAAACCATATAATTGATTTAAGAAAATATAAGTTTTATATGCAAGCTTTAAATGAACTTAGATGACTTATATGGTTGACTATTTTGCTTTACTAAGTTTAATTGGATTCCTCTATAAAATAATAATGCAAAAATAGCGCGGTTCTATTTTTGCATTTTTTCAATCTACTGGTTTTCTGGTCTATTATGAGGTTAAATTTGTATGTGTGTTTTTGGAAATAACCTGATTTAAATGAATTTTTTTCTTTTTAAAACAGATTTAAGATAATTCTGAACAAGAACGTAATTAATGTTACAAGCATACTGGTTGTTATTATAAAAGATGAGAATTATCTAACAAAAATATCTAGTTGGATTTATCTAAAATTGTAAAAATGTAACCTTAGAGTAATTATATATACAACCAATTAATAATTCCATCTTCATGAGAGGTTATTTTATTGAAGAAAGTTTTTGGAGTAAAACCTGTTATCGATTTAAAATCTTTGATAAGATGTGATTGGTCAAAGAAATCAAGCTGATAGGTAATATCAGAAAAATTATTCTTCGTGCGGTCATTTATTTGTTGGTGCATTGCTTGGCGAAATCTAATGATTTTTCGGAGTTCAGATGGTGTTTTTCCAATATGTATTTCAAAATGCTTACACAATGTTTTACGGCTTATTTTATATTTATCGGCAAGGTTCTTAATTGTATAATTACCTTCTGTTTGTTGCATATCTGTAAGTATTGAACCCAGAAAAGGGTGACTGAATCCTTTGAATTTACTGATGAGGTACTGTTCTAATTTTTTTATTTTATCTTCTCCCAAAGTAGTATTCATGATTTCCGACATGGATGCAGTAAAATCATTAAAGGGATTAAAATAAGAGAAAGATTTTCCGTTATAAAAGTTTAGGTTGTTTTCTAAAAAAGCATTTATTCCTAATGGTTTAAAGCTAATGGTTATTTCATGAATATACCCCGGAATATTAATTTCGATAGGTTTTGTATAACCACATATTAAGGTAGCTAGTAAGGGATTATTGGTGTTTTTTTCGACTGTTAGCTTGTTGTTTTCAAATATGAACTCAGGATATTGATTAATAGAAACAATAGAATTTACATAAGGGAAAGTATAGTAACGTACGTTTTGAGAATCAGGAGATTTTTTGAGAATATAAAAATAATCGATATAATTTTTTAACAATTTATTTTGGGGAACAAAAAGTTTTAGATCCATAAATACAATAAAATAATAGTTGTTTTTAAATCGATTTGGGCTTCAAATATAGTCAAAAAACCTATGTAAGTTATTTTATATAAATGGATAAAAAATAAAAGCCTCATTAATTGAGGCTTTTGGTAAGAATAGTAAATATGCTACGATTTTTTCTCTAGTCTGTAATAACGGTTAGCCCGTTTTTAATAATCGATATGTTTATTTTATTTGTATTCAGTAGATGTGATTCTCCATCTATTTGAGCATCGAGTTGTGTAGCATCTGGAATTTCGATATCAAGATTTTTAATCAATGCGTGTTCTGCTTTTTTAAATTTTTCAACAGTATTGCGCAATACGTGATAACCTAATGTCATTTTTTTGATAAATGATAATTTAGGCACTACAATCAAATCTAACCAGCCATCATTTAGACTAGCTTTGGGTGTTAAGCTCATATTGTAACCCATTTCATTAGAATTTGAAATGAATAATAAGAATGGATTTGCGTTTACCTTTTTGTCATTATAAGACAATATAGTATTACGTGTTTTAAATTCAAGACTAGAAGATAAAGCTGCTTTAACATAAGCAATAAGCGTACGTTGTCCTGAGTGTTCGTATTTTTTTATGATTAATGCATCAATTCCAATTCCGGTATTGCTAAAGAAATAATGCTCATTTATTTTACCCACATCTATGGTAGATACTGTTCCTTTTCGGATAATTTCGATTGCCTTTTCAAAATTTCTAGGGATATTTAGATTTGACGCTAAACCATTTCCAGATCCAACAGGAATAATTCCTAGTTTTATAGAAGTACCAATAAGACAAGAAGCAACTTCGTTTATAGTACCGTCACCTCCACAGGCTACAATATAATCAGGGGTATTAGCAACAGCCGCCTTGGTTAATTCGATGGCGTGTTTTTTATGTTTTGTATAATCAACAACTGTTTTAAATTGATTATTTGGGAAATAATTCTGAATGAATGATGCAGATATGTTGTGTTTTCCATTGCCCGAAATAGGGTTTACTATAAAATGGATATATGTCATTATTTTTTTAAATTTTTTTTGTAAAGATACAGTTTGCAATCTAATATTTTTTATGAATAAAATAGCTTAAAATTTTAAATCAGATTCTGAAGTTTCAATTGTATTTATTTTGTGTTTTGATTTTTTAAAAATAGAATAAAATATTAAGCTAGAAAGAATAATAAAAAGGAGTAAAGACGAACCAATTGTACCTAAATTTAAACCTCCTTTTTCAACGGGTTTCGTAAGTAAATCTCCAAATGTAGCCCCAAATGGGCGAGTGAGGATAAAAGCCAACCAAAACAATGCAATATGTGAGACTTTAAGAAAATAATACGCCAGAGCTATTATTAAGAGTAAGGTTGCTATTAAAATAGCACCGCCAAGAAAACCTAGTCCAGTATTATCAGCAATGAAATCACCTAAAGCTGTTCCTAGGGTATTTGAAAATAAGATTGCTGTCCAGTAAAATATTTCTCCGCGAAAACTATTTATAGTTGTAACATTTAAAGAGTTTTCGGTTTTTTTCCAAAGAAAAAGAATGGCTAACAAGAGTATAATTAATATTGCAGATCCTTTGGCATAACCTAAACCAAGAGTACGATCCATAAAATCAGAAATAGTTGTTCCAGCTGTACTTGTTGCTAATATTACTGCCCAATAAAGTGGCGGAATATACTTTTTGGAAATTAATTGTCCTAAAAGAACAGTCATAAATATAAATAAAAGAATGACTGAACTAAATCCATAGCCTATATTTAGTGTCATAGACATTAAATCGCCTGCAGTTTCTCCTAATGTTGTAGCACAAATTTTCATAATCCAAAATGCGATAGTGATTTCGGGTAATTTTTTCATTTGTTATTTATTAAAATTTATAGCTGTATCCAAATCGAACAACTTGTGTTTCGTAGTAATCTTTGCTATTGTAGCTAAAACCATTACCTTGTATTTCTTTCTTAATTACAAGTGTATTCAGGATATCAGTTGCATTAAGAAATAGTTCACCTTTTCCTTTTTGTATTAATTTTTTAGCTCCTAAATCTATTGAGAATCGAGCGTTTATTCTTCCCTGAGGTATAACATCAGGTGCGAGATATACTGCTGATAATTGACCATTAACAGTTTTATTAAATTGAAAAATATTATTCCATTTTACATTTCCAGAAACAATTTGTTGCTTTTCGCCAAAGTAGGTTGTTGGTACAGGATACAAATTTGTTACCGTAAATGCATCTATTTTATTCTGATAGGCGTTTCCGTTTAAATTAAAAGTATACCATGAATTAACTTCCTTAGAATATACCATTTCTATACCAGTAGAAGAACTTTTATCTGCATTCTGAAAAACATTATAAATAAGATTACTGTTTGGAGCTGTTGTCGCAATACGGCTAATGGTACCATTTACAAAACGGTGATACAGTGAGGTAAATAGATACCCTTTGCCAATAGTTGCTTTATAACCAAGTTCAAATGCAGTGGTGAATTGAGGTTTAAGTGCAGGATTACCAACTTTTATAATTTCGGCATCATCATATTTTGGAAAAATCCGAATATCTACTTCACTTGGTCTGTCGACTCTACGATTATAAAAAGCAGTCAATTTATTTTTGTCATTAATTTTATATCCAAATCGAATGCTAGGGAAGGGCTGAGTATAATCATAACCATCACTTTTGTATGTAGGATGATTAGGATTTACATCGTATTGCAAATTCACATATTCTACGCGAAGACCAACTTCTGCTTCGATTTTGTTGTTTTCAAATATATAGTTCCCGTACACTGCAGGAATGATTTCTTTGTAAGTTGCCCAGCCACCAGCGTTAGGATCTAAAGGAGAATTTATGCCTGGGGAAAATTGCATATTTGTTGGGATTTCTCTATTTCTAAATTTTAATCCAGTTTCGAAACGGCCGTATTTTAAAGGCTGAATATAATCGACATTTATATCGATAACTTTTTCATCAGAAAGTAGTTTAAAAGAATCTTTTCCTGTAAAAGTGGGCATGATATTATCAAAGAAATATTTCTCGTCTTCTCTATGGTAGGTATAATTAATTCCAGCATTTAATTTATGCCCAGCTTCTTTAAATTTATGTTGGTAAGATGCCGATAGCATTGCGGTTGTTTTTAGTTCATCCTCTAGAAATTGCCATAAGCGTAAACGTTGTGAATAATCCTTATTAAAGAAAGGCTGATCTCCATTATCGATAATTTTTTCGCTTCCAAACATACCAGAGATAGCAAATGTATTTTGCTCATTGTAATTCCAATCTACACCTGTTTTAATAGTTGTAAAATGAGTATCACGATTTCTTTTGGTTTGCTGGTTTATAATGGTGCCATCATCATAAGTTCGAGTAACAAACTCATTTTTATTAAGTGTTTCAGTATATAAGTAATCAGCTTGTAAATAGGTGTTTATTTTGTTCTTGCGGTAATTCAGCGAAAGCGAAGGATTTATTTTAGGAGTAACTTCGTATTGAGGTCGTATCGTAGGTAAATTGGTTTTACGTTGCCACAAAGCACCGTATCCAGATGCTATGCCTATTTTTCCGTTAAATCCTTCTTGTTTGTTTTTTTTATAAATAATATTAATGATTCCTGCATTACCATTAGCATCAAATTTAGCCGAAGGATTGTTTATAATTTCTATTTTTTCAATTGCCGATGCAGGAATATTATCCAAGCCCGATTGATTTCCGAAACCAGTTAGTGCAGTTTGTTTTCCGTCAATAAGAACCATTACTTTATCATTACCTCGCAATTGTACTTTTCCGTCTTGAACTGTAACGCCGGGGAGGCTTTGCATAGATTGTAAAACCGAACCACCACTTTGAGTAATATTATCGGCTACAGAAAAGACTTTTTTATCCATTTTGGCACTTATTTCATCTGTTTTAGAAGCTGTTATTATTACCTCATTTAGCGTATTAATATCTTCTTCAATTGTTAGGGTCGATAAGTCTAAAAAGTCTGATAATGTACCTACAAATAACGGCTGTGTTTTGGTTTTATATCCTACGAAACTAATTTCCAGTATATAATTTCCAGAGTTAATGTTCGAAAATGTAAAACGTCCTTCATCGTTACTAACTACTCCTGCTACAAATGCTTGATTTTTGGATGATTTTAAAATAATATTGACATAAGGAATTGATGTTTTTAAACTCTTATCCTTTATGATTCCCGAAATTGTGACTAATTTATTTTGTGCTGTTGTCTTTGAAACTATTAATAGAGCCAAAGTAAGCAACAACATTATGTTTGCTTTCATATTATTTAGAGGTTTGCTTGCCAAAGAAAATAGGCAAAAAGATTCCTGTGCTAATTATAGGGTATTGCCCTACATAGCATTTATAAATTCAGTTATTAAAAATGTATTTAGATTAAATGTATCAGTACTAGTGATTTTGATACATTTTTTAGACGAAAGTCATAATTAGTTTATTTGGATATTTCTTTTACAAAATTTCCTTTATGATCGAATATTAAATCTTTTTTATAGATTTCTACCTCAAAGAAAACTTTGCCGTTTACATCAGTAATTTTGGCAACTTCTTTGATTTTTTTACGACGATAGTTAACTTTAACGTATGGCAAAATACTATTTGGTAATTGATCTTTTGTTATTTTAATTTCAGTCTGAATGAGATTACCTGAGCTATCCAGTAAAGCAAATTGTGGTTTTTTATCATAGGTAAATGCTACCTCGTAGTTGTCATTTTCTTTTTCCCATTTAGCATTAGTAGCATCTGGAAATTTTATTAAAAAGGTCGATTTTACAATTCCAGGAACATCTTTTTGGTTTAAATCCTGAGCCATTGCAAAAGCTGAAATTAATATTGCGAATAGTGATATTATTGATGTTCTCATGTGTTTTTAATTTTTATTGATAAAT
The DNA here is from genome assembly GCF_025847275.1 of Flavobacterium frigoritolerans. Taxonomy (GTDB): domain Bacteria; phylum Bacteroidota; class Bacteroidia; order Flavobacteriales; family Flavobacteriaceae; genus Flavobacterium; species Flavobacterium frigoritolerans. The sequence continues at coordinate 65,134 of NZ_JAOZEV010000009.1, forward strand.
CTACAGTTCAAAATTAGAATAGAATTCTGTAGGAAGTTTGAATTTTTAGAATTTAACGGTAAAACAGTGTAAATTATTTTCAAAAGCATAGTCTATTTTCCAATGACTTATTTCGGTAATTTTTTTTATAATTGCCATTCCCAAGCCGTTTCCTTGCGAAGATGGATTTACTTTAGAAAAACGATTAAATAATTTGTCTACAATCAATGATGTTTCCTGACCAGTATTTAAAAACGTAATAGATTCACTAGTAATTATAATACTGATTTCTCCATTTTTTATATTGTGTCTAATAGCATTAAGAAACAAATTATTAATAAGAACTTCTGTTAATGAAGGATTGCCTTTTATTTTTAGTTTTTCGGTATATTCTATAACAATGTTGAGGTTTTTAGCCTTTGCCTGCTCAGTAAAAAAATCAAGATGTTTTTTTAAATATTCATTTATAACAATGGGCTGTTTGTCTAGATAATTTTCATTTTCAATTTTAGACAATAGCAAAAGGTTCTTGTTTAATCTATTTAATCGGGAAACATCTTTATTTAAGGAGCTTAAAACTTCTGATTGTTCTTTAGTTACATCAAGCTGAAAAAGAGTATCAATTTTTGTTTGAAAAAGTGCTAATGGGGTTTGTAATTCATGTGCTGCGTTTTCTACAAATTCTCTTTGATTGTTATAAATGTCGGTGTTTTTTTCGATAAGGCGATCCAAACTTTTGTTAAGTCTGTTAAACTCTTCAACATCGGTATGCATAAAGTTAGGCTTCTTATTTTTATCTATCTCAAATCCCTGAATTTGATTTAGCGTATCATAAAAAGGAGCCCAAAGTTTTTTTGATAAAACTTTAGTGATTAGTAATATACCTAAAAGTAAAATGATGATTACCACTAAAAATAACAACGCAATACTTATAATTAAATCTTCTTTTTCTATAAGATTAATTCTGCCTACATACGTATAGGGTTGCCCTTTTATTACTATTGGAGAATTGAGCTCTCTGTAAGGTTCATTCTCGTTTTCAAGTTCATCAAAATAGATTTTATCAAAAATAGTGTCTTTACTAACAATATGAGACGGAACAATCTGAACATTTCGATTGTATTTATTCCATAATGAAATATCGTTGCTGTTTATTTTAGGTAATTCTTCTTTTAAGAATTCATCTCTGTGTAAAGAGAGTGTTTCATCAGTTTCCTCAATATATAATCGTTCTGTGATATAATAAAAAGCAGGAACCGATATCAGTAGTATTAAAACTGAAAATAACAAAAAGCTGGCTGTTGTTTTATTTAAAAGTTTTTTATTCATTATCCCATTTGTATCCTAAACCATAAATAGTTTTTATATAATCGCCACTTTTTGCATGGTTTAGTTTCTTTTTTAAGTTTTTTATATGCGCATAAACGAAATCATGATTATCGAGCATATCAGCCATATCTCCCGAAAGATGTTCGGCAATAGCGCCTTTGGAGAGAACTTTGTTTTCATTGCCTATTAAAAACAATAATAAATCTATTTCTTTTTTTGTGATGTCTAGTTTTGTATTGTTTACAGTGACTGTTTTAGATAAGATATCGATAACAATTTCATTAAAGATAACACAATTGTTTCCTTTAAAATTTTTACGTCGTATAAGGGCTTGGATTCGTACTAATAATTCAGATAAATGAAATGGCTTTGTTAAATAATCATCGGCACCCAGATTAAAACCTTCGATTCGGGTATCTAATGTTTCTTTGGCAGAAATAATAATAACGCCTTCGGTTTTATTTCTTTTTTTTAATTCTTTTAATATATCAAATCCATCACCATCAGGAAGCATTAAGTCTAATAATACACAATCGTAATCATAAGAATTGATTTTGTCAAGAGCATCTTTGTAAGATCCAGAGGTCTCACAATGAATGCCATTGGGCTTAAAATAGCTTTTTATACTTGCAGCTATTTCTAATTCGTCTTCTATTATCAAAATTTTCATACTGCAATTTACTAATTCAATTCTGAATGAAATCTGAATTTTAGAATTTGCTTGATTTTTAAATAATAAAAGAACGCTGCTTATTGCGAAAACTTCAGATCAGAGGTGAATTATAAGGGTGCATTAATATTCTTTAACATCAGCTATTAAAAACGACTTGCCAGAATGAATAACTTTTATATCTCTTTTATAATTTTGTTTAAAGGTAAGATCCCTAATTGTGGTTTCAAAAATATAGGCTTTGTCTTTGGTTACCGATAAAAATTTGCAATTCATGACTTTTATCTTCCCATAATCTTGTGACGGAACAAGAAAACCTCCAGTGCCAACATATTTAGTATTAAATTGATTATGCCATTTCTTTTTAAAAGTTTCTTCTGTAAGACCATCATCATATTCCATATTTATGGCGTCACTTTTATACTCAGCATAGGTTTTGGTTGTCATATCACTCATTTTGTAAGTGTCTTTGTTAAAATTGGTCTCAATAGTTTTAACTAACCATTTTTTTGCATTTTCCTGATCTTGATTTTCTGTCTTTAGTTCAGTATTTGTTTTAGAAGTAGAAATTAATCCTTTATTAGATTGGGCGTTTCCATCTTGAACTACTGTCAAACCTGATAATAAAGTGAACGCAAGTGCTAGAGTATTAAATTTGTACATTGTTTTTAATGTTTATTGGAATTGATGATTATTAAAACAAAATTGTAAATTAATAGCATTATTTCCTAAAAATAGCTAATTATATTTTTATTTAATCTATCAAAAGAATAATGATTTTTGATTTAGTTGTTATGAAATATCTTGAAGTGTATTATTATTTAATTTGGTGAAAATCAGATAGTTGTTTGGAATAAATTAGGCATTTAAAAGCGTTTTTTGACCAAAGGTTCTAATTGTATAAAAAATTATTTCTTTTGTTGCACTTTACTATCTTTGGCTATCCTATATTATTAATATTGAAAACGGTTTTGAAAAATACTCTTTTGTTTCTTTTTCTGGTTATTACATGTTATCCTGCTTATGCGGATAACAGAGCCGATTCGGTATTTGTAAAATTAAATTTAGCATTAAAAAACAAGCAGAAATATGTTGAATTAAAAGAAGAGCAAATTGCAAATTTTAAAAAAATAAAATCTACAGATTTATCCGATTATCAAGAGTATAATTATAACAAAAGCTTATATAAGGAATATCAAAAATTTAATTCAGATTCGGCTATTTTATATGTAAGGAAGAATCTGAAGATTGCTAATAAATTACATAATAAAGATTTAGAGGAAACTGCTCAATTGCAATTAGCAAATCTTTACTCCTCATCAGGGAGATACCGCGAGTCTGAAGAGATTTTAAAAAGTATAAATAAAAAGCTATTATCTCCGCAATTACTTCCGGATTATTACGAAGGATATAGTGCGTTTTTCTCGCATTATTCCACAAACAGCTATAATCCGATATATGTAAAGCAAGTTATAAAATATCGAGATTCGCTATTAACGGTACTGAATCCTCAATCGCTAAAGTATAAAATCAATCTGGCTGAAAAGAATATTTCAGAAGGGAAAATCGATAGTACAGAGAAAGATTTAATACAATTGCTAAAAGAAACAAAAGATAACAATCCGCAATATGCTATGATTGCCTATCTTTTAGGAAATATAAATAAAAAGAAAGAAAATCTAGAATTAAAAAAAATATACTTTGCGATATCGGCAACTGCTGATTTAAAAAATTCTATAAAAGACAATGCTTCGATTCAGGAGCTAGCTTTGGTTTATTATCAATTAGGAGATGTAGATACGGCTTATAGATTGACAAAATCTGCCATCGAGGATGCTATTTTTTGCAATGTACAATTCCGTACACTTCAAATGTCCGAAGTATATTCGATTATCAATACTGCTTATTTAGATAAAGAAGCCAAAAGCAAAAGTCAATTGCAATTGTATCTTATATTGATAAGTGTACTTTCTGGTTTCTTGGTTTTGGCAGTAATTTATGTTTATAAGCAAATGAAAAGGGTTTCCAGAATAAAGGAAGAGCTTTTTAAAACAAGCGAAGAGCTGGTAAAATTAAATGCGGATATCAGTAAAACAAATAATCAGCTAAAGGAGAGAAATGCTCAATTGTCTGAATCCAATCATATCAAAGAAGAGTATATAGCTCATTTTTTTAGTCTTTGTTCTACTTATATCAATAAACTCGAAACTTACCGTATTACATTAAACAAAAAAGCGACAGCAAAACAGTTTGATGAATTGTATAAAATTTTAAAATCGACCACTTTGGTTGATAATGAACTCGAAGAGTTATACAAGAATTTTGATACTATTTTTCTAAATCTATATCCTACTTTCGTAAAAGATTTTAATTCATTACTGATTAGCGAAGAACAAATTGTACTTAAACAGGGAGAATTGTTAAACACAGAGTTGCGAATTTTTGCTTTAATACGACTTGGTATTAATGATAGTGTAAAAATTGCAGCTTTCCTTCGTTACTCTTTAAGTACCATTTACAATTACCGCACACGAGCAAGAAATAAGGCCGCTGTTTCTCGTAACGAATTTGAAGAAATGGTTATAAAAATCGGCTTAATTGCAGTTAAAACGCAATAATTAATTTCAATTCCACTACTTTTTTAGTTCTTTATAAAGAGTTAATGTGTTTATTTTTAATGCATTGTGTTTTTATATCGCTACTTTTATATAATAGGGCTTTCCAAGTAAACTATATCGTTTTAGCTTTACAATATAATTACATGGATTTTACTTAAGATTAAGTAAGATTTAAATTTTGTCTTTATATTAAAATAAATTATTAATAAATAAGTAGTTATGTTTAGAAACATTAAAGCAGTTGTTGTTTTGCTCTTATTAGGTTCATTCGGAATGAATGCACAAAATAAAGTACCGGTTTATCTAGATGATAAAAAGCCAATTCAAGAGCGTGTCGAAGATGCACTTGCGCGAATGACATTAGAAGAAAAAATAGCAATGGTACATGCGCAATCAAAGTTTAGTTCTCCTGGTGTACCACGTTTAGGAATTCCTGAATTCTGGATGACAGATGGGCCTCACGGTATTCGTTCAGAAGTTTTATGGGATGAATGGGATCAAGCCGGATGGACAAACGATTCTTGTATTGCTTTTCCAGCACTTACAGCTCTAGCAGCAACTTGGAATAAAGAAATGTCTTCATTATATGGTAAATCAATAGGAGAAGAAGCACGTTACCGCAATAAAACGGTTCTATTAGGACCTGGTGTTAATATTTACAGATCGCCACTTAATGGACGTAACTTTGAATACATGGGAGAAGATCCGTTTTTGGCTTCAAAAATGGTAGTGCCTTACATTAAAGGAGTACAGCAAAACGGTGTAGCAGCTTGTGTAAAACATTTTGCGTTGAACAATCAAGAAACAAACCGTCACACTGTAAATGTAAATGTAGACGACCGTGCATTGTACGAAATATATTTACCAGCATTTAAAGCAGCTGTTCAAGAAGGAGACGCTTGGACTATAATGGGATCTTATAATAAATATAAAGGGCAACCTAACTGCCATAATGAATTTTTGCTAAATGATATTCTTCGTGGAGAATGGGGATTTAAAGGGGCTGTTGTTGCCGATTGGGGTGGTGTAAGTAACACACGTCAAGCAATTACAAATGGCCTAGATATGGAATTTGGAACTTGGACAAATGGTTTGTCTGCAGGAACAAGTAATGCTTATCAAAATTATTATTTAGCAAAACCTTATCTAGATTTAATTAAATCAGGAGAAGTAGGAACTAAAGAATTAGATCAAAAAATACGTAACATACTTCGATTAGCTTTCCTTACTACAATGGATAAAAACAGACCATATGGTTCGTTTGGAACAGAAGAGCATGGCTTAGCTGGTCGCAAAATTGCAGAAGAAGGAATCGTTTTATTGCAGAACAAAAATAATATATTGCCAATTAATCTTAATAAGACTAAGAAAATTGCTGTTATTGGAGAAAATGCGATCAAGATGATGACAGTAGGTGGTGGTAGTTCATCATTAAAAGCAAAATACGAAATTTCGCCATTAGATGGTATAAAGAAAAGAATAGGCACACAAGCAGAAGTTATTTATGCTCGTGGATATGTAGGTGATGCTGAAGGTAATTATAACGGAGTTGCTTCAGGACAAGATTTGTCAGAGAAACGTTCAGCAGAACAATTATTAGCAGAAGCTATAGATGTGGCTAAAAAAGCTGATGTTGTATTGTTTATTGGTGGATTAAACAAAAGTAATTATCAAGATGCCGAAGGAGTAGATCGTTTGAGTTTAGACCTTCCATACAATCAAGATAAAATTGTAACTGAATTGCTTAAAGCAAATAAAAATCTAGTATTTATAAATATCTCAGGAAATGCAGTAGCAATGCCATGGGTAAATGCAGTACCCGGAATTGTACAAGGATGGTTTTTAGGATCAGAAACTGGTACTGCTTTGGCATCAGTTTTAGTTGGAGATACTAACCCTTCAGGAAAACTTCCGTTTACTTTTCCAGTAAAATTAAAAGATAACGGAGCACATGCTTTGGGAGAATTTCCAGGAAAAGAAGAAGTTACCTATAACGAAAGTATTTTTGTAGGATACCGTTGGGCAGATAAGCAAAAAGTAAAACCTTTGTTTAGCTTCGGACACGGATTAAGCTATACAACTTTCCAATACGGAAAAGTTACTGCTGATGCAAAAACGATAACTGCAGCTGATAAAATTACATTTACTGTAAAAGTTAAAAATACAGGAACTAAAGATGGTTCAGAAATAGTTCAGTTATACATCAGTGATTTAAAATCTTCTTTACCACGTCCGATCAAAGAATTGAAAGGATTTGAAAAAGTAAATCTAAAAGCAGGAGAAGAAAAAACAGTTTCAATTACAGTTGATAAAGCAGCTTTAAGCTTTTTCGATCCAGTTAAGCATGACTGGGTTGCAGAACCAGGTGACTTTGAAGCGTTAATTGGAGCTTCTTCGACAGATATTAAAACAAAAGTGAAGTTTGTATTAAAATAATTAAATAAATTTTAAACAGACTTTTATAAAGATGCTTTTGAAGCTTTATAATTAGTGCTTCAATGGTTGGTTAGTTAGTTTGCATAATCCCGATTACCTTTTGTGGTAATCGGGATTTTTTTGCTTAAATTTACTATGTTAGTTTTGTTTTTTTTAATAGAAACAAACTTCATGTGTTTAGATAGATTAAAGTTATAAAATAGGATTAATTATAAGGTGTAAGAGCTTAATTGTAGAGAGAAACACATAATATAAAAGAGTCTAATTAATTGTTCTTAAAATATTTATTAATCGTAAAGTATTGTTGCTTTACATTTAAATTCAAAAAACATGAAGAACTTTATTCTAGTAATTTTTATAATTTGCTTATTCACAGGTTGCAAAAAAGATCAAAAAAAAGTAACTAGTGAAAAAAAGGCAACTATTGTAGACAATGATAGTACGATTATAAAAACAGCCGAAATGGCTTATTTGTATGGTTTGCCATTAGTATTAATGGATATTACCCGCAGACAATCAACCAATGTAGAAGAAGTGGGGAGTATGGCAGCACCTATGAACCAGTTTATTCATAAATCTACGTTTCCTGATGCAACTCTTAAAAATGGTACACAACTTAATGCCGATACTTATTATTCATCGGCTTGGCTAGATTTAAGCAAAGAACCTATGGTACTTTCAGTTCCCGATACTTATGGAAGATATTATCAGCTTTCTATGCAAGATGCTTATACTAATATTTTTTCCTCATTAAATAAAAGAACCACAGGAACAGGAGCAGCAAATTTTTTAATTACAGGACCTAAATCCAGTGAGCCAGTTCCAATAGGAATGCAGGAAATTAAATCTCCTACCAATATGGTACGGATTATTAACAGGATTCAAATGAATAGTTATGTTGATGGGCTAAAAGTGTATAAGCTGCAACGACAATATAAATTAATTCCATTGAGTAGTTGGGCTACTGATTATATTGCTCCAAAGGGTAAAATTGATTCATCGGTTCCGAAAGGCTCACCAAATGAAATTGTTTCGAAAATACCTATCGGTGAGTTTTTTAATTATGTAAGTCAGTTAATGGCTAATAACCCGCCAAGCGATAAAGATGCTGAAGCAATAAAATTGTTTGCTAGAATTGGAATTAAACCCGGAAGCAAATTTAGCTTAAGTACTTTTAATAGTTCAGTACAATCAACAGTAAGAGCACTTCCTGATAAAATGTTAGGAGCACTTAATAAAGAGATAGCTACGCCTCCAAAACTAGAGAACGGATGGACACCAATAGATTTAAAACTAGGAGCATTTGGAACCGATTATAAGCATAGAGCAATGATTTCATACGGAGGATTAGAAGTTAATCTTCCTCAAGACATGATTAGTTCATCTTGTATTGTCGATGAAGGAGGTGACAAACTAAATGGTTCAAATAAATATACGATTCATTTTAATCAAGAAGAAATTCCATTAGCAAATGCCTTCTGGTCATTAACAGCCTATGATTCAAAGGGAGGATTTGTAACCAATCCTATGAACCGTTTTTCGATAGGTAATCGTGATTCATTAATTAGAAATGCCGATGGTTCGATAGATATTTATTTTCAAAGATCATACCCAGGGAAAATTAGAGAAAACAATTGGTTACCAGTATCATCTGGAGATTTTAATATAGTATTACGAGTATATTCTCCAAAAGAACAAATGTTAAAAGGAAAATGGTTAATACCTTCAATTAAAAAAACAGTTCCAATTGCTCCAGTAACAGAAGCAGTACCAGTGACAGTAGCAACGTCAGAATAATTTTAGTATAAATTCTTTTAAAAACAAAAGAGACACTAAATTCAAAATAAATGAATCTTAGTGTCTCAGTGTTTTAATATCTTAAAGTGTTTTGTAAGTTTTGCAAAGAAAAATTTAGCTTTGAGCAACAGTAACCTACAAGCTTATTTGATAAATTCTAGATTCTTCTCCCCAAGGATGATGTCCTTGTCCGATATAATTAAAACCGTATTTCTCATAAAAACCAACATGATCAGTACATAAGTGCAAGTTATTAAATCCTGCTTTTTTTGAATCTTGTTTTGCTTTTTCAATTAATAATGATCCATACGAATTTCCTTGGTGTTTTTCATCTATAAAAATGGCACAAACCCAAGGATATAAGTCCATTCGGCTAATAAAATCATTTGTGATAAGACCCGCACAGCCAATAATAGTATTATCCTTTTCTAATAAATACCACTGTGGTAATGAATCTTTAGCATTAATACTATGCGTAATACAATCTTCATAAATAACTGGAGGTACTTCTGACCAGCTATCTTGAAAATAGTGTATTGCTTTATCTTTATATTCAGGGTTTTCTCTTACCGAAATTATTCTCATTTTATTTTAAATTTATTATGCTAAAGGTTTAGTTGTTTTATGCTCAGAAAACAAAGTTTTACGATGTTTTTTAGCTTTGAACCTGAACCTTTGCATCTTTGAACCTTCATTTACTATTCTCATCTTTAATCCCTTTGAGCAGAGCATAAATTGCCATTGCATGCCCATGACCTAAATCAAAATCTTCTTTAAGCCAGTTTGTAATATCGCCAGCTTTTATTTCGGGTTTAAGTTTTCCGCTTAATGTAAATCCTTTCTGCTCTGCCAAAGTTCTAAATTCGGCAGGACCATTGCCTGTTTTTTCTTTAATTGTTTTTAAGTATCCTTGAAATGACATAAAATGATGGTTTATTGGTTATTATTAAATTTTATTTCAGAAAACAACTATAAAAATAAAGATTTTTATATTCTTAGTTTATTTAAAATAATAATTTCTCGTTTTAAAAATTATTATGTCGTTATGAATGAATTACCTTTTAACTCAGAAAGAGTTTGTAGTTTTACAGTAATTTACTAAAACAATAAACTGATAATGTATACTAAACTACTTGAGCTTGTCGCAGGGATTATTACAATTGATAATTCAGATACGATTTTGGTCGAAAGTTTTTTTGAACCAGTAAGTTGTAGTAAAGGAGAAATCTTAGAAAAGGAAAATAAGGTAGCTCAATATTTATATTTTATTAATTTGGGTTTTATCAGGGCTTTTTACAATCAGAATGGGGATCAGATAACTACACATATTAATTGTCCGTCTGGGTTTATTACTTCTTTTAATAGCTTTGCAACAGGTATTCCTGCGGTAGATAACATTGAGTGTCTGACTGACTGCGAAGTACTGCGAATTACCAAAAAGGATTTTGATACGTTATGCCATAAAAGCCAAAAGTGGGCTGATTTTGCCAGAATTATTTATGAAAAATCTTTAATTTATAACGAGCAGCGTACAAATGATATCATCACGTTATCTGCTGAGAAACGGTATCTCAAAATCCTAAAAGATAATCCTGCGCTGATACAAAATGTTCCGCTTCAATATATAGCGTCGTTTATAGGAATCAAACCTGAAAGTTTAAGCCGAATTCGTAAACAAATAATTTCCTAACATACATCAAGTAGATTGCTTTGGTTATTACTGAATTTTGTATCAGAAATAATTAAAGAAATGAAAACGATAAAAAACAAAACTGCATTTATTACCGGAGCATCATCTGGTATTGGCGAAGCATTTGCTTATGAATTAGCAAAACAAGGAGCAAATCTAATATTAACTGCTCGATCTGAAGACAAACTACAAGTAATAGCCAGAAAAATTACTAAAGAGTATAATGTAAAAGTAACCGTATTTACAGGAGATCTTTTGGATAAAGAAACTCCACAAAAATTATACAATCAGATTAAACAAGCCAAATTATCAGTTGATTTGTTGGTAAACAATGCAGGATTTGGCAAATGGGTAAATTTTCTAGACGAGAGTATAGAAGATTATGAAGACATGATTGAAATTAATGTTAATGCATTAGTCAAATTATGTCATCTGGTATTACCTGATATGTTGAAAAAAGGAGATTGTGGAATACTAAATGTAGCCTCAACAGGAGCATTACAGCCATGCCCATATGTTGCAGCATATTGTGCAAGTAAATCATTCGTATTAAATTTTTCAGAAGCATTGTACGGAGAATATTCTAAGCATGGCATTACTATTACGGCATTATGCCCAGGTAATACTACCACAGGCTTTCAATTGGTTGCAAAAGCAAATACTAAAGGGATGGCTGCAGACACTCCAGAGACAGTTGCTAAACAAGGAATTTCGGCACTCTTAAAAAATAAAAGCTTTAAAATTGTTGGTACTGCAAATTATTTACAATCGTTTTTACCAAGATTGTTACCTAGAAAAACAATGATTACTATAGTTAGCAAAATGATGAATAGCAAAGTAAATAGCTAAAGAATTAAAGAAACACAATTCTTTTGTTTATCTCGAATAGCATTTCATAAAAAACAATTGTGAGATTCTTAACGCACTTTAGTTAGTAAAATTCATTAATTTAACAAAAGTTAAAAATTAAGCTTACTATGGAAAATTCAAGACTCAAATCCTTTATACCTCTTTTTTATCTTGTTTGGTCAGATGACCTTTTAACACAAAAAGAGTTTGTAACCTTACAAGAATTTATTCGTTCGCAAAACTGGCTTTCTAAACAAGAACAAGAAGAGTTGCTTTCGAAAATAGATATTTCTATACCTCCTTCAAGAGAACAACTTACAAAATGGAAGGAAGACATTGAGAAAAGTATTAAGGACAAACAGTCTGTTAAATCTATATTTGATATTGTTGTTGCCCTTTCGGGTGATGATAAGAGTCTAAAGGAATTAGAACCAGTTTTTACAAAACTAGAAAATGATCTTGGTGTTTTTGGGGAAGAAGCTATTGGGGCTTTTAAAAAAAGAGCAACGTCATTTACTTCAAATTATAAAACGGAGAGCAGTTTTGACGCCACAAAACTAACGGAGATTCTTGATGGAGAGCAAGCTTCAATCATAAAAAAAGTAAAATCAGTTATAAGTAAACCTGAATTTGCCTATGAAACGACAACAGATATTAATGTATATCGCGAAAAAGTATATGAATGGTGTAAAATCCTTGCTAAAGAAAACCTTGGTAATATGGCATATCCAAAGGAATATGGTGGAGGAGAAAACATAGCCGATTATTTTGCTATTATGGAAACGCTAAGTTACCATGATTTAAGTTTAGTAATAAAATTTGGTGTACAATTCGGACTTTGGGGGATGAGTGTACAATCGTTGGGAACAGAAAAGCATTATAGTAAATATCTGAGAGACATTGGTTCACTTAAGTTGTCTGGTTGTTTCGCTATGACAGAAACGCATCATGGCTCGAATGTTAAGGGACTTGAAACTACTGCAACTTACAATCACAATCACAAGACATTTACTATTCATACACCAAATGTAAATGCGCAAAAGGAATATATTGGTAATGCAGCAGTTCATGGGCAGATGGCAACTGTTTTTGCCAAATTGATAATCAATGATGTTGATTACGGTGTAAACGCATTTATCGTGCCTTTAAGGGATACAAATGGCACTACCATAAAAGGAGTTACTATTGGAGATTGTGGACATAAAATGGGGTTAAACGGAGTGGATAATGGTACAATTAGTTTTGATAATGTGGTTATCCCTAAGGAGAATATGTTAGACAGGTTTGCTTCGGTGAACGAAAAAGGAGAATTCGAAAGTCCGATACCGAGTGATAACCGACGTTTTTTCACCATGCTTGGAACATTGGTTGGAGGTCGAATAGGAATTCCACGCTCCGCATTGGCAGCAGCCAAATCAGGATTGGCAATTACAATTAGATACAGCGATCAACGCAGACAATTTGGACCTGAAGGAGGTTCAGAAGTTCCTATTTTAAACTATCGTATGCATCAGCGCAGATTGATTCCTCAATTAGCAAAAACTTATGCAGTACATTTTGCTTTGCAATATCTTACCAATCGTTTCCTGAATAAGAAAGAATCAGAAATGCAGGAAATTGAAGCGCTTGCTGCCGGAATGAAATCCTACTCAACATGGAGTACGAGAGATATTTTACAAGAATGCCGTGAAGCATGTGGAGGTAAAGGATATTTGTCTGAAAATAGGATCGATGCTTTAAAAAATGATACCGAAATTTATACCACTTTTGAAGGGGATAATACCGTGTTAATGCAATTGGTAGCTAAAAATCGTTTATCTGAATTTAGAAAATCATTTGGTGAAATGGGAGCAATGGGAATTATTAATTATGTTTATGAAAATGCTAAAACTGTGCTTTCTGAGAAAAACCCAATTGCAACACGTAAAACAGATGATGCACATTTGCTTGATAACGAATTTCATTTATTGGCATTTCAGCACCGGGAAAAAACAACATTGGCATCTGCAGCTAAGCGTATAAAAAAACTTATCGATAGTGGATTAGAGCCTTACGATGCTTTTAATGTGGTACAACACCAAATGATTGATGTGGCTCAAGCGTATTTAGAACGAATTGTTTTAGAGCAGTTTCAAATTGCTGTAGAGTCTGTTAAAGATAAAAACGTTAAAGATATCCTAGCAAAATTATGTCATTTGTATGCTCTTGCTCAAATAGAGAAGAATAAAGGCTGGTATCTAGAAGATGGATATATGGAAGCTGTAAAAACAAAGGCTATTCGTAAAATGGTCAATCAGCTTTGCTGGGATATCAGACCAGATGCAGTCTCATTAGTCAATGCATTTGATATTCCCGAAAGTTGTTTAGCAGCACCAATATTAAGGTAATCGTTAATTGTAAGCTTTTGTAGCTGTGTATAAAGGCTATAGATTAAACAAATTTTTTAGACACATTTGTCCTTCGTTTGAAGGGCAAATGTGTTTTATATCTTATTTGACTCAAAAGTTCAGAACCTTTGTTAGTTCTAGTCTTAATTATAGTAATTTGAAAGTCTTAAGCTGTTTCTTTTAGCTTTTTGATGATTTCCATATAACGATTCTCAAAAATAGTTTGCTCAACAGGAACGACTACAGCTTGAAATAATTGCATTAAATCATCGGCATGATTTGCCACTTTTTTTGTCTGAAAACTATAATGAATAAACTTAATCCATAGTACAGCTTTTAGTTCAGTTTCATCTTCATTCCACATTTTCATCTCTACCAATAGGACATTATCTGTATATTGAATTAATTGAGAATCTATCAGAACTGTTTCCATTGTAAATGCAGGTCTCATGTAGCTTATTTGATTTGACGCAACAACCCAGCTCAGCGCCGATGTTTTCATAAGTTTGAATATATCCAAACCATAATGTTCTGCAATTTGATCTTCACGAGTATTAATGAAGTATTCCAAATATTTTGCATTGTTTAAATGATTGAATGGGTCACAATCCTGAAATCTGATTTTTCTTTTTGTCTTTAGTACTTTTTCCATTTTTTGTTAAATTACACCGCATACCAATTGGTATTTAGTGAGTTAAATTTTTTTACTTTTTTATAGTTTCTATTATCATGTTATCAATGCAGTCCATAGCATTGGTTATGTAGGTTTCATCATTGTGGGTGAAAGCCAAAAGGGAACTTCCTTCTATTAGTGATAAAATTATCTGAGCATATTTATTTACATCAATCTCTGATTTTATTTCATTAAACTCAATCCCTTTTTTTAGAATATCAATCAGTCCATTAATGAATTTTTGAGAAAGTTTCTCAGCTGCTTCAAACAATAATGGATTAACAAATTTTGTGTCAACACCAACTCTAAGCATTGGACAACCGCCTCTGTCTTTAACCAGATTATAATAACTGCGTTGGTAATTAGTTATTGTGTGGAGTTTGTTTATACTGCCTTCTTTGGTAGCAATTAGTTTAAAGAGCGGTATTATGGCTATGCTTATATTGAGTTGAAAAGCCTTTAAAGCTAAATCTTCTTTATTAGAAAAATTACAATAAATTGCCCCTTTGGTAAGTCCAGTCGCATTTGTAATATCTGATAAACTCGTACCTATATAGCCCTGTTTATTAAAAATTGGGGCAACTTTATCTAATATAAACTCAGAAGTATTCATAGCTCTATTCGATTTTTGAATAAATTATAGAGCAAATATAATAAACAAATACCAATCGGTATGTGGGAGGAAGCTGTTTTATTTTAAATAGAAATTTCTATGTGTTAAATCTCATTTTTGGAATCACATTTTACCAACCAACTTGCCTAATGTTTGTATGGATTGTCTTAATTCATTGCTCCATGGCAATCCAAAACTTAAGCGCATGCAATTAGAAAATTGATCTTGAAATGAAAATATACGACCCGGAGCTATGCTAATATTGTGTTCCATAGCCAGATGATAAAAAACGGCTGTATCAATTTTTTTATCCAATTCCAGCCAAAGAAAAAATCCTCCTTGAGGTTGACTCACTTTGGTTCCTGCAGGAAAAGATTCCAGTATTGTATTGATATAATTAATACTGTTATGATGCAAAATTTGGCGAATTTTACGTAGGTGATTTTCGTACCTGCCATTTTTGAGAAAATCAGCAACTACTTCATGCGTTATAGTGGTAGAAGACACGGTGTGATAAAGCTTGGTGCGTAAGATTTCTTTTTTAAACTTTCCAGGCGAAACCCAACCTACACGATAACCAGGAGCTAGCGATTTTGATACAGAGTTGCAACAAAGCACGATGCCGCTTTCGTCATAGGTTTTACAATTAGTTGGTCTGCTTGTTCCAAAATACATATCACCATAAATATCATCCTCAATAAGTGGCACGTTATAATGTTCCATTAACCGAACCACTTCTTTTTTATGCTCCACAGGCATCATGCTTCCCGATGGGTTACTAAAGTTACTCATTAATAAACAAAGAGTGATTTTTTTGGTTGCAAGTGCTTTTTTAAGTGCATCAAGCTCTATTCCTGTGGTCATGTTGGTAGGCAATTCCATTATATATAGCCCCAAAGATTTTGCCAATTGTAAAATTCCAAAATATACAGGACTTTCTGTGATAATTGTGTCACCAGGTTTGGTCAATGTCATTAAACAATGCGATATAGCTCCTATGCAACCAGATGTTGTAATTACATCGTCTTCGGTTAATGTACCTCCCCAAGTAAAGGACCATCTGGCAATTTCTTTTCTGAGGTTTAGATTTCCTTGTAGTTCATCGTAGCAAGTACCACTATTAGGGGACTGTCTTATAGCTTGTATCATTCCTTTGTTCAATTTGGTAATAGGAAGGAGCTCATTAGATGGAAAACCCAACGAAAGCATAGTCACATTTTTATCCATCATGCTACCATAAACAAGATCGATTAGGTCTTCCCGTTCAATATTGGCACTGCTTATTCTAGGGCTGCTTGGCGAAGGTTCAGCTATCGTTCGTGATGAAATATTACTTACATAATAACCAGATTGTGGTCTGGACTCTATAAGTGAGCGACTTTCTATCTCATAATAAGCTTTACTTACTGTACTCATACTGTATCCAGTTTCCGCACATATTTCTCGTATTGAAGGAAGTTTATCCCCAACATTAAAAAGACCTGATTTTATTTGTTTTTCAATTCGATCAGCAAATTGTAGATATAGATAGTTGGATTTTTTCATTTTAAAAATGATAACTGTTATGCTGCAATTTAATAAAACTGTATCTGTATTGCTATTTTATTTTCTAGAAATTTGCAGTATTACAAAAGGTAAATAAAAACTCTCCATGAAGAACACAAAATATTACTTGGCAGCCATTACTGCATATACAATTTGGGGTTTTTTTAGTTTGGTATTAAAACCGATACATTCCTATGCATCGTTGGATATTTTGTTTTATCGTGTTTTTAGTTGTAGTATATTATTACTGCTAATAACTTTTCTTTTTAAAAGAAAAAGATTTAAAGAAGCTGTTGCTACTTTTAAAGCATTGCCTCTAGAGAAAAAGCGTAAAACTATTTTATTGAATATTGGAGGAAGTATCTTTTTGACTGCCAATTGGTTTACATTTATCTATGTGATGAATCATGTGAGTGTTAAAGCTACATCGCTTGCTTATTTGGTTTGTCCAATCCTAACTACATTATTGGCCTATTTTATTTTGCATGAAAAACTATCGAAAACACAATGGGTATCGGTAGGATTGAGCATTACAGGCTGCTTACTTTTATCGTATGCTAATATTATGGATATGTTTTTTAGTATCATTATTGGTTTAACTTATGCGAGTTATTTAGTTAGCCAAAGAGTTAATGTTGGTTTTGATAAATTTATAGTGCTTACTTTTCATATAACTTTATCGGCGTTATTTTTATTGCCGTTTTTCCCTGCTTACAGCGGACCTGTTCCTACTGAATTTAAGTTTTATTTGTGTATTGAAATCATTGCTCTTGGCTTTACCATTTTTCCATTGTTATTGAATTTATTTGCTCTTACAGGGCTTAATTCATCTACAGTTGGAATGTTACTGAATATTAATCCAATGATTGCTTTTGGGTTAGCAACTTTTGTATATCATGAACAAAGTGG
Source organism: Flavobacterium frigoritolerans (assembly GCF_025847275.1). GTDB lineage: Bacteria > Bacteroidota > Bacteroidia > Flavobacteriales > Flavobacteriaceae > Flavobacterium > Flavobacterium frigoritolerans. The sequence continues at coordinate 82,629 of NZ_JAOZEV010000009.1, forward strand.
ACCCTTGCAGATTTTATCATACGGTATTATTTTTATCTCAGTACTTGTTTTTAATTCGCATCATCTTTTTAAAAACAAGCAGAAGGCAATTCCAATGACGAAATGCAGTTGATTTATAAAACGATTAATTTCATTTTAGATAGTAATTTGTCGATACTCCAATTATAAAATGGAATTGATGCCAATAGTAAGGAAGCTGCACTTGCAGTAAATACAGAATAATTAAATGGCGCTCTGTATCCTGCAAAAATAAGCATGCTTAAAGCAAATGATAATGTTAATAGAAAGCTTCCATAAGCAGCTAATTTAGTCCTAAAACCAATAATTAATAATACACCAAATAGTACTTCTGCCAGTGTTGCAATTATTCCCATAACATTGGCAATATCATGGTTTAGGTAAGGCATTAAGGAGTTCGTATAATCAACAAAATTAGTCCAATTTCCCCATCCAACGTTAGGTTCTCCCGGAGCTCCAAGCATTCCTAAGCGATCCATTACAGGTAATATAAAACCAATTCCTAAAGCCAATCTTAAGAATATTTGTGCAAACTGTTGTGTATTTTTCATTTGTTTTATTTTTCTATAATCATTGTAATTCCTTGTCCACCAGCAGCACAAATCGATATAAAACCTCTTCCAGAACCTTTCTCATTAAGTAGTTTTGCCATTACACCAATTATTCTTCCGCCAGTAGCTGCAAAAGGATGTGCTGCTGCTAGGCTGCTTCCTTTTACATTGAGTTTATTTTTGTCGATTGCACCAAGACTTTTCTTTAATCCCAATTCTTTACTTAGTTCAGGACTTTCCCATATTTTTAGTGTTGCCAAAACTTGTGCTGCAAACGCTTCGTGAATTTCATAATAGTCAAAATCTTGTAGAGTCAGCCCTGCTTTATCAAGCATTCTGCTTGCGGCAAATAAGGGAGCCAATAAAAGATTTTGTTGTTTTTTGACATATTCGATGGCTGCAACTTCTGCAAAAGTAATGTAGGCAAGAATAGGAAGTCCGTGTTCTTTTGCCCATTCTTCGCTAGCCAAAAGGATGCAAGACGCACCATCAGTAAGAGGAGTAGAGTTACCCGCTGTGAGTGTTCCATTTGTTTTATCAAAAGCAGGAGGGAGCTTAGCTAGTTTTTCGAGAGTACTATCTCTTCTTAAATTATTGTCTTTGTCAAGACCTTGAAAAGGAGTAATCATATCATCAAAAAAACCTTCATCATAAGCCTTTGCCATATTCAAATGACTTTTCAGTGCTAGATTGTCTTGGTCTTCTCTCAGTATTTTATAATATTTGGCTGTGATTTCGGTATGTCCACCCATAGAAAGTCCCGTTTGAGATTCTTCATTTCTAGGAACCAAAGGCGTAAAATCTTTTGGGCGTAGTTTAAAAAACTGTTTTATTTTTCCTCCCAATGATTTTTCTTTACGAGCATCAAGCAATACTTTTCTTAAATTCTCGCTTACTGCCATTGGTATATCGCTTATAGAATCAACGCCTCCTGCAATTCCAGACTCGATTTGTCCTAGAGCTATTTTATTAGCAATATATATCGCGCTTTCTATTCCTGTGTCACAAGCCTGCTGTAAGTCGCAAGCAGGAGTAGCGGGGTTTAATGAAGTTTTCATGACACATTCTCTTATAAGGTTGCTATCGTAAGTATGTTTTATCACAGCTCCTCCTGCAACTTCTCCCAGCAGCTTGCCTTGTAGTTTGTGTTTCTCTATAAGTCCGTTGAGGGCAGCAACCATCATGTCTTGATTTCCCACTTTTGCGTAAGCAGTATTTGCTCTTGCAAAAGGAATCCTGTTATATCCCACAATGGCAACCTTTCTTATTTTATCACTATTATTCATATCCAGAATTTTATTTGATGAAAACCTTAAAGTTAAAGTTTTACTTTAGAATAATAAATTTAATGATTTAGATTTAAATGTATTGCCTTATCTGTAGAAAAATAAGTAACCATTAAGAGATTAAGAAAAATAAAGCTTTATTTTGAACGTTTTGCAGTAGCGATATCTATTGTTTGTCTTGTGATTGTTGTATGTATCACCCCGCTGGGGTTTCTATCGTAGGTAAAATTAAATTTCTATAAATATGACGTCCCGCTAGGACTTTGACAAAGAGTAGCAACAATCCTGTGAAATTTTAATAAATAGATTTGTGAAGATTATATGGAGTAAACAATCTATAATTTGTTTTTGTAATTCAAAGCTCCAGTGGAGCGGAATGTTTATAGCAAATATATACGTTTTCCAATTGAAGCTCCTTCGGAGCGATATCTATTGTTTGTCTTGTGATTGTTGTAGGTATCACCTCGATGAGGTTTCTTTTGTAGGCAAAATTAAATTTCTATAAATATGATGTCCAGCTGGGAATTCTTAATCGTTAATTCAAAAAAGGAGTTTTCACCAATTAGTATAAAATAACAAGTCTTCAGCTTTAATTTAAAAACTGAAGACTTATAATATGATTTTTGGATTAAATTAATTTTACATACAATTCCCATCTGGAGTACAGGATTGACCATCGATTATGTCCAATTTTGTAACTGGATTATCTTTTCTCCATTCTCCAAATGATTTTTCTAATGTTTGTAAAAATGTATCTGGAGATTGTGCTCCATTTATGGCATATTTACGATTAAAAATGAAAAATGGAACTCCATTTATACCAAGGTCTTGAGCTTCTTGAACATCACTTTTTACCTTATCAGCATATTGGTTATCAGTCAGAGATTCTTTTACATCTTCGGCTGTTAAGCCAATATCTTTTCCTAATTCTTCTAAAACTTGTGCGTCTCCAAAGTTTTTTCCTTCAGTGAAATAAGCAAAAAACAAACGTTCTTCAGCTTGATCTCCAAGCCCTTTTGTTTTTGCTAATTGTATCATTCGGTGAGCATTGAATGAATTAGCGATAACGGCATTATCAAAATTATAGTCTAATCCTGCATTTTTTGCAGTTTGAACAACTCCTTGATGCATTCTTACTGAATCTTCGTAACTGATACCTTTTCTGTTAGCAAGATATTGGTAAACATTTTCTTTTTGGTCGAATTGTTCTGGAATGTTTGGATCAAGTTGAAAACTTTTCCAAATAATTTCTATGTCTTTATTGTCAGTAAATTTAGTAAGTGCAGTTTCATAATTTCGTTTTCCAATGTAGCAAAACGGACACATGATGTCACTCCAAACTTCTACTTTCATTTTAGGTGTTCCTATTATTTCCATGGTGTTTTATTTTAATATTTTGTGCTAAGTTTAACCGCAAAGTTCGCAAAGTTTTAGTTTGAAGCTAAATTAAATTATTAATATCTGTTTTTTGGTGACTTAGAGCTTCGGTCGCCAGAGCCTTTTAAAAAAAATGAAAGCTGATTACTTAAATGGGTGAAAGTAATCAGCTTTCGTAAGAAACGTGTACAGGTTTCTGTAATTTATTCAATAACTAATTGGGCTAACGCTTCTTTGGTAAAACCTTTTAGTTCCTCGGTTTTTCCATGTTTTATTTTAGCAACCCATTTTGGATCTGAAAGTAGTGGTCTTCCAACTGCTACAAGATCAAAATCACCTCTATCCATACGTCTAGTCAATTCGTCTAGAGATGTTGGTTGTGAACTCTCGCCTGCAAATGCACCAAAGAAATCACTTGAAAGCCCAACTGAACCTACTGTAATTGTTGGTTTTCCTGTAATTTTTTTCGCCCACCCAGCAAAGTTTAGATCGCTACCTTCAAATTCTGGTTCCCAGAAACGACGTTGCGAACAATGTAAAATATCTACACCTGCATCTACTAGAGGAGCAAGCCAAGCTTCCATTTCTAGAGCATTTTTTGCTAATTTATAGGTATAATCTGCGGGTTTAAATTGCGAAAGTTTGATGATTATTGCAAAATCTTCTCCTACTTGTTTTCTTACTTCTTTAATAACTTCTACAGCAAAACGAGTACGTTCGGCAAGTGTTTTACCTCCGTAAGCATCGGTTCTGTGATTTGTTGCATCCCAGAAAAATTGATCTATAAGATAATCGTGTGCTCCGTGTATTTCGACACAGTCAAAACCTAATCTTTTGGCATCAGCAGCAGCTTGTCCATAAGCTAGAATAGTATCTTCGATATCTTTTGTCGTCATGGTATTACCATTATTAAAACCTGGTCGATTTAATCCCGATGGTCCTTCAAAAGGTACAGGAGGTACCCATCCTGAATGGTGATTATCCATGATACCCATATGCCAAATTTGAGGTCCCATTTTTCCGCCAACAGTATGAACATCATCAATTACTTTTTTCCATCCTGCAAGTGCTTCATCACCGTGAAAGTGAGGCACATTAGCATCATTTGATGATGAAGGTCTGTTTATTACAGTTCCTTCTGATAAAATTAAACCTACTTCGCCTTCGGCTCTTTTTTGGTAATATTTTGCTACTTCGTCTGTAGGAATTCCGTTAGGAGAAAATGAGCGCGTCATAGGCGCCATTACAATTCTATTTTTAAGATCTAGCGTCTTTAATTTAAAAGGCGTAAATAAACTATCTGTACTCATATTAATTCTTTTTTATAAATTCGATTCAATTATTTTACTTAGTTCTACAAATGCTTTTTCATTGCGTCTGTAATAGGTCCATTGCCCAACACGAGTTGATTCTATGAATCCAGCACGTTGAAGAATAGACAAATATTCTGAAACAGTCGATTGTGTAAGCCCAGATTTGGCTTGTATTTCTCCCACACATACACCATGTTCAAAGCCACAAGCTTGTTGCTTCGGAAAGTTAATTTCTGGTTCTTTTAGCCATTCCAACATAAGTAGTCGGGACTTGTTTGATAATGCTTTGAATATTTCGATATGTTCCATAGTGCAAATATATCGACTTTTTCCGATATGTCAATATTGAAAGATGCATTTAGCAAAATTTTAAGATAGTAGGGCTAGAGTAAACTGTTTAATAGTCAGTTGTATAATGAGGTATTTGTGGCTTTTATGGTAGTTTTTGAAAGGAATTTAAAGTCAAAATTCTTTCGAAATTTTACAGTTTTTAATAGAGCAGATACAATTTTGCCTTTTTGATGTTTGGAAGCTCAAATGATGTTGAACAGACAATGCGAATCAAACCCAAAATACGGATTGTACACATAAATGAAATGTTATTGACATTGCCCACGGTTTCAACCGTTGGAGCGCAATGCATTTTCACTATCCGTACCACACGGTTGAAATCGTGGGCTATGATTAGAATAGGAAAAATAAGAGAGGAGAGTTTTTATTGAAAAGAAATAAACACAAATTTGCACCAATCCATTAAAGTGAATTCGTGCAATTATGTTAAATTATACCGCTAATATGGTTAGAATAATTTCTGAAGTTCTAATTCTTCTATGATTTGTTTTTTCATTGTAGTATTGATATAGTCTTTGGTTTCGGCATAAGAGATTTTATACTTACGCGGAATTTCTTGTAGATGTAGTGGGAATGAAGCTAGTAATTTATCGTAATAGATATCTAATTCTTTCTCGTTGGGCATTTCAAATTTCAATCGTATTTGAAACCTTCTCAATAATGCTGTGTCTATGATATTATAGTGATTTGTTGCACATATTAACAGACTATCATCTGGAAAATAATCAATTAACTGAATGATTGTGTTTACCAGTCTTCGCATTTCACCCACGTCCTTATCATCACTTTCACGACTTTTTCCTATTTGGTCAAATTCATCCAAGAATAAAACGGCTCTTTCTCGAATTGCCTTATCGAATATAGCTTTTATGTTTCTGGAAGTTTCTCCAATTCGGGCATTAATTAATGTGCTTAGATTTATTATTACGATATTTTTATTCAAGGCTGTTGCTATAGCTTTGGCTGTGGTTGTTTTTCCGCAACCTGAATGCCCGTATAAAAATATCTTATTATCTACTTTAAGGTTGTATTTTTTTAGTTCATCAAGATATTGATGCTCCTTAATCGTTTGTGTTAAAGCGGCTTTGTTTTCTTCGCTGAAAAGCAAATCATTCAAAGCTACTTTTTCGGTATCGTTTACGGTAAGTTCGTATAGATTCATCTGATTTTTATTTGATGCAAAATTATGGTTTATTCTGCAATATTCTCATTCCAGATTTCTTTTCCTAAAAATCGGTTTCCAAAAATCGATGTGCCTATTCTCACCATATTTGAACCTTCGGCTATCGCTAGTTCAAGATCTTGTGACATTCCCATGGAAAGTAGTAATTTGTGCTGATCTTCTATTCCTTCGGCATAAATTTCATCTCTTATTTCTCGTAATAATCTAAGTGAAGGTTGCATTTTTTCTTTTTGTACATCTAGTAATCCAATTGTCATCAAGCCTTTAATTTTTAGCGTATCGTATTTTTTTATTTCTTTAATAAATGCAGTGACTTCATTGGGTAAAAGCCCAAATTTACTTTCTTCATAGGAAGTGTTTACTTGTACAAATACATCTATATTTTTGCCCTGTTTTTGTAATTGTCTGTCTAATTCCTGAGCTAAACTAATTCTGTCTAAAGATTGGATACAGGTAGCATATTTCAGGACATCTTTTATTTTATTGGTTTGCAGATGCCCTATAAAATGACGTTCGATATTTAATGATTTTAATACCAAATCTTTATCTCGTAATTCCTGCATTTTATTTTCGCCAATTAAAGTTTCACCAGCTTCTATGGCTATACGTATATTTTCGGCTGGAACTGTTTTAGTAGCCAATAATAATTGTACATCCGATTGGTTTCTGCCTGATTGTTTACAAGCATTTTGAATGCGGTCATGAACCTGTTTTAAATTGGAAATTATCATATCTTTCATAAGTGCAAAGGTAAGTAGTTGTGGATCATGTTAGTAATCCAGTTTTGAGTTTTGCGTATGGTCCAGATTTTTTTGAAGGTTCTGAGTGACTTAGGTGCTAAGTCGTTAAGAAACTGAGTTTTTTTTGATCTACAGCTTATAAAACTTTGTGTCCTTTGCGGCTAATTCTGCTTCTAGATTAAAAAAAATAATTAATAAAAGAGCGTTCATTCATTTAATGTTTTATATTTGCTAAAAATTTCCAAACATGAGAGTAAGAGATATAGATAAAGAGAAGTTAGTTGTTATAAATGCGATTGAGTTAATTGTTCAGGATGGCTTTCAGGGCTTTAGTATGAATAAGTTAGCAAAAGCTTGTAATATTTCTGTAGCGACTCTCTATATTTATTATAAAGACAAGGATGATTTGATTAAAAAAATTGGGGCAGAAATTGCGATAGAATTCTTTACATCCACCATAGAGAATTTTTCGCCAGATATGCCATTTGAGAAAGGTTTATGGATACAATGGCAAAATCGAGCTGCATTTACATTTAAGTATCCAAAGAAGGTTGCATTCTTTGAAGTAATTAAGCAATCCCCACATGCTGAGGATATATTAAACTCTACAACCAAATTCTCTGATTTTAGGATAATCATGAAACAATTTATTGAAAATTCATTGCATAATAAGGAACTAGTGCCAATGCAATTTGAAGTTTTTTGGAGCATTGCATACGGACCTTTATATACGTTACTTAATTTTCATAATGAAGGAAAAAGCATGGGAGGAAAGCCATTTAAGCTTACTCAAGACATGATGAAAGAAGCCTTTGAGGCTGCTATAAAAGCGTTAAAACCATAAAATAATACTATGGAAACAGATTTAGATAAAATCTATATTTTTAAAACTAACATAGAACAACTATGTACCGATTGTGAGGTGACTAAAACACTAAACAATCACGCAGATATTCTGCAATGGAGTGTTGATACCGATGATGTTGATTATGTGCTGCGCATTGTTTCGGAATCCCTTACTGCTAAAACAATAATCAATATTATAAATGATCTTGGGCATGAATGTCAAGAATTAAATTAATAAAAAATACAATCATCCAAATGGAAAAAACAAAATTAGAAATCCCTCCATTTTCTTCTTATCAAAAATACATTATTGTCTTATTGGCATTTTTACAATTTACCGTAATTCTCGATTTTATGGTTCTTTCTCCACTTGGGGATATCCTAATGAAAAATCTAGATATGACTACCGCAAATTTTGGATTTACCGTTTCAGCTTATGCATTTAGTGCAGGTATTTCTGGATTGCTTGCTGCTGGTTTCGCAGATAAGTTTGATCGAAAAAAACTGCTTATTTTCTTTTACACAGGATTTATTATCGGTACAGTTTGTTGTGCTTTGGCTACTAATTATGCATTGTTACTTTCTGCCAGAATTGTAACAGGTCTTTTTGGAGGTGTAATTGGATCAGTTTCTTTGGCAATCGTAACCGATTTATTTGTAATTCATCAGCGTGGTCGTGTGATGGGATTTATCCAAATGGCATTTGCTTCAAGTCAAATTTTAGGGATTCCACTAGGGCTTTATTTTGCAAACCATTGGGGCTGGCATTCGTCTTTTTTAATGATTGCAGGATTAGGAGTTCTTATACTTGTTACAATTGTAATCATGATGAAACCAGTTACAGAACACCTTAAATTACAGTCGGATAAGAATCCTTTTTTACATTTATGGCATACTTTAAGTAATAAAAACTATCAGGTTGGTTTTGCGGCAATTGCATTCTTATCTATAGGTGGTTTTATGTTACAGCCGTTTGGTAGTTCTTTCTTAGTAAATAATATTAAAATCAGCCAATTAGATTTGCCAATGGTCTTTTTCTATACTGGACTTTCGGTTCTTTTTATAATGCCTATTATTGGAAAATTAAGTGACAAGGTTAGTAAGTTTTGGTTGTTTACTGCAGGGTCAATTCTCTCTATAATCATGATATTAATTTATACTAATCTTGGAGCTGTTCCGCTATGGCAAATTGTTGGACTTACTATGATTATGTTTATGGGGATTATGAGTCGTATGGTTCCTGCAACAACTCTTAATACTGGAATTCCTGAGATGAAAGATCGTGGTGCTTATATGTCGATTACTTCTTCGATGCAACAAATTGCAGGTGGTATTGCCGCTGTTTGTGCTGGATTTATCGTGCACCAGGAAAGCAAAACAGCTCCATTAGAAAATTATGATATTCTGGGATATGTAATCTCGGTGGTAACTCTTTGTTCTGTATTTTTTGTTTGGAGAGTTAATAAACTGGTTAAATCAAAAGAGAAGGCTGCGGCTGTGAAGGCTCAAATTTAAATCTGTAGTAAAAAAATTAACCATTAAGGCATTAAGTTTCATTAAGGATAAAACTTCATTTTCTTAATCTCTTAATGGTAAAAAAAATTAAAGAGAAAACTTAAATTTTCTTATTGTCTTAATGGTATAAAAAACATTTAATCTTTTCAATTTTTTGAATAAAAACAATCAAGAAATACATGATATAGACTATCGGGAAATGAAACCTAGTTTTCCTTTGTCTAATTATGTCGAAAGTTTTTGGATGCTTTCGAACGTTTCTGATCAGGAAAAACAAATAGTGATTCTGCCAGATGGGAGGATTGATCTTATATTTTCTTTTGAAGACAGAGATGATATTACACTTTTAGGCGTTGATTCCGAACCTTCTCGGGCGGTGCTTGCGGCAAAGACTTCCATGTTTGCGGTTAGTTTTAAATTACTGGCTATCGAATATCTTTTTAAAGATAAATTCCCAGTTTTGATAGATACGGCCTATAATTTACCTTCAGATTATTTTGGGATTACAATTCGGGATTTTGAAAATTTTGAAGGATTTTACAATCTGCTTTTTTCTAAGTTTCTGAGTATGCTGAATCATAATATTGACGAACGAAAGCTAACATTGTTTGATTTAATATATAACTCTAATGGTGAAATCACGATTGCTGAAATTGCCGAAACTGTTCATTGGAACAGCCGACAAATCAATCGTTATTTTAGCCAAAGATTTGGTATTTCATTAAAGGCGTATTGTACCATTCTTCGGTTTCGAGCTTCCTTTGAGCAAATAAAAGAGGGAAAACTTTTTCCTGAACAAAACTTTACAGATCAGGCTCATTTTATAAAAAACATCAAGAAATTCTCTGGTGTAACTCCTAAGGAACTGAGCAAGAATATAAACGACCGATTTATACAATTATCGACACTCAAGAAGAAATAATTTTGTCTTATAAAATTAAAGGATTGAGTTATGTTGATTAAAAATAAAAAAATAGCAATTGTAGGAGGAGGACCAGGTGGTTTAACTCTAGCAAGGCTTTTGCAACTTAAAGACGCAGAAGTAAAAGTATATGAGAGAGATTTTAATTCAGATGTAAGAGTTCAAGGTGCTACTTTAGACCTTCATGAAGAATCAGGGTTAGAAGCACTTCGCAGAGCAGGATTGATAGATGCTTTTTATGCTAATCATCGCCCTGAAGCGGGTAAATTACGTATTCTTGATAAAAATCTGAATGTTGTAATGGATACGCATTCTGTCGATGAATACGAAGAGAATCGCCCAGAAATAGATCGTGGTCCATTACGGAATATACTCCTAGATTCTTTAGAACCAGAATTGGTAGTTTGGGATAGTCAGTTCTTTTCGATGGCTCCAAAAAATGAGGGATGGGAATTAACATTCAAAAATGGCACAACTGCCTATGCAGATATTGTAATCGCTGCTGATGGGGCCAATTCTAAAATAAGATCGCACATAAATTCCATAAAACCAATATATTCGGGTGTTACCATCGTAGAAGGAAATATTTATAATTCTGAAAAGAATACTCCAAAGTTATTTGAGCTTGTAAGTGGCGGAAAGGTATTTGCTTTTGGTGACGAAAAAACATTGATTCTGAGTATGAAGGGAGATGGAACACTTTCTTTTTATACGGGTTGTAAAGTCGATGAATTTTGGGTTCGAGATAGCGGTATTGATTTCTCTAATAAAGAACAGGTTTTCAAATGGTTTAAAAATGAATTTGGTTCTTGGGATTCTGCTTGGCAGGAATTATTTGAGAATGATGAAGTATCATTTATTCCTCGTCCACAATATCATTTTCCGCTAGATCAACAATGGGGTGCTTTGTCTAACCTCACGATGTTAGGTGATGCTGCACATCGTATGCCACCTTATGCAGGTGAAGGAGTAAACATGGCAATGCAAGATGCTTTTGAATTAGCAGAAGCACTATCGAGTAATAACTTCTCGAGTGTTCAGGAAGCGATCGCAGGCTATGAAAGGCAAATGTGTAAAAGAGCTTCGGAGATTACAAAAATCACTTTAGATTCTACTGAAATGATGCATTCGGATGATTCTATTACAAAATTGATTACTATGTTTAAGGATGTTGATTAAATACTGAATTAATCTGCATATAGTATAAAGAAGAAAGCCTCTTGTGATTTTTCACAAGAGGCTTTTCTTATCGTAGTTTAATAACTTGGGCTTTTTTCAAAAAATTGCTGCATATTACTTTCAACAACAATTTTGGCTACAGTAAGCATATTTGTAAATTCTACTAACTGTGTTGTAATCTTTTGTTTTTCGAATAATAATGAGACTGTTTTCATTTTCATGGACTCCATTTTATCCAGTATTTTTCGAAAATCGACTTCTTTATTAGCGTATAATACTGTCATTAATGCTTGTAGTTCTTTCTTTAATTCTACAAAATTGTCAGAATACAGATTTATCAAAGGTTCGCTAAAATCTGCCATAATTTTTTTTGATGAAAAAGATACGTCATCGATGCTATTTTCGATATGGTTTGAAGCTTGGTGCGCAAAAACTAAAGCCTCTAATAATGAATTTGAAGCTAATCTATTTTTTCCATGCAATCCTGTTCGGGAGCATTCGCCTATGGCGTAGAGGTTCTTTATATTTGTTTCCGAGTTTTTATTGACATTTATACCTCCACATTGGTAATGGGCTACTGGAACAATAGGAATTAAATCTGTTTTAGGATTCAATCCAATTGTTTGGCAATAATTTGTGATAAAGGGGAAATGGGTATAGAATTCTTCAAAATCCAAATGGCGGCAATCTAAATAAACATGCTGCTTTCCTGAGGTTTCCATCTCCTCACTAATAGCTTGCGAAACAATATCTCTAGTTGCTAATTCGCCACGAGTATCGTGTTTGAATATAAAACGCTTTTTATCTTCATTTATGATATGCGCCCCAAAACCTCTCACTGCTTCTGAAACCAAAAAGAATGGATTTTTATCACCTTCGTATAGTGCTGTAGGATGAAATTGTATGTATTGTATATCTTTTATTAAGGCTCCTGCTCTTGATGCTATTGCGATTCCATCTCCTGTTGCAATTTCTGGATTTGTAGTATTCTTAAATAGCTGTCCGCATCCTCCTGTGCTCAATACGATAGTTTTAGCTTGTATATATTTTATTTGACTATTGACTTTGTCACAATAAAAAGCTCCTGTACAAGATGGATTTCCTTTGTTCTTTTTGGTATTAATATCGATAACTAAATGATTTTCAAATAGTGTAATGTTTGATAGTTGGTTTATGGTTTCTATAAGTTTTTTTCCAATTTCTTCTCCCGATATATCTTTATGATGTAAGATTCGATGTTGCGAATGACCGCCTTCTAACCCCAAATTCCATGTTCCTGATTTATCTTTGTCAAAAGAAACACCAATATCGATAAGCTCTTTTAATCGCTCTGGTGCTTGATTGATTACCATTCTAACAATTTCTTCATCACAAAATCCTCCACCAGATTGTATGGTATCTTGAATGTGCTGTTCAAAACTATCCTCAATATGATCGGTAACAACTGCAATACCTCCTTGTGCCATTTGTGTATTGGAGTTTTGAACTTTTTCTTTGGTCATTATTGCAATAAATAAATCGGGACGTTTTTTAGCCATTTTTATGGCAAAAAATAAACCTGCTATTCCTGAACCAATTATTAGTATATCTGCTTTCTTCATTTTGATTAATTTAGATAGTTAAGATAAATTGAGCATTCTGTTTATAGGCTTTATAGCCTCTATTCTTAATTCTTCATTTATACTAATTTCTGGACTTTCGTTTTTTAGGCATAAATAAAGTTTCTCTAGTGTATTTACTTTCATAAAGGCACATTCGCTGCAAGCGCAGGTATTATCTTCATGTGATGGAGCCGGAATAATTATTTTTTGCGGTGCATCTTTTGAAAGCTGATGTAGGATTCCTGCCTCGGTTGCTACAATAAAAGTTGTTGCTGAATCATTTTTGATGAAATTGAGCATTCCGGATGTTGAACCAATATAATGTGCAGTTTCCAGTATATGTCTTTCTGATTCTGGATGTGCAACAATTTTCGCATTTGGATTTGTATTGTATATTTCGATTAGTTTATCTAATGAAAATGCTTCATGAACGATGCAGGAACCATCCCATAGTAATAAATCACGGTTGGTTTCTTTTTTTAGATACATTCCTAAGTTTTTATCGGGCGCAAAAATTATTTCTTGATCTTTAGGTATTGCTTCTATGATTTTTTTTGCATTTGAGGAGGTGCATACCCAATCGCTCATGGCTTTTATTTCTGCCGAAGAATTGATATAGGTTACTACAACATGCTTTGGGAATAATTCTTTTAGTTTCTTAAAATTCTGAGGAGAGCATCCGTCTGCTAGGGAACATCCTGCTTCGCGATCTGGCAAGAGCACTTTTTTATTTGGATTGAGAATTTTGGCTGTTTCTGCCATAAAATATACTCCAGCAAAAACGATTATAGCTGCATCAGTATTAGCTGCTTTTTTTGATAATTCAAGACTATCACCTACAAAATCGGCTATATCTTGTATTTCTTTTTTTTGATAATAATGGGCGAGGATAACCGCATTTTTCTCTTGTTTTAATCGGTTTATTTCAGAAATTAAGAATGATTTATCCATGTATTTATTTTTATTGATACCCTTAAATTATTTTATATAAAGAATACCTAAAATTATATTAGTTACTTTTTTTGAAAATTAAATTTTGAATAAAAAACTTCCAAACCGATATGCATTTTATAACTGCTATGTTTTTTATGGGGATATTACATATTTTTGCAACTCCAAAATACAGTATTCGATTTAGAAGAAATTTATTCCGTAATTTTTACTACAATTGTTTTTATAACATCTTAAATTATAATTATTTAAAATATAATTATGGGATTTAACATTGTAAAGATATTATTGAGGTTTATTGTATTTCATGATTTAAATCATGAAACACTTTTTTTTGATTTAATATTTAATTTAGGTGAAGTAAGGGGTAATAAAACATAGAGAAAGCCTGTGAAAGCAAAAATAAAATTTGCACTCACAGGCTTTAATAATTTGAAAAAATAAGTTTTTTTGACTAATTTAAGCTAGGTCCTTCTGGAATTTTGATAACGCGTTTGTGTCTTTTGGTTATTAATAAATAAATTATTGCAATACCTAAAACTATTAATAAGGCAATTTCTAATTGTGCCAACATATTATATTGATTATATGTTTTATTAGCGTTTTCTAATTGCAGTTTGGCTTCGTCAACCTGAATTTTAGAAAGTGATTCTAAAGTAACTAATGCCTCATCTGCTAATTTTTCGACTTCTTGCCATTGTTTATCTTGCGCTTGTTTGTTTATCTTGGCACAGATATCAATAAAAACACCAAAATCTTCTTTCTCTTTGGGAGTTAAAACTGTTTTATGATATAATAAGTTTATCGCTTTTATATTGTGAATGGATGTAATAACTGCATCGGCTTTTTCTGTATCATTATTGTTTTTGACAGCATTTGCCTTAACAATGTTTAATTCATTGGCATAATGAAAAATATAGGTCGAAACTACTAAACGATCTTTATAAATTGCATTGATGTTTTCATTGGTAGTCTCGGCGTTTCGTAGTGTGTTAAAGGTACTTAGTATTATAATTAACATTACAATTGCCAGTATAAATGCGGCCTTTGTTTTCTTACTACTGTTTTTTAAACCCATCATATTGTGTTGATATATATCGCAATATAATTATTTATTTTAATTAATATATAATGGTTAGTTAAAAACATTTAGCGGGTTAAGTACCCATCATACAATTAAGTCCTTTTTCAAAAATTCAGCGTAAAAATTTGGAATTGGACTTTTTTCTATGGCATTGATTACTTCGTTGATCGGATATTTTAGCTTAATAATTTCTGGAATAATTTTTTCTTCAGTGATATGTAATATTAGGTAGGTTGCCAATGGATTATCTTCTCTTGATCGTCCTAGTGAACCACTATTTATTAGAATTCCAGCTGGAGAGTCTTTGGTAGCTTCTACGTGTCTTACATAGGGTCTGTGTGTGTGTCCCATAATGATAATATCAGCTTTTTCGTTTGCAAGCATTGATTGTACATCTATAAGATCATGATTCTCATAGATATATTCATCATTACTTCGCGTGCTGGCGTGTACCAATAATATTTTAGTGTCTTTTCCTGAAGTCGTAAAGTTTAACAAAAACCTTGCAGGAAGAGTTTTTAAGAATTCTTTGTTCTCAGGTTTTATGCTTTGTTTGGTATAATTAATTCCGTTAACGCGTGCTGCTCTTTCCTCAGGATTGTGTTTTTGTAAGGGTGTTACTTCATAATCGAATGCAACGCGTTCATCATGGTTACCCATTAGACAAGGAATTTCTAATTCTCTAATTTGTTCAATAACTTCATTGTGCCAAGGAGCAAAATCGACTAAATCGCCCAGACAATATATTTCATCTATGTTTTTTTGTTTTATATCTTCCAGAACTACTTTTAGTGCTGGTAAATTACCATGTATATCACTAATTATCGCTATACTCTTCATGCCTTACGTTTATTTGAAAAAATCACTATTATTAATGCAATACTACTCCATAAAAGCATTTGCCATGTTGCCATATCCCATTTTCCTATCTTCCAACTTAAAAGCCCAAAGTAGGTACCAATTGCTGCACCAATAAAATAGGTTGTCATATATATAGTATTTAGTCTACTATGTGCTTCTTCGTGTAAACTATATATACGTGTAAAATTAGTAATTTGGGTTGCTTGTACACCAATATCTAAGAAGAAAACACTAAGTATTAAAACTGGAATAGAATACGGGAAGAGTTTTATGAGTATGATACTCCCTATTATCATTGAAACTGTAGTAATTAAAGAACGTCTTACATTGCCTTTATCTGCTAGTTTACCAAAGTAAGGCGCAACTAATGCCCCACCAATAGCGATTAAACCAAATAGGCCTATTATTCCTGAATGATAATTTAAAGGCGCACTGCTAAGGTGAAAGGTAAGTGTTGTCCAAAAGGAGCAAAACACACCAAATGTAAAGGATCCTAATAGTGCTGTTTGTCGTAAAACGGGATATTTAGGTATTAGTGCTAATGTTGATTTTATGAGGTGAAAATAACTGCCTTTAAATTTTGAAGGCACTTCTGGTAAGTATAATTTTAGCATAAGCGTAACGGCAAGTACCATTAATCCTGATATTCCAAAGACATAACGCCATCCTAATAACTCGGTTATAAAACCACTAATAACACGAGCACCTAATATCCCTACTAATATTCCACTAAAAACTACTCCTACGTTTTTACCTCTATTTTCCTTACCCAAAGTAGCAGCCATTGGGAGGATAATTTGGGCTGGAGTAGAGAAGAGGCCTACAAAAAAACTTAATATATATAATGCTGTTAATGAAGATGTCAATGTGATGAAAAACAGAGTTAATACCAGTAATCCGCACAATAACAGAATAAGATTTTTACGATTTACTTTATCACCAAGCGGAAGTAAAAAGAACATTCCTAATCCGTATCCTAATTGAGATAACATTGAAATTTTTCCAATTTGAGTTTCGGTAACTTTAAGAGATAAAGCTATTGCCTGAAGTATAGGTTGATTGTAATATATATTGGCAACGATTACACCTGCTGACACTGCCATAAGCGGAATCACCGCTGGTTTGAAACTAGTTTTATTCATAAACTTTTTTTGCAAAGCTATTGTACACTTAAAACTAAAAATTGTACATTTAAACTGTATTTTTGTAAAAAAACAACTATCATTGGAACGGTTTATTCAGCATACTCCTTTATTCATTCGGCATTTTACAACCGAAATATGGCCGTTTCCGGTTCATAATCACAATCATTTTGAGTTGGTTTTTATTCATTCAGGTAGTGGATTACATCAGTTAAATGGTGGCGAAGTCTTGTATAAAGGACCTTGCATTTTTTTGTTATGTCCATCAGATTACCACCTTTTTATTATAGATAAAGAAACTGAGTTTAGTGTTTTGAAATTTAATAACCGCTATCTCGATGGAACTTCATCGGATACTACCAAAAACGAATGGAATAAAGTCTTAGATCAATTGCTTGGTATAAGTAGTAATTTGGATGGAAAATTAGTTGATTCTCTTCAGGAATTAGATAAAATAAATCACCTGATGCAATTGATTGTCAGCGAGTGGGATGGAGGTAGCCAGAAGGGTTCTCATGAAGTACTTCTTTATTTAATACGAAGTGTATTTGCGATAATCAAGAAAAATGCATTTCAATCACTGGGAACCAATACGATTTTGAATGAAGGTCTGCTTGTAGGTATTATGAATTATATTCACAAAGAAATTCGAGTACCTGCTAATTTAAATTTGATAGTTTTATCTGCTCATTTTAATATGGCACCCAATCATTTAAGCAGTTTATTTAAGCGGCAAACGGGTGGTTCTATAAAAAAATACATTGACGATTATAAATATAAATTGATCGAAAATCGTCTTAAGCATAGTACTGTTTTAATGAAAGAAATAAGCAATGAATTTGGCTTTTCGGATGTAAGTCATTTTAATAAATTTCTAAAAAAACAAACTGGGCTTAATCCTAAGGATGTTCGGAATCAGTCGCAGTAATTAGTACTCAGTAATCAGTAATCAGTAATCAGTAATCAGTAATCAGTAATCAGTTGCAGTTGCAGTCTCAGTACTCAGTCTCAGTTGCAGTAATTAGTAATCAGTTGCAGTTGCAGTCTCAGTACTCAGTCTCAGTACTCAGTCTCAGTCTCAGTTGCAGTAATCAGTTGCAGTCGCAGTCTCATTGCCAGTCTCAGTCTCAGTTCGGTGTTTAATTGTGGTTTACAGAATCGATTTCTATTGAATAATTATAAAAAAGAGGCACTTAATTTTACAATTAGTGCCTCTTTAGTATTTGATTTAATGTTGAATTATTTATTTAATTGTTATCGGAACTTCAACAGTTGTTTTATCCCAACCAATTAATAGATTCGCTACTGAACCTTGATTAGTAAAAGCAATTGATAAAGCTTCAATTGTATTTGATACTGCTTTAACAGGAACAGTAACTCTTGCAATATCTTTACTTTCGTCATAAGCGTAGGCACCCCAGAGATCTATTTCTTTATTGATGATAATAGTCCATTTGTCTTTTTCAGGAATTGCAAACAAACTATAAGTTCCAGCTGGAATGTTTACACCGCCAATTGTAACAGGTTTGTAGAATTTAATTTCGGTATTTTCGTTGGCTCCAACACGCCAAACCTTGCCAAACGGAATTAGTTCTCCAAAAACGGTACGCCCTTTTGCTGATGGTCTTGAATAAACAACTTTAATAATTGCGGATGGACTGTCTGTTTTTTTTGATTTAACTGCTTTATGTGGAAAATAGCTAATGTCTACTGGGCTAGTATCCAAGGGAGCGAAATTAACATCTTGCGCATTTACAGAAATAGCTGTTAATAAGATGATTAATAGTAGATAAGGGTTTTTCATAATTGTAATTATTTTAATAGTTTACACAAAGTAAGAGAAATATCTTAGAGAAATCACATTATTCTTTTTTTAAATGCTTGATGCTGCAAATCCGCCATCGACTTTAACAATTGTTCCTGTAACAAATTTTGACATATCACTGCATAAAAACAAGAGTGCTCCATTTATATCTTCGGGAGTTCCAAATCTTCCCATCGGAGTTTGATCGATGATCTTTTGCCCTCTTGAAGTGAGTTTTCCATCAGGATCTAGTAATAATGCTTTGTTTTGTTCGCCAATAAAAAAACCTGGTGAAATGGCATTTACACGTATTCCTTCTCCATATTTTGTAGCCAGTTCTACCGCCATCCATTGCGTAAAATTATCAATAGCTGCTTTTGATGCCGAATAGCCAACAACTCTTGTTAATGGTCTTTGTGCTGATGCTGATGAAATGTTGATAATGTTTCCTGTTTTTTGTTTTGCAAAAAGTTCCGAAAATACCTGAGATGGCAAGATGGTACCAATTATATTTAAATCTATTACTTTTTGTAAATCATCTACATTCATATTATATATTGCCTGATCTGGACTTATAGTTGCTCCAGGCATATTTCCGCCTGCTGCATTTATAAGGATGTCCAGCCGGCCGTATTTAGTGATAATAAAATCTCGGGCTTTTTCAAGGTCTTCTTTTTTTAACACATTTGCTTGTATTGCAAAAGCTTGTCCTCCATTATTTTGTATTTTTTCTACAATTTTATTCGCTTTTTCAATTGATTGTGATACAATTCCTGTTGTAACACCTTGTTTAGCCAAAACCTTAGCAAAATTACTTCCCAATACACCTGCACCACCTGTTATTAAAGCAATTTTTCCATTTAAGTTAAAAATTGATTCCATATTATTTATGATTGCTTTTTTATGGTTTGAACTATTTCCAGAACTTTCCTAGTTTCATTTTCAATAACATTATAATCTGCTTCATCCATACGTTTTTTACTAATGAGTTTGCTTCCCATTCCAACAGCAATAACTCCTGCAGAAAACCAACTTTTAATACTGGTATGCGTTGTATCAACACCACCTGTTGTCATGAAATTTAGCGACGGAAAAATATCTTTAATACTACTCAG
The DNA here is from genome assembly GCF_025847275.1 of Flavobacterium frigoritolerans. Lineage (GTDB taxonomy): Bacteria > Bacteroidota > Bacteroidia > Flavobacteriales > Flavobacteriaceae > Flavobacterium > Flavobacterium frigoritolerans. The sequence goes on from NZ_JAOZEV010000009.1 coordinate 102,468, forward strand.
AAATTCAGGACTTAATATATTTCCAGGGAAAAGTTTAATGAATTTAATTCCAGCATTTTCTGCAGTTATAATTTCTGTCGGTGTCATGCAACCTGGACTATACAGTATTCCCTGACCTTGTATAAAATCTGAAACTTCGGGAACGAAACCCGGACTTATAAAAAAATCAGCTTTTGCCGCATAATATTCCTTAGCTTGTTCGATGTTCTTTATTGTTCCAATTCCTAATAACATTCCGGGCAATTCTAAATCTCTAATAGCAACCATTTTCCTGAAATTTAATACTGCTTCAGGACCTCTATTGGTATATTCTACAGCTTTTATTCCTGCTCTGTAAAGTGCTCTCAGAATTTCTAAGCTAATGGTTTCATCGGTATGAAAATAAAGCGGAAGAATTCCTTGCTTAGCTATTGTATCTATTGCATTTTGAATGTTATTCATAACTTTATATTTTTACTTTAAATACTATTTTTTTTATTAGTCCATCACCAATCATTGCAGCGTGAACATCTTCTGGAAATAAAATTGCAAACTGCTTTTCCTGTAATTGAAAAAACATATCTGGGGCATCATGAAAAAAACGTACATCTTTTTCATCACTATAATCTCCGTTTGGACTACTGCATTTTTCTCTTGGTTTCCATGCAAAAGTTTCTGGGCCTTTTATTGAGATTTGTATATCTATATTTTTGTCATGACATTCAAAACCTTTGATGCTTTTTTCTTTTGAAGTTCCTTCACCTACTATAACTATTGCTTTCAATCCTTCTGAGATTTCATGTGTTCCTTCAGTAAGGTTATTTATATCATTTTCGTATATGTAGTCAAATGCTTTTTTAAAATTAGGATGTAAATTGTAATATTTTGCAGCGTTATTTAATGAGTCTATTATCATTTTATTTTGGTTTTTATTTTAGGCTTAATTGAGTTTTTTATAGCTTACTGAGCACGTTTGGCTCCTCCGTATCTTTTTTTTGAGTAAATAAGTAGCGAATGTCTTAGTACTATTTTTATCAAATGATATTAATTTTTTTGATATATCTGTAATTACACGTGTTCGTACACGGGGTCATTACAAAAGTATATAAAAAGTCAAATAAATCATGATATCTTCATTAAATAATAATAATTTTGCAGTCATATAATTTTTTTAACTTAAAGACAATTAGTATTATAACAATAAAAAAAATAGCAGAATTAGCCAATGTTTCTACAGGAACAGTTGATAGGATAATCCATAATCGAGGACAAGTTAGCCAAGATAATGTAAATAAAGTAAATGCTATAATTGAGGAGTATGGTTATAAAAGAAATATTCTGGCGAGTAATCTTGCATTGAATAGAAAATTCCATTTTGCTGTGTTCATGCCTAAGTATGAAAATCTTGAATATTGGAAAAGTCAAATAGCAGGGATTGAAAAAGCAGCTATCGAATTTGGTAAATTTGGAGTTGTCTTAGATTATTTTTTTTATGATTTTAATACAACCTCATTTAAAAAGCACCTTAAAAAAGTAATGAATTTTGAATGTGATGGATTACTATTTGCACCAATTTTCTACAAAGAATCAGTTCATTTTCTTAACGAATATAAAAAGAAAGATATTCCGGTTGTTATGATTGATACTAATATTGTAAGTAATCATGAGCACGCTTATATTGGCCAGGATGCTTTTCAGAGCGGGTATTTAGCAGGAAGACTTATTAGTCTTGCTGCAAAAACTGAAACTAAAGTATTAATTTTTAAAATTACGAGGGAAATAGATAGTACATCAGCTTATTTGCAGCGCATCGATGGATTTTATTCCTTTTTTAGAGATCATGTTGCGTTTACGAATTTTAAATTCTCGGAAGTTACAATCAAAGATTCTGGAATAAATGAATTAAATATAGCTGTTTTTTCAGGTATTGATAGTGTTTATGTACCCAATTCCCGAGCTTATATTGTAGCCCGGTTTTTAGAAGAAAACAATATTAAAGATGTTCGTATTATTGGATATGATTTATCGAAAGAGAATATTGAGTACTTAAATCGTGGTGCAATTGAATTTTTGATCAATCAAAGACCAGAAGAGCAAGGGTATTTAGGAATTAATTATTTGTATAAAAAAATGATACTTAAAGAACCAGTAGTAAAGACTCATTATATTCCGCTTGAGATTATTCTAAAAGAGAATTATTCGGGAAGTAAAAGAGGTTCTTAGGTTCATAAGAACATTTTGTTGTTTTTTATTTTGTGTATGTAATTACGATGTCTATTCACTTCGTTCGGGGCATAAATGTTTATCTAACACATAGAGATATAGATTTTATGTGCAAAAAAGAATACACAAAAGAAATGCATTTCTTTTATGTAGCTAGTCCCGAAGCTTCGGGATACATTTTAAATAAGTGAAACACCTTTTTAAGAGTTTAAGATCTATGTCTCTAAGTGTTGAAAATAATTAAGCTCAACAGTTTTTAAATTTACAAATGAATTACATTCTAAAAATACGTAATAGGTGTAAATATGTACAACAGGTTGTTGATAATAAGTTTTTTAGTTTCAAATATAGGCTATACTCTCAATAATCAGTTTCAGTTCACAATCTAGATTCTCAAATATTTCATTTCCTTACAAATAGCTATTAGCTTTTAGCCATTCTACGCAATCTTTTGTCCAAAACTGACTAGTGTCTTTTACACCTAATCCAAAGCCATGGCCGCCTTTTTCGTATAAATGCAATTCGGCAGAAACTTTATTGTTTTTAAGAGCCAAATAGTAATTGATGCTATTTTCTGAAGGAACAACCATATCATCTGTTGCATGCACAAGAAAAGCTGCGGGAGTATCAGGTGTAACTTTTTTTTCATTTGAGAATTTATCTATTAATTCCTGAGAAGGATTTATACCTAATAAGTTTGTCTGCGATCCTTTATGAGTAACTATATTGGTCATGCCTATTACTGGATAAATTAAAATTGAAAAACTCGGGCGTGCACTAATTGAATAATCAGTTTTATAAGCAATATCATTGTAATGAGTTGCCAAAGCCGAAGCCAAATGCCCTCCTGCAGAAAATCCCATGACACCAATTTTATTGCTATCTAAATTCCATTGAGAAGCATTTTTTCTTATAAATCGAATTGCTTCTTGTGCATCCTGCAATGGTCCAATAGTTTTATCCTCCATTATTAAGTCACTTGGCAATCTATATTTTAAAACAAATGCTGTAATTCCTAAGGTGTTGAGCCATTTTGCAACCTTCATGCCTTCTTTTTCTATTGATAGATGCGAATATCCACCACCAGGAAAAATTAGTACAGATGTTCCGTTAGATTTGGTTTCATGAGGCAAGAATATGCTTAAAGTTGGAATTGTAACTTGACTAATACTTGTTACGATTCCATCTTTAATAACTTCTTTTTCTGTATAACTAGCATTATTTATTGCATTAGGAATAGCAGTAGTCCAAAGCGGAATAATTTTATTCTGCCCATATATTGGAGTGCCTATTTTCAAGGTTAAAAGGAGGAGAATAAAAGGAATGTAGTTTTTGTAGTTTTTCATTTTATAGAATTTAATGATATTAACGTTAAGTATAATAAAACACAATTTTTAACACATAGAAACATAGTTTTTTTATCAATAATTAGATGTTTCACTTAAAATAGACCTCATAGCAATTTGAAAAAAATAAGATTTTCTGTAATCGTCTTTTTGATGTATCCAAATCTATGTTTCTATGCGTTTATTTTATTTTTTTAAGCCCTAAATACATATAACTTCTTTTGATATTTATAGTATTTTGCATGCTCCATTTTAAAGTTATTTAGCAAAACTCCATTTAACAAATATATTGGTTAATGCGTACTTATATATTATTTTTTTTACGCTATATGTTTATTTAATTAGTTTTTTTAAAAATATATTTAATTTATTTGCAAAGTTAGGATTAAAAACTATATTTGTGCAATCGATTACATAAATTTTATTTGTGTTTAAAATTTTGAGTTTTTTCGAGAGAATAAAGAGAATTAATTTTAACTACCCATAATTAACCAATACCATGAATCAAACCACTAAATCTGCTGGAAAGTATCGCTGGAGAATATGTGCATTGTTATTTTTTGCTACAACCATTAACTATTTAGATAGACAGGTTCTATCCTTAACATGGAGTGATTACATTGCTCCTGAGTTTCATTGGACTAATAATGATTATGGTAATATTACAGCCTTGTTTTCGATTTTTTATGCAGTTTCTTTATTGTTTGCTGGAAGATTTGTAGATTGGTTAGATACTAAAAAAGGATTTCTTTGGGCTATTGGAATTTGGTCTTTGGGAGCTTGTTTACACGCGTTTTGTGGTATTGCGACTTCAGGAATAATAACAGGACATTGGTTTGTAGGTTTTGAAGAATCTAAAGAAATTATAAGTACAATTAATGACACAGGAATTGTAATTAATGTGAGTGTTACATTATTCATTTTTGCTCGTTTTATTTTGGCAGTAGGTGAGGCTGGTAATTTTCCTGCAGCTATTAAAACAACTGCCGAATATTTTCCTAAAAAAGACAGAGCATTTTCTACCAGTATATTTAATGCAGGTGCTACTGTTGGTGCATTGGCAGCTCCAATATCAATTCCGTTTATTGCAAAGTCTTTTGGATGGGAAATGGCCTTTATCATTATAGGAGCTTTAGGTTTTGTTTGGATGGGATTTTGGGTTTTTATGTATGATAAGCCAGAGAAACATCGAAAAGTTTGTGCTGCTGAATTAGAATACATACAACAAGATGATATTGCTGATAGTAAGCTAGTAGGATATGTACCAGAAACAACTACCAAAGTTTCTTTTATCGATTGTTTTAAATATAAACAAACTTGGGCTTTTGCTTTTGGTAAATTTATGACCGATGGAGTTTGGTGGTTTTTCTTATTTTGGACTCCTGCTTATTTGAGTTCTGTTTACGGAATGGATTCTACAGAAGCTGCTTTGCCATTATTTGTTTTGTACATGATTACTTTATTATCAATCATTGGCGGTTGGCTGCCAACTTATTTTGTTGAGAAAAAAGGAATGAACCCTTATGAAGGAAGAATGAAAGCGATGCTAATTTTTGCATTCTTTCCGTTATTAGCCTTAATAGCACAGCCTTTGGGACATATAAGTTATTGGTTGCCAGTAATTATAATTGGTATTTCGGGTGCAGCTCATCAATCTTGGTCAGCTAATATATTTACTACAGTGGGCGATATGTTTCCTAAAAAAGCAATTGCAACTATAACAGGAATTGGTGGCTTGGCTGGTGGTATTGGCTCGACAATGATTAATAAAGGATCAGGTTTATTATTTGATTATAGTAAAGAAACTAATATGTCTTTTATGGGGTTTCAAGGAATTGAAGCTGGCTATTTTATCATTTTCTCCATTTGTGCAATTTGTTACTTAACAGGATGGTCGGTTATGAAACTTTTAGTGCCAAAATACGCACCAATCACTGATTTATAATCTTTTATGTTTAATTTTTCAACTCATAGAAATATAGACTTAGTATTCTAAAATAAGGCGTTTTACTTATTTAAAAAATACAGAGATAGCTATGTAAAAGTAATGTATTTCTTTTTTGAGTTTTCTTTACTTGCCTATAAGATCTATGATTCTATGTGGTAGAGAACAAAAAATTAAAAAATTACGTTCAACAGATTATAAGTAATTAGAATATATTATGTATTTTTGTAATCGATTACATTTTTAAATAGAAATTATGACAAACTTTGAATTTAGATACGCAACAAACCCAACAGATTTTAAAAAGTATGGTACTGACGAATTAAGAGCTCAGTTTTTAATTGAGAAATTATTTGTTGAAAATGAAATACAACTGATATACACAATGTATGACAGATATATTGTTGGAGGAATTATGCCAGTTGGGAAAGTATTGAAATTAGAAACAATTCCATATTTAAAATCAGAAAATTTTCTGGACAGAAGAGAGTTAGGAATTATAAATGTTGGAGGAAAAGGGACTGTTACAGTCGATGGAGAAGTTTTTGAATTAGATAAAAAAGAAGCTTTGTATGTAGGTCAGGGTTGTAAAGAAGTTTTGTTTGCAAGCGCTAATGGAGAACAAGCTTTGTTTTATATCAATTCGGCTCCGGCTCATGCTAAATTCCCAAATAAAAAAGTAGGCAAAGAAAATGCCGAAGTAATTCAGTTAGGAGAAGAAAGGACAGCTAATCGTAGAGTTTTAAATAAACTAATAGTAAATAGTATCGTTCAAACTTGTCAGTTACAGATGGGATTAACGGAGCTATTACCAGGTAACGTATGGAATACGATGCCAGCACATACTCATGACAGAAGAATGGAAGCCTATTTCTATTTTGATTTAGAAGCACCACAAACCATTTGTCATTTCCTTGGAGAACCACAAAATACGCGTCACATTTTTATGCAAAATCACCAAGCAGTTTTATCGCCAGAATGGTCTATTCACTCTGGTGCAGGAACGTCTAACTATTCTTTTATATGGGGAATGGCGGGAGAAAATTTGGATTACGGAGATATGGATATCGTTGCACCAAACGAACTAAAATAAAGCATTATGAAATTATTTGATTTAACCAATAAAAGAGCGCTAATAACGGGAGGTACACATGGTCTTGGTATGGCTATGGCCGAAGGTTTGGCGCAAGCTGGAGCCGAATTAGTAATTAGTAGTACAACGCCAAGCAAATTAGAAGAAGCCCTTGCGTATTACAAAAGCAAAGGATACAAAGCATCAGGATATATTTTTGATGTAACTGATGAAAAAATTGCAGCCGAACAAATCGAAGCAATCGAAAAGAATCAAGGACCAATTCATATTCTGGTAAACAATGCAGGAATTATCAAGAGAGAACCTGCTGTAAGCATGCTAATCGAAGATTTTCGTCGTGTTATAGATGTAGATTTGGTAGGCGCTTTTATCATGTCGCAATTAGTGGGACGAAAAATGATTGAGCGCAACGAAGGTAAAATTATCAATATCTGTTCGATGATGAGCGAGTTAGGTCGAAATAGTGTTTCTGCTTATGCTGCTGCAAAAGGTGGTTTAAAAATGCTTACCAAAAACTTAGCAACCGAATGGGCAAAACATAACATTCAGGTTAACGGAATCGGGCCGGGTTATTTTGCTACTTCGCAAACAGAACCTATTCGCGTAGACGGAAATCCATTTAATGAATTTATTATAAGCCGAACGCCTGCGGGACGTTGGGGAGATCCGGAAGATTTAGCTGGAACGGCAGTTTTCTTGGCTTCTGAAGCTAGTCGATTTGTAAACGGTCAAATCATATATGTTGATGGTGGAATCTTAGCCACAATTGGTAAACCATCAAACGAATAATCACTTTTTAAATTACTAACATGAGCGCTACTCAACCTTTTATAAACGATAACTTTTTACTCGAAAATAAATTTGCTGAAGAATTATATCATAATTACTCAAAGAATCAACCGATAATAGATTATCACAATCATTTGAATCCACAATTCATTGCTGAGAATAAAATTTTTGAAAACACGACTCAGGTTTGGATAAATGGGGATCATTATAAATGGCGTGCTATGCGTACATTGGGTATTAATGAGCAATTTATAACTGGAAACGGTTCTGATAAAGATAAATTTTTAAACTGGGCGAAAACAGTTCCGTACACGATGCGTAACCCTTTGTACCATTGGACACATCTGGAATTGGCTCGCTATTTTGATATTTATGATTTATTGAACGAGAAATCAGCAGAGAGAATATATATCGAAACTTCGGAGAAAATAAATTCGGATGCATATAGCACACAAAATTTGCTTAAAAAAGTAAATGCAGAAGTAGTTTGTACAACCGAAGATCCAATTGATAATTTAGAGTACCATCAAAAATTAGCTAAGAATCCAATAGGAACAAAGATGAGTACGGCTTTTAGACCTGATAAAGCGATCTTAATTTCTAATGATGGATACAATCAATATATTGATATTCTGGGAGAAGTTGCTGGTATTACAATTAGTTCTTATACTGATTTATGCAATGCATTAAAAAACAGAATTGAATATTTTTCTCAAAATGGCTGCAAACTTAGTGATCATGGACTCGATCAAATTTACTTTGAGAATTTTACAGAAAGTGAAATCAATTCCATTTTCAAAAAGAAAAGAGAAAACCAAATAATTACGCCCGATGAAGCCTTAAAATTTCAAAGTGCTGTGTTATTATTCCTGTCTGAAACTTATCATGAATTTGGTTGGGTACAACAATTTCACTTAGGAGCATTACGAAATAATAATGCAAGAATGCACCGAATTTTAGGACCTGACACCGGTTGGGATTCTATAGGAGATTATCCGCAAGCACAAAAACTATCGTCATTTTTAAATGCATTAGATAGTAAAGATAAATTGACTAAAACAATCATTTACAACCTAAATCCTGCTGATAATGAAGTTATGGCAACGATGATAGGAAATTTTAATGATGGTAGCATCAGAGGTAAAGTGCAGTTTGGATCAGGATGGTGGTTTTTGGATCAAAAAGACGGAATGACCAAACAACTAAACGCGCTTTCGAACATGGGATTAATTAGTTGCTTCGTAGGTATGTTAACCGATTCGAGAAGCTTTTTATCGTTTCCAAGACATGAGTATTTCCGACGTATTCTTTGTAATCTTTTAGGAGATGAAATAAAACGTGGAGAACTTCCTAATGATATGGAATGGATTGGTAAAATGGTTCAGGATATCTCTTATAATAACGCAAAAGAATATTTTAAATTTTAAAGGTTAGTTAACCGCAAAGAGCGCAAAGTTTTAGAATCATTTTAATCAGTGGCGAAAAAAAGTTTCACGCAGATTTAGCAGATTTGGCAGATTTTTTTAATCTGTGGCAAAAAAAAACGGTTACAAGGCTAAATCTTAATTTTTCTTAATCTCTTAATGGTTAAGAACTTTGCGGACTTTGCGTAAATCTTTGCGCTCTTTGCGGTTAAACTATCTTAATGGTAAATAAAATAATATGAATAAAGTAGTTGCATTCGGTGAAATTATGTTGCGTCTTTCGACAGAGAGACATCTCCGTTTTTCTCAAGCTAAAACATTTGGATCGAATTATGGCGGAGGCGAATTTAATGTTTGTGTGTCTTTGGCTAATTATGGTTTAAATGCTGAGTTTATTACCAGATTACCCGAAAATGAAATCGGTGCTTCGGCAGTAAAAGAAATGCGAAAAATGAACGTGGTTTCCCAAAATGTAATTTATGGAGGAGAACGTTTAGGAATTTATTTTCTGGAAACTGGAGCTGGAACACGTGGAAGTAATGTCGTTTATGACCGCGCACATAGCTCGATGGCAACTATTGAAAAAGGATTAATCGATTGGGAAAAAGTATTAGAAGGTGCCAATTGGTTTCATTGGAGCGGAATTACTCCAGCGATTTCACAAAGTGCCGCCGAAGCTTGTTTCGAAGCTATTAAAATAGCTCATAAAATGGGAATCCCGATTTCATGCGATTTGAATTATAGATCAAAATTATGGCAATATGGCAAAGCTCCAAGTGACGTTATGCCAGAGATGTTACAATACAGTAATGTTATTTTAGGAGATATAGATACAGCGTATTTCATGCTCGGAATCCCTAAAGCAAACCCTAATTATCAAGACGAAAAATCGCTTCCTGTTTTGTACAGCAAGTTATTCGAATTGATCCCAAATTTAAAAACGGTAGCAACTACGTTACGTTATTCAGTAAGTGCATCTCACCAAAGAATTGGAGGTGTTTTATTTGATGGAAAAGCAATTTATAAAGCTGCAGTGCAAGAAGTAACACCTGTAGTTGATCGTGTTGGGAGCGGAGATGCCTTTATGGGAGGATTAATTTACGGATTGCTGGAATACCCAAATAATAACCAAAGAGCATTAGATTTTGCAGTTGCAGCTTGTTGTTTAAAACATACCATTGCAGGGGATTATAACTTGGTTACGTTAAAAGAAGTTGAAAATATGCTAGATGGTAATTCGGCAGGATTAGTATCTAGATAAATAATTAGTAATGCCTTATGTATATCATAAAATAATATTTACCGCATAGAAACATAGATTTTAAAATTAAAATTTAAGAGGCTCTAGAAAATTATAATTTTTTCACATAGCACTATGTGATTTATTTTGAGTGAAACGTCTTTTTAGACTTTGTAAACTATGATTCTATGTGTTAAAAATAATTATACCAAACGGGTTAAATAATTTAAAAATGGCAAAATATTCAAGAATAGAAGTGGCTATGACCATGAAAGAAAACGGTATGATTCCGCTATTTTTTCATTCAGATATAGAGATAAGCAAAAAAGTATTAAAAGCGTGTTATGATGGTGGTTCTAGATTAATGGAATTTACGAGCCGAGGCGATTTTGCTTTTGAAGTATTTGGTGCTTTAAATAAATATGCTTTAGCCGAATTACCCGGAATGATTCTGGGTGTAGGATCAGTAACCGATGCTGCAGCAGCTTCATTATACATGCAATTGGGGGCTAATTTTATTGTAACTCCTGTACTCAGAGAAGATATTGCAATAGCTTGTAATCGCCGTAAAGTATTATGGTCACCTGGTTGTGGTACGCTTACAGAGATTGCCAAAGCCGAAGAATTAGGCTGCGAAATAGTAAAATTATTTCCTGCAGACATTTATGGACCAGAATTTATAAAAGGAATAAAAGGACCTTCTCCCTGGACGAGTATTATGCCTACAGGAGGCGTTTTTCCAACCGAAGAAAGTTTGTCATCTTGGCTTAATGCAGGGGCAACTTGCGTAGGAATTGGTTCGCAATTAATCTCAAAAGAAATCTTAGATAATAATGATTTTGAAGGTTTAAAAAACAAAGTCAGCGAAGTTCTTGAGATTATAAAAAAAATTAGAAAATAAAATACGGAATAGCTATTCCTAAAGATTGTTTTTAAATGTTTTTTTGATTTTTAAGTTGTAATAGAGCATTATTCTTGCAGAATAAAACCTGCCAGTCCTCACAACAAGTTTTGTTGACATCAAGTATAATGTTTCTTTTACAACTGAGATAAAATCGAATTCTGCAAGGTTTTTTTCAACCTTGTAGGTATGATAATAAATAGTATAATACCTAACATGTTTTGGGAATATTTTAGGATAACAATACAGAATTACAACACTTTAAGTTATTAATAATGAAAAAACTAAATAGAGAAAATATAGGGTTATCCGATAAACTTCCAATAAAAATTGTTCAATTTGGCGAAGGAAATTTTTTGAGAGCATTTGTAGAATTTGCTTTTCAGAAACTAAATCAGGATGCCAATTTTAATGCAGGAATTGCTGTTGTACAACCTATCGATAAAGGCTTGGTAAATATGATTAATGACCAAGATGGTTTGTACACATTATTCATGAAAGGAATAAAAAAAGGAGAAGAAATTCAAGAAAAAGAATTAATTACCAATATTGTTAAAGCAATAGATCCTTATGCTTCTTTTAAGGAGTTTTTGGCTTTAGCCAAAGAAGAAGAATTGGCTTTTATCATTTCGAATACTACCGAAGCTGGTATTGAATATGTTGCTAGTGATAAACCAACAATGCAACCGCCAGTTTCTTTTCCAGCAAAATTAACGGTGCTTTTATACGAAAGATTCAAGCATTTTAATGGAGATAAATCCAAAGGATTAACAATTATTCCTTGTGAATTAATTAATTACAACTCAGATACTTTAAAGGAAATTATATTAAAATATTGTGCCGATTGGAGTCTCGAAGTTGATTTTACATTATGGCTTTTAAACCATTGTACTTTTCATAATACATTGGTTGACCGCATTGTTCCGGGATATCCAAAAGATCAAATCGAAGAATATAACAGTCAGTTGGATTATTCGGATAATTTGATTGTAAGTGCTGAAACATTCTTTTTATGGGTTATTGAAGGAGATGATAAATTAAAAACAAAGCTTCCATTTGAGAAAACCGATTTGGATGTAAAGATTGTAGCTGATATGCAACCTTATAGAACTCGTAAAGTTAGAATTCTTAATGGCGCACATACCGCAATGGTACCGTTCTCTCTCCTTTATGGAAATGAAACAGTAAAAGAAACAGTAGATAATTCATTTACAGGAGAGTTTGTGAATAAAGCTGTTTTTGATGAAATAAACGAAACATTAAATATGGATAAGGACGAACTAATAAGCTTTTCTGATGAAGTCTTGGATCGTTTTAGAAACCCATTTATCAAGCATTTATTATCTAGTATTGCATTGAACTCTATTTCGAAATTTAAAGTTCGTGTTTTGCCAAGTTTAGTCGAATATGTTGCAATTCAGAACAAGCTTCCAATTCATTTAACGTTTGCCTTTGCTTGTTTGATTCGTTTTTATAAGGGCACTTGGCAAAACCAAACTTTACCAGTTAATGATAGTGAAGATATAGTTAGTTTTTTTGCTGAGATTTGGAAATCTGATAATTATTATGAAATAGCAACTCAGGTATTGCAAAATAAAAACTTTTGGGATGAAGATTTAACATCGGTTAAATCATTACAAGATGCGATTGCAATTGCCTTATCAGAAATTGAACTGAATGGAATTGAGCAAGGTTTTGTCAATTACGCAAAGAAATTAAAATAATAACCTCATACATTTTTACGATGCAAAAAAAATTAATAAAAGTTAATCCTACTGATAATGTAGCTGTAGCCTTAGTAAATCTAGTTGCAGGAGAAACTATTCAGTTTGAGGGAGAAACTATTACGGTAGTTTCAGATACTAAATCGAAGCATAAAATTGCTTTGTCTGATTTTGCATCAGACGAAAAAATTATTATGTACGGTGTTTTGGTAGGTAGAGCAAGTCAAATTATTGTAAAAGGCGATGTGCTTACTACCAGTAATGTAAAACATGAAAGCGCTAAAGTTTTTGAAAAAACAGAATCGATAGGTTGGACTGTTCCTAATATTGATAAATGGAAAGACAGAACTTTTGATGGATATCATAGAGAAGATGGGCAGGTAGGAACTGAAAATGTTTGGTTGTTTTTTCCATTAGTTTTTTGTGAAAACAGAAATATCGAAATATTAAAAGATATTTTTGAAAAGGAGTTAATGAAACCCAAAGAGAATGATTATCAGTTACTACTTCGTTCTTTGGTAAAATCAGAAAGCGGTGGCGCTAGTAATGAAGCAGCTTCTAATGATTCTAATTTATTCAATAATATCGAAGTAAAATTTATCACGCATCAAGGTGGTTGCGGAGGAATTCGTCAGGATTCGCATAGTTTGGCAAAATTGTTGGCAGGTTATGTAAATAATCCAAATGTAGCAGGAGCAACGGTATTGAGTTTAGGTTGCCAGAATCTTCAAATACAAATCTTTAAAGATGCGCTAGACGAAATAAACCCAAATAGTAAAAAGCCTGTTTTAATTTACGATCAGCAACAAATAGGAACTATCGAAGCAATGCTAAGTAGTGTTGTAAAAGATACATTTGAAGCTATTAAAAAAGCGAATGAATTACAAAGAACACCTGCTCCATTATCTAAATTAACAATAGGTTTAGAATGTGGTGGATCGGATGGATTCTCAGGGATTTCGGCTAACCCAACACTTGGTATAACTTCAGATTTATTGGCTGCTTTAGGTGGAACTACAATTCTTTCAGAATTTCCCGAATTATGTGGAGTAGAGCAGGAGCTGGTAAATCGTTGTGTGGAGGATGAGAGCGGAAAACGTTTCTTAGAATTGATGAAATGGTATGAAAAAACGGTTGTAGATGCAGGCTCAGGATTTGATATGAATCCGTCTCCAGGAAATATCAAAGATGGTTTAATTACTGATGCTATGAAATCGGCAGGAGCTGCAAAAAAAGGAGGAACATCACCAATAGTAGGTGTTTCAGATTATGGAGAATATATCACTAAACCGGGATTAAATTTGCTTTGTACACCGGGAAATGACGTAGAATGTACTACGGCAATGGTCGGTTCTGGAGCTAATATGGTTTTATTTACAACAGGTTTAGGAACTCCAACAGGAAATCCAATTGCACCCGTTGTAAAAATTTCATCGAACTCTGAGTTGGCCGCAAAAATGTCGGATATTATCGATATTGACACTGGTGGAATCATCACAGGAGAAAAAACTATCGAAGAAATGGGTGATGAAATGCTGGAGTTTATAATAAATGTTGCTAGCGGAAAAATAAAAACCAAAGCAGCAATTTTAAATCAAAACGATTTTATCCCTTGGAAAAGAGGGGTTTCGCTTTAAGATAAAAGTTGACTATATTCTATTTGTTTATCCGCAAAGGACGCAAAGCTTTCAGATTAAAGAATTAACTGTAAAAGGAGCTTCGGGATTGCTATAAAATCCTTTTAATTCTTTTAATCTGTGGCAGTAAACGAGTAAAGACAAACCTTAATTTTTCTTAATATCTTAATGGTGAAAAGAAAATAACTTAACAGTAAAAAACCTAAGAGGTAGTTCTTGCAGATGATTTACGAATGTGTAATTCAGGCTTCAGGACTACCTTTTTTTCTATCATTATTTTATCCGTTTTCTCCATTTGTTCTAAGAAAACACGAGCCGACATTTTTCCCATTTCCAGTGGAGATTGATCAACAGAAGTAATAGATAGTTCCATGAATTTAGTAAACGGTTCGTTACTAAATCCAGCAACACAAAAATCGGCAGGAATATTAATTTCTCTAGCTTTCAATTCCTGAATAGCACCCAAGGCTGCAAAATCACTCGAAGAAAATATAGCATCTGGAGGCGTATCGTATTGCATTAAAATATTTAAAGCTTCTTTACCTGCATCAACACTACTTTTGGATTGAATAACATATTTTTCATCAAATGTTAATCCACTGTCTAACAGAGCTTGTTTGTAACCAAGAAACCTATTTTTGAAAATTTCCAGCGATTGATCACCAGAAAAATGAGCAATGCTTTTGCATCCTTGATTAATCAAATGTTTGGTAGTTTCGTATCCACCTTTAAAGTCATCAATAGTTACAGAACTTACTCCACTGATGTCTTTTTTTCTATCAAAAAATATTAATGGAACGTTATTATTGACGATATTTCTAAAAGCAGCATCATTTTCGTTGCTAACATCTGTAACCGACATTAAAATACCATCTACTTGAGCATCAAGCAAAGTATGTAGATTTTCGTTTTCTCTTTTTGGATCTTCATGAGTTTGACAAATAATAACCTGAAAACCATGCGGATGCAGTTCTTCTTCAATACCTCTAATCACCGAAGCAAAAAAGTTACTATCAATACGAGGAACTATAACACCTATATTATTGCTTCTTCCACTTTGAAGAGCTAATGCAAGTCTGTTTTGCTTATAGTTCATAGCAGCCGCAGTTTCTATTACTAACTTACGTGTGCTTTCTTTTATCTTCGGATTATTATTTAACGCTCTAGATACTGTAGCAGCTGTGATATTTAATCTTTTTGCAATATCGTAGATAGTTATTTTCTCGCTCATGCTGTAGTAGTTTATTTATTAATGCGTTACAAAAATAAGAATTTTTTATCATAAACAACTTGTTGTTGTTATCGATTACTTTATTTCTTTGGCAACTGTTAGTAAATGGATGTTATAACAATAAATTGTTAGTTTTTTTACACTAAATATAATTTTTTTTGTGATTAAAAATTAAATATATAATTTTTATCTAAATATATTTGGCGCATTCAAAGTAATTATATATTTTCGTGTAATCGATTACATTTAAATGTTTAATTATTTCAAAATGAATTTTAAAAAACATACCACAATGCTTATAAACAAATCAGTACTAGCGAATACTAAATATATTTATATAGTAATTACAGCTTTATTTTTATCGTGTCTGACTTCTTCAAAATTACAAGCTCAAAAAAATCCTTGGAAGGAAATGGAAGAAATAATTAAAAAAATTCCTACTACAAAGTTTCCTGATAAAAATTTTAACATAAATGAATATGGCGCAGTAGCCGACGGAGTTACTGATAATACACAGGCGTTTAAAAAAGCCATTGAAGCTTGTGTAGCAAGTGGTGGCGGGAAAGTAGTAGTTCCAAACGGAAAATACCTTACAGGAGCGATACATTTAGATAGCAATGTGAATTTATTTTTAGAGGATAATGCAGAGATTTTATTTAGCACAAATCCTAAAGATTATCCGATAGTTCATACTTCGTTTGAAGGTACAGAAATGATGAATTATTCTCCTTTTATATACGCATACAATAAGACAAATGTTGCAGTTACTGGAAAAGGAACGCTTAATGGGCAGTCTAGTATTAAAAATTGGTGGACATGGGCAGGTAAAGGATACGGATGGGAAAAAGGAATGCCTAGTCAAAACGACCCGCTTAATCGTCCGACTTTGGTCGAAATGGGAGAAATAGGAACACCAGTATCTGAAAGAATTTTTGGAGAAGGACATTATATACGTCCAAATTTCTTAGAGTTCTTTGAATGTAATACCGTTTTAGTAAAAGATGTAAAAATCATCGATGTGCCTTCGTGGGTTATTCACCCAATGAAATCAAGAGATGTAATTGTTGATGGAGTAACTATTATAAGTCACGGTCCTAATAATGATGGTTGTGATCCAGAATATTCTCAAAATGTAATTATTAGAAATTGCACTTTTAATACCGGAGATGATTGTATTGCAATAAAATCGGGACGTGATGGTGATGGAAGAAGAGTTGGGATTCCGAGTAAAAACATTATTGTACAAAACTGCAAAATGATCGATGGTCATGGAGGAGTTGTAATGGGAAGTGAAATATCTGCGGGTGTAAGCAATGTTTTTGTAGAAAATTGCATTATGGATAGCCCAAATCTTGATAGAGCTATTCGAATCAAAACCAATTCGAAAAGAGGCGGACTTACTGAAAATGTTTATGTGAGGAATATTGAAGTTGGAACTGTCGCAGAATCAGTTTTAAGAATAACTATGTTTTACGATATCTACGGTAGTCAGGTTGGGAATTTTATTCCAGCAATAAGAAACATAAATCTAGAAAATATTAAAGTGAAAAACGGAGGGAAATTTGGAATCTTAGCTGATGGATATGAAGAATCTCCTATAGAAAATATAACACTAACCAATGTTATAATCGAAAAAGTTGGAGCTCCATATTCGCTTAAACATGTAAAGAATTTAAAATTTAATAATACCTATATCAATGGTACTAAAATGAAAAGCATAAAATAAAAACCTTAACAAACCTTAACTATTAAAACCAAATTTATGAACAATAACCATTTATTAAAAAAAGGTACAAGAAGTTATTTTGTCTGGACCTTTTTTCTGATAATTTTCATGAGCAATCAAATATCTGCTCAGAATGTCACAGTAGAAGGTACCGTAAAAGACGCAGCGGGGTTAACCCTACCGGGTGTAAATGTATTAGAAAAAGGGACAAAAAATGGTGTTTCTACTGACTTTGACGGACATTTTAAAATAAAACTTACCAACCCAAAAGCAATATTGACTTTTTCGTTTATTGGGTTTAAAACCAAAGAAGCTTCTGTTGCAGGAAAAAATAAAATAGAGATTGTATTAAATGAAGATGCTAATGCATTAAATGAAGTTGTTGTTGTAGGATATGGTACAGTTAAAAAAGGGGATTTAACAGGTGCAGTTTCTACTTTATCAGGTAATGATGTGAGAAAAACACCTATTGCCAACGTTGCCGAAGCTCTGACAGGACGTATAGCTGGGGTTCAGGTAATATCTTCAGAAGGCTCACCAGATTCAGAAATTAAAATTAGAATTCGTGGTGGTGGGTCATTAACTCAGGATAGTTCACCATTAATAATAGTAGATGGATTTCCAGTTAATAGTATGAATGATGTTTCTTCATCAGATATTGAAACTATTACAACTTTAAAAGACGCTTCATCTACAGCTATATATGGATCAAGAGGAGCAAATGGGGTTATTATTATAACTACTAAAGGAGGTAAAGAAGGAAAAATAGCAGTGAATGTAAATATGTTCTACGGTATGAAAAAGATGGCTAATGAAATAGATGTTCTAGAGCCAGAAGATTTCGTAAAGTGGCAATATGAATATGCTTTGCTTGCAAAAGGCAATGCCGATTCGTATGAAAAATATTTTGGATCATGGCAAGATTATGATATTTATAAAGGGGTAAAAGGAGATAATTGGCAAAAACAAATTTATGGACGTACAGGAGAAGTACAGAGTCGTGATTTAGGAATACGCGGTGGTTCGGATAAAATAAATTTCAATTTTAATTATGCGCACTATGATGAAAAAGCGATAATGTTAGGTTCAGATTTTAAAAGAGATAATTTATCACTTGCATTAAAAAGTAAAGCGAGTGACAAAATTGACCTAGCCTTTACGATGCGTTATTCTAATACAGAAATAAACGGAGGAGGAGCTAATGAGCAAAATGAAGTTTCGTCAAATGATTCCAGATTAAAACACGCTGTGGGGTATTCGCCACTTCCAATGCCAGGTTTAACCACAGATGATACAGATGAAGCGGTGTCAGGATATCTTGTAAATCCTTTTGTAGCTGTAGCGGATAATGATCGCGAACAGCTTAGAAAAAACTTCAATATGTTAGGGAGCTTTTCATGGAAGTTAACAGACAAATTGGTGTTTAAAACAGATTTAGGATTAGATAATTATAACTATTTAGATAATCGTTTCTACGGACGATCAACGTATTATGTTGCAAACAAGCCTGCAGCCACTTTGCAAGGAATGCCTGCACTTACAATGACAGATCGCAAAGATGTTCGTTTTAGAAATGCAAATACGCTTAATTATGATTTTAAAAAATCATTAGGAGAAAATCATAATTTAAAAATACTAGTAGGAGAAGAGTCGATAAATTATCAAAGAAATGATGTGAATACTGTATTGCAAGGTTTTCCAAAGTTTTTTGATTTTGAGCAAGCAAAAAAACTAACATCACAGGCTAAACCTTTCTCAGTAGATAATTATTATTTTGCAGATGATAAATTACTTTCATTTTTTGGACGTATAAATTATGATTATAAAGACCGTTACCTTTTTACGGCAACGTACCGTGCTGATGGATCAAGTAAGTTTGCAAAAGGAAATAAATGGGGATATTTCCCAGCGGCGGCAGTAGCTTGGAAGATATCAGAAGAAAGCTTCTTGAAAGAAGTATCTTGGGTAAACTCACTTAAACTTAGATTGAGTTATGGAGAAGCTGGAAATAATAATATTCCAACAGGACAAACAGTACAAAGTTTAGAATCAACCACATCATCTTGGATAAATGGTTCAGATAGTTATTGGGCAGCACCTAATATATTAACTAATCCAGACTTAAAGTGGGAAACTACAGTAACACAAAATTTAGGACTAGATTTTGACTTTTTTAAGAGTCGCATAAATGGTTCTTTTGAAGTTTATAAAAATGTAACACAAGATCTTTTAATAAACTTCCTTATACCGGGATCAGGTTATGCAAGTCAATACAGAAATATGGGAGAGACTCAAAATACAGGTTTTGAGGCTACATTAAATGTTACAGCCATACAAAAAAAAGATTACGGTTTAAATTTCTCTTTTAATATCGGTGTAAACAAAAATCGTATAAATTCACTTGGAGTAATGGATAGTTTTAATCCATCGAGTACATGGAATTCAGCTATAGATGGAGATTATTTAGTAAAAGTTGGACAGCCAATAGGTACGATGTATGGTTTTAAGAATGATGGCCGTTATGAGGTATCTGATTTTGATTATGATGGAACAAAATATACTTTAAAAGCAGGAATTACTAATAGTTCAGGAATTGTAGGAACGGTACAGCCGGGAACTATGAAACTAAAGGATTTAAATGGAGATGGAGTTGTTACAGTAGCAGATCGTGCAATAATTGGTGATTCAAATCCAAAATTCAGTGGAGGTTTTGTAATCAATGGTAATGCCTATGGTTTTGATCTTTCGGCTTCATTTAACTATAGTGTAGGTAATGATGTTTATAATGCAAATAAAGTTGAGTTTACAACTTCTACACCAAACGGGCAATATAGAAATTTAAGTACAGATATGGCTGATGGAGCCAGATGGACAAATTTAAATCCTTCTACAGGACAATTAGTAACTGATCCGACTGAATTAGCAGCACTTAATGCTAACACAACTATGTGGTCACCATATATGAATCGTTATGTTTTTAATGATTGGGCAGTTGAAGATGGTTCATTTTTAAGACTTAATACACTTACATTAGGATATACATCTCCAAGTTCACTTATTTCAGCATTGGGAGTTTCAAAATTAAGATTTTACCTTACTGCTACTAATGTTTTTCTGCTTACAAACTATTCAGGACCAGATCCAGAGGTTTCAACAAGAAGAAAAACACCACTAACTCCGGGTGTAGATTATTCAGCATATCCGCGTAGCAGACAATTGGTTTTTGGTTTAAACCTTAATTTTTAATTTAACACCTATCAAAAAATGAAACATAAAATAATAATAGCAGGATTGATTTTAGCAAGTCTTTTTAGTGCTTGTCAGGAATTTTCAGAAGAAGGTTTGGATGCTCCTGGAAAATCGACATTAGAAGAAGCAGAAGTTTTTTCTAATGAAGGATTAACCAAAAGTGCTGTAGATGGAATTAAAATACCGTTTGCTGATACTAATGGACATAGAGGTCGTTTTCTTCCTTTTTATGGATTTAATACAGATGTTGAATGGTATAATGCTTCGGAGTCAACGTCAGATGACAAACCGGGTTTAAGTACTTACGATGCTAAACCTAATAACGGACAAATGAATGTTGCATTAACAGATGGAGGAGGAGGTAATCCATGGACATCAATGTACACTGGAATTGAACGTGCTAATATGTGCATACGCGGAATTCGTAAATATGCTGATCCAAAGCCAGGAACTGAATTCGGATATTTATTAGGAGAGGCTTTAACATTGCGCGCTGTTTATTACGCTGATTTAGTTAAGGCACATGGAGATATACCAGCTCGTTTTGAGCCTGTAAATAGCGAGACGATATATTTAGCAAAATCAAATCGTGATGTAATTTACAAGCAGATTATTCAGGATTTGGGAGAAGCAGCTACGTTAGTGCCATGGCCAAATGAAAGCCCAGCGACTAGTAGTGTTGAACGAATTAATAAGGCTTTTGTAAAAGGATTGCGTGCTCGTTTGGCATTGGTTGCTAGCGGATTCCAGCAATATCCAGATGGTGTGCGCAGAAGTAATGATGCAGAGCTTTCAGTTGACAAAATGTATAAACTAGCATTAGATGAATCACGTTCGGTAATCCTGAGCGGAAAAGCGAATTTAGAACCTTCATTTGAAACTTTCTGGAGAAAATACAACGAAGAGAATATTGCTGCAGGAGGAGAGTCGCTTTGGGAAATTCCTTTTTCAGATGGTAGAGGAAGAATGCTGTATAGCTTTGCTGTTAAACACACAGATAGCGATCAGTTTCATAAAAACGGAGCTAACCGCGGAGGTACTGCGGGACCACTTCCTTTTATTTTTTATGATTACGATAAATCAGATACCCGAAGAGATGTTACTTGTGTTCCTTACATATATGGTAAGCCAGTAAATGGGATTGCTAAACAAGAATTAGCAGCATTAAATAAATGGTGTTTTGGGAAGTACCGCTACGAATGGATGAAACGTTTGGTTACTTCGACTAATGATGATGGTGTAAATAAAATTTACATGCGCTATGCCGAAGTACTTTTAATTGCTGCTGAAGCGGCAAATGAATTAGAAGGTCCAGCAGCAGCAGCTCCATATTTAAAAGAGGTGCGCAGAAGAGCTTTTGCAGCCGCAGATCATGCTCAGAAAGTAGATAATTATGTAAATAATTTAGGTGGTAAAACAGCAATGTTTAATGCTATTGTAGATGAGAATAAATATGAATTTACAGGAGAAATGGAACGCAAACAAGCACTTATTCGTTGGAACTTACTTAAAGTAAAATTAGATGAAGCCAAGCAAAAAATGTTCGATTTGCAAAAACGTACACAAGAGTATGCCGATGTACCTACCACCTTGTATTATAAATATAAAGCAGATAATGTTAGTTTAGATATTTATGGATTAAATCGTGGAGAAAACGTAAATCCAGGAGCAGATTACACCTCTTTTGCATGGAATGTACTTACAGATAGCAAGATAAATTCTATTTATAAAGTAGGAATCGATCCAAATACAAGACAATTTTGGCCAATATGGCAAATGATTATTGATGGAAGTAATAGCAAGTTGTTCAATGATTATGGCTATTAAAATAGTAATTAAATAACTGGAGAATAATTAAACGTTTTATCATTTTAATTTTAGATTTTCTCGCAAAGCCATAAAAAACATAAAGCTAAAATTAAGCGCCTTTGCGCCTTTGCGAGAATTTATAGTTGCTGAATTCTTATTAAGATAAATAAAACAACGTATTTTTTATTAATTAGGCCCAATGGGGTATAAATTATTTATGTTTATGAAATTAAAATATATACTAAAAGGATTAATAGCCACTTTGTTACTTGCGTTAGCAATTTCTAGTTGTGAAAGTTACAATGAAGGATTACTTGATGGAATAGGGGCAACCAGAGAATTCTCTCCTATAGGAATTAGCGCAACAGTTAGAAATCAAACTGCAGTTGAGTTAAATTGGACAGTAAACGAAAGTGCAGATCATTATGTTGTAGAATTCAGTGCAGATGATCCAGACTTTAAGACTATTTATAAAACAGTTAAAGTTAGTCCAACGGAATTGCCTATTCGAGTACAATTAGAAGGAGAAACTGTTTACTCTGTACGATTAAAAGCTATAAGCAAAACGGGGTTAGAAGACTCTAAATGGACAATTGGAAAAGTAACAACATTATCGGAGCAAATTTTCTTAGCAACTCAAGATGGTGATGTAGAAGCAAATAAAGTAACCTTGAGATGGGGGGCTAATAGTAACGTAACGCAAATTATTGTTAACCCAGGGGCGATTAAGCACGATATCACTGCGGATGAAAAGGCAAAAGGGATAGCAGTCGTTGAAGGATTAAAAGGAGAAACACTATATACAGCAGAATTGTTTAATGGTTCTAAAAAAAGAGGATATTTTACTTTTACAACAGGAATTGATATAGGAACAGGAATCTTGGTAAAACCAGAAGATGATTTAAGTGTTAAAATAGCCGATGCAGCACCCGGAGCAGTATTAGTATTGATGCCAGGAGATTATACTGTTTTTAAAGGTACAATAGCAATAAATAAGCCAATCACAATTAGAGGTTTGTACAGTTTTAAAAAACCATTGCTGCATGTTAATTTCAATCTTAATAATGGATCTTCAATGCTAAGTTTAATAGATTTAGATTTAAATGGAGATAAAATACTTTCAGATGTTGTTAAGTATAATGAAGCAAATGTTAGTTATGGACCGCTTTTAATAAGTGGATGTGTTATTCATGATTTTGCAAAGGCATTAATTTATTCAAGTCTTGCAAATACAAAAGTTACTTCTGCAATAGTAGAGAACTCAATTATATCAAATGTATTGACAGCTAATGGTGATTTTATTGATTTTAGAATTGCTCATATTGGTCAAATCACGTTAAAAAATAGTACGTTTAATAACTGTGCATCAGGGCGTGATTTTATCCGTATAGATAATGCAGCTGGATTAACAGCGACAGGTTTAACAACCAATATATTAATTGATGGCTGTACGATTTACAATAAGTCTATGACAGCTTCAAATAGAATTTTATATATACGTTTTGTTAGCAATGCATCAACTATTCGTAATACATTGTTTGTACAAACAGCAGCAATCTATGCAAATCAAGCAGCCACAGTCGCTCCGACGTTTGTAAATAATAATTACTTCAATTCAGGAGCTCTTTTTGCTACAGCAGCAACTCCAATAAAATTTGATAATTCAGGTAGTTATACAACATTAGATCCTGTACTTGCAAACGCTGCAGAAGGTGATTTTACAGTTGGAAATCAGACATTAAAAGATAACAATATTGGAGACCCTAGATGGCTTAAATAGGCTTACTATATAATTTGGTTTAAGGAAAAGAGGTGTGCATTGCATGCCTCTTTTTTTTGTTTTCAGTTTCCAGTCTCAGTATTCAGTATTCAGTATTCAGTATTCAGTATTCAGTATTCAGTTTCAGTTTCAGTTTCAGTTTCAGTTTCAGTCTCAGTATTCAGTTTCGGTATTCAGTCTCAGTTTCAGTATTCAATATTGAATGGTTACAACTAAATGCTCCAAATCGCCTGTAAACTGCAACTGAATACTGAGACTAATAAAATAACAATCGATTACTTTAATTCAGGTATTTAAATATTATATAAATCATTATAGTAATAAATTACCAGTTTTTTTATACTTATTATAATTTTATTCTTATATATAAATCAAATACACAATTTTTATATAAATTAATTTGGCTCGTTCAAAGTAATTTTATACTTTCGTGTAATCGATTACATAATTATTGTTTTTTAATTTTGAAAAGAACATGATCGACTTAGATGATTGTAAATAAGTTTATAACGTCTTAAAGGGTTGCCGTTTTAATGTGATTATAATGTTAGTTTTTTCATATAGAAAAATAGGTTCATAATGTTTCTGAAACCGATCCACGGAATAAGAGGGATTAATCGCAAGAAAAGCAGATTAGGTTTATTTACTAAAGAATATTAAAAGCATAAATTTTATTAATAGCTATCAATATAAATGATAATAAGTAGAATCAATTATGAACTAAAAAATACTATCAATTAACCAAACCATTAAAACCAAACTATGAACATTAAGCAATTATTAAAGAAAAAAATAAAATACAATCTTGTATTTCTGTTTTTCCTGAATTTTCTGTTGAGCAACACAATAAATGCTCAATCGACAGTAATAGAAGGAAAAATTACTGATGCCGCTGGATTATCTCTGCCAGGAGTGAATATTCTAGAAAAAGGAACTAAAAACGGAACTTCGACAGATTTTGAAGGGAGTTTTAAAATAAATGTAATAAACAGCAAAGCTATCTTAGTATTTAGTTATCTGGGGTTCCAGACCCAAGAAGTTAGTGTTGCAGGAAAATCCAGAATTAATATAAGCCTTATTGAAGATACAAATTCGCTGAAAGAGGTTGTAGTAGTAGGATATGGAACTGTTAAGAAATCAGATCTTACTGGATCTGTAGGTACATTGGATGCTAAAACTTTGACAGAGAGAAACACAACAAGTGTTATGGAATCCATACAAGGAAACGTAGCTGGTGTTCAGATTAGTGCATCAACAGGACGTGTTGGAGATCCATTCGCAATTGCAATTCGTGGAAAAAGCACTATGAGTGGTGATGCTGCACCGTTATTTATAGTTGATGGTGTTCCTACAGATGGAATTGATTTCCTGAATCCACAGGATATTGCTAGGATAGATATCTTAAAAGATGCATCATCTACAGCTATTTACGGATCTCGAGGAACAAACGGAGTTGTTATTGTTACCACCAAAAGCGGTAGTAATATAAAATCGAGTATGACAGTTTCTTTTGATTCTTATATTGGAGGAAAAGAAGTTGCGAGATTACCAGATATGATGGATGGGCAAAAATGGTGGCTATATCATCAATCGGCATACTTGCCTACAGCAAAGAAAGATCCAATTACAGGAACAGTTACAGCAGCAACTTTGGACGCTACAGTAATTGGACCAGAAAACTCATTATTGGCTACAAGAATTGCAAATAATGATACTTTTAATTGGTATAACGCAGTATTAAAACCAGGTTTGCAACAAAACAATTATTTGTCTATTGCCGGACGTTCAGATGGAGGTTTGTCTTATACAATAGGATTAGGATTGCAAAATGAGACTGGGAATATTCAAAATGAATCATTAGATAAATACAATTTTAAAGTTGGATTAACCCATAAAATAAATGATAAATTTACTGTAGGAGTAAATTTGAATGTTGCAAGAACAGAACAAGAATTAGGTAGTGCGCTTGCTATGCAAGAAGCATTTAGATTAAGCCCGTTTTACAAACCTTATGATGAAAATGGAAATTTAATTGCGCTTCCTGGTAAGCCAACAAACGCTGCAGGAGCTTTTTTAATCAATAAAACAAGTACTTACAATCCATTGTTGGAAATTGATAACACAACCAATGAAATCAAAAGTTGGAATGGTGTAGGTAATTTATTTGTAGAATATAAACCAGTTTCATGGCTGAGTCTTAAATCGACATATTCTGCGGGATTAAACCAGACAAAACAAGGACAGGCATGGGGAGCTTTGACAAATACAGGAGTTGCAAATAGAAATTTACCATCGGCAAGCTTACTAGAAACTGAAAGGTTTAACTATACATGGGATAATCAGTTTACAATAAATTATAAATTAAATAAAGATCACGCTTTTACGATTTTAGGACTTCAAAGTTTGTATTCCAATACCTATAATACGATGTCTGCTAGTTCTAGCGATCAGCCTTTTGATGTAGGATATCATAATTTAGGAACAGGAAAACAATCTACTTTTCTTTTAGGCTCATCATATGATAAATTTACCATGTCATCTTATGCCGTACGTATAAATTATAGTTATAAAGATCGTTATTTATTGACTTTATCAGATAGATGGGATGGATCATCAAAGTTTGCTGAAGGTAGTAAATGGGGATCATTTCCATCGGCTGCTCTTGCATGGAGAGTTATCGAAGAAGGTTTTATGAAAAATCAAAAAGTAGTTTCGGATTTAAAAGCCAGAGTAAGTTACGGTTTCACAGGAAATAATAAAGTAGCTTCTTATTCAACGCTTAATAAATTAGAGCAACAAACTTATTACGATTTTAACGGTACCGCTGCAAATGGTTTTGTACAAGGTTCGCCTAGTAATAAAGATTTGGGTTGGGAAAAAATGAGAGAGTTAAACGTTGGACTGGATTTTGGATTTTTGAACAATAGAATTACTGGTAGTGTAGATGTGTATGACAGACTTTCTACAGATTTATTACTGCAACAAAAAACAGCAACAGAAAACGGTTATGCAAAAACTTATCCTAACAATATTGGTTCTGTAAGTAATAAAGGAATCGAAGCTATGCTAACAACCAAAATCATTAATACAGACTTCGTAAAATGGGAAACAACCTTCATATTTTCTAAAAATAAGAACAAAATTGTATCTATTTATGATAAAGAAAATGACGATGTTGGAAACAACTTGTTTATCGGACAATCTATCGATGCAATTTACAACTATAAGTTTATTGGTATATGGCAAGCAAATCAAAAAGCAGAGGCTGCATCGTACGGACAATCTGAAGGACAAGCAAGAGTAGAGGATTTGAACGGTGATGGAAAAATAACTACAGCAGACAGGCAGATCTTAGGACATTCTAATCCAGACTGGACAGGAAGTATTACTTCTAAATTAACAGTTGGAAATTTTGACTTGGCAGCTTCAGTAATTACTAGCCAAGGGGTTTATGTAAATAGCCCATTTCACGCCAACTTTACAAATACCGATGACAGAGGGCGTCAAAAATTAGATATCAACTGGTATATTCCTGCAAACGATGCTGGTCTTCCTGCTCAGGTTTCTAATGAATATCCAATGGCAAAAAATGAAGGGACATATTGGAACGCCAATGGAGTTGGTTATTATAGAGATGCATCATTTGTTAAAATTAAAAATATAGCATTAGGATACACATTTAACAAAAGCGTGATCGAAAAATTTAAAATGAAATACCTTCGTTTTTATGTAAATGTTTTAAATCCATTTGTATTTACTCATTATGATGGATATGATCCAGAGTGGGCAGCAGCAGGTCTGGGGATTGGTCGTGTATCATCAATTACCTATCAAATGGGTATGAGTATTAAATTTTAAAAAACAGCAAAATGAAAAAAATAATAGTAAGCTTATCAATAGCATTATTAACACTTAGTTCTTGTAGTGATTATATAGAAGAAGAAAACCTTTCTTATGCCGAAAATACAGAATACCTTAAGGCATCAGGCTTTGAATCTCTAATCAATGCAAATTATTCTCAATTAAGAGAAATATACGGTGGAGAGCCATGGCTGTTTGTTGCCGGTACCGATTTATATGCAGAAGGTAGAAATACCGAGCCAATAGGAGTAAGCCAATACACGCAGTTAACGTCTTCATCACCAAATGTAGATTATCTTTATAAGGAGTGTTATAAAGCAATTCAAAGAGCAAATACAGCAATTTATTATAGCGCATTAACAGAGAAAACGGCAACTTTAAATTCTCGTATTGGAGAAATAAAATTTCTAAGAGCAAATGCCTATTTTTTATTAGTACAAACCTATGGAGGTGTAACTTTGGATACCGAATATCATTTATCTCCGGTAGTTTCTTTTAATAGAAATTCAGCCGAAGAAGTATATACTTTTATAATTAAAGAACTAGAAGAATCTTTATCATTATTACCGACTGGTGCTTACACTGGGCGAGTGACAAAAAGAGCATCACAAGATTTATTGGCAAAAGTATATTTAACAAGAGCATACGAAAAGTTTGGTGCCGCAGGCGATTTTGCAACAGCGGCCAAATATGCAGATGATGCAATTGCAGGAGAAACCCTAACACTTACTTACGCTGCTTTATGGTTACCAACTAAGGTAGCTGCAGATATAAATAAGGAAACAATCTTTTCGGCTCAGTTTAGTGCAGCTTCTAATACTTCGCCAGCACAAACCACAGGAGGATTACCAGGAACTCAAATTACAGGTAATGGGCAGGCAAGTTATTTCAGTTCTTATTTAGGAGGTTCAGAGGTATCAGGTAAAGCACCTTATCGAACTTACAATTTATTACCAACAGATTATGCAATCGGATTATATGAAAAAGGAGATACCCGTTGGGAAGGAACTTTTATGACGCAAACCTATACCAGATATTACGATTATTATGATGTAGCTAATAAAACAGGATTAGCTGTAACACATTTTTATGTGCCTAAATGGATGACCGATGCAGAGTTAGCAACTTATAAACTGGCAAATCCTAAAACTACCATTCACTTATACGGAACTTATGGTGCTGCCAAAGGTTTAAGTAGTGATTATCAAACAATACCAGTGCGTAAATTTGATGATCCGATAGCGCCATTTGCAACAAGTGCAACAAGCCCAAGAACAAGTACGCGTGACTTTGTAATTTCTAGATTGGGAGAAACATATTTAGTTGCAGCAGAAGCTTATTTACATACAAATCCTAGTACAGGATTGGACAGACTTAATGAAGTAAGAAGAAGGGCAGGAGTGGCAAATGCAACCGCAGGACAATTTACGATAGATTATATTCTTGACGAAAGAGCTAGAGAAATGTTAGGAGAGTACACACGTTGGTTTGATTTGAAACGTACAGGGAAATTAATCGAAAGAGCATCACTTTACAATTACAATATTAAAGCAAGTAATTTTGACGGAGCAAATGGTGAAAAGAAAATTTTAAGACCAATTCCACAAGAAGCTTTGGATTTGAACCAGAATAAATCATACCCACAAAATCCAGCTTATAATTAGGCAATAAAAAGTGGTGTGTAATTAATATAACATATAGAAACATAGATTTTGTACTCTAAAAAAAGGATTTTAACTTGTTAAAGTACAGATAGTTAGCTATATAAGGTAAAAACATTTCTTTTTGTATTCTTTATTTATGCATAAAATTTATGTTTCGATGTGTTAAAAAAATGAATTGTATCCGAACGTTAAACAATATAAAATTGGGTATATCAAATCGAATGATTACAGTATTCAATTTTATTATTTTTAGTTTTTTTGAATTAGATTAGAAGCTTGATGAACCTTCAGGCTTCTAATTCTATATTAAATCACGACGCGAAATAACACATGAGATGAAAAAGATATTTTTGCTTGTTTTCGTTTTATTTATGAATGGTATTAAATCACAAATTCCATATCGTATTGATACGTCGTACACTGTAAAAAGTACTTATACGAAGTTAATAAAGCATTATCCATTTATAACAATTGCACAAGCAAAAAAGAGTAAAGAGGTTAATGCCATTTATGATATCGTTTACAATCAAGAGAAAAACAGAGCATTACATTTAGATGCTTTTATTGATAAAAAGCAAAAAATAAACCCAGCTGTAATAATGATACATGGCGGGGGGTGGAAATCAGGAAATAAAAGTCAAATGCAAGTTTTAGGACAAGAAATAGCTTCAAAAGGATATTCTTGTTTTGCAATAGAATACAGATTATCGCTTGAAGCAAAATATCCACAGGCAATTTATGATGTCAAAAATGCGATAAAATTTATAAAAGATAATGCAAACAGATTCCATGTAGATCCAAACAAAATAGCTATTTTAGGATGTTCTTCGGGAGGTCAAATAGCCGCTTTGATTGGTACAACAAATAACGATCTGGCTCTACGGGATACTTTAAATAAAAGTAAATCAACGGCTACAGTAAATGCAATTATCGATATAGATGGAATTCTAGCTTTTAAACATCCAGAATCAGAAGAAGGAGAAATGGCAGCATTTTGGTTAAATGGAACCTATGAAGAAAACCCGAAGAATTGGGAAAACGCTTCGGCGGTAACACATACCAATAAAAACACGCCACCAATACTATTCATCAATAGTAGCTTCGGTCGATTTCATGCAGGAAGAGATGATATGATAGCCATTTTAAATCAAAATAAGATATATAACGAGGTGAAAACAATTCAAAACTCACCCCATTCATTTTGGTTTTTTAATCCATGGTTTGAAGAAACAGTACAATACACAACGCAATTTTTAGCTACACTATTTAAATAAATTAGAATAAAATGAAAACAGTAATTACATTATCAGCAGCATTAATTTTAGGATTTTCGAGTTGTAAAGCGCAAAATAAATATGACATAAAAACAGCCAAAACCTATGCCGAAATATCAGTTAAAACCGATGGAAAATGGGAAGGGCGCAAGTATATTGGAGGAACTGTATTTAAGAATGTAGATAAATTAAAATTAGCACCAGAACATACCGATCATTCATTTGATATTCGCTACGAAGGACCAGGATGGGAAAGTAATAGAATCGGGTATCGTTTATATTTAGATTGGAGAAATGCTATTGATATTTTTGGAAAAAAAACAGCAGCGATAATTTTACCACAAGTAGGTCAGGATAATTTTGACTCCTATCATGAAATGAGCGATTGGGGAGCAGATATTTTAAAAGCAGGAAAAGGAATCGGAATCGGTTCAATAGATCGTTATTTAGATGGGAAAAAATTACATTTTTATGAAGTAGATTCAACTCTAGCTTATGTAGAGAATAAGGTAAATGAATCTAAAGTAAAAGTGGATTATTTTGGATGGAAAACAGCTTCAGATAAAATTGATTTTACATCAGAATTAACCATTAAACCGGACCAATTATATACGCAGCATACAATTAAGACTTCAAAAGAAATTCAAGGTATTTGTACAGGGATAGTAAAACAGAAAAATACAGAATTACTTAAAAAAGAAAGCAAAAATAAAAAGTGGGCATACCTTGCTACTTATGGAACACAATCGTTAGTTCCAGATAAATTAGGAATGGCAATTTTTTATGAAACCAGTACAATCGAAAATATAGCCGATACCGATTTAGATTATTTATTGGTTTTTAAACCAACGACAAAATCCACCTCATTTTATTTCTTAGGTGCTTGGGAACAAGAAAAAGATGGTATTAAAACAAAAGAAGAATTTATAAAATACCTTGACGAAAGATTAGAAGTATTAAATAAAAAAGGCAAAATGTAATTTTTATTTAGTAGCCACAGATTCTACAGATTAAAATAATTTTGTTTTACGCAGATTTTGCATATTTAATTAAATATCAATTATGGAAAATTATCTGTGCGTATCTACTTAAATCTTTTAAGAATCAGCGTGAAAGGAAAAAAGCTAATAATCAAAAAGATTAAAAATAAATCTGCTTAATCTGCAAAATCGGCGAGAAAAAATATATTTATAAAGAGTCATAGTTAATCAGAGGCAAAAAAATAACAAAGGTGCATGTTCAAATATGTTTTTATAAAGGTAAACCATCCCAATTGGCTAATTGTTTTTCTTCTGCTTAGCAGTAGTTTAATAATGGGACAAAATAAATATGTTGTTGAAAAAGAGTTAAAATGGTCTGAAAAGACTGCGCTTTCAATTATAAACAAATACCCAAAAGCATGGCAGATTGATGGAACCGAAAAGCCAAAGTGGGATTACAAAACTGGATTTGCATTACTCGCTTTTGAAAAATTATATCAAAAGACTCAAAATCCCAAGTATCTGGATTATGTAAAAGAATATGCAAATGAATTAATTGATAGTTCAGGAAACATTAGCGGTTATGATGCAAGAGAAAATAATATTGATTATATCAATCCAGGCAAAATCCTTTTTGAATTATACGATTTAACCAAAGAAGAACGCTATCATAAAGCATTGGTGCTTTTGAGAAATCAAATCGAAAATCAACCCAGAACGGCAAGCGGAGGATTTTGGCACAAGCAAATTTATCCCAATCAAATGTGGCTTGATGGATTGTATATGGCAGAACCTTTTTATGCACGATACACGGTTGAATATGAAAAAGGTAAAAGGCTAGATGATATTGCCAAACAATTTGAGTTAGTCCAAAATCATTTTAGGGATAAAAAAACAGGATTATTATATCACGCTTGGGGCGAAAGTAAACAAATAGCTTGGGCAAATCCAGAAACAGGGACATCGCCAACAATTTGGTCACGAGGAATGGGTTGGTATATGATGGCGCTAGTAGATGCATTAGATTATTATCCAAATAATCACCCGAAGCAAAAAGAATTGGTTTCGTATTTAAATAAATTAGCCAAAGCGTTATTAGCTTATAAAGACAAATCGGGATTATGGTTTCAGGTAACAGATAAACCAGCATTAAAAGATAATTATCTAGAACCATCAGGATCAGCAATGCTTATTTATGCTTTTGCAAAAGGAGTAAATAAAGGATATTTACCTTCGGAATATAAAGCGATTGCCAAAAAATCATTTGACGGATTTATAAAAGAGTTCGTTAGATTTGGAGAAAATGGAGAATTAAATATAATCAATGTTTCATCAAATGTAGGTTTAGGAGGAAAACCATTTAGAGATGGATCAAATGAATATTACATTAACGGAAAAAAGAAAGATAACAGTTCTATAGCATTAACAGCATTTATGATGAGTGCATTAGAGTTGGATAAATAAAAACATAAAGTATATTTTAAAATGAAAAATACAATAAAACGAAATTATTTTGGATCAATAGCATTGGTTTGCGCAATGACATTAATGAGTTGTAAAACTATTTCACAAGAACCAGTAAAAACAGCTGTAGTTATTTCTAAAGATTTAAAATGGTCAGAAAGAATGGCTTTATCAATCATGAAACGTCATCCAGAGTCCTATATGATCGATGATGTAAAAGAACCAAAATGGGATTATGTGCATGGTTTAGTATTAACATCTTTTGAAGAATTATATAAAAAGACAGGAGATATTAAATATTACAACTATATAAAAAAGTATGTAGATGATTTGGTACAAGAAGATGGAAGTATTAAAAGTTATAAATTTGAGACCTTTAATATAGACATGGTAACTGCTGGACGTTTATTGTTTAATTTGTATGATACAACAAAAGATCAAAAATATTTAAAAGCATTAGAACTTTTAAGAAAACAAATAAAAGAACAGCCAAGAACAGCAAGTGGCGGATTCTGGCATAAAAAAATATATCCAGATCAGATGTGGTTGGACGGATTGTATATGGGAGAACCATTTTATGCACAATATACTACTCAGTTTGAAAAAGGAGCAGAGTTAAATGATATTGCAAAACAGTTTGAACTAATTCAAAAGAATGATTTAGATAAAAAAACGGGGCTACTTTTTCATGCTTGGGATGAAAGTAAAAAAATGCCATGGGCAAATCCAGAAACAGGAACATCACCAAATTTCTGGTCGCGTTCATTAGGTTGGTATGCAATGGCATTGGTTGATGTGTTGGATTATTTTCCAAAAGATCACCCAAAGCAAAAAGAACTAGTTACTTATTTAAATCAATTAGCAGAAGCATTGGTAAAATTTCAAGATAAAAAAACAGGACTTTGGTATCAGGTAACTGATATGGGAGATAAAAAAGGAAACTATCTGGAATCATCAGGATCATCAATGTTTATTTATGCATTCGCAAAAGGAGCAAACAAAGGCTATTTGCCAAAAAAATATAAAGACATCGCAAATAAATCTTTTGACGGACTAACTAAACAATTGGTAAAAGTAGATGCCGATGGAGAAATTACGATAACTCAGGCATGTGCAGTTGCAGGATTAGGAGGGAAACCATACAGAGATGGCTCGTATGACTATTACATAAACGAAAGAAAAAAAGATAACGATCCTAAAGTAACAGGCCCATTTATCTTGGCAGCATTAGAATTAAATAGATAAATAGAAATGAAACATATTAAATTCATAGTATTAAATCTAATCACATTATTAGTTTGTAGCACAATGCTGCAAGCACAAAATAATTATAAAAACTGGAGCGATATTATTCGAAAGAGTGATGTGGCTTGGTTTGCAACGCCCGAAGCTCAAGTGATAGCAGAGAATGTGCTATTATATCAACGTAATATTGGCGGTTGGCCAAAGAACATTGAAATGCAGAAACCGCTTTCAGATACAGAAAGGCAAAATTTAATAGCATTAAAAAGCGATCAACATGATATTACAACCGACAATGGAGCCACATATCAGGAAATGCTTTTTCTGGCAAAAATATACAAACAAAAACCAGATGAAAAGTATAAAAAAGCCTTCCTTTTAGGATTAGATTATTTACTGGAAGCACAATATGATAATGGAGGTTGGCCACAATTTTATCCTTTAAAAAAAGGGTATTATACACATATTACTTACAATGATGATTCGATGTTTCATATCCTATCGATACTAAAACAAATTGCAGAAACTTCAGATTATTATGGTATTCCTATTCCACAAGATTATGTTATAAAAGCCAAAGTAGCTTTTGATAAAGGAATAACTTGTATTGTAAAAACACAATACAAACAAAATGGAGTTTTAACAGCTTGGTGCGCGCAACATGATGAAAATACTTTGGCTCCAGCCAAAGCGAGAGCTTATGAATTGCCTTCTTTAAGTGGAAAAGAATCTGCTAAAATTGTGTTGTTATTAATGACAATCGATAATCCATCTCCTGAGGTAATTACAGCAGTTAAAAGTGCTTACGCATGGTTTGAAAAAACTAAAATTACTAATCTTGAGGAAAAACGTATGCTAAATGATGCAGGAAAAGTAATAGATAAAAAAATGATTGCAACTACAAATGCTTTGCCTATTTGGGCAAGATTTATGGAGCTTGACAATAACGAACCATTCTTTAGCGATAGAGACGGAGTTAAAAAGAAATCGCTAGACGAAATAGGAGCAGAGCGCAAAAATGGTTACGCTTGGTACACCGATGAGCCAAAAGAGGTTTTAAAAAAATATCCAAGTTGGGAAAAAAAATACGCTTTTGAAAAAAGCGAAAAAAAAAAGTTGAAAACGTAAATACAATTACCGTAACCCAAGATGGATCAGGAGATTTTAAGCTAATTCAGGACGCGATAAATGCTACAAAAGCATTTCCTGATGAAAGAGTAACGATATATATTAAAAATGGAACCTATTATGAAAAAATTAGAATTCCAGAATTTAATGACTGTATTTCGTTAATTGGCGAAAGCAAAGAAAAGACGATAATTACCTACGATGATTATTTTGGGAAAATGAATTTAGGCAGAAATAGTACTTTTTACACCTACACAATGCTAGTAGAAGGAAATGATTTTTCGGCTACTAATTTAACAATTCAAAATGCATCAGGAGATATAGGGCAAGCAGTAGCTTTATCGATTATGGGAGACAGAGCCTATGTCTTTAATTGTAATATATTAGGAAACCAAGATACATTATATGCTTCAGGAAATAACTCAAGGCAATATTTTAAAGATTGTTATATAGAAGGAACAACCGATTTTATCTTTGGAAAAGCCACAGTTTTATTCGAGAATTGCCAAATTCATAGCCTTAAGAATTCATATATAACAGCAGCATCAACACCAGAAGGCACAGCGTTTGGGTTTGTATTTAAAAACTGTACGCTTACAGCTGATAAAAATGTAACACAAGTTTACTTAGGAAGGCCATGGCGTATTTATGCTAAAACTGTTTTTATAGAATGCAAAATGGGAAATCATATCTTACCACAAGGTTGGGAAAATTGGTCAAAACCAGAAGTCGAGAAAACAGCCTTTTATGCAGAGTATAAGTGCAACGGTGAAGGATATAAACCAAAAGAAAGAGTTTCATGGTCACATCAGTTAACCAAAAAAGAAGCAAAAAAATATACGGTTGAGAATATTCTTTTTAAGGATCAGAGGTTCTTTTAAAGGTTCAAAGGTTCTGAGGTTCAAAGGTTCTGAGGTTCAGAGGTTCAAAGGTTCTGAGGTTCAAAGGTTCAAAGGTTCTGAGGTTCTGAGGTTCTGAGGTTCTGAGGTTCAGAGGTTCAGAGGTTCAAAGGCACAAAGGCACAAAGGTTTGAAGGCACAAAGGCTTCCTGTAGAGGCGCACCGCAGTTCGTCTACGTGATATAGGTTCTTTTAAAGGTTCAGAGGTTCAAAGGCACAAAGGTTTCCTGTAGAGGCGCACCGTAGTGTGTCTACGTAATATAGTTTTTTTAGGTACAAAGGTTCTCAGCAACTAAGGACTAAAAATATAACATTCAAGCAGTCTAAAAAATGAAATACAGCTTTCCTTTAGTTCTATTAATAACATTAAATTGTTTTGGACAAACGGTTGACTTTCCAACAAACAAAGTCGATTCAATCGTAAACAGAATCAAGTTACCAATAATTCCTTCATATCAAATAAATGTTGTTACGCTTGGAGCGAAAGGAGATTCCGTGAGTGATAGTAAACCAGCTTTTGATAAAGCAATGGCAATGTGCAAGAAAAATAAAGGAGGAACAATACTAGTTCCCAAAGGTGTATACAAGCTCAACGGCCCAATACATTTTGTTAGCAATGTAAAAATAGTAATAGAAAAAGATGCTAAAATAAAATTTAGTGATAATCCAAATCATTATCTGCCAATGGTACTTACAAGTTGGGAGGGAACGATGTTATATAATTACAGTCCGCTAGTGTATGCATATAATTGTACAAATATTGCTATAACAGGCGAAGGAACAATTGATGGCGAAGGAGGAAAAATATGGAAAAGTTTTAAAGCAAAAGAAGGAGCAGGGAAAAAATTAAGTCGTGAAATGAACCATAATAAAGTGCCATTAAAAAATCGAAAATTTGGAGAAGGCTATTTTTTAAGACCACAAATGATTCAGTTTTTTAATTGTAAAAATATTTTAGTAGAGAAAATAAGAATCGAAAATTCCCCTTTTTGGTGTTTACATTTATTAAAATCAGAAAGTATAACAGTTAGAGATTTAACTTATAAATCATTAAATCATAACAACGATGGAATTGATCCAGAGTATGCAAAAGATGTTTTAATAGAGCGAATTACATTTAACAACGGTGATGATAATATAGCAATCAAAGCAGGAAGAGATCACGAAGGAAGAGCAAATAGTGCTACGCCAAGTGAAAACATTGTGATTAGAAATTGTAATTTTAAAGGACTTCACGGAGTAGTTCTAGGAAGCGAAATGTCGGCAGGAATTAAAAACGTATATGTAGAGAATTGTAAAACTGTTGGGTACTTAAAAAGAGGAATTTATTTAAAAACAAATGCAGACAGAGGTGGTTATATAAAAGATATTTTTGTTCAAAATATTCAGTTAGATGAAGTAGAAGATTGTCTTTATATTACGGCTAATTATCATGGAGAAGGAAAGGGGTTTCCATCAGAAATATCAAATGTTTCATTCTCAAATATCACATGTAATAAAGTAACAGGAACAGGAATCGTTATTCAGGGATTCCCAGAGAAAAAAGTTAAAAATATCTCTTTGGATAACATTGAAATAAAATCAGCTAAGAATGCAATTTCCAATAGCAATGCCGAAAATGTCACTATGAATGAGGTTTATATAGGAGAAAAAGCAACAGTACCTACGGCGGTATCTCTAGGGAAGCTTTAAGGGTTTGAGGTTCAAAGGTTCTTTTTTAAGGTTCAAAGTTGCAGAGGCACAAAGGCACAAAGGTTCAAAGGTTTCCTGTAGAGGCGCACCGCAGTGCGTCTACGTAATATAGTTTTTTTTAGGAACAAAGGGGGCAAAAGCCTAAGAAGTCTAAAAATCTGAAATTCTAAGAAGTCTAAAAAAAATAAAGAAGTCTAAAAAATGAAATATTATCTATTAATTATATTGTTAGTTACACTTAACATTACAGCACAAAAAACAACTTTATATAGCATTGGAGATTCTACAATGGCAAATAAAAAAGACTCAGAACGAAATCCAGAACACGGTTGGTGTCAAGTATTGCAATCTTTCTTTAGTGAGAATATTGTAGTTGATAATAGAGCAGTTAACGGACGAAGTACAAAAAGTTTTATAGCCGAAAAACGATGGGATTCTGTATATAAATCTCTTAAGAAAGGAGATTATGTTTTTATTCAGTTTGGACATAATGATGAAAAAATAACCGATTCTTTAAGATATACTAATCCGC
This sequence comes from Flavobacterium frigoritolerans, assembly GCF_025847275.1. Classification (GTDB taxonomy): domain Bacteria; phylum Bacteroidota; class Bacteroidia; order Flavobacteriales; family Flavobacteriaceae; genus Flavobacterium; species Flavobacterium frigoritolerans. The sequence goes on from NZ_JAOZEV010000009.1 coordinate 141,300, forward strand.
ATACAGCATATCGTCATAATTTAATTCGTTTTATAACCGAAAGCAGGGGAAAAGGAGCAATTCCGATATTGTTTTCATCGATTGCCAGAAGAAATTTTAATGAACAAGGCGTTTTAATAAGTACACATGGGGATTATCCGTTAGAAACTAGATTGGTTGCTCAGGAATTAAAAGTACCATTTATTGACCTGGAGTATTATACCGAATTACTAGAGCAATCGTATGGCCCTGAGCAGTCCAAAAAACTACATTTGCATTATAAAAAAGGGGAGATACCGTTTTATCCGGAAGGCAAAGATGACGATACTCATCTTTCATTATTAGGAGCAACAGAAATTGCTAAATTAGCAGTCAAACAAATTAAAACTTCGGATAATCGCTTACTTAAAAAACTTAAAAGTGAAATTAGGTATAAATTTGATAATTAAATATTTACTCCAAATACATAACCTACTAGAGCAGATACGCCCATTGCAAAAGTACCCCAAATAGAAATTCTCACCACTGCTTTGATAGTGCTAGAACCTCCAACTTTGGCGGCTAACGCTCCAGAAAGAACAAGGAATATTATAGCAAAAGCATACTGCGATATAACAATATTTTTAAGAGGGGCAAAGATAGAAACGAGCAGCGGTAAAACTCCCCCAATAATAAATGATGCAGCAGATGCAAAAGCAGCTTGGAGAGGTTTAGCCTGAGTAATTTCGTTAATGCCCAATTCATCTCTGGCATGAGATTCTAATGCATTATGAGCAGTTAATTGAATTGCTACTTCTTTGGCAAGTTCAGGAGTTAATCCTCTCTTTTCATAAATCTCAGATAGCTCTAAAAGTTCTAATTCAGGCATAGTTTCTAAAGCTATGCGTTCTCTATCCAGATCAGCAGTTTCAATATCAGATTGGGAACTTACCGAAACATATTCACCAGCAGCCATAGATAAGGCGCCAGCTACTAAACCAGCTATAGTTGCCAAAATGATAGGTTCACGAGTAGTACTCGCAGCAGCGATACCAATGGCTAAACTAGTAGTTGACAAAATACCATCGTTAGCACCAAGTACAGCTGCACGAACCCAGCCGCTTCGGTTTATATAGTGCTGTTCCTTTTCCATAACATTTTAATTACTTTTTGGAAGGGTTTTGATAAATTCTTCCTGAACTTTTTGGACACCGCCAAAACTATCTTTTAAAGCACTTTTTACTTGTAAATGCGTCTTATTGCTAAAAGCTTTTTTCCAATCATTTAAGTCATAAATATGGATTTCTTTTGCGTAAATATTTGTAGCAAAGGTAATTCTAGATATAGAATATTTATATGATTTTAGTTCATGCGATACCTGTCGGTTAGGTACAATGATGAGTATTGTTTCCCATTGTAAGTAATCTTTAGGAATATCTTTACGTTTATTTAGACCGATAGCATCAAAAAAAAGCTTTATTTTTTCATCATTAAGCTTATTTATTTTCTTGTCTATTGCAGAGAGTTCCTTCCTTAATAAGGCTTCATTTTCAATAGTACTCATGGTTATAATTTTATAATTCAATTAATAAAATTAATATTAAAAATTGGCAAAGCGCCAGCTAAGGTGGTTAGACTGGTTCTAAATTTTATAAGAAGATTATTTTGCTTTATTTGATATTATTTTACGAAACGGTTATCAGTTAAAAACAGTGTTTTTGTGACTTTTTGTCAGTTATAATAGCTTATTGTTGTTTTTTTAATGTCAATAATTCATTTTTTTAAGGCTAAATTCATTTTTTAATGATTTGGTATTTATTTTGTAATAAACAGGATGTTGAACAAAATTTTTAATGATTATTAAATTAATGTATAACTATTAAAAACTAAATCATCATGTTAAGTATCAGAAAAAATGGAAATAATTCACAATCATTCCCATCATTGTTAGATGATATTTTTGGTCGTGAACTTTTTAACTGGGAAAACAGTAATTTTTCGGCTACAAGTACAACAGTGCCATCAATAAATATTAAAGAAACAGCCGAAAATTTCGAGGTAGAACTTGCTGCCCCAGGAATGGATAAAAATGATTTTAAGGTTACTCTTGACGATAATTTATTAACGATATCATCTGCTAAAAAGGATGAAAAAGAAACAGTTGAGGATAACTTTACTCGTCGAGAATTTAGTTATCAATCATTTCAACGAAGTTTTGAATTACCAAACAACGTTGTAGATGAAGAAAATATAAAAGCGCATTACGATAACGGACTTTTACAGCTTGTTATTCCTAAAAAAGAAGAAGCAAAGGAAAATAAAGCTCCGCGAGTAATTGAAATTAGTTAATTCTAAATTCAGTAACTCATATATAATTACATTTAGTTTTTTTAATAGGGGTTGTCTCAATACGAGATGACCCTTATTTTTTTATGAAATAACAAGAGGATGTAATTTTAAAAGATATTGAGGTAAAAGAAAGATAATAGTTGTTTGGATATAAATAGATTGTAGTTTTTTTGATTATAATTCACTAAATTTAATCATTCCTATTATTTTAAAGAATTTTTATAAAATAAAAAATATCAATTTAATTAATACTTTTTACTATGAATTATATCCCTTTAATCGGCAGAATCTTATTTAGTACAATTTTCATGTATTCTTCAATTGCAAATTTTTCAGATTATTATATTTATGAGGCAACCACCAAAGGAATACCATACTCATATATTTTGGTTCCCTTGGTTGGAGTTTTTGAATTATTGGGAGGATTAAGTATCTTGACTGGATTTATGGCAAAATGGGGAGCATGGTTAATAATTCTAATTCTTTTACCTGTAACAATTATCATGCATGATTTTTGGAATATCGAAGATCCTGTTCGCCATCAATATATACTTATGACTTTTATGAGAAATTTATCTATTATTGGTGCTGCCTTAATGATTTCATTTTTTGGTGCCGGCCCCTACAGCTTTGATGAATATAAAGCGAGGTTATGATTTGTAAATCAAGATTATAGATTTTAATGTAAAAGTAATTTTATTGAGTTATATCGTTTAGAGTTATGATTGAAACTTCTAATATTAGCAGATTAAGTAATGTGAGTTTATTTAAGTTTAGCACTTGTATTTCCTTACATTACTTAGATCGTTAGAAATGATTTTTTACTACAATTGTTTATATTTTTTTCGACTTTTTAGATGAAGAAGAATCATCTTTACGTTCACCAATTTGTTGTCTCCACATTGCATAATACAATCCTTTCTTATCAATAAGTTCATAGTGAGTTCCTTGTTCAATAATTTTCCCACGTTCGAGTACAAAAATTGTATCGGCATGCATTATAGTCGAGAGGCGATGAGCAATAAGAATAGTGATTTGCTGCTTATCGGCAGATATTTCTCTAACAGTTTCTGTAATTTGAGACTCAGTAAGAGAATCTAATGCCGAAGTTGCTTCATCAAATATTAGTATCTTGGGTTTACGCAATAAAGCTCTGGCTATCGAAAGGCGTTGTTTCTCGCCACCCGAAAGTTTTTTTCCTCCTTCGCCAAGAACGGTATCAAGACCTTTACCTGAATTAACTATAATGGGAGTTGCAGAAGCTTTTTCTATTGCCGAAAGCATTTCTTCGTCTGTAGCATCGGGTTTAACAAAAAGCAGATTCTCACGGATTGATCCAGAGAATAGCTGAGTATCTTGAGTTACAAATCCCATTTGTCTTCGAACGCGATTGTATCGCAAATCTTTAATAGATATATCATCATAAAGAATATCACCTTCAACAGGGCGGTATAAACCTACCAATAGTTTTACAAGAGTAGATTTCCCAGAACCAGATGGCCCTACAAATGCAATATTGTCGCCTAGTTTTGCTTTAAATGAAATATTCTGAATTGCATTGTAGCTAGCATTTTTATGTTTGAAAACAACATCGTTAAAATGTAATTGGCTAATTGCACCAACTTCTACAGGGTCTTCGGGACTATATTCGGGTTGCTTTTGCATTAGCTCATTAAAAAGAAATAAAGCTGTTTCGGCCTCGCGATAAGATATAATGATGCTTCCGAGATCTTGTAACGGACTTATAATTCCAGATGATATAAATTGCATAGAAATTAGTTCACCAGGAGATAAAACGTTCTTAAAAATAAGCCATAATAAAATGAATAGAATGGATTGTTTAAGGAATATTAAAATACTGCCTTGCAGAAAAGTAAGCGTTCGCATTTTCTTGACTTTCTCCATTTCTAGGTCATAAATTTCTTGAGTATGAACCTTTAAACGTCGAATTTCTGGATAAGTAAGACCAAGGCTTTTAACAAGTTCAATATTTCGAAGGCTTTCGGTTATGGTACCACTCATTTGACGATTTTGCCGAATAAGCGAACGTTGTAATGTTTTGATAGATCGGCTTAAAATACTAGTCAATCCACCCAGAATAACTACACCTATAAAAAAAACTGGAATAAGAGCCCAATGTTTGGTAACAGCATACCACATTAAGAAACCAATACCCACTACGGAGGTAAATAAGATATTTATAAATGCCGAAATAAATTTTTCGGTATCAGAGCGTACTTTTTGCAAAACAGATAAAATTTCTCCACTGCTCTGGTCTTCAAATTCCTGAAAAGGTAATCTTAGTGTTTGCCTAAGTCCGTCATTAAAAATTTGCATTCCAAATTTTTGTACAATCATGCGTAATACATAATCCTTGAGCGATAGAAATAAACGAGCCGCAAGTGCAATAATAACAGCTATTATCAATAGTTTTATAACCCCGCTTTCTTTACTACTATCACTTTGTTTGTTATTTAAAGCATAATCATCGATGATTTTTCCAAAAATAATTGGGTCATAAAGAGAAAGTATTTGCGATATACCTGCAAAGAATAAAACAAGAACGATAAGCCAACCATACGGTTTAAGGTATTTCCAGAATAAAATCATATAAATCTTAATTGAAATGAATGTACAGCCATAACTAGCAAAAGAATTATAAAGATATTAAATAAAGAAATGAATAGTTGAGATTTAGAAATTCAATTGTTTTACTAGTAATATTTTTTATTTCATATTTAAAATACAGAAAAATTATAGTATAGTTAATTTATTTTTATTTTTTGGTAATAATTTGTATTTCAGTCATTTATGTTTTTGTTTTTTTGTTTTAGTTAGTGTTGTGTAGGAATTTGTTCTTACCTTTATTTTTCCAAAAACTTCTTTTTTATTATAAAAACAGACTACACATTTTAGCTGTTAATCCTACTTAGTTTTAGAATTATTTAAAGTAATACCACAGGTTTAATTTCTGAGCATGTTAAAACGATTGTTTAATCTGATCGTATTCCGTGTTCTTATATTTTGCAATATCATACAACGATTAGTGAATTTAACCGTATATAAACCCCAAAAATTAACCTATTATGTCATTAGAAAAAAACCTCATTCTGCTGAAACAAATTGATGATTGTTTCTTAGCGCTTAACGGAAAAAACCTTCCGAGTCCTGCAAATATTTCAGACCGTTACAAATGGTTACATGAAGATGCACCTTATAGTATATTGGCACAAAATGCTGATGCTGAACCTTATTTTATTTATGCAAATAAATATGCGTTGTCTTGTTTTAGATACACAGATGAGGAAATACTAACGTTTCCATCTAGCTTTAGCGCCGCGATTGAAAATAGGCATGAGCGAGAATTACTGTTTAATAAAGTTGCGCAAGATAGTATTGTATATAATTACACAGGAGAACGTGTCGATAAGTATAAAAATAGTTTTATAATTCATGATACTATAGTTTGGCAATTAGAAAATACTATAGGAGATGTATGGGGGCAAGGGGCATTATTTTGGAGAGAAGAAAAACAACGTCCAGATTGGTATTTTGATGTTTAATTAAAAAATAACGGTATAAAAGTATACCAGTTTGTTGTTATATTAAGTGAAATTAACTGAAAGCCATTTCTTTGAAATGGCTTTTTTGTGCTATTAATTTTAAAAATATTTTAAAAGATTATAGCTGTATTTATTGAGGTTAAGTGAGATATATCAAAAAAAATAATCTTTCAATACTATTTTGATAAAGTCATAATTTTACAGAATTTCATTTTTATATTCTTAAAACCAGTAGGTACTAGTAGGATTGTTTTGTATAAGTATTTATTTTTGGTTTTCTATGTGAGTACAAATAATTTAGGATATTAGCTTTAGCCCGCATTATAAGTTTCTTATTATCTAATTTAATGGCATATAAAAATCTGTACTAATTAACCAAACAAACGATACAAATCAGCAAATAATAATGAATGATATTTTAATCCAGAATACAACCCGTTTTTTTAAAGAAAAATTCGGGAATGAACCACAAAAAATTGTTCTTTCACCAGGAAGAATTAATATAATTGGAGAGCATATTGATTATAATGACGGATATGTTTTACCAGCAGCAATAGATAAAATTATTTGTTTTGCTTTGGAAAAAAATCATTCTAAAAAATCAAAAATATATGCGATAGACATAAATGATGAATTTGAATTTGATTTAACAAAAGAGATTCAATTAAGTCATATTGTGTGGACAAATTATATTTTAGGTGTTGTAAAGCAACTTCAAGATAACGGATTTACTTTAGAAGGATTTAATTGTGTATTCAGTAGTAACATTCCAGTTGGTTCAGGATTATCTTCTTCAGCAGCATTAGAATGTGGGATGATTTATGGAATAAAAGAACTTTTTGACCTTACTATCAAAAAAGTTGATATTGCATTATTAGGACAAAAAGCAGAACATTGGGTAGGGATTAATTGTGGTATTATGGATCAGTTTTCAAGTGTTTATGGTCTACAAAATAAAGTTATTAAATTAGATTGTAAAACGTTGGAGTTTGAATATCATGAAGCAAATTTTAATGATTATGCTTTGGTTTTATTTGATAGTAATGTAAAACATTCATTATTTACATCTGAGTATAATACGCGTCGAGAAGAGTGTGAAAAAGGACTGTTGATAATTAAAAACAATTTTCCAGCAATCAAAAGTTTTAGAGATTGTACAGAAAACCAATTATTGAGTATTCGAGATAAGATGGATAAAACTGTTTTTAAAAGAGTACATTATGTTATAAAAGAAATTAGTCGTGTTTCTCAAGCTTGCGAAGCGTTAGATAATGGAAATATTGAGCTTTTAGGACAGTTACTCTTTGACACTCATGATGGTTTATCTAATGAGTACGAAGTGAGTTGTGAAGAATTAGATATGCTTGTTGCAACAGCAAAAGAGAATGATGCTATAATAGGTTCTAGATTAATGGGTGGAGGTTTTGGAGGGTGTACAATCAATTTAATTAAAAAAGGAAAAGAAAATGAGGTGAAAAATAAGTTTTCGTCCCTTTATTTAGATATATTTGGGATTGAATTAAAATTTTACGACGTAAAAATAGGAAACGGAACATCACTTTTCAACTTAGATAAATAAATGAGAAACTTTAACATTAATGAAGACCCCCACAGAAGGTACAATCCATTACTCAACGAATGGGTTCTTGTTTCACCTCATAGAGAAAAACGCCCTTGGCAAGGACAAAATGAACTAATTACCTCAGAACCTTTGCCAAAACACGATTCAACTTGTTATTTGTGTCCAGAAAATGTAAGAGCAAACGGAATAAATAACCCCAAATATGAAGGTAGTTTTGTATTTGATAATGATTTTGCTGCCATGAAGCAAGATGAAATTATATACGAAGAGGATATTGTATATACTTTTTTTCTAGCTAAACCAGAAAGAGGAATCTCGCGAGTTGTATGTTTTTCGCCAAGACATGATCTTACATTGCCAGAAATGGAAATTAAAGACATTGAAAATATTATTAAAACATGGCAAAAAGAATACGCTGAATTAGGTGCAATCAAATACATAAATTACGTTCAGATTTTTGAAAATAAAGGAAGTGTAATGGGATGTAGTAATCCGCACCCACACGGACAAATCTGGGCGCAGTCATCATTACCCACTCAAGTAGAAAAAACCCAAAATAGTTTAAAAAGTTATTTTGATAAATATGGTAATACTCTTTTGCAAGATTATCTCAAAGCCGAATTAAAAAAAGAAACTCGAATTGTTATTGAAAATGATCATTTTGTTGCATTGGTTCCTTTTTGGGCAATATGGCCGTATGAAACTATGATTATAAGTAAGAGAGCTTTTGGAAGAATAACTGATTTTACAGAAGAAGAAGCTGTTTCGTTTGCTACAATTTTAAAACAGCTAACTATAAAATACGATAACCTTTTTAGTACTTCTTTCCCTTATTCATCAGGAATACATCAAGCTCCTACAGATGGAAATGAACACCTGGAATGGCATTTTCATATGCATTTCTATCCGCCATTGTTGCGATCAGCTTCAGTTAAGAAATTTATGGTTGGCTACGAAATGTTAGGAGAGTCACAACGAGATATGACTCCAGAAAAAAGTGCTGCTATTTTAAGAGAACAATCAAACGTTCATTACAAAATGGAATCATAATCGTAAAATAAAAAATCATTTGCCACTCATTTTCATTTGTTTTTCCCATAATACAAATGAATTTTAAATAAGTTATCTACTAAGAATAAGGAAGCTTCGGTTTCCTTATTCTTTTTTTTTACCCTATTTTTACTTAAAAAGTATTAATTATCGGTTTATTTCGTAATAAAATCAAAAGATTATATATGAGGTAAGTTTGAGAATCATTTAAATAAAAAGACATGAAAATAGGACTAATAGGATTTGGAAAAACAGGTAAATCAGTAGCTTCAGTACTGTTAGAAAATAAGAATTTTTGTTTAGAATGGGTTTTAAGACAAAGTACAGTACTGGAGCATCGATCAGTTCCAGAATTTTTTGGCGTTCCATCGGAGGAGCCTGGATTAATATATTCAAGTTCCAAAACAACAATGAAAGAGCTTTTAGATAAGCACCCTGTTGATATTATTATTGATTTTTCGTCAACTATAGGTATTCATACTTATGGTGAAATTGCAGCTCAAAGGGGAGTTAAAATAATATCAGCGATATCTCATTATACCGATAAAGAGTTAAAGCTATTAAAAAAATTAGCTAGTAAAACAACCGTGTTCTGGTCACCAAATATTACTCTTGGAGTAAATTATTTATTATTTGCAGCCAAATTTTTGAAGAAAATTGCTCCTTGGGTAGATATTGAAGTAAATGAAGAGCATTTTAAATTAAAGCAAGGAACATCTGGTACAGCTATTAAAATCGCCGAAGCTTTAGATGTAGAAAAAGAAAATATAAATTCGGTCAGGGCAGGAGGTATCGTAGGTAAACATGAAGTAATATTTGGATTCCCTTATCAAACAGTACGACTCATTCACGAATCGATTTCGAGAGAAGCATTTGGTACAGGCGTTATTTTTGTCGCAGAAAATATTGAAAATAAGGAAATTGGATTGTATAATTTTGAAGATCTTTTAGCTCCATATTTTCAAATTGATAAGTAAAAATAATTAATCATAAAATTTGCGTATCCCGAATAACTATCGGGCTACGCGATTTAAATCTGTTTAAACTTTTATTATATGCTTATTTCCCTACTCTGTCAATAGGCCTAAAACGCAATGCACTCCAAGTTTCATCTATAGAAATAGCGGTCACTGTTTTTAATCCAAATTCTTCTCCAGTTACGCGGATTGTATCTCTGTTTATGTCGGTTTTTATTTTTGAAGTACCTTTCGGATAGGCAAACCATAATACGCTATCAGATTCAATATTTTCTAAATCATATTTAAGAAAATTTAAAAACTCCTGGTTATTATTAATAAAAATTAAGGTGTTTGTGTTTTTTGTTTTTTTGTCAAAAGTAATTTTCATTCCAAGTTTAATAAACTCTTCTTTTATTCCTTTTGGCGCATTAAGAACAGTTCCGTTGTCCTTAAATTTTAGTTTTTTGATAACGTCTAGCATTATTTATAAATTGCTTGGTTTAGTTAATGCTAATATAAGTGTTTTTTTTAAGGTTCAAAGATTCAGAGTGACAGGGGAAACAAAGGTTAGAGTTACTAAGGAGTTGATATTGATACTAAAACCTTTTTCTGGCGAAGCTTATTTTTCAATAGTTCGCAGAGCTTTTTTTATTATATAAGCTGTTTCTTTAGTAGGGCTATTTTTTTTCCAATTTTCACAAATTTCAATAACAAATTCAGGATTAGTTTTGCTGGCATCATTCAGCCAGTTCCCAACGCTATCTTGTACATATTTCGCGTTATCCGATTTTAGAGGTTCTAAAATGATTAAACCTAATCTGGGATTTTGTTTTATTTCCTCGAGATGCTCACACCAAACTCCTCTTGGTCTCGTAGCTTCACTTGCAAACCGTCTTATATTCTCGTCAGAGTGTTTTGTCCATTCTGATAAGATTGTCAAGCTTTCGGTTAGATTTTTAGTTATAGATGATCTTACAGTCAACCAGCAAATTTCTCTAACGCCAAAATGTTTATCAGCAGAAAAGGGCTGAATCTGATCTAACATTTCACTAATTGACAGTTCCGTATTTTTTCCAATAGTATAGGTTGCCCAACACCTAACTAAGTCTGATTTATGAGTTGATAGTATTGCAAAAAGCGCAGTGTCATTTTTTTGTTTTGCTAACTTAAAAAGGCTTGTTCCAATAGTTTCATTTATTGTATTGACAGTTTGTTTTTTTAGAGAATCAATATTGGTAATGATTGTTTCTAAATAGCTGGAACGATCAGTTTGTAGAAGGAAGTTTTTAAGTAAAAGTCTTTGGTCAATAGCCAACCATTCTACTAAATTGGCAGTTTCAATTTCTCCCTTATTTAGTTTTTCCAAAATAGCAGTAGGTATATCCTTAGTTGAGCGCGATCCTTTACGTTTAATTTCTGTCATAATGATTTATCAATTCTTAAGGGCGCAGTTCATTAAGTATCGTATTTACTTAACTAAATTAGTTGACCATTATTTTATTAATTTTGCAAAGATTCAAAACATTATTTGCATGTGCAATAACGCATATTATTAGCACATAGGGATAAAAAAGTCACTATTATGAAAACAAAGGAAAGAAGTTCAGAAAATAAAATTTGCCCATTAGAAGTAGCCGTTAATTCTATTAGTGGGAAATGGAAAGTTCCTATTGTTTGGCAAATCAATGAAGGTAAAAAGAGACCTAGTGAATTTTTACGTGGAATTGCAAAAGTTGACAGGAGAGTTTTGAATCAACAGTTAAAAGAAATGGAACAAGATGGCATTTTGACCAAAGTGTCTTTTAATGAACTTCCACCAAGAGTAGAATATTCACTCACAGAATTAGGAGAAAAATTAGTCACAATTTTATGGATGCTAAATGATTGGGGCAAATTAATGATACCTGCTGAGGAAGATTAATTTATTTAAGACAGCATTAGGCTTTAAGTTAAAGTAAAGCCCTGTTTGTTATAAAATATGCTAGTTCTTCTTCACTTCTTGTTAAGTTACTTAATCGCTTAAAACCTGCTTTTTGCAATACATTTTGAGATCCACTATTGTCAAGATCTGTTATAGCAACGACTTCGTTTTTATCTGTATTTGAAAAAGAATATTGAGTAAGCGCTTTGCATACTTCTGTAGCAATACCTTTTCCCCAATATGGTTTGCTAAGTACATATCCAATTTCTATTTGATTAGTGTTATCTACAAAAATACGAGCGACACACATTCCTATAAAATTATTATTTGTAGTGTCGAATATTGCCCATCGGCTAAGATTTCCTGTTTTATAATTTTCAAGCAATTCGTTGAACATTTCAACATATCTTTCTGGAGAAACTTGAGGTAAATATTGGGTAACTTCAGGATCTTTAAACAAGTTTAAAAATGTTTGTTTTTCTTCTGGTAAAAATTCACGAATGATTATTTTTTGGCTTTGGTATAGGTTTGACATGTTATTGATTTGTATTTACCAAAAGTAAAAAAATAAAATACATATATTCGCAATTAAAAAATTAGTTAGATTTAAGAATGGAAATACAGCAAATAATAAGGTTTATATTGCCTTTAGTAAGTGTCGTTATGGGATTAGCAATAAGAAATTCAGATAATAAAAATTACGCCTCTATAAAAAAATATTGGTGGTTTTTTGTTGTGATAGGAATCCTTTTGTTCTCATACCGATTATATAAGTTTTTGAATTAATCGATATCATGTAGTTCATATAAAATTAAGTTTATTTAAGAGCGTTAACTCAAATAATTGATTATATTTATTGTAAGATTAGTTTACAATTAATTAGTGGATAATCACTGAATTATACTTTAAGTTATTCTTGATATAAGTTTAGATAATGGGCTTATTATTAATATCTAATAAGGAATATCTATCAATAATAAATTAATATTTTACGCTATGAAATTTTTAAAATCATTAATAATAGGAAGCTTTTTTCTGTTGTCATTTTCGAATAGTATTGCCCAAGATTTAAAACCTGGATTTGATAAAGCAGAATATAGAGAGTTGATATATATAGCTACTCAATCGACAGAATCTCCTGAAAAAGCAAAACTAATTCCTCAGCCAGAGCACTCTAAATTAGTGTATAGAAGTAAGCCAATAGGATTGGACAATCTTTGGGAATTATGGCTAAAGGATGAAAATACAGCTGTATTATGTACAAGAGGAACTACTGAAAAAGGCGAAAGCTGGCTTGCTAACCTTTATGCTGCAATGACACCAGCAAAAGGTGAATTAAAAATTTCAAATTCAGATACTTTTCAATATGAATTATCTACAAATAAAGACGCAGCAGTTCATACAGGATATCTGTTAAGTACAGCTTTTATTTCTAAAGAAATGCTTCCAAAAATTGATTCTTGTTACAATTCAGGAATTAAGAATTTCATAATAATGGGACATAGCCAAGGTGGAGGTATAAGTTATTTGCTTACGGCACACTTTTATAACTTACAAAGTAAAGGACTTTTACCTGCTGACATTCGTTTTAAAACGTATTGCAGTGCAGCACCAAAACCTGGAAATTTATATTTTGCTTATGATTACGAGCGTAAAACGCAAAATGGTTGGGCATTTAATGTAGTAAGTGCAGTAGATTGGGTACCACAAACTCCTTTTTCAGTCGAAACAACAGAAGATTTGCCTATAGTAAGTCCGATTCCATTAGTAGAAGAAACGATTAAAAGCCAAACTTTTTTTAAGAGAATGTTTTTAAACATGGTATATGGTAAATTAACAGCCCCATCGTACAAAACAGTTAAGACTTATCAGAAATTGTTAGGTAAAGAAATTGCAAAAAGAGTGAAAGAATTTTTACCTGAATTTGTGCCACCTCCATTTTATAGCAGTAATAATTATGTGAGAACAGGAAATACGATTGTTCTATATCCGAATCCAAATGATGCGAATTACTATGAGAAATTCCCAAACAATACAAAGGACATAATGATGCATCATTCTTTTCCTCCATATTTATATCTCTTAAACCAATTGGAGTAAGTTTATATCCGTAAAGTTTTGCGCAATTAACTTTTTTTAAATCACCTGATAAGTAAGTCCCAAGGGAACATCATGTTCATAGGAAAGTTTTTTTTTCATAAGAAGCGCATTGGGGGTGTTATATTTAATACCCCGAGATAGGTATTGCTCCGCTGGAGCTATTAAAATTGATTTCTTGCGCTCCGTAACTTTGAGATCGGCCAAAAATAATAACTAAAAATAGCGATTGCATAACCTGAAACCAGAAACAAAAAATCTGAACTAAAAAAATTAGTTAGAAGTAATTTGATAAGCACATCTTCTATCACCTCCGATTATATGACTAACACGATTGATTATAACTTCTTTTCCTAATACAGATCTAAATGTATTTAATTCAGAAGAGCAAAATCCCTGACAAATTGTAGCCGCTGCACAAATAGGACAGTGGTTTTCGACCAAAAGATAGCCTTCCTCATTTTTGGAGTATTCAGCCATATAACCTTCTCTCGTTCTTATTTCGACAAGTTTTTGTAATTTTTGTTCAAGGTTATCAATAGTATCAATTTCTTCATGATACTTCTTTTTCCCTGTTTCTTCATAAACATCAATAACAGTTTGCATGGTGTTTTCTCCCATTGCGCTAATAATGTTTATTAGTTTTAACGTTAATTCGGCATGTGTATCTGGAAATTTTGAATTTCCATCAGCAGTAAGACTAAACATCTTTTGAGGTCTGCCTACACCTTTTGATTCTTCCTGAGGATGAATAAAACCATCCTCAACAAGTTTAAGTAGCTGTTGTCTAACGCCTTCTTTTGTTATCTTAAGTTCATGTGCAATCTCGAGAGCCGTGAGAGAACCTCGCATTTTGAGCAGCATTAATATTTTATTTGTAGTCATAAATTAATAAAACAAGTATTTGGTTGTTTTATTATGCAAAATTATTAATTTTGCATAACTTTTCAAAGCTGATCGGTGATATTATTAACCTAATCCCAATCAATCTGGTAAGTTACAGAATTAATCAATGTAAAATTATAGATTATGTTATTAGAATTACAAGAGCTTCCCATTAGTTCATATGATATGATTGATCTACCCGTATATATTGTTCCGTACTGGAATGTGCTAATGGAGATTTTAAAAACCTCATAGACCTTAGTTAAATAGTGAAACATTTTTTACAGCGTGCTCAACAAGTTTGAATAGTATTCAAATTGGGCTGGGGATACCTATGTCCAAAAACTAGGAAGTTCCAAAAAAAATTAAAATTCAATAATACCTAAATTTTTTAATAATCAGAATATGGAAATAATAAATAAAATAGATGCTTCGGGGATACAAACACTTGATTTACGCCATTATAAACCCAATGGGAATGATTTTATAGTATTTGATATTGTATCATTTCTTATAGAAGATTTTCTATTACAGGAAAAAACATTTCGATCAGAAATGGCTAAGATAGATTGGAATCAATTTACAGGGAAAGATGTGGTTATCTGTTGTTCTAATGATGCTATTATCCCGCTTTGGGCTTATGCATTAATTAGTTCATTGTTAGCTACTCATGCATCTATTATTGTGTACTCAGTAACAGGAAATCATGAAAGTATTTTGTGGATGGAAAGAATAAGAAAGATAGAATTTTCGGCTTATATAGGTCAGAAAGTAGTTTTAAAAGCAAATACAGCCATACCTGAAGAAATTCTAGTATTGGCTACAAGTCAATTAATTAAATACGTACAAACCTTAATGTGGGGAGAAGCAGGTTCTCCTTTAATGATTTATAAAAGAAAATAAGAGATATAATGAAAAAAACAATAGCAATTCTGTTTATAGGAACACTTTCGATGGTTTCATGTAATACAAAAAGTACAGAACAAATAGAAAGTCCGACAGCATATCCAACACTTACACTAAAGGCTCAAGAAGCGAATGTTTCTGTTGAATATCCAACAACATTAGAAGGGGAACAAACAGTCGAAATACGCTCTAAAATTGACGGATATATTGAGCAGGTTTATGTAGAAGAAGGTTCGGTTGTTACCAAAGGAAAGCCTTTATTTAAAATAGATGCCAATAGTTATTTACAAGAAGTAAACAACAAAAAAGCAGCAGTTTTGGCAGCTGAAGCCAGTTTAGAAACAGCAGTTATTCAAACCAAAAGAACAGCAGCATTGGCAGAAAAGAAAATTATAAATACTTATGAATTAACTTCTGCTAAAAATATAGAACGAGTAAAAAGAGCCGAGTTAAGTCAGGCAAATGCCGATTTATCAGCTGCTAAATCAAAACTCGGTTTTACAAATATAGTGAGTCCAATAAATGGAGTAGTAGGAAGCCTACCGTATAAAATAGGAAGTTTGGTGAGTAGTTCGGCACCAGATCCTATAACTACAGTTGCCAATACCAAAAATATTTTTGCTTATTTCTCATTGAGTCAGCAACAGCTAAATTCTTTTTTGGGTCAATATTCAGGAAATCAATTAAAAGATAAATTTAAGAATATGCCAGAGGTTTCTTTACTAACTGCTGATGGAGAAATGTATCCACTAAAAGGAAAAATTCAAACTTTAAGTGGAGTCTTAAACGCAAGTACTGGTGCTGCAAATTTTAAGGCGGTTTTTCCAAATCCAGCTGCTAAACTTTGGAGTGGAGCAAGCGCTACGATAATTATTCCAACACAACTAGAAGATGCAATTTTGGTTCCTAAAAAAGCTGTATTTGAATTGCAAGGACGCTTTTTTGTTTTTACTGTAGATGCAAAAAACGTAGTGCATAATACCGAAATAAAAATAAGAAACACTGCAACCGAAAAAGAATATGTAGTAACAGAAGGTGTAAAATCTGGTGATAATATAGTTACTGATGGAATAGGGAATTTAAGAGATGGAGTAAAAATAGCACCGATAGCTTCTTTAGCTAAAAAATAACAAGTTATGTTTAGAAAATTTATAGAAAATCCGGTATTATCCACCGTTATATCGATAATAATAGTGATTCTGGGATTATTAGGATTAGCTTCATTGCCTATCTCTCAATATCCCGAAATTGCTCCACCTACAGTTGTTGTAAGTGCATCTTATCAAGGTGCAAGTGCCGATGTAGTCATGAAAAGTGTGATTGTACCGCTAGAAGAACAAATAAACGGAGTTGAGAATATGAGCTATATGACTTCTACTGCGAGTAGTAATGGTAGTGCATCAATAACAATATTCTTTAAGCAGGGAACAAATCCTGATATGGCTGCAGTTAATGTTCAGAACAGAGTTACAAAAGCTACAAGTTTATTGCCCAATGAGGTTATAAAATCTGGGATTACAACAAGCAAACAACTAAGTAGTACTGCTTTTAGTTTTTTGTTATATAGTAAAGACGGAAAGTATGACGAAAAATTTCTAGATAATTATTTGAGAATAAATATTATGCCTGAGATGAAACGTGTTGAAGGTGTAGGAGGAACTGAAATATATACAAGTCAGGAATATTCAATGCGTATTTGGTTAAAACCTGATGCAATGGCAAGCCAAGGCTTAGTTCCCGATGATATTATTACAGCATTAAAAGAACAAAATATTGAAGCTGCTCCAGGGAAAATTGGAGAAAATAGTAAAGAATCTGTTCAATATGCGCTAAAATTTACCGGAAGATTAGAAAAACCAACAGAGTTTGAAAACATTGTTTTACGAAGCGGTAAACAAGGTAGTTTGTTACGTCTAAAAGATGTAGCCGATATTGAATTTGGTGCTTTAGATTATACGACTTCACTAATTACTCAAGGAAAAGTTTCTTCGGGAGGAGCAATAAGTCAAATTTCGGGATCCAATGCCAGAGAACTTATTATTGCTTGTGAAGACATATTAAAAAAAGCATCCAAAGATTTTCCACCAGGATTAGAGTATCATACATTTCTAAATGCTAATGATTTTCTAGACGCTTCAATCGAAAAGGTAATTTATACTATTATTGAAGCTTTTATTCTGGTTTTTATAGTTGTATTTATCTTTTTGCAAGATTTTAGATCTACATTAATTCCTGCAATTGCAGTTCCAGTATCGATTATAGGAACCTTCTTTTTCTTAAAGTTATTTGGTTTTACTATTAATTTATTAACTCTTTTTGCTTTGGTTCTTGCCATTGGTATTGTTGTCGATGATGCGATTGTAGTTGTCGAGGCGGTTCATGCAAAATTAGATCAAGGCGCAAAATCAGCTAAGAAAGCAACTATACATGCTATGAGCGAGATTAGCGGAGCGATTATTTCGATTACTTTAATTATGTCGGCAGTATTTATTCCAGTTACATTTATCACAGGTTCAGCGGGAGTATTTTACAAACAATTTGGTTTAACATTGGCTGTAGCCATATTAATTTCGGCAGTTAATGCATTGACTTTAAGTCCTGCACTTTGTGCTATTTTATTAAAACCACACGACTCTCAAAAATCAAATCATCCCAAAGGTTTCTTGCCCAAATTCTATGCGAGTTTTAATGTAGCTTTTGAAACCGTTACAAATAAATACATTAATGCAGTTCGATTCTTGATTCGTAGAAAATGGATTTCATTAATTGCAATTGCAATCTTCGGAATAGTGTTTTATGTACTTATGAAAAACACACCAACAGGTTTTGTACCTAATGATGATGGAGGAGCCATTTTTGGAAATGTAGTTTTACCACCATCATCGACTCTGGAGCGTACCGAAGAAATTACAAAAGAAATTGATAGTATTGCGAGAAGTATTCCCGAAATAGAACTTTCTTCAACTCTTTCTGGAATGGATTTAATTCACGGAAATGGGGGTTCTTATGGAGCATTGTTTATTAGGCTAAAGCCATGGAATGAAAGAAAAGGCAAAACTCAGGATGTTAATTCTATTGTTAGTCAGTTGTTTGAAAAAACTGCACATATAAAAGGAGCAAGCATTATTTTCTTTGCAGCACCAACCTTACAAGGATTTGGAAATAGTAACGGATTTGAAGTACAATTGCAAGATAAAACAGGAGGCAGCTATCAGAATTTTGATAAGAATATCGGAAAGTTTATGGCAGCAATTAATCAACGTCCTGAGATAATGTATGCCACAAGCCCATTTAATATCGGTTTCCCCGAAATGGAAGTCAATGTTAATGTTGCGAAGTGCAAAGATGCGGGCGTATCTGTAAATACTGTGTTAAATACGCTTCAAGGGTATTTTGGTGGAATCTATGCTTCGGATATTAATAGATTTGGAAAACAGTATCGAGTGATGTTACAATCACATCCTGATTATAGAGCAAAAGAAAGCGACATCAATAAAATTTTTGTTAGAACAGATAAAGGGCTAATGGCTCCGATATCGGAATTTGTAACGTTGAAAAAAACGTATGGTCCAGAATTTCTAAATAGGTTTAATTTATTTACTTCTACTACAGTTACTGGTGCACCAAATGCAGGATATAGTTCTGGTGATGCGATAAAGGCAATCGAAGAAGTAGCTGCTCAAACATTAGACAGAGGATATACATATCAGTTTTCTGGTTTAACCAAAGAAGAACTTTCTAGCGGAAGCCAAACAACCTTAATTTTCGGACTTTGTTTAATCTTTATTTACTTCTTGTTAAGTGCACAATACAAGAGTTATATCTTACCATTTTCGGTTTTATTATCCTTACCAATAGGACTCGCTGGGGCATTTATATTTGCGAATCTTTTTGGGGTTGACAATAACATTTTCCTTCAGATAAGTTTGATTATGCTAATTGGTCTTTTGGCAAAAAATGCAATTCTTATTGTAGAGTTTGCATTATTGCATCGCTTAAGCGGAAGAAGCCTTGTGCAGTCGGCAATATTCGGTGCAAGAGCCAGATTGAGACCAATATTAATGACCTCTTTTGCTTTTATCTTCGGACTAATTCCGCTGATGATTGCCACTGGAGCAGGAGCATTAAGTAACAGATCAATTGGTACAGCTGCTGTTGGCGGAATGTTGATTGGTACATTATTCGGGGTGTTTGTAATTCCGGTGCTGTTTATCATTTTTCAGTCTTTACAGGAGAAAATTGGAGGTGTCAAAGAACCAGTTCATGAGCCGAGAGTAATTGATTAAGGAAGGTTCAAAGGTTCAGAGTTGCAAAGGTTCAGAGGGAATAGCTTTGTGATGTTTAAAGGTTTAAAGGTTCAAAGGTGCAGAGTTTCAAAGGTTCAGAGGGAATAGCTTTGTGATGTTTAAAGGTTCAGAGTTTTGTGTTGAGCCAGCTTTGCGAACTTTACCTGAAACTATCAGCTAAAATAGGCTTCGCGAACCTTGCGGTTAAAATTATTGATTAAAACAAAAAACATATAATAATGAACAAATACAATTATAAATTAATAGTCATCGTACTGCTTGTTAGTAGTATATGGAGTTCGTGTAAAATCACGAAACCCTATACAAAACCAGCTACGACAGTAACTTATCGTGAGCCTGTGAATAAGGACACTACAAACATGGCAACGATGAAATGGTCGGAATTATTTACAGATACTAATTTGCAACAACTTATTTCAGATGGATTGGCAGCAAATCTAGATTTAAAGATTGCTGTAGAACGCATCAACCAATCAACAGTTAATCTTAAACTGAAAAAAGCTGCTTTTTTGCCTTCGCTAGATGGAAATGTTTCGGTAAAAGAATCCAGATTGGCTTTTCCGCAAGGGTTTGGGCTTTTTGACCAATCTACGCAATATGATTTAGGAATTACTGCTGGATGGGAAGTTGATATTTGGGGAAAATTGAAAAGCGCCAAAAAAGGAGCTATTGCTAATTTATTGGCTACAGATGCAGCTAAACGTGCCGTTCAAACGCAATTGATTGCTAATATTGCTAATGCGTATTATGAGTTACTCATACTCGATGAACAATTAAAAGTACTTAAAAAGACTGCTAAGAATAGAGAAACAGATGCGGAAACAATTAAGGTTCTTTTTGAAAATTCTATTATTAATGGGGTAGCAGTTGTGCAGAGTGAAGCCAATTTTTATGAAGCTGAATTAGCTATTCCGGATATCGAACAAAAGATAACCGAAACCGAACATGCTTTATGCGTACTTCTTGCTAAATCTCCAACTAAGATTGAACGTAGTTCCCTAGAACAACAAAAACTTGTTTATGATCTTAAAATTGGAGTTCCGATGCAACTTCTTGCCAATAGACCAGATGTACAACAAGCCGAATATAATTTCAGAACAGCATTTGAAGAAAGTAATGTTGCAAGAGCTTATTTTTATCCTAGTTTGACTATTAGCGGAGCAGCAGGTTTTTCTAGCTTCGGGTTAAAAGATTGGTTTACAAACGGAGGGCTTTTTGGCAATATAGCTGGAGGACTTACACAACCCATCTTCAATAAAGGAATCAATAAGGCAAGATTAGCTACAGCATTGTCTTTGCAAAAAGAAGCGCTGTATAATTTTGAACTTTCGATGCTAAAAGCGAGTGAAGAAGTTTCGAATGCTTTGTCTAAATATGATAAAGCCACTTTAAAAGAAGAAAAAAGGAAAAAACAATTAGAAGCTTTATTCAAAGCAGTAGATTTTAATAAAGAGTTATTAAATAATTCTACGACCAATTACACCGATGTATTAACAGCTGAACAGAACTTGCTAAATGCGCAATTAAGAGGAATTGACGATCAAAGTCAGAAACTGCATGCTGTTGTGAATTTGTATCGTGCTCTTGGTGGAGGATGGAATTAATTTAAGATAATCTAAGAAAAACAATAAAGCCCAATTCTATTTTTTTTAGAGTTGGGCTTTGGTTCTATTTATAAGTTAATTAAGAACGTAGTTATTAAAACAAGGTATAAGCAACATTAACAAAAAAGTTTCTTCCTTGTCGCGGAATTTTATTCCAATCAGAGAATGTAGTATAGTATTTATCAAATATATTTTCGATTCCAGCCTGAATGCTTAGCTTGTTATCGTTCCAAGGAAATGTATATCCAGTATTTAAATTAAAAATTACATAATCGGGAGTTTTAGTTTCTCCATATACAGAAGCAAATTTTGTTTGCGCTAAATTTCCTGATGCACCAAATCCTATATTAAACTGTTCTTTTTTGTATTGAATATCCCCCGAATAACGCAACGGACTTATAAATGGGAGATTATTGTTATTATCATCTTTTCCGTAGCTATAAACAAACATTGTTTTAAAGTTCCAGTTTTCTGCTAATTTATATTCCAGATTCAAATCGGTATTAAAAATTGTGGCATAATTTAGAGCATTATATATTTTTACTCCCGAAGCTCCAATAGTCATAGGTTGTATGTTGCTATCAATTTTCCCAACGATATAATCCTGTATATGAAAAAAGGATGAAGTTAGGTTTGAAGTAAATTTTCCGGTTTTAAATCCAAATGAGAGATTAGCTTCAAAGGACTTTTCGTTTTCTAGATTTGGATTTCCGATATAATCATAAAAATCATTGCTATTGTATAAATAATAGCCATAACCTTCAGAAACGGATGGTGCTCTTTCGCCGTAGGCTAAACCAAAACCATATTCAAATTTATTATGATGCAAAATGTAATTTCCAGACAGACTTTTTAATATTCTATTTTTGGATGCATTCATATCGGGATAAAATATCTGAAGACTTTGTAAACCAAATTCATCTGCTACTTTATTTGAATGAATTCCAATAGTAGTAGATACTCTAATATTAGCATTTTGTGAAACCTGTATTGCATCTTCTAAATACAATCCATTATACAATGTTCGGACATCGGGCCAAGTGTACATAAACATTGCATTTTCTTTGGGATTATTTGGATACATTGTCATTTCGGCAATCGATTTATTGTAAAAACCATTGAGGTTTGCCATAAAGTGATGTTTTTTAAATTTTCCTTTCAATTTTGAATAGTATCCGTAGGTGTCTGACCAACCTGGCATATCCATATGAATAGGTACGCTTGGCCTTTTGGTGTCATCCATTCTGTGGGTAATGGTATTAAAATATACTTTCGTTTCCCAATTGGTAAAATAGGTAGCAGTAGGAGTATAGTTATAGCGCAATGAAGTTATTGTCGCTTTCGCCAAAGAAACATCCATCGGTAGCGCAGGATAACCTACATCTGTAGCTTTGTCATAAATTATAGCACCTTCGATTGCACTTTTTTTGTTTAAATAATAACCTGCTGTGGCCGATAGATTGTATTTTGTAAATTGTGAAAAATTAATTTCCTGATGATTTCCAGCTTTATAGTTTTGGGCATCGCGATAAGTAAAATCGGTATTGAAGTAAAATGAACTATCGTTATATCCTATAGATGTTCCGATGATTTTTTGCTGATTATTGGTTTCGTAGCCTGTTTTAAAAATACCATTCCATCCTAATTCTTTTTGCATAAGATTAGTTCGTTTCATATCAATTGCTCCACCAATTGTAGGGCCGTGACAACTTCCTTGCTGACCAGAAGCAATAGTAGCTTCGGATAAGTTTGATACTTCAACGTAGGAGGTCACAGGATCCATTTTATCAGTACAGGCACCAAAAATTCGCATACCATCAATTGTTATAATAGTTCGCTCAGTAGTCATGCTATTAATAATAGGTTCAAGAGCGTATCCGCCTCGTCTTACCATATTTACTTTAGATGATTGCTGTAAGTATTCCTCAACTGTTGCTAGCGATTTGGGTTGTTTTTTATATGCTGGTATTTTTTTGCCAATAACAATAATTTCATTGAGACCTATTGGAGAAATACTATCTTTTTCTTCTTTCTGCGCAAAACAAATACTCGTAAATGTGGCTAACAGAATTGTTGCTATAGTTTTCATAATATCATAAATAATTAGAACCAAGCGCTATCACTTGGTTCTTTCTTGTTAGTAATAGAATGATTAAAATTCAACCTCAAAAAAGAGACTGCTTGGTAGATTTTCTGGAGTAAATTCTTCCCCTTTTAGTATTTGGTCTGAAGTGTTTAATAGTTGTAGGTTAATTTTCCAATACCCTGTCATAGTTAAGGAAAGCTTTCCGTTATATAAACCTCCTGATACCGATTGTACTAAATCAGTATTGTTTGGCGAGCTGTGATTACCCATACTTGGCATTCTTGGATCGATTTTTACTTTAAAATTATCGACTGCAGTAAACGTCATCATATCTTCCATTTTATATAAACCTACGGTCATATTGTTTAGACCTATTTTTGGATTTTTAGGGTTTATGTAAGCCAAGATGTATTTTACGCCATCTGTTCCTGTAAAAGAGTTTACGGTACGTTTATCTGAAGCAGAAACACTTATTGGTGCCGTTACAGTATAATCAATAGCATTAATGATATAATTAATTTTTAATTCCCAAAAAGCAGAAGTGTTTTGAGCCATTTGAAAAATAATATCACCATTGTATAGCGTTTGTTTACCAGAAACCTTTTCGATTAAAGATTTAGGGCAAGAATGTTTCATTGTTGACATATTCATTATTGGCGTCCAGTTAAGAGAAGCGTTAGTAATGTATTTGTTAGTTGTTTTGTCTTTTATCCTTAATGAGATTTGATTATAGCCTTGTATAAGCTTTCCAGTTTCAGTATAAAGTTCAACAGTATGATTGTCATTAGATAGTTCTTGAACTTTAACAAGTCCTGAAGTTTCATTAATAGGATTTTCTTGAACTGAATCACTATCAGAAGAACAAGAAAAAAAGGCAATTGCTAAAAGAAGAATAGATAAATATTTTAAATTTTTCATGAGTATTAAATTAAGAATGGATAATAAAGTACTTGTCGGTTGAGTGACCGAGAAGACAATTAATAAAGATTTCGAAAATTAATACAGTAGTGCAGGTGGGCGAAACAGAAGGTTAATATTAGAATAAGAATAGAGATTTCTAGGAAGAATATCCTTCTTTAGTATTGATTCAACAGCGAGGTTAAAATTAAAAGAGTTCATTTTTTCAATAAACAATAAATCAATTCCTGTTGGGAATATTTTTTTTTCTGTTGATGGGGAAGAATCATTCTCGGAGGCTTTACCTAATTCCTTTTTTAAATAACATTTTCCTTTACAATCTAGTTGTGGCTGACTTTTGTTCTCACAAAGTTCGGTTGCTATATAATCATAATTAATAATGTAATCTAAGACTGGAAATACCGGTCTTAAAATTATGGCTATTAAAAAGATGTAAGCAAGGCTTCTCATTATATTTCTTGAAACCACAAAGTTAAGAGCAACTTTTTTTATAAAATATGATTCTTGTCATATTAATATAAATGGACAATAAGCGCCCTTTTTTATTTATAATTATGAAAATTTTGTAGTTAGATTACATAATTAAGTGATTGGTAATCAAAAGAAAACGTTTTCGGTGGCATTTACTTGTTAAAGCCTAGTGAAATTTCTTTTTTTGTTTCAATACTTTGTTTACTTTTGACCCCAAATGAGAAAACTGATTGTGTTATTTGTGTATTTAGGATTGCTTCTGCTAGGCGGGGGACAATATCTTAATGCGGGTACACATCAAAATCCTAATTCTCATAGTTTAGAGAAAAAACACCGAGTAAAATTTACGAATCAAGATTCTGGCAACTCATTAATTGAGGATGCATATTTAGATATCGACGAGGAGCATCTTGGTGGTGACATCAAAGATGGAATTTCGGATAAACTTTTTGCTAGAAATTATAGCTTATTAGATAATTGGTACTTGACAATCACTTGTCAATCACTTTTAAACCATTGTCAAAAGAATTTCAAAATCTTCACGCCATTTTGTGGCCAAACCAATCCTATTTATATTACTCAACGAGTATTAAGAATCTGATAAACAAGATACATCGGTTACCTAAAGTGTAATGATGCATATCTTGTGGTTGTATATTAAATTTACATCTTCTTGTATGACTGTTCATGCATAACTATGGTTACTGATGTTTTTTTTACATCTAAAGGAATCCTTGCATTCCAAGCATTCAATCGCTTAATTACCATTTTTATACCATGAAGAGAATAGTCGTGTTAACGGGCGTTATTGCCTTGTTGTACCTTACAAGTTGTACAACTAAAAAAGAAGAAAAAGAAGAAGCTGAAAAATTTACAGTGACCAATCCTGTAAAAATTGATACTTCATTTACTAAGGAGTATGTTTCGCAGATAAAATCTGTGAGAAACATAGAAATTCGAGCACAAGAAAAAGGTTTCTTGCAAAACATTTATGTTGATGAAGGTCAATTTGTAAAAGCAGGACAAGTGCTGTTTAGAATTCAGCCTAAAATGTACGAAGCAGAGTTACTTAAAGCTCAAGCAGAGCAAAAATCTGCGGAAATAGAATTACAAAATACAAAGACATTAGTAGCCAAAGACATTGTTTCAAAAAACGAACAGGCAGTTGCTTTGTCTAAACTTCAGGCAGCAAAAGCCGAAGTTGCATTGGCAAAACTTCATTTATCATTCACCGAAATTAGAGCTCCATTTGATGGTACAATCGACCGTATCCCATTAAAATTAGGAAGTCTTATTGAGGAAGGGGAGCTATTGACGAGCCTTTCTGATAACAGTCAGATGTTTGCCTATTTTAACGTGTCTGAACCAGAATATTTACAATATCAAACTGATGTAAAAGATCGTGCAGAGACTAAAGTTAGTTTGCTTTTAGCCAATGGACAAGTTTTTAAGGAAAAGGGAAATGTAGAATTAATAGAAAGTGAATTTAACAACGAAACAGGGAATATCGCCTTCAGAGCAAGATTTCCTAACTCAGGTAAATTGCTTCGAAATGGAGAAACAGGTCAGGTTCAAATGTTAGTACCTCTTAAAAATGCTATTGTGATTCCGCAAAAAGCAACTTATGAAATTCAGGATAAAAAATATGTTTTCATTATTGATAAAAACAATAAAGTGAGCTCTAAAGAAATCACTATTACAGGTGAAATTCCAGATTTATACGTGATTAGCAATGGACTTACTGAAAACGATAAAATTTTACTTGAAGGGGTTCAGAAAGTTAAAGAGAATGATAAAATTAAATATGAATTCCAATCTCCAAAAGCAGTATTGAATAATTTACGTTTAAAAGCAGAATAAGACTAAGTATTCAGTAGCAGTATTCGGTAACGGTTTACAATATAGTACTTACAGTTTACAGGCTACATTTCACTTTGTGAAATTCTAATTTGGTTTAATCATTAAAAAAATATAAAATGTTTAATAAATTTATACAAAGACCTGTGTTGTCGATAGTGATATCGCTGATAATTGTCTTTTTGGGGGTATTGTCGGTACTAAATTTACCGATTACCCAATTCCCTTCCATTTCTCCTCCAATGGTAAATGTTACGGCAGATTACCCTGGATCTAACGGCGAATTGATGATTAAATCAGTAGTTATTCCTTTAGAAAGAGCTTTAAACGGAGTTCCAGGAATGAAATATATGACCTCTGATGCTGGAAATGATGGAGAAGCAAGTATTCAAGTAGTATTTAACTTGGGGACTGATCCGAACCAAGCAGCAATTAACGTTCAGAACCGTGTAGCTTCGGTTACTAATAAGTTACCACCATTAGTAGTAAGAGAAGGTGTAAAAATTACTCGTGAAGTTCCTAGTATGTTGATGTATGTGAATCTTTATAGTACGGATAAAAATACCGACATGAAGTTTCTGTACAATTACGCAGATATTAATGTATTATCAGAACTTAAAAGGGTTAATGGTATTGGATCAGGAGATATTTTAGGAACACGTGAATATGCAATGCGTATTTGGCTTAAACCTGATCGTATGCTGGCTTATAAAATATCGGCTGATGAGGTAATGGAAGCATTATCAAGTCAAAGTTTAGAGGCTTCGCCTGGTAAAACAGGAGAAAGTTCTGGTAAGCGTTCTCAGGCATTTGAATATGTGTTGAAATATTCCGGACGTTTTACTACCAAAGAACAATATGAAAATATCGTAGTAAGATCAACTAGTAATGGAGAGCTTTTGCGCTTAAAAGATGTTGCTAAAGTTGAATTCGGTAGTTCGATGTATGATATTTATTCTAATTTAAATGGTAAACCATCAGCAGCTATAGTACTGAAACAATCGTTTGGAAGTAATGCAAATCAGGTTATTGAAGATGTAAAAGCTAAATTAGAAACTATTAAGAAAAAATTTCCAAAGGGAATGGATTATGAAATTTCATATGACGTTTCTAAATTTTTGGATGCATCTATCGAAAAAGTAATTCACACGCTGATTGAAGCTTTTATTTTGGTAGGATTGGTTGTGTTTCTTTTCTTAGGTGATTGGCGTTCTACGATTATTCCAGCAATTGCTGTACCGGTTTCTTTGATCGGAACTTTTATTTTCATGACATTCTTCGATATTTCATTGAACTTAATTACATTATTTGCTTTGGTTCTGGCTATTGGAGTCGTCGTCGATGATGCTATTGTGGTTATTGAAGCTGTCCATGCTAAGATGGAAGAAGAGCATCTTTCGCCACTTAAAGCAACTAAAAAAGCAATGCATGAAATTGCTGGAGCAATTATCGCTATTACGTTTTTGATGGCTGCTGTATTTATTCCAGTTGCATTTATGTCTGGTCCAGTTGGTGTTTTTTACAGACAGTTTTCGATTACAATGGCAACAGCTATTATACTTTCAGGGATTGTTGCATTGACTTTAACGCCAGCACTTTGTGCGATGATGTTAAAAAATAATCATGGTAAAGCCAAAAAGAAAACACCTGTAAATAGATTTATAGATGGTTTTAACAATAAGTTTAATCTGGCACAAGGCAAATACCAAAATGTATTAGAGAAAATTGTAAACAGGAGAGCTGTTACAATTATTGCGCTTTTAGGTTTTTGTGCAGGAACATGGTTAATTAGCAGCACAGTTCCTTCAGGATTTATTCCAAATGAAGATCAGGGTATGTTTTATGCTATTATTCAAACACCTCCCGGTTCATCATTGGAAAGAACAAATAATATAGCAGAGAAATTACAAAAATTAGCTGAAGGAGTAGAGGGAGTAAAATCAGTTTCTTCATTAGCAGGTTATGAAATTTTGACAGAAGGTACAGGATCTAATGCAGGAACTTGTTTGATTAACCTTAAAGATTGGAACGATAGAAAGCAATCTGTTCAAGAGGTTATGACAGAATTAGAAGAGAAGTCAAAAGATATTCCAGGTGCAAATATTGAATTTTTCCAACCGCCAGCAGTACCAGGATATGGAGCGGCAGGAGGATTTGAGCTTCGTTTGTTAGATAAAACAGGTTCGGGAGATTTCAAAAAAATGGAAACTGTTAATAAAGAATTTGTAGAAGAATTGAACAAGCAACCAGAGCTATCTAATGTATTTAGCTTCTTTAGTGCTAGTTTTCCTCAGTATATGATGAAAGTAGATAATGATTTGGCACAACAAAAAGGAATTTCTATCGAAAATGCGATGAATACTTTGTCAACTCTTGTCGGAAGTAA
Organism: Flavobacterium frigoritolerans; assembly: GCF_025847275.1. Taxonomy (GTDB): domain Bacteria; phylum Bacteroidota; class Bacteroidia; order Flavobacteriales; family Flavobacteriaceae; genus Flavobacterium; species Flavobacterium frigoritolerans. The sequence goes on from NZ_JAOZEV010000009.1 coordinate 170,199, forward strand.
CTACGAAATTAGCTTTATTAAATACGGAATTAATTATAAAGTAATTGTTCAGGCAGCTCCTGAATATCGTGCACAGCCAGATGATATCTTAAAGCTCTATGTGAAAAATAATCATGACGAAATGGTTCCTTTTTCTGCTTTTATGAAATTAGAGAAGGTATATGGTCTTTCTGAAATCACAAGACATAATATGTATAATTCTACCGAAATTAGTGGTGGTGCAGCTCCAGGATATAGTAGTGGTACAGCTATTAAAGTGATTCAGGAAGTTGCTGCTAAGAAATTACCTAGAGGATATGATATCGACTGGGCGGGTATTTCTGCGGATGAAGTTGCACAAGGAAATCAGGCTCTTTGGGTTTTTCTTATTTGTTTAGGTTTTGTGTATTTAGTATTGGCAGCACAATATGAAAGTTTCATTTTGCCATTATCAGTAATTCTTTCTTTACCAGCAGGTATTTTTGGAGCTTTCCTTTTGCTTAAGTTAACCGGATTAGAAAATAATATTTATGCTCAGGTTGCTATGGTAATGCTTATTGGTTTACTGGGTAAAAATGCGGTGTTAATTGTGGAGTTTGCCATACAAAGGCATGCCGCAGGTAAATCAGTTTTTGAAGCGGCTTTAGAAGGTTCTAAGGCTCGTTTCCGTCCAATCTTAATGACATCGTTTGCATTTATAGCAGGATTACTACCGCTAGCTTTTGCTTCAGGTCCAGGTAAAATTGGTAATAGGACTATTGGTACTGCAGCTGCAGGAGGAATGCTTATTGGAACTATTTGTGGTGTATTTGTGATCCCTGGATTGTATTACATATTTGGTAGAATTGCTGAAAAACACAAACTAGTAAAACATGAAGAAGAAAATCCATTAACAGAAGAAATTGATAACAATCATGTATAAATTGAAATTATATAAATATAGTATTGTTTTGGTAGTATGTCTTGCTGTAGTAAGTTGTAAGACTCCACAAACGGTAGCAGAAACTCCAAAGAATCCAATTCCTGAGTCTTTTGGAAGTAATAAGGATACGACAAATATGTCGGACATTAAGTGGAATAATTATTTTAAAGACAAAAATCTTGTAGATTTAATTGATACTGCATTGGAAAACAATCAGGAATTAAACATCACTTTGCAAGAAATCGAAATTGCTAAAAATGATATTCGTGTTCGTAAAGGAGCGCTTTTACCTACTGTAGGAGTACGCGCTGGTGCTGGAGTTGAGAAAGTAGGGCGATACACTAGCCAAGGGGCAGGTGATGCCACCACAGAGATTAAGCCAGGTAAAGAAACACCCGATCCGCTAGGTGATTTTACTATAGCTGCTTATGCAAATTGGGAAGTCGATATCTGGAAAAAGTTGCGTAATTCTAAAAAGGCTGCAGTAAGCAGGTATTTAGCTACTGTAGAAGGGAAGAACTTTGTAATCACAAATTTAATTGCAGAGGTTGCCGATTCTTATTACGAATTATTGGCTTTAGATAGTCAATTGGATATTGTAAAACAGACTATTAAGTTGCAAACAAATGCTTTAGAGATTGTAAAAGTTCAGAAGCAAGCGGCAAGAGCAACAGAATTAGGTGTTCAGAAATTTCAGGCTGAAGTTTTGACGTCAAAAAGTATGGAGTTTGAGATTCTTCAAAAAATAAAAGAAGCAGAGAATAAAATTAACTTTTTACTAGCTCGTTATCCACAAGAAATCAAAAGAGATAATACAGACTTTTTGGCTTTGTTGCCAGCATCAGTTAATTCTGGGATTCCATCACAATTACTAATAAATCGTCCTGATGTAAAACAGGCGGAGTTAGAATTAGTGGCTGCAAAACTTGATGTAAAAGTAGCTCGTGCTGAATTCTATCCTTCGCTGGATATTTCTGCTGCAATAGGAGTACAGGCATTTAAACCTACTTATCTGTTTACTATGCCAGAGTCATTGCTTTATTCGCTTGCAGGAGATTTGGCAGCGCCATTAATTAACAGAAATGCAATAAAGGCAGAGTTTAGCAGTGCAAATGCACGACAGCTTCAAGCGTTGTATAATTACGATCGTACGGTTTTGAATGCTTATTTAGAAGTATCCAATCAGTTATCTAAAATTGATAACCTACAAAAAGGATATGATCTTAAATCGCAACAAGTTGCAGCTTTGAATAGATCAATTGATATTTCTAATGACTTATTTAAGTCAGCTAGAATTGATTATTTTGAAGTATTGATGACACAACGTGATGCATTAGAAGCTAAACTAGAATTAATAGATACTAAAAAAGAGCAACTTAATGCTGCAGTTTATGTTTATAAGGACTTAGGTGGTGGTTGGAAATAAAATTAGTTATTTGTAGTTAAAAACCTCTTGAGAGTAAAATCTTAGGAGGTTTTTTTGTTTTGATAGGTTTTAAGTTTTTCATTTTAAATGGATTGAATTAGAATTTTGATTATAGATAATTTTAAGTAAGAATTGTTGCCAATAATTTTGAATAAATTTGACTAGTTTTGTTTTGTAAGAAATATATAATTTAAATCTTGTATAATTATAAAAATAATCAGAATAATAAAAAGTCATGAAAGTAAAATTGTTAATAATTGTTTTTTTTGTTTACCAAATTAATTTTGCTCAGTATAAACTTGAAGCTGGAAAGTTTGTAATCAATAATGATGGAGAATTCAATACTGGTTTTAATAGTGGAAATGTTGCTAGTATGATTATGGGGTATGATGGAAGAACAGGATTTGTTAAATTTGGGACTCATACAGGAAATGGGCATAGAGATAATATCATTTATATGAGAGGTATGGATGGAAATGTTGGTTTAGGGACAAATTCTCCAAGGGCAGCATTAGATGTTGCCGCCAATATTCAAGATGGCGTTTTAGGCACAGTATTTGGTCGCTTACCGCAAGGTAATGATGTTGGCGAAGGTACTTTTTTAGGAGTAAGGGGATACAATACTTCAATTGTGGACGGGAAATCTTTTTCAATTGAGCATAGCTTTTATGGTATTACGAATAGTTCAATTAATTTTGTTAGAGGAAGTTCTACTATTGGTGGGGGTATAGCTTTCAATACTAATAAAAACGAAGAGCAGATGCGTATTGATGCAAGTGGCAACGTAGGTATTGGTACAAAAACTCCTAATTATAAATTGGATGTACAAGGTGGGATTTCAGCAGAAAGTCTATATGTGAAAAAATTAGACATAACGAATGATGGCGTTCATAATTCAAGTATAAACAGTGGAGGTGTTGCATCTATTAATATGGGATTTGATGGTATTACTGGTTTTGTACGATTTGGAGCGCATACAGGAAGAGGATTTAAAGATAATATTTTGTATATGAGAGGTATGGATGGTAATATAGGAGTTGGAACTGGAAGTCCAGATTCAAAACTTACTGTTGCAGGAAACATTCATGCTCAAGAAGTGAAAGTTACTATTAGTGCAGGTGTAGTTCCAGATTATGTTTTTGCAAATGGTTATAAATTAAAACCATTACAAGAAGTTGAAGAGTATATTAAACATAATAAGCACTTACCAGAAATACCTTCAGCTCAAGAGATAGAAAAGAATGGTTTGATGCTAGCAGAAATGAATATGAATTTATTGAAGAAAATAGAAGAACTTACGTTGCATGCTATAGATCAACAAAAAGATATTAAAAAATTAATAGAAGTTGTAGAAGAACAAAGTAAAAGGTTAAATTCTTTAGAGAATAAATAAACGACTATAATTTTAAAACCTCTTGAAAGTAAAATCTTAAGAGGTTTTTTTGTGTAAATGCCTAGCCCAGACAGTAACGGTATCCTTTGTTTACCTTCTTTAGGCAAGCAAAGATATAGTTTATGGCTGGATTAGCTCCTTATTACTAATATGTCTAGCCGTTTGAAAATTTTATTTAACACATAGAGACATAGATTTTAAGAGTAAAAAAGAATGCAAAATGAAAAACTTTTCCCTCACATGGCTTACTCTGTGTTCTTTTGATAAGTGAAACGCCTTTTTTTAGAATAGAAAAATCTATGTCTCTATTGATGAGTTTAGATTCTAGACTATCGTTATACCTGCTTCTTTGTATGCTTTTAAGACTTCGTCGTCGGGAGATGTATTCGTAACCAAGATATTAATGTCTTTTATAGGACAGACAAAATAGGCTTCGGCTGTTCCAATTTTTTCAATCGAACTTAATGCAATCACCGTATTTGAATTCTGAATCATGTTCTTTTTAATTTGTGAATCATCGTATATAATGCCAGTAATTCCGCGTTCATGATGTATGCTGCATACTCCTAAAATGCACACATCTGCTCTAAAGTTTCTGAAGAAATCTATCGTTTCGATACTAGCAGTTGCAAATGATGTTTTACACATTTTGCCTCCTGCAAATATTAATTCGACATTGGGTAAATCTTCTATTAATACTGCTACTGGAAAACTATTTGTTATAACCGTTATTTTTAAATCATAAGGAAAACTGGCTACTAATGCTAAAGATGTTGTTCCGCCATCAATAAAAACCACTTGTCCATCCTTTAGAAATGAAATTGCTTTTTCGGCAATAATCTTTTTGTTTTCTAAATCATGTTTTTCTCTATTTCTAAAATGCAACGGAATAGGAGATGGGGCTACTGCGCCTCCACGAACTGCCTTTAATAATCCTTGATCAGAAAGTTCTTTTACATCTCTTCTTACTGTGTCTTCTGATACATTTAAATATTCGCTAAGCTCGAATAAAGTTACTCTATGCTCTTTTGATAAGTATTCTAAAATTACATTTTGACGTTCCTCTTTTTTCATGTGTTGCAAATTTATATTGCAAAAATAATAAAATATTGCAATATATTGCAATATTTGCTTAGATTTGTGGCAAAATAATTTGCAATGAAAAAGAAGACTATTGCTGTCGATATGGATGGCGTGCTTGCCGACATAGAGGCTAGCTTGATTGAGTGTTATAATAAAGAATGTGGAACTGCTATTTCAAGAGAAAGTATTCAGGGATTGAGTGAAGAAGATGCTTTTCATGGGAGAACTATTTTGCGAGGAATTCTAAACTCGGAGAATTTTTTTAGAACATTACCTGTAATGCCAGATGCGGTAGAGAGTTTACGTCAGTTACAAGAAAATTTTGAAATCTTTATCGTTTCTGCAGCTACAGAGTTTCCTATGTCACTTCATGAAAAAATAGGATGGCTTGGAGAACATTTTCCTTTTATCTCATGGGAAAATATTATTTTATGCGGAAGCAAAAGGATCATTAATACAGATTACATGATTGATGATCACAGTAAGAATTTGGATTATTGCATAGGTAAACCTATTATGTTTACAGCATTTCATAACATAAATCAAACACATCATTTAAGAGTGAATAATTGGAAGGAAGTACTAGAGACGTTAGAAAAAACGCTTTAGATCTATTTGTTTTTTTTAAATTTTGACAGCTTGAAAAAGCAATTAAACTGCCTATGAATAATTCGGGCAGTTTTTTTTATGAAGTATTATAATCAAAAAATTATATCTTTTTTTTCCAAAAATTCAATATTCCATTACAAGCAGATTCTTCTAAATCAAAACTTTCTGGAATTTCTTCCCACGTACTCCAATAGGTAACAAGTTTTGTTCCTTTAGGCGTTTTAGACAATTGTTCTCTTACGTAGTTTGAGTAAGAATGAAATAACTCTTTTTCAGGAAGTATTATTTTATCAATTGGACAGGTTATATCTATGTTTTCATAAAAAGAGTTATAAAAATAGAACGCATCATAATCTGAAAAAGATATCTGATTGATATTCGAATGAATGAATTCAACATTTTTTACATTATGTTTTTCGGCTATTTTCTTGGAGACCTTTATAAGTGATTCCCTTTGTTCTACACCATAAAATTTTCCTCTTGTGGAAGCTGCGCCTACCAAGCAAAATTTTCCAACTCCAGCTCCTATATCCAATACTTTCTTATTGGGTCTGTCAACAAGATAATCGGCAGCGGCTTTGGCTATTTCTACAGGAGTCCAATGTCGTTCAGAGAGTCGTTTGATACGGGTTGAGTATAGTTCATTAAATGTACTATCTTCAATATCAATATTTAATCGTAGTTGTTTAAAAATCATTTAATGAGTTGTATTTTTTCGATTCAATAAAAAAATATAGTTTTATGTATAATATGACTCTTGAGAATCAGTGATTATCATATAGATATTATCAAATGTAAGGGTTTTCGACTAAGATAGTATTAGTTTTTGTAATTTCATAATTAATTGATGATAAGTTTATGTTTGATTTTCTTAACTTTGCTCTATGAATAATCATATTGTTTCTCAAGCTTCAGATTTTAATACCAGTGACCTAAAACTAAAAGGTTTTAAAGTGTACGAGGTTAATAGTGGTGTTAATGCTATTCCTACCTATAATCGCAGAGATTTTTATAAGATTTGTATTAATACTAGCAAAAGTCTTATTCACTATGCCGATAGAGGTATTGAAACTGATGGCACAATATTATTTTTTGGAAACCCGCATATTCCATATTCTTGGGAAATTATTTCACCAATTTATAGTGGCTATGCCTGTGTTTTTACCGAAGAATTTTTAAAAGTTAATTACCGTTCTGATAGTCTTCATGAGTCGCCTTTGTTTAAGATTGGAGGAACTCCTATATTCTCGTTAACTTCTGCTCAAGAGGAATTTATAAATTCAATGTTTATAAAAATGATTGCAGAACAGGATACTGATTACATTTTTAAAGATGATCTGATTCGGAATTATATTAACCTGATTATTCATGAATCATTAAAAATGCAGCCTTCAGAAAATTTCTTTAAACATAAGAATGCTTCTTCCCGAATTACGACACTTTTTATGGAGCTCTTAGAAAGACAATTTCCTATTGAGACTAAAGATCAGCCACTTAAATTAAAAACACCACAAGATTATGCTCAAAATCTTGCAGTGCACGTAAATCACCTTAATCGTTCGGTAAAAGAAATAACGGGTAAATCGACTACTGCTCACATTAGTGAAAGAATTATTAGTGAAGCAAAAGCTCTTTTGCAACATACGGATTGGAGTATTGCTGATGTGGGATTTTCGCTAGGATTTGAATATCCAAGCTACTTTAATAATTACTTTAAAAGACTAACCGGAACTGTGCCTAAAACCCTGAGGGTATAAATTGTTTCATATTCTTAATTTTTTGTTTGATAATTGTTATCTAAGAATGTCTTTGCTAAAGTAAATTTGCACAGAAATAATTAGTATTAATCCATATCAGATTATTAGCTAAATAGTAAGGTTTTTAATATTGACCGCTTCTTTAATTTAGTTTGTACTGATGTATAAAACAGAGCAATTATGAAAACAGCACAAAATGAATTAAACAATACTATTTTTCCAAAAGGAGATTCAGCTTCTGCAGATTATTTTACAGGGAATGCATGGGTAAAACTGCTTGTTCCTGATGACAGAATCTTAAATACGGTTGTAGGAAATGTAGTTTTTGAGCCAGGTTCTAGAAACAACTGGCATACACATCCCGGAGGTCAAATACTTATTGTTACTCATGGAATAGGATATTATCAAGAAGAAGGGAAACCTATTCAATTACTTAATATAGGTGATGTTGTTTCTATCTTACCTGATGTTAAACATTGGCATGGTGCATCTCCTGATAGTGAATTTACTCATATAGCTATAAGCACTAATACCCAAAATGGTATTGTGGATTGGCTTGAAAGAGTTACTGATGAGCAATACAATAGCTTTAAATAGTCTTAAAGTATTTATGTGTTGTTTATATCCAACATTAATTTTAAAACAAATCTAAAACAAGTAATTTTTATTTTTTTGTCTCCTGCTTGTGGTGATAAAATATTTTTGTAAATTACTAGTTCTAAGCATGTTGTGGTTTTTGTTGTGAATTCATTAAATAATTAAAACAAAATTACATTAAACAACTATTTATGTCGACACATTATACAACCATTATAGAAGAAGGAATAGTTCCTAATATATATACTACTGGTGAAGTCTCTTTTAAAAAGCGCACTAGTGATATTCAGCCACGTAATACTACCATAAAAGAGGTTGCTTTTGAGCCTGGATCGAGAAATAATTGGCATACAAATACTGGTTTGCAATTGCTTGTTGCAACAGAGGGAGTCGGTTATTTTCAGGAAAGAGGTAATCCTATACGATTGGTTCATAAAGGTGAAGTTATTACCATCTTGCCAGATGTCGAGCATTGGTATGGGGCAACTCCTACTAGCCGATTCTCGCATATAGCAATTATTACTGAGATTGATAGAGGTATAGGGATTTGGATGGAACAGGTTACCGATGAGGAATACAATAGCTTTATAGCATTCTAAAGATTTGAAAAAGAGTAGGGAAGTAGGGTTTTATAATTTTTGATTTTTTTTCTTGCAGATTTAGCAGATCTAGCAGATTATATTGTGGCCTATTTTTAAAGAATTGATTGCTGTTTTCTGAAACTTGAAACTTGAAACTTGAAACAAAGAAAACCTGAAACAAAGAAAACTTGAAACATTAAACAAATAAAAACATTAAACAAAAAAATAAATGGAAACAAAGAACATAAAAGCCTTTGGTACAGTAGCTGCCGATGCACCTTTAAAAACATTAGATATTAAACGCAGAACTGTTACTGCACATGATGTTGAGATTGAAATCTTGTATTGTGGTATTTGTCATTCTGATTTGCATTCGGCTAGAAATGAATGGCACGGTACAACTTATCCAATAGTTCCGGGACATGAAATTGTGGGTAGAGTAACCAAAGTTGGAGATCATGTTAAGAACTTTAAAGTAGGCGATTTAGCTGGTGTAGGTTGTATGGTCGATTCTTGTAGAGAATGTGATCATTGTAAAGAAGATTTAGAGCAATTTTGCGATTCAGGAAGTACGCTTACATTTGATTCTCCTGATAAACACCTTGGCGGACAAACTTTTGGTGGGTACTCAGAGAGTGTTGTTGTTGATGAAAGTTTTGTACTTCACATATCTGATAAATTAGATTTAGCAGGTGTTGCTCCTTTGCTTTGCGCTGGAATTACAACTTATTCTCCTTTAAAACACTGGAAAGTAGGATCAGGTCAAAAAGTTGGTATTGTAGGTATTGGTGGATTGGGACATATGGGAATTAAAATTGCAAAAGCAATGGGAGCTCATGTAGTAGTTTTTACAACTTCATTATCTAAAACAGAAGATGCTAAGCGTTTGGGGGCAGATGAAGTAGTATTGTCTAGCGATCCTGAAGAAATGAAGAAACACGCTAGAAGCCTTCACTTTATTTTAGATTGTGTATCGGCTCAACATGATATCGATGCTTATTTAAATTTACTTAGAGTAGATGGAACGCTTACTTTGGTAGGTGCTCCTATGGATCCACTTCCTGTAACATCATTTAGCCTTATACTTGGCAGAAGAAGTTTCTCAGGTTCTCTTATTGGTGGTATTGCAGAAACTCAGGAAATGCTTGACTTTTGCGCTAAGCACAACATCGTTGCTGATATCGAATTGATTGGTGTAAACGATGTAAATAATGCTTACGAAAGACTATTAAAAGGAGATATAAAATATCGTTTCGTAATAGATATGGCGTCACTTAAAAACTAGTTTTTTTATAAACAGAAAAGGTGTTCATTGTAATAATGAACACCTTTTTTGTTTAATGACCAATTGCAATCTGGTAAAAGTAATTGTTTTAAGACATAGAAACATAGTTCTTTTTTATCCATAATAAGACGTTACAGTTATATTAAAAAGATGCATAGCTATCCATGTGAAAGAAATGTATTTCCTCTAAAAGTTTTATTGCACATGAAATCTATGTTGCTATGTGTTAAATATTATTTTTTAAAAGAGATTAATTAAACTATTTGCTGATTAAAATACTCCAGTTAGCTCCGCTATAAATTTTATGTTTTTCAGAGAAACTACCTTGGTTTACAGCCAATGAAAAATTCAAAAGGCTATTAAAGTAAACGACATCAGTTCCAACTTCAACTTCTCCAAAAGTATGCACTAGTTTTAGTTTTCCATCATATACTTTCTTAGTTCCGTTGAAAATCTGAATTTTAACTAAATCTCCCGCTTTTACATCTAAATTGGCAAATGTTTTTTTGTCGATATTAGTCCAAACATTACCATATTGAATATCTAAAATTGGAATTCCACCTTTGATAATTCCTTTTTCGAAAACTGGTTTTTGATACTCAATCTTTACCACTTCATTAGGTAATTTTGGCCCAACCTGATCGAATGTAATTGTTTTTGAGGCTAAACGCGCACCAGTATAGGCATATACATCACGACCATGAAAAGTATATGATTCATTTGAGTTTTGACGACGGTTTTTTACTTCGTCGATTTCACGAATTTCCTCAATACCTAATTGTTCAGCAACTAAAGTTAAAGTTCCGTTATCAGGAGTTACAAAATAATGTCCAGATTTAGTCAGTAAAACAACCGAGTGTCTGGCTGTTCCAACTCCAGGATCGCAAACAGAAACAAATACTGTTCCTGTAGGGTAATATTGAGCAGTTTGTGATAAACGATACGCTGCTTCCCAGATATTAAATGCTGGAATTTCATGCGTAACATCAAATATTTTCAAATCAGTAGAAACACCTATTGCAACACCTTTCATTGCAGATACAGCTCCATCTTTCAAACCAAAATCAGATTGAAAAACTAATACATTATTTTGAGAAAACCCATTAAAAGTAACAGCACACAAAAAAAGTAATAATCGTAATTTCATTTTTTTATTTTTAAAAATTTTCACAAATATATTTCATTAAAATTAGATTCTATCTTTTTTAACTATATAAACTCTACTTAACAAGTGAAGTTTAATTTTTAAAAATTACATTTGCACTTTGTTAATCTTAACAGAATATTTAACTAGCCCTTTTCATTTTACCTAAATGAATTATTTACAATGTATTAAAATAACCAGCAATGAAAAAAAAATTAAAAATCCTAATTACAGCAATTCTCACCTTAACGAGTACTTTATTTTTTGCACAAAGTCAAGATATAAAAGGAACTATTACTAATGAAAACGGAAGTCCTTTAGAATTTGTTACTATTCTTATTAAAGGTACTCATGTAAGTGCTACAAGTGATGCTTTAGGAAATTTTACTATAGTGTCAGCAGCAATTAGCCCCACTTTTGTTGTTTCATTATTTGGTTATCAAACCAAAGAGGTTATTGTAAAAGGACGCATTATTGATGTTCAGCTTATTTTAGAGAATAATAGTCTTGACGAAATTGTTGTGGTAGGAAGTAGGAATCCGAAGAAAAGCAAACTTGAAACTGCTGTTCCTGTTGATGTTGTTAATCTAGCTAAAATTAGAAACACAACACCGCAGACTACTACAAATGATATTTTAACCTATTTAATTCCTTCTTTTAATTCAAGCCGTCAATCCTCATCAGATGGTACTGAGCATATTGATCCTGCTTCATTAAGAGGTTTAGGACCCGATCAGGTTTTAGTTTTAATTAATGGAAAAAGAAGACATACAACATCATTAGTAAATTATCAAAATACAGTTGGAAATGGATCTGTAGGAACAGATTTAAGCGCCATTCCAGCTTCGGCAATTAAGCGTATTGAAGTTTTACGTGATGGAGCTGCGGCACAATATGGATCAGATGCTATAGCAGGTGTTATCAATTTAGTTTTAAAAGATAATGCTGGTTTAGATGCCAATGTAACTTACGGGGAAACATCAAGAAATGATGGAAAAACCACAAATTTGAATCTGAATTACGGTGCTAAAATTGGAAATAAAGGTGGTTTTATCAATTTAACAGCTGAATTTAATAACCGTCAGAAAACGAATCGTTCTCAAAATAACAACCTGATTATTTTTGATCAATCGGCTTATGATAATTATTTTGCTTATGATTTTGCTGCCGATCCGGCACAGGCACGCCAGATAGATGATAATTTATTAGCTCAAAACGGATTGAAACGCGATGATTTTAATTTCCAGATAGGAGATGCAAAAATCAAAAACATCCAAGGTTTCTTTAATACATCAATTCCATTAAACGATCAAATAGAGTTTTATGCATCAGGTGGAATAAGCCACAGAAATGGTACAGGTTATGGATTTAGACGTTTGCCAAGTGAAACTGAAAATGTTGTATTTTCTATTTTCCCTTTTGGATTCCAGCCAGAATTAAATTCAGTTGTAACCGATCTTTCTTCTTCAGTAGGATTTAAATTTAAATTTGGTGAATGGAAATTAGATGTAA